>NZ_JOFV01000010.1 GCF_000718325.1 Oerskovia turbata
GCCCTCATAGATGCAGTCCACCGGACACTCCTCGATGCACGCCTTGTCCTTCACGTCCACACAAGGCTGAGCAATCACGTACGTCACGTCGGAGGTTCCTTTTCGTCGGGCCGGAGGGCGTCACCGGCTGCCTCCAGGCTATCGCTCCGACGCGGCGCCCGAACCCTGTTTCTCACCTGGCAATACGGCGGCATCTCGGGCCTGGCGGGCGGTCGAGACCCTCGCAGCCCGCGCGGCGCGGGGACTACAGGAGCCGTCGCGCGGCCGCCCAGCGCGTGAGCTCGTGCCGCGACGAGAGCTGGAGCTTGCGCAGCACCGAGGACACGTGGGTCTCGACCGTCTTGACGGAGATGAAGAGCTCCGAGGCGACCTCGCGGTACGCGTAACCGCGGGCGATGAGACGCATGACCTCCTGCTCCCGGGCCGAGAGCCGGTCGAGCTCGTCGTCGGCCACGGCCACGTCCGCCTGGCCGGTCCCGAAGGCGTCGAGCACGAAGCCCGCGAGGCGCGGCGAGAAGACGGCGTCGCCGCTCGCGACCTGCACCACGGCTCCCGCCAGGTCGGGCCCGGAGATCGCCTTGGTCACGTAGCCCCGGGCGCCCGCGCGGATCACCGCCACGACGTCCTCGGCCGCGTCGGACACGGACAGCGCGAGGAACCGGGTGGATCCCAGGAGGTCCGAGCACCGCGTGATGACCTCCGCCCCACCGCCCCCGTTGCCTCCGGGGAGGTGCACGTCGAGCAGCACGACCGGTGGGCGCAGGGTGCGGATCGCCTCGACCGCACCGTCGACGCTGTCGGCCTCCCCGACGATGTCGACCCGTCCGTCGAGGCTGGCCCGCACGCCCGCCCGGAACATGTGGTGGTCGTCGACGAGCACGACCGGGACCGGGGCCCCCGGGAGCGGGCTCTGCGCGGGGCTGGGGATGGTGGTCACGTTCGCTCCTGGGTCGTTCGGGCGGTCTGTCCGGGTCGTCCGTGGGGCTGCACGGGGACCGGCTCCGGGCCCTGCGCGCTCCGCGGCGACGGCCTCTCGTGCCCGGCCCGTGCCGCACCCGCGTCGGGCTCCACGGGCATCCTAGGTCCGGACGTCGTTCCCTCCGCAGTCTCGGCGGCGGGAGGCGCGGCGGGCGAGGCGGCGGGAGGCGCGGTGCTCTCGGCGGCCCGGTGCACCTTGAGCCGCACCTCGGTGCCCCAGCCCGGCCGTGAGACGACCTCGGCGCTCCCGCCCTTGCGCGTGACGCGGCCGATGATCGACTCCCGCACCCCGAAGCGGTCCTGGGCGATGTCCTTCATCTCGAACCCGTCCCCGCGGTCGCGGACGAACACCTCGACGGCGTCGTCCGAGACCTCGAGGTAGACCGAGACGGGGGGCCGTCCGTGGGCCACGGCGTTGACGAGCGCCTCGCGCGTGGCCTGGAGGAGGGCGGTCGTCTCGTCGGTCGGGACGCAGTCCCCCACGACGACGACGTCGACGACGACGGCCGCCGTCCCCGCCGAGCCCCCGTCGCCGACCGTCCCTGCCGCGCTGACCCCGGCCGCGGCCCCGGCCCCCGCCGCGAGCCGCCAGCTCTGCCGGTCCTCGACCTCTCCCACGAGCGTCCGGAGCTCCGCCGCGAGCGATGTACCAGGGGCGGGTCGGTCGTTGTACAACCATTCGCGGAGCTCGCGCTCCTGAGCACGAGCCAGCCGCGCGACCGTGTCGGCGTCGGCCGCGCTCGACCGGATGAGGGCCAGGGTCTGGAGGACCGAGTCGTGCAGGTGCGCCGCGATGTCGGCCCGCTCGGCCTCCCGGGCACGGGCCGCCCGCTCGTCGCCCAGCTCACGCACCAGGCGCAACCACCACGGGGCGAGCACGATCGCCGCACCTGCGAGGACCGCCACCGACGCGACCGTCGCCCGGACCATGTCGGAGGCCGTCGAGTCCTGCCCCACCAGGAGGAGCACCCCCACGAGCACCAGGACGAGGCCACCCGCGAGCCGCACCACCCCGGCCGGGGTACGGCCCCCCGCCCTCGACAACCACCGCCCCCGCTGCGCGGCGTCGAGCTGGGACCAGGCCAGCGCCGTGCCCGCGAGCGCGATGAGGACCGGCAGGACCCAGGAGACCTCGATGTTCACGCCGGCCCGCGACGCCAGGAGCACGGCCGCACCGCTCAGCAGGACGACCCCGATCGCGACGTCGCGCACCGGCAGTTTGCGCACCCGGCCCTGGAGCCGCGGAGCGATGCGCCGCAGCGACGCAGGACGCTCCTCGTCGGCCACCTGCGCCGGGTCACCCGCGGGGACCGTGACCCACAGGAAGACGTACAGCACGATGCCCGCGCCGCCCGCGAGCGCCATCAGCGCCAGCACGAGGCGCACCGCGGCCACGGGAAGGTCGAGGTGCAGCGAGAGGCCGCGGCACACCCCACCGACCCAGCGCCCCTGCTCGGGGCGCCGGAGGGGAAGTCTCCTGGCTGGTCGCTCTGTCGGTGTCACCCTCTGATGGTCACACGCCCGGGCCGCCCCACCGGCCGGAACGCCCCGTTCGTCCGCTGTCGGGGCGAAAGTTCAGGGTCGCCCGTCCCGAGGATCAGGGTCCGATCAGGGGATCACCCGATACCCCCGGGGCCGCCTCCCGGGCAGGCTTGAGCCATGAGCACCGAGGACACCTCCCCAGAACCACTGGCCGGGAGCTCCGGACCGACCGGAGCCCGACCCGGCCCGTCGGGCGGCCCGCCGCCCAGCCCGTCCGGACCGCCCAGCCCGTCCGGACCGCCCAGCCCGCCCCACCAGTCCAGCGGTATGGACGGCTTCTTCGACACCGTGCGCCGTATCGGCATCTCCCGGTCCGAGGACCGCTGGGTCGGGGGCGTCGCGGGCGGTGTCGCCGACCGGTTCGGGATCGACCCTCTGATCGTGCGCGGCATCCTCGTCGTCTCGGTGTTCCTCACCGGCGCCGGCCTCGTCCTGTACGGGCTCGCGTGGGCCCTGCTCCCCGAGTCCCGGGACGGACGCATCCACCTCCAGCAGGCGATCCGCGGCGACTTCGACGTGGCCATGCTCGGCGCCGCGGCCACCACGATCGTCGGCCTGAGCTGGAACAACGGCTGGCTCTCGTGGTGGCACTTCGCCGGGCTCGAGTGGCTCAACGGCCTGCTGTGGACCGCGGCCGTGGTCGTCGTGATCGTCCTGGTCGTCAACCGGCGCAGCGACTACCGCAGGTACGCCGCTCCCCGGACGGCCGCCCAGACCGCCCAGCACCCGGGTGGCCCCGTGCCGCCGCAGCAGCCCTACCCCGCGCAGCCCTTCACCGGCGCCCCCGTCCAGCAGGGCCAGCCCCCGCAGGGCCGGCAGCAGCCGCGCCCGCCGTACGGAGCACCTGCCCCTGGCGCCCAGCCAGCGCCCGGGGCGACGTACCCCGCCCACTTCGCGGCGCCGTCGGGCCCCGTGTACACCGCCTCCGCGCCGGTGCCGCCGCAGGGCTACCCCGCCCAGCGCCCCGTCGCGCCCCAGGCCTACACGGCCCAGCAGGCAGCCGCGCAGCAGGCCGCCCACGACCAGGCCCGGCGCCGCGCCGAGCGCGAGACCGAGCGCCAGCGTCGCGCCGAGGAGCAGCGTGCCCGCGCAGCCCGGCGTCCGCGAGGCCCCGGGACCGCGGTCGTGGGCACCACGCTCGGCGTGAGCCTCCTGGGCGCCGCAGTCCTCATGCTCCTCGAGCGTCGCGACGTGATCGACGTGCCGTTCTTCTACACGTGGATCGGCGCGACGATCGTCCTGCTCGGGCTCGGCGTCATCGTCTCCGGCCTGCGCGGCCGGACGAGCGGCGCACTGGGCGGCCTCGCGATCGTCGCGACGATCATCGCGCTGCCGATCGCGGGCCTGAGCAGCGTCGAACGCTTCGACGCCGACCTCACGGCCCGCGTCTCCGACGCCACGTACACCGTGACCTCGGTCCAGGACGCCGAGAACGGCTTCGCGTTCACGTTCGGCAACCCGGTGGTCGACCTCAGCCAGCTCGACCTGAGCACCGTCGGGGACCCGGTCGTCGTCCCCATCGGCCTGAGCGCCGGCGACCTCACCGTGATCGTCCCGGCAGGAACCCCCGTCGAGGCCGAGGTGCGCGTCCTCGCGGGCAACGCGACCTGGACGGTCGACGGCGAGCGTCGCTCCATCAACGGCGTCAACACCCGCCCGCACACCTTCGTCACCGACTCCGTCTCCGACGGCGTCGACCCCGTGCTCCTGCTCGAGGTCGACGTCTCCGCCGGCGACGTGACCATCCGGGAGGAATCATGACCACCGAGAAGAACCCCTACGAGTCCGACGACGCGCGCGAGACCCAGGCACTCCCGCCGGTCGACCCCACGGTCGAGCTGCCCGTCACGTCCGGTGAGGCCACCGACGACGAGAGCCCGGACGACGAGCGCACCGAGGTGGACGCCGACGCGACGCAGGTCATCGCGACCGGCCCTGCGCCCGAAGCGCACGAGCCGCACGAGCCGCACGAGGCCGACCTCGCGGGCGAGATCTTCCGGGACGAGCCGACCCAGGCCCTGCCGGTCTCCGACCCCACGCTCGTCCTGCCCGTCGGCGGGCCCGCCCCGACGCACACCCAGGCGTACCCGGTGCAGGACGCACCGGTCGACCCCGAGCCGGTCCCGGCCCTGTCGCCCGCTCCCCCGGCAGCACCGGCTCCCGGCCCGGCTCCCGGCCCGACGCCCGCGGTCGACCCCGCCGCGCAGTGGAACGCCACCGCGCAGCAGAGGGCTCAGGCACCGACCGACCCCGCCCTGGGCGACGACCCGCGCAACCGCGGGCTGCGGGTCGGGACGGTCGTGTGGGGATTCGTCATCGTCGCCGTCGGGGTCGGCATCCTCGCGCTGGCGCTCGGCGCGACGTACGACCTCGACCTCGCGCTCATCGCCCTGCTGAGCGTCGCGGGCCTGGTGCTCGTGGTGAGCTCGATCGTGTCGAGCAGCCGCCGCAGCGCCCGCGAGCGTGCCCGGCGCTGAGCCCGGCACGTCGGTGCAGACGAGGTGAGCACGACGGCGGCGCACCGGTCCAGGGACCGGTGCGCCGCCGTCGTGCACCTGGAGCAGTACCTCAGCGCGGGGGCGTGTCCCCCGCGGGCGGCGTGGCCGGAGGCGTGTCCGTCCCGGTGGGCGGGACCCCCGGGCTCTTGGGCTCCACGACCGGCTCGGTCTGCGTCGTCGGGACACCAGGGCTCGTGGGGACCTCGGCGGGCGCCGCGTGGGTGGACGTGCGGGTCGGCGGCGTGACCGGCGGGGTCGCAGGAGCCGGGGTCGTCGGTGCGGGCGTGACGGGCGCCGCGGGCGCGGCGTGGGCCGGGGTGTGCGTCGCCGGGACCGGGGCCGCCGACAGGTTGCCGTCCGAGGAGGAGCCGCCCGAGGTCTCGACCGCGACGGCCGGACCGCTCGCGATCCGCCGGAGCGCGATCCCGATGAGGATGAACAGGACGCCCAGGCCGATGACCAGGGCCGCGACGCCGAACGCCACGACCGACGTGAACAGCGACGCGCGCAGGAACGAGGCGTTCATGACCGTGGCGCGTCGCTCGTCGTCCTGCGGGAGCTCGGCGTACGTCTGGCCGTCGCTGATCTCGAGCGCGTGCTTGTTGATGACCTCCGCCTGGGCGTAGGCGGTGAACGGGCCGTTGACGTGACGTCCTGCGAGGAACTCCGCGTCGTCGGACACCGTGATGTCCTCGGCCGACAGCTGCGACGACACGACGCCCCACGTGACGCCGCCCGCGATGATCATGACGATCCCGGCGATGACGGTGAGGATCCCGATGACCCCTACGCCCTTCGCCGGCCGAACCGTGACAGTGCTGGACATTGCGATATCCCTCCCCGAGCCGATTCTTTGGTGTCAACGTAGCGACGATTCGTCGTTTCCGCCGGACGAACGGTCCGATCACTCCCGAACCCGACCAGCCGGGCACGGGCCGTGGACGCATCGATGGAAGAATCCAGGGGTGAGGATCACCCATGTGACGGACTGCTACCTGCCGCTGCTCGGCGGCATCGAGACCCAGGTGAGCCGCCTCGCGGCCCAGCAGGCCGCGGCCGGCCACCACGTCGAGGTGGTCACCACGACGCCCGCGTCGCGCGGCGAGCACGGCGTGAGCCGCGAGGTGCACGACGGCGTCACGATCCACCGCGTCGCAGCCCGGATCCCCGGTGGCTACCCCGTGCACCCGCGCGCCGCCCAGCACGTGACGCGCATCCTGCGGGACGCGCGACCCGACGTCGTGCACCTGCACATGGGCGTCCTGACGCCGTCGGTGCAGGCCTCGCTCAAGCCCGTCACCCGCCTGGGCCTGCCCGCGGTCCTGACCGTGCACAGCGTCTGGGGCTCGGCCGAACGCTGGTTCGCCGCGCTCGACCGCGTGACGCACTGGTCGAGGCTGCCGATCCTGCTGTCGGCCGTGAGCGAGCTGACCGCCGCCCCGCTGCGCCGCATCGCCGGACCCGACGTACCCGTCGAGATCCTGCACAACGGGCTCGACCTCGACGAGTGGGCCGTGCCGCGGGTCGAGCGGGACGCGCGCGGCGAGGGCAGCGCCGTGCACGTCGTCGCCGCGACACGGTTCGCGCCCCGCAAGCGGGTCCTGCCCCTGCTCGAGTCGATCCGGCAGGCCGTCGGACGGCTCCCGCACGACGCGCTGTTCGCGACGATCGCGGGCGACGGCCCCGAGCTCGACGCGGCCCGCCGCTTCGTCAAGGAGCACGGCCTCGCCTCGACCGTGAGCCTCCCGGGACGCCTGGGCGCGCACGAGCTCAAGCGTCTCTACTCGCGCGCCGACGTGTTCCTCGCCCCGGCCATCCAGGAGTCGTTCGGGATCGCGGCGCTCGAGGCGCAGGCCGCGGGCCTGGCCGTGGTGACGCGCGCGGAGTCCGGGGTGGCGGAACGGCTGACGGACGGGGTCGACGGGCTGCTCGCCGCCGACGACGACGCGATGACGGACCAGATCGTGCGCCTCGTGACGCAGGACGGCCTGCTCGACCGCATCGTCGCGCACAACCGCGAGGTCCGTCCGTCGAGCGGGTGGCCGAGCGTGCTCGCGGACGTCGAGAAGGCGTACGGGAAGGCGGCGGCGTACCGCGCGGAGCGGGCGGCGCTCCGGAACAGCTAGGTCACAGGGCGCGGTGCGCGGTTCGGCGCCGTCGTCGGGCCCGCGGGTGCGGCCCGGCCCCGCACCACCGCGAACGCCGAAGGGCCGGCCCTCGTAGATCGCTCTGCGGGGGCCGGCCCTTCGGGGCTCAGCGGGAGGTCACTCCCACTCGATGGTGCCCGGCGGCTTGCTCGTCACGTCGAGCACGACGCGGTTGACGTCCTTGACCTCGTTCGTGATGCGCGTCGAGATGATCGCGAGGACGTCGTACGGCAGACGGGTCCAGTCCGCGGTCATGGCGTCCTCGGAGGAGACGGGGCGCAGCACGATCGGGTGACCGTAGGTGCGGCCGTCGCCCTGGACGCCGACCGAGCGGACGTCGGCCAGGAGCACCACAGGGCACTGCCAGATCTCGTCGTCCAGGCCGGCCTTCGTGAGCTCCTCGCGCGCGATCGCGTCGGCCGCGCGCAGGATCTCCAGGCGCTCGGCCGTGACCTCGCCGACGATGCGGATGCCGAGCCCGGGGCCGGGGAACGGCTGACGGGCCACGATGACCTCGGGCACGCCGAGCTCGCGGCCCACGGCGCGCACCTCGTCCTTGAACAGGGCCCGCAGCGGCTCGACGAGCGAGAACTGCAGGTCGTCGGGCAGGCCGCCCACGTTGTGGTGGCTCTTGATGTTCGCGGTGCCCTCGCCGCCGCCGGACTCGACGACGTCCGGGTACAGCGTGCCCTGCACGAGGAACTTCACCTCGCCCCCGTGCTCACCCTCTTCCTCGACGATCTGCCGCGCGGCCTGCTCGAACGCGCGGATGAACTCGCGGCCGATGATCTTGCGCTTGGTCTCGGGGTCCGAGTGGCCCGCGAGCGCCGAGAGGAAGCGCTGCTTCTCGTCCATGACGACGAGCTTGACGCCCGTGGCGGCCACGAAGTCGCGTTCGACCTGCTCGACCTCGCCCGCGCGCAGCAGGCCGTGGTCGACGAACACGCACGTGAGCTGGTCGCCCACAGCCTGCTGGACGAGGGCCGCGGCGACCGAGGAGTCGACGCCGCCGGACAGGCCGCAGATGACGCGGGCGTCCCCGACCTGCTCGCGGATCAGCGCGATCTGGTCGGCGATGACGTTGCCGGGCGTCCAGTCACCGGCGAGGCCGGCGCCCTGGTAGAGGAAGTTCTCGAGGGCCTTCTGGCCCAGCGGGGAGTGCTTGACCTCGGGGTGCCACTGCACGCCGTAGAGGCGGCGCCCGGTGTCCTCGAACGCTGCGACCGGCGAGCCGGCCGACGTCGCGAGGACCTCGAAGCCCTCGGGGGCCGCGTGCACGGCGTCGCCGTGGCTCATCCAGGCGGTCTGCTGGTCGGGCGAGCCCGCGAGCAGCGCACCGGCCTGGCAGACCTCGACGGCCGTGCCGCCGTACTCGCTGAGGCCGGTCTGCGCGACCGTCCCGCCGAGCGCCTTGGCCATGGCCTGGAAGCCGTAGCAGATGCCCAGGACGGGCACGCCGGCCTCGAACAGCGCGGGGTCCACGAAGGGCGCGCCCTGCGCGTACACGGACGACGGACCGCCGGACAGGATGATCGCTGCCGGGTCCTTGGCGAGCATCTGCTCGACGGTGAAGGTGTGAGGGACGATCTCCGAGTACACCTTGGCCTCACGCACGCGACGCGCGATCAGCTGGGCGTACTGTGCGCCGAAGTCGACGACCAATACGGGCCGGGGGGCTGAGGGGGTGGGTGTCACCACCCCAGGATAGTTGGCCCGGGGCCGATCCCCGGCATCGGTCCAGCACGTGCGACGGGGATCACTGCGCGTGTCAGGCGGGCAGTCGCCCGCGCAGCTCGCGGGCGGCGCGCTCGGGGTCGGCCGCCCCCGTGATCGCGCGGACCACGACGATGCGCTCGGCCCCCGCGTCGAGCACCTGGTCGAGCCGGTCGGCGTCGACTCCCCCGATCGCGAACCACGGCGTGGTCGGCCGGGTCGCCGCGACCTGTCGCAGCAGGTCGAGCCCGACGGCGTCGCGCCCCGGCTTGGTGGGCGTCGCCCAGAGGGGGCCGACGCAGAAGTAGTCGACCTCGGGATCCGCCTCGGCGGCCGTGGCCTGGGCGAGCGAGTGCGTCGAGCGGCCCAGGAGCGGGCCCCCGCCCAGGAGCGACCGGACCGCGGGCACGGGCAGGTCGCCCTGACCCATGTGCACCACTGGGGCCCCGGTCAGCAGCGCGACGTCGGCCCGGTCGTTGACCGCCCACAGCGCCCCGTGCTCGGTCGCGACGCGCCCGACCGTGTCCTGCAGCTCGAGCTCGCGTGCGGCGTCGAGCGTCTTGTCCCGGAGCTGGACCACGTCGACCCCGCCCGCGAGCGCCGCGTGCAGGAAGTCCTCGAGGTCGCCGCGCTCCTCGCGCGCGTCGGTGCACAGGTACAGCCGGGCGGCGCGCAGGCGCTCGGCGACGCCGGTCGGGGTGGTGGTCACGGCGCCCAGGATAGGCGGGCCCGGTGCGGTGCGCGGCCGTGGCGCAGCCCGTGGTCGTGCCACGGCCCGACCCCGGCCTCGTTGTAGGGTGGCCGCGAAGCACGGGAGCCCCGCACGGGCTGAGAGGGCGAGAGCCGACCGTCGAACCTGATCTGGGTCATGCCAGCGAAGGGAGCGAGCGCATGAGCGCAGCCCTGTCCACCGACCACCCTGCCCTGCCTGCGTGCCCACCCGGGCGCGAGGGGAGCCCGGGGTGCGCGGCGCCGTCGGGCCGTACCGCGCGCGCACGGCGCAGCAGCGACGAGCCCGACGGCGCCACGGACGTCCTCGTCGTGGGCGGCGGCATCGTGGGGCTCACCGCGGCGTGGCGGGCCTCGCGCGCCGGCCTGCGCGTGAGCGTCCTGGACCCGTCCCCGGGCGACGGTGCGACCCACGCGGCTGCCGGGATGCTGGCCCCGGTGACCGAGGCCGACTTCGGCGAGGAGGCCGCGCTGCGCCTGGGCGCCGACTCCGCCGGGCGGTGGCCCGCGTTCGCGGCCGAGCTCGAGGCCGACTCGGGGCTCGACGTGGGGCTGCGCGCCACGGGCACGCTCACGCTGGCCTACGACGGGGACGACCTGGCCCTCGGGCGGCGCGTGCGGGCGCTGCAGGAGGCGTGGGGGCTCGACTCGACCGAGATCACGGTCGCGGCAGCCCGGGAGCGCGAGCCGCTCGTCGGTCAGCGCGTCGCGGGAGCGTTCTGGGCGCCGGGCGACCACCAGGTCGACCCGCGGGCCGTGCACCGCGCCCTGACCGCGGCCCTCGCGCGGGACCCGCGCGCCGCCGTCGTGCGCCGCCGGGCCGTCCGGCTCCTGCGCTCGCCCGGACCGGACGCTCCCGTGACCGGGGCTCTCGACGACGCGGGCGTCGAGCACCGTGCGGGGACCGTGGTGCTCGCGGCCGGGGCGGACTCGGGGAGCCTGCTCACGGACGTGCCCGAGGTGTGCGCCCCGACCCGCCCCGTGAAGGGGCAGACGCTGCGGCTCGACGCCCCGGCCTGGTTCACGCTCGACCACGTGGTGCGCGGGGTCGTGCAAGGGCGTCCGGTGTACGTCGTACCGCGTACGCCCGGCCCCGACGGGCACCGCGAGGTCGTCGTCGGGGCGACGAGCGAGGAGCACCCCGACGACCGGCGCGCGACCGCGGGCGGCGTGTTCGCGCTCCTGCGGGACGCCCGCGCGCTTCTGCCCGGCCTCGACGAGCTGGCCCTGGTCGAGGTCACGCCGCGCGTGCGCCCGGGGACCCCCGACAACCTGCCGCTCCTGGGACCGACGAGCGTGCCCGGCCTGGTCCTCGCGACGGGCCACTACCGCAACGGCGTGCTGCTCGCCCCTGTGACGGGGGCCGCGGTCGACGCGCTCCTCGCCGGGGACCCGCTGCCGCCGACGGTCGCGGCGATCGACCCGATGCGCTTCTCCCCTGCCCTTCTCCCTGCCCCGCCCCGCGAGGTAGAGGCCTCGCGTCGAGGTAGAGGGTCAGAGCCCTCTACCTCGACCACTGGCCTCTACCTCGGCGCCCCTGCTTCCCGGAGGACCCCATGACCGGCACCGCCCTCGTCAACGGCGAGCCCTATCCGCTCGCCGCCCCCACGACCGTCGCGGCCCTGGTGGCCGTGCTCCTACCGGAACTCCTCGGGGACACCGGCGACGTCCCCCGCGGCGTCGCGGTCGCGATCGACGACGCCGTGCTCCCCCGCAGCACGTGGACGTCCACGGCCCTGCGCGACGGCGACCGCGTCGAGGTCGTCACGGCGGTGCAAGGTGGTTGACACCAGGCAGGACACGGACCGCGCACCCGACGACTCCCTGGTCGTCGCGGGCGTGCCGGTCGGCTCGCGCCTCGTCATGGGCACGGGCGGCGCCGCGAACCTGCTCACGCTCGAGGAGGCGCTCGTCGCCTCCGGGACAGCGCTCACGACCGTCGCGATGCGCCGCGTCGCACGCGTGCGGCCGCCGGGCGGGCCGGGCGCCGCCGACGGTACGAGCGAGACCGGCATCTGGGGCCTGCTCGACCGTCTCGGCATCCGCGCCCTGCCCAACACCGCTGGCTGCTTCTCCGCCAAGGAGGCCGTCCTCACGGCCCACCTGGCCCGCGAGGCGTGCGGCACCGATTGGGTCAAGCTCGAGGTGATCGCCGACGACGTGACGCTGCTGCCCGACCCGATCGGGCTCGTCCAGGCCGCCGACACGCTGGTCCGCGACGGCTTCACCGTCCTGCCGTACACCAACGACGACCCGATCCTCGCGCGCCGCCTCGAGGACGTGGGGTGCGCGGCCGTGATGCCGCTGGGCGCCCCCATCGGGTCGGGGCTCGGCATCCTCAACCCGCGCAACATCGCGGCCATCGCGGCTGCGGCCCGGGTCCCCGTGATCCTGGACGCGGGGATCGGGACCGCGTCGGAGGCCGCGCACGCCCTCGAGCTCGGGTGCGACGGGGTTCTCCTGGCCACCGCGGTCACGCGCGCCGCCGACCCGGTGCGGATGGCCACGGCCATGCGGCTCGCGGTCGAGGCCGGGCGGCTCGCGACGCTCGCGGGCCGCATCCCGCGGCGCGAGCAGGCGCTCGCGAGCTCACCGGTCGACGGGATGGTGGGCCGGGCCGGGCTCACGGGGTCCGGCCTGCTGGGCGCCGGCAACCTGGACCTGGCGCTCTGAGCGGCCCGTCGGCTTCACCGAGATAGAGGTCTCCCGTCGAGGTAGAGGGTTCTGCCCCTCTACCTCGACGACTGGCCTCTACCTCGGCAACAGAGACCGTCAGTAGGTCGGGAGTCCCGGCTCGACGTCCCGCACCCAGGCCAGGACCCCGCCCTCGACGTTGCGCGCGTCCACGCCTGCAGCCCGCGCCAGGGCCGCGACCCGGTCGGACCGGCCCCCGACCTTGCACAGCACGGCGACGGTCCGGTCCCGCGGCAGGTCAGCGAGCGCCGCGGTCGCGCCGGGCCCCGCGTAGACCCCGCTCGGCACGACGCGTGCGCCGTCGATCGCGACGATCTGCGTCTCCCAGTCCTCGCGCACGTCGAGCAGCAGCACGTCGTCGTGGGGGTCGGCGAGGCGGTCGGCGAGCTCGCGGGGGGTCAGGCTGGTCGGCGCCGGACCGGCTCCCGTCGGGGCGTCCACGGGGCCCGACGACGTCGCTCCCCCTCGACCGTTCGGCGCACCAGGACCCTGGGTCGCGTCGTGCCCCGGGACCCGGGCGAGGTCGACCGCGAGGCGTCCGTCCGCCGTCGGGCCGGAGAACGGACCTGTCCCGGAGGGGACGGCGGCCGGGACCGCTGCCCCCTCAGGGGCGAACCCGCAGAACGCCTCGTAGGCGTGGTCTCCCGCCAGGAGCCCGGTCACGGGGACGCGGGCCGGGTCGGCCCGGACCGTGAGGTGGCGCCACGTGAGCTCGAGCGAGTCGTAGACCGCGAGGCGGCCGAGCAGCGTGCGCCCCGCCCCCGTGATCAGCTTGATCGCCTCGGTCGCCATGACGGACCCGACCGTGCCGCACATGGCGCCCAGGACGCCGCCCGTCGCGCAGTCGGGCACGGTGCCGGGCGGCGGTGGCTCGGGGAACACGTCGCGGTAGACCACGCCCTCGCCCCCGGGAGGCGTCGCCCAGAAGACGCTGACCTGGCCCTGGAACCGGAAGATCGAGCCCCACACGCACGGGACGCCCGCGATCTCGGCGGCGTCGCCCACGAGGTAGCGGGTCGCGAAGTTGTCGGTCCCGTCGAGGACGACGTCGTAGCCGTCCAGGACGGCCAGGACGTTGCCCGCGTCGAGGCGCTGCTCGTGCAGGCGGACGCTCACGTGCGGGTTGACCTCCGCGATCGCGTCTCGCGCCGAGGCCACCTTGGGCCGCCCCACGTCCGAGCCGCCGTGGATCACCTGGCGCTGGAGGTTGGACACCTCGACGCGGTCGTCGTCGACGATGCCGATGGTGCCGACGCCCGCGGCGGCCAGGTAGAGCAGCGCGGGGCTGCCCAGCCCGCCCGCTCCCACGACCAGCACGCGCGCGGCGCGCAGCCGCTGCTGCCCCTCGATCCCGATGCCCGGCAGCGCGAGGTGCCGCGAGTACCGGGCGAGCTCCTCGGGCGACAGGGGCTCGGGAGAGGGCGCGACCAGCGGCGGCAGCGAGGTCATCGCGCGTACTGCTCCACGAGGGCGTCGAGCTTGGCCTCGGCCTCGCGGTGGACCTTCTTCTCCAGGATGAAGGACATGACGGGCACGACGCCCGCGAAGACCATGGTGGCCAGACGGCCCCAGCTCCAGCGCATCTTGGACCACAGGTCGAGGACCGTCACGAGGTAGACCACGTAGACCCACCCGTGCGCGAAGGGGATCCAGCCCACGTAGCGCATCACGCCGTCGACGTCGACGAACTGCCCGACGCCGTACTTGACGATCATCTCGACGCACAGGATCAGGAGCATCACACCGGTGATGAGAGCCATCACGCGGTAGCGCTGGAGCGCGCCGCGGGCCTTGCGGACGGCGCGGTCCACGACCTCCTGCGACGGGGTGTCCACCACGGCGTCGGAGGTCGTCTGCGAGCCGGCGGGGTCGGGCGTGGTCATGGGAAGGTTTCCTTACGCTGAGCGAAAATCCGTGGCCCGGTGTCGGTGGCCACCCCTAATGTTAGTGACCGTGCGCCCCCTCCCCCTCCCCGACCCGGGCACCCCTCCGCTCACCGGCCCCGGCGCCTTCCTCTGGTGGCTCGCGCGCCGCCAGTGGGGCATCCTCCTGGTCGCCGTCCTCCTCGGCGTCGTCACCTTCGGGTGCCAGGCCGTCATGCCCTACGTCCTGGGCCGCGCGCTCGACGAGGGCCTCGACGAGGGATTCGGCGCGGTCCTGCTCGGCTGGGCCGCGGTCATGCTCGGCATCGGTCTGGTCCAGGTGGGCGCGGCCGCCCTCGGCCACCGGTTCGACATCGAGAACTGGCTGCGCTCCGCGTTCACCACGTCGCAGCTCGTGGGCGACACCGTGGCGCGCTCGGGGCACACCATCACGGACGAGCTCCCCACGGGAGAGGTCGTCTCCGCGGTGGCGTCGGACGCGCTGCGCGTGGGCGAGGTCTACGCGATCGCGGCGCGCTTCGCGGGCTCCCTCATGGCGTACGCGGTGGTCGCGGGGATCATGCTGAGCACCTCGCTCCAGCTGGGCCTCGTCGTGGTCCTCGGGCTGCCGGTCGTCGCGGGCATCCTCGCGTTCCTCGTCAAGCCCCTCCAGCAGCACCAGTCCGCGCAGCGCGAGGCGTCGGGCCGGCTCACCACCCTGGGTGCGGACACCGTCTCGGGTCTGCGCATCCTGCGCGGCATCGGCGGCGAGAAGGTCTTCACGGACCGCTACCGCACCCAGTCGCAGGCCGTCCGCGAGACGGGCGTGCGCGTCGCGACCACGCAGTCCTACCTCGACGGGCTCCAGGTCCTGCTGCCGGGCCTGTTCGTCGCCCTGGTCCTGTACCTGGGCGCGCACGCGGCCGTGGCCGGGGACATCAGCCCGGGCCAGCTCGTCGCGTTCTACGGGTACGCCGCGTTCCTGTCGTGGCCGTTGCAGATCGCGACCCAGACGCTCCAGATCACGACGCGCGCCCACGTGGCCGCGAAGAAGCTCGTCAAGGTGCTCTCGGTCGTGCCCGCGACGGGCGCGACCCCGGGCACGGCGTCGGCACCGCCCGCCGGGGCGCCCCTGGTCGACGACGCGAGCGGCGTCGAGCTCACGCCCGGGCGCGTCGTCGCACTCGTGAGCGTGGACCCGGACGAGTCGGCGCGCATCGCCACGCGCATGGGCCGGTTCGACGACGTCGCGGAGGCGGGCACGCCCGTGCACCTGGGCGGGATCCGGCTCTCCGACCTCGACAAGGACGTGGTGCGCGAACGCATCGTCGTCGCCGAGGCCACGCCCCACCTGTTCTCGGGCGTGCTCGGCGAGGAGATCGACGTGCGAGGCGGGAGCCTCGAGGCCGAGCTCCTGCGGGCCGTCATGATCGCCGACGCGCACGACGTCCTGGACTCGGTGCCCGACGGCCTCGCGGGAGAGCTCCCCGAGAAGGGCCGCTCGCTGTCCGGCGGTCAGCGCCAGCGCGTGGCCCTGGCCCGCGCGATCCTCACCGACCCCGAGATCCTGGTGCTCGTCGAGCCGACGAGCGCGGTCGACGCCCACACCGAGGCCCGCATCGCCGAACGCCTCGCCGAGGTCCGGCGCGGGCGCACCACGCTCATCGTGACCGCGAGCCCGCTCGTGCTCGACCACGTCGACGACGTCCTGTTCGTCGAGGACGGCCGCGTCGTCACGCACGGCACGCACCGCGAGCTCCTGCACCGCCCGCGGGGCGCGCACCAGGGCGAGGAGGCCGCCCGCTACCGCGCCGTCGTCGGGCGCTCGATGGACGAGGCGCCCACCGCGGACGGCCCCGACGACCACCTGTCCACGGGCTCCGCCGAGCTCACCGACGCCTCGAAGGGCGTGTCATGAAGCTCCCCGTCGCCGACGCCTCCCAGGTCCGCGAGCACACCGCCTACCTGGTCCGCGAGCACCGCAGGCCCCTGGTCGGCCTCGCCGTCCTGCACACCGTCGCCGCGATCGCTGGGCTCGCCGGACCGTGGATCCTTGGACGGCTCGTCGACGCGGTCGCGCAGGGCACCACCTCGGCCTACGTCAACCAGGTCATCGCGATCGGCGTGGGCGCGGTGCTCGTCCAGGCCGTGCTCATCCGCTACGCCCAGAAGTCCTCGATGATCTTCGGCGAGACGGTCTTCGCCGAGCTGCGCGAGGACTTCCTGGAGACGGTCACGACGCTGCCGCTGTCGACGGTCGAGCGCGCCGGCACGGGAGACCTCGTCGCGCGCACGACCAACGACGTCAACCGCATCCAGCACGCCGTGCGGTTCGGCGTCCCGCGCCTCATCGTCGCGGTCGTCACGATCCTGCTCACGGTCGTCGCGAGCATGCTCACCTCGCCCCTCGTGGCCGTGTCGCTGTTCCTGGGCGTCCCGCTCATGGTCGTCGTCTCACGCTGGTACCTGCGGCGCGCCTCGCCCGGGTACCAGCGCGAGTCCGCGGCGTACGCCGCGCTCAACGGCACCATCACCGAGTCGGTCGAGGGCGCCCGTACGGTCGACGCCCTGCGCCTGGGGGCCCGGCGCCGGGCCCGGGTCGAGGCGGACCTGCGCGAGGCCTTCGCGGCCGAGAGGTACACGCTGAACCTGCGCACGGTCCTGTTCCCCGCGGTCGACTTCACGTTCGTGCTCGCGCCGGTCGCGGTCATCGTGTGGGGCGGCTACCTGCTCTCGACCGGGCACGCGACGATCGGCGCTGTGACGACCATCGCCATGTACGCGTTCCAGCTCGCGGGCCCCGTCTGGGAGCTCATCTTCTGGCTCGACGAGATCCAGGTCGCCGCGACCTCGCTCGCACGCATCGTGGGCGTCAAGCTCGTCGACAGCGACCGCGAGGCCGGGGACGAGGTGCCCACGGACGAGCACGTCGTGGCGAGGGACGTCGAGTACGCGTACCGCGAGGGGCACAACGTGCTGCACGGGATCGACCTCGACCTCGCGGTCGGCGAGCGCCTGGCGGTCGTCGGCCCGTCGGGCGCGGGCAAGTCGACGCTCGGGCGCATGCTCGCGGGCATCCATCCACCCACGGGCGGCTCCGTGACCGTCGGCGGCGTCGAGCTGGTCGACCTCCCGCTCGACGACCTGCGCCGTCACGTCGCCCTCGTCACGCAGGAGCACCACGTGTTCGTCGGGTCGCTCGCGGACAACCTGCGCCTGGCCGACGAGCACGCGGACGAGGCCACGCTGCTCGCGGCGCTGGCCGCGGTCGACGCCCGGGGCTGGGTCGAGGCCCTGCCCGACGGGCTCGCGACCGAGGTCGGCTCGGGCGGTCACGTGCTCACGCCCGCGCAGGCGCAGCAGGTCGCGCTCGCGCGGCTCGTGCTGCTCGACCCGCACACCCTGATCCTCGACGAGGCGACGTCGCTGCTGGACCCGCGTGCGGCCCGGCACCTCGAGCGGTCGCTCAACGCCGTCCTCGAGGGGCGCACGGTCGTCGCGATCGCGCACCGCCTGCACACCGCGCACGACGCCGACCGGGTCGCCGTCGTGGACGGGGGCCGCATCACCGAGATCGGGCCGCACGACGACCTCGTCGCGGCGGGCGGCGACTACGCGCGCCTCTGGAGCTCGTGGCAGCAGGAGTAGGGACGGCCGCAGACACGTGCCCCGCTTCCAGGCATCTCTCAGGAGGTACCCTCACGATTGGTTGAACGTTCAACGAGGATGCGAGGGGCCATGAAGAAGACGATCGCACTGACCGTCGGGATCGCGATGCTGTGCGCGCTCCTCCTGCTCGGCGGAACGTGGGTCTACGCCCGATCTCAGGCCGGCACCGAGGCCGCTCCCCTCTCGCTCGCCTCGACGGCGCCCCGCGACGACGCCTCGTCCGGCGAGAGCGCCGCCGACGCCGCCGGCTCGACCGTCGACGGTGTCCAGGACGGCGTCTACGCCGTGGACACCGGGAGCCAGGCCGGGTACCGCGTCGACGAGGTGCTCTCGGGGCAGGACGTGACCGTGGTCGGACGCACGGGCGACGTGCGCGGCGACGTCACGGTCGAGGGCGGCGTCCTCACGGCGGCGAGCATCGAGGTAGACATGACGACCGTCGAGACCGACGACTCCGGACGCGACCGGCAGTTCCTGCGCATCCTCGACACCGGCGAGCACCCGACCGCGACCTTCGTCCTCACCGCGCCCGTCGACCTCTCCGGGCTGGCGACGGGCACCGCGACGGTCGAGGCCCCGGGCGCGCTCACGATCAAGGGCGTCCCGCACGAGGTCACCGCGACCCTCGAGGCCCGGACCACGGGCGGCGGAGCGCAGGTCAGCGGTTCGATCCCCGTGACGTTCTCCGACTACGGCGTGACCGCGCCGAACCTCGGCTTCGTCCAGGTCGAGGACGCGGGAACCGTCGAGATGCTGCTCGAGCTCACACCGTCGGACGGCTGACCGGGTCGCCGCTCGGCGCGGGCCCCTCGGCGGCACCGGCGTCGGGCACCTCACCGCGCGGCGCCTGGGGCAGGTCGGGCAACCCGGCGATCCCTCCCCCGAGGCCGTCCGAACGCTTGCGCCCGCCCGCCGCCTCGTCGCGCACGAGCCGCACCCACAGCGCGACCGCGAACGCGCCGAAGATCCACCACTGGAGCGCGTAGAAGGCGTTCTGGACGTTGACCCCGTTGCCGCCCTCGATCGTGGGCCGGGGCAGGAGGTGGGGGCCGCCGTCAGCCGCGGCGAGCTGCGCCGGGTCGGACTCCATGAGCACGAGGTACCCGCCGTAGATCGGGTTGCCCCACACGTTGGCGAGCGCGGCCGAGGAGATCGAGTCGGTCTGCCCCTCGGGCAGCCCGCCGGTCCCAGCGGCCTCGGAGGCCTGGAGGTAGGCGGTGAGCCGCACCTCGCCGGACGGGACCTCGAGGGCCGGGCCGTCCGCCGTCGGGACCCAGCCTCGGACGACGGGGACCACGGGCGGGCCGGACAGGTCGGCCCAGGACTCACCGCCCGTGCCGTCGTCGCTCACGCGCAGCGGCGTCAGGACCAGGTAGCCCGTGCGCCCGTCGAGCGCGCGCCCCGCGACGAGGAGCTGACCCTCGGGCTCGTACTCGCCCTCGACCCAGGCCTGGCGTCCGACGAGCTCGCCCGGGAAGGTCGACTGCGGAGGAAGCAGCACGCCGAGCCCCTCGGGCCCGGCGGCCTCGGCCTCGGCGATCTCGTGCTGCTCGGCGAGCTCGGCCCGCTGGTAGGCACGGTCGAGCTGCCACACCCCGAGCCGGCCGCACACACCCGCCGCGAGGAGGAAGAGCAGCAGGAAGCCGATCATGCGGGGGCTGCGGGCGACAGCCCAGAAGCCGGGGCGGGAGGGGGCCTGGTCGGACACGAGTCCACGGTAGCCGGGCGGGGTGGAGCGCAGAGAATCCGCGCCCCTCGACGTGACCCAGACCACTGCCCGAGGGGCAGGACGCCCGTCCTGGGACCTCCTGACGGCGCGCTCGGGACCTTCGTCCTTTTCTGCCTCGGCCGACGCACCTCACATCCCGTGGGGCCGTCGAAACCATGCGTCGCCCCCATCGATGAGGTTGTATGAAGGTGCCACCATCCCCCGTGACATCTGGAGCGTGCGATGACCACGTCGACCTCGCGTCCGACAGCAGGAACCCCTTGGCGATCCGCCGAGGTCGCCCCCCTCTCCGAGGAGACGCTCGCGCGCGTCGACGGGTGGTGGCGGGCCGCGAACTACTTGTCGGTGGGTCAGATCTACCTGCTGTCGAACCCGCTGCTGCGCGAGCCGCTCACCCGGGACGACGTCAAGCCGCGCCTCCTCGGCCACTGGGGCACGACGCCCGGCCTGAACTTCCTCTACGCGCACCTGAACCGTGCGATCGTCGAGCGCGAGCAGTCGACGATCTACGTGACGGGCCCCGGGCACGGCGGTCCTGGCCTGGTCGCGAACTCGTACCTCGAGGGGACGTACTCGGAGGTCTACTCCGACGTCACCCAGGACACCGAGGGCCTGCGCCGGTTGTTCCGCCAGTTCTCGTTCCCCGGCGGGATCCCCTCGCACGTCGCCCCGGAGACGCCCGGATCGATCCATGAGGGCGGTGAGCTCGGCTATGCGCTCTCGCACGCGTACGGCGCCGCGTTCGACAACCCGGACCTGCTGGTCGCCGCGGTCGTGGGTGACGGCGAGGCCGAGACCGGCCCGCTGGCCACGAGCTGGCACTCGAACAAGTTCGTCAACCCGGTCAACGACGGTGTGGTCCTGCCGATCCTGCACCTCAACGGGTACAAGATCGCGAACCCGACGATCCTCGCGCGCATCAGCGACGACGAGCTGCGCGACCTCATGATCGGCTACGGCCACACCCCGTACTTCTTCACGGGCGGGTTCGACGGCGAGGACCACTACGAGGTGCACCGCCGGTTCGGGGTCCTGCTCGACGAGGTCCTCAACCACATCGCGCGGATCAAGGCCGAGGCCGCGGCGGGCAACGACGAGCGCCCGGCCTGGCCCATGATCGTCTTCCGCACCCCCAAGGGGTGGACGGGCCCCACGTCGATCGACGGCAAGAAGACCGAGGACTCCTGGCGTTCGCACCAGGTGCCGCTCGCGAGCGCGCGCGACACCCCCGAGCACCTGCAGGACCTCAAGGACTGGCTCGACTCGTACCGCGTCCACGAGCTGTTCGACGACGAGGGCCGCCTCGACGCGGACGTCGCGCGGCTCGCGCCGCCCGGGACGCTGCGCATGAGCGACAACCCGCACACCAACGGCGGCCTGCTGCTCAAGGACCTGCGCCTGCCCGACTTCCGCGACTACGCGGTCGAGGTCAGCGCGCCCGGCGGGGGCATGTCGGAGGCGACGAGGGTCCTGGGCCGGTGGCTCACGGACGTCGTGCGCCTCAACCCGGACAACTTCCGGATCTTCGGCCCCGACGAGACCGCGTCGAACCGCCTGCAGGCCGTCTACGAGGTCACGGACAAGCAGTGGAACGCGGACTTCTTCGGGCCCGACGTCGACGAGCACCTCGCGCGTGCGGGTCGCGTCATGGAGATGCTGTCCGAGCACCAGTGCCAGGGGTGGCTCGAGGGCTACCTGCTGACGGGGCGGCACGGGCTGTTCTCGTGCTACGAGGCGTTCATCCACATCATCGACTCGATGTTCAACCAGCACGCCAAGTGGCTCAAGATCACGAACGACATCCCGTGGCGCCGCCCGATCGCGAGCCTCAACTACCTGCTCTCGAGCCACGTGTGGCGTCAGGACCACAACGGCTTCAGCCACCAGGACCCGGGCTTCATCGACCACGTCGTGAACAAGAAGGCCGAGATCGTCCGCGTCTACCTGCCGCCGGACGCCAACACCCTGCTCTCGACCTACGACCACGTGCTGCGCTCGCGCCAGTACGTCAACGTCGTCGTCGCGGGCAAGCAGCCGGCGCCGAACTTCCTCACCATGGACCAGGCGGTCGCGCACTGCACCCGGGGCCTGGGCATCTGGGAGTGGGCCGGCACCGAGGTGCCGGGCGAGGACCCCGACGTGGTGCTCGGCTGTGCCGGGGACGTCCCCACGCTCGAGACCCTGGCCGCGGCCGACCTGCTGCGTCAGCACCTGCCCGAGCTCAAGGTGCGCGTCGTGAACGTCGTGGACCTCATGCGGCTGCAGGACGAGAAGGAGCACCCGCACGGGCTCTCCGACCGTGACTTCGACACGCTCTTCACCACGGACAAGCCCGTGGTCTTCGCGTACCACGGGTACCCGTGGCTCATCCACCGCCTGACCTACCGCCGGAACGGGCACGAGAACATCCACGTGCGCGGCTACAAGGAGGAGGGAACGACCACCACGCCGTTCGACATGGTCATGCTCAACGACCTCGACCGGTTCCACCTGGTGATCGACGTCATCGACCGTGTGCCGTCGCTGGGGTCGAGGGCGGCCGGTCTGCGCCAGAAGATGGTGGACGCCCGCCTCGAAGCACGGCAGTACACGAGAGAGCACGGCGAGGACATCCCCTCGGTCCGTGACTGGGTGTGGCCCGACGCGGGCGACACCGCGACAGAAGGGAGCGGCCCGTCGTACGACGCGGCCGCCGCTACCGGAGGCGACAACGAGTGACCAGCACCGCCCGATCCATCTACCTCGCCTCACCTGAGGGCGAGACGGGGAAGTCCACGATCGCGCTGGGCGTCCTCGACCTGCTGACCCGTCGGGTCCAGCGGGTCGGGGTCTTCCGGCCCGTGACGAGGACCGCCCCGAGCTCCGTCGCGTGGGCCACGGCCCCTGCCGACGGGGCCGGTACCGCCGCCCCCGGCTCTGCGGACCGCGACTACGTGCTCGAGCTGCTGCTCGCGCACGACGGCGTCGACCTCACCTACGAGGAGGCCATGGGCGTCACGTACGACGACGTCCACGCCGACCCCGAGGCGGCTCTCGCCCAGATCGTCGCCCGCTACCACGACGTCGCCACGCAGTGCGACTTCGTGGTGATCGTCGGCACGGACTACACCGACGTCGCAGGCCCGACCGAGCTCGCGTTCAACGCCCGCATCGCCGCCAACCTGGGCGCCCCGGTGCTCCTGGTCGTCTCGGGCCGCGACCGCACGCCCGAGGCCATCGCGAACCTCACCGAGGTCAGCGTCAACGAGCTCCGCTCGAACCACGCCCAGCCCATCGCGGTCGTCGCGAACCGGTGCCGCCCCGAGAGCATCGACCAGGTGCGCGCGCAGCTCTCGACGATCACGCCCGAGGGTCAGGGCCCCCACGCGGCGTCGGGCTCGCTGCCCGGGTGGGCCATCCCGGAGGATCCGTTCCTCAACGCGCCGACCGTGGCCGCGATCATGGAGGCCGTGGGGGGTCGGCTCGCGCTCGGCGACCCCGAGCTGCTGGGCCGCGAGGTCCTCGACCTGCTCGTGGGGGCCATGTCGCTCGAGCACCTGCTCGAGAAGCTCGTCGACGGCGCAGTGGTCATCACGCCGGGTGACCGCAGCGACATCCTCATCGGTCTGCTCGCCGCGCACCAGGCGCGCAACTTCCCGTCGCTCGCGGGCATCGTCCTCAACGGCGGCTTCTACCCGACGGACTCGACCGGCCGTCTGGTCGAGGCTCTCGACCCGAGCCTGCCGATCATCCGCACCGACCTCGGGACGTTCCGCTCGGCGAGCGCCGCGTCGCGCGTGCGCGGCCGGGTGTCCAAGGAGTCGCAGCGCAAGGTCGACACGGCGCTCGCGCTGTTCGAGCAGAACGTCGACGGCGCCGCGCTCATCGCGGGACTCGACGTCCCGCGACCCGAGGTCGTCACGCCGCTCATGTTCGAGTACGAGCTGCTCTCGCGGGCCCGCGCGGACCGCAAGAACATCGTGCTGCCCGAGGGCGACGACGACCGCATCCTGCGCGCGGCCTCGACCCTGCTGGGCCGTCAGGTCGCCGACCTGACGATCCTGGGCGACGAGCAGTCGATCCGTGCCCGGGCGACCGAGCTGGGCCTCGACATCGACGCCGCGACCGTGATCGACCCGCACGACCCGGAGCTCGTCCAGCGATTCGCCGAGGAGTACACGCGGCTGCGCGCGCACAAGGGCATGACGGTCGAGCGCGCGCGGGAGATCGTCCCGGACGTGTCCTACTTCGGGACGATGATGGTCCACCTGGGTCTGGCCGACGGCATGGTCTCGGGCGCGCGTCACACGACCGCGCACACCATCAAGCCGTCGTTCGAGATCATCAAGACGATGCCGGGGGTGTCCGTCGTGTCGTCGGTCTTCCTCATGTGTCTCGAGGACCGTGTCCTGGTCTACGGCGACTGCGCCGTGAACCCGGACCCCACCGACACCCAGCTCGCCGACATCGCGATCTCGTCGGCGGCGACGGCGCTCCAGTTCGGTGTCGACCAGCGGGTCGCGATGCTGTCCTACTCGACCGGTGAGTCCGGCTCGGGCGTCGACGTCGACAAGGTGCGTTCCGCGACCGAGATCGTGCGCAGCCGTCGCCCCGACCTGTTCGTCGAGGGGCCCATCCAGTACGACGCCGCGGTCGACGCGTCCGTGGCGGCGTCGAAGATGCCGGTCTCGGACGTCGCGGGCAAGGCGACCGTCTTCATCTTCCCCGACCTCAACACGGGCAACAACACCTACAAGGCGGTGCAGCGCTCGGCGGGCGCGATCGCGGTGGGACCCGTCCTCCAGGGCCTCAACAAGCCCGTGAACGACCTCTCGCGCGGTGCCCTGGTCCAGGACATCGTCAACACCGTGGCCATCACGGCCATCCAGGCACAGGCGGGCTCGTCCGGCGAGCCCGGCACGAACGGAGCACCCGCATGACCGTCCTCCCGGAGCACGAGCGCTCGAACCCGTACTCGGCGTACGGCGCGCACGGTTCGGTCCTCGTGATGAACTCGGGCTCGTCCTCGCTCAAGTACCAGCTCGTCAACCCGGTCGGTGGTGAGGCCATCGCCGCGGGCACCATCGAGCGCATCGGCGAGTCGAACGGCGTCATCAAGCATCGTTTCGCGGGTAACACGACGACCCGTGAGGAGCCGGTCGCGGACCATGCCGAGGCGCTGCGCATCGCGCTGTCGCTGTTCGACGAGGTCGGTCCGCGGCTCGCCGACGCCAACGTGTACGCGGTGGGTCACCGTGTGGTCCACGGTGGGGCGCAGTTCTCCCGCCCGGTCCTGGTGAACGACGAGGTCGAGCAGCAGATCCTCGACCTGGCTCCGCTCGCGCCGCTGCACAACCCGGCGAACGTCACGGGTATCTCGGTCGCCCGCGAGCTCCTGCCCGACGTGCCGCACGTCGCGGTGTTCGACACGGCGTTCTTCTCGTCGCTGCCCGAGGCGGCCTCGACCTACGCGCTCGAGAAGGAGACCGCGAAGAAGTACGGCGTGCGCCGTTACGGCTTCCACGGCACGAGCCACCACTACGTGTCGGGCAAGGTCGCGCGTGTCCTGGGCCGCCGCCTGCAGGACCTCAACATCATCGTGCTGCACCTCGGCAACGGCGCGTCGGCATCGGCCGTGCGCGGCGGCGTCGCGGTCGACACGTCGATGGGCCTGACCCCGCTCGAGGGCCTGGTCATGGGGACCCGCACCGGGGACATCGACCCCGCCGTCGTCTTCCACCTCGCTCGCAACGCGAACATGTCGATCGACGAGCTCGACGACCTGTTCAACAAGCGCTCGGGCATCAAGGGTCTCGCGGGCGAGAACGACTTCCGTGCGCTGCACGACCTCATCGCCGCGGGGAACGAGGACGCGAAGCTCGCGCTCGACGTGTACCTCCACCGGCTGCGCAAGTACATCGGCGCGTACATGGCCGTGCTGGGACGCATCGACGTCATCGCGTTCACGGCAGGTGTGGGCGAGAACGACGACATCGTGCGCGCCCAGGTCGTCGAGGGGCTCGCGGGCCTCGGGATCGCGGTGGACCCCGAGCGGAACGCCGTCCGCAGCAAGGAGCCGCGCGTCATCTCGCCCGACTGGACGAGCACGCTGGTCATGGTCGTGCCGACCATGGAGGAGCTCGCGATCGCCCGCCTGAGCGTGGAGATCGTCGAGGAGACCGAGAAGGCGGGGAAGCCCGTGACGTTCCCGCCGGCCGCATCGGCAGGATCGACTTCCGAGCCGTCCGCGCCGGCCGCGCAGCCTGAGTCGGCCGCGCAGCCCGAGCCGGAAGCGTCTCAGGAGTCCTGACCGCCCCACCGCCGTCGTCGCGCACCCGGGCACGGCGCGACGGCACGTGCGCGGGCACGGCACTGCCTGCGCACGACCCGAGCCACGCCTCGACCCTCTATGGTCGAGGCGTGGCTCTTCTCATCGACCCGCCGACCTGGCCGGCCCACGGGACCTCCTGGTCCCACCTCGTCTCGGACTCCTCGCTCGACGAGCTGCACGTCTTCGCGGAGCGGCTGGGGCTGGGTCGGCGCGCGTTCGACCTCGACCACTACGACGTCCCGGCCGAGCGTCACGCCGACTGCGTCGCCGCGGGGGCCCAGGACGTGTCGGGGCGCGAGCTCATCGTGCGGCTGCGGGCCTCGGGGCTGCGCGTCCCGGCCCGCGAGCGGGGAGCGGCCAAGGCCGCCGCACTGCTGGCGCGCTGGGACGCGGCCCTGCCGGGGCTTCCGGGGGCACGCGAGGTGGGAGAAGACCTGGTCGCCCGCTGGCACGAGCCGCACCGCGCCTACCACGGGCCTGCGCACCTGGTCCACGTGCTCGACTCCCTCGCGGTCCTGGAGGGCCGCTCGCCGGGCGTGCCCTCCCCGGGCGAGCCTGCGCCGTCGGGCAGGTCGCTGCGTGCGCAGCTCGCGCTGTGGTTCCACGACGCGGTCCACGAGGGCGTCGCCGGGCAGGACGAGGAGGCCTCGGCCACGCTCGCGGTCGCACGCCTGTCACCGCTCGTCCCCGGCCCGACGACGTCGCTCACCGAGGACCGGTCCCCCGCCCCGGGCAGGGTGCACCTCACGCACGACGACGTCGCGGAGGTCGCGCGACTCGTGCGGCTCACGGCGACGCACGACCCGGACCCCGACGACGCGGCAGGCGCGCTCGTGTCCGACGCGGACCTCGCGGTCCTCGGCAGCGCGCCCGACCGGTACGCGCGCTACGTGCGCCAGGTGCGCGCCGAGTACGCGCACGTGCCTGACGAGCAGTTCGTGGCAGGTCGTGCCGCCGTCCTCGAGCAGCTGCTCGCGCTCCCCTCGCTCTTCCGGACCCCGCTGGGTCGCGACCGCTGGCAGGAGCGCGCCGAGCACAACCTGCGGACCGAGCTCGCGAGCCTCACCGCGCGCGGCCTCGTGCCCGGCGGCGACCCGCGCCGGTAGCGTCAGCCAGTAGGCTCGCCCGCATGAACGAGCAGGGGACCGACCGGGCCGCGCCCCCGGGGACAGCGCACGGTGCGGCGGGACCGGGGGACGCCTCCACGGAGCGTCCCGGGAGCCTCCCGTCGGAACGGGTCCGTCGGCCCGGACCGTCCTGGCTGCGCGTCCGCCGCGGACGCGCCGCGCTCATCGGGGCCGCTGCGCTGGTCCTCGTGGTCGCGGCGCCCGTGGCGTGGGTCCAGGTGAGCGGGCAGCTGCGCGTGCACCCCGGCGTCGAGGACGTGCCCGCACGCCCGGTGGCCCTCGTCCTCGGCGCGGGCCTGCGCCCCGACGGCTCGCCGTCGACGTACCTCGCACGGCGCCTCGACGCGGCACGAGAGCTGTACGAGCGCGGCACGGTCGAGGTGATCCTCGTGAGCGGTGACAACTCGCGCGAGGACTACGACGAGCCGACCGCGATGCTCGACTGGCTCGTCGGGCACGGGGTCCCCGCGGAGCGCGTCGTGCGCGACTTCGCGGGCTTCGACACCCACGACACGTGCGTGCGGGCCCGTGAGGTCTTCGGGGTCACCGACGCCGTGGTCCTCACGCAGGACTACCACCTGCCCCGGGCGTTGTTCTCGTGCGCGCAAGCGGGGATCGACGCCGTCGGTGTCGGCGTGTCCGCGGAGAGCGTCGAGCCCGCCAAGGCCCTGATGTACCGCGTGCGCGAGGCACCCGCCTCGCTCAAGGCCGCCTGGGACGCCGTGACCGGCCGGGAGCCCGCGCACCTGGGCACGCGTGAGACGGCGGTCACGGACGTCCTGGACCCGCTCTCGGCCGCTACGGCAGGCGCAGCCTCTTCATGACCGCGAAAGCCGTCGTGAGCAGGCGGCTCGCACGGTCGGCGGGCTGCGCGTAGAGGGTGTCGAAGCTCAGTCCGTGCGAGACCCCGCGCTGGACCGCGATCGTCTGCGCCTCGGTGAGCGCCTCGATCCCCTCGCGGCCGTGCCGGCGCCCCTGACCCGAGCTCTTGAACCCGCCCATCGGGGCGGCGACCGACCCGAACGCCGACGCGTACCCGTCGTTGACGTTGACGGCACCGGCCTCGACCTGTGCCGCGAGGCGACGTCCACGGGCCGTGTCCTGCGTCCAGATGCTCGCGCTGAGACCGTACTCGGAGTCGTTCATGGCACGGATCGCCGCCGCGTCGTCGGGCACCCGGGTCACCGAGACGACCGGGCCGAACGTCTCCTCGCGCGCGCACACCGCGGTGGGTGGCACGTGGTCGAGGACCGTGGGCGCGTAGAAGAAGGGGCCGATGTCCGCGCGGTGCACACCGCCCGCGAGCACGCGAGCGCCCTGGGACAGCGCGTCGTCGACGTGCGCGACCACGCGGTCGAGCTGCGCCTGGGAGGTGAGCGAGCCCATGTCCACCGAGTAGTCGAGCCCGGTGCCGAGCCTCAGCTCGCGAACGAGCGGGACGAACGCGTCGAGGAACTCCTCGGCGACGTCCTCGTGCAGGATCAGGCGCTCGACCGACACGCAGAGCTGACCGCTGTTGGCGAAGCATGCACGCACCGCACCCTGGGCCGCCGACGGCACGTGCGCGTCCGCTGCGACGTACAGCGGGTTCTTGCCGCCCAGCTCGAGCGTGGTCCCGATGAGCCGCTCCCCGGCCTGCGCGGCGACCTTGCGGCCCGTCGCGGTCGAGCCCGTGAACGCGATGTGGTCGACGAGTCCCGTCAGGGCCGCGCCGATCTCTCCGCCACCTGCCACGACGAGCAGCAGGTCGCCGGGCAGCCCGGCCTCCTCGAGGACCTCCGCGGCCCACAGGGCCGTGAGCGTGGTCTGGGGGTCCGGCTTGATCACGACGGCGTTGCCCGCGACGAGGGCCGGCAGGGCTTCGGCGAGGGCCAGCGTGAGGGGGTAGTTCCAGGGTGCGATGGCGCCGACGACCCCGACGGGGCGGCGGTGCACGCTCGCGCGGGTCAGGACGGGCAGCATCCCGCCCACGCGACGTTCGCCGAGGTAGTGCGCGGCCCGCATGCCGTAGTGGCGCGTGACCTGGGCGACGTCGCCGACCTCCTCGAACGCGCTGCGGCGCGACTTGCCCGTCTCCATCTGGAGCAGGTCCAGGATCTCGGCCTGCCGTTCGAGGACCAGGTCGTGGAAGCGCAGGAGCACCGCGGCACGCTCGGCGACCGTGGTGTGCGCCCAGGAACGCTGGGCGCGGCGCGCACGCTCGACCGCGGCCTCGACGTCCTCGGGAGACGACAGGGGGATCGACGCGAGCGGCGCCCCCGTGAACGGGAGGACCGAGCGGTGCTCGCCCGCCGTGTGGGAGGTGACGACGCGGGCCACGAGGGGAGCGACGACGTCGGGCTCCAGGACGTACGTCGCGGAGGGGTGCTCCGGGTCCAGGAGGCCGTCGATGGCGGCGCTGCCGTCCGATGTTTCGCTTGCCATGCGTGACAGGTTACGCGGCGGTACCCCCGGGCAGAACATCCTTCACACAATCCCCTGCGGTCGGGCTCGGCCCGGTCAGCCCTGCGCCGCCCAGGTGCGCGCTCCGTCGAGGAGGTGCGCGAGGGCGTCGTCGACGACGTGGGCCGGGTCCCGCTCGGCAGCGGCCTCGGCCCACCAGAGGAGGGCCGCGAAGTTCGCGGCCGAGCATGCCGCGGCGAGCGACCGCGCCCGCAGCGACGGCTGGGGTCCGCCCTCGGCGCGGGCCAGGAAGGACTCGACGAGCGCGGCCGAGGTCCCGATGCGCGAGGTGCCCCAGGCGAGCAGCTCGTCGTCCGACCCGATGAGCCGCAGCCGCTGACGGGTGATCTCGAGGGCGTCGGCGGGGAAGGTCGAGGACGCGACGAACGCGGTGCGCACGACGTCGAGCGCCTCGGCCAGGCTCGTCGGGCTGCTCGCGCCAAGCACCTCGGTGATCGCGTCGCGCGCCTCCCCCGAGCCGCCCCAGACCATCGCGGCCTTCGAGGGGAAGAGGCGGAAGAGGGTCCGCCGCCCGACGCCGCACGCGCTCGCGACGTCGTCCATCGTGACGTTCCCGAACCCTTGCTCGGTGAACAGGCGCAGGGCCGTGGCTGCGACGTGCGCAGGGTCGACCGTGGCGGGACGTCCCCGGCGTGCGGGTGTCTGCGACATCACATCTCCTCGCGAGACAAATTTATGACACTGAGTGTTAGAAAGATAGCAGGAGCCGAACCCCGGCACCTCGACCCGGCGGAAGGACCCCCATCATGAGCACGTCGACCATCCCGAACCGCTTCACCGGCGCGACCGTCGTCGTCACCGGCGCAGGCTCCGGCATCGGCAAGGCCACCGCGACCCGCCTCCTCGCCGAGGGCGCCCGCGTCATCGCGAGCGACCTCGACGCCGACCGCCTCGCCACGCTCGTCGCCGAGAGCGGCGAAGCCCCCCTCCTGACCATCGTCGGCGACGTGTCCGACGACGCCGTGATCGCACAGATCGTCGAGGCCGGCGAAGGACGCATCACCGGCCTCGTCAACAACGCCGGGATCATGGACTCGTTCGTCCCCACGGCCGAGATCGACGACGCCCTGTGGGAGCGCGTCATGCGGATCAACGTGACCGCACCCATGAAGCTCATGCGCGCCGTCCTGCCCGCGATGGTCGAGGCCGGTCACGGCCGGATCGTCAACGTCGCGAGCGAGGCCAGCATCCGCGCCGGCGCCTCGGGCACCCCCTACGCGACCTCGAAGCACGCGGTCGTGGGCCTGACCAAGAGCACCGCGCTCTTCTACGGCCCCGCAGGCGTGCGCGTCAACGCCGTGGCGCCGGGCGCCGTCGCGACCAACATCGAGGCGTCGTTCCGCTCCGAGCTCGGCGCCCAGCGACTCGGGCCGATCATGCAGGCGACCGTGCCCGCCCCCGCGACCGCCGAGCAGCTCGCGGCCTCGATCACCTGGTTGCTCTCGGAGGACTCGGCGAACGTGAACGGCGTGCTCCTTCTGTCGGACGGCGGCTGGTCGACCATCTGACGCCCCCTCCCGGGCCCGGCGTCTCGTCGGGCCCGGCGTCTCAGGCGAGGTCGCGGCCGAGGACGGTGCACTCGGTGTCGACGTACCCGAGCCGCTCGTAGAAGCCCAGGACCTTCGTGTTGGTCGTGCGCACCATGAGGCGCACCTTGCGCACACCCTGCGACGCGAGCCACGCCTCCGCGGCGACCACCGCGTCGCGGCCGAGCCCCCTACCCTGCAGGTCGGGCGCCACCGCGACGTAGTAGACCCAGCCGCGGTGCCCGTCGAACCCGGCCATCGCGGTCGCGACGACGGCGCCCGCCCCGCCCGCCGAAGCGTCCGGGGTGCCGTCGTGCGCGACGAGGATCGTCGAGGACGGAGCCGTCCGGGCATCAGCGACATCGAGATGGGGGTCGTTCCACGGCCGTACGAGGCCGCACGCCTCCCAGAGGGCGACGACCTGCTCGACGTCGTCGTCCGTGATCTCGCGGAAGTCGACACCGCCCGCACGCAACGGCCCGACGGCGCCGTCACGCACCGGCACGACCGCGCCCTCGGGGGCGGCCTGCGCGGGGCCGGGCTCGCCCCCGACAGGCGCACCCGCGCCGAGGGCGTTCGTCAACCCGACCCCGTCGCGGATGCGGCCCGGAGGCATCAGCGCGGCTGGTAGGGCGAGACGACGACCTCGACGCGCTGGAACTCCTTGAGGTCCGAGTAGCCCGTCGTGGCCATCGCACGCTTGAGCGCACCCACGAGGTTGAGCGTGCCGTCGGCCTGGCGGCCCGGGCCGAACAGGATCTCGTCGAGCGAGCCCGCCGTGCCGACGCTCACGCGCTCGCCACGGGGAAGCTGCGGGTGGTGGGCCTCGGAGCCCCAGTGCCACCCCTTGCCCGGAGCCTCCGTCGCACGCGCCAGCGCGGCACCGAGCATCACGGCGTCCGCACCGCACGCCACGGCCTTGACCAGGTCGCCCGAACGCCCCACGCCGCCGTCGGCGATGACGTGCACGTAGCGGCCGCCCGACTCGTCCAGGTAGTCCCGACGCGCGGCCGCGACATCGGCGACGGCCGTCGCCATGGGCGCGTGGATGCCGAGGCTCACTCGCGTCGTGTGCGCCGCGCCGCCGCCGAAGCCGACGAGGACGCCCGCAGCGCCCGTGCGCATCAGGTGCAGGGCCGCGGTGTACGTCGAAGCGCCACCCACGATGACCGGGACGTCGAGCTCGTAGATGAAGCGCTTGAGGTTGAGCGGCTCCGCGTTGCCCGACACGTGCTCGGCCGAGACCGTGGTGCCGCGGATGACGAACAGGTCGACCCCGGCGTCCACGACAGTCTTGTAGAACTCCTGCGTGCGCTGCGGCGACAGGGCGCCCGCGACCGTGACGCCCGACTCCCGGATCTCCTTGAGGCGCTGGGTGATCAGCTCGGCCTTGATCGGCTCGGCGTACACCTCCTGCATGCGACGCGTCGCGCTCGCGGCGTCGAGCGTCGCGATCTCCGCGAGGATCGGCTCCGGGTTCTCGTACCGCGTCCACAGGCCCTCGAGGTCCAGCACGCCCAGGCCGCCCGCGTTGCCCAGGGCGACCGCGGTCGCCGGGCTCATCACGGAGTCCATGGGGGCCGCCAGGATCGGCAGGTCGAAGTGGTAGGCGTCGATCTGCCACCCCACCGACACGTCCTCCGGGTCACGCGTACGCCGGGAAGGGACCACGGCGATGTCGTCGAAGGAGAAGGCGCGCCGTCCGCGCTTGCCACGACCGATCTCGATCTCGTTGCTCACCCGACGAGGATACCGGCCTCTGGCGCGGGCACGTCCTCGCACGCCACGCGGTGGACCACGACGTCCCGGCAGCACCACCCGTCGGTGCTGTCGGTGCTGTCGGTGCTGTCAGTGGCCGCTGGCATGCTCACCAGCAGAGACCAGGGACGGTCGTGAACGGCGAGGACCGCCGGGCCACCACCCACAGGACGACTGCAAGGAGCACGACGATGAGCTGGACGACCGGACCGCTGCTGGGCTTCGACACCGAGACCACCGGGGTCGACGTCACGAACGACCGCATCGTGACCGCGGCGCTCGTGCGGCGCGTCCCGGGGCGGAGCACCGAGGTCCGGACCTGGCTCGTCGATCCCGGTGTGCCCATCCCCGCGGAGGCGGCCGCGATCCACGGTATCTCGACCGAGCACGCGGTCACGCACGGGGTGGCCCCTGGACCGGCCCTCGAGGAGATCGCGTCGCTCATCGCCGCGGACCTCGCGATCGGCGTGCCGGTCGTCGCGTTCAACGCGGCGTTCGACCTGTCGCTGCTCGACGCAGAGCTCGCACGCCACGCGCTGCCGACCCTGGGTGAACGGCTGGGAGGCGAGGTCACGCCCGTGATCGACCCGCTCGTGCTCGACCGCTCGCTCGACCGCTTCCGCAAGGGCAAGCGCAAGCTCGGCGACCTGTGCGCGCACTACGGTGTGACCGACGGCGGCAACCTCCACACCGCCGACGTCGACGTGCTCGCGACGCTCGACGTGCTCGAGGCCATGACCCGGGTCTTCCCCGAGCTCGCCGAGCAGGACCTCGGCTCGCTGCACCGTCACCAGATCACGGCCCACAGGGCCTGGGCGGAGAACTTCAACACGTGGCGTGCCGGGCAGGGATACGTCGGCGCAGGGGCCAGCACCGCGTGGCCGTCCTGAGCCACGGCCTACGGACCACGAAAACCTCATAGAACATATGGGCCGCTCGTGATGATCCCGTGAAGTCCCGCCAACCCCGCGGGATCGGCGAGCCGATATCTCATCCGTGAGTTATCGTCGGCTCATGACCATGGTCGACGAAGCACCCCAGCACCTCGCACAGGTCGCCGCCCTCATCCGCGGCGCACGCCAGAACAAGGGCCTCACCCAGGCCCAGCTCGCCGAGCGGCTCGGGACGAGCCAGAGCGCGATCCACCGGATCGAGCAAGGCGCGCAGAACGTGAGCCTCGACATGCTCGCGCGGATCAGCGCCGCGCTCGACTCGGAGATCATCTCGTTCGGTGCGCCCAAGCACTCCCACCTGCGGGTCAGCGGCGGCCACATGCTCTCGGGCCGCATCGAGGTCAACTCCTCGAAGAACGGCGCGGTCGCCCTGCTGTGCGCCTCGCTCCTCAACCGAGGACGCACCACGCTGCGCCGCGTCGCCCGCATCGTGGAGGTCGACCGCATCGTCGACGTCCTGCGCAGCATCGGCGTGCAGGCCACGTGGTCCGCCGACGGGCGCGACCTCGAGATCGTCGTGCCCGAGCAGCTCGACCTCGCCTCGATCGACGTCGACGCAGCCCGCCGCACCCGGTCGATCATCATGTTCCTCGGCCCCCTGCTCGGCCTCCAGGACGAGTTCTCGCTCCCCTACGCGGGCGGCTGCGACCTGGGCACCCGGACCGTCGAGCCCCACATGATCGCGCTGCGCCCGTTCGGGCTGTCGGTCACCGCAGCGTCGGGCAACTACGAGGCGGCCGTCACGCCCCCGGGCGCGCAGGACCTGAGCGTCGTGCTGACCGAGCGTGGCGACACCGTCACGGAGAACGCGATCATGGCCGCCGCGTCGCGTGAGGGCGTGACGACGATCCGGAACGCGAGCCCCAACTACATGGTCCAGGACCTCTGCTTCTACCTGGAGCTCCTGGGCGTGCGCATCGACGGCATCGGCACCACGACGCTGCGCATCCACGGACGCACCGACATCGACGCGGACGTCGAGTACGCGGTGTCCGAGGACCCGGTCGAAGCCATGAGCCTGCTGACCGCCGGCATCGTCACGGGCTCCGAGATCACGGTCGCGCGCGTGCCCATCGAGTTCATGGAGATCGAGCTCGCGACGCTGTCCGAGATGGGCCTGCGCTACTCGCTCTCCCCCGAGTACCTGGCCCTCAACGGCCGCACCCGCCTGGTCGACGTCACCGTCCACCCGAGCGAGCTGCACGCGCCGATCGACAAGATCCACCCCATGCCCTTCCCGGGGCTCAACATCGACAACCTGCCCTTCTTCGCGGTCATCGCGGCGTGTGCGAGCGGCCACACGCTCATCCACGACTGGGTGTACGAGGGCCGCGCGATCCACCTGACGGACCTCACGCGCCTCGGTGCCGACGTCCGGCTGCTCGACTCGCACCGGCTCGACATCACGGGTCCGACCCACTGGTCCGGCGCGGAGGTGAGCTGCCCTCCCGCGCTGCGGCCCGCCGTCGTGATCCTGCTCGCGATGCTCGCGGCGAAGGGCACCTCGGTGCTGCGCAACGTCGACATCATCTCGCGCGGCTACGAGCAGCTCCAGGAGCGGCTCATCGAGCTCGGCGCGCGCATCGAGACGTTCCGCGACTGACCACCCCGGCGCGGACGACAGGACGGGCGCGACCCCCGCGAGGGTCGCGCCCGTCCTGTCGTCTCGTCCCGCGCCCGGCCCTGCCGGGCCGGGCCGGGCCGCGGGGTCAGCGCCCCGTGTAGTTGGGGGCCTCGACCGTCATCTGGATGTCGTGCGGGTGCGACTCCTTGAGCCCGGCCGGCGTGATGCGCACGAACTTGCCGCGCTCCTGGAGCTGGGGGATGGTGTGCGCGCCGACGTAGAACATCGACTGGTGCAGACCGCCGACGAGCTGGTGCGCGACGGCGCCGAGCGGGCCACGGTAGGGCACCTGTCCCTCGATCCCCTCGGGGACGATCTTGTCGTCGCTCGCGACGTCGGCCTGGAAGTAGCGGTCCTTGGAGTAGGACACCTTCTTGCCGCGCGAGGCCATGGCCCCGATCGAGCCCATGCCGCGGTAGAGCTTGTACTGCTTGCCGTTGACGAACACCAGGTCTCCGGGGCTCTCGTCGCAGCCCGCGAGGAGCGATCCGAGCATGACCGTGTCCGCGCCCGCGACGAGGGCCTTCGCGATGTCGCCCGAGTACTGCAGGCCGCCGTCGCCGATGACGGGGACGCCTGCCGGACGGCACGCGAGCGAGGCCTCGTAGATCGCGGTGACCTGCGGGACGCCGACGCCCGCGACGACGCGGGTGGTGCAGATCGACCCCGGTCCGACGCCGACCTTGACGCCGTCGGCCCCCGCGTCGACGAGCGCCTGCGCGCCCGCGCGGGTCGCGACGTTGCCGCCGACGACCTGGACGTCCTTGAACGCCGGGTCCGCCTTGAGCCGGCGGATCATGTCGAGCAGCAGGCGTGCGTGCCCGTTCGCGGTGTCGGCGACCAGGACGTCCACGCCAGCCTCGGCGAGCGCCGTCGCACGGGCCCACGCGTCACCGAAGAACCCGATCGCGGCGCCCACCCGCAGGCGCCCCTCGCCGTCCTTGGTCGCCCCCGGGTACTGCTCGGTCTTGACGAAGTCCTTGACGGTGATGAGGCCACCCAGGCGCCCCTCGGCGTCGATGAGCGGAAGCTTCTCGATCTTGTGCTTGGCGAGCAGCGCAGCGGCGTCGTCGCGCGCGATGCCGATCGGAGCCGTCACGAGGGGCATGGGCGTCATGATCTCGAACACGCGCCGCTCACCGAAGTCCGCGGGGTTGACGAACCGCAGGTCCCTGTTCGTGATGATGCCGACGAGCGTGCCGTCGGGCTCGACGACGGGCAGACCGGACACCCGGTACTGGCCGCACAGCGCGTCGAGCTCGGCGAGCGTGGCCTCGGGGCCGACCGTGACCGGGTCGGTGATCATGCCGGACTCGGACCGCTTGACGAGGTCGACCTCCTTGGCCTGCGCCTCGATCGACAGGTTGCGGTGGATGATGCCGATCCCACCCTGGCGGGCCATCGCGATCGCCATGCGTGACTCGGTCACGGTGTCCATCGCGGCCGAGAGCAGCGGTGCGGACATGGTGATCTCGCGCGTCAACCGGGCGGTCGTGTCGACCTCGCTCGGGATGACGTCCGTCTCGTTCGGGAGCAGGAGGACGTCGTCGTACGTCAGTCCGGTGAAGCCGAAGGGGTCGTGTGCGGGGGCTGCGAGAGAGTCGGTCACATCAAGATTCTACGCTCAGGCCCTCCCGCATGTTCCCGGCCGTCCCGCCACCGGGACGGCCGGGTGACGGCCGCGAGCCTGCGCGTGGCGCAGGTCACCGCACGACGGCGAGAGCCTCGTGGAGCAGACCGGTGAAGCTGCGCACACGCTGGACGGTCGAGGCGTAGGGCAGGCTCGCCGCGGCCTCGTCGTTCGCGAGGCCCACGAAGATCGGCAGGTCCGGGTTGGCCTCGTGCAGCGTGTGCACGACGTCGAGCACGGGCCTGGGCTGCATGGTCACCACGGCGATCGCGGCCGGACGGACCATGGTGACGAGCTCGAGCGAGCGGTGCGCCGTGGCCGAGCCCGTGACGATGCGCGCCATGGCCCCCTGGGCACCGAGCGCCGCGGCCAGGGCGTGCGCCGCGAGCGGCACCTGCTCCCCCGGCGCGGCGAAGATCAGGACGATCCGGCGCATGCGGCTCGGGTGGTTGGGCGGCGGACCGCCTCCCGCGACGAGCGCCTCCTCGGAGGCGTGCGTGTACTCACGCAGGGCGGCGAGCGTCGCGTTGGAGAACACGACCTCGGGCATCTCGCCGGGGGACGCGAGGAAGGTCCGCTCGGCGATGCGATGCAGCGCCGGCTCGACGAGCGTCGACCACCAGTGGCCCGGGTCGGTGCCGGGAGCGATACGCAGGAGCTGGTCGCACTTCTTCTGGTCGAACGCGATGGCGGCGTCCACGACGTCGGACACGCTCGTCGGGCGCGGGGCGCCGAGACGCACGGGCTCGTCGTCGGCGGCCCGCGGCACGGAGCGCAGGAGCCGCACCCCTCCGGACGGGGAGTCGGGCGCCGGGGAGGGGTCTGCGCCCGGCTCGGGGTCGCCGTCGCCGTCGCCGTCGTCGGGACCGCCCGTGCGGTCGGCGTCGTCGGCGTCGCTGTCCCCGTCCTCGATCTCGCGGGCCAGCTCGGTCTCGTCGGCGTCGAGCGCTGCGCGCGCGGCGTCGACCGGGGCGACCCCTTCGAGCGTCAGGCGACGCATGATGACGAGCCGCGCGACGTCGTCGGCGGTGTATCGCCGGTGGGAACCAGCGGTGTGCTCGGAGGGCCCGAGGCCGTATCGACGGTCCCAGGTGCGGAGGGTGGCCGGGGCGACGCCCAGCCTCTTGGCGACGGCCGCGACGGCGAGAGCTGGTGCCTCGGTCGCCTTCCGTCGGGGCCCGCCGGGGTTCGGGGCGGACCGGAGTGAAGTCATGCACCCGATTCTGCCGACCGGTTCAGCGGCTCGCCACTTCGGACACGGCGTGTCTCAGTCCGTGATGACCGGATCGGCTGAATCACTCCTGAAACGAGTGCAGTTCGCGCCACGCGTGACGCAAATCGATGCAGACCGCCAAGAACCGGTTCACGAAGTTGCCCACCCCAGCCACTTGAACAACTTCTGCAACGCTTGTAGGTTGTCCTGCATGACAGAGATCTCGAGGCTCCCCGGACCGGTCATGGAACTGTGGGAATGGCAGTACCAGGGCTCGTGCCGCGACCAGGACGACACCCTGTTCTTCCACCCGGAAGGCGAGCGCGGCTCGACCCGACGACGACGCGCCGAAGCGGCCAAGGCGATCTGCGCCTCGTGCCCGGTGATGATGCAGTGCCGCGAGCAGTCCCTCAAGGTCCGCGAGCCCTACGGGGTGTGGGGCGGCCTCAGCGAGGACGAGCGCGCCGCGATCCTTGCGGGCGTCGCGAAGACCGGCTGACCCGCCCGGTCGCCACCGCAGCACCCACCACCGCAGCACCCACCACCCGTCCCCGGCGCCCGCGCCGGCCTCGAGATCCCGCCGGCACCGGACAGACGAAGGGCCCCGCAACCTCTCGGTTGCGGGGCCCTTCGTCACCAGCAGAGCTGCTGGGCGTCAGCCTGTGATCAGAAGATCAGGAGACGACCACGGCGAGGATGTCGCGCGCGGAGAGCACCAGGTACTCCTGGCCCCCGTACTTGACCTCGGTGCCGCCGTACTTGCTGTAGATGACCTTGTCGCCGACGACGACGTCCAGCGGGACGCGGTTGCCGTTGTCGTCGATACGCCCCGGACCAACGGCCAGGACCTCGCCCTCCTGGGGCTTCTCCTTGGCGGTGTCCGGGATGACCAGGCCGGATGCGGTCGTGGTCTCGGCCTCGAGGGCCTTCACGACGATCCGGTCCTCGAGCGGCTTGATGGGGACCGACACGTCGGACCTCCGTTTCGCTGTGAGAACTGCAACGGGTAGGTGTCGAGCGCTGCCTGCCGTCCGTCGTCGCGGGTGCCGGACCGGCGGGTGTCGCTCTCGTCGTCCTCACCCGGGGGTGCGGACGACCTACGCTCAATCTAGGTCCGCATTAGCACTCGGTCAAGGCGAGTGCCAACGAGCGCCGGGCGTGGAAAGATCGACGCATGGACGCGTCGGCACTGACCAAGCTGCTCAGCCCGGCGGGATGGTCGCTCCTCAGCGCGCTCCCGCCCTACGACGAGCGCCAGGCCATGGTGCTCGCGACCGGCCTGCGCGCCCAGGGCGTCGACCCCGAGCTCGCCGCGGCGGCCCTCACCCAGTCCCGCCTGCGCGCCAAGGCCCACCTCAAGTTCGACGCGTTCGCCGACGGCATGCTCTTCACCCAGGACGGCCTCGAGCAGGCGACCCGGCTCGTGGTCGCGGCCCACCACGCCCGGCGCTACCACGCGGCGGGGGTCACCAAGGTGGCCGACCTGACGTGCGGCATCGGCGCGGACTCCATGACCTTCGCCGGGACCGGCCTCCAGGTCCTCGCGACCGACATCGACGAGGTCACCGCGTCGATCGCGACGGTCAACCTGCGTCACTTCCCCGAGGCAGAGGTCCGCCACGCCGACGGCCTGAGCATCGACCTGGTGGCCGAGGGCGTCGACGGCGTGTTCGCCGACCCGGCCCGGCGCACACGCTCAGGCACCCGTATCTTCGACCCGCGCTCGTACGCTCCCCCGCTCGACGACGTGTGGGCGCTGCGCTCGGTCGTGCCCGCGGTCGGGATCAAGGTCGGTCCGGGCATCCCGCACGCGGGCCTGCCCACCGACGCGGAGACCCAGTGGGTCTCGGTCGACGGCGACGTGGTCGAGGCCGCGCTGTGGTTCGGTCCGCTGGCCCCCGACGGGCCCGGGCGCACGGCCCTCGTGCTGCGGACCACGACCGACGCGGACGGCGACCGCCGCACCGTGTCGCGCACCCTGCGCCACGACCAGGGCGACGACGAGCCCGTGCCGGACGTCGGCGCCGTCGGGCACTACCTGTACGAGCCCGACGGCGCGATCATCCGCGCGGGGCTCGTGGCCCACGCTGCCGAGGAGCTCGGCGGTCGGCTGCTGGACCGGACCATCGCGTACGTCACGACGGACCACCCCGCGCCGCGCGCGGTCGTGGGCAGCGCCGACAGGGCTGATGTGGCCACCGGGTACCGCGTCCTGGACGTCATGCCCTTCAGCCTCAAGAAGCTCAAGGCGTACCTGCGCGAGCGGGGCGTCGGGCGGCTGACCATCAAGAAGCGGGGCACGGCCGTCGTGCCCGAGCAGCTCCGCAAGCAGCTCGACCTGCGCGGCACCGCGGAGGCGACCGTCGTCCTGACCCGGGTCGGCGGATCGCAGCAGGTCCTGGTCGTCGAGCCGTTGACCCGGCCCGACGGCACGAGCGTCCTCGACTCCCCCACTCCTGGAGAAAGGGGCTGATCGGTGCACCTTCCCTTCGCCCGGTCCGAACGTTCGTCCGTCGGCATCGAGTGGGAGCTCGCGCTCGTCGACAAGGACTCGGGCGACCTGCGCCAGGTCGCCCAGACCGTGCTCGACGCCGTCGAGCCCACCGACGGGTCCCAGCACCCGCACATCCGCCAGGAGCTGCTCCTCAACACGGTCGAGGTCGTGAGCGGCGTGTGCCGCACGGTCGGCGACGCCGGCCGCGACCTCGAGGCCGCGGTCGAGGAGATCCGCGTCCTGACCGACCCGCTGCGCGTCGAGCTCATGAGCGCGGGCACGCACCCGTTCGCGCGCTGGGCGCAGCAGAAGGTCACGGACAAGGAGCGCTACGCGACCCTCATCGACCGCACTCAGTGGTGGGGGCGGCAGATGCTCATCTACGGCGTGCACGTGCACGTCGGGATCGAGGACCGCGCCAAGGTGCTGCCCATCTCGCGCGCCATGCTCGGGTACTTCGCGCACCTGCAGTCGCTCTCGGCGTCGTCGCCGTTCTGGGGCGGCAAGGACACGGGCTACGCGTCGAACCGTGCGCTCATGTTCCAGCAGCTCCCGACGGCGGGCCTGGGCTTCCAGTTCGAGACGTGGGAGCAGCTCGAGGGTTACGTGGGCGACATGATGCACACGGGCGTGATCGACCAGTTCGACGAGGTCCGCTGGGACCTGCGGCCGTCCCCGCGCTTCGGGACGCTCGAGACGCGCATCTGCGACGGCGCGACCAACCTGACCGAGGTCCTCGCGCTCGCCGCGCTCAACCACTGCCTGGTCGAGCACCTGTCGACGCTGCTCGACGAGGGCAAGGAGCTCCCCACGATCCCGGCGTGGTTCGCGCAGGAGAACAAGTGGCGCTCGGCGCGCTACGGCATGGACGCGATCATCATCCTCGACCGTGCGGGCAACGAGGAGCTCGTGACCGAGGCCGTGAGCAAGCTGCTCGTCGAGCTCGAGCCGGTCGCGGCGCGCCTCGGGTGCCTCGCCGAGCTCGACGACGTGCGCCTCATCCTGCGCCGGGGCGCCTCCTACCAGCGGCAGCGGGCCGTGGCGCGGCGCAACGGGGGCGAGCTCGACGCCGTCGTGCGGGCGCTCGTCGCGGAGATGCGGGCGGGCCGCCCGCTCTGACGTCCGACCGGCGGTCGCGCGCCCCCGCGCGCCGGTCCGAAAAATGCGTTGCCCCTGCTGAGACCATGGGACGCATGGATCCTGCGGACTTCTACACGGGCATCGTCGCCGAGCTCTACGCTCCCCTGAAGTCGGGCTACGAGGACCCGGAACGCTATGCGCGCTTCGTGCTCGACTCGGGAGAGCCGGCCCTCGAGCTGGGCTGCGGCGACGGCGACCCGCTCCTGGTCCTGCGCTCGCTGGGACTGGACGTCGAGGGCGTGGACTCGTCGGCCGACATGCTCGAGCGCTGCCGCGGGCTCGCAGCGGTCCAGGGGCTCGACGTGACCCTCCACCACCAGCGCATGGAGGCCCTCGACCTGCCGCACACCTACCGCTCGGTCTACCTCGCGGGGCCCACGTTCTGCCTGCTGCCCGACGACGACACGGCCCTCGCGGCGCTGCGCGGCATCCGGTCCCACCTGACGGACGACGGGACCGCGCTGGTCCCGCTCTTCGTCCCGTCGCCCACTCCCCCTGACGCGGTGGGCGTCCCCCGCGAGACGACGCGGGAGGACGGTGCCGTCCTGCGGGTCGGGGTCGTGGCCGAGGAGCGCGACGAGCACACGCGGACCCAGCACAGCGCGCTGCGCTACGAGCGGGTCCTGGACGGCGCGAGCACGGTCGAGGAGCGGCTCTGGACGATCCACTGGTACACGCAGGACGGTTTCCGGGCGCTCGCCACCGCGGCGGGTCTCGAGACGGTCGCCGTCCAGGACGAGGACGGGCACCACGCTGCGGCGGACGCCGACGAGTTCACGTTCCTGCTGCGCCCGGCCCGCTGAGGCGCGGCCCACCAAGGCGCGACACGCGTCAGCGGGCAGCGCGACGAGAACGGGATCGAGTCCCGGTTCAGACCGAGACGGTCGTGAGAGGCATTGACGAGTCGACGGGGATGTCCAGGCCCGACGGCGCCACACCGGCCCGCACGACGGCGGACCCGAGCGCGGCGATCATCGCACCGTTGTCGGTGCAGTAGCGGATCGGCGGGATGCGCAGGTCGATGCCGGCTGCGGCGCAGCGCTCGGCGGCCATGTCGCGCAGCTGGGAGTTCGCGCTGAACCCTCCGCCGACCACGAGGGTCTCGACGCCGTGCCGCTGGCAGGCCGCGATGGTCTTGGCCGTGAGGACGTCGGCGACGGCCTCCGCGAAGGAGGCCGCGACGTCGTTGAGGGGCACCTCGAGGCCGCTGTCGACCCGCGCCTCGACCCACCGCGCCACCGCGGTCTTGAGCCCTGAGAACGAGAAGTCGTACGCGTGCTTCTCCTGGTCCTTGCGGGCCGTGAGGCCGCGCGGGAACCGGATCGCGGTCGGGTCGCCCTCGCGCGCGAGGCGGTCGATGTGCGGTCCACCCGGGTACGGCAGCCCGAGGAGGCGGCCGACCTTGTCGAAGGCTTCGCCCGCGGCGTCGTCGAGCGTCGAGCCGAGCTCGGTCACGTCCGTCGCGATGTCGTCGACCAGGAGCAGCGACGAGTGCCCGCCCGAGACCACGAGCGCCATGACGCGCTCGGGGAACTCGCCGTGTACGAGCTCGTCCACGGCGGCGTGGCCGATCACGTGGTTGACGCCGTACAGCGGCTTGTCGAGGCCGATCGACAGGGCCTTGGCGGCCGAGGCGCCGATCGTGAGCGGGCCCACGAGGCCGGGCCCGGCCGTCACGGCGATCGCGTCGATCTCGGAGAGGTCGACGTCGGCCTCGCCGAGCGCACGCTGGATCGTGGGGATCATCGCCTCGAGGTGGGCTCGCGAGGCGACCTCGGGGATGATGCCGCCGTAGCGGGCGTGCTCGTCCATCGAGCTCGCGACCGCGTCGACGAGGAGCTCGCGACCGCGCACGAGCGCGACGCCCGTCTCGTCGCAGGACGACTCGATGCCGAGGACCAGGGGCGCGCCGAGGGTGTCAGTGGAACCGCCAGAAACCATGGGTCCCAGGGTAGTCGTGCGGCGGCGGTCGTCGTGCGCGCCGCGGCTCGGGTCTGGCCCGGAGGTGCCGTGACCAGCAACCGGCCGGGCACCCGGGACCTGATGTGTCGCACGTCACGGCCCCGCCGGGAAGGGTGATTGATGCTTCAACTGTTGACCGAGGCATGAGCACCGAGACCTTCACCCCCACCGACGCCGCCTTCGACGACCTGCTCGAGATCGACGCCCAGGTCGCCGACCTCCTGTTCCGCGAGGCCCGGACCGTGCACGCCTTCGAGGACGAGGCGGTGGCCGACGAGAAGATCCAGGCCGCCTACGACCTGGTCCGCTGGGGCCCGACCGCCATGAACACCGTGCCGCTGCGCCTCCTCGTGGTCCGCGACCCCGAGGCCCGTGCGCGCCTCGTCGAGCACATGGCCGACGGCAACAAGGCCAAGACCCTCGCGGCCCCGCTCACGATCGTCGCCGCGGCCGACCCCAACTTCCACGAGTACCTCCCTGTCCTCGCCCCGCACATGGAGGGCGCCAAGGAGAACCTCGAGGCGGCGGGCGAGGAGACCCGCGTGGGCATGTCCCGCACGTCCGCGCTGATCCAGGTCGGCTACTTCGTCGTGGGCCTGCGTGCCGCCGGTCTGCACGTCGGCCCCATGGGCGGGTTCGACGCCGCGGGCATCGACGCCGAGTTCTTCGGCGAGAACGGCTGGAAGTCGCTCGTCGTCATCAACGTCGGCACCCCGGCCGGCGAGGGCGCGACGTACCCGCGCCAGACGCGTCTCACGTTCGACCAGGCGTCGCAGACCCTCTGAGGCGACCGCCCCGCACGACCCCCCGGCCCGTCCGGTCAGGCCCCCGTGGCCACCGGGCGGGCCTCGTCGTTCGACCACTGCGACCACGACCCCGCGTAGAGCGCGGCATCGATCCCGATCGTCGCGAGGGCCGCGACCTCGTGCGCGGCCGTGACGCCCGATCCGCAGTACACGCCGACCCCACGGCTCGCGTCGCGCCCGAGGCCCAGTCCCGCGAAACGCTCACGGAGCGCCGCCTCGTCGAGGAAGTGCCCGTCGGGTCCCAGGTTGCCTGTCGTCGGCGCGCTCACCGCGCCCGGCACGTGCCCCGCGCGCGGGTCCACGGGCTCGACGTCCCCTCGGAAGCGTTCGCCCGCCCGGGCGTCCAGCAGCAGTCCGTCGCCCGACGACGCCAGGTGCGCTGCGTCGTCGGGCGTGAGCGTGGGGAGCGCCCCCTGGGACAGCACGACGTCGCCCGGGACAGGGACCACCTCGCCCGTCTCGACGGGCAGGCCATCGCCGGTCCAGGCGCCCAGGCCGCCGTCGAGCAGGCGGACGTCCGAGAGGCCCGCCCAGCGCAGCAACCACCAGGCACGCGCGGCCGACGTGGCCCCCACGGCGTCGTACGCGACCACGCGCGAGCCCGCGCGCACACCCCAGCGGCGAGCCGCCGCCTGGAGGTCGGCGAGGTCCGGCAGCGGGTGCCGACCCCGCACGGGCGACGGCGGCGCCGCGAGCTCGGTCTCGAGATCCACGAACACCGCCCCCGGCACGTGCCCCGCGAGGTACTGCTCGTGGCCGTCGGTCACGCCGAGCGCCCAGCGGACGTCGAGCAGGACCAGGTCGCCCGTGCCCGCGGCGACCTCGTCGTGCAGCGCCCGCGCCGAGACGAGCACCGCGTCGCGAGCGCTCACGCGACGCCCGGCTCGTCAGGGAGCACGTCGCTCTCGCGGCCCGCAGGCACCGGCGCGACGGAGTCGTCCGTCAGCTCGAGACGCATGGTGTAGGCGTCGACGTCCTCGGGCTGGTAGTACCGCTTGCGGATGCCCAGCTGCTCGAACCCGAACTTGCCGTACATCGCCAGCGCCGCGTCGTTGTCGACCGCGACCTCCAGCAGGACAGCGCTCGCACCGACCTGGCGCGAACGGTCGATCAGCGCCGTCAGGAGCACCGACCCGATGCCCAGGTGGTGGTACTGCGGGTCCACCCCGATCGTCATGACCTGCGTGACATCGCCGTCGAACCACAGCCCCGCATAGCCGACGAGGTCCTGCGGACCGGCCGCGTAGATCCGGACGGGCTCGGCCGCGACGTACCAGCGACCCAGCGCACCGAGCTCCTCGGCCAGCATCCCGTACGTCCAGGCGCTCGGACCGAACAGCTCCTGCTCGAGGCGCACGACGCGTGGCAGGTCCGCCGCACGCAACGGCCGCAGCCTCACCTCGTAGTGCGCGCTCACGCCTCGCTCGCCTTCCGGTCCGCCGGTGGGGCGTCGGTCGCGCGCTTGCGGGCTGCGGGCTCCTGGACGTCGGGGCGGCGCAGGTACAGCGGCTCGGTGGGCTGGTCGACGTCCGCGTCGCGTCGCGCGATCGCGAGCCGCGCCAGCACGACCGCGTCGGGGACCAGCGGGGCGTCCTCGGCGAGCGGCAGGTGATCGGGGTAGAGCGCGGCCCCCTCGCCCACGACCACGGCGCCCTCGACCTGGTCGGCCAGGCCCGCAGCCGGACCCACGTCCGGTCCGGCGACGAGCTCGACCACCGGCATCGCGTGCGGGCCCTCGTGCGCCACGACGCGGTAGCGCGCCCAGTAGACCTCGCGCCGACGCGCGTCGGCCGTCGCGAGGACCTCCTCGCCCGGGGTCAGCCCCAGGTCGCTCACCGCCTGCGCGGCGATCGCGTCGAGCCCCGACACGCCGAACGCCGGGATGCCGAGCGACAGCGCGAGCGTGCGCGCCGTGACCAGCCCGACCCTCAGTCCCGTGAACGGAGCGGGCCCCGTGCCCGCGACGACGGCGGTCAGCGCGGTGCGGTCCACCCCGGCCTCGGCGAGCACCTCGCTGATGAGCGGGGCCAGGGTCTCGGCGTGCCGACGGCGCTCGTCCGCCGAGCGCACAGCGAGCCGTTCACCGCCGTCCCCGACGAGGGCGACCGCGACGGCGGCTGACGTATCGAGCGCAAGAACTGCCACGGTCCCAGCCTACTGATCCGCGGGCCGCTGCGCGGCCAGGTCCTGTGCCGAGCCACCGGCGGCCGGGGCCGTTGCGGCGTGCTCCGCCGCGGCCTCGACCGCCGCACGCAGCCCGTCGGCGAGGCGGGCGACGTCGGCCCACCGGTCGCCCAGGGCCCGCACGGACACGTGCCGGACGCCGGCCTCGGGCGACTCGGGCGCGTCGTCCTGGTCGACCGGCTCGTCGGTCTCGCCGGGCCGGGACGTCCCGGCCGTCACAGACGTGTCGACGCCGCCCCGCGGGCGCTCGATCGTGATCTCCAGGCGGTCCTCCGCGAGCGACTCCACCAGGTCCTGCCCCCACTCGACGACCGTGACCGACTCGTCGAGGCTCGCGTCGAGGTCGAGGGCCTCGACCTCGTCGAGCGAGCCGAGCCGGTAGGCGTCGACGTGGACCAGGTACGGGCCGTCCGCGAGCGGCGGGTGGACGCGCGCGATGATGAAGGTCGGCGACGCGACCTGACCGCGCACCCCCAGCCCCGTGCCGATGCCCTGCGTCAGGGTCGTCTTGCCCGCACCCAGGTCGCCCGTGAGCATCACGAGGTCGCCCGCGCGCAGCTCGCGCGCCAGGGCCAGGCCGAACGCACGGGTCGCTTCCGCGTCGGGCAGGTCGAAGGTCAGGTCGGTCATGACAGCCACTCCTGGTCGTCGTGCGTGCGGTCACGCAGCGTGTGGTCCTGTGCGCGGTCCGCCCGCGCCGGGGCGGGCCCCCCGAGGGTGGCGTCACCGCCCGTGGTGGGCTCCGCCGTCGGGCCCGACGCGCCCCCGCCCCGGTAGACGCGCGGGACGCGCGCGCCCAGGCGCGTCGTGATCTCGTAGCTGATGGTCCCGGCGGCCAGCGCCCAGTCCTCCGCGGTCGGGGCCCCGCCGCGCGCGAGGCCCGCGCCCGGACCGAACAGCGTCACGACGTCGCCCGCCTGCTCCGCGGCGTACGGGCCCAGGTCCAGCACGAACTGGTCCATGCAGACCCTCCCCGCGACGTGCAGGACGCGGCCCGTGCCGTCGATACCGCCCGCCTCGTCGACCGGGCCGCCGACCAGCACCGGACCACCCGGCTGCTCGGGCAGGGCGCCCGACGCGTGCCGCGGGATGCCGTCCGCGTACCCGAGGGGCACCACGCCGAGGACCGTCGCCTGCGACGTCGTGTAGGCGTGCGCGTACGACACGCCCTGCCCCTCCGGGACACGCTTGACCGTCGCGAGCTCGGCCTCGAGCGTCATGGCCGGGATCAGACCGAAGTCGTCGGGCGTCCCGAGCTGCGGGACCGGCGACAGACCGTAGACCGCGAGGCCCGGACGCACGAGGTCGTAGTGCACGCCCGGGTTCGTCAGGGTCGCCGCGGAGTTCGCGAGGTGGCGCACCTCGAACCGGGCGCCCGCGCCCTCGGCCGTGCGGACCGCCTCGTCGAAGACCTCGACCTGGTGCAGGACGGTCGGGTGCTCGGGCTCGTCCGCGAACGCGAAGTGCGACCAGATCCCGACGACGCTCAGCACGCCCTCCGACTCGGCCCGCAGCGCCGCGTCGAGCGCGGCCGGGAGCTGGTCCGGCATGATCCCGTTGCGTCCCAGACCCGTGTCGATCTTGAGGTGCACGCGGGCCGGGCGACCGGCCGCGCGGGCCGCGTCGGCGACCTCCTCGACGGCCCACAGCGAGGCGACCGAGACGTCGATCTCGGCCTCGACGAGCGCCCGGAGCGGGGCACCTGGCGCGTAGAGCCACGTCAGGATCCGCGCCTGGTCCGGGCCGATGCCCGCGGCGCGCAGCGCGAGCGCCTCGGAGACCTGCGCCGTGCCGAGCCACGTGGCGCCGCCCGCGAGCGCCGCACGGGCGCTCGGCAGCAGGCCGTGACCGTACGCGTCGGCCTTGACGACGGCCATGACCTGCGCGGTGCCCGCACGGGACGCGAGCGCCTCGACGTTCGAGCGGATCGCGCCCAGGTCGATCACGGCGCGCGCCGGGTAGTGGTCGGCGGGGTACGGGGCACCGGCCGCCGTGAGAGGGGTGACGTCGTCCGCGGATCCGTGCCTGGGGTCGCTGAAGGGGCTCACGGTCACCGATTCTCTCACCGCTTCCTTCCCCCGCCGACGGTGACGCCCCCACCCGCCGAGGGTGACCGGACCGCCCTCCGAGGGTGACCGGAACCCCGCCGACGGTGACGCACCCACCCGCCGAGGGTGACGGGATCGCCCGCCGAGGGTGACGTACCTACGTGCCGACGGTGACGCCGTCGGGCCTAGGACCACTCCTGGAGGGCGCGGGTCGTCTCGAACCGTCGCTGCTTCCCGCTGAGCGGATCGACGAACTCGATCGAGCGCGAGACGAGCTGGAGGGGGCGGCTGAAGTCGTCGGGGCGCACGTCGTAGAACGTCGGGTAGAAGTTGTCGTGCAGGATCGGCAGACCGAGCGAGTTCATGTGCAGCCGGAGCTGGTGGGTCTTGCCGGTGTGCGGCGTCAGGCGGTAGAGGCCGAGCGTGGTGGGTTCCCCCTGACCCGGGCCGGCCGCGACCTCCCGGGTGTCCACAAGCTCGACGAGGCTCTCGGAGTTGGGCTCGCCGGGCACCTCGAACGCGCGCATGACTCCGCGCTCCTTGTGGATGCGGCTTCGCACGACGCGCGGGAGCTCGAGACCCGGGTCGACGCCTGCGACGGCCTCGTAGACCTTGATCACCTGCCGCTCGGCGAAGAGCGTCTGGTACGGGCCGCGGACCTCGGGTCGTACGGTCAGCACGAGGACCCCGCCGGTCACGCGGTCGAGGCGGTGGGCGGGCGAGAGGTCAGGCAGATCAAGGTCTCGCCGCAGCCGCACGAGCGCCGACTCCGCGATGAACGAACCCCGCGGGATGCTCGCGAGGAAGTGCGGCTTGTCGATGACGACCAGGTCGTCGTCCTGGTACAAGATCTCGATCTCGAAAGGTACGCGCGTCTCGACGGGCGGGTCCCGGTAGAGAAACACGCGCGCGTGCTGCGCGAAGGGCGTCTGCGCGGTCACCGGCCGCCCCAGGTGGTCGACGACCTCGCCCGCGGCGACCTTCTCCCGCAGGCGCGGCTGGTCGTCGGGGAAGCGGTGGACCAGATGGTCGAGGACGGTCTCCCACCGGGGCGAGCCCTCGCTGCCGTCCCCGTTCTCGGGCAGGACGACGCGCGTCGCGTTGAGCCCGTCCCGGACGGGCAGCGGCTGGAACGGGATCCGCCGACGGCGCGGCGGGACACGGGGGGTCGTCGGGGTGGGCACGGCCACCACGGTAGCCGCTGCCCCGCGCAACAAGCCTCCGCGCCGGGTGGCGTCGGGCGCTCAGCGATGCACGACGACGTCGGCGCGGTCCCGCGTCGAGGCCACCAGCCGGGCGTTGGTCTCGTCCGAGCCGAGCACCCAGTCACGCGCAGCGGCGGGCGCTCTGCCGTGACGGACGTGCCGGGCCACGAGCCGCGCGACCCGGGTCTCGTCGGGAAGCTCCACGAACCACACCTCGTCGAGGAGAGCACGCACCGCGTCCCAGCGCCCCTCGTCGTGGCCCGCGCCGAGCAGGAGGTAGTTGCCCTCGGTCAGCACGAGCTCGACGTCCGGCGCCACGGGGACCGCCCCGGCGACCGGCTCCTCGAGATCCCGGTCGAACGCCGGGGCGTAGACCGTGACTCCCGGGCGCGGTGACCGGAGACGTTCGAGGAGCGCCACATAGCCGTGCGCATCGAACGTGTCCGGCGCGCCCTTGCGGTCGCGGCGACCCAGGCGGCCCAGCTCGGCGTCCGCGAGGTGGAACCCGTCCATCGGCACGACGACGGCACGCACCGCGGGCGCCCCGGAGACGGGGTGCGCGAGCGACGCCAGGACCTCACCGGCGAGAGTCGACTTGCCGGCTCCCGGCGCACCCGCGATCCCGACGAGCACCCGCACGGGATCGCCCGTCCCCTGCGCGCGTCGAACCGAGTCGACGAGTGATCGGCACCGCGCCACGAGGGCAGCCGTGACGTCACCCTCGACCAGAACCTGGTCACCCTCGATCCGCACGCGTCACCCTCGGCCTCTCGTCTCGTCACCCTCGGCGGGGCCGCCCGTCACCCTCGGCGGGGCCGGGCGTCACCCTCGGCGAGAAGGTTCGCGATCACGCCCGGCAGCGCCTCGGCCACGTCCAGCGCCGCGACGGGTCCCCCAGAGTTCGCACGGTCGCCCGCCCACCCGTGGACCGTAGCAGCCGCAGCAGCGAGCTCCGCCGCCAGGCCGGGCTCCTGCACCACGCGCCCCCCGTACGCCGCCAGCAGGGCGCCCAGGAGGCCCGTGAGGACGTCTCCTGCCCCGGCCGTCGCGAGCCACGCAGATCCGTCGGCCTGCGACCACACCCCGTCCGGACCGACGACCACCGTCGCCGCGCCCTTGAGCAGCACGGTCGCGCCCGTGAGGTCGTGCGCCCTGCACGCCCAGCGCAGCGGCTCAGCCTCGACCTCCTCGCGCTCGACGTCCTCGCCCCGCGCGCTCAGGAGGGTCGCGAGCTCCCCCGCGTGCGGCGTCAGCACGACCGACGGCAGGCAACGGTCCGGCAGCAACGACAGGGCTCCGGCGTCGACCACGGCCGGGACCCGCGGTCCGGCCCCGTCCTGGGCCAGCACCCCGCACGCGACCGCGAGCGCCCGCCGGACCCGTTCGTGCTGCCCGGCGTCGGCGCTCCGCCCGCGTCCACCCTCCCCGTCACCTTCCCGTGCGGTCGGCCGCTCCTGGGCCGCCGGGATCCCCGAGCCGAGCGCCCAGGCCTGCACCCTGCCCTCTGCGGGCACCGCCTCGGGGCGCGCCGAGACGACGACGCGAGCGACGTCGTCGGGCCCGCGGTAGCGCACCATGCCCGCGCCCGCACGGACCGCCGCCGTCACGGCCAGGACCGCGGCCCCCGGGAACGTGGGGGTACCCGCGACGACGCCCAGGACACCGCGCGTGTACTTGTGGTCGGTCGGCCCGGGGACGGGCCACAGGCGAGCGACGTCCCCACGCTCGAGGCGCCGCACCCGCGGACCCGGCGCGCCGCTCCCCGCCCCGCCCACGTCCTCCAGCCCGACGTCGACGAGCGTCACGACCCCGGCACGATGCGTCGCGGGGGGCAGCAGCAGCCCGGGCTTGAGCGCGCCGAACGTGACCGTCCGGTCCGCGGGGAGGACGGGCCCGGGGACCGAGCCGTCGTCGACGCCGATGCCGCTCGGCGCGTCGACCGCGACGACCCACGGGAACCCCTCGCCCGCCCCGCCCCCCGGTGCCTGACCCCGAGACCGCCGGGACCGCTCGTCCACGAGCGCCGCGACCAGCTCCCCGGCCACGCCTCGCAGCGCCCCGGTCGCACCGATCCCGACCAGCCCGTCGACGACCACGTCGGCCGCGAGGACCGTGTCCACGGCCTGCGACCAGGGCCCACGCCCGGCCGCGAGGTCGATCGCCCGCCCGCCCGCGCGGCGCAGGGCGGCCAAACCCTCGGTGTGCGGATGCTCGCTCGTGCAGACCGCCTCGACCGCGACGCCGCGCCGGGCCAGGTACGCCCCCGCGAACAGGGCGTCGCCGCCGTTGTTGCCCGATCCCACGAGGAGCACCACCCGTCGGCCGGTCACGCGCCGAGGCCGCTCGGCGCCGTCGGGCGTCCACCCACGCGGGCCGCGCCGCAGGTCCTGCGCGACGACCGTCGCGAGCGCGAACGCAGCGCGCTCCATGAGCGGGACCCCGCGCGCGAGCAGCGGCTCTTCGGCGGCACGGACCTGGGCGGCGGTGAACGCTTCGATCATGGGCCCATCCTGCCCCGCTGCCCGGGTCCCCGCCGGGCCGCCCGTGCCCCCGGGGCGACGCGCCCCCGACCCGCCGGGCTAGATTGGCGACCATGCGATTCGGACTCTTCATCCCGCAAGGCTGGCGTCAGGACCTCGTCGGCATCGACCCTTCGGAGCAGTGGGAGACCATGCGTTCCCTCGCGCGCCACGCGGACACCGCGCTGGCCGGCGAGCGCCTCCCGGGCGCGCGCCACGCGTGGGAGTCGGCGTGGGTGTACGACCACTTCCACACCGTGCCCGAACCCACGGGCGAGGCCACGCACGAGGCCTGGACGCTCATGGCCGCGTTCGCCGCGTCGACCGAGCGCGTGCGCCTGGGCCAGATGTGCACGTGCATCGCGTACCGCAACCCCGCCTACCTCGCGAAGGTTGCGGCGACCGTCGACATCGTGAGCGGTGGCCGCACCGAGATGGGCATCGGCGCCGGCTGGTACGAGCACGAGTGGCGTGCGTACGGCTACGGCTTCCCCGGAGCCGGTGCGCGCCTGGGTGCGCTCGACGAGGGCGTGCAGGTCATGGAGCAGATGTGGCGCACGGGTTCGGCGACGCTCGACGGCACGTACTTCCAGGTCGACGGCGCACTGTGCCACCCGCAGCCGCTCCAGGTCCTCGACGGCGTGGGCCCGGAGGGCGCCAGCGCCCCGAGCATCCCGTTGTGGGTCGCGGGCGGCGGTGAGAGGAAGACGCTGCGCATCGCGGCCCAGCACGCGCAGTACACGAACTTCGACGGACGGCTCGAGGCCTTCACGCACAAGTCTGAGGTGCTGCGCGGGCACTGCGAGGCGATCGGGCGTCCGTTCGACGAGATCACGCGCTCGTCGAACTACAACGTGGTCATCGGGGCGACCGAGGCCGACGTCGAGGACCGACTGCGGTGGATCGGCGAGCACTACGCCAAGACCGTCCCCGCGAAGGTCGAGGAGACCGTGGCCGACTTCCGCTCGGGGCCGCTCGTCGGCACTCCCGAGCAGATCGTCGAGAACCTGCAGAAGGTCGAGGGCGCAGGCATGACCTACGCGATCACGTACTTCCCCGAGGCCGCGTACGACCGTAGCGGCATCGAGCTGTTCGAGCGCGAGGTCATCCCGGCCCTGCAGGGCTGAGCCTGGTGTCGCCCGGACGGGCGGCCCCGGTGCCGAGCAGGCGGTCGGCGTTCACTTCGAAGCGTTTCGCGACGCCGACCGCATGCTCGACGGCGGAGCCCCCTCAGCCCTCCGCGACCACCATGGCCGACGCGATCCCGGCGTCGTGCGAGATCGACAGGTGGAACGTCACGACCCCCAGAGCGGTCGCCCGCTCCTGGACCGTCCCCGTGATCTCGACCTGGGGCGCTCCCCCGACGACGCGGTGGACCGTGGCGTCCTGCCAGCGCATGCCGCCGGGCGCCCCGAGCGCCTTCGCGATGGCTTCCTTGGCCGCGAACCGGGCCGCGAGCGACGAGGCCGGCAGGTCCCGCTCGGCCGGGGTGAACAGCTTCTCGCGCAGGCGCGGAGTCCGTTCGAGCGTGTCCATGAACCGCGCGACGTCCACGACGTCGATACCCACCCCGATGATCATGCGCTCACCCTATGCGCTGGCCCGGGCGTGCCGACGGCCCGGCCACGGAGGCCGGAAGCCCACCGCACGAGGGCACGGCGGGCTTCCGGCGAGGACGGACGGTCGACTACTCGACCGTGACCGACTTCGCGAGGTTGCGCGGCTGGTCGACGTCGAGCCCCTTGGCCGTGGCGAGGGCCATGGCGAAGACCTGCAACGGGACGACCGCGAGCAGCGGCGAGAGCAGCGTGGGCGACTGCGGGATCCAGAAGATCTCGTCGGCGTACGGCAGCACCGCGTCGTCGCCGTCCTCGGCGATCACGAGGGTCCGTGCGCCGCGGGCGCGGATCTCCTGGATGTTGGAGACGACCTTCGAGTGCAGCGAGTCGCGCCCGCGCGGAGACGGCACGACGACGAAGACCGGCTGCCCCTCGTCGATGAGCGCGATGGGCCCGTGCTTGAGCTCGCCCGCGGCGAAGCCCTCGGCGTGGATGTAGGCGAGCTCCTTGAGCTTGAGCGCACCCTCGAGGGCGACGGGGAACCCGACGTGGCGCCCCAGGAAGAGCACCGACGTCGCGTCCTTCATGGAGCGGGCCACGGCGCTGACGTACTCGCCTCGCTCGATGACGGTCTGGATCTTGCGCGGCATCTCGCGCAGGTCGTCGAGGATCTCGCGGATCTCGTCGGGGAACTTGTTGCCGCGCAGCTGGGCGAGGTAGAGCCCCAGGAGGTAGGCCGCGGTGATCTGCGACAGGAAGGCCTTGGTCGAGGCGACGGCGATCTCCGGCCCGGCGTGCGTGTAGAGCACGGCGTCGGACTCGCGCGGGATGGTCGACCCGTGGGTGTTGACGATCGAGATGACCTTGGCGCCCTGCTCGCGGGCGTGCCGCACGGCCATGAGGGTGTCCATGGTCTCGCCCGACTGCGTGACGGCGACGACGAGCGTCTTCTCGTTGACGATCGGGTCGCGGTAGCGGAACTCGTGCGCGAGCTCGACCTCGACGGGGATGCGGCACCAGTGCTCGATCGCGTACTTGGCGACGTGTCCCGAGTAGGCCGCGGTGCCGCACGCGATGACGATGATCTTGTCGACGGTGCGCAGCACGGCCTCGTCGATGCGCAGGTCGTCGAGGACCAGGCGCCCCTCGGCGTCGGTGCGTCCGAGCAGGGTGTCCGCGACGGCTTGCGGCTGGTCGTGGATCTCCTTGTCCATGAAGGACGTGAAACCGCCCTTCTCGGCGGCGGCGGCGTCCCAGTCGACCGTGAAGCGGGTGGCCTCGGCGGGCTTGCCGTGGAAGTCGACGACCTCGACGCTGTCCGGGGTGATGGTGACGATCTGGTCCTGGCCGAGCTCGAGCGCGTCCTTGGTGGACGCGATGAACGCGGCGACGTCGGAGCCGAGGAAGTTCTCGCCGTCGCCCAGGCCGACGACGAGCGGCGAGTCGTGCCGGGCACCGACGACGGTGGTCGGGGCGTCCGCGTGGACCGCGAGCAGGGTGAACGTGCCTTCGAGCCGGCGCGCGACGTCGGCCATCGCCTCGGTCAGGTCCCCGGTGCGGCGGTACGCACGGGCGAGGAGCTGGGCTGCGACCTCGGTGTCGGTCTCGGAGAGGAACGTCGCACCGTCGGCGAGCAGGGACTCGCGAAGCCCGCTGTAGTTCTCGATGATCCCGTTGTGGATCACGGCGAGGCGGCCGTCGTCCGCGAGGTGCGGGTGCGCGTTGGTGTCGTTGGGCGCACCGTGCGTGGCCCACCGCGTGTGCCCGATCGCCGCGGAGGCTGGGGGCAGCGGGCGAGCCTGGAGCTCGTCGACGAGCTTGACGAGCTTCCCGGACTTCTTGGCCGTCGCGACGTCCCTCCGGTCGGGCGCGACGAGCGCGACCCCGGCCGAGTCGTAGCCGCGGTACTCGAGCCTGCCGAGTCCTTCGAGGACGACGTCGAGGGGTCGCCCCGACGCTTCAGTAGGGCCTGCGTAACCCACGATTCCACACATGGTTTCGGAGTCTAGCCGGACGATCTGGGGCCTTCGCAGCCGCGACATCTCGCGGTTCTTTGTTAGTGGTCCGGCCTGTTCGTGTTCACGGTGCGGCCCGTCGTCCGGCAGAATCGTCCGAGTGGTTCCTTCCTCCGACCTGCCCGTCCCTCCGCTCGAGGGTGCTCCCGCGACCGATCAGGACGCCTCGCCCGGTTCCGGACGCCTGCCCGACCTCGCGACGTCGTCCCCGTACGTCGACCTGGATCGTGCCGCGTGGAGCAGGCTCTCCGAGTCGACGCCGCTGCCGCTGACGGACGCCGACGTCGTCAAGCTGCGCGGGCTGGGTGACCCGATCGACCTCGCGGAGGTGGACGCGATCTACCGCCCCATCTCGCGGCTGCTCAACCTCTACGTGACGGCGACGAGCGGCCTGCACGAGGCCACGTCGACGTTCCTGCGGGAGAACTCGACGCGCACGCCGTACGTGATCGGGGTCGCGGGGTCGGTCGCGGTGGGCAAGTCGACGACGTCGCGCATCCTGCGCGAGATGCTCGCGCGATGGCCCGAGACCCCGCGGGTCGAGCTCCTCACGACCGACGGGTTCCTCTACCCGAACGCGGAGCTCGCGCGTCGTGGCCTGATGGAGCGCAAGGGGTTCCCGGAGTCGTACGACCGGCGGGCGCTGATCCGGTTCCTGTCCCGCGTGAAGGCGGGTGTTCCCGAGGTTCGCAGCCCGGTGTACGACCACCTGACCTACGACATCGTCCCGGGTGCCGAGACGGTGGTCCGCAGGCCGGACGTCCTGATCGTGGAGGGCCTCAACGTCCTCCAGCCCGCGCGCCCCGGGCCGTCCGACGAGTCCACGGTCGCGGTGAGCGACTTCTTCGACTTCTCGATCTACGTCGACGCCCGCACGCGCAACATCCGCCAGTGGTACGTCGACCGGTTCCTGTCGCTGCGCCGGACCGCGTTCGCGCGCCCCGAGTCGTACTTCAGGCGCTACGCGGACCTGACGGACGAGGAGGCCGTCGCGAAGGCCCGGTCGATCTGGGACTCGATCAACGCGCCGAACCTGGAGCAGAACGTCCTGCCCACCCGGGGGCGGGCGACGCTCGTGCTGACGAAGGGATCGGACCACTCGGTCCAGCGCGCCCGCCTGCGGAAGGTCTGAGCGGGTCGGGGGTGGTCAGGAGGCGCGGCGGACGGTGTCCTGGTCGCCCTCGACGCCCGACGACGTCGCCACCGGCCGGTCGGGCGCCTCGCCGTGGATCGGGGTCGCCCCTGTCGCCGCCTCGCGGGCTGCTTCCCGGGCTCGGCGCCTGCGCGCCATGCTGTTCATGATCCGGTCGACGATCACGCCCGACAGCACGCCCATGACGACGCCGATGACCATGGCGAGCAGGGGCTGGTGCCCGAGCCACTGCGCAGCGACGAGTCCGATGAGCACCGAGTAGAGGGCCCAGGTCACGGCTGCCAGGCCTGAGTAGGCCATGAAGCGGCGGCGCGGGTATCCCACGGCGCCTGCGGTCATGTTGACCGCGACCCGCCCGATCGGGACGTAGCGTGCCGCCAGGATGAAGGCCGCGCCGCGGGCCTTGAGCGCCTGGTCGGCCCAGGCGACGGCCTTGCGCCCCCGCACGGTCCGCAGGAAGCGGATGCGCTCGGTCCCGATCCCGCGGCCCAACGAGTAGGCGATCTGGTCGCCCGTCCAGGCTCCCGCGGCAGCGATGACCAGGACGAGCACGAGGTTCGGGTTGCCCGAGGCGCTGGCCGCGACGGCGAGCGTGATGACCACGGACTCGCTCGGGATCGGCGGGAAGAAGCCGTCGATCGTCGCGAAGGCGTACAGGGCGGGGTAGATCCACACGGACGCCGCGAGTGCGAGGACCCAGATCTCCAGGTTCTCCAAGAAGGTCGAAACGGCCTCGATCACGGGTCCTCTGTTCGTCGGCTGGCGGGGCGGACCAGGCTGGTCACAGACGTCGGGTCGACGCCTGTGACCAGCCTACGGATACGGAGGCCCGACACCATCGGGGAAACCCCCCAGTCTGCCCTGATGTCGACCCCCACCGTCCGAGGACGATTCTGCCGGATCGTCGGGCCGGTCACGTCATCCTCCGGAAGGAGATCCACCCCTAGGGAGGTCCCCCGGAGGGATGCTGTGACGTCGTCCGGACGATGTGTTCAGGGCAGCCGGAAGCCCAGGGCCTCTGACGCCTCGACGGGGTCCGGGGTGCCGCCCCAGAACCGCATCATGTTGTCGTTCGAGGCCAGCGACCGCAGCTCTGCGCGGTCGAGGTAGAGCTCGCCCCGCAGGTGGTCGGTCTCGTGCTGGACGATCCGCGCAGGCCATCCCGTCAGGACCTCGTCGAGGGGCGCGCCGTGCTCGTCCTGCCCGGTCAGCCGCACGGACCGGTGCCGCGCGACGACGGCCTGCCACCCGCTGACGCTCAGGCAGCCCTCGAAGAAGGCCCGCTGCTCGTCCCCCACCGGTGCGTAGGACGGGTTGACGAGCACCCGGAACGGCACGGGGTGCCGCTCCCGCAGGTCCGCGTCCTCGGGGTCGGTGACACCGGCGTCCTGGAGCACGGCGACCGCGAGCCCGAGCCCGACCTGGGGAGCGGCGAGCCCGACGCCCGGGGCGGCGTGCATGGTCGTGCGCATCGCCTCGACGAGTCGGGGGAAGAGGTCCCCGAGCTGCCCGGTGTAGGGGGCGGCGGGGCGGCGCAGGACGGGGTGCCCTGCCTGCACGATCGGCAGCACGCCGTCGTCGTACCGCGCGAGGTGGTCGGCGACCTGGTCCCTGAGCGAGTCGTCGACGGGACCGCCGAACCCGGCGCCAGCACCGGCGTCGGCCGGTCGAGCCGTCACAGGGCCAGCCTGTCCCGGACGACACCCGCGAGGGACTCGGCGACGGCGTCGGCCGTGGACTGCGTCGCGGCCTCGACCATGACCCGTACGAGCGGTTCGGTGCCCGAGGAGCGCAGGACGACGCGCCCGGTCTCGCCGAGCCGCTCCTCGGCGGCAGCGACGGCCTCCTGGAGCACCTCGTCGGTCGCGGCCCGGGCCTTGTCCACGCCGCGCACGTTGAGCAGCGTCTGCGGCAGCTTGGGCACGGCGTCCGCGAGGTCGGCCAGCTTGGCGCCGGACTCCTGGATGCGTGCGGCGAGCTGGAGCGCGGTCAGCACCCCGTCCCCCGTGGTCGCGAACTGCGACAGGATGATGTGCCCGGACTGCTCACCACCGAGCGTGTATCCCTTGGCGCGCATCTCCTCGAGAACGTAGCGGTCGCCGACACCCGTCTGGACGGTGCGGATCCCGGCGTCGCGCATCGCGAGGATCAGCCCGAGGTTGCTCATGACGGTCACCACGAGGGTGTCGTCGGCGAGGCGGCCCTTCTCCTTCTCGGCGAGGGCGAGCACCCCCATGATCTGGTCGCCGTCCACGAGGACCCCGCGGTGGTCGACCGCGATGCAGCGGTCCGCGTCGCCGTCGAACGCGACCCCGAAGTCGGCCTCGGACGCCACGACGACGGCCTGGAGCTGCTCGGGATGGTTGGACCCGCACTTCTCGTTGATGTTGCGCCCGTCGGGGCTCGCGTTCATGACGACGACGTCGGCACCCGCCGCGCGCAGCGCCGCGGGCCCCACGTCGCTCGCCGCGCCGTTCGCGCAGTCGACCGCGATCCGCAGGCCGGAGAGCGGCAGGGCGTCGCCCGTCGCACCGATGCTCGAGATGAGGTGCTCGACGTAGTCGGCTCCCGCGCTCCCGGTGTCGCGGCGCACGCGACCGACCTCGGCGCCGAGCGGACGGTCCCACTCGGCGTGGAGCTGGCGCTCCATCTCGTCCTCGAGCGAGTCCTCGAGCTTGATGCCGCCGCGCGCCAGGAACTTGATGCCGTTGTCGGCCATCGGGTTGTGCGAGGCCGAGATCATGACGCCGAAGTCGACGTCGAGCGTGCTCGTGAGGAACGCGACGGCCGGGGTCGGCAGCACGCCGACGTCGAGCACGTTGACCCCTGCGCTCGCGAGGCCTGCGGTCACCGCGGCGCCCAGGAACTCGCCTGAGGCCCGGGGGTCCCTGCCGATCACGGCGCGCGGGCGGTGCCCGTCGGGTTGCCCGGTGCGTCCCAGCACGTTCGCAGCAGCCACGCCCAGGCCGAGCGCGAGCTCGGCCGTGACGTCCCTGTTCGCCAGCCCCCGCACGCCGTCGGTGCCGAACAGTCGTCCCATGAGTTTTCCTCCCTCAACGGGACGGTACAGGCACCAGGGCCTGCCCCGCCCCCGCTGCGAGCCGACCCGTCCGGTCGCTCGTCAGCATCCCTGACAAAAGACGACGGCCCCGGTGGACAGTGTCCACCGGGGCCGTCGCGCGCAAGCGCTGGATCAGCGCTTGGAGTACTGCGGAGCCTTGCGGGCCTTCTTGAGCCCGGCCTTCTTGCGCTCGACGACGCGTGCGTCGCGAGTCAGGAAGCCGGCCTTCTTGAGCGCCGGGCGGTTGTGCTCGGCGTCGACCTCGTTGAGCGCACGGGCGATGCCGAGGCGCAGGGCGCCGGCCTGGCCGGACGTGCCGCCACCGTTGATGCGGGCGATGACGTCGAAGCGACCCTCGACGTCGACCAGCTTCAGCGGGGAGTTCACGAGCTGCTGGTGCACCTTGTTGGGGAAGTACCCCTCGAGGGTGCGGCCGTTGATCTTCCACTGGCCGGTGCCGGGCACCAGGCGCACGCGGGCGATGGCCTCCTTGCGACGGCCCAGGGCCTGCGCGGGGGCGGTGATGCTCTGGCCACGGCCCGTGGGGGCTGCGCTCTCAGAGGTGTAGTTGCTGGGGGTCTCTTCGTCCAGCACGTCGATGTCGACGGTGGTCTCGGCCACTGGTGTGTCCTCGCGTCCTAAGTTCTCGTCTACGAGCAGGCGGAGCCTACTGCGCGACCTGGGTGATCTCGAAAGTCTTCGGCTGCTGCGCGGCGTGCGGGTGCTCAGAGCCTGCGTAGACCTTGAGCTTGCCGAACTGGGCGCGGCCGAGCGAGGTCTTGGGGATCATGCCGCGGACGGCCTTCTCCACAGCCCGCTCGGGGTGCTTCTCCAGCAGGTCGCTGTACGCGACCGCCCGAAGACCACCCGGGTAACCGGAGTGGGTGTAGGCAAGCTTCTGCTCGCGCTTGTTGCCGGTCAGGGCGACCTTGCCGGCGTTGATGACGATGACGAAGTCACCGCCGTCGACGTGCGGAGCAAAGGTGGCCTTGTGCTTGCCACGGAGCAGGGTCGCCACGTGGGTGGCGAGACGGCCCAGGACGACGTCGGTCGCGTCGATGACGTACCAGTCACGCTGGACGTCGCCGGGCTTCGGGGTGTACGTACGCACGGTCGTAGCCTTCGTTTCGTGTCTTCGATGTCTTCGGCGCAGGAGCCTGCGTCCGACAAGTCGTTTGGCCTTCGGTTGACAGGTGTCCAGGTCACGGAGCGAGTGGGCGCACAGGTGACGAGATACCGAAGGGGAAGCACAACGACTCAACAGACTACCTGGACGTCCCGTGCAGGGTCAAAACTTGCTGCGTCACACCGAGGGTGATGTGGACCTCGGTGCGCACGGTGCGCGACGACGCACGCGCGGGCGCCACAGCGCCGGATCAGGCGGTCACCCGGTGGTCGTCGTAGGAGAGGCCGGTGGGCGCGCCGTCCCGAGGACGGGGATACGCACCGGGGCGCAGATCGGCGCACGTGTCGCACTGGAGCGTGCGCGCGACGCCTGCGCAGTCGGCGCAGAACAGGCGCAGCGTCTGGCAGCCCGGGTCGACGCAGTTCTCGTACTTGGCGGTCGCGCCGCCGCACTCGCTGCACTCGCCGAGCGGGACGGTCTCGCTCCCGAACTCGACGTGCATGCGCTCGTCGAACACGTAGAGCGAGCCCTCCCACAGCCCCTGGTCGCCGAACGTCTCGCCGTAGCGCACGATCCCCCCGTCGAGCTGGTAGACCTCCTCGAAGCCGCGCGCGAGCATGAGCGAGGACAGGACCTCGCAGCGCACGCCGCCCGTGCAGTAGGTCACGACGGGGCGGCCCTTGAGATCGTCGTACGCGCCCGAGTCGAGCTCGGCCACGAAGTCGCGGGTCGTCTCGACCGCCGGCACGACGGCGCCGCGGAACCTGCCGATCGCGGCCTCGAACGCGTTGCGGCCGTCGAAGAACACGACGTCGTCCCCACGCTCGGCCACGAGCTCGTGCAGAGCCTCGGGGTCGAGTCGCGCACCGCCGTCGACCACGCCGTCCTGGTCGACCGTGAGCTCGTCGACCGCGCCGAAGCTCACGAGCTCGGGGCGCACCTTGACCGACAGCCGCGGGAAGTCACGGCCCGTGCCGTCCGACCACTTCACGTCGATGTCCGAGAACCCCGGGTACTGCTTGGTGGTCTTGACGTACTGCTTGAGGTTCTCGACCGTCCCGCCCAGCGTCGCGTTGATGCCGTGCTCGGAGACGATGACGCGTCCCGTCAGTCCCCACCGCTCACCGAGGGAGCGTTGCCACAGCTGCACCGCGCGCGGGTCGGCGAGCGGTGTGAAGGCGTAGAAGAGGACGATCTTGGGGACGGCCATTGCTCCATTTTAGGAGCCCGACGGCGACACGCAGGTCGTGCTACCGGCCCGCCGCCGTGCGTGTGGTCTTCCTCACCGCACACGCGCCGCGGGCCGGCCGGTCAGGACGGTCCGGCCGGTCCGGCACCTGCCGGGTCAGCGCTGGCGCTTGACCCGCTCGACGTCCCAGACCGGCTCGGGGGTCTCGACGACCCGGCCGTCCGACCCGAACACCACGAACCGGTCGAAGCCGCGCGCGAACCACCGGTCGTGCGTGACGGCCAGGACCGTGCCCTCGAACGCCGCGAGGCCCGACTCGAGCGCCTCGGCCGAGTGCAGGTCGAGGTTGTCCGTGGGCTCGTCGAGCAGCAGGAGCGTCGCTCCCCCCAGCTCGAGCAGCAGGATCTGGAAGCGTGCCTGCTGCCCGCCGGACAGCGTCTCGAAGCGCTGCTCGGCCTGACCGACGAGCTCGTAGCGGTCGAGCGCCTTGCTCGCGGGCTCCCGGCCCATGCCCGAGCGCGCGCCGTCCCCGCGGTGCAGGATCTCGAGCAGCGTCCGGCCCTCGAACTCGGGGTGCGCGTGGTTCTGCGCGAACCACCCCGGGCGCACGCGCGAGCCGAGCGCGGCCCGGCCCGTGTGCGCCACGGGTGGGACGACGGCTGCGTCGCCCGGAGCACCCGGTGCACCCCCGGCGTACTCGGCATCCGTAGTGCTCTCGTGGACCGGCCGGTGCTCGACGTCCGGGTCCGACCCGCCGCGCGCCAGGAGCCGCATGAAGTGCGACTTGCCCGAGCCGTTGGACCCCAGGATCGCGACGCGCTCGCCGAAGAAGACCTCGAGGTCGAACGGCGCCATGAGCCCGGTCAGCTCGAGCTGCTCGCACGTCACGGCCCGCTTGGCCGTGCGCCCACCCGTGAGGCGGACCTTGACGTTCTGCTCGTGCGCCAGGACCTGGGGCGGCCCGGCCTCCTCGAACTTGCGCAGGCGGGTCTGGGCGGCCTGGTAGCGGCTCGCGAGCCCGTCGTTGAAGGCCGCCTTGTTCTTGAGGGTGTTGACGAGGTCCTTGAGCTTGGCGTGCTCCTCCTCCCAACGACGCAGGAGCTCCTCGAGCCTGCTGCGTCGGTCGGCCCGAGCCTCGGCGTAGGTGCCGAAGCCGCCACCGTGCACCCAGATCGTCCCGCCCGCGGCCGTGGGCTCGACGGTCGCGACCTGGGTCGCGGTCCGCGCCAGGAGCTCGCGGTCGTGGCTGATGAACAGCACCGTCTTGGGCGAGGCCGCGAGCTTCTCCTCGAGCCAGCGCTTGGTCGGCACGTCGAGGTAGTTGTCGGGCTCGTCGAGGAGCAGCACCTCCTCCGGCCCCCGGAACAGGGCCGTGAGGACGAGGCGTTTCTGCTCGCCGCCCGACAGCGTGCGGACCTCGCGGAACTGCGCCTGCTCGAACGGGATCGACAGGACCTCGTCGGTGACCTTGTCCCACTCGGCCTCGGCCTCGTAGCCCCGAGCGTCGGCCCAGTCGGCGAGCGCCTGGGCGTAGCGCATCTGGGACGGGGTGTCGTCGACCGTCATGATGTCGAGCTCGGCCGCGGCGAGCTCTCGCGCGGCGTCGCGGATCGAGGGCTGCGCAAGGTCGACGAGCAGGTCGCGGACCGTGCGCTCGTCGTCGATCCGGCCGACGAACTGGCGCATCACTCCGAGCCCGCCGCTGCGCCCCACGGTGCCGCCGTGCGCGGACAGGTCGCCCGCGACGATGCGCAGGAGCGTCGTCTTGCCGGCGCCGTTGGGTCCGACGAGCGCGACCTTGGCCCCGTCCGCGACGCGCAGGGTCGCCCCGGCGAGGAGAGGACGCCCGTCGGGCAGGAAGTAGCTGATGTCGCTGATGTCGATGTGACCCACGGGCTCATCCTCCCTGCCCGAAGCCCCGGTTGACGACTCCTTTCGCCGGCGGTGACGCACCTACCCGCCGACGGTGACGCCCCCGCCCTCCCAGGGTGACCGCCTGCCGAGCGCACCATCGCACCCGGGCGCGCTCCGCCGTCGGGCAGCACGCCACCCCGTCCGGTGCCGCACGCGGGCTGCGAGAACGCCCCGCCGGTGACAGTGTGGAGGGATGAGCGACGACACCCCTGCCACCCGGACCGACCCCGCCCTCGGCACCGAGGGCGACTCCGACCAGCTCCAGCGCGACGACACCCTGGTCGACCGCGGCGTCGACGACGTGCTCGACGAAGGGTACGCGCCGCCCGAGCGTGCCCCCCTGACCTACGCGCACCCCGAACGGCTCGACGAGGACGGCGAGTCGCTCGACCAGCGGCTCGCCGACGAGGAGCCCGAGGACTGGGACACCGACCCCCTCGACCGGCCCGACACCACGCGCTCGGGCCGCCTCGTGGCGGACCCCGACGCGCTCGACGGCCGCGCCAACGACACGTACGCCGACGACGCCGGGATCGACGGCGCTGCGGCGAGCGCCGAGGAAGCCGCGGTCCACATCGTCGAGGAGCCGTAGGCGCTACGACCGGCGGGCCTCCGGCGCCCCCTCGGTCGCGGCGTCCCAGACGTCCTCGTCCATGCGGACCGCGCGGACGCGCTCGGCCCTGGCCGCGAGCTCGCCGTCAGGCGGGTACGTCACCGCCTCGAGGACCAGGCCGTGCGGCGGCACGACGCCGGCCCCCGCGTCCCGACGCCTCGCCGCGAGGACCTGGGCCGGCCAGGACACGGGACGGCGCCCCTCCCCCACGGCGACCGACGCACCGACCAGCGCGCGGACCATGTTGTGGCAGAACGCGTCCGCGCGGACATGAGCGACGACGAGCCCCGCGTCGGGCCCGTCGGTCGCCCGCTCCCACGACAGGTGCTGGAGCTCGCGGATCGTGGTCGCCCCCGGCCGCGGCTTGCAGAAGGCCGCGAAGTCCCGGACCCCGAGCAGCGGCTGGAGCGCGTCGTGCATGGCGTCGGCGTCGAGCGTCTTACGGTTCCACAGGACCCACTCGCGGCGCAGGGGGTCGCGCAGGGCGGGGTCGTCGACGATGCGGAACGTGTAGCTGCGGTACAGCGCCGAGAAGCGCGCGTCGAAACCCTCCGGTGCGGGCGTCGCACGGTGCACCACGACGTCCCCCGGCAGGACTCCCCCCAGGCGCGCGACGAGCGCGTCACCCGGTGTGCGGTCCGAGCGGCCCGGCATCGCGTCCCACGCGGCCCGCGGCAGGTCGACGTGCGCCACCTGGCCCCGCGCATGGACTCCCGCGTCGGTGCGGCCCGCGACCGTCAGGCGCGGCGGCTCGCCCCGCAGGATCTGTCCCAGCCCGTCCTCGAGGGCGCCCTCGACCGTGCGCAGGCCAGGCTGGCGGGCCCACCCCGCGAAGGCCGTGCCCTGGTAGGCGAGGTCCAGGCGGACACGGACCGGCTGCTCGTTCGTCACGTGCACCTACGCTAGCGCCCGATACTGTGCTGACATGCCCGAACGCCCCTCCGGCCCCGACTCCCCCGACGTGCGCACCCTCGCCGTGGACTGCGGCGGCGGCGGGATCAAGGCCAACGTGCTCGACGCCGCCGGGACCGCGCACGCCGCCGCGGTCCGGGTCCCGACGCCCTACCCCCTGCCGCCGTCGCTCCTGGTCGACGTCATCGCGCAGATCGCCGACCGCCTGCCCCCGGCGGTCCGGGTCACCGTCGGCATGCCGGGCATGATCCGCCACGGCGTCGTCGTGCACACCCCGCACTACATCACGCGCTCGGGCCCGCGCAGCAGGGTCGACCCGGCCCTGGCCGAGCAGTGGGCCAGCTTCGACGTCCAGGCGGCGGTGAGCGAACGCCTCGGGATGCCCGCGCTGGTCCTCAACGACGCGGAGGTGCACGGTGCCGGCGTCGTCGCGGCGTCGGGGCTCGAGCTCGTGCTCACGCTCGGGACCGGGCTCGGGTCGGCACTGTTCCACGGCGGACGCCTCGCCCCGCACCTCGAGTGGTCGCACGCACCCGTCCGGCGCGGCACGACGTACGACGAGTACATCGGCGAGGTCGAGCGGCGGCGGCTCGGGAACGGCCTGTGGTCACGGCGCGTCGTCGCGCTCGTCGAGGGTCTGCGCCCCGTGTTCTGGTGGGACCGGCTCTACCTGGGCGGCGGCAACTCGCGCCAGATCACGCCGACCGCGCTCGAACGACTGGGCGACGACGTCGTGGTCGTCCCCAACTCGGCGGCGCTCGTGGGCGGGGCCAGGGCGTGGGACCTGACGCTCGTCTGAGCTAGGACCGGTCGAGCTCGTGGTGGGCCGCGAGGACGGCCCGGGTGAACGCCACCGGCCGGTCGAGGCTCACGAGGTGCTTGGCCCCCGGGATGACGACGAGCTCGGCCCGCGCGCCCCCCGAGCGCGCGGCCGCGAGGTACGCGCGTTCCCCGAACCGGAAGTGGTCCCACCGTCCGTTGACGAACCACACGGGAGAATCGGTCGCGGCCAGCGCGGACAGGGGCTGCGTGCGTCCGACCTCGTCGAGGATCGCCGTCATGGTCGTCAGCGCGAAGCCGCCCGCACCGATGTCCTCGATCCCCGCCGCGGGCAGGGTCCTGCGCACGAGCGCCTGGTTGAGCGCCGCGCCGTTGTCAGGCAGCCTCTCGATACCGTCCGCCGCGACGCGCCAGGCGAGACGCAACCGGGAGGCAGGCACGGTGCAGCAGCTCGCCGCCACGAGCCCCGCGACCTGCTCGGGAAAGCGAGCGCGGTGCTCGATCCCCACGTACCCGCCGAGCGAGAGCCCGACGACGAGCGCCCGGCCCCCGAGGTCGTCCACGGCCCCGGCGACGGTCACCACGGCACCGTCGAGCGTGAACGCCTCGCCCGTCCTCTCGCCGTGCCCCGGCAGGTCCACCGCCTCCGCCACGATGCCCGCACGGTCCAACGCCTCGAGCTGCGCCCGCCACATCGTGCGGGACGTGCGCGAACCGTGGACGAACAGCACCGGCAGACCCATACGGACCAATCTAGGGGCTACCCCGGCCCCGGGCGCCCCGCACACGAAGGTGGGCGCCGCCGTCGGGCATCCGGGTCGGTCGCCGTCGCCTGCTTCCCGCGGTGCGCGGCGGGCGGCCGGCGGCCTGCCGCAGGTGGCAGGTGGCAGGTGGCCCCAGCGGGCGGTCCGAGCGGACGACCTCAGCCGACGGACCGAGCGGCGGTCCTCGGGGTACGACGAAGGGCCCGGCACCAGATGGTGCCGGGCCCTTCAGGAGGAACCTGTCCGGCAGAGCCGGGGTGGGATCACTTCTCCTTCGAGTCCTTGGCGTCCTCGACGGGGGCGTCCTCCACGACGGGAGCGTCCTCGACGACGGGCGCGTCCTCGATCGGGGCGTCCTCGACGGGAGCCTCGACCTTGGCGGCCTTGGGCTTGCTGGCCTTCTTCGCAGCCTTCTCGGCCTCGCGGACGACGGCCTGCTTGGGGCTGACGGGCTCGGTCACGAGCTCGATGACGGCCATGGGGGCGTTGTCGCCCTTGCGGTTGCCGACCTTCGTGATGCGCGTGTAGCCACCGTTGCGCTCCGCCATCTGCGGGGCGATCTCGGTGAACAGCGTGTGCACGACGGACTTGTCGCGGACGACGGTCATGACGCGACGACGAGCCGCCAGGTCACCGCGCTTCGCGAACGTGATGAGGCGCTCGGCCACCGGACGCAGGCGCTTGGCCTTGGTCTCGGTCGTCGTGATGCGGCCGTGCTCGAAGAGCTGCGTGGACAGGTTCGCGAGGATGAGACGCTCGTGAGCCGGGCCACCGCCGAGCCGCGGACCCTTGCTGGGGGTAGGCATTGATCTTGCTCCTTAGAAGTGGATCGTGCGTGCGGCCGAGCCGCGAGCACGGAAGGTCAGAACTGCTGCTGCCCGTCGGAGAACGTCGCCTCGTCCTCGTCGGCCTCGTAGTAGTCCGCCGTGGAGGGGTCGAAGTCCAGCGGCGAGTCCTTGAGGTTCAGGCCGAGCTCAGCGAGCTTCTCCTTGACCTCGTTGATGGACTTCGCGCCGAAGTTCCGGATGTCCAGCAGGTCTGCCTCGCTGCGAGCGACGAGCTCGCCGACCTGGTGGATGCCCTCGCGCTTGAGGCAGTTGTACGAACGGATCGTGAGGTTGAGCTCCTCGATCGGGAGCGCGAGGTCCGCAGCGAGCGCGGCGTCCGTCGGGGACGGGCCGATCTCGATGCCCTCGGCCTCGACGTTGAGCTCACGGGCAAGGCCGAAGAGCTCGACGAGCGTCTTGCCGGCCGAGGCCAGCGCGTCGCGCGGGGAGATCGCCTGCTTCGTCTCGACGTCGACGATCAGCTTGTCGAAGTCGGTGCGCTGCTCGACACGGGTCGCCTCGACCTTGTACGTGACCTTGAGGACCGGCGAGTAGATCGAGTCGACGGGAACACGGCCGATCTCGGCGTCGAAGGACTTGTTCTGGTTCGCGGAGACGTAGCCACGTCCACGCTCGACCGTCAGCTCGATCTCGAGCTTGCCCTTGTCGTTGAGGGTGGCGATGTGCAGGTCCGGGTTGTGGACCTCCACACCCGCCGGCGGCACGATGTCCGCGGCGGTGACCGCGCCAGCACCCTGCTTGCGCAGGTACATCACGACCGGCTCGTCGTTCTCCGAGGAGACGACGAGGTTCTTGATGTTGAGGATGATCTCGGTGACGTCTTCCTTGACACCGGCAACGGTGGTGAACTCGTGGAGGACACCGTCGATGCGGATCGAGGTCACTGCAGCGCCCGGGATGGACGAGAGCAGCGTGCGACGAAGCGAGTTGCCGAGGGTGTAGCCGAAGCCAGGCTCGAGCGGCTCGATGGAGAAGCGCGAACGGTTCTCCGAGATGACCTCTTCGGTCAGGGTGGGGCGCTGTGCGATCAGCACTGGTGTGTTCCTTTCGGTGTGCGTCCGCTATATGACGCATCACGGGCAACGCGTGCTCCTGGACGGGACTCTGTCCACCCGTCCAGGGTGCTGCGCCCGTCGTCGCGCAGGCCGGCGGGGCCGGGACCAGCGCGACGACGAGCGAAGCAGAGGATCAGACGCGGCGACGCTTCGGGGGGCGGCAGCCGTTGTGAGCCTGGGGCGTCACGTCCTGGATGGAGCCGACCTCGAGGCCCGTCGCGGTGAGCGAACGGATCGCGGTCTCACGGCCGGAGCCGGGGCCCTTGACGAAGACGTCGACCTTCTTGACGCCGTGCTCCTGGGCGCGGCGGGCCGCGGACTCAGCAGCGAGCTGCGCGGCGAACGGCGTCGACTTGCGCGAGCCCTTGAAGCCGACGTGCCCGGCCGAGGCCCAGGCGATGACGGCACCGGTCGGGTCGGTGATCGACACGATCGTGTTGTTGAACGTGCTCTTGATGTGCGCCTGGCCGTGGGGGACGTTCTTCTTGTCCTTGCGGCGCGGCTTGCGGGCCGCGGTGGCGCGAGTCTTGGGAGGCATTTCTGGATCTTCTCCTGGTCTGAGGTGTTCGGACCGGGTCGGCGTGCGCCGCGCGGGTGAGCTCGAGGCTCAGGCGTGCTGCACGCGTTCCACGGACTACTGCTTAGCGGGCCTTCTTCTTGCCGGCCACGGTGCGCTTGGGTCCCTTGCGGGTACGCGCGTTGGTCTTGGTGCGCTGCCCGCGGACGGGCAGGCCGCGGCGGTGACGCAGGCCCTCGTAGCAGCCGATCTCGACCTTGCGGCGAATGTCAGCAGCCACCTCACGGCGGAGGTCACCCTCGAGCTTGTAGTTGCCCTCGAGGTAGTCACGCAGCGCGACGAGCTCGGTGTCACCGAGGTCCTTCACGCGAACGTCCGGGGAGATCCCGGTGGCGGCCAGCGTCTGCTGGGCGCGGGTACGGCCGACGCCGTAGATGTAGGTGAGCGCGATCTCGAGCCGCTTCTCGCGGGGGAGGTCGACGCCGACAAGACGTGCCATGTGCCTTCCGGCTCCTGTTACTTCGTTCGGAGGTCTACCGCACCATCTTCCCGCGGAGCTGCGGGCCCCGGCCTCCGAGCCGGGGGTTCCCCTCAGCGGGCCTGTGCGGCCCGACCGTGAGGTTCGTGGTGGTGCGCTGGTTGGCACCCGAGGGTGCCGGCGATCGGTCCGCTCTCGCGGACCTGCATCACCGTGCGCCGGAGCGCCGGGGACTCAGCCCTGGCGCTGCTTGTGGCGCAGGTTCTCGCAGATCACCATGACGCGACCGTGCCGGCGGATCACCTTGCACTTGTCGCAGATCTTCTTGACGCTGGGCTTGACCTTCATCAGTCTGTTCCTCCGCCGCCGCACGCACGCGCGGGCGAACCCAGGCCTGCGGCAGCAGTTGTTTCGAGTGGTGGATTCTTGACGACTACTTGTAGCGGTAGACGATCCGGCCACGGGACAGGTCGTACGGGCTCAGCTCCACCACCACTCGGTCCTCGGGGAGGATCCGGATGTAGTGCTGTCGCATCTTGCCCGAGATGTGAGCCAGAACCTTGTGCCCGTTGGCCAGCTCCACGCGGAACATCGCGTTCGGCAGGGCCTCGACCACGCTGCCCTCGATCTCGATGACACCGTCCTTCTTTGCCATATCCTCCGCTAACTCTCGTCCGAACTGCTTCCCACGCACCCGTTCTCTACGAGGACCGGTGAGTGGACGTCGTGTGCATTCCGCCCTGCTGCCCGGTCGGTTGAACTCGAACAGGGAACGCGGACTACACCCAGCGGACTATCCTACGGCATCGATCCGCCAGAAGGAACCGGGGGCAGTGTGCCCCCGGACACGCCACACGTGCGGGCCGCGCGGAGGGCCGTCCGTGGCGCCCACGGAGCGTCTCGAGGGCGTCAGGACGCCGCCGCTCCCCCGGCACGGCGAAGGCCCGCCCCTGGCCTCGTGAGGCCGGGAGCGGGCCGCCGCCGAGGCGAACCTCAGACGTCGAGCGGGGAGACGGTCACGCCGAGCTCGGCGAGCTTCGCAGCACCACCGTCGGGGGCCGTCAGGACCCAGATGCCGTCCTCGAGGATCGCGACGCTGTGCTCCCAGTGGGCAGCGCGCGCACCGTCGTCGGTCACGACCGTCCAGTCGTCCTCGAGCACCTGCGTGAACCGCTCACCACGGGTCACCATGGGCTCGATCGCCAGGCACATGCCCGGCTTGAGCCGTGGCCCACGCTCACGCGTCCGGTAGTTGAGGACGTCCGGCGGCTGGTGCATCGACGTACCGATGCCGTGCCCCACGTACTCCTCGATGATCCCGTACGGGACGCCGTCGGACGCGGCCGACGCCTCGATCGAGTCCTCGACCGCGTTGCCCACGTCACCCAGACGCTCGCCGGTCGCCAGGGCGGCGATGCCGGCCCAGAGCGCACGCTCGGTCGCCTCGACGAGCGCGACGTCCGCCGCGTCGGCCTCGGGCAGGACGAACGAGAAGGCGGAGTCCCCGTGCCAGCCGTCGACGATCGCGCCGCAGTCCACCGAGACCACGTCACCCGGGAGCAGCTCGCGCGTGCCCGGGATGCCGTGCACGACCTCGTCGTTCACCGACACGCACAGCGTCGCCGGGTACCCGTGGTAGCCCAGGAACGACGGCGTCGCACCGGCATCGCCGATCACGGCCGCCGCCAGCGCGTCCAGGTCCGCGGTCGTCATGCCCGGACGCACCGCCGAGCGGACCGTGGCGAGCGCGTCGGCGACCACCAGTCCCGCCCGGCGCATCGTGCGCACCTGGTCGACCGTCTTGTACTCGATCTTCTCCCGACCGAACACTTCGCGTCCCTACCGTCCCCGGGTCAGTCGACGAGAGGCGCGAGCGCCTCGACGAGACGCTTGGTCACGTCGTCGATCTCACCGATGCCGTCGACCTGGGCCAGGAGGCCCCGCTCGGCGTACGCGGACGTCAGCGGAGCGGTCTGCTCGGCATAGATGTCGAGACGACGGGCGATCGCCTCCTCGGTGTCGTCCTCCCGGCCCTCGACCTCTGCACGCTTGCGCAGGCGGGCGAGGAGCTCGTCACGGTCCGCGGTGAGCTCGAGGACGGCGTCCAGCTCGACGCCGAGGTCTGCGAGGATCCCGTCGAGCTCGACGACCTGGGCCGCGTTGCGCGGGTAGCCGTCGAGGATGAAACCGTGCGCGACGTCGTCCTGCGCGAGGCGGTCACGCACCATGTCGTTCGTCACCGAGTCGGGGACGAGCTCTCCCTTGGCCGTGTACTCCTGCACGAGCCTGCCCAGCTCGGTGCCGCCCTTGATGTTCGCACGGAAGATGTCGCCCGTGGAGATCGCCGGGATGCCGTAGTGCTCCGCCAGGCGAGCCGCCTGGGTGCCCTTGCCGGCCCCCTGAGGACCCATGATGATCAGGCGCGCGGCGCCCTCGGCCGAGGTGCCCGCAACGGGTGTCGTGTCGGTCAACGCAAGAACCCTTCGTAGTGACGCTGCTGCAGCTGCGAGTCGATCTGCTTGACCGTCTCGAGGCCGACGCCCACCACGATGAGGATCGAGCTACCACCGAACGGGATGTTGGTGCTCACCCCCAGCAGGACCAGGACGAGCGTCGGGATGAGCGCAACGAGCGCGAGGTAGATGGCACCCGCCGAGGTGATGCGGGTGATGACGTAGTCGAGGTACTCCGCCGTGGGGCGGCCGGCCCGGATGCCCGGGATGAAGCCGCCGTACTTCTTCATGTTGTCCGCGACCTCGTCCGGGTTGAACGTGATCGCCGTGTAGAAGAAGCAGAAGAAGACGATGAGGACCACGTAGATCGAGATGTGGATCGGCGAGGCCGGGTCCGCGAGGTAGGTCGTGACCCACTGGACCCACCCTGCCGTCGTGTCGCCGAACTGGGCGATGAGGCCGGGGACCGCGAGCAGCGACGACGCGAAGATGACCGGGATGACGCCGGACATGTTGATCTTGATCGGGATGTAGGTGCTCGAGCCGCCGTACATCTTGCGTCCGACCATGCGCTTCGCGTACTGGACGGGCACACGACGCTGGGACTGCTCGACGAAGACGACCAGGCCGATCACCAGGACGATGACCGCGATCATGATCGTGAAGTTGATCGCGCCGTTCGAGCCGCCCGCGATGGACCACAGCGCCGTGGGGAAGCTGGCAGCGATCGAGGTGAAGATCAGGAGCGACATGCCGTTGCCGACACCACGCTCGGAGATCAGCTCGCCGAGCCACATGATGAGGCCCGTGCCCGCCGTCATGGTGATGACCATGATCGCGGACGTCGCAAAGCTGTCGTCCGGGATGACCGGGACGGGGCAGCCGGGGAAGAGCAGCCCGCTGCGGGCCGTGGTGATGACGGTCGTCGACTGCAGGATCGCGAGGGCGATCGTCAGGTAGCGCGTGTACTGCGTGAGCTTCGCGGTACCGGACTGGCCCTCCTTGTGCAGCGCCTCGAAGTGAGGGATGACCACACGGAGAAGCTGCACGATGATGCTCGCGGTGATGTACGGCATGATGCCGAGCGCGAAGATCGAGAGCTGGAGCAGGGCGCCACCGCTGAACAGGTTCACCATGCCCAGGAGGTTGTTCTGGTCCTGCGTGTCGATGCACTGCTGGACGTTGGCGTAGTCCACACCAGGGGTCGGGATGAACGAGCCCACACGGAAGATCGCCATGATGGCGATCGTGAACAGCAGCTTTCGCCGCAGGTCAGGTGTCCGGAAAGCCCGGGCGAATGCGCTGAGCACCTATCCTCCTGGCCCGCCGAGGCGGGATGTCGTGTCGCCGGTTGGTCGGCGAGATGTGACGCACCCGGCACGGGACGCCATGGGGCACCTTAGCCGCTGCGCCGCGATGGACGGCAAATTGAGACAACCGGCGATGATTCTACGTTCCCCCGAGCAGCGGCGGCACCGGCGGACCACCCCCAGACGCAGACAGGGCCGACAGCGCATCGCGCTATCGGCCCTGTCCTACGTGTCAGTCCTCCGAGACGGAGCCACCGGCCGCAAGGATCTTGTCCTTGGCGGAAGCCGAGAACGCGTCGACCGCGACCTCGAGCTTGACGGTGACCTCACCCGTGCCGAGCACCTTGACGAGCTCGCCCTTGCGGACGGCTCCCTTGGCGACCAGGTCCTCGACGGTGACGGAGCCACCCTCGGGGTACAGCGCGGAGAGCTTGTCCAGGTTGACGACCTGGTACTCCGTGCGGAACGGGTTCTTGAAGCCACGAAGCTTGGGCAGACGCATGTGCAGCGGCATCTGTCCACCTTCGAAGCGCTCCGGCACCTGGTAACGAGCCTTCTGGCCCTTGGTACCACGGCCGGCCGTCTTACCCTTCGACGCCTCACCACGACCCACACGGGTCTTGGCCTTCTTGGCGCCGGGGGCGGGACGGAGGTGGTGGACCTTGAGGGTGCCACCAGCGCCGACGGTCTGCTGCGTCTCGGCCTGGGGGGCCTCGGTCGCCGCAGCCTTCTTGGCAGGAGCCTTCTTCTTCGGAGCGTCGGTCGAAGCCTCGACCGCGGTCTCCTTCTTGGCCTTCTCAGCCATGATCACTCGACCTCCTCAACGGCGACGAGGTGCGCCACCGTTGCGACCATGCCGCGGATCTCCGGGCGGTCCTCCTTCACGGCGGTGTCGCCGATCCGCTTGAGGCCCAGAGTGCGCAGCGTGTCGCGCTGATTCTGCTTGCCGCCGATGGCGGACTTCGTCTGGGTCACCTTGAGTCGAGCCATCACGCACCTACCCCAGCTGCACGTGCACGCAGGAGCGCGGCCGGAGCCACGGCCTCGAGCGGCAGGCCACGACGCGCTGCAACAGCCTCGGGCTGCTCCAGGTTGCGCAGGGCCTCGACCGTCGCGTGCACGATGTTGATCGCGTTGGACGAACCGAGCGACTTGCTCAGGACGTCGTGGATGCCCGCGCACTCCAGCACGGCGCGCACCGGACCACCGGCGATGACACCGGTACCCGGGGCTGCCGGACGCAGGAAGACGACACCGGCGGCTGCCTCGCCCTGGATGGGGTGAGGGATGGTGCCCTGGATGCGGGGAACCTTGAAGAAGTTCTTCTTGGCCTCCTCGACACCCTTGGCGATCGCCGCGGGGACTTCCTTCGCCTTGCCGTAGCCGACGCCGACGGTACCGTCACCATCGCCCACCACGACGAGCGCGGTGAAGCTGAAGCGACGGCCGCCCTTGACGACCTTGGACACGCGGTTGATGGTGACGACGCGCTCGACGAAGGCGTTCTTCTCGGCGGCGTCACCACGGCGACCGTCACCACGGCGACCGTCGCGACGAGCGTCGCCGCGGCCTCCGGAGTTGCGGTCGGTCGACTCGTTGGCGGCACCCGTAGGGGCGCCGGTGTTGCTGCGCTGCCCTGCAGCCATCAGAGAATCCTTTGCTTCCGTACCGTGTACACGGTGGTGGTTTCGGCCATCATCACAGGGACAGACCGCCTTCGCGGGCCCCGTCGGCGACTGCAGCCACCCGGCCGTGGTACTTGTTGCCACCGCGGTCGAAGACGACCGAGTCGACACCAGCGGCCTTGGCACGCTCGGCGACGAGCTCGCCGACCTTGCGGGCCTTCGCGCTCTTGTCACCGTCGAACGACCGCAGGTCGCCCTCGATGGTCGATGCGGAAGCAACGGTCTGGCCGATCGTGTCGTCCACGATCTGCGCCGTGATGTGGCGCGCGGAGCGCGTCACGACGAGGCGGGGACGAGCAGCCGTGCCAGCGATCTTCTTGCGCAGGCGGAGGTGGCGACGCTTGCGCGAGACTGCCTTGCCCTTGCCGAGAACCTTGAGAGCCATCGTTACTTACCAGCCTTTCCGACCTTGCGGCGGACGACCTCGCCGGCGTAACGCACACCCTTGCCCTTGTACGGCTCGGGCTTGCGGATCTTGCGGATGTTCGCAGCGACCTCGCCGACCTGCTGCTTGTCGATGCCCGAGACCGAGAACTTGGTCGGGGACTCCACAGCGAAGGTAATGCCGGCCGGGGCGGAGATCACGACGGGGTGGCTGAAACCGAGAGCGAACTCCAGGTCAGTGCCCTTCGCGGTCACGCGGTAACCGGTACCGACGATCTCGAGCTTCTTCTCGTAGCCCTGGGTGACACCGGTCACCAGGTTCGCGAGAAGGGTGCGGGTCAGGCCGTGCAGAGCGCGCGATGCACGCTCGTCGTTCGGGCGCGTCACCACGAGGGTGTCGGCGTCCTGGGAGACCTCGATGGGGGCGGGGATGGTGTGCTCCAAGGAACCCTTCGGGCCCTTGACCGTCACCAGCGCGCCGCTGATCGTGACATCCACTCCGGCGGGAACCGGAACGGGGATCTTGCCGATACGAGACATGGCGTATCTCTCCTTTCCGATTACCAGACGTAGGCGAGGACTTCTCCGCCCACGCCCTTCTTGGCTGCCTGACGGTCGGTCAGGAGGCCGGAGGACGTGGACAGAATCGCCACGCCGAGGCCACCGAGAACCTTGGGCAGGTTGGTCGACTTCGCGTACACACGCAGACCGGGCTTCGACACGCGGCGCACACCGGCAAGGGAGCGCTCACGGTTCGGGCCGAACTTCAGCTGGATCGTGAGGTACTTGCCCACGGGCGCGTCCTCGACGGTCCAGCCGGAGATGTAGCCCTCGGCCTGCAGGATTTCAGCAATGTGCGACTTCAGCTTCGAGAACGGCATCTGAACCGTCTCGTGGTAAGCCGAGTTCGCGTTACGCAGACGGGTCAGCATGTCTGCGATCGGGTCGGTCATCGTCATTGGGCTTCAGCCCTTCCTCGCCGGGGTATCTGGCCGGTTCCCCGAGGGGAACCGTGCCAGACCTGCGACGTAGTTGTTACCAGCTGCTCTTGGTGACGCCGGGAAGCTCGCCACGGTGTGCCATCTCGCGGACGCAGATACGGCACAGGCCGAACTTGCGGTACACGGAGTGCGGGCGACCGCACTTCTGGCAGCGAGTGTAGGCGCGGACCGCGAACTTAGGCTTTGCGGCTGCCTTGTTGACCAGGGCCTTCTTCGCCATGTCAGTTCTCCTTGAAGGGGAAGCCGAGACGGCGCAGCAAGGAGCGGCCCTCGTCATCGGTCGTCGCCGTCGTCACGATCGTGATGTCCATACCGCGGACGCGATCGATCTTGTCCTGGTCGATCTCGTGGAACATCGACTGCTCCGTGAGACCGAAGGTGTAGTTGCCGTGGCCGTCGAACTGCTTGGCCGAGAGTCCGCGGAAGTCGCGGATACGGGGCAGGGCGATCGACAGCAGGCGGTCGAGGAACTCCCACATGCGGTCACCGCGCAGCGTGACGTGCGCGCCGATCGGCATGCCCTCACGCAGCTTGAACTGTGCGATGGACTTGCGGGCCTTGGTGACCTGCGGCTTCTGGCCGGTGATGGCCGAGAGGTCGCGGATGGCACCCTCGATGAGCTTCGAGTCCTTGGCCGCGTCGCCGACACCCATGTTGACGACGATCTTCGTCAGTCGTGCAACCTGGTTGACGTTCTCGTGGCCGAACTCCTCGAGGAGGCCAGCGACGATCTCGTCGCGGTAGCGCTGCTTGAGACGCGCGATCTCAGGGGCTTGCAGTTCAGTGCTCATCAGATGTCCTTACCGGAACGCTTGGCGACGCGCACGCGAACCTTGCGCGTACGGCCGTCACGCTCGACCTCTTCGGTGCGGTACCCGACGCGGGTGCCCTTCTTGGTCTCCGGGTCGACGACCATCACGTTGCTCACGTGGATCGGCGCCTCGACGACCTCGATGCCACCGGTACGCGTCCCACGCTGGGACTGACCCACCTTGGTGTGCTTCGTGACGCGGTTGATGCCCTCGACGATCACGCGGTCGGAGTCCGTGAGGACCTCGAGCACGCGACCCTGGCTTGCGCGGTCCTTGCCAGAGATGACGACCACCAGGTCGCCCTTCTTGATCTTCGCCATGTTCAGAGCACCTCCGGAGCCAGCGAGATGATCTTCATGAACCGCTTGTCACGCAGCTCGCGGCCCACGGGGCCGAAGATGCGCGTGCCACGGGGCTCGCCGTCGTTCTTGAGGATCACGGCCGCGTTCTCGTCAAACTTGATGTAGGAACCGTCCGGACGACGGCGCTCCTTGGCGGTGCGGACGACGACCGCCTTGACGACGTCGCCCTTCTTCACGTTGCCGCCGGGGATAGCGTCCTTGACGGTTGCGACGATGACGTCGCCGATTCCGGCGTAGCGACGGCCCGAACCACCGAGAACACGGATGCAGAGAATCTCCTTGGCACCCGTGTTGTCGGCGACGCGAAGTCGCGACTCCTGCTGGATCATGTAGTGAACTCCTGTCGTCGAGCTGGTTCTCGCGGAGCGAGCCTTGCCGAACGGATAGCTGTCAGTGCCGGGTCCCTTGCGGGTGAACCGGCCAGGCACGGCGGGGTCCCGCCGTCCTGTCTACTGGTTGCCGCACCTTGGTGCGGCCCGAGACCGGTCGTGACGGGCGGGACTCCCGCCCGTCACGACCTGGTAGGCCGCAAGGCCTACTTGGCCTTCTCGAGGATCTCCACCAGGCGCCACCGCTTGGTCGCGGACAGCGGGCGGGTCTCCATGATAAGGACGAGGTCTCCGACACCAGCAGCGTTCTGCTCGTCGTGGACCTTGACCTTGCTCGTGCGTCGGATGACCTTGCCGTAGAGCGGGTGCTTGACCCGGTCCTCGACCTCGATCACGACGGTCTTGTCCATCTTGTCGCTCACCACGTAGCCGCGCCGCGTCTTGCGGTTGGCGCGCTGCTCAGCGGCCGTCTCGGTCACCGGTGCGGCGTTCGTTGCGTTCTCGCTCATTCCAGCCTCACTCACTCACGCTCGGTGCGGTACGGATACCGAGCTCGCGCTCGCGCAGGATCGTGTAGATCCGCGCGATGTCGCGGCGCACGGCCTTCAGGCGACCGTGGCTCTCCAGCTGGCCGGTGGCCGACTGGAAACGGAGGTTGAAAAGCTCCTCCTTGGCCTTCTTCAGCTCGGCGACGAGCTTCTCGTCGTCGAACGTGTCCAGCTCGCTCGAAGCCAGTTCCTTGGTTCCGATAGCCATCAGTTGCCACCACCCTCGCGCACCACGAAACGGCACTTCATCGGGAGCTTGTGGATCGCGCGGCGCATGGCCTCGCGAGCCAGGGGCTCCGGGACACCGGCCAGCTCGAAGACGATGCGGCCGGGCTTGACGTTGGCGATCCACCACTCGGGCGAACCCTTACCAGAACCCATGCGGGTCTCCGCCGGCTTCTTGGTCAGCGGGCGGTCCGGGTAGATGTTGATCCAGACCTTTCCGCCTCGCTTGATGTGACGGGTCATCGCGATACGAGCAGCCTCGATCTGGCGGTTCGTGACGTACGCAGGCTCGAGAGCCTGGATGCCGAACTCGCCGAACGCGATCTGGTTGCCACCCTTCGAGGCGCCGGAGCGCGAGGGGTGGTGCTGCTTACGGTGCTTCAGCCTGCGCGGGATCAGCATGCTCAGGCCTCCGTTCCGGACTCAGGAGCCTTCTCGGCGACAGGTGCCTCCGCCCCTGCAGCTGCAGGTGCCTCGGACTGTGCCGGACGCTCGTTGCGACGGCCGGCGCCACGACGGTCTCCGCCACGGTCAGGACGGTCGCCACCGCGGGGGCCACCACGGCCCTGGCGGGGAGCGGCGGTCGCCTGCTGCGCAGCGAACTCCTTCTCGGTCATGTCGCCCTTGTAGATCCACACCTTGACGCCGATACGGCCGAACGTGGTGCGGGCCTCGAAGAAGCCGTAGTCGATGTTCGCGCGGAGCGTGTGCAGCGGCACACGGCCTTCGCGGTAGAACTCGGAGCGGCTCATCTCGGCGCCGCCGAGACGGCCCGAGCACTGGACACGGATGCCCTTGGCGCCGGCGCGCTGCGCGGACTGCATGCCCTTGCGCATCGCACGGCGGAAGGACACGCGGCTCGCGAGCTGCTCGGCGATCCCCTGGGCCACGAGCTGAGCATCGATCTCAGCGTTCTTGACCTCGAGGATGTTGAGCTGGACCTGCTTGCCCGTGAGCTTCTCGAGCTCGCCGCGGATGCGGTCTGCCTCTGCGCCACGGCGGCCGATCACGATGCCCGGACGTGCCGTGTGGATGTCCACACGCACACGGTCACGGGTGCGCTCGATCTCGACCTTGGAGATGCCGGCACGCTCGAGGCCGGTGGCCATGAGCTTGCGGATCTGCACGTCCTCACGGACGTAGTCGCGGTACCGCTGTCCGGGCTTGGTGCTGTCGGCGAACCAACGCGACCGGTGGTCGGTGGTGATGCCGAGGCGGTACCCGTGCGGGTGAACCTTCTGTCCCACTATCGGGCCCTTCCCTTCGTGTCTTCGCGCGGAACGAGAACCACGGTGATGTGGCTCGTCCGCTTGAGGATCTGGCTCGCGCGCCCCTGAGCGCGAGGCCGGAACCGCTTGAGGGTCGGGCCCTCGTCCACGAACGCCTGGGCAACGACGAGCTCCTGCTCGTCGAATGCCACGCTCGCGCGGTCGGCCTTCACCCGTGCGTTCGCGATCGCGCTCTCCACGACCTTGCGGATCGGCTCACTCGCGGCCTGCGGTGCGAACTTCAGCACCGCGACGGCCTCGGTGGCCTGCTTGCCACGGATGAGGTCCACGACGCGCCGGGCCTTCTGGGGCGTGACACGGACGAACCGCGCCTGCGCCTTGGCTTCCATTGCTGTCCTGCCTTCTTGTCTCGTCATGACGTTCGGAGTCGTCGTCTCGTGATCTGCGTCTGCACGCAGATCAGCGACGACGGCCCTTCTTGTCGTCCTTCACGTGGCCGCGGAAGGTCCGGGTGGGTGCGAACTCGCCGAGCTTGTGGCCAACCATCGACTCGGTGACGAACACCGGAGTGTGCTTGCGTCCGTCGTGCACGGCAAAAGTGTGACCGAGGAAGTCGGGCGTGATGACCGACCGACGGGACCAGGTCTTGATGACGTTCTTGGTCCCCTTCTCGTTCTGGACGTCCACCTTCTTCTGAAGGTGTCCGTCGACGAAGGGGCCCTTCTTCAGGCTGCGTGGCATCTGTCAGGCTCCTATCAGCGCTTCTTGCCGGTACGGCGACGACGCACGATCAGCTTGTCGCTCGGCTTGTTGGGACGGCGGGTACGGCCTTCAGGCTGGCCCCAGGGGCTCACCGGGTGGCGTCCACCGGAGGTCTTGCCTTCACCACCACCGTGAGGGTGGTCGATCGGGTTCATGGCGACACCACGGACGGAGGGGCGCTTGCCCTTCCAACGCATACGGCCGGCCTTGCCCCAGTTGATGTTCGACTGCTCGGCGTTGCCCACCTCGCCGACCGTGGCGCGGCAGCGCAGGTCGACGTTGCGGATCTCACCGGACGGCATACGCAGCTGGGCGTAGGGGCCGTCCTTGGCGACGAGCTGCACCGACGCACCAGCCGAACGGGCGATCTTCGCGCCGCCACCGGGCTTGAGCTCGATGGCGTGGATGACCGTACCGGTCGGGATGTTGCGCAGCGGCAGGTTGTTGCCGGGCTTGATGTCGGCGCCTGCGCCGTTCTCGATGACGTCGCCCTGCTTCAGCTTGTTCGGCGCGATGATGTAGCGCTTCTCGCCGTCCGCGTAGTGCAGGAGCGCGATGCGTGCCGTGCGGTTGGGGTCGTACTCGATGTGAGCGACCTTCGCGGGCACGCCGTCCTTGTCGTGACGACGGAAGTCGATGACTCGGTATGCGCGCTTGTGGCCACCACCCTTGTGACGGGTGGTGATCCGACCGGTGCTGTTGCGGCCACCGCTCTTGGTGAGCGGACGGACCAGCGACTTCTCCGGCTGCGAGCGCGTGATCTCGACGAAGTCGGCAACGCTCGAGCCGCGGCGGCCGGGCGTCGTCGGCTTGTACTTACGGATTCCCATGGGGATCTGTCCTCAATCTGCTCTCGTCCGGCCTCAGCCGACCGGCCCGCCGAAGATGTCGATCGTGCCCTCGCGGAGGGTGACGATCGCACGCTTGGTGTCCTTGCGCTTGCCCAGCCCGAAACGCGTCCGCCGGGTCTTGCCCTTGCGGTTGATCGTGTTCACGGAGGCAACCTTGACCGAGAAGATCTGCTCGACGGCGATCTTGATCTCGGTCTTGTTGGCCCGCGGGTCCACGAGGAAGGTGTACTTACCCTCGTCGAGGAGCCCGTAGCTCTTCTCGGAGACCACCGGCGCGAGCAGGATGTCGCGGGGGTCCTTCGTCACGGCGGTCACTTCGCGGCCTCCTCGGCCTCGTCAGCTGCTTCCGACTCGGACGCGACGGCCTTGACCGAAGAGCCCGTGGCGGGTCCGGCGAGGAACGCAGCGAGTGCGCCCTCGGTGAAGACCACGTCGTCGGAGACGAGCACGTCGTAGGTGTTCAGCTGGTCAGCGACCAGGAGGTGCACCTGCTCCGCGTTGCGGAGGGACTTGCTCGTCAGCTCGTCGCCGCGCTCCAGCACCACGAGCACGTGCTTGCGGGGAGAGAGGTTGGCGAGCGAGCTGATCGCGGCCTTGGTCGACGGCTGGCCGTCGATCCCGAAGCCGGTCACGACGTGGACACGGCCGGCACGAGCCCGGTCGGAGAGGGCGCCGCGCAGTGCAGCAGCCTTCATCTTCTTGGGGGTGCGCTGGCTGTAGTCGCGCGGCGTCGGGCCGTGAACGACCCCACCACCGGCGAACTGAGGTGCACGGGTCGAACCCTGACGGGCGCGGCCGGTGCCCTTCTGCTTGTACGGCTTGCGTCCACCACCGCGGACCTCGCCGCGGCTCTTGGTGTCGTGCGTGCCCTGACGGGCTGCAGCGAGCTGCGCGACGACAACCTGGTGGATCAGCGGGACGTTCGTCTGGACGTCGAACACCTCGGCGGGAAGGTCGGCGGTGCCGGCCTTCTTGCCCGTGGCGTCGAGGACGTCGACAGTGAGAGCTGCCATGAGTGTCATGCTCCCTTCACGGCGCTACGCACGAGGACGACGCCGCCCTTGGGGCCGGGAACTGCGCCCTTGACGAGCAGCAGACCCTTCTCTGCGTCGACCGCGTGGACGGTCAGGTTCTGCGTGGTCTGACGGTCGAAGCCCATCCGACCAGCCATGCGCACGCCCTTGAAGACTCGCGACGGGGTCGAGGCCCCACCGATCGAACCAGGCTTGCGGTGGTTGCGGTGCGCACCGTGGGAGGCACCCACGCCGTGGAAGCCGTGACGCTTCATGACACCGGCGGTGCCCTTGCCCTTGGTGGTGCCCACGACGTCGACCTTCGCGCCGGCCTCGAAGGCCTCCGCGGTGATCTCCTGGCCGAGGGTGTACTCACCGGCATCGGTGGTGCGGATCTCGGTCACGTGACGGCGCGGCGTGACGCCGGCCTTCTCGAAGTGGCCCTTGAGGGGCTTCGTGACCTTGCGCGGGTCGATCTGGCCTGCGGCCAGCTGGACCGCGGCGTAACCGTCGGTCTCCGCGGTGCGGACCTGGGTCACGACGTTCGTGCCCACGGCGACGACCGTGACGGGGACCAGGCGGCCTGCCTCGTCCCAGAGCTGGGTCATGCCGAGCTTCGTGCCGAGCACGGCCGTGACGGGCCGCTCGTTCTGCTGGGGCGTAGTCATGTTGTCCTCCCGCCTCAGAGCTTGATCTCGATGTTCACGTCCGCAGGCAGGTCGAGACGCATGAGCGAGTCGACGGCCTTCGGCGTGGGATCGATGATGTCGATAAGCCGCTTGTGCGTGCGCATCTCGAAGTGCTCGCGGCTGTCCTTGTACTTGTGAGGCGACCGGATGACGCAGAAGACGTTCTTCTCCGTCGGCAGCGGCACCGGGCCCACGACCGTTGCACCAGCGCGGGTGACAGTGTCGACGATCTTGCGCGCCGAGCTGTCAATCACCTCGTGGTCGTAGGACTTGAGCCGGATGCGGATCTTCTGTCCCGCCATGGCGTCGTCTGACTCTCTCTCTCGAACCGCTAGCTGTCCGACCCCCGCGCTCGGGCGTGTCGCCTATCGCGACCTTCCGAGCGCACGCACCGAGAACGGTGCAGGGCCGTTGGATATGTGAACCGCTCACGCATCGGGCCAACTTCTGGCGCCCGACGGCGTCACAGCCGTTCACAACGTTGTCGAGCCTGTGCAGAACCTGGGTTCCGCGGGGTCCTCGATCTGTGTCGACAGAGAGTTCAACCCGCGGCAACCTCGGAACACCGAGGTCCGCATGCTTAGCGGTTCAACACACTGTTCGACACATGAAAGAGCGCACCCGTAACAGGCAACCTGAACAGTCTGCCACAGGAAACCGTGGAAGACCAATCGTCGTGCGCGCGGCGCCAGCCACTCGGGCCGAACCTCACGCGACGCTCGACGTGCTCACGCGTCGAGCGGCGCACGTCGTCCTTCCAGGGTAACCGCCATGGGGCCTCCTGCCGAACTCTGTGACCAGGGCCACCGTGCCGCCACGGTCGCCAGGCCGGCCTGCACACCGCTGCACGACCGTCCGCGCCACGCTCACCAGCAGGGACGGGACCTGGTCGAGTCCTGAGGAGCACCTCGACGACAGCTCTCTCCAAGGTCGCTGCCCTCGGATCGACTGCCGTCCGCCCCTCGCTCCCCCGGGACGCCGAAGGGCCCGGGTACCTCGCGGTACCCGGGCCCTTCGATCGATCCGTCCCGGAACCCCTGAGCGCGAGGCTCAGGAGCTGCCGGAGTGGATCAGGAGGTCAGAAGATCACTTGATGATCTTCGTGACACGGCCCGATCCGACCGTGCGGCCACCCTCACGGATGGCGAAGCCGAGGCCCTCCTCCATGGCGATCGGCTGGATCAGCTCGACCGTCATCTCGGTGTTGTCACCGGGCATGACCATCTCGGTGCCCTCGGGCAGCGTGATGACGCCGGTGACGTCCGTGGTACGGAAGTAGAACTGCGGGCGGTAGTTCGAGAAGAACGGGTTGTGACGCCCACCCTCGTCCTTGCCCAGGATGTAGACCTGAGCCTCGAAGTCGGTGTGCGGGGTGATCGAACCCGGCTTCACGACGACCTGGCCGCGCTCGACGTCCTCGCGCTTGATGCCGCGGAGCAGCAGACCGGTGTTGTCGCCGGCCTGAGCCTCGTCCATCTGCTTGTGGAACGTCTCGATACCCGTGACCGTGGTCTTCTGCGGGTTGCGGATGCCGACGATCTCGACCTCGGAGTTGACCGCGAGGGTGCCGCGCTCGACCTTGCCGGTGACGACGGTGCCACGACCGGTGATCGTGAAGACGTCCTCGACGGGCATGAGGAAGGGCTTGTCGAGCTCGCGGACGGGCTCGGGGACGTTCTCGTCCACGGCCTCCATGAGGGCCTCGACGGACTTGACCCACTCGGGGTCGCCCTCGAGAGCCTTCAGACCGGAGACGCGGACCACGGGGGCCTCGTCACCGTCGAAGCCCTGCGAGGAGAGGAGCTCGCGCACCTCCATCTCGACGAGCTCGAGGATTTCCTCGTCCTCGACCATGTCGGACTTGTTCAGCGCGACCAGCAGGTAGGGGACACCCACCTGGCGGGCGAGCAGAACGTGCTCACGCGTCTGAGCCATCGGGCCGTCGGTCGCCGCGACCACGAGGATCGCGCCGTCCATCTGAGCGGCACCGGTGATCATGTTCTTGATGTAGTCGGCGTGACCGGGAGCGTCGACGTGAGCGTAGTGACGCTTGTCCGTCTCGTACTCGATGTGCGCGATGTTGATCGTGATACCGCGCTGCTTCTCTTCCGGCGCCTTGTCGATCTCGTCGAACTTGAACTCGGGGTTCACGTCCGGGAACTTGTCGTGCAGCACCTTCGAGATCGCTGCCGTCAGCGTCGTCTTACCGTGGTCGACGTGACCGATGGTTCCGACGTTGACGTGCGGCTTGGTCCGCTCGAACTTGGCCTTCGCCACTGGGGTCCTCCTGGGACTTGGGTAGTTGTGCCGAACGATGCAGATGCACAAGACATCTGCGGGGCGTGCGGGTCGCTACAGGTTGATGGTTGTTACAGGGTCTTCGACCTGTGGGGACTCACTCGCCCCGGGTCTTCTTGATGATCTCTTCGGCAACGTTCCGAGGAACCTCGGCGTAGCTGTCGAATGACATCGAGTACACAGCGCGACCCTGGGTCTTCGACCGCAGGTCACCGATGTACCCGAACATCTCGGACAACGGTACTTGAGCACGGACGACCTTGACACCCGTCGCGTCCTCCATGGACTGGATCATGCCGCGACGAGAGTTGAGGTCGCCGATCACGTCGCCCATGTACTCCTCGGGCGTACGCACCTCGACCGCCATGACCGGCTCCAGCAGAACCGGGTCCGCCCGCTTGACGCCCTCCTTGAGGACCATCGAGCCGGCAATCTTGAACGCCATCTCCGAAGAGTCGACATCATGGTACGCGCCGTCGATGAGCGTAGCCTTCACGCCCACGAGCGGGAAGCCGGCGAGGACACCCAGCTGGAGGGCGGCCTGGATACCGGCGTCGACCGACGGGATGTACTCACGCGGGATGCGACCACCGGTGACGGCGTTCTTGAACTCGTAGAGCTCGCCGCCCTCGGTCAGGTCGAGCGGCTCGAAGGTGACCTGCACCTTGGCGAACTGACCCGAACCACCGGTCTGCTTCTTGTGCGTGTAGTCGATCTTCTCCGCGGTACGGCGGATGGTCTCGCGGTACGCGACCTGCGGCTTGCCGACGTTGGCCTCGACGTTGAACTCGCGACGCATGCGGTCGACGAGGATGTCGAGGTGGAGCTCGCCCATGCCGCCGATGACGGTCTGGCCGGTCTCCTCGTCGAGCTTGACGCGGAAGGTCGGGTCCTCCTCGGCGAGCTTCTGGATGGCGACCGAGAGCTTCTCCTGGTCGGCCTTCGTCTTGGGCTCGATCGCCACGTCGATGACGGGCTCCGGGAAGGTCATGGACTCGAGGACGACGGGGTTCGCGATGTCACACAGGGTGTCACCGGTCGTCGTGTCCTTGAGGCCGATGAACGCGTAGATGTGGCCGGCGCTGCCGAGCTCGACCGCGTTCTCCTTGTTGGAGTGCATCTGGAAGATCTTGCCCAGACGCTCCTTCTTGCCCTTGGTCGCGTTGAGCACCTGGGTGCCCGGCGTGACCTGGCCGGAGTAGACGCGGACGTACGTCAGCTTGCCGAAGAACGGGTGCGACGCGACCTTGAACGCGAGGGCCGAGAACGGCTCCGTGGCGTCGGGGTGGCGCTCGACGACCTTCTCCTCGTCCTTGACGTCGTGGCCGTTGATGGCCGGGACGTCGAGGGGCGACGGCAGGAAGTCGATGACCGCGTCGAGCATGGGCTGGACGCCCTTGTTCTTGAACGCGGAGCCGCAGAGCACCGGGAAGGCCTCGCCCGAGACGGTGAGCTTGCGGATCGCGGACTTGATCTCCGCGACCGTCAGCTCTTCGCCGTTGAGGTACTTCTCGAGGAGCTCCTCGTCGGCCTCGGCGACGTTCTCGACGAGCTCGGCACGGTAGGTCTGCGCCTTCTCGAGGAGGTCCGCGGGGATCTCCTCGACCTCGTACGCCTCGCCCATCTTGGTCTCGCCGCGCCACACGAGTGCGCGCATCTCGAGCAGGTCGACGACGCCCGTGAAGTCGCTCTCGGAGCCGATCGGCAGCTGGATGACCAGCGGCTTGGCCTTGAGGCGGTTCACGATGGTGTCGACCGTGAAGTAGAAGTCCGCGCCGAGCTTGTCCATCTTGTTGACGAAGCAGATGCGCGGGACGTTGTACTTGTCGGCCTGGCGCCAGACGGTCTCGGACTGGGGCTCGACGCCCTCCTTGCCGTCGAACACGGCAACAGCACCGTCGAGCACACGCAGGGAGCGCTCGACCTCGACCGTGAAGTCCACGTGGCCGGGGGTGTCGATGATGTTGATCTGGTTCTTGTTCCAGAAGCAGGTCACGGCGGCAGACGTGATCGTGATGCCGCGCTCCTTCTCCTGCTCCATCCAGTCGGTCGTCGATGCGCCGTCGTGCGTCTCACCGATCTTGTAGTTCACCCCGGTGTAGAACAGGATGCGCTCGGTGGTCGTGGTCTTACCGGCATCGATGTGGGCCATGATGCCGATGTTGCGGACCTTGTTCAGGTCGGTCAGCACGTCAAGTGCCACGGGTACTTCCCCTTTGTGTGGGTTGAGTCGGGGGGCGCTGCTTCTACCGAAGCCGGCCGGACCCGCCGACGGCCCCGGGGGTGATCCCCCAGGGCCGGTCGGGCGGACTACCAGCGGTAGTGCGCGAAGGCCTTGTTGGACTCGGCCATCTTGTGCATGTCCTCACGACGCTTGACCGCGGCACCGAGGCCGTTGCTCGCGTCGAGGATCTCGTTCATGAGGCGCTCGGTCATGGTCTTCTCGCGACGGGCGCGCGAGTAGTCCGTGAGCCAGCGCAGCGCGAGCGTCGTGGAACGCGTGGGGCGCACCTCGACGGGGACCTGGTAGGTCGCGCCACCGACACGGCGCGAACGGACCTCGAGGGCCGGGCGCACGTTCTCGAGAGCACGCTTGAGGACGACGACGGGGTCACCGTCGGTCTTCGCGCGGACACCCTCGAGGGCACCGTAGACGATCGCCTCGGCGGTCGACTTCTTGCCGTCCAGGAGGACCTTGTTGATGAGCTGGGTGACGACCGGGGAACCGTAGACAGGGTCGACGATGAGCGGCCGCTTCGGGGCGGGGCCCTTACGAGGCATTAGCTCTTCTCCTTCTTGGCACCGTAGCGGCTGCGAGCCTGCTTGCGGTTCTTGACGCCCTGGGTGTCGAGCGCGCCACGGACGATCTTGTAGCGGACACCGGGGAGGTCCTTCACACGACCGCCGCGGACGAGCACGATGGAGTGCTCCTGGAGGTTGTGGCCGACACCGGGGATGTACGCGGTGACCTCGATCTGGGACGAGAGCTTCACGCGTGCGACCTTGCGCAGTGCGGAGTTCGGCTTCTTGGGGGTGGTGGTGTACACACGCGTGCACACACCACGCCGCTGCGGGGAACCCTTGAGGGCGGGAGTCTTGGACTTCCCTGCCTTCGAGGTCCGCCCCTTGCGGACGAGCTGCTGGATCGTAGGCACTACGTCTCCGTGTCTTCTCGAGCTGGACCGGGGTGATCCCCGGCGGTGGTCTCAACGGGCTGTGGGTGCCGACGGCAAACGGCACCTGCGACGCTGAGCGTCGCAATCGCCACGTACCACCGGCTCGATGGTCCGGGCTGGACCCACGAACGATCCGAGGATCGGCCGAAGAGCTCAGGCACCGGAATGCTCGCGCACTCACATCGGCACGCTGGAAACGACACAGCGTGCACGACGGCGCGGGCACGGTCTACTACGTTACCTGCCAGGCGGCAGGTAGTCAAAGAGACAGGGGGTGACCTCGGCGCGTCCAGCGCGCCGAGGTCACCCCCTGTGCTACTCGGTCCGCCGTGGCCCGACGACGCAGGGTCGTCGGGCCACGGCGCCGAGGTCAGCGGTAGTCGCCGAAGTCCAGGTCCTCGAGCGGGATCGCCTCGCCGGAGCCCATGCCGAGCCCCTGGAAGTCGATCTCGTCGTAGCCGAAGCTCGGGTAGAGCTCCGTCTTGGCCTGCTCGGTGGGCTCGACCTCGACGTTGCGGTAGCGGGGCAGACCCGTACCGGCCGGGATGAGCTTACCGAGGATGACGTTCTCCTTGAGGCCGAGGAGCGGGTCACGACGACCGCTCATCGCCGCCTCGGTGAGGACACGCGTCGTCTCCTGGAAGGAGGCCGCCGACAGCCACGAGTCCGTCGCGAGCGACGCCTTCGTGATGCCCATCAGCTCGGGACGGCCGGAGGCCGGCTGTCCACCTTCCGACACCGCGCGACGGTTGGCGTCCTCGAAGCGCCCGCGCTCGGCGAGCTCGCCCGGCAGGAGCTGCGAGTCGCCCGAGTCCAGCACGGTCACGCGACGCAGCATCTGCCGCACGATGACCTCGATGTGCTTGTCGTGGATGTCCACGCCCTGGGAGCGGTAGACCTCCTGGACCTCGTCCACCAGGTGCTTCTGGGTCGCGCGGGGGCCGAGGATGCGCAGGACCTTCTTCGGGTCGACCGCACCCTGGACGAGCTGCGTGCCGACCTCGACGTGGTCGCCGTCGCTGACGAGGAGGCGCGAACGCTTCGTCACCGGGTAGGCGAGCTCCTCGGAGCCGTCGTCGGGGGTCAGGACGATGCGGCGCGTGCGCTCCGCCTCGTCGATCGTGATGCGACCCGAGAACTCCGCGATGGGGCCCTCACCCTTCGGGGTACGTGCCTCGAAGAGCTCGGTCACACGGGGCAGACCCTGCGTGATGTCGTCCGCGGAGGCCACACCACCGGTGTGGAAGGTACGCATCGTCAGCTGCGTGCCGGGCTCACCGATCGACTGGGCCGCGATGATGCCGACGGCCTCGCCGATGTCGACGAGCTTGCCGGTGGCCAGCGAGCGCCCGTAGCACTTGGCGCACGTGCCGACGCGGGACTCGCAGGTCAGGACCGAGCGGACCTTGACCGTGTCGATCCCGGCCGCGAGGAGTGCGTCGATGACTAGGTCACCGGCGTCGTCCCCCGCCTTGGCGATGACGTTGCCGTCAGCGTCCTCCATGTCGGAGGCGAGGGTGCGCGAGTAGATGCTCGTCTCGACCTTGTCGTGACGGACCAGGCGGTCGCCGATCTTCTCGCCCACGGGCAGCGTCAGGCCACGCTCGGTGCCGCAGTCCTCCTCGCGGACGATGACGTCCTGCGACACGTCGACCAGACGACGGGTCAGGTAGCCCGAGTCGGCGGTGCGCAGAGCGGTGTCGGCGAGGCCCTTGCGGGCACCGTGCGTCGCGATGAAGTACTCGAGGACCGAGAGGCCCTCGCGGTAGTTGGACTTGATCGGGCGAGGGATGATCTCACCCTTCGGGTTCGCCACGAGGCCGCGCATACCGGCGATCTGACGGACCTGCATCCAGTTACCGCGAGCACCCGAGCCGACCATCGTGTAGACGGTGTTGCGCTCCGGGAAGCTCGAGCGCATCGCGGTCGCGACCTTGTCGGTGGCCTGCGTCCAGATCTCGATGAGCTCCTGGCGACGCTCGTCGTCGGTGATCAGACCACGGTCGTACTCCTGCTGCACCTTCAGGGCACGGGCCTCGTGCTCCTCCAGGATCGCCGCCTTCGCCGCGGGGGTCGCGACGTCGGAGATGGCGATGGTGACACCCGAACGGGTGGCCCAGCGGAAGCCGGCCTCCTTGAGCGCGTCGAGCGAGGCAGCGACCTCGACCTTGGGGTAGGTCTCGGCGAGCTCGTTGACGATCGTCGAGAGCTTCTTCTTGTCGACGATGCCGTTCACGTAGCCGTAGCTCACGGGCAGCGTCTCGTTGAAGAGCGCGCGACCGAGGGTCGTCGCGAAGACGAACGGCTCTCCGGGGACGAAGCCCTCGGGGGCCTCGCCCTCGGCGAAGACCAGACCGTCCATGCGGATGCTGACCTCGGCGTTCAGGTCCAGAGAGCCGGAGTCGAAGGCCATGATGGCCTCGGCGACCGAGCTGAACGCGCGCCCCGCACCCTTGGCGTCCTTCTTGTCGTTCGTCAGGTGGTACAGACCGATGATCATGTCCTGCGAAGGCATGGTCACCGGACGCCCGTCCGACGGCTTCAGGATGTTGTTGCTCGAGAGCATGAGGATGCGCGCCTCTGCCTGGGCCTCGGCCGACAGCGGCAGGTGCACGGCCATCTGGTCACCGTCGAAGTCCGCGTTGAACGCGGCACACACGAGCGGGTGCAGGTGGATGGCCTTGCCCTCGACCAGCTGGGGCTCGAAGGCCTGGATGCCGAGGCGGTGCAGCGTGGGCGCACGGTTGAGCAGCACGGGGTGCTCGGTGATGACCTCTTCGAGGACGTCCCACACGACCGGGCGGGCGCGCTCGACCATGCGCTTGGCGCTCTTGATGTTCTGCGCGTGGTTCAGGTCCACGAGGCGCTTCATCACGAAGGGCTTGAAGAGCTCGAGGGCCATCTGCTTGGGCAGACCGCACTGGTGCAGCTTGAGCTGCGGGCCGACCACGATGACCGAACGGCCCGAGTAGTCGACACGCTTGCCGAGGAGGTTCTGACGGAATCGACCCTGCTTGCCCTTGAGCATGTCGGAGATCGACTTCAGAGGACGGTTGCCGGGGCCCGTGACCGGGCGACCACGACGGCCGTTGTCGAAGAGCGAGTCCACAGCTTCCTGCAGCATGCGCTTCTCGTTGTTGACGATGATCTCCGGGGCGCCCAGGTCGAGGAGACGCTTGAGGCGGTTGTTCCGGTTGATCACGCGGCGGTACAGGTCGTTGAGGTCCGAGGTCGCGAAGCGGCCACCGTCGAGCTGCACCATGGGGCGCAGGTCCGGCGGGATGACCGGGACGGCGTCCAGCACCATGCCTGTGGGCGAGTTGGTCGTGGTCAGGAACGCGTTGACGACCTTGAGGCGCTTGAGGGCGCGGGTCTTCTTCTGGCCCTTGCCGCTGCGGATGATCTCGCGCAGCAGCTCGGCCTCGGCGACCAGGTCGAAGTCCTGAAGACGCTTCTGGATCGCCGCGGCGCCCATCGAGCCCTCGAAGTAGTTGCCGTACCGGTCCTGGAGGGCGCGGTAGAGCATCTCGTCGCCCTCGAGGTCGGCGACCTTGAGGTTCTTGAAACGGTCCCAGACCTGGTCCAGGCGGTCGAGCTCGGCGTCGGAGCGCTTGCGGATCGCCGCCATCTCGCGCTCGGCCGAGTCCCGGACCTTGCGACGGGCGTCGGCACGAGCACCCTCTGCCTCGAGCGCGGCCAGGTCGGCCTCGAGCTTCTGGGCGCGGGTGTTGATGTCGTTGTCGCGACGGTCCGTGATCTCCTTCTTCTCCAGGTCGATCTCGTTCTGGAGGTTGGGGAGGTCTTCCTGACGGCCCTCGACGTCGACCGACGTGATCATGTAAGCGGCGAAGTAGATGACCTTCTCGAGGTCCTTCGGCGCCAGGTCGAGGAGGTAACCGAGGCGGGAGGGCACACCCTTGAAGAACCAGATGTGCGTGACAGGGGCGGCGAGCTCGATGTGGCCCATGCGCTCACGGCGCACCTTCGAGCGCGTCACCTCGACGCCGCAGCGCTCGCAGATGATGCCCTTGAAGCGCACGCGCTTGTACTTGCCGCAGTAGCACTCCCAGTCCCGGGTGGGGCCGAAGATCTTCTCGCAGAAGAGTCCGTCCTTCTCGGGCTTGAGGGTGCGGTAGTTGATGGTCTCAGGCTTCTTGACCTCGCCGTGAGACCAGTCACGGATGTCGTCTGCCGTGGCCAGTCCGATACGCAGCTCGTCGAAGACATTGACGTCGAGCAAGGTGGTCCTACTTCCTTCGTCTGCCGGCCTGTCCGGGGTTCGTCCCGGCCGGCGCGGTGGAGGTGCTACAGAGTGTCGGGTGGCGGTGGGGGCGTTCGTTCACGGACGCCCCCACCGCTTCCGAGATCAGATCTCGTCGATCGTGGATGCTGCGTTGGGGCGACGCGAGAGGTCGATGCCGAGCTCCTCGGCAGCGCGGTACACGTCGTCGTCGGACTCACGCATCTCGATGGAGACACCGTCGCTCGAGAGCACCTCGACGTTCAGGCAGAGCGACTGCATCTCCTTCAGGAGGACCTTGAAGGACTCCGGGATGCCCGAGTCGGGGATGTTCTCGCCCTTGACGATCGCCTCGTAGACCTTCACGCGGCCCGGGACGTCGTCGGACTTGATCGTCAGCAGCTCCTGGAGGGTGTACGCCGCGCCGTATGCCTCGAGCGCCCACACCTCCATCTCGCCGAAACGCTGTCCACCGAACTGCGCCTTACCACCCAGCGGCTGCTGCGTGATCATCGAGTACGGACCGGTCGAGCGGGCGTGGATCTTGTCGTCCACCAGGTGGTGGAGCTTCAGGATGTACATGTAGCCCACGGAGACCGGCTCCGGGAACGGCTCGCCGGAGCGGCCGTCGAACAGACGTGCCTTGCCGTCGCGGCCCACCATGCGGTTGCCGTCGCGGTTCGGGAGCGTCGTGGAGAGCAGACCCGTGAGGGCCTCCTCCTCGAGCCCGTCGAAGACCGGCGTCGCGACGGGGCGGCCCGGCTCGGACGAAGCAGCGACCGCAGGGACGTGCTCCTTCCAGGACAGGTCGCCCTCGCCGGCTGCGCAGTCGGTCTGCGAGATGTCCCAGCCCTGCTTCGCGACCCACCCGAGGTGGGTCTCGAGGACCTGGCCGACGTTCATACGACCGGGGACACCCAGCGGGTTGAGGATGACGTCCACCGGGGTGCCGTCCTCGAGGAAGGGCATGTCCTCGACGGGGAGGATCTTCGAGATGACACCCTTGTTGCCGTGACGGCCGGCGAGCTTGTCGCCGTCCGTGATCTTGCGTCGCTGCGCGATGTACACGCGAACCAGCTGGTTCACTCCCGCGGGCAGCTCGTCGCCGTCCTCGCGGTTGAACTCGCGGACGCCGATGACGGTGCCGGACTCGCCGTGGGGAACCTTGAGCGACGTGTCGCGGACCTCGCGGGCCTTCTCACCGAAGATGGCGCGCAGGAGGCGCTCCTCGGGGGTCAGCTCGGTCTCACCCTTGGGCGTGACCTTGCCGACGAGCACGTCGCCCGCGCCGACCTCTGCGCCGATGCGGATGACACCGCGCTCGTCGAGGTCCGCCAGGACGTCCTCGGAGACGTTCGGGATGTCCCGCGTGATCTCCTCGGGGCCGAGCTTCGTGTCACGGGCGTCGACCTCGTGCTCCTCGATGTGGATCGAGGACAGGACGTCGTCCTGCACGAGGCGCTGCGACAGGATGATCGCGTCCTCGTAGTTGTGGCCTTCCCAGGACATGAACGCGACGAGCAGGTTGCGGCCGAGCGAGAGCTCGCCCTCGTCCGTCGCAGGGCCGTCGGCCAGCACGGAGCCGACCTCGACGCGAGCACCCTCGTCGACGACGACACGCTGGTTGTACGACGTGCCCTGGTTCGAGCGGCGGAACTTCGCCGCGCGGTAGCTCGTCGTGGTCGCGTCGTCGTTCGCGACGACGATCAGGTCCGCGGAGACCTCGGTGACGACACCGGGCTTGGTCGCGACGATGACGTCACCGGCGTCGATGGCTGCACGGCGCTCCATGCCGGTGCCCACGAGCGGGGCCTCGGAACGGACCAGGGGCACGGCCTGACGCTGCATGTTGGCACCCATGAGTGCGCGGTTCGCGTCGTCGTGCTCGAGGAACGGGATGAGGGCGGTCGCGACCGACACCATCTGGCGCGGCGAGACGTCCATGTAGTCGACCTCGGTGCCGAGGACGTCGGCCGTCTCGCCACCCTTGGTGCGGACCAGGACGCGCTCGGCACGGAACGACCCGTCGGCGTTGAGCTCGGTGTTCGCCTGGGCGATGACGTAGCGGTCCTCGTCGTCGGCCGTCAGGTAGACGACCTCGTCGGAGACCTTGCCCGCCTCGACCTTGCGGTACGGCGTCTCGATGAACCCGAACGGGTTGATGCGCCCGTAGGAGGCGAGCGAGCCGATCAGACCGATGTTCGGGCCCTCAGGGGTCTCGATGGGGCACATGCGGCCGTAGTGCGACGGGTGGACGTCACGGACCTCCATGCCGGCGCGGTCACGGGACAGACCACCCGGGCCCAGCGCGGACAGACGACGCTTGTGCGTCAGGCCGGCGAGCGGGTTGTTCTGGTCCATGAACTGCGAGAGCTGCGAGGTGCCGAAGAACTCCTTGATCGACGCCACCACGGGGCGGATGTTGATCAGGGTCTGCGGCGTGATCGCCTCGACGTCCTGGGTCGTCATGCGCTCGCGCACGACGCGCTCCATGCGGGACAGGCCCGTACGGACCTGGTTCTGGATGAGCTCACCCACGGCACGGATACGACGGTTGCCGAAGTGGTCGATGTCGTCGGTCTCGACGCGGATCTCGACGGGCTCGCCGGCACGCGTGCCGGGGAGGGTCGTGACCTCGGCGTGCAGGGCCGCGAGGTACTTGATCGTCGCGACGATGTCCGTGACGGACAGCGTGGAGTCGCCCAGGGGCGCGTCGACGCCGAGCTTCTTGTTCGCCTTGTAGCGGCCGACCTTCGCGAAGTCGTAGCGCTTGGGGTTGAAGTAGAAGTTCTCGAGGAGCGAGCGACCGGCCTCGACCGTGGGCGGCTCGCCCGGACGGATCTTGCGGTAGAGGTCGACGAGCGCCTCTTCCTCGGTGTGGACGTGGTCCTTCTCGAGCGTGTCGAGCACCGACGGGAAGTCCGCGAACTCCTCGCGGATCTGCGACTCGGTCAGGCCGAGGGCCTTGAGCAGGACCGTGACGGACTGCTTGCGCTTGCGGTCGACGCGGACGCCGACGGCGTCGCGCTTGTCGATCTCGAACTCCAGCCACGCACCGCGCGAGGGGATGATCTTCGCGGAGTAGATGTCCTTGTCGCTGGTCTTGTCTGCCTGGCGCTCGAAGTACACACCGGGCGAACGGACGAGCTGCGAGACGACGACGCGCTCGGTGCCGTTGATGATGAAGGTGCCGCGTGCGGTCATGAGCGGGAAGTCGCCCATGAAGACCGTCTGGCTCTTGATCTCACCGGTGTTGTAGTTCACGAACTCCGCGGTGACGAAGAGCGGCGCGGCGAAGGTGAAGTCCTTCTCCTTGCACTCCTCGGCCGAGTACTTCGGGGGCTCGAAGCGGTGGTTGGAGAAGGAGAGAGACATGGAGGAGCCGAAGTCCTCGATCGGGGAGATCTCCTCGAAGATCTCCTCGAGACCCGACGTCGCGGGGACGTCCTGGCGCCCGGCGGCGGCCGCGGCGTCGACGCGTGCGCGCCACGCCGGGTTGCCCAGCAGCCAGTCGAAGCTCTCGGTCTGGAGCCCGAGCAGGTCGGGCACCTCGAGAGGCTCGTAGATCTTGGCGAAAGATACGCGCCGGGAAGCGGTGCGGTTCGCGATAGCGTCGGCGGACGGAGCAGAAGGGGTGCGCGAGGCAGCCAAGAGGGGTCCTTCCCTGCAGATCGATTGCACGCTGTACGCTGCGTGGCTGGAGGACCTCTTCCCCCTGAGGCTGCCGTGGTGCACGATGGACGCACACCGAAGACGGTCCGGGCAGTTCAGAGGGTGCCGAGGGCACACGCGAGCGCAAAGCGCTAGCATACCCGGCCCAGTCAAGCGTGTCCAGCGACGCGAAACCGCGGCCTGTCAAGACCGTCGTCACGCCCACTGCACTCCCCCACCGGGCCGGTGAGGACATCTTCTCGGTGGCCGCCATATGCCGCCCAAGAACACGAAGAAACTCCCTGCCCGACGGCGTCCGCCGCCTTCCCGTGGAAGGCGAGCTCCGGCGTCGGGCCGGGAGACGAAGAGGCGACGAGAGGCCCGCACCCCCGAGGGGGTACGGGCCTCGTCGCCTGTGCTACCTGTCAGGCCGCGCGAGGCGACCTGTCATGCGATACCGCCCCGAAGGGCAGCGATCACTTGACGGTGACGGTCGCGCCGGCGCCCTCGAGGGCAGCCTTGGCCTTGTCAGCAGCGTCCTTGGCGACGTTCTCCAGGACGGGCTTGGGGGCGCCGTCAACGAGGTCCTTGGCCTCCTTCAGGCCGAGGCTCGTGAGGGCACGCACCTCCTTGATGACCTGGATCTTCTTGTCGCCGGCAGCCTCGAGGATGACGTCGAACTCCGTCTTCTCCTCGACCTCCTCGGCGGCAGCGGCCGCGGGGCCTGCAACGGCGACGGCGGCCGGAGCGGCCGCGGTGACCTCGAAAGCGTCCTCGAACGCCTTCACGAACTCGGAGAGCTCGATGAGGGAGAGGCCCTTGAACTGCTCGATGAGCTCTTCGGTGCTGAGCTTCGCCATGATGGCGGTCCTTTCGGTTGGTGCTCGGCAGCAGCCCTGTCAACGATCCACAGAGCCCTGCTGGAAGCAGAGGGGGTGTGTGCGTGCTGCGTGATCCTCAGACGAGGATCAGGCGGCAGCGCTCTCCGATTCCTGCTTGAGGCGCAGGGCATCGATGGTGCGAACGGCCTGCGAGGCGGGCGCGTTGAACAGGTACGCCGCCTGGTAGAGCGGCTGCTTGAACGCGCCGGCCAGCTTGGCCAGCAGGACCTCGCGGGACTCGAGGTCCGCGAGCTTGGTGATGTCCGCAGCGGTCAGGGAGCGTCCGTCGAGGACACCGCCCTTGATGACCAGTGCGGGGTTCGCCTTGGCGAAGTCACGCAGGCCCTTGGCCGCCTCGACCGGGTCACCGGTCACGAAGGCGATGGCCGAGGGGCCCTTGAAGTCGGCGTCGATCTCGATGCCGGCTTCCTTGGCCGCGATGGCGGTCAGCGTGTTCTTCACCACGGCGTAGGTTGCGTTGCCGCTGAGCGACCGACGCAGCTGCTTGAGCTGCGCGACGGTGAGCCCGCGGTACTCGGTCAGCACGGCCGCGTTCGACTCGCGGAAGTTCTCCGTGAGCTCTGCGACTGCGGCTGCCTTGTCCGGCCTCGCCATGGCAATCCTTCCGGTGGTGGTGCCACCGGTCTCCGCAGGGCGGGGGCCCTGGGGGGTGAGGTCCTGCGGAGACGAGAAGAGCCCCGCGCAGGCGCGGGGCTCGAAGTGCAGGCTCTCGCCCGCTCCGTGAACTCTCACCTGCGCTGGCCTCCGCACTTCTGCGGGACTTCGGTCCGGACTGCAGCTGACGAGTCAGCGGGCAGGACGGTACGACCGGCGGTCTTGGGTACTGGAACAGGGTACGTGACGTGCGCCCGTGCTCCAAATCCGGGGACGCCCGTCCCGTCAGAGCGCGAGCGGCCCGAAGCAGACCAGGGGAACCGGCTCGTCCTCGCTCGCGACCGCGGCCGCGAGCGCGTCCCCCGGCGTGGCCCCCGCCCGCAACCGGCCGTGGAACTCGGGCATCACCCGCGCGGCGACGTCGTCCCGCAGCGGGGCGACGCTCGACACCACGGCCGCCGCCCCGAGCCGCAGGAGGACGCTCGTGAGTCCCAGCGGCTCACCACCGATCCGGACCGTCGACAGTCCTGCCTCGCAGGCAGAGAGGACGACCACCGCCCCTCGAAGGTCCACGCCGTCGAGCTCGTGCGCGAACAACGGACCGTCCGCGAGCCGCAACGAGGAGAACAAGGGGTTGTCGGTCTCGTGGCGCCCGTGTGTCGCGAGATGCACGACCGCGGCCGACGGGAGCCTCTCGACCGTGGCAGAGCACGTGGCCTCCTCGCCGGTCAGGACGGTCGCCTGCCCCCATGTCTGCGCCACGGCCTCGGCCTCGGAGACCGCGGCCCGCAGCCCCGGCCCCGCCACGACCACGACGTCGGGCTTGGTCCGCTCGACCGACGCCTCCTGCAGGTCGATCCACGAGTTGACCCAGGTCCGCCGCCCCGCACGCGAGGGCAACGACGACCACGGCACCGCGAGCAGCAGGTCGCGCGCGGCGACGTGCAGGTCGCCCTGCGCGTCGATCGGCGCGAGGACCTCGCGGTCCAGCCACGCCAGGCTCCGGTCGAGCGACGCCCGGGCGGCGGCCCGCATGGGAGCCGGGATCAGTCCGTTCGACAGGACGTCGAGATCCGCACGCGCGCGCCGGATGCGCTCGCCGACCTCCACCATCGGGGCCAGCCGGATCATGCTCAGCCCCGAGGCGTCAGCCCGCAGGACGCGGAGCGTCTCGTCCGCCACGACGAAGTCCGCGACGACCGTCGACGGGCTCGCCGTCGACAGCGCCCTGCGCAGGCGACGTGCCGTGACCGCGGTCGGCGTCGCCGCTCCCCCACCGTCCTGCCAGGCGCGACGCCGGGCGGCCTCCTGCAGGCGCCGCGCCTCGCTCATGTGCGCACGACGGCGCTCGAGCAGCTCGCCCGAGAGGTTCGCCCCCAGGAGCCGGGCCGACTCGATCTCCTGGCGCGCCGCGGAGAGCAGCTCGGCAGACCGCGAGTCCGAGGGCGGCCGGACCCGTCCGCTCCCCGCGACGGTCGCCCGTCCACGCTCGACGGCGTCGAGCAACGCTGCCGCGCGGCCGGTGCGCAGGGCGGCCGCGACATCGACGTGCCCCAGCCGCACGCCGTGCACCGCGGAGGCCGTCACGGCATCGACCGATCCCAGCCCCTCACGGTGCTCGGCCAGCATGCGCTGCCCCTTGCGCACGGCACGGAGCGCAGCACCACGCTCCCCGGTGGCGAACGCCAGCTGCGCCGACACGGCCTGGTGCTGCAGACGGAGCGGCAGTGCGGCACGCCCCAGATGACGAGGAACCCTCGCCATCACCTCCCGCGCCCCGGCCAGGTCCGTCGCCGTGAGGAGCCACTCGGCGGCAAGAAGCTGCGCAGGCACGGTCACCCCACGCCCTGCGGCCTCACCGAGCCCGACGCCGACGTCGGAGAGCTCGAGCGCCCGCGCCGCCCGTCGACGAGCCACACGGGCCGAGATACCCACCGACCGGTCCTCGGCGAGCCGCGCCTGGAGCTCGGCGACCCGAGCACGAGCCGCCCAGGGACCGTTGCCGATCCGATCGAACCGGGCCGCAGCAGCTCGGGCCTGCCGCTGAGCCTCGGTGTAGCGGCGCAGGCCGACGAGGCACTGGGCGCGCAGGAGCTCGACCTCGGCGACGTCCCTGACCATCCTGTTGCGCGCAAGGTGCTCGCGCGCCTCGGCGAGCGCTGCGTCCGCGTCGGAGAGCAGACCCGCCTCGATCAGGACCTGCGCCTTGTCGATGAGCCCGACCGACGCGTGCCTCTCGGGCGCGCCGTGCTCGGCCTCCTCCATGGCCCGCAGAGCGGTCGGCAGGTCGCCGCGCAGGAACTCCACGTAGCCCAGGTTGTGCTTCGCCTTGGACAGCAGGAGCTGGTCACCCATCTCGTCCGCGTACCTGACGGCCCCGGCAAGGTCGGCGGACGCGCGGTCGAGATTGCCGAGCTCCAGGTGGAGAGACCCTCTGTTGAGGAGCAGCACTGCGGCGTCCAGCGGATCGGCGTCCCGTTGCCCTGACGCGGCGGCATCCAGCTCGGCGAGCGACTCGCCCCCCCCGCCCCGTCCGGTAGAACAGGAGGCCACGCTGACCATGGACGATCAGGTCGAGCTCAGGCAGGTGGGACGTCTCGACCCACCGTGCCGCCGTGTCGAGCGTCTCCAAGGAGGCCGCCAGGGAGCCCGTCAGCTCGAACTGAGTCTGCGCGAACCCGACGAGCGCCCGGACCCTGACGTACGCGATCTCCCGTGGTTCCTCGGGCGAAGGCTCGCCGACCTGGTCCGTGATCTGCCGGAAGAGACGCGCGGCGCGCGCGTGCTGCCCCTGGGCGTTGACGGACTGGGCCGTCGCCCACGCGTCGAGCACGCTCACCGGCACACGACGCGCCACGCCGATCACCCCATGTCTACCGCCGGATCTCCGGGCACCAGCCCAGTCGCCAGGGTAACGGATCCCCACAGCCAGGCGCAGCGTCGCGGCGTCCCACGACCGGGCTCGAGCACGGCGGGTGACGTCGGATCCTGCGCTCGACGGGCCAGCAGGGTCGCCGCAAGCTCACCCGCGAGGACCGGCGCCGCGAACGACGTCCCGCTCCAGGACGCGAACCCTCCCTGGAACCCCTCGGGGTCGATCGTCGCTCGACGTCCGTCCGACCAGAGCTCCTTGACCCACCTCGAGGGAGCCACGGCGCCGTCCATCGTCGTCGGGGCGGTCGAGACCAGCGCCGCACCGGGGCGGACGCACGTCACCCACGGGCCGTCGTTGCTGAACAGCGCCGTCGTCTCGTCCGGGTTCTGCGCACCGACGGCCATGACCGGCGGCTCCGCGAGGAGCAGCTCCGAGGGGTCCAGGGGCACGGGAGGCTCCACCTTACGGTCGATGTGCGGCGCGAACGCAGCGGGGTACATCGGGCGGACCTGGCCGTCGTTGCCCGAGGACACCACGACGAGGACGCCGTAGCGCCGCAGCGCCCGGATGACCGTGCCGAACGGAGCGTCGAACGCCGCGTCCTCGGGACGCTCGTGGTAGTAGCCCAACGACAGGACCAGGACGTCGACCGGCGCGTAGCCCGCCCGTCCGCTGAGCCCGAGCACGTGCCAGAGCAGGAGTCGGCGGAGCGAGCGCAGGAGGTCCCGCTCAGGGACGACGCCCGACCCGCCGTAGAGGCGCGGAGCGAGGATGACCGCGTCCGGGCACTTCTGGTGCACGAGGCCGGCGATGAACGTGCCGTGCCCGGCGACCGGGTCGAGCGGGCCGGTGAGGGGCGAGATCGACACCCCGCCGATCTCCGGGTTCTCGTACTCGTACTCCGTCTCCGGGAGGATCGACAGCCGCTGGCCCAACAGCTCGGGGTCACGCACGACGACCGTGCCACGCACGTCGAGGTCGTCGTCGAACCAGGGGTGCTTGCCGACCCCGGTGTCCAGGACGGCGACGACCGGGCGCCGGACCCCGTCCACGTCCGTGAAGTCGTCGGCGCCGCGGCCCCGCGAGCGGGCAGGAACCGGACCGACCCAGTTGACCGGGGTCCGCCCGCCCCACCCCGGTACGGAGTACTCCGCCGTACCGGCGGGGTGACCTTGGGTGTAGGGATGTCCTTGCGTGTACGGGTGACCCTGCGTGTAGGGATGGCCCTGGGTGTAGGGATGTCCTTGCGTGTACGGGTGACCCTGCGTGTAGGGGAACGGCTGGATCGCCGGCTGCCCCCCGATGTACGGCGCCGGAGCGATCATGTGGTCGAGGGCGACCCGAGGGCTGCCGTCGTCGTCGGCACCGAGACGACCACCGAGATCCTCGATCACCTCCCATGCGTCGGGCAGCGGGCCGTTGTTCCCCACAGCCCGGCGCAGCCGGACCGACAACCCGAAGACCTGTCGAAGGTCGTCCGTCGTCTCGGGGTCGAGGTCCGCCTCGACGAGCAGGGCGGCGTCCTGCTCGCTCGACTCCTCGATCTCGACGGTCAGGCCGTAGCGCGCAGCGGTCTCCCTGAGCCTGCGGAGCGGCCCCTCGGCCGTCCGGTCCTCGGGGGACGTGGGCAGGAGGATGCGGTCGCCGACGTACCACGTGGGGTGCGGTGACGCCTTGCCCGCTCCGCGTGGTGCGGTGATCGGGTCGAGCGTCCGGGTACGCCACTGCAGTCGGCCCGGACGGTCGCCGAACGCCGGTCGCCCCTGCGGGACGGCAGGCTGCTCAGGGGTCTGGCTCATCAGTGCTCCAATGCACGAAGGGGACTACCGTCGGGCCGATCGGCCCGGCGTTCCGAGAAGACGGAAGGACGGGACGGCTAGAGCTCGATGATCGGTGTCGTCACGGCGTCGCCGCCGGCGCCGAGGGCGCGCAGCAGCAGGCTCGCCGGACCGGGCCCGACGGCGTCGAACACGAACCGACCGTCCTCGTCGGCGACGGTCGAGACCATCCCGTCCGGGCGGTGCAGCTCGACCGTCAGCTCGCCGGCCGGCGCTGCCCACCCGTCGATGCGGATCCGACCGTCGTCACGAGCGGACAGCGTGATCATGACGGTGAGGGACTCGGCCGTGAAGGTGATGGTGCGTGCCTCGATCGGCGGCGCCTCGCCCCGGACCGACATCTCCGGCACGCGGACGTACTCGAGCTCCATGACCTCGGCCTCCAGACCGGCGAGCGTGATCGCGAACAGCGACCGCTCGACGAGACCGTCCGGCACCGGGTCGAGCATCGTGTGGATACGGGCGAGATCCGCCAGGATCTCGAGGTCGACGGTGTCCAGCGGTTCCTCGGGGCTGTACCCCAACGGTGCGCTCATGATGTTTCCCATGTCCTGTCCCCCTGCTCGCTCTCGATGATGTCGCGGAGCTTTGCCAAGCACCGCCCACGGTTGGACCCGATGCTGCCCACCGGCATGCCGATGGCGCTCGAGATGTACTTGTAGTCGGGTCGGTCCGCCAACGAGATCAACCGGAGGAGCTGCTGACAGCGGTCCGGCAGCTGGAGGACAGCGCGCCACAGGTAGCGGTCGCGCTCCACCTCGAGGACCTGGGTCTCGGGGGTGGGGTCGGAGGAGGGCAGGGTGCCAGTGGGCCCGTCGAGCATGTCGTCCGGCAGCTCGGTCCGGCGCCTCTGGTCGTCACGCTGCTTGCGGACGGCCTCCCAGGCGCCGCGCTTGGCCGTCACGAGGAGCCACTTGAGGACCGCGTGAGGCTCCTGGATCGTGTGCGCGTTGCGCACGAGGGCCATCCAGGTGTTCTGGACGATGTCGTCGGCCTGCTCGCGGACGACGCCCTGGGCCCTGACCGTGTGCCACAGCAACGGCGTGGCCTCTCGCACGAAGTCGGCCAGTGCCTGGTGCTTGCCCTCCCGGTAGTCGAGCAGGGCGGCCGCGGCACGGTCCCCGAGGCTCACCTCCGGCTCGTCGACTTCCGGGACGTCCTCGGTGATCCGTGTCATGGCTGGGTGCGCCGTCTGCTCTCGATCGTGCTCGGGTACTTCGGGGGAACCCGAGTCTAGGGGCGTCTGCCCAGGTGGGACAAGCATTTCCGCCACCGCAGGACCTCCCTCCGGCCCGTGCTCACGCACGCTCGACACAGCGGGCCGGTGGTGCACCGGACCCCTTCCTGCCGGGAGAGAGGGACGGGCACCGCGTTTGATACACGCGCCCGCAGGCTCTTCCCGCGCCTCCGGCGAGCGCCTCGGCGACCCGCTCCACGCGACCCGCGCGACGTCGTCGGGCGGGGGGAGGTCGCGGCTACGGGTACGCGACCCGTACGGGGATCCCCGTACCGCTCGCAGCAGAGAGTGGTGAATCCCCTCATCACAGGCGTGACGCGGCTCACGTAGCGTCGGCATGGCCGACCCAGATCGGACACTCGGACGGTCCCGGTGAGACGACGACGTCCCGGACCCCTTGCTAGAGGAGCACCACGTGAGAACCCATCGACACCCCGCCGACGGCGCCCGCCGTCCGGCTCGCCTGCTCGCGGCGCTGACCGCCGCCACGGTCGCCCTCGGCGGGCTCGCGCTCGCCGGTACGAGCGCCCAGGCCGCCCCGCAGCCCGCGGCCCAGCCCGCGACCGTCGCGGCTGCCACCGCCCCGGGCCACCAGTGGCTCACTGGCTACTGGCACAACTTCGACAACGGCTCGGTCGTCATGCCGCTGAGCGACATCCCGCCCGCCTACAACCTGGTCGCCGTCGCGTTCGCCGACAACCTGGCCGGCACCCCCGGCGGGATCACGTTCAACCTCTCGACGGCCGAGCTCGACGGGTACACCGTGCCCCAGTTCAAGGCCGACATCGCCGCGATCCGGGCACAGGGCCGCAAGGTCATCCTGTCCGTCGGCGGCGAGAAGGGGAACGTCATCGTCTCCAACGCGACCGAGGCGAAGAACTTCGCCGACACCTCGTACGCCCTCATGCAGGAGTACGGCTTCGACGGCGTCGACATCGACCTCGAGCACGGCATCAACGCCACGTACATGGCCAGTGCGCTGCGACAGCTGTCGGCCAAGGCCGGTCCGAGCCTCATCATCGCGATGGCCCCGCAGACCATCGACTACCAGGCGACCTCGATGGGCTACTACCAGCTCACGCTCGCGATCAAGGACATCCTCACGATCGTCAACACCCAGTACTACAACTCGGGCGCGATGATGGGCTGCAATCAGCAGGTCTACAGCCAGGGCAGCGTCGACTTCCTCACCTCGCTCTCCTGCATCCAGCTCGAGATGGGCCTGCGGCCCGACCAGGTCGGCATCGGCGTCCCCGCGGTCCAGGCCGCGGCGGGTGGCGGCTACCAGCCCATCGCGAACGTGATCAAGGCCGTCGACTGCCTCGAGACGGGCTCGAACTGCGGCGCCTTCAAGCCTGCGACGCCGTACGGCAAGATCGGCGGCGTCATGACCTGGTCGATCAACTGGGACAAGAAGAACAACTACGCGCTCGCGACGGCCGTCGGCGCACGGCTCGGTACGGGCTCCGGAGGCGGGACCACGGGCGGCACGACCGGCGGGACCACCGGCGGCACGACCGGTGGGACCACCGGCGGGACCACCGGTGGGACCACCGGCGGGACCACCGGCGGGACCACCGGCGGCACGACCGGTGGGACCACCGGCGGGACCACCGGCGGCACGACCGGTGGGACCACCGGCGGGACCTGCTCGGCCGCTCCGTGGAGCGCGACGACCGTCTACACGGGCGGCAACACCGTCTCCCACAACGGGCGCACCTGGCAGGCCAAGTGGTGGACGCGCGGCGACGCTCCGGCCCCCAGCGACTGGGGCGTGTGGAAGGACCTCGGCGCCTGCTGAAGCCCTCCCCGGAGGCCCGTCGAAACCTCGCACGACCCGAGCCGCCTGGCGCGTCGTTCCCCTCGGGAGCGACGAACCAGGCGGCTCGGTGCCGTTCGCAGAACCGTGGCCCGTGGGCCGGGGCTCCGCGAGCAGAGGGTCAGTCCACGGGGAAGAGCGACATCGTCAGCGTCGCCCCGTAGGAACCTGGCGCGGTGTCGGCCGGAAGCTCGAGAGCGAGGTCGGCCGTGACGTCGGACGTGCCCTTGCGGCCGATCGCGTCAGCACCGGCGAGGGTCTGCGGGACCGCGAGCCCCGCTCCCCCGCCCAGCACCGAGGAGACGCTCGGCCCGACCCGCACGCCCGGCTTGTCCACCACGAGACGCGGCGTCCAGCCCAGCCGCTCGGCACCGAACGTCGTCGCGCCTGCGGAGAACGCGGTCGACTGCCCGGACACCGCCCACCCGGCGGCCTCGAGGCGCGTGTCGGAGACGCTCACGACCGGCAGGGCCGCGGTGTAGGTCAGGTGGTCCCCGTCCAGGCCGCCCGCGAGCGTGACAGGCGCACCGTCGCTCGCGACCGTCATCGAGAGCCGTCCCTCGACGACGGGCTCCTCGACGACGGCCTGGAGCGCGACGCCCTGCGCACCGGCCGGGTCCGTGCCGCCCGAGGTCGCGAAGCGCACCTGGTCGAGAGCCCAGAACCAGTCGTTCGTCCCGCTGTAGCGGAAGCGGTACTGCGCGGCCCGCGCCCCGGCGGGGACGTCCGTCACGATCGTGCGTCGGCCGTTCTCGCTGGCCGGGAACGCAGCCACCTGAACCGGTGCGGCGCCGTCGAAGCTCACGAGGACCTCGGCGACCTGCACACGGTCGTGACGGTAGGAGTGCTCGAAGCTCAGCACGGCCTGCTCCCTGCCCGCGACCGCGTAGGTCGGCGTGACGAGCGTCGAGTCGAACTTCCCCGCGCCGTGGCTCTTGTCGTCCCACTCGTCGGAGTCCGCGACCGCGATCACGTCACGCCCGCGGGTGAAGTTCTCGCGCGCCTGCCCCGGCTCCGCCGCGGACCAGAACGACTGGGTCGTGAACGACCAGCCACGCCACTCGGTCACGCCACCCGACGGCATGGCCGAGTTGTCCACGCTCCAGCCGGACGGCGGGGTCGTCGTGAAGCCGAGCGTCCCGGCCGGGACCGTCGTCTCGTCGACGCGCGGCGCGAGGGCCGGGCGCAGGCTGTCGAAGTCGTCCGCAACGTCGTCACCGATGGCCGTGCCGTCGAGGCCCCACGCGGGATCCACGGCGACACCCGCCTGGCGCATGACGGTCGGCGCGATGTCGGTGATCGCGAGGTTCTCCCGCCGCCCCTGCGCCTCGATGCCGTCCCCCGCCGCGATGACGAACGTCGCGCGCTCGGTCTGGGCCCGGCCACCGTGACCACCCGTGGGCAGGTGCCCGTGGTCGGCCGTGACGATGACGTTCCAGCTCTCGACAGCGCGGGTCGGGCGCGACTCGATCGCGGCGAGGATCCGTCCGATGCGGGCGTCCTGCACCTCGAGCTCGGCCGTGTACTGCGCAGCGTCGGCGCCGTGGCTGTGGCCCGCGCCGTCGATGTCGTCCAGGTGAAGGAAGCTGACGTCCGGGTCCTGCGTCCCGAGGTACGTGATCGCCGCCTGCTCGGTCTTGACGTCCGACCCCGTCGCGAGGCGCAGGTCGATCCCGGCCGAGACGATGTCCCCGTTGCTCGCCGACGACGTGATGGGCGCCCATGTCGAGGCCGCGAAGGTCGCGATGCTCGGGTCGACCTGCTCGAGACGGTCGAGGAAGCTCGGGTACTGCGCGTAGTTCTTGCCCGCGAACGAGTTGTCCCGGACGTTGTGCTTGTCCGTCCACACGCCCGTCAGGATCGTCGACCAGCCCGCGCCCGACACCGTCTGGGCTCCACGCTGGCTCACCTCCTGCGCGTCGCTCGTGGCATACAGGAGGCTGTGCCCGTACGTCCCGCGCTGCATGAGCGCGTGCAGGTTCGGGGTCGACGCGGCCTCGATCTTGTCGAGCCTGGCCCCGTCCAGGCCGATCACGAGCGTCTTGTCCGTACGAGTTCCCTGCAGGACGAGGGCTTCCCCCTCGGCCGCGAACGCGGCCGCCGGCACGAGGAACGTCCCCGCCGCCAGGCTCCCGGCGAGTGCCAGGTGTGCGATCTTGCGCATGTCCAACCCTTCAGTCGTCATGGTGCACGTCATGGATGTGTTGTCCGGACGGCGTCGCGAGACTCACTTGTCCAGACAGGCATCACTGTGGCCGCACCAAGCAGACCGGGCATGAACCGGGACGATCGGGACAGTGAACGTCTCCACGCGGCACCGAGCGGATCACGTCACCGGCAGGACGAACCAGACATCTCAACCCATGCATCTGCCAGCACCAACCACAGCCAGCCACAGCCGGCCACGCGCACCACCCCAGGACGACCAAAGCCCGACGGCGCCCCTCCCCGCGAAGGGGAGAGACGCCGTCGGGCTGGAGGGCGAGGCGATCAGGCCGCGTCGTCCTCGAGAAGCTTCGAGACCTTGGACTGGTCCAGCGGGATGCCGGGGCCCATCGTGGTCGAGAGCGTCGCCTTGGTGATGTAGCGGCCCTTCGAGGAGGACGGCTTCAGACGCAGGACCTCTTCGATCGCTGCGGCGTAGTTCTCCACGAGCGCCTTCTCGTCGAACGAGACCTTGCCGATGATGAAGTGGAGGTTCGCGTGCTTGTCGACACGGAACTCGATCTTTCCGCCCTTGATGTCCTCGACTGCCTTCGCGACGTCCATCGTGACGGTGCCGGTCTTCGGGTTCGGCATCAGACCACGGGGGCCGAGGACCTTACCGAGACGACCGACCTTGCCCATGAGGTCCGGCGTCGCGACAGCGGAGTCGAAGTCCGTGAAGCCCGCGGCCACCTTCTCGATGAGCTCGTCGCCACCGACGATGTCGGCGCCGGCCGCACGGGCCTGCTCCGCCTTCTCGCCGTTCGCGAAGACCAGGACGCGAGCGGTCTTGCCCGTGCCGTGGGGGAGGTTGACCGTGCCACGGACCATCTGGTCCGCCTTGCGGGGGTCGACACCGAGACGGAAAGCGACCTCGACGGTCGCGTCGTACTTGGTGGGCGAGGTCTCCTTCGCCAGGCGAACAGCCTGGAGCGGGGTGTAGAGCTCGTCGCGGTCGATCTTCTCCGCTGCGGCGCGGTACGCCTTGCTGCGCGTTGCCATCTGCTTCTCCTTCTCGAGCAGTCGTGGTCTACGGGTCCGCGCGGACCCTGCCACTGTCCCGGCGGGCGAACCTGCCGGGACCTGATGATTCATGACTGGCCGGCCAGGAGGCCGACCGAAGGACCGGTCAGGACCGGTCCGGAGGGGGTGGTGCTCAGCCCTCGACGGTGATACCCATCGAACGGGCCGTGCCCGCGATGATGAGCGTCGCGGCGTCGAGGTCGTTCGCGTTGAGGTCCTCGAGCTTGGTCTGAGCGATCTCGCGCACCTGCGCAGAGGTCAGCTTCGCGACCTTGACCGTGTGCGGCGTGGGCGAACCCTTGTCGACACCCGCGGCCTTCTTGATCAGCTCGGCGGCCGGCGGCGTCTTCGTGATGAAGGTGAAGGAACGGTCCTCGTAGACCGTGATCTCCACGGGGATGACGTTGCCGCGCTGCGACTCGGTCGCCGCGTTGTAGGCCTTGCAGAACTCCATGATGTTGACGCCGTGCTGACCGAGCGCAGGGCCGATCGGGGGGGCGGGAGTTGCGGCACCGGCCTGGATCTGGAGCTTGATCAGCCCAGAGACCTTCTTCTTGGGAGGCATGAGTGTTCCGTGCTTTCTGTGTCTGGGCCGACGCCGTGGGCGATGACCCGGTTGCAGGTGCTGTCGAGCAGGGTCAGATCTTGGCGACCTGGTTGAACGACAGCTCGACCGGGGTCTCCCGGCCGAAGATGGAGACGAGGACCTTGAGCTTCTGGCCCTCGGCGTTGATCTCGGAGATCGTCGCGGGGAGCGTGTCGAACGGACCGTCCGTGACGGTGACCGACTCGCCGACCTGGAAGTCGACCTCGAACGGCGCCTTGGCCGTCGCGGCAGGCTTGCCGGCCTCGGCCTTGGGCTCGATCGTCGGGGCCAGCATGGAGAAGACCTCGTCGTGCGTCAGCGGCACGGGCTGGTGCGTGTGGCCCACGAAACCGGTGACACCGGGAGTGTGACGGACCGCGCCCCACGACTCGTCGGTCAGGTCCATGCGCACCAGGACGTAACCGGGGATACGGACCCGGCGGACGATCTTCTTCTGCGCGTTCTTGATCTCCGCGACCTCTTCCATGGGGACCTCGATCTGGAAGATGAAGTCCTCCATGTTCAGGCTCTGGATGCGGTTCTCCAGGTTGGCCTTCACACGGTTCTCGTAGCCCGCGTAGGAGTGGATGACGAACCAGTCACCAGGCTTGGTGCGCAGGTCCTTCTTGAACTCCTCGATCGGGTCGAGGTCGTCGAGCACGTCGCCGTCCTCGTCGACGCGGGGCTCGTCGTCGGCCTCGGCCGACTCCTCGTCCCCCACCTCGGCGTCCGGGGTGTCCTGCGCCTCGTCGTCCGCCTCGACCTCGTCGATGGCTGCCTCGGGCGCGTCGAGCTCGGCCGCGGCGCCTTCGGCGACGGGCTCGGTGGGATCGACGTTCTCCGCCTGGTCCAGCGACTCCTGGGACACGAACGAACCTGCTTTCTGCTGACTACGCGAACATGCAACTGACGGGACCGGTACCGGTCCATACGCTCCGGGCGCGAACAACTCCGGCGCCGCGAGATGCTCGCGACGCGGGGCGCCCTCCGGGGATCAGCCCCCGAAGACCCACAGGACGGCCTGGCCGATCCCGAAGTCGAGCACCGTCACGAACGCCATGACCACGGCCACGAAGACGAGGACGACGGTGGTGTAGGTGATCAGCTCGGAACGAGTGGGGGTGACGACCTTCTTGAGCTCGGCGATCACCTGGCGGACGAAGAGCGCGATGCGCGAGAAGATGTTGCCCTTCTTCGCGTCGCCCTTCTTCTTGTCACCGCCGGCGCGCACGCCTTCAGCACCCAGCGCCTCTGATGGCGATTCGCTCACTGTTCATCCCCACTACGTGACGTTGAAACCGAAACCGATGCTGACCTCTCGTGGTGTAACCCGTTACCGGACTACGCGCACGCCCCGGGAGGGGCGACGCCTTGCAGGGCAGACAGGGCTCGAACCTGCAACCTGCGGTTTTGGAGACCGCTGCGCTACCAATTGCGCCACTGCCCTTCGTGATCGGCATCACCCCGTGCACCTGCCGCGGAGGCAGAGAACATCGGGTGGACACCTGCCACCGAAGGAATACTGTACGCGAACCGAGCGCCGTGGTCGAACCGGCACTTGCCCCGCCCCCCCACCGAGCCCTCGTCGGCCCCGCCGGGACCCGCTCCCGACCGTCCTCAGCACCCACGGCAGACGTCCACGGCAGACGGTGGCCCGTACCCGTCCCCGCGGGTGCGGCATCCGATCACCCGCTCCCGGTGATTCACCTCACATCCACACGTTCTCCTCGCGATACTTGCTCCGAGTCCTCGCGCACTCCGCACGGGGCGATCGGGACATGAGAGGCCGACATGTCGGAAGCCGCGGTCGTACGTCGCACTCCCCTCGAGCGCATGCTCGACGGAATCGAACGGGTCGGGAACAAGGTCCCGCACCCCGCCATCATCTTCCTGGGCCTCATCGCCCTGATCATCGTGCTCTCGCACGCGTTCTACCTCGCCGGGACCTCGGTCACGTTCGACCAGGCCCAGGTCACCGAGCAGGTCGAGCCGAGCGGGGAGGAGCTCGTCGGGGACGCGCCCTACCAGAGCGAGGACCCTCAGGTCGAGCAGGTCACGGTCTCCGTGGAGTCGCTCCTGAGCGCCGACGGGATCCGGTTCATCTTCACGTCACCCGTCGAGAACTTCAACGGCTTCGGGGTGGTCGGGGTGATCGTGGTCGCCATGATCGGCGTGGGGCTCGCCGAGGAGGTCGGACTGATCGGCGCCTTCATCAAGCGCCTCGTCAAGGTCACCCCCGCACGGTTCATCACGCTCATCGTCGTGTTCCTGGGGGTCCTGTCCTCGATCGCGACCGACGCGGGCTACCTGGTCCTCATCCCGCTGGCCGCCGCGGTGTTCCACACGCTCGGTCGACATCCGCTCGCGGGCCTCGCCGCGGCGTTCGCGGGTGTGGGCGGAGGGTTCGGCGTGAACCTGCTCATCACCCCGATCGACGGCATGCTCGCCGAGATCACCAACGAGTCGATCGCGGACCCCGCGCAGCACGTCTCGATCACCGGGAACCTCTACTTCGCGATCGTCTCGACCATCGTGGTGACCCTGGTCGCGACGCTCGTGACCGAGAAGTTCGTCGAGCCACGGCTGGGCACCTACCGCGAGGACGAGGCCCCGGCCGCCGACGACCACGACGCGGGCGGGCCCGCGGCACCGGCTCCCTCGGGCGAGCTGACCGCCGCGGAGAAGCGTGGGCTCAGGTGGTCCGGGTTCGGTCTGATCGGCGTCACGGCGTTCGTGCTGCTGCTGACGCTCCCGTCCTGGGGGCCGCTGCGCAACCCCGAGACGGGCAGCCTCATCGAGGGCTCGCCCCTCATGGGCAGCATCATCTTCCTGATCCTGATCTACTTCTTCGTCATGGGCCTGTGCTACGGCAAGGGCGCGGGGACGATCACGAACAGCATGGACGTCATCAACCCCATGACGAAGACGATCGCGGGCCTGTCAGGGCTGATCTTCCTGCTGCTGATCATCAGCCAGTTCATCGCCTACTTCAACTACTCGAACCTGGGCACGGTCGCGGCCGTGAACATGGCCGACGCCCTCGAGCAGGCGAACCTCGGGACGGTCCCGCTCATCATCGGTCTCATCGCGATGACCGCCGTGATCGACATCTTCATCGGCGGCGTGGTGCCCAAGTGGGCGATCTTCGCCCCGATCTTCGTGCCCCTGTTCATCCAGCTCGGCATCTCGCCCGACCTCGCGGTCGCGGCCTACCGCGTGGGCGACTCGCCGATCAACGTCGCGACCCCGCTCATGCCGTACTTCGCGCTCATCGTGATCTTCGCCGAGCGCTACCGCAAGAAGGTCGGGGTGGGCTCGATCATCTCGCTCATGCTGCCGTACACGGTCGCGCTGCTGCTCGTGTGGACCGCGCTGCTCGTCGGCTGGTACCTGCTGGGGCTGCCGCTCGGCCCGGGCGCGGAGATCTACCTGCAGTGAGGTAGGGCCCGACGGCGGAGCGTGCGTCGTCGGGCCCGCGTCACCACGCCCCCGGGCCGTCTCGGGCGGCGCGCCGAGGACACCAGGAGAGGCCGGTCGCTCGCCGTGCGAGCGACCGGCCTCTCCTGTGCACGGGAACCTACGCGACCGGCGCCCTGAAAGCGCCCGCGAGCTCGGCGAGCAGGCGCGCCCCGAAGCCCGTGGCGCCCTTGGTCCAGACCGCGTCGTCGGAGTCCGACTTCATGGTGCCGGCGATGTCGAGATGGGCCCACGACACCTCGCCCGCCCACTCCGCGAGGAACAGCGCCGCGGTGGTGGCCCCCGCGAACTCGCCGCCCAGGTTCTTGACGTCCGCGACGTCCGAGTCGAGCTGGGGCCGGTAGCGGTGCTCGAGCGGGAGGCGCCAGACGCGCTCGTCGGTCGCGACCGACGCCGCCTCGACCTGGGCGGCCAGCGCGTCGTCGTTGCCGAAGAGCGCGGCCCGTGCCGTGCCGAGAGCCGCGAGCGCCGCACCCGTGAGGGTCGCGATGTCGACGATCGCGTCGACCCCGTCCTCGACCGCGAGCGCGATGGCGTCGGCCATCACGAGACGGCCCTCCGCGTCGGTGTTGACGACCTCGATCGTGCGGCCGCTGCGCGTCGTGAGGACGTCGCCCAGCTTCGTCGCACTCCCCGAGGGCATGTTGTCGGTGCACGCGAGGTACGCCGTGACGGTCGTGCCCACTCCCAGGTCCTTGAGCACCGACAGAGCCGCGAGCGCCGCCCCGGCCCCGGACATGTCCATCTTCATGGCCGCGTGCATCGCGTTCGAGGGCTTGAGGCTGATGCCGCCCGAGTCGTAGGTGATGCCCTTGCCGACGAGGGCGAGGTGTCCGTCGCCGCCGCGGTACGTCAGCTTGACGAGCCGGGGCTCGACGACGCTGCCCGCGTTGACCCCGAGGAGGCCACCGCAGCCCATCTCCGTCAGCGCGGCCCTGTCGAAGACCTCGACCTCGAGGCCGTTCGCAGCCCCCAGGCGCACCGCGACGTCCGCCAGGTCGGGGGCCGTGAGGTAGCCCGCCGGGGTGTTCGCGAGGTCGCGCGAGACGAGGGCCGCGCGCGCCAGGACGAGTCCGCGCCGCGCACCAGCGAGCGCCACGGCCTCGTCTCCGCCCGTGACCAGGACGACGGCCGTGACCGGCACCGTCGCGGGCTCGGTGCGGAGCTGGTCGTAGCGGTAGCGCCCAAGCAGGACCCCCTCGACGACCGCGCTCGCGACCGCCCCGAGGTCGAGCCGCTCGGTGCCCGTGAGCGAGACGGACACGACCGTGTCGCGTGCGACCGCCCGGGCGTGGTGGGCCGCGGCGTCTCGGACCGCGGCGACGTCGAGCCGGTCGGCCGGACCGGCGCCGACCGCGACCACGTCGACCCCCGCCGACGGCCGGGCGAGGGTCTGCCCCGCGCGCCCCGTGAACCCCCAGCGGGCGAGCTCGTCCCGATCAGCGCCGACCGCGGCCGGGACGTCACCGTCCGAGGTCACCAGGACCCCGGTCACGGACCCTGCCGGGACTGCGTTCACGGACACCTCCACGGCACGGACGGCCGTGTCGGACGGGATCGGGTCGAAGGGTGCGTCACCCATGGCGTACTCCATCTCTCGGGCCACGGCCGGTGCCGGGGCTGGTGCGGTGCGTGCGGTGTGCGTGCGGTGTGCGTGCGGTGCGGGACGTCCGGAGGGGCCTACGGTCGCCAGATCAGGGGGACGAGGAACACGGCGACCACCAGGTAGACCCCCATGACGGGCAGGCCGAGCTTCCAGTAGTCGCCGAACCGGTAGCCGCCAGGCTCCATGACCATCATGTTGCCGGGCGTCGCCACGGGTGTCAGGAGCGCCGCGGCGGACGCGACCGCGACGCACATCACGAGCGGTACCGGCGAGATCCCGAGCTCGAGCGCGACCGACCCCACGACGGGGATCATGACCAGGGCCGTGGCCATGTTGCTGATGAGCTGTCCGAGCACCGCGCACAGCACGAAGATGCCCAGCAGCAGGAGCGTCAGCCCACCGCTGCCGACCACGTCGATCAGCGCGGTCGCGACGATCTCGGCGGCGCCGGTCTGCGTGATCGCGGTCGAGAGCGGGATCATGCCCGCCACGAGGATCACCGTCGTGAGGGAGATCGAACGCTGCGCCTGACGGGTCGTGACGACGCGCAGCAGGACCATCGCGATCGCGGCACCCACCGCGGTGACCGCGGCCGGCAGCACGTCCGTCGCGAGCGCCGCCACCATGAGGACGAGCACCACGACGGCCGGCACGGCACGGCGCCCGAGCGGCGCGGCCTGGCGTCGGATCGAGTCCGGGGTGTCGACCACCAGCACGTCGGGGTCGTCGGTGTGGCGGTCGAGCGCGTCCCACGTCCCCTGCAGGAGCAGCGCGTCTCCAGCGCGCAGCGTGACCTCCTGGTCGCGCGGGTCGGCCGCGGGCCGGTTCTCCCCCTCGTCGACCGGGTCGAGGACCTCCCCGAGCCGCTGCACGGCCAGCACGACGAGCTCGCCCGAGTCCGTGACCATGCCCGGGAAGACTCGCTCGCCGATCAGGCCCGAGCGCGGGCGCACGATCACCTCGGCGACCCCGTGCTCGCGGGAGACGAGCCCGCAGGCGACCTCCTCGCCGTCGGGCCCCGCGGGGGCGACCAGGCCGGCCGCGGCCGCGAACTCGGCGATCCCCGGGCGTCCCCCGCGCACCACGAGCCGACCGCCCGCCACGACCTGCGACGACGGGCGCCCCGACCGGTCCTGCACCGCGACCGCGTGCACCGAGCGGTCCCCCGTGTCGATCGCGTCGGCCGCGACCCCGACGAGGCGGGAGCCCGCAGGCACGGTCAGGCGAACGATGCTGCCGGCCGGCGCGTAGTCGCGCAGCAGGTCGGTGGGCAGGCCCGCCAGGTCTCGCGAGAGCGAACGCACGCTGCGGTGCGGCAGCAGGCGGGGGCCCCACAGCACGCAGACCAGGATCGTCCCGACGAGCAGCGGGACGCCCACGAGCGCGAACTCGAAGAACCCCAGGCCCGTGCCCGTCTCCTCGAGGGCCGTCGCCGAGACGATCACGTTGACGGGCGTGCCCGTCAGCATCAGGAGCGACCCGGCGTGCGCACCGAACGCCAGAGGCATGAGGAGCTGCGAGGGCGAGCGGCCGAGCCGCGTCGAGAGGACCACGACCATGGGGAACAGGGCTGCGACCGCACCGTTGGGCGTGACGAGGGCGGACAGCACCGCCGAGAGCACCAGCATGAGGACCATGAGTCGCGCAGGGCTCGTCCCCGCCCGGTCGATCAGCTGCTGCCCGGCCCACACCGTGATGCCCGCGGCGTCGAGCGCCTCGGCCACGACGAAGAGCGCGGCGATGAGGATCACGGTCGGGGTGCCGAAGCCCGCGAGCGCCTCCTCGACCGTGAGGACGCCCGTGAGATGGAGCGAGAGCGCGACCGCGAGCGCCACGACGCCGACCGGCAGCCTGTTCCACACGAAGAGGACCACCGCTGCGCCCAGGACGGTCAGCGTGATCGCGGCGTCGCTCATGCGGCTGACAGTAGTGGACCCTCGGCAGGCCTTCGCGGCGGGCGGATCGTCACCGCGGGTGTGTCGTCCGGTCACCCTCGGCGGGCGGTTGCGTCACCCTCGGCGGGCGGTTGCGTCACCCTCGGCGTCCACCGGTCGGTGGACCCCACGTCCCCCCGACCGGTCGTCGCGCCGCACGGGCCCCGCCGACCAGGGTGGAACCATGAGCGCAGACAGGACACCTCCCCGAGCAGGAACGAGCGCCCCGGCCATCGAGGTCCGGGGGCTCTCCAAGCGGTACGTGCAGCGCGGCGGCGTCGTGAAGCAGGCCGTCGACGGCCTCGACCTCACGGTCGAGCGCGGCGAGATCTTCGCGGTCCTCGGCCCCAACGGTGCGGGCAAGACCACGACGGTCGAGATCCTCGAGGGCTTCCGCAAGCGCGACGGCGGCCAGGTCCAGGTCCTGGGCGAGGACCCGGCGCTCGCCGGGCGGGCGTGGCGCAGCCGCATCGGCGTCGTGCTGCAGGACTCGCGCGACCAGGCCGAGCTCACGGTGCGCGAGCTCGTGCGCCACTTCGCGACGTTCTACCCGGCTCCGCGCGACCCCGAGGAGGTGATCGTCGCCGTCGGGCTCGAGGAGAAGGCCTCCACCCGGGCGCGCCAGCTCTCGGGCGGGCAGCGGCGCCGCCTCGACGTCGCGCTCGGGATCGTGGGCGACCCCGAGCTGCTGTTCCTCGACGAGCCTACGACCGGGTTCGACCCGCAGGCCCGCCGCAGCTTCTGGGACCTCGTCCTGGCCCTGCGCGAGGGCGGCACCACGATCCTCCTGACGACCCACTACCTCGACGAGGCCGCGCACCTGGCCGACCGTGCCGCCGTCGTGCGCGACGGGAAGGTCGTCGCCCTCGGGGCGCCGGCCGACCTGGGCGGGCCGGGAGCGCTGCGCCCCGTCGTGCGCTGGGAGTCCGACGGCGTCACGCACGTCGAGCGGACCGACCACCCGACCGCGCTCGTCACCTCGCTCGCGGCCCGCCTGGCCGGACCCGACGGCGAGGTGCCCGGCCTGCGGGTGCTCCAGCCGAGCCTCGAGGACGTGTACCTCGAGCTCATCGGCGACTCCCCTACGGACTCGTCCGCCCCTGCACCGCCCGACCCGTCGCCCCACGCCGCCGACGCGGCCGTCACCGAGGAGGCCTCCCGATGAGCGCCCAGACCGCCACCCGTGCCCAGCCCGCCGGCCGCTCCTTGCCCAGCACCGCGAACCTCGCGCTGCGGCGCACCTGGGTCGAGCTCCTCGCGTTCCTGCGCGAGCGCGAGGCCGTGATCTTCATCCTGGCGTACCCGCTGATCATGATGGCGATCTTCTCGACCGTGTTCGGCCAGGACGACCAGGGGAGCGCCGCGGGGTCCGTGCCGTTCCCGCAGTACTTCCTGCCCGGCATGGTCGCCACGGGCGTCATGCTCACGAGCTTCCAGAACCTCGCGATCTCGATCACGGTCGAGCGCGACGACGGGACGCTCAAGCGCCTGCGCGCCACGCCCCTGCCCGCGACCGCGTACTTCCTGGGGAAGGTCGGGCAGGTCCTGATCATCACCACGGTCCAGACCGCGGCGCTGCTGGTGCTCGCCGCCACGGCGTTCGACGTCCCGATGCCGACCACCGCCGCCACCTGGGCCACGTTCGCATGGGTGTTCGTGCTCGGCACCGCCACCGGCTCCGTCCTGGGCGTCGCGTTCTCCTCGGTCCCCCGGTCGGGCAAGTCCGTGACGGCGGTCGTGACCCCGATCGTCCTGGTCCTGCAGTTCATCTCGGGCGTGTTCTTCGCGTTCTTCGCCCTCCCGTCGTGGATGCAGCAGGTCGCGTCCCTTTTCCCGCTCAAGTGGCTCGCGCAGGGCATGCGCTCGGTCTTCCTGCCGCCCGAGGCCGCCGCGCTCGAGGTGAGCGGGTCGTGGCAGCACGGCGCGACGGCTGCTGTACTGGTGGCGTGGCTCGTCGTGGGCCTCGTGGTGGGGGTCCGGACGTTCAGGTGGAGGCGGCGTGACGACGGCTGAGAGCCCGCTGGGAGAGCCCGGCGCGGGCGGGCCCGACGCGGCCGCCCCTGACGTGGCAGGGCCGCAGGCCGTCTCCGCGTCGGGTTCTGCGCTCGGCCGGTTCGAGGAGTCCTGGGACCGGGTGGTGGTCTGGTGGGACGTCGGGTTCTACGTCGTCGTGCTGCTCAGCGCGCTGGCCGTCTTCCTGTCCGGGGTCGAGCCCGACGAGCTGGTGCCCGCCCTCGCTGCCATCGCCGTGATCCTGCTCGCGTACACCTTCCTGGGACGGCGGGCCGCCAGGAACCGGGACCAGCGCCTGGCCGTCTCCTACCTGCTGATCCTGATCGTCGCGACCGACCTCGCCGTGGTCCACAACCACCTCGGGACGTTCCTGCTGTTCGGCGCGTTCACCCAGATCTGGATGCTCTCGGAGCGCCGGTGGGTCAGCCTCGTGCTCTCGACCCTGCTCGCGGTCGGCACGACCCTCGCGCTCACAGCCGCGTCCGGGTTCTCCCGCGAGGCCCTCACGAGGGCCGCACCGCAGATGGGGGTCGCGCTCGCCTTCTCGATCCTGCTCGGGATCTGGGTCGGCCAGACGATGCTCCAGACGGCACGCCACGCCCAGCTCGTCGACGACCTCCACGCCGCGCAGGCCGAGCTCGGGACCGTGCACCACGCGGCCGGGGTCGCGGCCGAGCGCGAGCGCATGGCCCGCGAGATCCACGACACCCTCGCGCAGGGGTTCACGAGCGTCGTCATGCTCGCGCAGGCTGCGAGCGCCGACCTGGACCGGGCGGACACCGCTGCGGCCCGGGACCGGCTCGCGCTCGTCGAGACCACGGCGCGCGACAACCTGGCCGAGGCCCGGTCCCTCGTCACGGCGTTCGCTCCGCTGCCGTTGCAGGGCGCCACGCTCGTCGAGGCGGTCGAGCGCCTCGCGGCCCGCTTCGAGGACGAGTCCGGGGTCGCGGTCACGCTCCGGCTGTCGGCCGTGCCGGGGCTGGGCAGCGCCGAGGACGTGGTCCTGCTGCGGTCCGCCCAGGAGGCCCTGGCGAACGTGCGCCGGCACGCGCAGGCGAGCTGCGTCGTCGTCTCACTGGGGCCTGGCCGCCCGGAGGGCACCGTGCCCGACGGCGCCACGGTCGTCCTCGAGGTCACGGACGACGGTCGGGGGCTGGGACCGGGCGTCGTGGAAGGCTTCGGTCTGCGGGGCATGCGTGAACGCGTCGCCGCGGGCGACGGCACGGTACGGGTCGTGTCACCGCCTGGGGGTGGGACGAGCGTCCGGGTCGAGCTGCCCGTGCCCGCCGACCACCCGGCCGACGCCCCGCCCCAGCCAGCCTCTCTCCCCCGGAGCCGAACGTGACCTCGCCCACCGACCGTCCTGTCCCCGCCGCCCGCCGGGCGAGCGCCACCACGGGGACCGGTGCGCCGTCGTCGGCTCCCCTGGTGCGGGTCCTCGTGGTCGACGACCACCCCGTGGTGCGTTCGGGGCTCGTCGGGATGCTCACGGCCGAGCCGGACCTCGTCGTCGTCGGCGAGGCGGGCGACGGCCGCGCGGGTGTGACCCTCGCGCGCGAGCTGGGACCCGACGTCGTGCTCATGGACCTGCGCATGCCCGTCCTCGACGGTGTGGGCGCGACGACCGAGATCCTCGCCTCCCCTGCACCAGGGGCGAGGCGACCGCGCGTCGTCGTGCTCACGACGTACGAGACCGACACCGACATCCTGCGCGCCGTCGAGGCCGGCGCGACGGGCTACCTGCTCAAGGACACCCCGCGTGACGTGCTCGTCGCGGGCATCCGTGCGGCAGCCCGCGGTGAGACGGTCCTCGCGCCCACGGTCGCGACGCGGCTCGTCACGACCGTGCGGGGCGCGGGCGAGCGCCTGACGGCGCGCGAGTCCCAGGTCCTGGCCCTCGTCGCACGCGGGCTGAGCAACCCCGCGATCGGGCGCGAGCTCTTCATCTCCGAGGCCACGGTCAAGACGCACCTGCTGCGGGCGTTCGCCAAGCTCGGGGTCGACGACCGCACGCGCGCTGTCACGGTCGCGATGGAACGGGGCATCCTGCCGGGAGCGTGACCTCCCCTGGTCCGGCCGGGCCGCGGGCCGGACCCGTGAGCGGACCGGCCGCCGGACCGGGCCCTCGACCGGTGACGGCGGGGTGCGAGACTGCCTCTGTGCGTGATCTGGCGAAGCTCCCCAAGGCCCACCTCCACCTGCACTTCACCGGTTCCATGCGACCGGCGACGCTGCACGACCTCGCCGCGCAGTACGGCGTACGGCTCCCGTCGGCCCTGCTCGACGGCGACCCTTTGCGCCTGCCCGCGACCGAGCGCGGCTGGTTCCGGTTCCAGCGCCTGTACGACGCGGCGCGCGCCTGCGTGCGCTCCGAGGCCGACATGCGCCGGATCGTGCTCGAGGCCGCGCAGGACGACGCCGCCGAGGGGTCGGGCCGCCTCGAGATCCAGGTCGACCCCACGTCGTACGCGCCCTTCGTGGGCGGCATCTCGCCCGCCGTGGAGATCGTGCTCGACGCGGCGCGCGAGGCCAGCGCGGCGACCGGGACGGAGGTCGGCGTGATCGTCGCGGCGTCGCGCATGCGCCACCCGCTCGACGCTCGGACACTCGCGCGCCTCGCGGCCCAGTACGTGGGCGACGGGCCGGGTGAGGTCCTGGGCTTCGGGCTGAGCAACGACGAACGGCGCGGCGACACCGCTGCCTTCGCCCCGGCGTTCGCGATCGCACGCCGGGCGGGCCTCGCGCTCGTGCCGCACGGGGGCGAGCTGCTCGGCCCCGACCACGTGACCGAGGTGCTCTCCGACCTCGCGCCCGACCGGATCGGGCACGGGGTGCGCTCGGTCGAGGACCCGCGGGTCCTGGAGCAGGTCGTCGAGCGCGGGGTCGCGCTCGAGGTGTGCCCCGCCTCGAACGTGTCCCTCGGGGTGTACGACGACGGCGCGCAGGTCCCGCTCGGAGCGCTCGTCGACGCGGGGGCCCAGGTCGCGCTCGGTGCCGACGACCCGTTGCTCTTCGGCTCGCGGCTCGTCGACCAGTACGAGTCCGCGCGGACCGAGCACGGGTTCTCCGACGAGGAGCTCGCCGACCTGGCCCGGTCCTCGATCCGTGCGAGCCGCGCCGGGGCGGCCACGCGGGCACGGCTGCTCACGGGCGTCGACGCGTGGCTCGCGGAGGCCCCCGTCGCGCCGTCAGACGGTCACGTCGCCCGAGGCGGGCGGCCGGGTCGGTGACCCGAGGGGGCGAGGGCCGGCCCGCCGACGGGGCCGTCGACCGTGCGGCTGGCGCGGATGGCACGGCTGCGGGTGACTCACGCTCTCATCCGTCTCTCATGCGTGCCCGGGATACTCGCGCCATGCGACGGACGACGGTGTGGGTGATCACGCTCGTGCTGGTCGCACTCGGCGCCGGCGCGGGAGCCGTCGTCCTCGTCTCCGCGAGCCCCCCGGACCGTGACCTGCGGGGGCTCGTCGTCCTCACCCCCGCACCCACCCCTGAGGAGACCGTGCTGCCGTCCCCGGCTCCCGCACCGCCCCCCGACGAGACCGGCGACGCGCCGGACGACGGCGACGGCGACGGCGGTGACGTCGGCAGCGAGAACGAGCCGGCGCCGCCGAGCCCGCCGCTCGTCCCCGTCCAGCCGGCCCCGCCGCGCAACGGGACGGACACGGTCGGCAACGCCCCCGAACAGCCCTACGACGACGGCATGTACCACCCGGGCGACCAGTACGACGACGGCATGTACCGCCCGTCCGACGAGTACGACGACGGCATGTGGACCCCAGACACAGGGAACGGATGATGGCGCAGCACACACGGGGCACCGAGACCGCGCCACGCCGGGCGCCCTCCCGGCTCCAGACGGTCCGCGCCCGGATCCTCGGGGCGGTCCTCGCCCTGGCCGCGCTCGGCCTGATCATCGCGGGCGGGGTCGCCTACACGGCCCAGCGCGCGCACGTGGACGACCGCATGGACCAGTCGCTCATGCGGTCGCTCGAGGAGTTCGAGGCACTCGCCCACGACGGTGTGCACCCCGCGACCGGCGAGCGCTTCACGTCGTCGGACGACCTCGTGAACACCGCGATGCGGCAGACCGTCCCGGCCCCGCACGAGGGCATGGTCGGGTTCCGCGGTGGGCGCGCCCTGTGGATCGCCGCGACCCCCGTGCCCCTGCGGCTCGAGGACGACGAGGCCCTCATGGACGCGCTCGAACCCCTCACGACCGGGCAGGACGTGGTGCTGCGCGAGATCACGACGCCGCGCACGAGCTACCGGGTCCTCGTCGTCCCCGTGACGGACGGCGACGTCCCGTCCGCGCTCGTCCTGGCGTTCGACCGCAGCGCCGAGCACGCCGAGTTCGACCAGGTCTTCCGCACCTACGCGGTCATCGCCGTCGTGGCCCTGCTGCTCATCGCCGGCGTGGGCTGGCTCGTCGCAGGGCGCCTCCTGCGACCCGTGCGGCTCCTGGGGCAGACCGCCCGGCGCATCAGCGACACCCACACGTCCGAACGTATCCCCGTCACAGGCAACGACGACGTCTCGGAGCTCACGCACGCCTTCAACGAGATGCTGGACCGCCTGGCCGCGGCCTTCGACGCCGAGCACGAGCTCCTCGACGACGTCGGGCACGAGCTGCGCACACCGCTGACGATCGTGCGGGGTCACCTCGAGCTCATGGACCCCGACGACCCGGAGGACGCCGCGAGCACGCGCGACCTCGCTCTCGACGAGCTCGACCGGATGCACCGGCTGGTCGACGATCTCATGACCCTCGCCACGGCGGGCAGCCCTGGGTTCGTGCGGCTCGAGGAGACGGACCTCGGTCGCCTCACCGACGACATCCTCGACAAGGCGCGCCTCCTCGGCGACCGCCGCTGGACCGTCGACGCGCGCACCGGGGCCACCGCCCACGTCGACGAGCAGCGCCTCACGCAGGCCTGGTTGCAGCTCGCGTCCAACGCCGTGAAGTTCTCCGCGCCCGGTTCCAGGATCACCCTGGGCTCCTCGGTCCGCGACGGCCGGATCCGCCTGTGGGTTCGCGACGAGGGGATCGGCGTCTCCCCCGACCAGCTCGAACGCATCTTCGTCCGCTTCGCGCAGGCCGAGCGTGAGCCGGCGTTCCGCGACGGCGCAGGGCTCGGCCTCGCGATCGTCAGCGCGATCGCCGGAGGGCACGAGGGGCGGGTCGAGGTCTCCTCGACCCGCGGCTTCGGCTCGACCTTCACGCTCGACCTCCCGCTCGAGCCCGGCCATGCTCCTCCTGTCCCCGAACCCTCCGACCACGGCCGCACCGACGGAGCCCCCGTCGTGCCGGGGTCGCCACTCCTCAGCACGACCGAGGCCCCCCTCACCATGGAGATCCCGGTCATCTCTCGGGCACGTCAGGGTGAAAGGACATCGTTGTGAGCCAGATCCTCGTCGTCGAGGACGAGACCCGGATCTCGTCGTTCGTGACCAAGGGGCTGCGTGCCGCCGGGTACGCGAGCGTGGCCGTGACCACCGGTCGAGAAGGGTACGACCTGGCCCAGACCGGGGAGTACGACCTGATGATCCTCGACCTGGGCCTGCCCGACCAGGACGGATTCACCGTCCTGCGTCGCCTGCGTGCGTCCCGCAGCACGATCCCGGTCATCATCCTCACGGCCCGCTCGTCCGTGACGGACACCGTCGCCGGGCTCGAGGGGGGTGCCGACGACTACATGGTCAAGCCGTTCCGCTTCGAGGAGCTCCTGGCCCGCATCCGGCTGCGTCTGCGGACGGAACCCGCCGGGGAGGTCACGGTGCTCTCGCACGGCTCGCTCAGCCTCGACCTGCGCACCCGTCGGGCCCGCACCGAGGACCGCGAGGTCGACCTGTCCGCCCGCGAGTTCGCGCTGGCCGAGACGTTCCTGCGGAACCCGGGCCAGGTCCTGAGCCGCGAGCAGCTGCTGTCGCGCGTGTGGGGCTACGACTTCGACCCGGGGTCCAACGTCGTCGACGTGTACGTGCGGTACCTGCGCAACAAGCTCGGTGCCGAGCGCGTGGTCACGGTGCGTGGCATGGGCTACCGCCTGGCGGACCCTGCGGCCTGACCCTGCTGGACCGACGAGAGGGCGGAGGCCCGTGTGCCTCCGCCCTCTCACGTACGGTCGGTGACGCGCCGACCGCCGAGTCGCCCCGCCGGGCGCCTCCCCCAGGGGGTCGGCGCCGACGGGGACGTGTGTGTCGAGACCGGCCGCTGCGCGCTCACCGTGCGAGGGCTCCCAGGCGGGTCTCGGCTCCCGCGAGGAGGTCCTCGGCGACGCCGAGCCATGCCTCCGCGAGCGCCTCGCGGGGAGCGCCCGGCAGGAGCGACAGGACGACGCCGGCGCTGCGCGCACGCAGCCCGACCGGGTCGGTGGCCTCGCCGAACACGGCCAGGCAGCGGTCGACCAGGCCCTGGACTCCCGGGTAGACCTGGGGTGCGAGGGTCTCGAGGACCGCGAGGTGGCCCGTCATGCACGCCAGGTCGTCGATGCGGTGGCCAGGGCCCAGGGTGTCGACGTCCAGGACCGCGGCGACGCGGCGGCACCCGGCTCCGCCGACGAGCAGGACGTTGGCCTCGTAGAAGTCGCCGTGCGTCGCGACAACGGGTCCGGGGTCGCGGTCGGCCACGATCCGACGCAGGGAGCGTTCGAGGGCTTCGATGCGCCCGGCATGGCCAGGCAGCCTCCCGACGGCGGCGCGGGCGTAGTGCTCGGACCGCTCGGCCCACGCGGCTCGGCGCTCGAGCAGGACCGCGTCCTGCGGGAGTGCGACGAGGGCGCGAAGGAGCTCGTGCGGGTCGATCGTCAGGGGCTGGTCGTGCCGCGGGGTGGACGCGATCGCCGAGGCCAGCGTCTCCTCGGGGCGTGCGGCGAGCACGAGGATCCCCTCGCCGAGCGAGGCGAGCACGCGCGGGGCCGCTGGCGGTGCCGACAGCACGTAGCCCATGGGTGCTGCCTCCGCGACGAGGAAGAGGTCGTGGCGGATGCGGAGGTCCGTGACACGGTCCGGGCGGACCACCTTGAGGTAGACGTCACCGTCGGTGGTGCGTGCACGGAGCACCGCGCGTCGCAGCGGACGGTAGGTCACGAGGTCGATGCCCAGGACGAGGGGCGCGTGCGGGTCGAGCGAGCGCCACCGGTCGGTGAGCACCGCGGGGTCGCAGGCCGTCGCCAGACCGGGGAGCAGCGGGTCCACGGGGTGGCGCCACACGTGGACGGTCTGCTCTCCGTCCACGAGGCGCAGGATCCCGCGCCGCTCGACGACGTCCGGGGGAAGGTCCGCGGTCGTCGCCACGAGGTACTCGGGGCGACCGGGCGGGGTGCGGGCGCCGTCGGCCTCGCCACGGACCGTGACCTCGTACCCCACGCTCACCTCGGCGCCGGGGCGAGCGTGCACCTGGTGCACGCGCCACGATCCGAGGGTCACGTGGTCGATCGCGAGGGCTGCCTCCAGGAGGTCACCTGCCCGGGGGCCGGTGAGGAGCTGCGCGACGGTGTCCATGGGAGCAAGAAGACCGTCCGGGGGTGATGCGCACATGAGGACTGCGTGAGAGTCCTCTCACGCAACCGTTGACACCGGCCGCAGCGCCCTGTCATTGTATCGGCATGGTGACACAAACCCCTGGTGCTGTCGGCGAGCCCCTGGGCGGAGGGCTGCACCTCGAGATCGACCTCGCCTCGGGCGTGCCGCCGTACGAGCAGATCCGGTCGCAGATCGTCGCGCACGTCGCGTCCGAGCGTCTCCTCGTCGGCGACCGCCTCCCGACGATCCGTGCGCTCGCTGCCGACCTCGGGCTCGCGGCGGGCACCGTCGCGCGCGCCTACCGCGAGCTCGAGGCGGCGGGCGTCACCACGACGAACCGGCGCGCGGGAACGGTCGTGTCCGACGGCGTGGCACCCACCGACGTCGTCGCGCGGCAGGCCGCACGGGCCTTCGTGGCGTCCGTGCGCGAGGCAGGCCTGGACGACGACGCGATCCTCGTCCTCGTGCGCGGGGAGCTCCTGCGGCGGCACGGCGACTGAGGCGAGCGGGCCCCGACGGCAGCCCGACGGGCCGGCCAGACGGCGGCTCCGGGGTCGGCACCTCGCACCGGGGCAGCACCTCTCCTGCCTCACAACGATTCCACAACCCCTCGCCCCTGAGCACGCCACACCCCGCGCCCCCGTGGGACCGTGGTCACAGCGGGTTCGCGGAGGACCCCACGTCGAGGGGGAACGTGCATGAGGGATCGATCGACCAGGAGGACCTGGGCCGCCGCGACGGCCGCGCTGCTCGCGATGCTGCTCGTCAGCGGGTGCGACGCGCTCGGACCGCGGGTCGACGGCGGGCCGGGAGCGGCGGCGTCGGCGTCCCCGGACTCCTCCCCGCGCGCGACGCCAAGACCCACGGCGACACCGAGCGTGTCGCCCTCGCCGTCCCCCGAGGTCGCTGCCCCGCCCCCGACGGTCGATCCCGCGCCGCCCGCGGCGGTCGAGCCGCCCGTCGAACCCCCGCCCGTCGAGCCCGCCCCCGACCCGGCGACCGTCGAGCTCGTGCGCGGGAGCACGGGGGAACGTGTCACGGCGCTCCAGCAGCGGCTCGTCGACCTGGGCTACTGGGGAGCCGCCCCTGACGGCGACTTCGGCCCCGGCACCCAGCAGGCCGTGTGGGCGCTGCAGAAGGCTGCGGGCATCAGCCGGGACGGCCGCGTGGGTCCTGTGACGCAGGCTGCGCTCGACCAGGGCGTCCGGCCCACGGCGCGGAGCACGTCGGGCCACGTCCTCGAGATCGACATCGACCGCCAGCTCGTCCTGGCGGTCGACGACGGGCACGTCACCCGGGTCTTCAACGCGTCCTCGGGCAACGGTGAGCGCTACGAGGCCAAGGGCAGGACGTACACGGCCCGGACGCCTCGAGGCACGTTCCAGGTGGGTCGCCAGGTCGACGCGAGCTACGAGTCGTCGCTCGAGCTCGGCAGCATGTGGCGGCCCAAGTTCTTCACGGGCGGCATCGCGGTGCACGGCTCCGGCTCGGTGCCGCCGAGCCCCGCGTCGCACGGGTGCGTGCGCGTCACGAACGGCGCGATGAACTGGATCTGGGACGCGTGGGGCGCGCCACCGGGCACGACCGTCCTCGTCTACTGAGAGGCCACAGCGGTCCGCGAGGTAGAGGGCCGGCGTCGAGGTAGAGGGCCCGGACCCTCTACCTCGACAGGATCCCTCTACCTCGCGGTGACCGCGCGAGAGCTCAGAGCGCGACGCCCACCAGGACGGGCTCGGGGACGAGCTCGATCCCGTAGGCGTCGAGCACGCCGTCGCGCACGGCCCGTGCGAGCTCGACGACCTCCGCCGCGCTCGCCCCGCCACGGTTGGTGAGCGCGAGCGTGTGCTTGGTCGAGAGCGTCGCGGCGCTCGCCGGACCGTGCACCCCGAAGCCCTTCGTGAAGCCGGCGTGCTCGATGAGCCAGGCCGCCGACGTCTTGACGAGCGTCGGGTCGATCTCGCCCAGGCTCGGGCCGGTCGTGCGGGACGGAAGAGCGGAACGGACCGGGAAGCGCGGCGCCTCGGCTGGGAGCAGGTCGGCCTGGTCGGCGGCGACGACCGGGTTGGTGAAGAACGAGCCCGCGCTCCAGCGGTCGTGGTCGGGGGCAGTGGGGTCGTCGAGCAGCATGCCCTTGCCCCCGCGCAGCTCGAGCACCGCAGCACGCACCTCGGCGCTCGGTGCCCGCTCGCCCACCTGGACGCCCAGTCGGCGCGCGAGCTCGGGGTAGGCGATCGGCGCGGACAGCGTCCCGAGCCGCATCTGGAGGTTGACCTCGAGCACGACGTAGCGCGGGGACGGGTACCAGATGTCGCCGCCCGCGGGCGAGGCGTGCATGGTCCGCTTGAGCAGCGAGGTGCGGTAGCCGAACGCGAGGTCGGTCAGCGGGAGGCTCCGGATCCTCGACTCCGCGCGGTCCCACACGCGCACCGAGGCCACGACCCCGGCGACCTCCTGGCCGTACGCACCGATGTTCTGGACCGGTGCCGCCCCGACCGTGCCGGGGATGCCGGACAGCGCCTCGATCCCGACCCACTCCTGGGCCACGGCCCGCTCCACGAGCTGGTCCCAGTCCTGCCCCGCGGTGACGGTCATGCTCCCGCCGCCGCACGTGTCCTCGGCGTCGATCCGGATCTCAGCACGCACGTCCCGCACCACGACGCCGCCGAAGCCCTCGTCGCTCACGAGCAGGTTGGACCCGCCGCCGATCACGAGGAGCGGCTCGCCGGCGTCGTCGGCCGCGCGGACGGCGTCGACCAGCTCGGCCTCGGTGCGGGCCTCGACGTAGGCGTCCGCGGGGCCGCCGACGCGCAGGGTCGTCAGCTCGGCGAGCGCAGGCCGGTCGAGCGCCTCGCGGGTTCCGGGAGCGCCGCCCTCGGCGACGGCTTCGACGGCGGACACGCGGCGTGCAGGGGTGGCGGTCATGGGTCCAGCGTAGTTCGGTGAGTCTCGTCTCCCGGTGGGCGGGACCTGTTCGCGAGCCTCAGTGCGCCGCAGCGCCCCCGCCGCCCGCGGCCGTCGGGAGCGGCTTGGCCGCGTTGACGACGAGCAGCCCGATCACGAGCGGCACGGCGATGACCAGCAGCGCCGGCCGGTAGCCGCCGACGTGCTCGGCGAGGAACCCGATCAGCGGGGGGCCGACGAAGAAGGCCGAGTACCCGATCGTCGAGACGACGCTGACCCGGACCGCGGCGTGCACGGGGTCGTCCGAGGCCGCGCTCATCCCCACGGGGAAGCCGAGCGCCGCGCCCATGCCCCACAGGACGACGCCGACGAGCGCGACCCACAGGTCGGGCACGAGCGTGAACACGAGGAGGCCCACGAACGCGAGCCCCGCGGAGATGCGCAGCACGGCCACGCGCCCGAAGCGGTCGAGCAACCCGGTGCCGAGCAGCCGCATGCCCGTCATGGCCGTCAGGAAGATCCCGAGCCCCACGGCGCCCATCGCGTCGGACGTGCCGAAGCCGTCGACGACCGCGAGCCCGACCCAATCGTTCGCAGCGCCCTCGGTGAGGGCTGCGGCCAGGACGACGAGGCCGATCAGCAGGGTCCGCGGCTCGCGCCAGGCCGCGAGGGCGCCACGCGCGCCCTTCGCCGAGTGCACGGCGGTCGCGGGGTCCTCGCCCGCGGCGTCGTCCTGAGCCGTGCCCGACGGCGTCGCACCGGTCGCGTGGACGTCGCCCGCGGGCAGGAAGGATCGCACGCACCACACGACGCCCAGGAGGCTGAGGGCGAGCGCGACCGCGAGGTGCCACTGGACGGGCACCTCCGCCAGCGCGGCCAGGGCTCCGACACCGGCCCCCGCCATGGTGCCGAACGAGAAGCCGGCGTGGAAGCGGGGCATGATCGCCTTGCCGAGCCGCTGCTCGACCGCTGCCCCCTCGATGTTCATCGCGGCGTCCCAGACGCCGGTGCCGATCCCGAACAGGAACAGGCCGACCCGCACGACGTCGACCGAGCCCTGGGACACGCCCGTGACGGCCACGACGAGGCCCGCCACGTTGACCGTCGCGAAGATCACGACCGCGCGTGAGGCTCCGACGCGCTGCACGACCATGCCCGAGAGCGGCAGCGCGAGGAGCGAGCCGATCGCGGCGAAGAGCAGCAGGAAGCCCATGCTGCCCTCGGAGAGCCCGAGCGCGTCCCGGACCGCGGGCAGGCGCGAGGCCCAGCTCGCGAAGTTGAACCCGTTGAGGAAGAACACCGCGAAGACGGACCAGGTGGCCGCCTGCACGGCTCGGGCAGCGCTCACGGCGCCCTGGTCGCCCGGGAGCGGCGAGGGGGTGGTCATGCGGAGGTCTCCTCGCGTCGGTGGGAGCTCGGGCTGGTCGGTGCGGGCGGAGCCGTCGGTGCGGAATCGGCGGCGGTGTGCCGTCGGACCGACCGGCGACGGCGGGCCCGCACGGTCGACGCTACCGGGACATTGCTTACCACGTGGTCAGGCTCCGCTCGCTGGACCTCCGAGGAACCGTCCCCCTCCCCGACCGTGCGCACGACGCGACCCGGCCCGGGGACGGGGGCTCCGGCGTCGGGCAGGGGATGCGACGAGGCGCTCGGGGCGAGCGGCGCGACCTTGGCCGAGAGGAGCACGCTGACGACCATCGCGACCACGATGAGCACGAGCGCGTGCCGGGCCCCCATGGTCTCCGCGGCGATGCCGAGCAGCGGCGGCGCGGCGAGCGATGCCATCGACGAGAACGCCGAGACGACCGAGACGCGGCTCGCGGCCTCGAGCGGCTCGTCCGACGCCGCGGCGATACCGATCGGGACTGCGAGCGCCGCGCCCAGGCCCCACGCGAGCACGCCGACCCCGGCCAGCGGCAGGTTCGGGGCGAAGCCGAAGAGCAGCAGGCCGCCGATCGAGGCCACGCCCGAGAAGCGCAGCACGACGACGCGCCCGTAGCGGTCGATGAGGCGCGTCCCCAGCAGGCGCATGACCGTCATGGCCCCGACGAACGCGCCGAACACCACCGCGCCGACGGCCTCGGTCTGCTCGAAGCCGTCGACGACCGCGAGGGACAGCCAGTCGTTCGCGGACCCCTCGGACAGGGCGGCCGCCATGATGACGAGGCCGATCAGCAGGGTGCGTGGCTCGCGCCACGCGCTCAGCGAGGCCCCCAGGCGCACGCGCCGCGAACGCGGGTGCAGGGCGGCCGCGGCCTCGACGCCGTCGGGGCTCGCTTCGCCCAGACGGGCATCGACGCGAGGACCGCGAGGACGCGGCGGCGTCGCGTGGATGAACATCGGGATGCTCACGAGGCGCCAGACCGTCGCGACGACCGCGGTGCCCACGAACTGCACGAGGACCGGGACGTCGCCCGCAGCGCACGCCGCACCGACGAGCGACCCGACGACCGCGCCGATGCTGAAGGCCGCGTGGAACTGCGGCAGGATCGTGCGCCCCGTGCGGCGCTCGACGCTCGCGCTCTCGACGTTCATGGGGACGTTGCCGAGCGAGAAGGCCACACCGTTGAGGAAGATGCCCGCAGCGAGCAGCGCGACCGACCCCGTGGCCGGGCCGACCCCGAGCAGCACGAGCGCCGCGGCGAAGAAGCCCGTCGAGGCGAGCATGGTCGCCTTGCCGCCGAAGCGGTTGACGATCGGGCCGGCCAGCGTGACGGTCATCAGGGCGCCGATCGCGCCGGCGAGCAGCACGAACCCCAGGTCCTTGGGCGTCATGTCGAGCGCGTCGCGGACGGACGGGATGCGGGCGAGCCAGCTCGACATGGTGATGCCGTTGAGCAGGAAGATCCCCAGGAGGGACCAGCGGGCGCGGGAGAGGCCAGGGTCGAGCACGGGTCGAATCGATTCGATTCCTGCGTCGGGAGTGGCCTTCGAAACGATTCGAGACATGGGGTCAATTCTGCGGGTAGTCTGGCCGCGCCGTCAAACACCTTTCCGCGCGCCACGCCGGATCCGAGAACGTCCAGAAGACCGGCAGAGGGGCAACGATGACCGAGACCGAGCAGGCACCCAGACCACCCGGCCGCCCGACCCTCGCCCGCGTCGCCGCGCTCGCCGGGGTGTCCGTCTCCACGGCATCCCTCGCGTTCTCCGGCGCAGGCCCCATCACCCCCGAGACCCGCGACCGCGTCATGGCCGCGGCCGACGAGCTCGGCTACACCGGCCCCAACCCGCTCGGACGCCAGCTGCGCTCCGGGAAGTCCGGCATCGTCGGCGTCGTCATCGGCGACCAGCTCAAGCGCGCGTTCCGCGACCCCGTCGCCGTCCAGGTGCTCGACGGCCTGGTCTCCACGCTCGGCACCAGCGGCCTCGGCGTCCTCCTCATCCCCGGCATCCCCTCCGACGACCCGTCCCGCGCGGTCGACCCCCTCATCGAGAGCGCCGCGATGGACGTCGCCGTCCTCGTGTGGGGCGTCGGGACCGACGACGCGACCCTCGCCGCCCTCCAGCGCCGCGGCGTACCCGTCGTGATCGGCGAAGGACGCCCCGTCCCCGGGACGCCCCTCGTCGGCATCGAGGACCGGCGCGGCACCGCCGAGGCCGTTCGTCACCTCGTCGACCTCGGCCACACCCGCATCGCCGAGATCTCGCTCCCCCTCGACAACTCGCGCCGCAGCGGGGTCATCGACACCGAACGCCTCGCCCAGGCCGACCGCACCCCCACCCTCAACCGGCTCACCGGGGTGCGCGACGTCGTCGAGCCCCTCATCTCGTGGGAGACCGAGGCGTCGCTCGTCGAGCACGGGCACGCGGCCGCCGTCCAGATCCTCGGCGCCTGGGTCCCCGCCGACGAGCGCCCCACCGCGATCATCGCCCACTCCGACCTGCTCGCCGCAGGAGCGATCCTCGGCGCCAAGGAGCTCGGGCTGCGCGTCCCCGAAGACCTGTCGGTCGCCGGGTTCGACGGACTCGACCTCCCCTGGCTCAGCCCCGACACCCTCACGAGCGTCCACCAGCCGCTCGCCGAGAAGGGCGCACAGCTGGGGAACGCAGTCGTCGCGCTCCTCGCCGGGAAGGAGCCGGAGACGGTCATGCTCGACGTCGAGCTCGTGCCCGGCACCACGACCGGGCCCGCGCCGAGCGCCTGACCCACCCCTCTCCCGCAGGCCCGGCCCGCAACGCGCGCAGAAGGGCGCCCCTCCCCGTACGGGAGAGGCGCCCTGCGACGTGCTGGGCCGCCGGTACGGCGACCTGAGGCGGCCAGGCCGGCTAGAGGCGGACGACCGCCTGCGCCTTCATGAGGACCTTGGCGCCCTCGAACGTGACCGTGAGGTCGACGCGGACCGTGCGCGCCTCCGTGTCGATCGCGCCGATCGCGCCCGACACCGAGATCACCGCCTCGCCGGGGTTCGGCACGGGCACCGGGCGCGTGAATCGCGTCTGGTAGTCCACGACCGCACCGGGATCCCCGGCCCAGTCCTCGACCAGTGCGACGGCCGCACCCATGGTGAACATGCCGTGCGCGATCACGCCCGGCAGGTCCACGCTCTGCGCGAAGGTGTCGTTCCAGTGGATCGGGTTGAAGTCGCCGCTCGCGCCGGCGTAGCGGACGAGGCGCGCCCGGTCGACGAGGACCTCACGGGTCCCGACGACGTCGCCCACCTCAAGGGATGAGAGGTCCGGACGCGTGGTGCTCACCGGAGAGGCGATGTGCTCGGTCATGCGTCCTCCCCACGGACGACGAGGCTCGACGTGACGGTCGCGACGGCCTCGACGGTTCCGGATCCGTCTGCCGCCAGGGCGCCGATCTCGGCGCGCGTCGTGACCATCGAGATGCCCGCGCGCTGCGTGATCGAGTCGACGTGCAGCACGGTCACGAGATCGTCGCCGGCGACGATCGGACGGTGGTGCACGAACCGCTCGTCCGCGTGGACGACCCGCGTGAAGTCGACACGGGCCTCAGGGTCCTGGATGAAGGGAGCCTCGGCGCGCTGCGCGACGATCACCGCGAACGTGGGCGGTGCGATCAGGTCCGGATAGCCCAAACCCCGCGCAGTGGCCACATCGTGGTGCGCGGGGTGGGTCGAACCGACAGCAGCGGCGAACTCGCGGATCTTCTCGCGGCCGACCGAGTACGGGGCGGTAGCCGGGTACTGGCGACCGGCGTAGTCAACGTTGATCGCCATGCGTGCGGAGATGCTCAGCAGAGCCGCTGGATCAGCGGGTCTCGCGGTGAGCGGTGTGCTTGCCGCAGCGCGGGCAGAACTTCGCCAGCTCGAGACGGTCGGGGTCGTTACGGCGGTTCTTCTTGGTGATGTAGTTCCGCTCCTTGCAGTCCACGCATGCGAGCGTGATCTTCGGGCGAACGTCTGAGCTCTTGCTTGCCACGGTAGTGCCACCTCTCGCGCCTCCGGAGGGCGCTACGTGCTTGCTAGGCCGCACGGCGCCGGCCGCCGTACGGTGTGTTGTCAGGAAGTGGTAGCGGGGGCGGGGCTCGAACCCGCGACCTCACGATTATGAGCCGTGCGCTCTGACCAGCTGAGCTACCCCGCCGCGTGATGAACGCGGGGTCGTGTCGCCAACATTGTAGCGAGACGACCCCACGTCACTTCACAGAGCCCCGAAAGGGAATCGAACCCTTGACCTTCTCCTTACCATGGAGACGCTCTGCCGACTGAGCTATCGGGGCAGCGGTGAAAAGATTACACGGGTTCGGCCGTGGTGCGAAATCGACCCCGTCGACCACCCCAGACCCCAGTGATCAGGCCGATTCTGCGGCCCGCCCTCGGCCGGGGCGAGCACCGGGCGCGCACCTGACACGCACCTGACGAGCACCTGACGAGCACCGCCGGCCGGACGACCAGGACGAGCTCCGCCGTCGGGCGTGGACCTGGCCCCTGGATGCCCCGGAAGACCCTTGCCGCACGCCGCCCCCAGGGCTCCCCCGCGCGTCGGCCGCAGAACGCGAACGAGGCGCCACCCGACGGGTGACGCCTCGTTCATGTGCGTGGCAGGTGAGGGATTCGAACCCACGAAGGCTATGCCGTCTGATTTACAGTCAGATCCCTTTGGCCGCTCGGGCAACCTGCCATGTTGAGTTGTGCACTTCCCCCGTCCACGTCCCGACCGTGCCGAGGCACAACTGCACGACGCTTCCGAACTGCGGGAGCGTGGCAACAGTACAGCGAACCTGGCCCCGGTGGAAAATCGACCCCTCACGCCGACCGGCGGCACGCTTACAGTGGACCGTGAGCCAGGCCCCCCAGCACCCCGTGAACGACGTTCCCACGCCGCCCGACGCCTCTCGCCCGGGCGCTCGGGGCGCTCCGGGCGGCACCCCCGGCACGTCGGCCCCGATCGACCGCCTCGGCGTGGCCCTCGGCGCGAGCGCGTACTTCCTGTGGGGCGCGATGCCCCTCTTCTTCCCGCTGCTCCAGCCTGCCGGACCGCTTGAGATCATCTCCCACCGCGTGGTGTGGAGCCTGCTGTTCTGCCTCCTCCTGCTGCTCGTGATGCGCAGGCTGCCCGCGTTCCGGGCCGCGTTCCGCGTGCGCCGGACCGTGGGGCTGCTCGCGATCGCCGCCGTGCTCGTGGCCACGAACTGGACCGTGTACGTCTACGGCGTGCTGTCCGGGCACGTGCTCGACGCGGCCCTCGGGTACTTCATCAACCCGCTCGTCACGGTGCTGCTCGCGGTGCTCGTGCTCAAGGAGCGGCTGCGCCCCGCACAGTGGGTCGCGCTCGGGATCGGTACCGCCGCCGTGGTCGTCCTCACGATCGGCGTCGGCCGGCTGCCGTGGATCGCGCTGACCCTCGCGGTCTCGTTCGGCCTGTACGGGCTCGTCAAGAACCGCGTCGGGCGCGACGTCGAGGCCCTGCCCGGCCTCGCGGTCGAGACGGCGCTGCTGTTCCCCGTGGCGCTCGGCTACCTGGTCCTCCTCGGGACCACGGGCGTAGGGACGTTCGCCGCCGAGGGCACCGGCCACGCCCTCCTGCTCGCATCGAGCGGCATCGTCACCGCCCTGCCCCTCCTGCTGTTCGGCGCGGCGGCGCGTCGCCTGCCGCTGAGCCTCGTGGGCATGCTCCAGTACCTCGCCCCCGTGCTCCAGTTCCTCGTCGGGCTGCTCGTGTTCCACGAGTCCATGCCCCCCGTGCGGTGGGCGGGCTTCTCGCTCGTGTGGCTCGCGCTGATCGTGCTCAGCGTCGACGGCCTGCGGACGATGCGCGCGTCGCGACTGGCCGCTCCCCGCTGAGCCCGGGCCCTCGCGCGGGACGTGCGGGGACGGGCCCGAGGCGACGCCCCGGGCACCCGCCCACTACCGTTGACCCCAGACCACCCCACCTACCGCGTCAGGAGAGCACCGTGGCCGATTCATCGATGGACATCGTCAGCAAGGTCGACCGCCAGGAGGTCGACAACGCCCTCAACCAGGCGATCAAGGAGATCCAGACCCGCTACGACTTCAAGAACATCGGCGCGTCGATCGCTTGGAGCGGCGAGAAGATCGTCATGGTCGCGAACTCCGAGGAGCGCGTCCTCGCGATCCTCGACGTCTTCCAGACCAAGCTCATCAAGCGCGGCATCTCGCTCAAGGCGTTCGACACGGGCGAGAACGAGCCCAAGCTGTCGGGCAAGGAGTACCGCCTCGAGGGCGTGCTCAAGGAGGGCCTCGCGGGCGAGAACGCGAAGAAGGTCACCAAGATCATCCGTGAGGAAGGCCCCAAGGGCGTCAAGACCCAGATCACGGGCGACGAGGTCCGCGCGACGAGCAAGTCGCGCGACGACCTCCAGGCCGTCCAGGCGCTGCTCAAGGGTGCCGACCTGGACTTCGCGGTGCAGTTCACGAACTACCGCTGACCGGCTCCTGACGGGCGCGCCGCTGCTCGGGCTCCTGCCCGACGGCGGCGCGCCCGTCGGCGTGCCGGGCCCCTTGTCACGGGTCTCGTGTCACGGCCCTCGCCGTGCGGGCGTGTCGCTCGCGCACGGACCTAGACTCGCGGCGTGGACACTCACCGACTCCCGGCGGCGCCCGTGCTGAGCCACGGGGTCCTGCGCACCGTCCCGGCCTGCACCGCTGGACTCCCGGCATGACCAGTCCCCTGCGCCGACCCCGCGTGGTCGCGACCGACCTCGACGGGACGCTGCTGCGCTCGGACGGCACGGTCTCTGCGCGCACGCGCGAGGTCTTGGAGGCCCTGGACGCGGCTGGCACCCAGGTCGTCTTCGTCACGGCCCGCCCGCCGCGCTGGCTCGCGGAGGTCGGACGCCTGGTGGGCGGGCACGGTGTCATCATCTGCCTGGGCGGCGCGTGCGTGTACGACGTCGGCACGCGCCAGGTCGTCGAGTCCCGCGGCTTCGCGCTGCCCGCCCTGCGTGACGTGGTCCGCGACCTGCGCGCCGCGGTGCCCGGCGTCTCGCTCGCCGTCGAACAGGTCGACGGCCCGGTGTTCGACGCGACGTTCCGGCACGACGAGGACATGCCGGACTCCTGGCGCGGGCCGGTCGAGCGCGCGCTCGACGCCCCCGTCGCCAAGCTGCTCGCGCGTGCGGAAGCCCTGGGCCAGGACGAGCTGTTCGAGCAGGTGCTCGACGTCGTGGGCGATCGTGCCCTGCTCGCGTTCTCCGGGGCTGCGGGGCTCGCCGAGCTCCTTCCCCCGGACGTCACCAAGGCCGGCGCGCTGGCCGCGTGGTCCGCGTCCCACGGCATCGGGGCCCACGAGGTCTGGGCGTTCGGCGACATGCCCAACGACCTGCCGATGCTCAACTGGGCAGGAACCTCGTACGCCGTAGCGAACGCGCACCCGGAGGTGCTCACGGCCGCGACCCACGTGACGGCGTCGAACGACGAGGACGGGGTCGCCGTCGCCCTGGAGCGGCTGCTCGACGGGGCGGGTTCGACGACGACCACCTCGATGTCGCCCGAGAGGTCGGGCGGCTGATGCGCGCACGACCGGTTGCCGGGCACCGACAGGTCCCCTCGTCCGCGACCGGCCGACGAGGCGCGGCGGCAATGCTCGCCCTTGCGCTGACCCTCGCGGCCGTGGGGTGCACGAGCCCGTCTCCGACCACTGCGGCCGACGACGCGACGCTCACCACGTTCTCCTACGGACCGCGCCCCGCCCAGACGGCCGACCTGATCCTGCCCGCACCGCTCGCCACACGCACCGGGGAACTCCGTACGCCGCACGAGGCCAGGGGCGGCGGGGAGACGGGCGAGGCCGTCGACGTCGTCGTCCTGATCCACGGCGGCGGGTGGGGCGCCGAGTACGACCGTTCGTCCGAGACCGCCGTGGCGCGCGACCTCACCGACGACGGCATCGTGGTGTGGAACCTCGACTACCGCGGGGTCGGTGCGGCCGACCCCGCTGACGAGGGCGGCTGGCCGGGCACGTTCGAGGACGTGGCGGCAGGCCTCGACCTGCTCCCCGAGGCCCTCGGCACCGCAGGCCTGACGCCTGGGCGCGTGGCCGTCGTCGGGCACTCCGCGGGCGGGACCATGGCCCTGTGGCTCGCAGCCCGGCACACCCTGCCCGACGGCGCCCCCGGCGCCTCCCCGCTCGTGCGGCCCGACCTCGTGGTCACCCAGGCGGGCGTCAACGACCTGATGGCCGCAGGGGCCGTGCACGGGTCACGCGGGCCGGTCGAGGCGCTCATGGGTGGCTCGACGAGCGAGATCACGGACGACCGGTACGACCTGGCCTCGCCCACCGCGCGGCTCCCCCTCGGTGTCCCGACGCTGGTCACGACCGGCGACCTGGACGCCGTCGTCCTGCCCTCGGTCGCGACCGGCTACGCCGAGGCGGCACGAGCAGCCGGGGACGACGTGACGCTCGCGGTGATCCCCGGCGAGGACCACCTGTCGCCCCAGAACCCGCGCTCAGGAGCGTGGGCCGCGGTGCGCGACTGGCTGGCCGAGCGGGGCATCACGGCGGCCGGGTCCACGAGATAGAGGGGACCCGTCGAGGTAGAGGCCCCCAGACCTCTACCTCGACGACACGGCTCTACCTCGACGACGGGGGGCCGGCGATGGAGGCCCGGCGACGGGCCCGGTGGCAGGGCCCGGGCGGGGCGCTCAGTAGCGCGTGATGCCACCCTGCCGGCCCGCCATGCGCTCGAGGCGCTGGATGCGGTCGGCCATGGGCGGGTGCGTCGCGAACATCTTCGCGACGCCCGCACCGCGGAACGGGTTGGCGATCATGACGTGCGAGACGTCGACCAGGTCGCGGTTCTGCGGCAGCGGGGCGCGCGCCGTCCCCTGCTCGAGCTTGCGCAGCGCGGACGCGAGCGCGAGCGGGTCTCCCGTGAGCTTGGCCCCGTCCTCGTCGGCGTCGTACTCGCGCGTCCGGGAGATCGCGAGCTGGATCACCATCGCGGCGACGGGAGCGAGGAGCGCCATCGCGAGGGCCGCCAAGGGGTTTCCGCCCCGATCCCGGTTCCCGCCGAAGATCAGCAGGAACTGCGCGAGGGACGTGATGACACCCGCCATGGCGCTCGCCACGGACGACGTGAGGATGTCGCGGTTGTACACGTGCATGAGCTCGTGGCCGAGGACACCGCGGAGCTCGCGCTCGTCGAGCAGGACCAGGATGCCCTCAGTGCAGCACACCGCGGCGTTCTTGGGGTTGCGGCCCGTCGCGAACGCGTTGGGCGCCTGCGTGGGCGAGACGTACAGCTTGGGCATGGGTTGGCGAGCGGCGGTCGAGAGCTCACGCACGATCCTGTACATCGCGGGCTGCTCGAGCTCGCTCACAGGACGCGCGTGCATGGCCCTGATCGCGATCTTGTCGGAGTTCCAGTAGCCGTACGCCGTGGTCACGAGACCGATCGCGACGAAGATCCACAACGTGCTGGCCGACCGTCCGAACACGGCCCACAGGCCCAGGATCACGACCCACATGATCCCGAAGAGCCCTGCGGTCTTCAGACCGTTGAAATGCTGATGACCCACGCTCAGCCCCTTCCGTCGAGCACAGGATGCCGTGGTGCGAGCATCCACCGGGAGAACGCTCGGCGCATGCGGGGGGTTCCCTGGGCCGTCGGGGCGATGGGCCGCACCGCGGCTCTGCTCCGCAGGTCACGGGGTACGACGACGGCGCCCGGCCCGGGTGGGCAGGGCGCCGTCGCGGTGCGTGGCTGCCTCAGGCCTCGGTGGTTGCCTCGGTCTGGCGGCGGGCGATGCGGATCATGTCCTCGCGGGGCACGACCTTGATGCGCTCGCGCCCGTGCGGCTCGCCGAGGGTGCGCTCGTGGGCGTCCAGGACCTCCCAGTCGGCCCACTGGACCACGTCCACCCCACGCTCGGCCAAGAACTCCAGGACGGCCTCGGGCGAACCGTGCGGCGCGACGCGACCGGCCTCGAGGTCACCCTCGACCGCCTCGACGCCCTCGGACGCGGCGACGGCACCGGTGACGTCCTCGACGAGGTGGCGGACGGTCTCGGACGCGTCGGACTTGGTGTGCCCGATCAACCCGACCGGACCACGCTTGATCCACCCCGTGGCATACACCCCCGGGACCTGCTCACCATCGATGTCGATCACCCGACCCTCACGGTTGGGGATCACACCCTTGAGATCATCGAACGGGATCTCCGGCAACGGCGACCCGAAGTACCCCACCGCCCGATACACCGCCTGCACCGGCCACTCGAAGAACTCCCCCGTCCCACTGACCGTC
>NZ_JOFV01000011.1 GCF_000718325.1 Oerskovia turbata
TCCGCGGATGATCCGGAGCCACCCCGTACCGCACCAAACCAAACGGCGCAGGAAGACGCTCGAACAAGTCGATACCCACCTCGACACCCGACTTCGACAAGATGTCCGCCGCATAGATCCCCGCCGGACCAGCACCAACAATGGCTACACGCAAAGGACGAGAGCTGCTCACAAGAAAGAACGCCTTCCGGTCGAGGAGGGGAGGTCGGCCCGCCGGAGGTGGGCGGACCGGTCACGCGGGCTGTCCGGGTGAGTCCGCGGCCGCCTACGGGAGAACCACTCGATTGTACGACTGAGGTGAACCTTCACACTGACAGCCGATCTCGCCTGATGGAATGGCGTCTCATGATCCGGCTGAATGTTACGGGGCGGTGGGGCGGGTGGCGGCGGTCAGGGGCAGCCTCCGCTCGTGAGCCTCACCTCTCGAAGAGGCGCAGGAAGCGGTTGTCGACGCGAGGCCGCCAGCCGAGAGACCGGAGCGTCGAGAAGACCGGGACCTTGATGGTCGACGGGCTCGCCGACACGGCGGCGAGGTGCGCGACCTCCCGCTGATCTCCGTGAACCGGTAGACCGCGCGTCGGGCGTCGAGCCGCACCACGAGCCGGTACGACCTGGCCGTCCGCCCCGCCCCGAGCAACGAGCGCCACCGGGCCTTCCAGCCCGTCCAGGTCAACGTGACCTGGACTCCGTGCTTCCACTCCTCGACGGAAGCCGCGTACGGCACGTCGGCGGACCCGAGATCCAGCAGGGCCGCGACCACGTCGTCGAGCGGTGCGGCGTCCGCCGCCACCGCTCCGTTCACAGCGTGACGCTCAGGCTGTCCTGGATCGCACGGATCTCCGGCAGCGTGCTCGGCATCTGTGCCCCCGTGCACGACCCCGTCACCTGGACCAGGTCCTTGACCGGCCCGCGGTCGACGAGCACGATCCGCACCGCCTGGACGAGTGCCCCGAGGGTAGGCTCGGCGAAGATCCCCTCGATCCGGAACCCGGCGTTCCCCTGGACCTCGATCTCCGACCGTCCGAGCTCCCTGTACTGCGGAAGCGCGGTCAACCGCGCGACGACCTCGCCGATCGCCTGCTCGAGCGTGTGCTCGGCCCGCACACGGTTGAGGACCGCGATGACGTTCGGCCGGAACCCGCCGTCGGTGGCGTCCTTCGCGAGCGCGAGCGGCAGGCCCACCTCGGGGAGCGGCTGCCAGCCGTCCGGCTGGTCGAGGCTCACCCCTGGGTAGGCGGGGAACTGCTCGCTCGGGAACTGCAGGGTCGACGGCACGGTCACTCCTCTTCGGGGTCCACAGGGCCCGGACAGTCTAGGCGGCGACGCGCCCTGGCAGTCCGGGCCCTGCGGAACGTCAGGACGCCGCGACCTCGCCGACGTCCTGCAGCAGGCCGACGAGGGCACGCCACACGTCGCCGGGGCTCCGCCGTTCGAGAACCACGGGCGTCGCGGGATCCGGGACGTCGAGCCCGAACGGCTCGGCGGGCGCGACACGCTCCCAGAGGCCGTGCTCCCCCGCGTCGACGACCGCGAGCGCGCGGACCGTGGACCGGCCGGGCCCGTGGACCGTCACGCGCCAGGTGAGCCTCGCGGCGTCGAGAACCGCAGCGGCCCCTGTCTCGCCGGGTGACGCCGAGTCGTCGGGCGCCCCCGTGTCGTCGGACGTCGACAGCGCGCCGACCGTCGTGGCGAGGACGTCGGGCAGCGATCCGTCCCCGGTGGCGCCGTCCCGCCCGAGCCCGACCGTCGTGGCGATCCACGGCACGACCATGCCGACGTCGACCGGAAGATACTCTGCCTGCGCCGTCCCGGGCCAGCCCGAGCGCGCCCAGCAGACGGCCTGGCCACCGACCGAGGCGAAGGCGAGGCCGTGATAGACGATCCCGTCGTCGCTGCTCGTCTCGACGTCGACGAGGAGCGAGCTCCCTGCCAGAGCCTGGGCGAGCTCCGCTGCCGCAGGGTCGACCGCGTCGTCAGCGCCAAGCACGCCCGCCTCACGCAGCGCCTCGACGGCGACCTCCAGTCCCTCCTCCACCACGCCTTCCTGGGCCAGCTGGCCCAGGACCGCGAGGTGGTCGGGGAAGAGCAGGAAGCGTCGGCGGCGACGGTCCATCGCCGCGGGCAGCCCCTCGGTCAGTCGAACGGGTTGAGCCACGAGCCGAACTCCTTTGCCTTCTCGACGCCGGCGTCCACCGCGTCGCCCACGACCTCGGTCGTGGCGTTCCATCCGTCTGCGACCATCTCCGCGCCGTTCGCGGCGAGGTCCTCGATCTCGTCCCAGTGCGCGATGATCTCGGTCGTGCCGTAGATCGCTCCCGTGATGACGGCAGCACCGATCGTCACGGGGTTGGGGGCGATCATCGCAGCCGTGAGGCTCACGTTGAATCCGAGCTCCGCGACATCCGCGACGTAGTCGATGCCGTTCTCCTGGAACGCCTCGATCGGGTTGCCCTGCGAGGCCACGTTCACGAGGCTCATGCCCGTCGCGCCGACCGCGCCGACCACGCCCAGCCCTCGCACGACACCGGTGGCCTTCGCGCCCGCGCTCAGACCGGCGCGCAAAGCGCCGGTGTCGGCGGCGGCCGCCGCAGTGCGACCGGCGGCCCAGGGGGTGATCCCGTTCATCGAGCCGGTCACGCCTGACGTGCCGAACGCGATCTGACCGAACCGGTTGAGCCCGTTGAACGTGTTGGTGGCGAGCGCAGGTCCGAGACCCATCCTCATCCCGAGCGCGTTCAGGGGCCGGCTGAGCGCCCCCACCCACATGCTCGACAACGAGTTCTGGGGCAACGGCGGTCTCTGCGCCAGCGGCCCCTGGAAGGTCCAGAACTGCCACAGCTTGACGCTGTTCTTGCCGACGTAGATGCCGCCGGCGACGAGCCCCCCGACGGTCGTCGTCGCCCAGACGGCCGAGCTCAGCGTCCCTTCGTGACCGCTCAGCCCCGGCAGACGCCCGAGGCCGTCCGCGACGATCCCGTTGACGTAGTCCTCGAACGACTCACGGTGCCCGCGCACGAGCACGGACCGCGTGTCCTCGAGCGTGCGGCGGCACGTCAGCGCCGCGGTCGCCAGCGTCTCGCGCGCTCGGTCCGCTGCCGCGACCTGCGCCTGGAAGGCGGCGTGGGCCTCCCAGATGGCCGCCTGGCGCTGCTGCCCGGTGTAGAACGCCATGTCGGGGCTTGTGGCCGCGTCGATCGTCCGCAACGACGACTGGCACGACGTCGCCGCGTCGTCGGCGAAGCCCTGCGCCGAGACGACGGTCGCCCTCGCTGTCTCCAGGGCGTCCGCATAGGTCCGCAGCGCCGCCGCGCCCGTGCTCATCGCACTCTGCGCGCTCTCGACGAGCAGCGCCACTCCTTCCACCGCGACGGGCGCGGCGTCACCCGCGACCCCGGCCCAGTCGCTGCCGAGCGCACCGGCCCGAGCCCGCATGGCCCGCACCGACTCGCCGAGACCGTCGTGCACGGTGTCAAGACCTCGCGCGGCGGACCGCAGCGCCTCAGGGTCGCCCTCGACAGGCTCGAGGTGAGGCGCCGACGGCGCGGGGGCGTCCACGAAGAACGTCACAGGAGGTCCCTCGCCCCGCTCGCGAGCACCCGGTCCTCCTCGGCGTACGCGGCGGCCGCGTCGCCGAACTGCGTCGCAAGCTCCCCCAACGCGATCGCGAGGGCACCTAGCCCTGCTCCCCAGTAGTCGCCGAAGTCGGTCGCGCCGGTGACGACGTGCGCGTGCCCGCCGGCGGCGGCTGCGGCGCCTGAGTGCTGTGCGGTGTCGTCCGCCCGGTCTGCGAGCGTGACGGCGATGGTGCCCAGCGAGGCCGCGGCCGCGTCGATGGCCTCGGTGTCGACGCGAAGCGTCATCGGTCGTGTCCTCTCGTCCGCACGGCTTCCCACCGTGCGACGCCATGGTGCCAGACGTCGGGCCGTCCCGACCATGGGGACCTCTCCCCATGCCCAGAGGATGCTCGGGAGATGGCGATCCGTGCTGCGGGGTGCCCTCTGAGCTTGGCGCGCGAGCAGGACGTGCTCGGACTCGTCCCGAGCAGGAGCGGGGGGAATCCCGACAGGACCAGAGCCGGTAGCCTGTGCTCGTGCCAGACAAGGACGACACGGGCGAGCCGGCTCCTCGAGCGCCTGACGGCCCCAGCGACGCTTCCGACCGGGCCGACACAGCACCACGGCCCCGCGGTTGGCGTCCGCCGCGCCTCGACTCGCTCGTGCCCGGGAACGTCGCCGACCGAGGACGAGCAGCTCTCGCCGGCGTCGAGGCAGCCCGCACCAACATCGACGCGGTCGGCGCCACCCTCCGCGATGCCGGACGCCGGCTCCGCGCACCCGGCGCACTGCTCGGCCCCCCCAGACCCGCAACCGGCGTCCCCACCGCCCCCGCACACCCCCAGCACCGCGAGCAGGCCGAGGTCGCCGCCCTGCTCCCCCGCGCCCTCGAGCTCCCCGTCCCGCAGGCGAACGGACTCGTCGAACCCCTCGGCTGGACCGGAGAGATCTACCTCGTCGGCGAAGGCGCACCGAGCGCTCTCATCCGCCGCCTGCCCCGGAAACAGGCCTCAAGGGGAGTGCGCGCTCTGACTCTGGCCGCAGACCTCGCCGTCGAGACCATCGCGAACTCGTACTCGACGGACGATCAGCTGCGCACCGTCGAGCTGCTCGACCTCGAAGGACAGGTGCTCCTTCGCAGCACGCCGGGAACGCGGCGACGTGGCGACGGCTGGACCGTGCGCGACGTGGCCCTCACCGACGGGACTCCCGTCGCGGAGATCGCCTTCAGCCATCGCAAGGCACGGACCCGCGAGGTCGTGCCTGCTGGCGACGTCCGCGCGACCAGGGTCTCGACCGACCCGCTGGACCTCTACCCCCACGAGCGGCGGGCCGCACGCGTGTGGCGGGAGGACGTCGAGCTTGCCTCGATAACGACCCAGAACGGGGTCGCTTCCCTCACGGTCGGCCCCCTGGACGACGACCAGACCGCCCTTCTCGTGTGGGCAGCGATCCTCTCGTGGTGGGGCGGCGCTGGCTCCTGATCCTGCGCCCGTCGCCTGGCTCCGGGACATGCCACGACGAGTCACCCGCGTCCCCGGTCGGCAGGTCGACGACCCGACAGCCCGACGACGACACGATCCTCACCTGACCCTCGGTCCTCTCCTGGTAGGGCGGAGGCCTCCTCCGGGCCACCAGGGGAGCAGGCCCTCGGTCGGTCAGGCCTGTACGCCCGCTGCCCCGACGAGGCAGACCTGCAAGGCAGCGACGACCTGCTGCGGCTTGCTGCACTGCACCCGCACCCAGCTCCCGTCCGTCAGACGGAGCAGCAGGATCCCGGCGCCCAGGGTAGGCGCGTAGGCCCCACCGACGAGCTTGCCCCCGACGACCGTCGTACCGTCCGGCAGGCGTTCGCCCTCGTGGAGCGGACCGTGCGCCGCGACGTGCGCGACCACGCCCGGGTCGATCGTGGTGGCGGGGAAGTGGTCCCTGCCGGCCCGCAGCCCCGTGTGGTCGACGACGATCTTCTGGTACCGCCGGGTGGAGTACACCGTCAACAGCACGAAGAATCCGACGATCACGCCGATCATGGGCCACACGAGCGCGTCCCACCAGCCACGGATCGCAGCGTCCACGAGGAACGCGACGGCCGTCGGCACCGCGACCCACTTCGCCGCCCGGCCGTACCCGCCGCCCGACTCCCGGTACGGCAGGACGGCCGCCCCGACGTCGGGGCGGCCGTCCGAGGGTCCAGCAGTCGTCACCGGGCGATCGCGGAGCCGAGACGCGCGTCGAGCTCCTCCATCGAGTCCGCGGCGCGCGCGAGGAACGTGTGCATCTCGACGAGTCCCTCGACCGCGTTCTTCGCGCCGAGGTTGAACTGGTCGTAGGAGGCCATGAACTGCGTCGAGGCCTGGTCCGTCACGAAGCCGGACGACACGAGCGCCGTGACCTGCTTCATCAGATCCGCGAGGATCTCGTCGAGGTGCCCCTTGCCGATCTCCAGACGGCCCGCTGCGTCCCGCATCTCGCTGTAGGTGACGTTGACGTTCGCCATGTCGATTCCCGCTCTCTTGATCCATCATCGGCCTCGCGGCCCGTTGTCGTCGCAACCGTACCGAAGGTGCGGTCGCCTGGGTATGGGGAGAACTCCCCACGCGTGCGTCAGCCCATCGGGACGTGTACCCGGGTAGTGCTTCCGCGCGCGATGTAGTAGCCCCGGCCAGGGGGGAACTCCGCACGGGAGACCCTCGGCAGGGAGGTCTTGAGCAACGAGTCGCCCTCGAGCGCCTCGGGCTGCAGGAGCAGCCCACGGCGACCGTTCTTCATCTCGGCGAGCAGGGGCCACGGCGAGCCCCAGCGGGAGGACTCGGCCTCCGCGACCACGAGGCACGAGCCGCGCTGGGCCGCCTTCATGAGCGCGACGAGCGGTGCGTCCGCGGCTGACTGCAGGTACTCGTCGACGCCCTCGACGAAGACGGCGACGGGTCCCGCCGCGAGGTCCTCGGCGACGTCCTGGGCGAGGGCGACGACCTCGTCGACGCTCTGCGCGACCCGGTCCCAGGGCACCGCCGACACCAGCGAGGACCCGGGATGCGCCGCGAGGACGATCCGGGTCTTCGGGGCGGCCCGGACCAGGGACCTCGCGAGCGCCGCGAGCGCCGTCGTCCGACCGCTGCCGACGGGCCCCGACACGAGGAACGTCCCCTCGGGGGCCCAGCCGAGGGCGTCGAGCGTCTCGTCGCCGATCCCCAGCACGGGCTGTCCGTCGACCTCGTCCGGCAGCACGTCGGCCGTGTACTCGTGCGGGAGCGCGCCGATCCTCGGCGCCTGGAGCACCCCGGCCTTGCGCATCGAGTCACCCAGCCGCACGCAGGAACGCGCCTGCTCGGCGGCAGAGGTCGTCCCGCCGATGACCGCGACCTGGGTCTCCGCACCGTCGACCACCGCGCGGCCGGGCGGCGACGACGGGGTGAGCACGTCGCCGGGCACGTCGAGCAGCCCGTACCCGTCGTCCGAGAGGCGGAGCACGACGTTGCGCTGCACGGCCGAGCGGACCGCGCTCGGCACGGCGCCCGCACGGTCGGCCGTGAGCGCCACGTGGATACCGAGCTGTCGTCCCTCGGCGAGCACGTCGCGGAACACGTCGAACCACACGGCCCGGCCCGCACCCTGCTCGAAGTCGTCGCGGAACGCGCCGAAGCCGTCGACGAGCACGAGGATGCGCGCCACGTCCGTCCGGCCCGTGAGCGCCCGGAACTCGGTGATGCTCGACGCGGAGGCCTCCGCGAAGAGCGGGCCGCGGCGGTCGAGCTCGGCGCGGAGCATACGGAGCAGGCGGACCACGCGCTCGACGTCGTCGCCCATGATCACGGACCCGACGTGCGGCAGGGACTCGAGCATCCGCAGGCTGCCGCCCGCGAAGTCGAGGCCGTAGACCTGGACCGCTCCACCCCGGGGCGTGATCCCCGCCGCGATGCCCAGGGTGCGCAGCGCGGTGCTCTTGCCCGCACCGCCCGTGCCGTACACGGCGAGGTGCCCGTCGGCGTCCGGGCGGAAGTACGTCGGCCGCTGGGCCTGCACCTCGGGCAGGTCGGCGACGCCGATCAACAGCTCGGTGTCGGTGCGCTGACGCAGGCGGGCGAGGTCGTAGACCCCGGCGAGCGAGTCGAGCCACGGGCGACGCGGGCTCGGGATCTCGGCGTGCCGGCTCGCCGCCCCGATGCACGCCACGAGGCGCTGCTGGTCGTTGGGACCGAGGTCCGTCTCCTCGGGCACGACCGCGGGCTGCGGCGCGTCCCAGCGGATCTCGCCGCCGAACCGCAGTGCCGCGACCTCGATGCGCAGCGGCTGCGCCTCGTCCGAGGTCCACCCGCCGGCGTAGGCCGACTGGAACGGGCGTACCCTGCCGGGGCCCGTCTTGGCCAGCCCACGCCCCGGGAGCCCGGGATCGAAGTGGGCCGCGTCGGGGGTCCCGACGACGTCGGACGAGTCGGACTCGTCGGCCATCCGCAGGGCGACGCGAAGGTTCGTGTTCGCCCGCAGGTTGTCGCGGATGACGCCCGCCGGGCGCTGGGTCGCCATGATGAGGTGGATCCCGAGCGAGCGCCCGCGCTGCGCGATGTCGACGACGCCGTCCACGAAGTCGGGCACGTCGGAGACGAGCGCCGCGAACTCGTCGATGACGATCACCAGGGCCGGCGGCGCGTCGGGGTCGCCCCGCTTCTCGAGCTCGAGGATGTCCTTGGCCTTCTTGCGGTTGAACAGGTGCTCGCGGTGGTGGAGCTCGGCCCGCAGGCTCGTCAGGGCACGCCGCACGAGGTGCTGCGACAGGTCGGTCACGAGCCCCACGCAGTGCGGGAGCTGGACGCAGTCCGCGAACGCGGAGCCGCCCTTGTAGTCCACGAACAGGAACGTGACCCGGTCCGGGCTGTACTCGGCTGCCATACCGAGCACCCACGCCTGGAGGAACTCGCTCTTGCCCGAGCCGGTCGTCCCGCCCACGAGCGCGTGCGGGCCGTGCGTGCGCAGGTCGAGCTGCATCGCCTCCGACCCGGCCGAGCCGACGAGCGCCCGCAGCCCCCCGGCGCGGCGTCGCCTCGGGACGGCGCCCGGCGTGCGGTCGGTGATCGAGAGGTTCTGGTTCCACCGGTCGATCACGGCCTCGCAGGACGTCGCCATGTCGGGGCCGAGGAGCGTCAGCAGGGAGGCGGTGCGCGGCAGGTCGCTCGCGTCCTCGTCGACGACTCCCGCGTCGAACACCGGTGCCATGCGACGGCCGTACTCGACCGCGTCGGCCGCGTCGACCGTCTCGAGCACGACGTCGTCGACCGCCAGGCCGAGCCGCACCATGCCCACCGAGGCGTGGTCGGGTCCGACCTCGACGTAGGTTCGGCACGCGGCCGGCAGCCCCCGGACGCTGTCGGCGACCCACACGGGGAACACCCCCGCGTCGGGCCCCGTCTCGGCGAGCTGTGCGAGGCGTGCACGGTCCACGTCGACCTCCGAGGACACGAGGACCACGACCGCGGGCAGCGGCGAGTTCGTCCCCTCGACGGGCCCGCCACCGCCCTCGCCGACGCTCGCACCACGCTCGAGCGCGGCGTCGCGGGTCCGGGCCGCGCCTCGACGCGTGGCGCGCTGGCTCTTGAGCCGGGTCCGGATCAGCTCCTCGAGCTGGGCCAGGAGCACGGCGCCGCTGCTGGCGCTGTCGGCGAGGTGGTTGCCCTCGATCGGGCTCGTCGAGGCCGAGGTGTGCGGCATCCACTTGAGCCACTCGAGCGAGCGCGACCACGTCGGCGTCACGAGGGAGCAGACCACGAGGTCGGTGGGCGAGTGCAGCACCGTGAGCTGGACGAGCACGGAGTTGACCACGGGCTCCACGAGGTTCTTGGCCCCGGCCAGCCCCAGCGCACCGGCGTCGTGCAGGTTCTCGACGACGGGGACGCCCGAGACGAGCTCGTGCCGGTCGACCAGCTCGTCGAGGCGCCCCTGGAGCTCTGGGACCATCTCACCGCGCCCCGGCGTCTCGACCTCGTTGCGCGAGGGCATCGAGCCGAGCCCGAGCCGCACGTTGAGGAAGGACCAGTGCTCGGGGCGGCGCGTCCACAGCAGCGGACCGCGACGCAGCCCCTCGGCCAGCGTGAGCGGGGTCGCCGGCGCCTCCTGGAGCCGCGCCGACCGTTCGGCGACCTCCTCGTCGCGCAGCGCGGACCGCAGGCCCTCGAGCCGCTCGTCGAACCTCTTGACGTCGCGCTCCAGGCGACGACGGCGCCGCTGACGCTCGGTCACGTAGCTGCCGACGAGCATGAGGGGGCTCATGAGGATGAACAGGAGCGCGGTCGGGCGCTGCGTGACGAAGAACATCAGGAGGCCCATCACCACCGGGGCGACGAGGGCCAGCGCCGGGAAGGTCTGGGGCTCCTCCTCACGGTTGGCGCTGGGCGCCGTGAACTTCTCCCCCGCGTAGCGCGGCTCGACCTTGGGCGAGCGGTTGAACGGGACGGGACCTGCGACCGGACCGCCGGCGGCGCTGCCGAGCGGGTCGACCACGACGACGGTGTCGCCGAGCACGAGGGTCTGCTGCCGGTCGACGCGCAGCCGGGTGACCAGACCGCCGTCGACCACGATCCCGTTGGCCGAGCCCAGGTCGACGACCTCGGTACGGTCGGACACGTCGATCCGGGCGTGCTTCTTCGAGACGAGGGGGTCGGACAGGACGAGGTCGCACCCCGGCTCCCGTCCCACGACGTAGCGCCCCGCGACGAGGTCGCGCTGCAGCCCGGCGTCCGGCCCGGCCACGACCCGGACGCGGGCCAGCACGTTCTGGACGTCCTGCATCGTGCTGGCGGCGCGGGCCGCGTCCAGGAGGTGCACGACGGCGCCGGACCCGAGCCACGCCTCCGCGATGGGGACGTCGGGGTCGAGGACGACCGACTGCTCCTGCGCGGGGAGCTGGGCGCGCAGGGTGAGCGGTGGGACGTCGACCAGGGACCCCATGTTCCGGGGGTCGCGCACGGCGATCGCGCGGGCGACGTCGCCGACCGTGCTTCCGGCGTCGGCCGTGACGACGATGTCGTCGCTCGTGCCGTCGTGACGCACGAGAGTCATCTTGAGACGCACAGGGACGTGTCCTTCGTAGCAGGTGCGTGGACGGGGTTCAGGAGCTCTCGTCCACCAGGTCGAGCAGGGGCAGGTCCTCGGTCGTCACGAGGCGCGAGGCCACCGCGTACTCCACGAGGCGTGCACGACGGTTCGTGGCGAGCGCCCCGACTCCCCCGCGCAGCCCCTTGACGCCGATGCGGTCCAGCCGCTCGCACACGTTGTCGAGCTTGCGGTTGAAGCGGGTCGTGGCCCAGCCGAGGCGGCGTGCGGCGTCGGCGGAGGTCGGGATCTCGGAGAGTCCCGTCCCGTCCCGCCGCAGCACGGGCTCGGCGAGCGACAGGATGAGCTGCTTCTGGCTGATCGTGAAAGGGATGGCCCCGATCGTGGTCGCTCCGTCGGACGGCTCCTCGGAACGGATCTCCTGGTAGGGCGCGCCCTGAAGCCGGACCCGCATCTCGTAGGTGGTCGGCCCGGCCGTGAAGACGACCGCCATCGACGGGAACACCAGCGGCAGGCGGTTGCCGGGCGACAGCCACGACTGGACGCCGCCGCCGGCGTCGCAGACGGTCGCGGAGATCAGCGAGCCGACGTTCGCGAGCCACCAGATGCCGTTCTCGTGCGAGATGCGCAGGAAGTGCCGGTGCAGGTACGGGTTGTCCTCGATCTCGAGGTCGCCGTCGCGCCCGATGTCGAACGTCCCGCCGGGGACGGGGCGGAACCACTCGCCGCAGAACTCGATCGCCAGGTCGCTCATGGGTTCACGCAGCCCTTCACCGGGACGGACGGCTTCCCGTCCCGGACGGTACGGATCTCGACGCAGACGGTGTCGGTCTCCCCCGCGGGGACCTTCACGTACTCCCTCCCCGCGGGCACCGGGGCCGACCACGTCTCCGTGGTCGGGTCGATGTGCTGCCACGCGTAGGTGTCGCCGACCTCGACACCCTCGGGGGCCGACCAGGTGAAGGAGGCGCTCCCGCTCGTGACGTCGTACTGCGCCTGCAGGTCCTCGGGGGGCGGGACCAGGTCACCGAGGTTGTCGTTCGGCACGTCGTCCGGCTCGTCCGCCGAGGTCGTACCGCCCACCGTGTCCGTGTCGGTCGGGGTCCCGTCCGGGAGGAGCGCGTAGATCCCGACCACCACGAGCACGAGGAACCCGGCGCCTGCGAGGAACGTCCAGAGGGCACGCCGCGTCCGCGGTCGTGCCTGCTCGGGCTCGGGCGAGGCGCCCGGTGCGCGGTGCACGGTGTCGTCGGTCGGCGGCCCCCACACGGCGGTCCCGGTCCCGGTGCTCTCCGGGCCGGCAGCGGGGCGCGGCGGGACGTACCCGGGGCCCGACGCCGGAGCCTGGGCCGGGCGCGCGGGTGCGGGCGCGTAGTACCCGACCTGGGCGGGCCCCCCCGCCCCGGGCTGCCCGGCGTAGGCACCGGGCGCCGCAGGAGCATGCGGTGCGGGAGCGTGCGCCACGGGAGCGGAACCGCCCGTCGACGCTCCGACGGGTACGTGCCGCTGGACCGGGGCGGTGCCGCTCGTCGACGACGGAGCGCCGGTCGGGTGGGCCCCGCCAGCACCTCCTCCACGGGGGTCGATCGAGACGACCGCGCGCAACCGCGTACCGCCGTCGTCGTCGGCCTCCTCCTCCTGCGTGATCCCCGTGTCGGCGAGCACGTCGAGGGGGGTCACCGCGAGCGAGAGCTCGTTCTGGACCTGCTGGAGCGCCCGCGCGAAGGCGAGCATCGTCGGGTAGCGCGAGGCCGGGTTCTTGGCCATGGCGGTGCCGAGCACCCGCTCGAGCGAGGGCGGCACGTCGGTACGTCCGGTCGGAGCCAGCGGCGTCGACTCGATGCGCGTGATGAGGCTCGCGCTCGAGTTGGACCCTCCTGGCAGCTCGAACGGCGCCCGCCCGGCAAGCAGGGTGAAGGTGGTGGCGGCGAGCGCCCAGACGTCCGTCTCCTTGCCCGCCCACGGGTCCTCGGCGAAGGACTCCGGGGGCGACCACGGGATCGACATGCCCTCGGCCCGGGAGGCGTCGTCCATGGTCGAGGAGATGCCGAAGTCGGTGAGCGCCGGGTGGCCGTACTCGGTCACGAGGATGTTCGCGGGCTTGATGTCCCGGTGCAGGATCCCGGCCCGGTGCGCGGTCTCGACCGCTCCCGCGATCTGTACGGCGACGCGCAGCGCCTCGGCGACGCTGAGCCGCTCGGAGCGGTAGCGGGCCCCGAGGTTGGGCCGTGAGCAGTACTCCATCGCGAGGTAGGGGCGTCCGTCGGACGTCACGTTCGCCTCGTACATGGTCACGATGGACGGGTGGGTCGAGAGGGTCGCCATGAGGTCGGCCTCGACGTCGAACGCGGCGCGCTGCGACTCGCTCGACCACTCGTGCAGGAGGACCTTGATCGCCACCCGACGCCGGGGACGCTGCTGCTGGTAGAGGAAGACGTCGGAGAACCCGCCGGAACCGACGATCGACACGTACTCGTACCCGTCGATCAGCGGCGGCGGCGACGGGGCACGCTTGCTGCTCATAGCAACCCTTCGAAGGTGAACGTCACGCCGTCACCCACGTCGACGACGTCGTGCGACGCGACCATCGCGGGCTCCCCGGGGTGCAGGCGCCGAGGCGGCTGCCCGGGGCGCAGGAGCGTGGTGCCGTTGGTCGTGTTGAGGTCGCACACCAGCACGTGCCACCCCTCGAGCTGGATCTCGACGTGCGAGCGCGAGATGTCCTGCTCGGGGCTCGGCACCGCGACCAGGCGCGGCAGGTCGTTGCTCTGCGCTCGCGTCGTGCGAGGGCGGCGTCCGAGCACCACCGGGCGGTCGAGCTCCACGACCTGACCGTTGGAGAGCGTGAAGCGGCCCAGCGAGGGTCGGGTCACGAGGTGAGCATCCCCCACCAGGACGTGCGCGCAGCTCCCGCAGGTCTCCCGCGACGGGGGGTTCGCGTGACCGTCCACGCACGTGCGGGCCAGGATCTGCTGGGAGCCCGGAGGAGCGGGCGGCACGAAGGTCGGCCCTGCGGCGGGGGCCGGACCTGCGGCCGGGCTGCCGAGCAGCCCAGGTCCTGCCGCCGGAACGGGCACGACGCCGAGCGGCGCGGCCGCTCCGGGCAGCACGAGGGGCGCGGGGGGCGCGGGGACGGCGGTGGAACCTCCGACACCGGACACCTGCGCGCGGAGATCGGCGATGACCGAGGAGAAGACGGTGTGCCCGTCGTGGTCGTCCCCCTCCAGGCCTTCCCCGGTCGCCAGCTCGAGGCCAGGTCGCTGGGCCTGGTCACCCCTGACCGTGGCCGTGGCCGCGCGCACCGACGCGGCGGGCGTCGACCCGGTCCACTCCCGAGGGATCCCGTCGATCATGCCGGCGACGGGCTGGGGAGTTCCGGCGGGCGGCGCGGGGACGGGGGTCGCGTCCTCGACCGACGGCACGGCGGCGGGAGCCGGGGCGGGAGCCGGGGCGGGCGGCGCGTCGACGTCGTCCTCCTCGTCGATGCGGATCGCGGCGTCCTCGACGGTCCGCAGAACGGTGGACTCCCACAGGTGCCCGTAGCCGTCGTCGACGGCCGCCACCGCGTCGTCGAGGCCGCCGACGTCGGGGCCGTCGTCGGCGTCGAGGTCACCGGTGTCGAGGTCGCCGGCCGGGGGGACGACCGTGAGCTCGGGCGCGATCGTCTCCATCGAGACGATCGTCTCGGCCGACCGCTCGTCGACCGGTGAGCGCGTCGGCACGACCTCGTCGGGCGCTGCGTCGAGGCCCGGTACCGCCGCGAGGGCCGGGTCCAGGTGCTCGTCCTCGGTCGGCACCGCGCTTCCCACCAGGACCGGCTCGAACGCGGACGCCGGGCGGGCACCAGGGACGGCACGGGCCTCGACGGCCTCCGGCGTCCCTGTGTGCTCACCACGGGGGGTGTCCGTGGGCACGGACGACGTGCCGACGAGGTGCCGGACGATCCGCGACACCAGCACCACGCCCTCGTGGAGCGGGAGGCCGACCAGCGCCACCTGTCCCGGGCCCGCCTCCAGCGCAGGGGCGTCCTCGACCCCGAGCTGGACCGAGACCTCCTCGACGTCGTCCACGAGACGCTCGGACCAGGTGGTCACGTCGTCGCCGTCCACGTGGACCCGGGCGGAGGACGTGCTCAACGTGACGGAGACCTCGCCACGGACGGCGACCTGAGCGCGTCGCCCCGACACGACCGCGACGGCGAACGGCGGCATCGTCCGCAAGGTCGCCCCGAGGACCACGGTCAGGAGCTGGATGACCTCGATGACCTCGACGTCGGTGTCTCCTGCCGCGTCGAGGCCGTCCCACAGGCGTCCGACGAGCTCGCTCGTCGCCCCCTCCGGGAGGACGACGATCGCGCCACCCCGGACGAACCCGAACGCGCTCCCGGTGTCGTAGCGCAGTCTCACGTCCTGTCCCCCATCTGAAGGCGAATCTCTCGCGGCAAGGTGTCCTCGTCGGCGTACCCCAGGTTCTCGCGGGGGGCCGTGGAACCGTCGCTGGTGTCCCCCCACGCCCCGGTCGCGTCCACGACGACGACAGTGATGTTATCCCGCCCTCCCGCGACGATGGCCTCGTTGACCAGACGGTCGGCTGCGGCCTGGGGGTCCGGCTGAGCGAGCAGGATCTCCGTGATCCGTTCGTCCGAGAGCTCGCCCGTCAGGCCGTCGGAGCACACGAGCATCCGGTCCCGTGCGGCGATGGGCACCCAGCAGAAGTCGGGCTCGGGCGGGAGCGAGGCCCCGACGGCGCGCGTGACGACGTGACGTCGCGGGTGGGTCAGCGCCTCGGTCGCCGTGAGCGTCCCCGCGTCCACCATCTCCTGGACCTCCGAGTGGTCCACGCTCAGCTGCTCGAGCACCCCGTGCGACATCTGGTAGGTCCGCGAGTCACCGATGTTGACCACGAGCCAGTACGGCATGCCCTCCATCTGGGCCACGACGACGCCGGTCACGGTCGTCCCGGCGCCGCGGCCGGGTTCGGTGCTGATGGCGCGGACGTCGTCCTGCGCCACGACGAGCCGGTCACGCACGTCCTCGGGCGAGACCGTGGCCAGCGCGCCGAGCGGACGGAGGGCGTCGATGGTCGCGGAGCTCGCGACCTCGCCGGCGTCGTGCCCGCCCATGCCGTCGGCGACGAAGAAGACCGAGCGGTCGGCGAGGAAGCTGTCCTCGTTGAGGAGCCGCCGTGCCCCCCGGTGCGAGCTCGCGCCCCAGACCAGGCTCACCCCGGCGGGCCACCCGCTCATGCGCCGGACCCCGGGTGGACGACGATGCGCCGGTCCCCGACGGTGATCACCGAGCCGACGGGCACGGGCACGCGCACACCCGGGTCGAGCGCCACGGGCGCCCCGCCGGGCCGGAGGAGGACCGTCCCGTTCGTCGACCCGCGGTCCTGCACCCACAGGCCGCCGGCGTCGAATCCCAGCTCGACGTGCGTCTTGGAGACCGACCGCGTCGGGTCCTCGACCCGGACGAGGGTCCTGGCCTCGCCCCCCGACGCCTGCGGGTTGCGTCCGACGAGCGCGGGTCCGGTGAGGGGGACCCGCTGACCCGACTCGAGCTCGAGCACGGCCCCGGGCGTGGGTGTCGCCTCGTGCGCCTCGTGCCGGATCTCCCGGGCGCTCAGGCGCGTGGAGTCCCAGTCAGGTTCCTCGTGGGCAGGCGCCGGCGTCGCCGTGGTCGCAGGGACCGCGAGAGGGCCGAGGGCCGGGGACGGCGTGACCGGCGCGGAGCCCGAGGGGGACGCAGCGCCTGGCACGCCCGTGATCAGCCCGCCCACGGGTGCGACCGGGGCCTGTTGCGACTGCTGCGGGAAGGCCCACGGGTCACCGACGGGGGCAGCACCGGCCCCCGGCGCCTGGCCGCCGGTCTGCGCGGCGAACGACCCGGCGGGGAGGGGCCCCGACGGCGAGGGGCCGCGGTACCCGCTCGGGGGCGTCGCGACCTGGTGGGTGCTCGGCTGCCCGACGGCGCCGACCTCGGCGTTCCCGTCGTGGAGTCCTCGGACGTCGAGCACGAGCGCCTTGGCGGCCTTGTCCTGCCATCCCTGGTTCCGTCCCGAGCTGTCGAAGGCCGGGGAGAGGACGACGAGCAGCTCGCCGATCCCCAGGGCGAGGGCCCCGAGGAAGGTGATGATCCAGCGGAGCGCCGCCCGCCCGAAGCCCAGGGGCGACCGGTCCTCGGCCCGGACGGACCGGACGCCGGTCGCGAGGTTGCCGAGCGTCCGGCCCGTGCGCCCCTCCCAGAACCAGATGCCGCCCCAGCACGCGAGCGACACCGCTCCGGCCACCGCGCACGCGAACAGCAGGCGGCCGAGCAGCACCTGGGCCTCGGCCGGGGTCGTGACCGAGGCCAGCGCGGTCGGAGACACCCCGGCCACCGCGCCACCACCGAGCAGCACGGCCGCGAAGACCAAGGAGACCGCGGCGGCGTCGACGAGGAACGCGACGAACCTGCGTCCCGTGCCGGCCACCGGCGCGCCGTCGAGCCCCGTCTGCGGCGCGGCAGCGTCCGTCCGTCGCAGGAACGGCACCGCGCGCTGGGTCGCCGCAGCGACGTCGCGCTCGGTCGTGATCGCGATCGACGGCTCGCGGCCCGACGACGGTGCGCCGCCGACGGGCGCGCCGTACGGCACCGCCGTGCTGGGCATCTTCGTCCCGCAGACGGCGCAGAACGACGAACCCGCCGGCTGTGCCGTCCCGCAGGCGCTGCAGCTCAGCTGCTCGGACATCAGGACTCCCCTGGCTTCGGGCCGGAACCGGTCGGAGGTCTCGTCACGGTCCGGGCGGACGGTCGGGCCGGTCGGCGCAGCGCCGGGACCCAGGAGGGGACCCACGCCGGTCGAGCACCCCGCAGGGATCGTAGCGAGACCGCCGCGCGCACGCGCTGCCCGCGCGGCCTGGTCGACCTCATGCCCACCAGGACCGAGTCCACCTCGCTCCAGAAGGCGTCGACCTGCTGGGGGCTCGGGTCCCCGGTGCCGAACACCGTCGCGTCGGCCGAGCGCGCGAGCGTCACGGTCGGCGCCGCGGCCACGGGGAACGCCTCGGCCAGCGTGCCGGCGCTCTCGCGACGGGTCGCACCCGCGGGGACCGGGGCACCCAGGTCCGTGGCGGCGTCGAGCACCTCGCGCCAGCCACCGCTGATGCGGTCGACGGGGCGGTCGGCCGACCGCCGTCTCTTCCTGCGTCGCGACTTGAGCAGGAGGACCAGGAGCAGCGGCAGGGCGAGGACCAGGAGCGGAACGGTCACCGCGACCGCGACGAGCGCGGCCCGACCCCAGTCGAACGCGTTCGACTCGGCGTCGTCCTCCTTCTCCTCGTCGTCGACCGTGCCGGCCTCGGCGTCGGCGGGTTCCTCGGGCGGCTCGGGGTCCTCGAGGACCGGGGGCTTGGGCACCTGGTCGCTCTTGGGCTCGGGCTCGATCTTGTTGTCCTCCTCGGGGATCGCGTCGATCGGGACCCAGCCGTAGCCCGCGAACGGGACCTCGACCCAGGCGTGCACGTCGGCCCCCGTCGCCACGAACGGCGTGCCCGCCTCCCAGGCCTCGGGGTCCGGGTAGAAGCCCATGACGACGCGGGCCGGGATGCCCGCCGACTGCGCCATGAGGGCGAGAGCCACCGCGAACTGCTCGTCGTCGCCGATCATCTCGTCGGCCGCGAGCAGCGTGTCGATGCGCTCGGCCGAGTGGCCCGGTCGGGAGGGGAGCTGGGTCTCGAGCCCGCTCGAGAAGATCCCGCTCGCCTCGAGCCCCGTCTCGAGGTTCTTGAGCTGGACGAGCGGGTCCGTCTCCTCGGCCATGAACTGCGCGGCCTTGCCCCCGACCGAGTCCGGGACGTTGCGGGGCGCCGGGAGCTTCGCGTCCAGGACGTGCGAGGACTCCAGGTCCTCGACCGAGGGCGTCGGAGCGACGATCGCGTCGAGCCGGAACGTGTCACCGGGGCGCAGGCCCGCGGTCACGACGCCCGTGCCGGTCTCCGAGTTGTAGTACGTCGTGGTGCTCAGCGCCTCGCCGCGCTCCCCCGTGTACCGGATGCCCGCGAGCGCCCCGACGTCGGGCAGCCACACGCCCCGGTAGTCGCCGATGGTGACCGTCAGGTCGGTCGGGGAGCCCTGGGCGACGGTCGCGATCTGGTCGCCGGCGCGCGTGAAGACCCCCGAGCCCGCACCGCTCGAGACGTCGTAGACCACACCGTTGTACGTGTCGAGAGTCGCGAGACGCACCCGTGCACCGGCGGGCAGGCCGTCGACCGTGAACAGCTCGTCGTCCGTCATCTCCTTGGCGTACTTGCGGAACGACACGAGCGGGCTCACGTACTCGTGGAGGTCGAGCGGCGGGACGATCTGCTCGCGCAGGACCATGCGCTCGGTGTCCGGGGTCACGACGGGGACGAGCAGGACGGCGGCGACCGCGCCGAGCGCGAGCATCGCCGCGCCCCCTCTGGCCCGGTGCCAGCGCAGGCGCCGGGTCGCGACGACGCTCGCGGCCGTCAGGACCTGACGCTCACCGAGGCGCGCCTCGGTCGCGCGCCACGAGCCCCACAGGAGCCCGACGACGACGAGCACCAGCCCCTGCACGAGAGGGGACGCGGGCACGAGCGTGCCCAGCAGGATCACCCCGGCGAACGCGACGACGACGGGGAGCAGCGCCCACTGCCCGGCACGGACCCGCCAGGCGAGCGTGCCGGCGACCAGCGCGCTCAGGAAGAGCAGCAGGAAGGGGACGACGGCCAGCTCCGGGAAGGACTGCAGAGGCGGCACCGAGGTGACGATCTCCTTCCACCCCGTGATCGCCCCCAGCAGCAGGCCGCGAAGCGTGTCGACGGTCGGCAGGACCCCGGCGAGGGTCGTCCCGGGCAGGGCGAACGGTCCGCCGAGCACCAGGTACGTCACCATGGCCACGGCGGTCACGGTGACCGTGCCCCACCGCCGCCAGGCGCCGAGCCACGCGACGCCCAACCCCAGCACGAGGCCCCCGAGCGCAGGCACGAGGTAGGCCGTCGAACCCCACGCCGGACCGAAGCCGACGACGGCGGCCCCCAGCATCACGACGAGAGCGAGGGCGTCGACGGCCCCCGTCGCCCGCAGCGCGCGCGGTCCGTCGCCACCGCGCAGGCGGGTCGACGAGCGTGCCGTGGTCAGGTTCGACCGTGTACCGGTCCTGCTCGTGTGGCCGGGTTCCGCACCGGGACCGGTCGACGGGGCCGGCCGGCCCCGCGTGTCGTTCTCGGTCATCAGTCGTTCAGCCTCCGCAGCGCGAGGGGGAGGTCGCCGAGCTCCCCGATGGTGAGCACGACGAGCTCGGCGATCCGGTGACGACTGACCTTCGCCCCCGGCAGGCACTGGATCGCCATGACCCGGACGTCCTGGGGCAGCCGGGCCGAGGCGGCACGCAGCTCGGTGGGCGAGACGGCGCTCCCCACGACGAGCGCGACGACCGACGCGTCCGTGACGCTCGTGGCGGCCACGCGAGCCAGGTCCACGAGGCTCGTGTGCATCGACCGCGTCTCGACCCGGGCCAGGTCGTCGAGGAGCCGTACCCGGTTGTCACCGCGCAGGCTGCCGTCGTTGACGAGGACGGTCAGTCCGCGGTCCTCCTTGATGGCCTGGAGGCCGAGCGAGCCGCACGAGCTCACCGCGAGCTCGAACTCGTCGGGGTGGGCGTAGTCCTCGGCACGGGTCGAGAGCACGACCGCGAGGTGTGATCGCCGTGTCTCCTCGAACTGCCGCACCATGAGCTGGCCCGTGCGGGCCGTGGTCTTCCAGTGGATGTGGCGGCGGTCGTCGCCAGGGACGTAGTCGCGCAGCGCGTGGAACGACACGTCGGAGTTGGAGATGTCCTGGGTGACACGTCCCTCGAGGTCGCGCAGGAAGCCCGTCGAGGAGCCCGACAGGTTCTTGGTCCGGGGGTGCACGAACAGCTCCTCGGGGTTCGTCCAGACGACCTCGCGGCGCAGCAGGCCGAGCGGGTCCGCGCGCACCGAGCGCACCGGGCCGACGGGGATGACCGAGCGGCGGTGCGTCGGGATCGTGAAGATCTCCTCGTGGCTCGCCCCTGACCGCAGGCGCGGCACGGGGAACGACGCGACACCGGCGCCGACGGGCAGCTCCATCACGGCGGGCAGCAGCGGGCGCGGGGACCGGTTGCTCACCTCGAGCGTGCCGACCGCCCGGTCCCCCACCGTGACGCGCCGCTGCCCCAGGTCGAGCTGCACGGAGTACCGGAACGTCCCGCGGACGAACGCGAGCGCGCCGAGCATCGCCACGGTCGCCACGACCGCGACCGCGAGCAGCTCGACCCACGCGAAGACCAGTCCGGTCCACCACGCCGCGGCGAGGCCGACGAGGACCGCCCAGCCGAACGGGCTCACGACCGAGGTCGCCGCCGACAGCCCCGTGGCGACCCGCCCCGTCACCGGGGCGAGCAGCGCACGCAGGCGCTCGCCCGGTCCGTCACCGCCGCCGCCCGACGGCGTCACGAACCCTGGGCGCGCGGGCGCGGGCGGGACGTCGCCGGACGTGGCCCCGACCCGTCGTCGACGCCGTCCTGACCGCGCGCCCGGCGCCGGGGCCGGGTCCTGGCCGGGGCGCGACGTCGTCGGGCCGTCACCGCTCACCGGGGCGCCGGCCGCAGCGCCCGGTCCGGTCGGGTTGCTGCGTGCGGCGACAGCGGGTTCCGTCGTGGTCATCGCGTCAGGCCGACCGGCGTTCCTGCGGCGCGGCGACGTCCGCGAGGATGCGCGCGAGCACGCCCTCGTTCGTCGCGCCGGCGAACTCGGCCTCGGGGTCGAGCACCAGGCGGTGCGCCCAGGCGGGCAGCGCGAGCTCCTTGACGTCGTCGGGCAGGACGTAGTTGCGCCCGTGCGCGGCCGCCCACACCTTGGCGCAACGCACCAGGGCGAGCGCCCCTCGCACCGAGACGCCGACCCGGCACTCGGACGCGTTGCGCGTCTCCTCGGCCAGTCGCGAGATGTACTCGAGCACCGCACCGTCGACGTGGACGCCCGCGGCCAGGTCCGCCATCTCCGCGACGGCCTGCGTCGTGATGAGCGCCTGCAGGGCCGCGCTGCGGTCCCGCACCGAGGCGCCCTGGAGGATCTCGACCGTGGCCGCGTGGTCCGGGTAGCCGAGCGAGGTCTTCATGAGGAAGCGGTCGAGCTGCGCCTCCGGCAGACGGTACGTGCCCGCCTGCTCGATCGGGTTCTGCGTCGCGATGACCATGAACGGACGACCCACCGAGTGCGTCACGCCGTCGACCGTGATCTGCCCCTCCTCCATGACCTCCAGGAGAGCGGACTGCGTCTTGGGCGAGGCACGGTTGATCTCGTCCGCGAGCACGATCGACGCGAAGATCGGGCCCTGGTGGAACTCGAACCTCGCCGTCTTCTGGTCGTAGATCGTCACACCCGTCACGTCGGACGGCAGCAGGTCCGGCGTGAACTGGATGCGGTTCTGGGTGCCCTGGACGCTCGCGGCGAGCGCACGGGCGAGCGAGGTCTTGCCCGTGCCCGGCGCGTCCTCCAGGAGGATGTGCCCCTCGGACAGCATGCAGGTCAGGACCAGGCGCACCACGTGGGCCTTGCCCAGGACCGCCTGGCCCACGTTGGAGACCAGGCGGTCGAAGGTCTGAGCGAACCAGGCGGCCTGCTCGGGGGTCATGGAGGTCATGGGGTGCTGCTCTCTCGTGAGGTCGTGCGGAAGGACGGGATCGGGTCGGGGGCCAGGGTCACCACGGCACGGGTGTCACCCAGCTCTGGTCACCGGCCCCGCTGACGTTGACGCTGACGAGTCGGCCCGGCCAGCCGAACCAGCAGCCGAAGTCGCCCGTCGTCCCCGAACCGCTCAGGTTGAAGGAGTAGACGTAGCCGCCACCGATCGTGGTCCAGGAGCCGTCGGGCTGCTGGTCCCGGCACACGAACCCGTAGTTCCCGGCCGGCAGGTTCGTGTACGCCACGCGGAAGTAGTTCATGCCGCCCCCCGCGCTCGACCCACGGACCACCTTGATGTTGGGCTTGGGGTCGGTCGTCAGGGTGACGGTGTTGCTGCTCCCGCTGCACCCGGCCGCGTTGCAGGCCTTCGCGGACCGGCTGTGCGTCTGGCTGTAGCCGTTGCCCACCGTGATGCTCGTCGCCCTCTCACCGGAGCTCCACTCGTAGTGCGTGATGGCGCTGCCCCCGTTGTCGCCGGGAGCCGACAGGTCGAAGACCAGGCTCGTCGCGCCGCTCTTGCGTCCCGACACGGACGGCGGGGCGGGCACCGTGTAGGCCTTGATCGCGGGCGACGCGGAGCTCGCCGGCGAGTCACCCGCAGCGTTCTTGGCCGTGACCGTGAAGGTGTAGGACCCCGTGGGCAGGTCGAACCCTGCCTCCCGCGTCCCTCCGCCCACGGTCTTCGCGGTGCCGTTGCTCGCCCTGACGGTGTAGCTCGACACGGGGCTGCCGTTGGCATCGGCCGCAGGCCACGTGACCGTGATGTTCCCTGCGGACTCCGAGACGCCCGGGCGGCCGGGGGCACCCGGGATCCCGAACGGGACGACCGCCGCGGACGCGGGGCTCGTGGCCCCCCGTCCCGCCTTGTTCTCCCCGGTGACGGTGAAGGTGTACGACGCCTCGTTGTCGAGGCCGCTCACCGCGAGGGTGGTCGCACCCTCGACGGTGACCGTCCCGCCGTCCTTCGCGCCGTTCTTGTAGCGGTCGACGTAGTACACGGAGACCGCGTCACCGTTCTCGTCGTCCGGCTTGGACCAGGACAGGTCGACGACGCCGCCGTTGACCGACGACGTGCGACGCTCGGCCCGTGGGGCGGCCGACGCGAACGGCACGCCCGCGGGGACCATGGCCGCCGACGGGCCGGACCAGTCCGAGGGGTCCGGTGCACCGTTGAGCTCCGCGGCGTTCACCGCCTGGACCTCGACCGTGTACGACGTGCCGTTCTTCAGGCCGGTCCACTCGAACTGGGTGCCGGTCACGCACATCTGGTCCTTGCCCCCGACCGAGGGGGAGATCCGGAGATTGACGCACTGGATCGGGGACCGGTCGGTGTACGTCTTGTTGACCCACGAGATCTTGAGCGACGTGTCGCCGAAGTCCAGGGTCGGGGGCGCGGGCCGGTCCGGCTTCTCGTCCGGACGTGCCTCGGCCGACGGGACCGACGCGTCCGAGTCGTTGACCTCGTTCGTCGCGACCACCGTGAACGTGTACCTGACGTCGTTCGTCAGACCGTCGAGGGTGCACGTCGTGGTGCCGCACGCCTTGCTGTAGCCGTTGTTCGACGTCACGGTGTACCCCGTGATCTCGGCCCCGTTGTTGGCCGGCGGCTCCCAGCTCAGGACGACCGTCCTGGAACGGACCTCCTCGACGGTCGGCTTGCCCGGCGCGTCGGGGCGTCCCTGGACGTTGATCTGGATGCGCCCCTCGACCTCGCGGTCGGGGTCCTTGGTCGCGTCCTGGACGCGGTACCGGACGACCATGACCCCGAAGAACGTGTCCTTGGGCGTGACGGTGACCTTGTCGCCGTCGATCGCGGGCGTGCCTTCGCCCGTGTCGACGGTCACCGCGGTGATCGTGAGCGGGGTCTCCGGGAACGGGTTGCTGTCGTTGGCGAGGACGTCGACCGACACCGCCTTGCCCTGGTGGGCCTTGTCGACCGTGTCCTCGTTGGCCTTGGCCAGCGGGCGGGTGGACGCCACGACCTCGACCGTGAGCGCACCGTCCACGGGCGGGTGCCCGCCGTCGGTCACCGAGATCGGGACGGAGAGCGTGGTGCCCTTGGCGACCTCCGGGGTCGCCTGGACGGTCGCGGTCGCGCCGCTCACGCTGACCGTGAGCCCGGCCGGGACCGCACCCACCTTGAACGTCAGCGAGTCACCGTCGGGGTCGGTCGCGAACCGGGCGAGGTCGACCGAGCCCTCGTCCCCCGCGGCGACGTCCACGTTGGGAGCGCCGAGCTCGGGAGGCAGGTTGGCGGGGGGCAGCACCGAGATCGGCAGCGAGAGCATCGCCGTGTGCCCCTCGGGGTCGTCCGGGCCGGCACCGTCGGTGACCTCGAACGTCACGGACGCCGTCCCCACGTACTCGGGGTCGGAGGTGTAGGTGAGGTTCGTGGCGTCCGTGACCACGGCGGCACCGTTGAGCGGCGCGACCTTCGTCTCGTCCGTCAGGCGAGGGGTCCGCCCTTCGGCGACCAGGACGTAGTCGGTGATGTCGATCGGCAGCGGCTCGCCCGAGGTGACCTCGAGCGGCACGATGCCCGGGCGCAGGACGGGGACCTGCTCGGTCAGGCCCGGGACGTGCACGAACGCCTTGGACGAGAGTCCGTCGACGTCGGTCACGACGTACGTGACCACCTGACGCTGCTCGGTCAACGTCACGCTCAGGGTGCCGTCGGGGTTGGCCCTCGCCGTCTGCGCGTCGGTGCTGACCGTGAGCTCGGAGGCCGCACCGTCCAGGTCGTCGTCGTTGTCGAGCACCGCGACCTCGACGCTCGTCCGCCCCAGGACCGCGGACATCGGGACGGTGTCGTCGCGCGCGACGGGGGCCAGCAGCGGAGCGTCCTGGTCGACCAGGACCGTGATCGCCGCCGCGGCGCGCGCCCCCTTGGAGTCCTGGATCCCGTAGTAGAACGTCGTGCTGCCTGCCTCGGTCGGGCTGGTCAGGACGACACGGTCGTTCCCGACGACCTCGGCGTCGAGCGCCTTGTCGGCCTCGAGCGCGGCCGGGACGAGGGAGATCTGGTCACCGTCGGGGTCGGTGTCGTTGGCGAGCGCAGGGACCGCGACGGTGCGGCCGGGGCGCACCGTGACCAGGTCGTCGACGGCGACGGGGCTCTGGTTCGTGGCAGGCGGCGCGGAGATGCCCACCTGGACCGTTCCCGTGGCCACCATGCCCCGCGCGTCGAGCACCGAGTAGGTGAAGGAGTCCGACCCCGTGGCCCCTTCGGCCGCCTTGTAGTCGATGAAGCGGTCCGTGACCTCCGCGGTGCCCTTGGTCGACGGGGTCGCGATACCCGTGAGCTGGACCGAGTCGCCGTCCGGGTCGATCCCGTCGAGCGGGACCGCGATCCGGACCGTCGCCCCCGTGAGCACGCGAGCCTGCAACGTCTGCGGTTGCGGCGGCGAGTTCTCCTTGCCGTCCCGGATGTGGATCGTGAGCTGGGCGGAGTCCTCCTGGCCGTTCTTGTCCCGGACCCGGTAGATCGCATAGGCGGTCCCCGCCTCGGTGCCGGCCTTGAACCGCACCTGTCCCTCGGAGACGAAGAGCTCTCCCTGCTCGGGCGGGACGCCCTGCTCGAACTCGTCCTGGAGGAACAGCTCGAGCCCGTCCGGGTGCGTGTCGTTCGTGAGGACCGGAATCGTGACGACGTCGCCCACGCGCACCGTGGCCTCGTCGGCGACCGCGTTCGGCGGCTGCAGCCTGGTCGGGGACGGCACGGGCACGACGCGGACCTGCCCGACCGTGGTCTGGGTCCCGTTGGAGACCGTGTACTCGATCGTCACGGGAGCGTCGAGCCGGCGGATCTCGGTGATCCGGAGCATCTGGTGGGCCAGGACCGCGACCGAGACGCCTGCGTCGTCGGGGACGCTGACCGACTGGACCACGAGCACGCCGCCCCCGGGGTCGGTGTCGTTGGCGAGCACGTCGACCAGCGTCTTGCCGCCCGAGGGCAGCAGCGCGGTGTCCGAGACCACGATCGGCGGGCCCTCGGCCGCCGAGGCGGGCAGGACGTCCACGCGGACCAGCCCCGTCGTCGCGTGGGGGCCGTCCGAGACCTGGTAGGTCAGGTCGTAGGACCGCGGCTCGTTCGAGAGGAACTGGAACGTCCCGGACCCGTAGTTGGGCGTGATCTGCGCGGGAGCGGACTCCGAGACGCTCGCGAGCCGCAGCTCGTCACCGTTCGCGTCGTGGTCGTTGAGGAGCGGCTCGACCAGCACGGGCTGGCCGGCAGGCACGACGACGTGGTCGGCGACCGCGACGGGCGGCAGCTGGCCCGCCCCGGACACGTCGACGTGCAGGACGCCCTCGAAGACACCGCCCATGCCGTCGGCGACGGTCACGGTGACGGTCTTGCGTCCCGTCGAGCCGCCGCCGTCGCGGAACACCACGGTGCCGTCGGGCCGCGAGCGGACCTCGTCGCCCGCCGACGTCGCCGAGGCGGCCGCGAGGTACAGGTCGTCGCCGTCGGGGTCGCGGAAGAAGGGGAGCACCTTGATCTCGGCGGTCTTGCCCTGCTCGACCACGAGGACCGGTTCGCCGGTCTGCTCGGGGGCCGCGTTCTCGCTCCACGGCGAGACGTTGAGCCGCACGCTCGCCTCGGCCACGCCGCCGCGGCCGTCCGAGACCGCGTACCGGAACGCGGAGGTCCCCTTCCCGGCGTCCTCCGGGACGATCGCCTGCAGCGCGGCACCGCCCAGCACGGACTGCACCTGGGCGCCGTCGGGGCCGTCGCCTGCGAGCGTCGCGGTCATGACGTCGCCGTCAGGGTCGACGTCGTTGCCCAGCACGGGCAGCAGGGTGGTCCGGCCGGGTCGCGCACCGAACGCGTCGTCCTGGGGCAACGGCGGCTGGTTGGGCTGCGAACGGTCCAGGACGAACTGGTCGACCTGCTCGGGGGTCGTCAGCTCGGCGTCGGACTCCTCGCCCTCCGCCTGCTCGGGCAGGACGAGCTCCCAGTCGTCGACCTTCTGGTACTCCTCGGCGGCCATCCACACGGTGCCCGCCGACAGGTCGTTGAGCACGATCGACGTGCGGTTGACCCTGTACTCCAGACGGCTCTGCGGGTCCAGGCCCTCGAGACGCTTGTCGAGGTCGCCGTCCGTGCCGTCGCAGTCGCGCAGGACCTGGCCGGTCTGCGACCAGGCGCCGTAGGTGCAGCCGTTGAGCTGGACGGGCGACGAGGGCACGCCCGACGCCGCGCGCGTGACCGAGTCGCCTCCGTCCACCGGCTGCAGCACGAGCCCCGACGCGGTCGCCACGGCGACCGCATCGGTCCGGGGGCCGGGCTGCTGGAGCCGCGCCTGCGACCCGTCCTCGAGCGGGACGACGTCGCCGCTCGGCAGGACGAGCTCCGACCGCGTCCGGTTCAGGACGACGGGTGCCGACCCGACGGTCGTGAGCTCGACCTCGTCACCCTTGGCGACCGGCACCTTCGAGGTCGTGACCTCCTGCGCGGTGCCGGTGGCCGCGGTCGAGACCTTGGTCAGCTCGCCGGTCGCCGGGACCAACGCGTAGACCGTGCCGTCCTGGGACACCTGCACGACGCCCTCGCCGTCGACCTCGGCGACCGGCTCGGTGGTCTCGGGGTCGAACGAGGTCGCGCCGGCGAACGGCAGCACCCACAGCAGCCCCTTCTCGCCGTCGAGGACCGCGACGCTCGAGCCACCCATCGCCACGTCCGCCCCGGTCGGGGGGCGCACCGAGCCGACGAGCTTGAGCCGTGCCACGTCCACGGGGCTCACCGAGCCGGCGCCGTCGTCGACCAGGAGCACCTTGCCCGCGTTCTGCAGCACGTCGAACGACGCGGACCCTGCGAGCATCGAGCCGTCGAGCGCCTGGGACTCGACGTTGAACCGCCCCAGCGCTCCACCCGAGGTCCGGGTGACCCACACACCCGAGTCGTTGAGCTCGACGTCGGCCGTCGCCTGACCGTCGTACGTGACGGCGAACGCGACCAGGAGGGCTGAGAAGACCGACACGGTGCTCACCGAGGCGATCGACCGTCGCTTGTCGTGGAGCCGGGCTAGAAAGGTCACAGAATCTCCGTGGGTGCGAGTGGTGCCACCGGTGTCCCCAGGGCCCCTCCTGCCAGGTGCCCCTACCCGTCGCGGGTGAAAGGATAGCTGCACGCAGGGGCAGGTCTGTCATCCACTGGATGGGGAGAACTCCCCCGCTCTCTACTGGTGGTAGATGCCACGGAGGTGTCGCAGCAGGCAGCGGCGCCTGTCACGGCGTCGACGGCGGTCGGTGCGCGGGGTGCAGGACGCCCGCTCCCCCGTCCACGAACCGAGACGCCGGCTCCCTCGTCCCGGACGCGTCCGTACGCAGCCCGGACGCGTCCGTACGCAGCGGGCTCACCCGCGCGCCACGCACCACGCGCCGACGCACCGCACGCCAGGAACGCCGGAGGGCGGTGCGCCGGACCCGTGGGTCCTGCGCACCGCCCTCCGGCCGTGTCTCGAGCCCTCCCGGCGAGGCGGAGTCAGGCCGCGCGGTCCGCCAGTGCCTGGGCGAACGCGACCAGGGCCTCCTTGACCGGCCCGGTGGGCAGCGGCTCGAGCTCGTCGATCGCTGCGCGCGCCCACCCGACGGCGAGCGTCCTGGTCTCACCGAGGACCTCGTGGGCCCGCAGGGCCGCGACCGCGGCCGCGAGCTCCTCGTCCCCCGACAGGTCCGAGTCCAGGAGGTCGACCAGGGCGGCGTCGGCGGTCGTGCCCGACCCGGCCGCGACACGGGCGCGCAGCAGCAGGGCCGGCATGGTCGGCACCTTCTCCCGCAGGTCCGTGCCCGGGGTCTTGCCGGACTCCGCGCCCGACGACGCGAGGTCGAGCACGTCGTCGGCGAGCTGGAAGGCGACGCCGAGCTTCTCGCCGTACTCCGCGACGACCTCGACGACGGACTGGTCGCACCCGCCGAACATCGCACCGAGGCGTGCCGACGTCGCCAGCAGCGACGCGGTCTTGTCCGCGAGGACACCCAGGTAGTGCTCGACGGGGTCGTCCGACGCCGAGGGGCCCGTCGTCTCGTGGAGCTGGCCGAGGCACAGGCGCTCGAAGGTGCGCGCCTGGATGAGCACGGCCTCGGGTCCCAGTGCCGCGACCGTCGACGCCGCGCGGGCGAAGAGCAGGTCGCCGATGAGGATCGCGACGGAGTTGCCCCACACGGCGTGCGCCGACGGAGCGCCGCGGCGCACGGGCGCGGAGTCCATGACGTCGTCGTGGTAGAGCGAGGCCAGGTGGGTGAGCTCGACGACGACGGCCGCCTCCACCACCTCGGGCCTGGCGCCGTCGCCGAGCTCCGCGCACAGCAGCGCGAGGAGCGGGCGCAGACGCTTGCCGCCGGCGTTGACGAGGTGGCGGGACGCGGAGTCCGCGAGCCCGTCGGAGTGCGCGACGGCGTCGCTCAGCCTCGCCTCGACTGTCGTGAGGCGGGCGGTGAGCGTCGCGGCGAGCTCCGGATCGGTCAGGGGGATCGCCGTCGTGGAGACGGGTGGCACAGTGGTCACGGTCTGAACTTAGCCGCCTCGAAGGCCAGATCGAGAACCGAGGAGGGCAAAACGCCGAGAAGGATGACGCCGATCACACAGATCGTGAGGGCGATCGTCGTGAATCCCTCCGACCGGACGACCGTGACGCGGCTCGCGAGCGCGGCCACGGAGCCCCCCGGTCCACCCGTCGCTCGCGTCGCCTCGGCGCCCGGCTCCCGGTCCGCGCCCGTCGAGGGCGAGGGCGAGGGCGAGGGCGTGAAGAACATCAGCACGATGACCCGCACGTAGAAGAAGACCGCGACGGCCGAGGCCAGCACACCGATCAGGGCGAGCGGCCAGGCGCCCACCGCGACCGCCGACTGGAAGGCCGTGAACTTCGCGATGAAACCCGCCGTGAGCGGGATCCCGGCCATCGACAGGAGGAAGAGCGCGAACGCGCCCGCGAGCCACGGGCTCCGCTTGCCCAGCCCGGCCCACTCCGTGAGGTGCGTGGCCTCGCCCAGGACGACTCCGCCGTCGGGCGACGTGCCGGAGGAGTCTGCGGACCCGCCCGTCCCGGCACCCGACACCGCGCCGACCGTCGCGAGCTCCGCCTCGGCGGGGACCACGACGGGCTGCGGGGCACGCTCGCGCACGAGCGTCACGACCGCGAACGCGCCCACGGTCGCCAGGCCGTACGCCAGGAGGTAGAACAGCAGCGCCCGGACCCCGAACCCGCTCAGCTCGCCGAACCCGACGAGCGCCACGACCAGGAAGCCCGCGTGCGCGATCGACGAGTACGCGAGCAGGCGCTTCATGTCGGTCTGGATGACCCCGATCACGGTCCCGACGATCATCGTCAGGATCGCGACGACCCACAGCGCGATCACGAGCTTCTCCTGGAGGTCGGCGGGCAGCGCCTGCCCGACGACGTACAGCACGCGCAGGAGCGCCCCGAAGGCCGCCGCCTTGGTGCACGCCGCCATGAAGCCCGTGACGGGCGTGGGAGCGCCCTGGTAGACGTCGGGCGTCCACGAGTGGAACGGGGCCGCGCCGACCTTGAACAGCAGCCCCGTGAGCACCATGACGAGGCCGAGCAGCACGAGGCCCGTCATCCCGTCGAGTCCGCCGCCCTCCAGGAGCGCGCCGCGGACGTCCGCGAGGCGCACCGAACCGGCGAAGCCGTACACGAGCGCCACGCCGAAGATGAAGATCGCCGACGCGAAGGCGCCCAGGAGGAAGTACTTGAACGACGCCTCCTGCGACAGGAGCCGACGGCGCCGCGCGAGCGCCGTGAGCACGTACAGCGGGAGCGAGAGCACCTCGAGCGCGACGAACATCGTCAGCAGGTCGCCCGTCGCGGGGAAGATCATCATGCCGCCGACCGCGAAGAGCACGAGCGGGAACACCTCGGTCTGCTCGAGGCCGCGACGGCGCGCGAGGTCCTCGTACGCCGAGCCCGGCACGGCCGCGGCCGTGGGCGCGAACGCGTCCTGCTTGGTCGAGGTGCGGTCCGCGATCACGAGCGTCGCCAGGAGCGCGAGGACCACGACGATCCCCTGCACCGCGAGCCCGAACGGGTCGACGACGAGCGCGCCGCCCAGGACCCGCACGCCGTTCTGCGCGAGCACGTCGGGCCAGAGCAGGACGATCGACGTGAGCGCCCCGGCCAGCGCGGCGAGCGCGAGCACGACCTGCACGACGCGGCGGGCGCGGTCGGGCACAAAGGCCTCGACGAGCACCCCCACGACGCCGGCGCCCAGGACGACGAGGACCGGGACCAGGTAGGCCCACTCGATCACGGGGGCCACGAAGGCGGCTGCGGGGGTCACGAGTCGCTCCCTTCAACGCTGAGGAGATCAGGGGTGGTGGGCGGGTTCTCGACCCCCACGGCCGTCATGGTCACGTCCGCGGGCTCGCGCACCAGGTCGAGCGCGGGAGCCGGGTAGAAGCCCAGGACGAGCAGGGCCACGACCAGGGGTGCGACGACCCACTTCTCGCGCGCCCCGAGGTCCGGGGTCCCCACGAGGTCGTGCGGGGTCTTGCCCGTGAAGACCTTCTGGTACGTCAGCAGGACGTACAGGGCTGCGAGGACCACGCCGAGGACGGCCACGAGAGCTGCCGGGTGGCTGCGGGAGAACGTCCCCACGAGCACCATGATCTCCGAGACGAACGTCGACAGGCCCGGCAAGGACAGGGCCGAGAGGCCCGCCACGAGGAACGTCCCCGCGAGGACCGGCGTGACCCGCTGGAGCCCGCCGTAGTCGGCCAGGCGCTGCGAACGCGCCGGGTGCCGTGCGACGAGGAACCCGGCGAGCAGGAACAGCGCGCCCGTCGAGATCCCGTGGTTGAACATGTAGAACGACGCCCCGGAGACGCTCAGCGACGTGAACGAGAAGATCCCGAGGACGATGAACCCGAAGTGCGACACCGAGGTGTACGCGATGAGCCGCATGATGTCGCTCTGGCCGATCGCCATGAGCGCGCCGTAGAGGATCGAGACGACCGCGAGCACCACGACCACGGGGGCCGCCCACTGGCTCGCGTTCGGGAAGAGCGGCAGGCACAGGGTCAGCATGCCGAACGTGCCCACCTTGTCCAGGACACCCACGAGCAGCGTCGAGGTGCCCGCGGGGGCGTGCTCGGCGGCGTCGGGCAACCAGGTGTGGACCGGGAAGAGCGGCGCCTTGATCGCGAACGCCAGGAAGAAGCCCAGGAAGAGCAGCCTCTCGGTGGTCACCGCCAGCGGGTTCACCGCGAAGTGGTCGACCAGGTTCTGCGTCAGGAAGCCCTGCTCACCGCCCGGACCGTTGAGGTACAGCGCGATGACCGCGACGAGCATGACGAGCCCGCCCGCGAGCGAGAACAGCAGGAACTTCACGGCCGCGTAGCGCCGCTGCGCCCCGCCCCCGAACCCGCCGATCATGAAGTAGACCGGGATCAGCATGGCCTCGAACAGCACGTAGAAGAAGAACACGTCGCGGGCCACGAAGACCGCGACCATGAACGCCTCGAGCAGCAGCACGAGCCCCAGGTAGTGGCGGAGCTTGGCGAGGTCGCCGTCCTGCTCGCGCCACGCCGCCAGGATCACGAGCGGGACCAGCAGGACCGCGAGCCCGACCAGCAGGAGCGCGACGCCGTCGGCCCCCACCGCGTAGCTCACGCCGAGCTGCGGGATCCACGCGTGCGTCTCGGCGAGCTGGTACGTGCCCGCGTCCGAGGTGTCGAACGCGCTGATCGCGAGGCCCAGGAGCACGAGCTCGGCGAGGCCGAACACGACCGCCACGGTCCGCAGGTGCTTGCGCGCCGACGTGGCGCCCAGCCCCCAGACCGCGGCCGCACCGACGAGCGGCAGGACGATCAGGAGTGTCAGCCAGGGAATCTCGGTGGTCATCGGTCCCTCAGCTCCCTGTTCCGGTGGTCACGGCGAGGACCACCGCGACGATCACGATCAGGCCGGCGAGCATCGTCGCCGCGTACGACCTGACGAATCCGTTCTGCATGCCGCGCAACTTCTCCCCTGTCGCGCCGACGAGGCCGGCCAGACCCATCCAGCCGCCGTCGACCATCTGCCGGTCCCCGTAGACGAGGGACCGCGTGAGGTACTGCCCGGGCCGCATGAACACGGCCTCGTTGACCTGGTCCTGATAGAGGTCCTTACGGGCCGCGCGGGTCAGGACCGCACCGTGCGGCGGGACGATCGGGACACGGGACACCGCGAACTGGCGCCAGGCCAGGAGCACGCCCAGCAGGACGAGGACCAGGGTCAGCACGATGAGCGACCACACCGGCAGCACCGGTTCGGCGTGCTCCGCGTGGCCCGTGACGGGCGCGAGCCAGTCGACGAACACGTTGCCGATCGCGAGCAGCCCGCCCAGGGCCACCGAGCCCACCGCGAGGACGATCATGGGCGCCGTCATGAGCGCGGGCGACTCGTGCGGGTGCCGCACGGGCCCGTCGGTCGAGAGCGGCCCCGTGGGGCTGCCCGACCCGTCGTTCCAGCGCTTGTGCCCGTGGAAGGTCATGAAGAACAGGCGCGACATGTAGAACGCCGTGATGCCCGCTCCCAGCAGCGCGACGCCGCCGAAGACCCACGCGCGCCACTCCTGGCCGTCGATCGGCACGAACGCCGCCTCGATGATCTTGTCCTTCGACCAGAACCCGGAGAAGGGCGGGATGCCGAGGATCGCGAGCCAGCCCAGGCCGAACGTGACCCACGTGACCTTCATGTACCTCGACAGCGCACCGAAGCGCCGCATGTCGACCCCGTCGTCCATCCCGTGCATGACCGACCCCGCACCGAGGAACATCCCGGCTTTGAAGAAGCCGTGCGTCACGAGGTGGAAGATCGCGAACGCGTACCCGATGGGCCCCAGCCCGGCCGCGAGCATCATGTAGCCGATCTGCGACATGGTCGAAGCGGCCAGGACCTTCTTGATGTCGTCCTTGGCGCAGCCGACGACCGCCCCGAACAGGAGCGTGACCGCACCGACGAGGACCACGACGAGCTGCGCCGTCGGGGCCCCTTCGAAGACGGGCGCCGAGCGGACGACCAGGTAGACGCCCGCGGTGACCATGGTGGCCGCGTGGATGAGCGCCGAGACGGGCGTGGGGCCTGCCATGGCGTCACCGAGCCACGCCTGCAGCGGGAACTGCGCCGACTTGCCGCACGCGGCGACCAGGAGCGCGAGGGCGATCGCGGTCAGCAGCGCCGTGCCCGCCTCCGGGGCGTCGGCGAAGACCGTCGCGAAGTCGACCGCGCCGAAGCCCGCGAACATCAGCATGAGCGCGACGATCAGGCCGAGGTCGCCCACGCGGTTCATGATGAACGCCTTCTTGGCCGCCACGGCGTTGGCCCGCTCGTGGTTCCAGAACCCGATCAGCAGGTACGAGGCCAGGCCCACGCCCTCCCAGCCGACGAACAGCACGAGGTAGGAGTCCGCGAGGACCAGGACCAGCATGGCGGCGACGAACAGGTTGAGGTACGCGAAGAACCGGCGCCGGTCCTTGTCGTGCTCCATGTACGCGACCGCGTAGACGTGGATGAGCGTGCCCACGAACGTCACGAGCAGCACGAACGTCATGGACAGCGGGTCGAGGCGCAGGCCCACCCCGACGTCGAGACCGCCCGCGGCGATCCAGTCGAAGAGCCGGTGGTCGACCACCCGCTCGTCCGCGGGCAGGCCCAGCATCGAGAAGAACACGACCAGCGCGACGACGAACGCGCCGCCCGACATGAGCACCCCGAACCACGCGCCCCAGCGGTCGCTGCGCCGCCCCGCGAGCAGCAGGACCGCGGCCCCCAGCAGCGGCAGCAGGATCAGCAGCGGGCCGAGCAGGAACGGTCCCGGCACGACCGTCGAGGCCGGGACGACCTCCTGGGTCGGCAGCGACGCCGGCACCAGGTGCGCGAGGGCAGGAAGCAGAGTCACCGTTGGCATGCCTGCCCTCTCAGTTCTTCAGCAGGTTGACGTCGTCGACCGAGGCCGAGCGGCGGGTACGGAAGATGGCCACGATGATCGCGAGCCCCACGACGACCTCGGCCGCCGCCACCACCATCACGAAGAAGGCGATGACCTGGCCGTGGAGGTCCCCGTGCATGCGGGCGAACGTCACGAACGTCAGGTTGGTGGCGTTGAGCATGAGCTCGATGCCCATGAAGACGATGATCGCGTTGCGTCGCAGCAGCACGGTCGTCGCGCCGATCGCGAAGAGGATCGCGGCGAGCACCAGGTAGTTGGTCAGGTCCACGTCAGCTCTCCTTCCCGGGCTCGATCGTCGGCCCGGTCGTCGACCCGGTCGTCGGGACCTCGCCCGAGAGGTCCGCTGCGGCCTCCTCGTCGGTGGGCGCCGTGAGCTCGGGGAAGCGCCGGGCCGTCAGCTCGGGCTCGTGCTCGGCGAGCACGGCCCGCTCCCTGGCGAGGATGTGCCCCGCGGAGCGCTCCTGCCCGCGGATGCGCAGGATGCGCGAGACCGAGTGCTCGATGGGCCGTCCCTGCGGGTCGAGCGCGGGGGTGTCCATCGCGTTGTTCTGCGCGTAGACGCCCGGCGCAGGCAGAGGGGTCAGGAGCCCACCCTCGGCGAGCGCGGCGACCTTCGCGTCGGAGATCTGCCGCTGCCCGACGCGCGGCACGAGCCGGCGCCGGTGCGTCAGGACGAGCGCCGCGATCGCCGCGGTCACGAGCAGGATGCCGACGACCTCGAGCGCGAACACGTAGTCGGCGAACAGGATGCGGGCGAGCGCGACCGGGTTGGACTCGGCGTTGGCCGCCGTGAGCCCCACCGAGGGCGGGAACGTCGCCTGCGCGATGACGCCCACCAGGATCGAGCCGAGGCCCAGCCCGAGCAGCACACCGATGGCGCGCTGGCCGCGGATGGTCTCGACGAGCGAGTCCGACGCGTCGACGCCCACGAGCATGAGCACGAACAGGAAGAGCATCATGACGGCGCCCGTGTAGACCACGATCTGCACGACGCCCAGGAACGCCGCTTCCTGCGCGATGTAGAGGATCGCGAGGCTGATCATGACGAACACGACGCAGATCGCGGCGTGCACCGCCTTGCGGGCGAACAGCAGGCCGAGCGCGGCCAGCACCATGAGAGGGGCGAGGACCCAGAACAGGACGACCTCTCCCCCGCTGACGGTCACCGGACCACCTTCCGGACCTCGGGGCGCCGTGCGGCGGCGGGGTCCTCGACGGGCGGCAGGGTGGGGTCGTCGGGCCGGTGCTCGCGCACCCAGTCGATCTGCTCGGGCACGGGCCCGGTCACCTCTCCCCGGTAGTAGTCGGTGTCGGTCGTCCCGGGCACCATGGGGTGCGGGGCGGCGAGCATGCCCTCGCGCAGCGGCGCGAGGAGGTCTTCCTTCTCCCAGATCAGCCCTTCACGGGTCGGTCCGGTGAGCTCGTACTCGTTGGTCATCGTCAAGGCCCGCGTGGGGCACGCCTCGATGCACAGACCGCAGAAGATGCAGCGCAGGTAGTTGATCTGGTAGACGCTGCCGTAGCGCTCGCCGGGCGAGCGGTGCGCGCCGTCGGGGAGCGCGGAGTTGTCCGCTCCCTCGACGTAGATCGCGTCCGCGGGGCACGCCCAGGCGCACAGCTCGCACCCGATGCACTTCTCGAGGCCGTCCTCGTACCGGTTGAGCTGGTGGCGACCGTGGTAGCGGGGCTTGGTCGGCACCTTCTCGAACGGGTACTGCTCGGTCACGGTCGGCTTGAACATCGAGGAGAACGTGACCCCGAATCCGGCGACGGGCGCGAGCAGCCCGCCGAGCCCCTTGCGCTGGGGGATCAACGACTCGTAGTCAGCCACGGGGGGCCTCCTCGTCCTGGGCGTCGGGAGCTGCGGGGCCGCCGCCGGGTGGCGGGCTGCCCTCGGGGACCAGGCGCCGGGCGCGGCGCGAGGCACTGGGCAGGGACTGGCCGGGCAGCGGCGGGACGGGGAAGCCGCCCGCGAAGGCGTCGAAGGGCTCGGGCGAGGCGGTGGCCGCCTTGCGGTAGGGCGAGCCGCCCGACGGCGTCGCTCCCCCCGCCGCGTCGGTTCCCCCTCCGGGTTCCTTGCGTGCAGGCCACAGGAAGATCGCGAGCATCGCGACGGCGAACAGCGCGCCGGCGGCGATCAGGATCGTGCGGTTGTCGACGTCGCCGAAGCGGATCATGCCCTGGACGACCGCGAGCACCACGATCCAGGCGAGCGCGGCCGGGATGAGGATCTTCCAGCCGAACTTCATGAACTGGTCGTAGCGCAGGCGCAGGAGCGTCCCACGGACCCACACGAACACGAACATGAAGGCCCAGACCTTGGCGAGGAACCAGAGGATGGGCCACCAGCCCTCGTTGAACATGCCGTCGTTGATCGCGGACAGCGGCCAGGGTGCGCGCCACCCACCCAGGAAGAGCGTGGTCGCCACGGCCGAGACGTTGATCATGTTGATGTACTCGGCGAGGAAGAACCAGGCGAACTTCATGGACGAGTACTCGGTCATGTAGCCCGACACGAGCTCGCCCTCGGCCTCCGGGAGGTCGAACGGCAGACGGTTGGTCTCGCCGATCATCGCGATGATGTAGATGACGAAGCTCGGGATGAGGATGAGCGCCCACCAGACCCTCGTCTGGGAGTCGACGATCTCCGAGGTGGACATCGAGCCGGCCATGATGAACACGCTGACCAGGGCGAGGCCCATCGCGAGCTCGTAGCTGATGACCTGGGCCGTCGAGCGGACCGCGCCGAGCAGCGGGTAGGTGGAGCCCGACGACCAGCCGCCCAGGACGATCCCGTACACGCCCACCGAGGCGCACGCCAGGACGTAGAGCACCGCGACGGGGAAGTCGGTGAGCTGTGCGGGCGTCGAGTAGTCGGTGAACGGGATCGTGACGTTCGGGCCGAACGGGATGACGGCGAACGTCAGCAGCGAGCAGAACACCGCGATCATGGGCGCCAGGATGTACACGAACTTGTCCGCCTTGGAGACCGTGAGGTCCTCCTTGAGCAGCAGCTTCATGGCGTCCGCGAGCGACTGGAGCAGGCCGAAGGGGCCGTGCACGTTGGGTCCGGGGCGGACCTGCATGCGGGCCACGACCTTGCGCTCGAACCAGATGGCGATGAGCACGCTCGTGAGCAGGAACACGATGATGAGCACGGCCTTGACCAGGTAGGTCCAGCCGTTGTCCTGCGAGAAGTCGGCCGAGATCCCGGGCACGCCCGGGGTCTCGGAGACCAGGGCCGCCTCGGAGACCAGGGCGAGGTTCAGCAGGCCGGTCATGATGCTCCCCCGTCGGTGTGCTGGGTGGACTCTGCGGACTCCGCGGTCCGTGCCACGGAAGCGGACCCGGCGGACCCGGCGGGCTCGATGCGCACGAGCGCCCCCGGAGCCACACCGAGGTCACGGTGGACCGTCGACCCCTGCGAGCCGAGCGGGAGCCACACGACGTGCTCGACCATGTCGGTGATCACGACCGGCAGCTCGATCGACCCGCGGTCGGTCGAGACCCGCACGACGTCACCCTCGAAGAGGTCGGCCGCGGCGGCGGTCGTCGCGGACAGCCGGGCGACGGGCCGCTTGGCGGTGCCGGCGAGGAACCGCTCGCCGTCCTGCCCGCGTCCGGCGTCGAGCAGGAGGCGCCACCCTGCGAGCACCGCGGTGCCCGGTGCGACGGCCGGCGGCTCGGCGGCGGGCTCGACGGGCGCCGCCGAGCGCTCGCCGTCCCAGGTGCCGAGCTGGTCGATCTCGTCCCGGACCTCGCCGACCGTGCGGGTCCCGAGCGTGACGCCCGCCGCGTCGGCGAGCGCGTCGAGGACGCGGTGGTCGGGCATCGCGGTCGTGGCGAGCGCGGCCTCGAAGGTCCGCACGCGGCCCTCCCAGCTCACGAACGCCCCGGCCTTCTCGACCGGCGGCGCCACGGGCAGGACCACGTCCGCGAGCTCCGTGACGTCGGAGGCACGGACCTCGAGGGACACGACGAACCCGGCGGCCCCCAGCGCCCGGCGGGCGTGGTCGGGGTCGGGCAGGTCGTCGGTGTGCAGACCGCCCACGAGCACCCCGTCGAGCTGGCCCACGGACAAGGCGTCGAGGATGCCGCCCGTGTCGCGACCGGGCGCCTCCGGGAGGTGCTCGACGCCCCAGGCGACGGACACGTCGACCCGCGCGGCGGCGTCGGGCACGGGGCGTCCGCCCGGGAGGAGACCCGGCAGCGTCCCGGCCTCGACCGCGCCGCGCTCCCCCGCCCGGCGAGGGACCCACGCGAGGCGTGCCCCGGTGCCCTCGGCGAGACGCACGAGCGCCGAGTACCCGCCGGGCACCCCGGCGAGACGTTCGCCGACGAGGATCACGGCACCGGGCTGCGCGAGCGCGTCCCGCAGGGCCGCGACCTCGACGGGCTCGTCGACCGACTCGGGGACGTCGGGCCCCACGGCCCCGTCGTGGCCGAACAGCGTCTGCGTGCCCGAGGCGAGCACCGTGAGCCACTCGGCCTCGGTACCCGGGGCGGCGCGCAGGAGCGTGCCGTCGAGGCGCTGCACGCCGCGGCTCGCGAAGGGGGCGAGCGAGAAGACCCGCAGGCCACGCTTCTGGACGCCCTTGCGCAGCCGCAGGAACGTGACGCCGGCCTCCTCCTCTGCCTCGAGGGCCACGAGGAGCACCGCGGGGGCCTTCTCGAGCTCGTCGAACGTCACGCCCAGGCCCGTGCCCGCGACGCGGTGGGCCAGGAAGTCGGCCTCCTCGGCCGAGTGCACGCGGGCGCGGTGGTCGACGTCGTTGGTGCCCAGGACGACGCGGGCGAACTTGCCGTACGCGTAGGCGTCCTCGACCGTCAGGCGACCACCGGGGAGCACCCCGACGCCCCCTGCCGCGCGGGCCTGCGCCAGCCCGTCGGCCGCGACCTCGAGGGCCTCGGCCCAGCTCGCGGGGCGCAGCTCGCCGCGCGTGACACGGCCCTCGGCGTCGACCTCGCGGTCGCGCACGAGCGGGTGGGTCAGGCGGTCCGGCGCGTCCTGCCAGTGGAACGCGAAGCGGTCCTTGTCGGTGATCCACTCCTCGTTGACGAGCGGGTCCTCGCCCGACAGCCGCCGCAGCACCACGCCGCGACGGTGGTCGATGCGGATCGCGGACCCGCACGCGTCGTGCTCGCCCACGCCCGGGGTCGAGACCAGGTCGAACGGCCGCGACCGGAACCGGTACGCGGCGCCCGTCAGCGCGCCCACCGGGCAGATCTGCACGGTGTTGCCGCTGAAGTAGGACGCGAACGGGCGGCCCGACTCGTCCTCGAGCGCGGCCCCGACGGGGGCCTCGAACCCGGACTGCGCACCGTAGGGCAGCGCGCCCGCGGGGGCAGCCTGCCCGGTCTCGCCGTCGGCGAAGCCCAGGACGCGCGCGTCGTAGCGACCGATCTGCTGCTGCGCGCCGCGCTTCTGCAGGTCGATGAACGCGTCGCCCGCGATCTCCGCGGAGAACCGGGTGCACCGCTGGCACAGGACGCAGCGCTCACGGTCGAGCAGGATCTCGGTCGAGATCGCGATGGGCTTGGGGAACGTGCGCTTGACGTCGACGAAGCGGCTCGTCGCGCGCCCGTTGCTCATGGCCTGGTTCTGCAGGGGGCACTCGCCGCCCTTGTCGCACACCGGGCAGTCGAGCGGGTGGTTGATGAGCAGGAGCTCCATGACGCCGTGCTGCGCCTTGTCGGCCACCGCGGACGTGTGCTGCGTCTTGACGACCATCCCGGGCGTGGCCTCGAGCGTGCACGAGGCCTGCGGCTTGGGCATGGGGCGGACGTTGCCCTCGCGGTCGGGGGTCGCGACCTCGACGAGGCACTGGCGGCACGCACCTGCGGGGGCGAGCAGCGGGTGGTCGCAGAACCGCGGGATCTGGATGCCGACCTGCTCGGCGGCACGGATGACGAGGGTGCCCTTGGGCACGGCCATCTCGATGCCGTCGATCGTGAACGACACGTCGTCGGGGCGGGCGGGGGGCTTCGTGCCTCCCGCCGCGACCGCGCTCGACGGGCCGGGCGTCGTGGTCGTCATCAGTGCGCTCCTGCTGTCAGGGCCTGCGGGGCACGCCGGGGCGTGTAGTCGAACAGGGCCGCGGCCGACGGGTCGAACGGGCAGCCGTGCCCGGTGATGTGCGCCTCGAACTCCTCACGGAACAGCGCGATGCTGCTCGTCACGGGCGAGGTGGCACCGTCCCCGAGCGCGCAGAACGCGCGGCCGAGGATGTTGTCGCACGTGTCGAGCAGGACGTCGAGGTCGCCCTCGGTGCCGGAGCCCGTCTCGATGCGGCGCAGGATCTGCTTGAGCCAGTACGTCCCCTCGCGGCACGGCGTGCACTTGCCGCACGACTCGTGCGCGTAGAAGTCCATCCACCGGCTCACGGCTCGCACCACGCACGTGGTCTCGTCGAAGATCTGCAGCGCGCGCGTGCCCAGCATGGAGCCCGCCGCCGCGACCGACTCGTAGTCGAGCGGGGTGTCGAGGTGCGCGTCGGTGAACAGCGGCGTCGAGGACCCGCCGGGCGTCCAGAACTTCAGGCGGTTGCCGCCGCGGATCCCGCCGGCCATGTCGAGGAGCTCGCGCAGCGTGATGCCCAGGGGCGCCTCGTACTGGCCCGGGCGCACCACGTGGCCCGACAGCGAGAACAGCCCGTGGCCCGCCGAGCGCTCGGTGCCCATGCTCGTGAACCAGTCGGCGCCCTCGGTGACGATCGCCGGGACGCTCGCGACCGACTCGACGTTGTTGACCACGGTGGGCCGCGCGTACAGGCCCGCGACTGCGGGGAACGGGGGCTTGAGGCGCGGCTGGCCGCGCAGGCCCTCGAGCGAGTCGAGCAGCGCGGTCTCCTCGCCGCAGATGTACGCCCCGGCGCCCGCGTGGACCGTGACGTCGAGGTCGAAGCCCGAGCCCTGGATGTTCTTGCCCAGGTACCCGGCCGTGTAGGCCTCCTCGACGGCTCGCAGCAGGCGGCGGTACACGTGCAGGACCTCGCCGCGCACGTAGATGAACGCGTGGTCGCACCCGATCGCGTAGGACGTGATGGCCACACCCTCGATCAGGAGCTGGGGGCTCGCGAGCATGAGCGGGATGTCCTTGCAGGTCCCCGGCTCGGACTCGTCGGCGTTGACGACGAGGTAGCGGGGTCCGCCGTCGGGCGCGGGCAGGAAGCCCCACTTCATGCCCGTGGGGAACCCGGCGCCGCCGCGGCCGCGCAGGCCCGAGTCCTTGACGACCTGCACGACGTCCGCGGGCGGCTGCGCGAGGGCCTTCGCGAGGCCCTGCCAGCCGCCGCCGGCGACGTAGGCGTCGAGGGTCCAGGAGCGGTCCGCGTCCCAGGTCTCGCTGAGGATCGGGGTCAGCGGGTCGATCGTCTGCTCGCTCACGGCTGCTTCCCCTTCGAGGCGTCGGGCGTGGCGCCCGTGGCGTCGGCGGGCGTGGTGGGCGTGCGCTCGGCGCTGGACTGCTCCTGCCCGACGGCGGAGGCGCCCGCCGTGGCCGCCGCGCCCGCGTCCGTGGCTGCCCCGTCGACCTGCTCCGGGGCCGTACCACCGGGTGCGGTCCAGCCGTGCTCACGCGCCAGGCGGAGCCCGGCGAGCGTGGGACCGCCGGCCCCGACGCCCTCGTCCGCGCGGCCGTCGGAGAACCCGGCGAGCACGCGGCTCATCTGCTTGAACGTGCAGACCGAGGCGGCGCCGCGCGTGGGGGCGACGTCCTCGCCCGCCCGGAGCCGGTCGGCGAGCTGCGTGGCGCCCGCGGGGGTCTGGTTGTCGAAGAACTCCCAGTTGACCATCACGACGGGCGCGTAGTCGCACGCCGCGTTGCACTCGACCCGCTCGAGGGTGATGGCCCCGTCGTCGGTCGTCTCGTCGTGCCCGACGCCCAGGTGCTCCGAGAGCTCGTCGAAGATCTCGTCGCCGCCCATGATCGCGCACAGCGTGTTGGTGCACACGCCCACGGTGTAGGTGCCGTTGGGGTGGCGCTTGTACTGCGTGTAGAAGGTCGCGACGGCCGACACCTCGGCGGCCGTGATGCCGAGCTGCTCGGCGCAGAACGCGATGCCGTCGCGCGAGACGTAGCCGTCCTGCGACTGCACCAGGTGCAGCATGGGCAGCAGCGCCGACCTCTTCTCCGGGTACCGGGCGATGATCGCCGCGGTGTCCGTGGCGAGACGCGCGTACGTCTCCTCGTCGTATCCGGACCTTCTGGCCTCGAGCGTCATCGGTCCACCCCTCCCAGCACCGGGTCGAGCGAGGCGACCGCGACGACGACGTCGGCGACCTGGCCGCCCTCGCACATCACGGCGACCGCCTGCAGGTTGTTGAACGAAGGATCACGGAAGTGGGCCCGGTAGGGGCGCGTGCCGCCGTCGGACACCAGGTGCACGCCGAGCTCGCCGCGCGGGTGCTCGACCGACTGGAACACCTGGCCGACCGGGACCCGGAAGCCCTCGGTGACCAGCTTGAAGTGGTGGATCAGGGCCTCCATCGAGGTGCCCATGATCTCGCGGATGTGGTCGAGCGAGTTGCCCTGGCCGTCCGCTCCGACCGCGAGCTGCGCAGGCCAGGCGATCTTCTTGTCGGCGACCATGACGGGCTGGCCCGCCGTGGCCTCGAGGCGTTCGAGGCACTGCTCGACGATCCGCAGCGACTGGTAGCACTCCTCGAGGCGCAGCACGACCCGCGAGTAGCAGTCGGCCTCGTCCGAGGTGGGGACGTCGAAGTCGTACGTCTCGTAGCCGCAGTACGGCGCGGCCTTGCGCACGTCGTACGGCAGGCCCGTCGAGCGCAGCACCGGACCCGTGATCGCGAGCGCCATGCAGCCCGAGAGGTTGAGGTGCCCGACCCCCTGGAGGCGCCCCTTGAAGATCGGGTTGGCGAGCATGAGGTCGCCGAGCTGGCCGAGGTAGCCGCGGATCAGCGGGTCGGCCTTGCGGATCTGGGCCACGACGTCCGGCGGGACGTCCTGCGCCACACCGCCGGGGCGCACGTACGCGTGGTTCATGCGCAGGCCCGTGACGGCCTCGAAGACCCGCAGGATCTCCTCGCGCGCCGTGAAGGAGATGGTCATGACGGTCGTCGCGCCCATCTCGTTGCCGCCCGTGCCCAGGCAGACCAGGTGGGACGCGATCCGGTTGAGCTCCATCATGAGGACGCGGATGATGCTCGCGCGCTCGGGCACGTCGTCCGTGATCCCGAGGAGCTTCTCGACCGCGAGGCAGTACGCCGTCTCCTGGAACAGGGGGGCGAGGTAGTCCATGCGGGTGCAGAACGTGACCCCCTGGGTCCAGGTCCTGTACTCCATGTTCTTCTCGATGCCCGTGTGCAGGTAGCCGACGCCGCAGCGGGCCTCGGTCACCGTCTCGCCGTCGATCTCGAGCATGAGCCGCAGCACGCCGTGCGTCGACGGGTGCTGGGGGCCCATGTTGACGACGATGCGCTCCTCGCCGAGCTGGGTGGCTTCTGCGGCGATGTCCGCCCAGTCGCCGCCCGAGGCCTCGAAGCTGGGGATGCCCGGGTCGAAGTCCCCGTACGGCGCCTTCGTGGCGTGGGGGGTGGTGGTGCTCACGAGTACGACCTCCTCTGGTCCGGCGGGGGCACCGTGGCGCCCTTGTACTCGACCGGGATGCCGCCGAGCGGGTAGTCCTTGCGCTGCGGGTGGCCGGGCCAGTCGTCGGGCATCTCGATGCGGGCGAGGGCCGGGTGGCCGTCGAACACGATCCCGAAGAAGTCCCACGTCTCGCGCTCGTGCCAGTCGTTGGACGGGTAGACCGACGTGGTCGACGGGATGTGCGGGTCCGCGTCCGGGACGGCGACCTCGAGGCGCAGGCTGCGCCCGTGGGTCACCGACGTCAGGTGGTAGACGGCGTGCAGCTCGCGGCCGACGTCGTGCGGGTAGTGCACGCCGCTCACGCCCATGCTCAGCTCGAAGCGCAGGTCCTGCTCGTCGCGCAGAGCGCGGGCGACCGTCACGACGTGGTCGCGGCGCACGTGCAGCGTGAGCTCGGCGTGGCGCCCCGGGGGGTCCACCACGACCTGCTCGACCGCGTCCTCGAACCGCACACCGCCCTCGGCGAGGACCTCGGCCAGGACGTCGACGGCCTCGTCGAACCAGCCGCCGTAGGGGCGCGCGCTCGGCCCGGGCAGCACCACGGGCCGCACGAGCCCGCCGTACCCGGAGGTGTCGCCCGAGCCCGTGGCCCCGAACATGCCCGTGCGGACCTCGACGACCTCGAGCGGCTCGCGTCCGCCTGCCTCGGGTCCCGCCACGAGCTTCTCGCCGGGTACGTCCCCCTGGGCGACCTTCTCGCGTGCGACGTCGTCGGCCGGGCGACCGCCCGGTCCGTCGTGGGTGCTCGTCACCGCAGCAGTCCCTTCATCTGGAACGTCGGGGTCGCCTCGAGCGCTGCGGCCTCGGCGGCCTTGGCCGCCTCGCGCCGGTTGACGCCGAGCGGCTCGGACTGGATCTGGTCGTGCAGCGCGAGGATCGCGTTGATGAGCATCTCCGGACGCGGCGGGCAGCCGGGCAGGTAGATGTCCACCGGCACGATGTGGTCGACGCCCTGGACGATCGCGTAGTTGTTGAACATGCCGCCGCTCGACGCGCACACGCCCATCGACAGCACCCACTTGGGCTCGGACATCTGGTCGTAGACCTGGCGCACCACGGGCGCCATCTTCTGGCTCACGCGACCTGCGACGATCATCAGGTCGGCCTGCCGCGGCGAGGCCCGGAAGACCTCCATGCCGAAGCGGGACAGGTCGTAGCGCGACGCGCCGGCCGCCATCATCTCGATGGCGCAGCACGCCAGGCCGAACGTCACCGGCCACAGCGACGCCTTGCGGAAGTACCCCGCGAGGTTCTCCACGCTCGTGAGCAAGAAGCCCGAGGGAGCTTCCTCGATCCCCATCTGCGTTCTCCCTAACTGGTTCCGGCTAGTCCCACTCGAACCCGCCACGGCGCCATTCGTAGACGAACGGCACGGTGATCAGGGCGAGGAAGCTCAGCATGGCGACGAGCCCGAAGGTGGCAAGGACCGTGAAGTCCACCGCCCACGGGTAGAGGAAGACCACCTCGATGTCGAAGATGATGAAGGTCATCGCGACGAGGTAGTACTTGATCGGGAAGCGCCCTCCCCCGACCGCGTGCGGGGTGGGCTCGATGCCGCACTCGTACGCGTCGAGCTTGGCGCGGTTGTACCGCTTGGGGCCGATCACGGCGCTCGCGGCGACGCCGCCGAGAGCGAGGACGGCGCCGATGCCCATCAGGACGAGGACGGGCACGTACGGGTTGGTCATCGGTCTGCTCTCCGGGGGGTGCGCGGGGGCGTGTCGAGAGTGCTGCCGGCGGGCGACCGCGCGGGACGGCGTGGGCCCGGGTCCGAGAGGGACGAGGGTGGTGACTGCGGGTACAGCGAGGACGGCGTCGTTGCCGTCGCACCGAGGAGTCTCATGCCGATGGCACCACCCTCGTCAGGCCTGCGATGACCCGGTCGACGACGTCGCCACCGCGGGGTTCGTAGCAGTCGGACAGCAGCTTGAGGACGAAGCGCATGACGAGCGGCCGGGGCAGCCCGTACTTCGTGCACAGCCGCATGATCTCGGGGTGCTCGATGAGCCGCACGAAGTACCGGCCGAGCGTGTAGTAGCCCCCCAGGTCGCGGCGCATGATCTCGGGGTACGTCGCGAGCGTGCGCTCGCGGGCGGCGTCGGTGCTACGGGCCCGGGACTGGGCGACGACGTCCGCGGCGACGCGCGCGGCCTGCATCGCGTACGCGATGCCCTCGCCGTTGAAGGGGCTGACCATGCCGCCCGAGTCGCCCACGAGCACGACGCCGCGCGAGTAGAGGGGCTTGCGGTTGAAGCCCATGGGCAGCGCGGCACCGCGCACGGGGCCGAGCTGGTTCTCCGGCGTGAACTCCCACTCGGCGGGGGCGTTGGCCATCCACCTGGCGAACAGGTCCTTGTAGTCCACGTTCGCGGCGGACTGGCGGGCGGGGGTCGAGTTGACCGACCCGAGGCCGACGTTCGCGGTGCCGTCGCCGAGCGCGAAGATCCAGCCGTAGCCGGGCAGCAGGTTCGACCTCCCGGCCGGCCCGTCCCACAGCTCGAGGTGCGACTCCATCCAGGCGTCGTCGTGCCGCGGGGTCTTGAAGTAGGTGCGGACGGCGACCCCCATGGGGCGGTCCTGGCGCTTCTCGAGGCCGAGCGCGAGCGCGAAGCGGGACGAGACGCCGTCGGCCGCGATGACGACCGGGGCGCGCAGCTCGTGCTCGTCGCCCGCGCGGCGACCGTTCTCGTCGAGGGGGCGGGCCGTGACGCCCACGACCCGGCCGGTGCGCTCGTCGAGGAGCGGGCCGGTCACGTTGGTGCGCTCGAGGAGCTTGGCGCCCGTGCGCTGCGCGTGCTCGGCGAGGGTCTGGTCGAGGTTCATGCGGGAGCGCGCGAGCCCGTAGGAGGGGTACGCCTTGAGCTCGGGCCAGGGCAGCTCCCACCGGCGACCGCTCGCGACGACGCGCAGGCCCTTGTTGCGGATCCAGCCGTCCTCGGCACGCGTGGGGACGCCCATGCGGACGAGCTCGCCCACGGCGCGCGGCGTGAGGCCGTCGCCGCAGATCTTGTCCCGGGGGAACGAGGCCTTCTCGAGGAGGAGGACGCTCAGCCCGGCGGCGGCGCAGTAGTGGGCCGCGGTGGCACCGGCGGGTCCGGCACCCACGACGATGACGTCGGCGTCATCGGTCCGCTCACGCACGTTCTCACCTCGCTCCGCCCTAGGGCACGCCTCAGGAAGACCCTTGTGAAGTCGCTCACAATGGACGTCGCCACTCTAGCCACACATGCTCGCGAATGTGTAGCAAGGCAACCCTTCCTTGCGCGACGAACGCCCTGCTCGCAGAGGCAGGCGGGCAGCACGGAGCGAGGTGCGCCCCGCGTGTCGGGGCGCACCTCGCTCGGTCGGTCGTGTCAGACGGGACGGATCCCGCGGTGCAGCGCGACGAGGCCGCCGCTGAGGTTCCGGTACGCGACGCCCTCCCAGCCTGCGTCGAGCATGAGGTGCGCGAGCTCGGGCTGCGTGGGCCAGGTCCTGATGGACTCGACGAGGTACTCGTACGACCCCTTCTCCTTGGTCACGGCCCCCGCCACGACCGGCAGCATCCGCATGAAGACGTCGGTGTAGAGCACGCGGAACGGCTTCCACGTCGGCTCCGAGAACTCGCACACGACCAGGCGCCCGCCCGGGCGTGTCACACGCAGCATCTCGCGCAGGGCGGCGCTCGTGTCCACGACGTTGCGCAGACCGAACGAGATCGTCACGGCGTCGAACGACGCGTCGGCGAAGGGCAGCGCCGTGGCGTCCCCCGCGACGAAGGGCAGGTCGGGGCGTCGGCGCTTGCCGACCTGGAGCATGCCGACCGAGAAGTCGCACGGCACGACCTCGACGCCCTCGTCCGCGAACGGCTCGCTCGACGTGCCCGTCCCGGCCGCGAGGTCCAGGACACGCTCGCCCGGCAGCGCCGCGACCGCGTCGACCGTGTGCCTGCGCCACCGCCGGTCCTGCCCCAGGGAGATGAGGTCGTTCGTGAGGTCGTAGCGACGGGCGATCCCGTCGAACATGGAGGCGACCTCGGTGGGCTTCTTGTCCAGGCTGGCTCGCGACATGCCGCCCATCGTTTCACGCCTACGCTGGAGGCGATGACTGAGCACTCCCACCTCCCGGCAGGCCCCGACGACCTCGGCACCGCCCCGGCAGGGTCCCCCCGCACCGGCTCCCCCGGCTCGCCCGCCGTCCCGCGCCTCGTCGTGCGCACGACGAGGTTGCCCGACGGGCTGCCGGACGACCTCACCGCACTGACCGACCTCCTGCCCGACGCCCGACCGCTCGCCTGGGTGCGGCGCGGCGACGGGATCGTCGGCTGGGGCGAGACCCTCCGCGTCGAGTCGTGGGGCCCGGGTCGTTTCGCCGACGCCGAGGAGGCCTGGCAGGAGCTCCTGGGGTCCGCCGTCGTGCACGACGAGGTGTCCCTGCCGGGCACCGGCCTCGTCGCGTTCGGGTCGTTCGAGTTCGACGACGCCTCGGGGACCACCGGATCCGCCCGCCCGGGCGGCACGATCGTCGTCCCCCGGGTCGTCGTCGGACGCCGCGGCGGCACGGCCTGGGTCACGACCGTCGCGCGGGGCGACACCCTGCCCGACGACGTCGCGTCCGTCCTCGACCCGACCCACCGCACACCCGTGGTCGGGCCGGGACGGGTCACCACGGTCGACGGGTCGCTCAGCGCGCAGGACTGGACCGCGGTCGTCGCCGAGGGAGTCGACCGCATCCGCCGGGGCGACCTCGAGAAGGTCGTGCTCGCACGGGACGTGATCGCGACCGCCGAGCGGCCCGTGGACCCCCGCTGGATGCTCGGACGTCTCGCGACCGCGTACGACGCGTGCTGGACGTTCTCGGTCGGCGGCATGGTCGGCGCGACCCCCGAGCTGCTCGTGCGCAGCGAGAAAGGTCTCGTGACCTCGCGCGTGCTGGCCGGAACGATCCGCCGGTCGGGCGGCGCCGAGGCCGACGACGACTCGCTGCTGCGCGCCGCCCACCTGGCCCGCTCGTCCAAGGACCTCGAGGAGCACGAGTACGCGGTCGCGTCGGTCGCCGACGCGCTCGCCCCCTTCTGCTCGTCCATGAACGTCCCCGACGCGCCGTTCGTGCTGCACCTGCCCAACGTGCTGCACCTGGCCTCCGACGTCACGGGGGTGCTCGTGGCCGGGGCCGACGGGCGCCCGGCACCCACGAGCCTGGCGCTCGCGGCCGCGCTGCACCCCTCGGCCGCGGTGTGCGGGACGCCGACCCTCGCGGCCCGCGACCTCATCCGGGAGATCGAGGGCATGGACCGTGCCCGCTACGCCGCGCCCGTGGGGTGGTTCGGCGCGGACGGCGACGGCGAGTGGGGCATCGCGCTGCGCTCGGCCGAGCTGTCGGCCCGGGACCCGCACCACGTGCGCCTCTTCGCGGGCTGCGGCATCGTCGCGGCCTCCGACCCCGCGGCCGAGCTCGCGGAGTCCGAGGCCAAGCTCGAACCCATGCGGTACGCGCTCGGGGAGTGAGACGGGCGTCCGCACGGTGGACGCGTCTCCACCGTTGGAACGGCGCCAGGACGCCGGACTCCACCCGTGGTTTCGTGAAGTACGCGACGGATCGACCGTTCGACGGACAGGTCTCGGAAGTGGCCGGTCCCGCCTGTTAAGTTCACCCGGTGACCGACGCGACGACGATGACTCTGGCCCCCACGCAAAGCGACGTCGCCGTACGCCGCGCCACGACCGCAGACCGTGAGGACCTCTGGCTCCTCGTCGTCCGCCTCCAGCCGGACGCACCGGACCGGGCCACGCACGACCGCGTCGTCGGGCCCCTGCTGCGGGCGCTCGACACCCTGCTGCTGGTCGCCGAGGACTCGACGGGCGTCGTCGGCTATCTCCTGGCCAGCCAGCGCCTGACGTTCACGGCCAACGGCGCGGTCGTCGAGATCGACGAGATCGCCGTCGACCCCGCGGCCGACCGTACGACCGTCGCCGGACAGCTCGTCGCCGCCGTCGAGGCCTGGGGCCAGGAGTTCCGGGCCACGCGCGTGACGCTCGCCGACGTCCTGCCCCGCGAGGTGGCCGACGCGCTCGGGTACACGACCACCGAGGTGCGCTCGACCAAGACGCTCGCGCTGCTCGACGCCGACCCCCTGCTCACGTCCCCCTGGGACGGTCCCGCCGTGATCGCCGCCCCGACGCCGGACGACGAGGCGCTACCGGTCCGCGACCAGTAGGCCGGACGCGAGGATGCCCCGGTCCGTACGGCGAACCGTACGGACCGGGGCATCCGTGCCGAGGGGCGCCCGCAGGGGAACAGAGCCTCACCTCGGTGGTCCCGCCGGTCGACAGGGGGGAACGCGGACCGGGGGACGCTCGAAGGACCGCAGCGGCGTCGGCCGACGGCGGGCACAGGGGGGATCCCCGCCGCCACCGCCGACGCCGCCGGGCCCGGCTGTGGCGCCTCAGCCCTGACCGTTGAACCAGTCGAAGGGGTTGGGCAGGTTGTTCGGGCTGGACTGGTCGGAACCGCTGCCCGGCGCCCGCTGGCCCGAGCCGTCCTGGCTCGAACCACCCTGGTCGGAGCCCGAGCCCTGCCGGCCCGAGCCGCTCTGGTCGCCCGAGGTCGTCTCCGTCGGCTTGGCGGCGAGCGTCACGTCGACGTCGACCGTCTTGCCGTCCCGGACCAGCGTGACCTTCGCGACGTCACCGGTCGCACGCTCGCGCACGAACCCGGTGAGCGACTCGGCGCCGCTCACGGGGTTGCCGTCGATCGCGACGATCACGTCACCGGTCGTGATGCCTGCCTCGGCCGCCGGGGAGCCGTCCGAGACAGACCTGACCTCGGCGCCGCGGCGCGTGACGCCGTCGGCCGTGGCCGTCGCGTCCGTCATGCTCACGCCCAGGAACGCGTGCTCGGCCGTGCCGTTCTCGATGAGCTGCGCGCTGACGTTCTTCGCGAGGTTCACCGGGATGGCGAAGCCCAGGCCGATCGAACCGGACTGGTTCGACGTGGTCGCGATCGACGAGGTGATGCCGATGACCTGGCCCTGCGCGTTGAACAGCGGCCCGCCGGAGTTGCCCGGGTTGATCGCGGCGTCGATCTGGATCGCGTTCGTGACCACGGTGCTGCCGCCGTCGGAGCCCGACGCGGCGACCGGGCGGTCGAGCGCGGACACGATGCCGGTCGTGGCCGTGTTGGCCAGGCCGAGGGGGTTGCCGACGGCCAGGACCGACTCGCCCACGGTGACGTCGTCGGAGTCTCCGAACGAGGCCGGCGTGAGGTTGCTCGGCGGGTCGACCAGCTTGACCACCGCGAGGTCGGTCGTCGGGTCGAGACCCACGATCTTCGCCTCGTACAGGCGACCGTCGCTGAGAGTGACCTGGACGGTGTCGTCCTGCGCACCCTCGACGACGTGGTTGTTCGTCAGGACGTGGCCCTCGGTGTCGATCACGACGCCCGACCCCTCGCCTCCGCCGGCGGCCGTGGTGACCTGGATCGAGACGACCGACGGCGCGACGGCGCTCGTCACGGCCTGCCAGTTCGGGTTCTCCGACGTCGAGTCCGAGACCGGGACCGTCGAGCTCCCCTCGGCCTCCCCGACCGACGCGAGCGAGCTGCGGGTCGAGCCGTCGCCGTCGAGGACGCCGAGCAGCCCGGCGGTGCCGGCGCTCGCGAGGACCGCGGCCGCAGCGGCGGCGCCGACCACGGGGATCCACGTCCTGCTGCGCCTGGTCGCGGCCGGGGCGTGCTGCGGCGGCGCGTACGGCCCCTGCGCGGCGTACGGCGCGTGCTGCTGCGGCGCGGGCTGCTGGGGTGCCGGCTGCTGCGGCGCGGGCTGCGCCGGCGGCGCGGGCACGGGACCCGGGTGCGGGGCGGCGAAGTGCTGCCGCGCGGGTGCCTGCGGGGCGGGGGCAGCCGGGCTCGTCGGGGACACGGGGAGCTGCTGCGTGGGCTGCGCCTCGATGCGCTGGGTGTCGCCGTCGCGGGGAGCCTGGGGCTCGGGGACCTGCGGGGTGTTCTCGGTCATGGGGTGTTCCCTCCTCGTTCGTTCTGAGGACTACTTCACACCCCGGCGCTGGAACGTCCCTTGAACGTCCCTGTGAGTTCGCTGCGAGTTCCCGACGGCCCCTGGGAGGGTTCTCAGGCGCCCGTCCCGGCGCTGCCACGGCCGTCGCGCCCCCGTGGCAGCACGCGCCGCACGGCCTCGGCGACGTCGGCGGCGAGCGCTGCACCCTCGGCGCGTCGTCCCGCACGCTCGACGCGGACCTCGACGACCTCGACCCCGCGGGGCACGCGCGCAAGCTCGGCCCGGAGGTCAGCGGTGTTCGTGACGAGCCGGTGGCGGACGCCGTACCCCGCGCACAGCGCTGCCAGGTCGGCACCGTGCGGCGTCGAGAACGCGCGTTCGAACGCCGTCGCCGTCTCGGGGGCGTCCTCGGCGAGCGCCCCGTACTCGAGCGTCGCGAAGATCGAGCCGCCGTCGTCGTTGACCACGACGACCTGGAGGTCTGCGGCGGGCTCGTGCGGTCCGCGCAGGAGCCCGCCCACGTCGTGCAGGAACGTGAGGTCGCCCACGACCGCGCGCGTGCGCCGGCCCGCGCGCGCCGCGGAGAGCGCGACCCCCGTCGCGGTCGCCAGCATCCCGTCGATGCCCGCGAGCCCGCGGTTGGCGAGCACGAGCGGCGAGACGTCCCAGTCGACCACGAGGTCGAGGTCGCGCACCGGGTTGCTCGACCCGACCACGAGGACGTCGTCGGGGCCCGAGGCCTGGGCGACCGCTGCCGCGACGGCGAGCGGCGTCGTCGGGCCGGGGGCGGACGACCGGTCGGCGACGACCTTGCGCGCCGCCTCCCCCGCGCCGCGCCACACGTCGAGCCAGTGCGGGTCGCCCGCCGGTCCCGACCACCACCCGGCCGGGACACCGGGCAGGATCGCGCTCGCCGAGCGCGCCGCGTCGGGCCAGGGCCCGCCCCCGGGCGCGACGACGAGCACCTCGACGTCCGCGCGCGCGAGGAGCCGCTGGACGGGGCGCGAGAGCGTGGGGCGCCCCATGACGACGACGCGCTCGACCTGCTCTCCCAGCGCGCCCAGCACGAGCCGGTGCGCCGCGATCGCGTGGCTGCCCGCGGCGGCCCCCGACGACGCCTCGGCGAGCAGGGGCCAGCCCCGCGCCTCGGCGAGGCGTCGCGCGTCCGCCCCCGCTCCGTCGCCCGCGACGAGCACGGTCGCCGGGGACGGGTCGAGCGGCCACGGCCCGACGTCGTCGCGCACCCCCGCCACGAGGGTCCGGTCGGGAGAGACCCAGGCCTCGTCGGCACCGGACGACAGCGCTCCCAGCGACGCAGGAGGCACGAGCGGCTCACGGAACGCCACGTTGAGGTGCACCGGGCCGGGATACCGCGAGCGGGTACCGCGGGCCGCGGCGAGCGCCCGGACGAGGACCGCACGCAGGTCCCTCAGCTCGCCCGGCCGCCCGTCCGGCGCCGGGACGTCGGCCGCCTGGCGGACCGCGGCCCCGAACAGCCCGACCTGGTCGGTCGTCTGGTTCGCCCCCGTGCCGCGCAGCTCGTGCGGCCGGTCGGCCGTGAGCAGCACGAGCGGGACCCCGGCATGGTGCGCCTCGAGCACCGCGGGGTGCAGGTTGGCGGTGGCCGTCCCGGACGTCGTCACCACGGCGACGGGGAGCAGCCCGCCCGGTCCCTCGGTCGTCCACGACCCGCGCGAGAGCCCCAGGGCCAGGAACGCGGCGGACCGCTCGTCGATCCGCACGTGCAGCGTGAGCAGGCCCGCCGCGTCGGCCGCGGCGAGCGCGTAGGCGAGCGCAGCGCTGCGGGACCCCGGCGACACGACGACGTCGCGCACCCCGTCAGCGACGAGACCCGCGACGATCTCGCGGGCCGCCGCGACCGCAGGCGGCAGGGCCGGGCCCTCCCCGTCGGCGGCGCTCACGCCGCCGCTCCGTCGAGGAGGGCACCCACGCGCCGGTACCGCTCGACCCACCGCTCGGCCGTGGCCCGGTCCGCGGACGCGCGCGCGAGAGCCGCCGCCGACGGCTCAGGACGCCGGACCACGATCTCGCCGCCCACGGGCAGCAGCGGCTCGTCGACCACGTCGTACGTCAGGAGCTGGGCCGTCGCGAGACCGCACGCGAAGGGAAGCTCGGGAAGGGCCGCCGCGAGCGCCAGCCCGGCAGCCAGCCCGACCGAGGACTCGAGCGCGGACGAGACCACCACGGGCAGCCCGACCCGCTCGGCCAGGTCGAGGCATGCCCGGACCCCGCCGAGCGGCTGGACCTTGAGCACCACGACGTCCGCGGCCTCGGCCCGCAGCACCGCGAACGGGTCCTCGGCGCGGCGGATCGACTCGTCGGCGGCCACCAGGACCGACGTCGCGCGGCGCACCGCGGCGAGGTCCTCGACGCTCGCGCACGGCTGCTCGACGTACTCGAGCCCGCCGGCCGCGCGGTCGAGCAGCGGCAGTCGCCGCAGGGCCTCGTCGAGCTCCCAGCCGCCGTTGGCGTCGACCCGGATCCGGCCGCCCGGCCCCAGGGCGTCCCGGACGGCCTCGAGGCGCGCGACCTCCTGGTCGACCGGTTCGACGACGCCGCGCCCGTCGCGCTGCGCGACCTTGACCTTGGCGGTCCGGCAGCCGTCGGACGACGTCACGATGTCGTGCGCGCGCTGCGGGTCCGTCGCGGGGACCGTGACGTTGACCGGCACGCTCGCCCGGACCGGCGCCGGCCAGCCCTCGTCCGCGGCCTCCCGCGCCGCCCGCAACCACGCGCCGGACTCGGCGTCGTCGTACTCCCAGAACGGCGAGAACTCGGCCCAACCGGCCTCGCCCCGCACGAGCAGACCGTCGCGCGCGTCGAGGCCGCGGAAGCGGGTGCGCAGGGGCGTCGACCAGGCGACGAGACGAGGGCTCGGGGTCGAGAGGGACGTGGGAGGCACGGTCACAGGCTATCTCCGTGCCGGGCCCCGGGGCGGCGCGAGCCGCGCGTCAGGCGGTGCCGAGCAGCTCGGTGACACAGTCGACCGCGAGGTCGCGGACGGTGCGCCCCTCGCACAGCGCGGTGACCGCGGCACCGTCCACGACCGCGATCAGCAGGACCGCGGAGAACCGGAGACCGAGCTGCGCGAGCAGCTCGTCGACGACGACGTCGAGCTCCCCTCGGCCCTGCGCGAACGCGGTCGCGAGCACCGGGCTGCGTCCCGCGCTGACCACGTGCTCGTAGAAGCCGAGCAGCTCTCCGTGGTCCCCTGGCGGGAGCACGGCGTCCACGAGCAGGAGCGCGCGCGAGCGCGTGCTCAGCGCGTCGACCCCGCCGTCGGCGACCGCGTCCGCGACCGCGTGGCCGATCGCCTGAGCACGGTCCGCCCAGTCCCGCACGATGCGCTGCCCGGCCGCCGCGAGGAGGTCGTCGAGGCCCGAGAAGTAGTAGGTCGTCGCCGCGAGCGGCACGTCCGCCTGCGCGGCCACGGACCGGTGCGTCACGCTCGACGGACCGTCGCGCAGGATCAGCTCGGCAGCGGCCGACACGATCGTGTCGCGGCGCTGCGTGCCCCGGGCCTGCCTGCGGGGGACGTGCTTCTCGGTCTCTGGGGCCATCAGTGACTTCCTCCGGGAGGTTTCGAGGCCGACGACCCTCCACGACGAGGACCAGCGACATGATCTTGAGCACACAAGGGGCTCCACCGAAGTACACGACTGCGTGCACCGCCGTCAAGACCTCCAAGGTCCTCGCCTCCACACCGTAGGGCACGAGGACCGCCCCCGGTGTCCCGCGTCCGCCCCGGACATCTCGGCACGGACCCCGCTCCCGCGTCCCGGGAGGCTAGGGTGACGGTCGTGAGCAGCATCCCCGCACAGGTGTCCGAGACGTTCGACCCCCAGGCCTGGCGCACCGTCGCCGGCTTCGAAGGGCTCACCGACATCACGTACCACCGCGGTGTCGAACGCGGCACGCGCGACGGCGAGGCGCACGAGCGCGACCTGCCCGTGGTCCGCGTCGCGTTCCACCGACCCGAGGTCCGCAACGCGTTCCGCCCGCACACCGTGGACGAGCTCTACCGGGTCCTCGACCATGCCCGCATGACCTCCGACGTCGGCACGGTCCTCCTCACGGGCAACGGTCCGTCGGCCAAGGACGGCGGCTGGGCGTTCTGCTCGGGCGGCGACCAGCGCATCCGGGGGCGTGACGGCTACCGGTACACCACGAGCGAGGACGCCCAGACGGCCGACGCGATCGACCCCGCCAAGGCCGGGCGGCTCCACATCCTCGAGGTCCAACGTCTCGTCCGGACCATGCCCAAGGTCGTCATCGCCGTCGTCAACGGCTGGGCCGCGGGCGGCGGGCACTCGCTGCACGTCGTCGCGGACCTGTCGATCGCGAGCCGCGAGCACGCCCGGTTCAAGCAGACCGACGCCAACGTGGGCTCGTTCGACGCAGGCTACGGATCGGCGCTCTTCGCCCGGCAGGTCGGCCAGAAGCGCGCCCGCGAGGTCTTCTTCCTCGCCCGCGAGTACTCGGCCCAGGACGCCTACGAGTGGGGTGCCGTGAACGAGGTCGCGGACCACGCGGACCTCGAGCGGCTCGCGCTCGAGTACGCACGGATCATCGCGACCAAGTCGCCGCAGGCGATCCGCATGCTCAAGTTCGCGTTCAACCTCGCGGACGACGGGCTCGCGGGCCAGCAGGTCTTCGCGGGCGAGGCCACGCGACTGGCGTACATGACCGACGAGGCCGTCGAGGGGCGCGACGCGTTCCTCGAGCGCCGCGACCCGCAGTGGGACGGCTTCCCGTACTCCTTCTGACGGGAGGGTCGGGCCGGTCGGCTCTCACCGGGGACGACCAGGGCTGGACCAGGCGACCGGGACGGCCGTGCCGAGGGTCAGGACCCGGACGCGAACGTGGCGAGCATCTCGACGATCCCGCGACCCGCGAAGGCCACCGCGACCGCCAGCCCGAACAGCAGGACGATCGAGACGACGACAGGCCCGACCGACGCGGCCGGGCGTGCGCCGGTCTCGTCGTCGTCCTGGTCCTCGGAGCGCAGGGCAGGGCGGGCAGGGGCGATCGAGGGCGGGAACGGGGTGACCGTGGACGTGGGCTCGAACGGGCTCTGGGTGGGGTTGATCGTTGCCATGCCTCTACGTTCCCGCGAACCCCACGGTCACCACATCGGCCCACCGGCTCGACCTCGCGCCCTCGCGGTCAGTCCCAGGGGTGAGCGGGTCCTCCCCCGGGAGGATGAGCCGCGCACCGGCCGGTCGCGACGTCGGGCTGCGCCGGGTGGCACGCGGTCGACGCGACAGGCGATAGCGTTCCGGGCATGACCGTTCTCGACGACGACGCCGCGACGACCGACCTGCCCCGCGCACAGCCCCACGACGCTCCCCCGCCCGTGACCCGGATCGTGACCCGGATCGTGGTCGTGCACGGCCTGGGGGCCTCGTCCGACGACCACTGGTTCGGAGCTGTCCGCGACCGCTACACGCCCCACGGCCTCGAGGTCGTCGTGCCCGACCTGCCGCGCTCGCAGGCGCCGGACCTCGACGCGTGGCTCGACGCCCTCGCCGAGGCGATCGGTCCCCTCGACGAGGGGACCGTGCTCGTGGGGCACAGCCTGGGGTGCGTCAGCATCCTCCAGCACCTCGCCGCCCGGCAGGACGAGTGGCGGCTCGGCGGGCTCGCCCTGGTCGCAGGGTTCGTCGAGGAGGTCCCCGGCATCCCCGAGGTCGACCACTTCGTCGCTCGCCCCCTCGACCCGGCCGGCCTCACGGCGCGCACCCTGCGGCGTCACGTCGTCGTCGCCGACGACGACCCCGTCGTCCCGCGGCACCTCACCGAGACGCTCGCCCGCGTCCTCGACGCCGACCTGACGGTCGTCGAGGGCGGCGGGCACTTCGTCGCGGGCGGCGGCTTCGACCGGTTGCCCGCGCTCGAGGACGTCCTGGACGCCTGGACGCCCCGGCGGGCGAGCGCCCCGTGACCGTCAGCTGACCGAGTAGCTCCCCGACCCGCGCGGGACCAGCTCGACCCAGGTCGCGCCCTGCTCCAGGAGGACGGGCACGCCGTCGGGCCCCGTGAGGACGAGCGGCGACTCGACCGCGTCCTTGGACCACGTCACCGCGACCTGCTTGCCACCGCTCGCCACGAGCCCCTCCCCCGTACCGACGAGCTTGGTCTCCGGCACCGGGTTGCCCGCAGGATCCTTGAACGTCGTGCTCACCATCTCGACGCTCAGCACGACGACGTTCGCCGCCGACAGCCGCACGCCGTCCACCGAGACCGCGGGCGTCGTGCCCTCGCTGCGCAGGAAGGCGTTCTCGTCCGCCCCCCAGGTCCACTGCGGGCGCGAACCGCCCGACAGCCTCACGTCGAGCAGCGCGACCGGTGCGCCCGCGGTCGTCGCCGTCCCGCGCCCGGCGACCCGCGTGTAACCGAACTGTGCCGGCGGCGGGCTCGTCCGCTCCTCGTCTGCCTGGTCCCAGAAGTCGGCGGTCGTCCCGAAGACGTTGTGCGGCGCGCGCTTGCCCCGCTGCTTGAAGAACCCGCCGTCGCCCTGGTCCATGATGATCGACTGGATGCCGGCGGCGTCCACCGCGTCGATGAACGGCTGCTGGGCCCCCGTGTACGCCAGGATCCCCTGCAGAGGTGCGACGATCGCCGGGTCCATGGGGCGGACCGAGCGGATCGGCCCCACCGTCTCGGGTGCCTCGGAGTGGAACACCGCGACGAACCGCGTGATGCCCCCCTCGACCACCTCCTCCCACACGATGTCGGCCGCGTCGAGGCCCGTCTGGGGGCGCGCCTGCGGGAGGTTCTCGATCTTGACGGCCAGCGCGGGGCGCACCGCGACGTCGTCGGACGGGACCCCCGTCAGCGGCCAGGCGGGCGGGACCGCCGGTGCGGGTGGGCTGCCTTTGGCGGCACCGTCGACCGCCGGGACGGTGCTGCTCGGCGCGTCCGTCGGTGCGCCCCCACACCCCGCGAGCGCCAGCAGTCCCGCCACCACGGTCACGGACCACACGGCTCGTGACGTCCTCACCCAGTTCATCCCAGTCCTCACACGTCGTCCAGCCGGTTCCTCGTCACACTACGACGCGACCTAGGCTGGAGGGATGCCACGCGCCGACGGACCCGCACCTGCCGACGTCACGGACCTGCGGACCGCGGTCGCCGACGCCCTGCGCGGGCGAGGCCCGGCACTCGCGCCCACGCCGCTCGCGTACTCGGGTCCGCTGCCCGACGGCACGGCGCTCGTGCTGCGCACCTCGGGCTCGACCGGGCTGCCGCGCGAGGTCGCGCTGAGCGCGGACGCCCTCGTCGCGTCCGCACGCGCGACGCACGACCGGCTCGGCGGCGACGCGCAGTGGCTCCTGACCCTGCCCCCCACGCACGTGGCCGGGCTCCAGGTCGTCCTGCGGTCGGTCGTCGCCGGGACGGAGCTCGTCACCGCGGACCTCGACTCCCCGTTCACCGCGCACGGGTTCGCCGCCGCGACGGCCCGCATGGGCACGGGCCGTCGGTACGTCTCGCTCGTCCCGACCCAGCTCCACCGCCTCCTGCACCCCGGTCCGGGGAGCGGGGCCGCGCTCGACGCGCTGCTCTCGTTCGACGCGATCCTCCTCGGTGGTGCGGCGGCGTCGCCCGCGCTCCTCGCGACCGCGCGCGACGCGGGCGCCGCGGTCGTGACCACGTACGGCATGACCGAGACGAGCGGCGGCTGCGTGTACGACGGCGTACCTCTCGCGGGCGTCCGGGTGCAGGTCGTCGACGGGTCGTCGGGGCGCCTGCTCCCGCCCGACGCCGCCGGGGTCGTCGAGATCGCGGGCCCCGTGCTGGCCACGGGGTACCTGGGCGAGGAGGCGCTCACGGCCGCCACGTTCCGCACCGACGCCGACGGGTCCCGGTGGCTGCGCACGAGCGACCTGGGCTCCCTCGCGCCCGACGGGACGCTCACGGTGCTGGGGCGGGCGGACGACGTGATCGTCACGGGCGGGGTCAACGTGGCCCCGGCCGCGGTCGAGGCCGTGCTCGCGGCTGCGCTCGCAGGAGTCGAGGGTCTCGGCGAGGTCTGCGTGGTCGGTGTCCCTGACCACGAGTGGGGGCAGCGGGTCCTGGCGGTCGTGGAGGTGCGCCCCGCGGCCGGGCAGGACGAGGACGGCGACCGTGCACGCGACCTGCTGGGCCGCGCCCGCCGCGCCGTCGCGACTACGCTGGGACCGCCCGCCGCGCCTCGCGACCTGCTCGTCGTGGCGGACCTGCCCCGCCGCGGGCCGGGCAAGATCGACCGGGCGGCCGTGACCGACCTCGCCACCCGCACAGCACCACGCACCCACTGAACGGAGCACCATGGCCACCTCTGCCGAATGGGTCGCCGGCGCACGCCTGCGCACCCTCCCCGCGGCGGCCGCACCCGTCCTCGTCGGCTCGGGCGCTGCCGCCCAGGTCGACTCCTTCGCGTTCTGGCCCGCGCTCCTGGCGCTGGGCGTCGCGCTCGCGCTCCAGGTCGGGGTGAACTACGCGAACGACTACTCGGACGGGGTGCGCGGGACGGACGTCGACCGGGTCGGACCCATGCGGCTCACCGCGTCGGGGGCCGCGCTCGCGTCCCAGGTGCGCAACGCGGCGTTCGTCTGCTTCGGCGTCGCCGCGGTGCTCGGCCTGGGGCTCGTGGCCCTCACGGGGCACTGGTGGCTCCTGGCCGTCGGTGCGCTCGCGATCGTCGCCGCGTGGTTCTACACCGGAGGCAAGAACCCGTACGGGTACCGAGGCCTCGGGGAGGTCGGGGTGTTCGTTTTCTTCGGGCTCGTCGCGGTCCTCGGCACGACCTACACGCAGGCCGACCGGGTGACGTGGGTCGCGGGGGTCGGGGCCGTGGCCGTGGGCCTGCTCGCGTGCGCGCTCCTGATGATCAACAACGTGCGGGACATCCCCACGGACGTGCTCGCGGGAAAGCGCACCGTCGCCGTGCGCCTGGGCGACTTCCGGGCCCGACGCGCGTACGTCGCCATGATCTGGGTCCCGCTCCTGCTGGGCGTGGTGTGCGCGTTCGCCGCACCCTGGTCGCTGCTCGTGCTGCTCCTGCTGCTGCCCGCGGTGCTGCTCACGCTGCCCGTGATCGCCGGAGCCCGCGGCCCGCTGCTCGTCCCGGTCCTCGCCGGGACCGGGATGTTCGAGCTCGGGTACGGGGTGCTGCTGGGGCTGGGGCTCGCGCTCTAGGAGCTCGAGGTCTGCGCACGACCCGAGCGGTCGGTGCGCTGCTCGGCAGGTTCGGCCGACTCCGCGGAGTCGGTCGGCTCCGCCGGGCCGGCCGACTCCGCCGCATCCACGGCGGCGTCCTCGAACGCCGCGTCGTCCTCGATCTCGCGCGAGAACTGCTCGCCGGTCGCCTTGCGTCGCGCGGCACGCTCCGCGAGGTGGACCGCGGCGCGCTCGCGCGGGCCGCGCAGCACGAGGTAGGAGACGAGGAACGCCAGGACGGCCGCGATGACCGCGCACACGACCCAGTGGCCCAGGTTCAGGGCGTACAGGACGACGAAGAGGACCGCGAAGATCGCCAGGCGCAGCGCGGAGTAGATGACCATAGGCACCCGTCCAGGGTAGGCGCCCGACCTGGGTGCACGGAACCGAGCCCTCTCGTGCCTGCGGGTTGCCAGGCCGCATAGGCTGGGGTCATGTCCCGCGTCCTGCTGACCCTGCTCGCCGTAGGCCTCGCGGTCTACGCCCTCTCCGACTGCGCCACGAGCGACGAGAACGACCGGAGCGGGATCCCCAAGGGACTGTGGATCGTGATGATCATCTTCCTGCCGTTCGTGGGGCCGCTCGCCTGGATCGTCGTCTCGCGCACGCAGCGCACCCGGCACGCGACCGCAGGCGGCGCCCCCGCCCCGGGTCGTGGGCGCCCCGGGGCGCGACGGCGCCCGGCGGCGCCGCTGGCCCCGGACGACGACCCCGACTTCCTGTGGAAGCTCGAGCAGCAGCGACGCCGGGAGGCACGCGGCGAGGGCACCGGAGAGCGCCCGACGGCGGGCCCCACCCCCGGTCGCGCCGCGGACGCGACGGACGGCACGTCGGACGACGACGCCCCGCGGAAGAACCCGTCGGGCGAGACGGACGGGGCACCCGGTGCACCGTCGTCGGGCAGCTCCGACCCCTCCTAGGCTCCCTGGGCGAGGCCGTGCACCCACGGCCTGGCAGTGTCGATCGGTCCGAACGACGCTCAGGTGACGCGCGCGCTCAGCACGTCGCCTGGGCGTCCGCCGAGGTGATCGCCTCACCAGGCGTGCGGTCGGCCAGGGGGTCGACAGGTGCCCCCTGCTCAGGGGTCGCCGGGACGACCGGGTCAGCACCACCCGGGACGCTCGTCCCCTGGGGCGGCACGGGCGGCGCCGCCACCTCCGGGACGACCGGCTGGTCCGCCGCGACCCGCGCCCACACGTCTGCGGCCTCGGCCGTCAGGACCACGCGGTTGACGTTGCCCGGCTGGGGGCCCGACGGGATGGTCAGGAAGGTCACGGCGTCGGGCCGCACCGACCGCAGAGAGAACGCGAGACCCGTGAGATCGACCCCTCCGCTGATCGAGAGCGAGCTCGTCGCGGCGTCCAGGAACTGCAGCAGGTTGGGCAGGTCCGTGAGGACGTTCTGGGAGAGGACCGACTTCGTCATCGCCGCGAGCAGCGCCTGCTGACGACCCATGCGATAGGTGTCGGACCCGTCGCTCAGGCCGTGCCGGGCCCGCGCGAGCGCGAGCGCCTGAGACCCCGTCAGAGTCTGCGTCCCCGCGCTGAGGTGCAGGTCGGCATCCTCGTCGTCCATGTCCTCGGGGATGCACATCGGCACCCCGTCAAGGGCGTCGACCATGGTCTGGAACCCGACGAAGTCCACGACCATGAAGCCGTCCGTCCGCACCCCTGACATCTGCTCGACCGTCATCTGGGTGCACGTCGCCGCCGACGCGAGGTCCTTGCCCCCGAGCCAGCCCCGGGAGAACGCCTCGTTGAAGGTCGCCCGGGACGACGCCCGCGTCGTCCCGCCCCCGGTGACCGCGCACGACGGGATGGCGATCCGCAGGTCGCGCGGGACCGAGACCAGCTCGACCCGCGAGCGGTCCGCCGAGATGTGCAGCAGCATCGTGGTGTCCGAGCGCATGCCCTCCTCGGCTCCCCCGATGGCCTCGTTCGCCCCGGAGCGGTCGTCCGACCCGATCAGGACCAGGTTCACGGGGAGCCCCGCGAGCGGGTCCTGCGGGTCGGGGACCGGGGGCGGCGGGCGCTCGGTCTCGGGAGCCATGAGCGCCTCGTTGTCCACCTGCTGGACGTTCTCCAGCGTCGAGACGAGCACCGCCGTCGCGCCCGAGGCCCCGAACGCGAGGACTGCCGTCGTGACGAGCCCGACGGCCCGCAGCGTACGGTGCTCGCGCCACGCCCGGACGTGCCGGACGCCGCCTCGGCCCGTCACCGCCCGGCCGTCGCCCCGCGCGCCGCGGGCACCCTCGGCGCCGTCGGTCGGCAGGTCGTCCCCCTGGGTGTCGGTCACGAGGGCAGAGCCTAGCCGCCCCACCCGCGCGCACCGGGGACCTCGCCGCGGAGCCGCGCCCCGTGGCTCACTCCTGCGTCGTGATGCCCGAGTACGAGTGCTTGCCGTTGAAGATCAGGTTGACGCCCGTGAAGTTGAACAGCACGCACGCGTAACCGACGAGCACGAAGTACGCCGCGCGTCGCCCGGACCACCCGCGCGTGGTGCGGGCGTGCAGGTAGGCCGCGTACACGACCCAGACGACGAAGCTCCAGACCTCCTTGGGGTCCCAGCCCCAGTAACGGCCCCAGGCGTGCTCGGCCCAGATCGCGCCGCCGATGAGCGTGAAGGTCCACAGCACGAACGCGACCGCGTTGAGCCGGAAGCTCAGCGCCTCGAGCTGCGCGGGCCTCGGCGTCGTGTCGAGCCACCGCCAGGCCGGGTGCCCCAGGAACCCGTTGCCGTTCTCGCGCGAGTCACGCAGGAGCTGGATAGCGGACATGACGAACGCGACCGTGAAGATGCCCGTGGCGATGATCGCGACGCCCACGTGGATGACGAGCCAGTACGACTGGAGCGCAGGCTGGACCCCCGTGGCGTCGAGGAAGAACGAGTTCTGCGCGACCACGAGGAACAGCACCACGAGCCCCGTCACGAACGCCCCGAGGAACCGCACGTCGCGGCGAAGGCTCACCCCGAGGAAGACCGCCATCGCGACGAACGCGCCCACGAGCGTGAACTCGTACATGTTGGCCCAGGGCGCACGGCCGGCCGCGATGCCGCGGGTCACGATCGCCGCGAGCAGCAGGATCGTCCCGAGCCACCCCGTGGAGATGCCGATGCCCGCGGCCTTGCGCGAGACCGGCGTGGGCGGGGTGTCCACGGCGACGGCGACCGGGGCGTCGGTGTCACCGGAGGCGTCGGCGGTCACGGGTTCGGCGGCAGGTTCCTTGGCCCCCAACCGGGACAGGTCGATCGCGAACGCGACGAACGCGACCGTGAGGGCGGTCGCGGCCGCCCACACCAGGTCGGAGCTCAGGTCGGCAACGGTCATCGGTCAGCCTTTCGTGGTCGGTCGGGTCGAGCCTGACCGTCGGTGCGGGGGGAGGACGCGGTGCGCGGCGTGGCGGCGCGCTCGGCTGGTGGGTCGTTCGTGGGTGGTGTCCCGGGCAGCGACTCGACCAACCGGTCGACCTCGCCCTGGAGCCCGGCGTCGTCCCCGCGGGCGAGCCCCGCGACGCTCACGACGGTACGCCGCTCGGGCGTGGCGCCGTCGGGCGTCTCCTCGTCCCACACCCGCAGCCACACGCGACGGCGAGGCGTGAAGAGCGAGACGGCGAGGCCTGCGAGAGCGCCGAGCGAGAAGACGAGGATCCACACGAGCGCGGGGTCGTGGCGCAGGTCGAGGGCGACGTAGCGCGGGACCGCGCCCTCGGCGAACGTGATGGTGCCCAGGCCGTCGGGCAGGTCGACGGTCTCACCCGGGGCGACGAGCACCCGGACGCGCTCCCCCTCGGCGTCGACCGAGGGCGTGAGCGTGTCCGTGTTGAGGCGGTACACGTTCTGCGGCAGGCCCTCGTCGAGCCCCAGGTCGCCCCGGTAGACCTCGAGGACGAGCAGCGGATTGATCGGTTGCGGGAAGGTCGAGCGCGCGCCCACCTCGTCGACCTCGGCCGTGGGCAGGAAGTACCCGACCAGGCCGATCTGGTCGAGGCCCGGCGACGTGTCCGGCACCTTCACGACGCCGCGCGAGGTGTACATGGTGTCCTCGGGCAGGAAGGGCACGCGGCCGGCGAACGCGACCTGGCCCTCGGCGTCGTGGATCGTGATCTCGGGGGCGTAGCCGTTGCCCTGGAGGTAGATCTTGGCGCCGCCCGCGACGATGGGGTGGTTGACCTTGATCTGCTCCTGCGCGGACGTGCCGTCGGGGTCACGCACCGTGACGTGGGCCGTGAAGTCGCGCGACTGCGCGAACGCCACGGCGTCCATCGCGAACTGCGCGTCGAACGAGTCGAGCGTCATGGAGAACGGGACGAGCGAGGCCGGGCTGAACAGCGAGCCGTTCTCGAACGTGTCGTAGTCGACGACCGCGTTCGCGAACCCGCGCCCCTCGGTGATGATCGCCTGGCCGCGGAAGTGCAGGAGCTGGCCCGTGGCGACCGCGACGAGCAGCCCCAGCAGGGACAGGTGGAAGACGAGGTTCCCGGTCTCGCGCAGGTAGCCCCGCTCGGCGGCCACGGTCCGCCGCTCGGGCAGGCCACGGTCCGGGTCGGCGGGCTCGACCCCGACGTCGACGCGGAACGTCGGCAGCCAGCGCAGCCGGCCACGCAGGTGCTTCGCCGCCGCGTCCACGACCGCCTCGGGCGTCGCGGTGCTGGTCGTCTCGGCCTTGGCCGGGAAGCGGTCGAACCTGCGGGGTGTGCGGGGCGGCCGGTTGCGCACGGCGTGCAGGTGCGCAGCGGTGCGCGGCAGGATGCAGCCCACGAGCGAGACGAACAGCAGGATGTAGATCGCGGAGAACCACACCGACGCGTAGACGTCGAAGAACCCGAGCCGGTCGAGCCACTCCCCGGTGCCGGGGTTGTCCTGGAGGTACGTCAGGACGGCGGCCGGGTCCTGGGGGCGCTGGGGCAGCACCGAGCCGGGCACGGCGGCGACGGCGAGCAGCATGAGCAGCATGAGCGCGACACGCATGCTGGTCACCTGGCGCCACACCCAGCGCAGCGTGCCGCGCAGGCCGAGCGCGGGCAGCTGCGGGGCCGGGCCGCCGGGCGAGTCGGTACCGCCGGGCGAGTCGGTACCGGCGGGCGTGGCGTCGTCGGCGGACCCGGCGCGTCCCTTCCGGCCCGACGGCGCCGCTCCCGTCACGGGCGCGGCCTCCTCCTCGGCAGTGCTCGCCTCGGGCTCGGGGTGGCTGTAGGTGTCGTCGATGCCCTCGGGGCGGTACAGGTCCTTGTCGCTCATCAGATCACCGTCTCGAAGCCCGTGATGAGCCCGCTGAGACGCGCGGTCCAGGTTCCCCAGACGCCCGTCACGAGGGCGAGCCCGATGAGGATGAGCATGCCGCCGCCGAGGCGCATGATCGCGACGCGGTGGCGCCGGAGGAAGGCCACGGCCTTCTTGGAGCGCTCGAGCCCGATCCCGATGAGCAGGAACGGGACGCCCAGCCCCAGGCTGTAGGCGATCCCGAGGACCGCGCCGCGGCCGGCCGTGGCCTCGTCGAGCGAGAGCGCCATGACGGCCGTGAGGGTCGGGCCGATGCACGGCGCCCACCCGAGGCCGAACACGATGCCGAGCAGGGGCGCCCCCCACAGTCCGGCGGTGGGGCTCACGTGGAGGCGACGGTCCCGCTGGAGGAACGGCATGGCGCCCATGAACGCGAAGCCCATGAGGATCACGACGACCCCGAGGACACGCGTGATGACGTCCTCCCACTCCTTGACGTGGACGCCCACGGCGCCCGCGGCCACCATGAGCAGCACGAACACGAGCGTGAAGCCCGCGACGAACAGGCCCACGCCGGTCACGACGCGCCACCGGCCGGTGGTCCTGGCCGTCTTCAGGGCGGTGCCTCCGCCCCCCGCACGCGTGCCGGCCGTCCCGGCGTTGGCCGCCGCGAGCCCGCTCACGTAGCCGACGTAGCCCGGGACGAGCGGAAGCACGCACGGTGACGCGAACGACACGAGCCCTGCGAGGATCGCGACGGGCACGGCGAGCAGCATCGAGCCGCTGAACGCGGTCGTGGCGAACGTGGAGCCGAGGTCACCGGCGAACGAGAGGGGACCCATGCGTCAGGCGCTCTCGGCGAGCAGGTCGTCGACGAGGGCGCCGAGCGTCGACCCTTCGGCCCGACCGATCACGCGCGCGGCGACCCGGCCCTCGCGGTCGAGCACGACGGTCGTCGGTACTGCCTGGAGCGGGACGGCTCCCTCGAGCGTCGCGATGGCCTCGCCGCGCGTGTCCTCGATCGAGGGGTAGGGCACCTCGAACGTGCGCTCGAAGGCGAGCGCGGCCCCGGCGTCGTCGGTGCTGTTGATGCCGAGCAGGTGCACTCCCTCAGCCGCACGGTCGTTCGCGAGCGCGACCAGGTCCGGCGCCTCGGCCCGGCAGGGGGCGCACGAGGCGTACCAGGTGTTGACGACGACGACGTCGCCCAGCCACTGCGAGGTGTCGACCGCGCCGCCCTCGAAGTCCGTGCCCGTCAGGACCACGGGCTCGTCCCGGTCGGAGACGTCCCAGGTCTTGACCGAGCCGTCGCCCGAGACGTATCCCTGGCCCACGACGTCGTCGGGGCTCGTGGCCCCCGACTCCTGGGAGCAGGCGGTGAGGACCAGGCCGAGCGAGACGAGGGCGACGATCCCGGAGGTCGCGCGGGCGCGACCGTGCCGGGCACGGAAGGGGCGGATCATGGCAGCACTGTCTCTCACCTGCCTGGGCACAACCTGAGAAGCGGCTGGTGCCTCACGCGCCCGAGACCTTCGCGGCACCGGGCAGCAGGTCCGCGACCGGCTCGGTGTAGTGGATGCCGACGAGGCGGTCGCCGTCGAAGCGCAGCGACGTGAGCGAGGCGAGCGAGCACTGACGGTTGCGCGGGTCGTGCCACAGGCGCTTGCCCTCGAACGCGAGGCGGGAGATCCAGATGGGGAGCTGGTGGCTCACGAGCACGACCTCGCGCCCCTCCGCCTGGGCGCGGGCGTCGTGGATCGCGGCGTGCATGCGCGCGACCTGCTGCTTGTAGGGCTCACCCCACGAGGGGCGCATCGGGTTCCACAGGTAGGGCCAGTGGCCCGGGTGCCGCAACGAGCCGTCGCCCACGCCGAACTTCATGCCCTCGAAGTGGTTGCCGGCCTCGATGAGGCGCTCGTCCGTCCCGAGCGGCAGCCCGAAGGCCTCCGCGACGGGCGTCGCGGTCTCCTGTGCCCGCTGGAGCGGGGACGCGATGACCAGGGCGACGTCGAAGGGCTCGGGAGCGACGTCGTCGGGCAGGGCGGGGGCACCCTCGGCCGGCTTGCCCGACAGGTGCCCCGCGACGCGACGCGCCATGGTGTGCCCGAGCTCCGAGAGGTGGTAGCCGGGAATTCGACCGTAGAGGATGCCGTCCGGGTTGAAGACTTCGCCGTGACGCATGAGGTGGACCGTGGTTGCGACCATGGGGACCAGTGTCCCAAAGTTCTTCCGCGCACGGTGCACCCGGGCGGCGTGCTCCCGGACACAGACCGGCCGGGTGCCGTCGCTACCGGCTCTCGCGCTCGTCCACGACGCGCTCGTCCACGACGCGGCAGGCCTCGGCGATCGCGGCCATGGCGTCGCCGAGGTTGCGAAGCTGCTCGGGGGTCAGGACGTCGACCATGAAGCGACGCACGGCCCGCACGTGCCCCGGGGCGGACGCGACGAGCTCGGCGTAGCCCGCGTCGGTCATGACGCAGTTCACCCCGCGACGGTCGGTCTCGTTCGCGGACCGGCGGACGAGCCCGCGCTGCTCCATGCGGTGGACGGTGTGCGTGACGCGCGACCGCGACCGGGCGAGGCCGTCGGCGAGGGCCGACATGCGCATCGTGTGGTCGCGGGCCTCGGAGAGGCGCACGAGCAGCTCGTACTCGCCGAGCGTGAGCGCCGAGTGCTCCTCGTGGTCCCTGCTGAGCGCCTCGACGAACCGCGCCGTGCCGTCGAGGTACTGCCGCCACGAGTACTGCTGGCCCTCGTCGAGCCAGGGTGCGTCCTGCGGCGCGGCCGCGCGCCTGTCCTGCTGAACCGTCATCTCCACCTTCATCCGCCACGCCCCCACCGTCCGAACAACCGTCCCAGTCTCCCACCCGGGAACAGGTTCGCTCACCAGGGAATAGAGGGACGTGGGCTTGCGTTGATGCGTTCGTATGAAGTTGAATCTTCAACTAATGGCACGTCGACGGCGCGCCTGACGCACACGCACCACGACCTCTCAGGAGAACACCCATGGCCACGAACCTCCCCGCCGGGCTGACCGCAGGCACCTACGCGATCGACCCCTCGCACTCGCAGGCGACCTTCACCGTCCGCCACGCAGGCATCTCCAAGGTCCGCGGCTCGCTCGCGATCGCCGAGGGCACGCTGAACATCGGTGACGACGTCGAGTCGTCCAACGTCGTCGCCGCGATCGACGCCAAGTCCGTCAACACCGGCGACGCAGGGCGCGACGGCCACCTCCAGTCGGCCGACTTCTGGGACGCCGAGAAGAACCCCACCTGGAACTTCGTCTCGACCGCCGTCGAGGCCGACGACGACGACTTCGTCATCGCGGGCGACCTCACCATCAACGGCGTGACCAAGCCGGTCAAGCTCGAGACCGAGTTCACGGGCACCGCCGTCGACGCCTACGGCAACTCGCGCGCCGGGTTCGAGGCCGAGACCGAGATCTCCCGCAAGGAGTTCGGCCTGACCTGGAACGTGGCCCTCGAGGCCGGCGGCGTGCTCGTCGGCGACAAGATCAAGATCGCGCTCGACCTCTCGGCGATCAAGCAGGCCTGAGCCTCCCGCACCTGACCGGCCTCCGCGTCCCCGGCGCGGCCCGGTACGCCAGGAGCCGGCGACCCCTCACGGGTCGCCGGCTCCTGTGCTGTCATGAGCGGTCCGGTGCTAGGCGCCCGCGCTCTGCGTCTCCGCTCCTCGGCCCTCCTCGCCCCTGCCGCGGTTCGCGAGCGCGCGCGCCTGCGCGTGGAACGCCAGGATCTGCAGCTCGCTGCCCACGTCGACCGACCGCACGATCACGTCCTCAGGGAGCTGGAGCGCGCGCGGCGCGAAGTTCAGGATCTCCCGGACCCCGGCCTCGACGACCCGCTCGGCGACGTCCTGCGCCACGTGCGCCGGGGTCGCCAGGACGACGATCGTCACGTTCTCGCGGGCGAAGACCTCCTCGAGCACGTCGACGTGCTCGATCACGAGCCCCGCAGCCTCGGTGCCGACCACGTCCGGCGAGGCGTCCAGCAGGGCCGCGACCTCGAACCCACGCGTGCCGTAGCCCGAGTAGTTCGCGAGCGCGTGCCCGAGGGAGCCGATGCCGACGATCGCGATCCGGTGCTCGTCCTCGACGCCCAGGGCCGAGGTGATGTAGGTCGCGAGCGAGTCGACGACGTAGCCGACCCCGCGCGTGCCGTAGGACCCCAGGAACGACAGGTCCTTGCGCAGCTGCGCCGACCCGACGCCCGCGAGCTCCGCGAGCTCGGTCGACGACGTCGTCTCGACGCCTCGCCCCTCGAGGTCGCGCAGCGCACGCAGGTACGCGGGAAGTCGCGCCACGGTCGCGCCAGGAATACCGGTATCACCCAGGGTCTCTGCCACCCGAACCACCCATGCTTCGTCGTGTCGTCGTCGCTGACGCTCTCGCTGTCCTGCTGTCTCGGATCATCCCAGGCTCGGCGCCCGGGCTCGCAACGTCAGCCGGTGGCGCGCCGCCTCGAGAGCGCTCTGGCGAGCCTCGCCCCGTCGACCCACCAGAACCCCTGCTGGACGCCGTCCACCGTCACGACGGGGACGTAGTCACCGTACTGCGCCGCGAGGGCGCCGGACGGGTCGGAGTCCACGTCGACCTCGGTCCAGCCCACGCCCTGGTCGGCGCACACCGCCCCGACCACCTCGCGGGCCTCCTCGCACAGGTGGCACCCGACGCGGCCGTAGAGCACGACGCGCACGGGCGCGCTCGTGGCCTGGTCTGCGTCATGTCCGGCGGCGGGCTCAGGAACCTGTCCTGCGGCGGGATCTGCGGGGCTCACGACCCCAGCCTACGCATCTCGGACACCCCCTCACGCCGCCCGGCAGGCGACCCCGCCCGGTGGGCGCCGTCGGCGGGGGTCTGCGAGCGCCGATAGAGTGGACGACATGCCGACGTCTGCTCCTGGGTCCACCCATCCCACGGCAGCCTTCTTCGACGTCGACAACACCATCATCCGCGGCGCCAGCTCGTTCCACCTGGCGCGGGCGCTGTACCAGCGGGGCTTCTTCTCCACCCCGGACCTGGTGACGTTCGCCTTCCACCAGGCGCGCTACCTGCTGCTCGGGGAGAACAAGCGCCAGATCGACCAGGTCCGCACCCGGGCCCTCGACCTCGTCGCAGGCCGCTCGGTCGCGGAGGTCGTCGCGATCGGCGAAGAGGTCTACGACCAGGTCCTCGCGCTGCGCATCTACCCCGGCACCCAGAAGCTCCTCGACGAGCACATCGCGGCCGGCCACCAGGTGTGGCTCGTGTCCGCGACGCCGCTCGAGATCGGGCAGCTCATCGCGCGTCGTCTCGGCGCGACGGGAGCGCTGGGCACCGTCGCCGAGCACGAGGAGGGCCTCTACACGGGGCGGCTCGTGGGCGACATGATGCACGGGCGGGCCAAGGCCGCGGGTGTCCGAGAGCTCGCCGAGCGGCACGGGATCGACCTGTCGGCGTCCTACGCGTACGGCGACTCCCTCAACGACGTGACGATGATGCAGGCCGTCGGCCACCCGTGCGCCATCAACCCCGACGCGCGCCTGCGTCGGCACGCCAAGGACGTGGGCTGGCCGATCCGCGAGTTCCGCGGGCGACGGCGCCGGGTCGCCGGGCGGGGAGTCAAGACCGCGAGCTGGGCCGGGGCCGCATGGGTCCTCGGGCTCGTGCTGCGCTCGATCCGGCGCTCGCTCAAGAACCGCGCGGGGCTCTGACGGCGAGCATCGCCGGACGACCAGCGCCCACGGCTACGCACCGATGTCCCCCGACAAGAGAGCGACCCCTGGCCGGCCGGGCCAGGGGTCGCTTCCTTCACTCTTGTGCTACGCGATGTCGGATCCGCTGTCAGTCCTGGGGAGTCAGCAACTCCGTTTCCGACTTCTTTCGGACCGCGAGGAGGACGGCCGACACCACCAGCGAAATAATGCCGACGGCAAGGACCACGAGCCCTGCATTCGTCCCGAGCACGATCCATTCAGGAGCATTCCCAGGCTCGAGGCCGGCCTGTTCTGCGGCACGGTACTCCAATCCGGATAACACCTGAAGTACAATCACTGCCAGCAATCCGACACCGGAGAGAGCTGCCGACCCTGCGACTAGCTGTTTGATGGGCATGATGCAGACCCTTTCCTGTCGCCCTCTCTTTACCAGTTGCACCCATCAGCGAGAAGCTTCGCGTCGCTGGCCTCACTCGCCTTGGGCAGCGTGACGCTCAGAGCGTGCTTGTCACCGCTGACGAGGGTGATCGGGTCCTGGGGATCGTTCGGCACTGCGACCGACGCCTGATGCTCAGGAACTTCCACGAAGGTCGCGACCGAGCCCGGCGCACCAGTATCAACACTCTCCGCCGCAGCCACGTTCTCCAGCACCTCGGGTGCGGACTGGCTGATGATCGCCACAAGATCCGGAGCGGTTTCAGCGGCACCCGCCGGAGCAACCACCCCTCCCGTCAACGCAGCGGCGACGACCACCGTGCACAACGAACGAAAACGCAGGTTCAAGCGCATTGAATCCCCCTGTTGATTCAGCAGCCTGATGCGGTTGCCTCAAGCCGCTGCACAACGTATGGATGGAGAGCGGCAAGGTCAATCCTCAACCGTTCGCCCTCCAGCCCCCTGAACACTGTGTCGACGTCAGCCGTGGATGCGGTCATTGCACCGCCGATCTTCCCTGACCCGCCCTGCGCGAGACGCTCACCCTCGGCATCCGGCGCCGCACGACCGACGGGCACGAGCACCGAGCAACGGCTCGACGCAGGCCTCGCCCGAACCCGCTCCGGGCGGCACCGGAACGACCAGCACGCAGCCCGAAAGACGCCAAGAGCCCGGCACCCCTGAGGGTTCCGGGCTCTCGCGACAGCATGCGCGTCGCCGCGCGGCGCTGCTACTTCTTGTTGCGACGCTGGTGGCGCGTCTTGCGAAGCAGCTTGCGGTGCTTCTTCTTGGCCATACGCTTGCGGCGCTTCTTGATGACGGAGCCCATGGGTCCTCACAATGCTGGATCGGTGTGCGATCGGGATCGCCCCGATCATGGTGGTCCACGGCTGATCGGGAACCGACCAACACGAGAAAAAGTCCGTCTCCTAGACTACCTGCTCCCGGCGGGTGGCTCGAAATCGACGCCGGGTGACGTCGTCGGGCCGTGGGGACGGGTGTGCGCCCGGCGAGGCGCAGGTCAGTCGAAGTGCGCGTCGAGGCCCAGGAGCGGGAAGACGGCCTTGCGGGTCGCGACCACGGCGCGGTCCACCTCGTCCTCGGGGTCGTAGCCCTTGTCCCACGCGGTGAACTCGACCTCGCCGTCGCCCATGAGCGACGGCGTCTCGCGGTGCGCGACCGCGCCGATGTGGTCCCGCCAGGCTCCCGGGACGGGCGTCGAAGGGGCCACCGGCGCGTGCACGACCTCGGCCACGACGTTCGACCACGCGTAGGGGACGACCGAGGTGACCGAGTACCCGCCTCCGCCCAGGGCGACCCAGCGGCCGTCCGCGAGCTCGTGCGCGAGCTCGTGGATCCAGTGCACGGCCGCGCGCTGCGCGTCGACGCTCACGTCGAGGTCGCTCAACGGGTCGTGCCCGTGCGCGTCGCACCCGTGCTGGGACACGACGACCTGCGGCCGGAACGCCCGGAGCACGGGCGGCACCACGGCGTCCACGGCCCGGAGCCAGCGCTCGCCGTCGGTGCGACGCGGCAGGGCGACGTTGACCGCGGTACCTGTGGCGCCTGGTCCGCCGGTGTCGGTGGCGTGCCCCGTGCCGGGGAACAGCGTCGCGCCGCTCTGGTGCACCGAGACCGTCAGGACCCGCGGGTCGTCCCAGAAAGCCTGCTCGACGCCGTCGCCGTGGTGCGCGTCCAGGTCCACGTACGCGACCCGCTCCGCGCCGTCGTCGAGCAGACGGCGGACCGCGGCCGCGGCGTCGTTGTAGATGCAGAAGCCCGACGCCGCCCCGTGCCGTGCGTGGTGCATGCCCCCGGCGATGTTGACGGCGTGCAGCGCGCGTCCCGACCACACGGCGCCGGCGGCCTCGTACGAGCCCGACAGGATGCGGGCCGCGGCCTCGTGCATGCCCGCGAAGACGGGGTCGTCCTCCGTGCCCAGGCCCAGGGCGGGGTTCTCGACGCCGTGCTCCGAGGCGGCGTGAACCGCGGCGACGTAGGCAGGGTCGTGGACGAGGCCGAGCACCTCGTCGGACGCGGGCGACGTGCCGACGACCTCGACGCCCGGCGCGTCGAGCAGCCCGAGCGCCCGCACGAGGCGCATCGTCAGGTCGAGCCTGGTCGGGGACATGGGGTGCCCGTGCCCGAAGTCGTAGCCCAGCAGGTCCGGGCTCCACACGACCTGCGCGGCGAACGGCGCGGCGTCTGGCTCGGTCACGTGCGCTCCTCGGTCCGGTGGTCGGTGGCGGGCAGGAGACACGGTATCCCCCCGGGGGCACGACGGCGTCCCGCGGTTCAGCCGGTGAGCACCGGTGCTCCTGTGGCAGAGTTGGGCGACGCATCGGCACGCACGGCGACCGGTAGAGCCCTGACGGGACCCGGCGCCGCCCGTCCACCCGGACGAGGACGCACGGACAGGGAGACGGAGGACCGATGGCCCAGGGCGCCTCCGGGCGGTTCTTCGCCGGTCGCGAGCTCGTCGACCGTGTCGCCCGCCATTCCCCGGCACGGCTCGCGGTGACGGTCTTCGCCGCCGTGATCTCGCTGTTCACCCTGCTCCTCCTGGCGCCGTGGGCCACGACGTCGGGAAAGTCGGCTTCGCTGATCGACGCGCTCTTCACCGCGACGTCGGCGGTGTGCGTGACCGGGCTCGTCGTCGTCCCGACGGGGACCTACTGGTCCTTCTACGGTCAGGTCGTGATCCTCGTCGGGATCAAGGTCGGTGGCCTGGGTGTCATGACGCTCGCCTCGATCCTCGGCATGGCCGTCTCACGACGGATCGGTCTGACGCAGAAGCTGTTGACCGCCTCGGAGACGAAGACGACCCGCCTGGGCGAGGTCGGGTCGCTCGTGCGCGTCGTCATCATCACCTCGACGAGCATCGAGCTCCTCATCGCGCTGCTGCTCCTGCCCCGGTTCATCGTGCTCGAGGAGTCGTTCGGCGAAGCCGCCTGGCACGGCCTGTTCTACGGGATCTCGGCGTTCAACAACGCAGGGTTCGTCCCGACCCCCGAGGGGTTGGCCCCCTACGTGGGCGACTGGATGCTGTGCCTTCCGATCATCCTCGGCGTCTTCATCGGGTCGCTCGGCTTCCCCGTGATCCTCAACGTCATGCGCAACCGTGGGCGCGTCGTGAAGTGGAGCCTGCACACCAAGCTGACCCTCACCATGAGCGTGGGCCTCGTGGTGGTCGGCACGGTCCTGTTCGCGGCCTTCGAGTGGCGCAACGCGGAGACGCTCGGGCCCCTGAGCCTGGGCGAGAAGGCCCTCGCCTCGTTGTTCGCCGGCGTCATGCCCCGCTCGGGCGGCTTCTCGACCGTCGACATCGGGGCCATGCACGAGTCGAGCTGGCTCATCACCGACGCGCTCATGTTCGTCGGTGGCGGCAGCGCGTCCACGGCGGGCGGCATCAAGGTCACGACGCTCGCCGTCATGCTGCTCGCGATCGTCTCCGAGGCTCGAGGCGACCGGGACATGGAGGCCTTCGGGCGACGCGTTCCGCGCGAGACCCTGCGCCTCGCGGTGGCGGTGTCGTTCGTCGGCGCGACGGCGGTGCTCGTCTCCAGCCTCCTGCTCCTGGAGATCACCGGGTGGACGCTCGACGTGATCCTCTTCGAGACCATCTCGGCGTTCGCGACCGTGGGGCTCTCGACGGGGGTGACCGCCGACCTGCCCACCGCGGGAAAGTACGTGCTCGTCGTCTTGATGTTCATCGGCCGTACCGGGACCATGACTCTGGCGGCGGCGCTCGCGCTGCGCGACCGGCGCCGCGTCATCCGCTACCCCGAGGAACGTCCGATCATCGGCTGACCGCCCGCACCGCGCTCCACGCACCGCTCTCCGTGCGGTGCACGGTCCGTCCGGACGTCAAGCCGACCTCCCTCCACCTCCCGACGAAAGGCCCCCAGGTGCCCGACAAGAAGGCCCCCGAGAAGAATGCCGGCGTGCTCGTGATCGGCCTCGGCCGGTTCGGTTCTGCGATCGCGGCGACGCTCGACCGGCTCGGCCAGGACGTGCTCGCGGTCGAGCGTTCGCCCGACCTCATCGCCCAGTGGTCCGGGCAGATCCCTCTCGTGGAGGCCGACGCGTCGAACCCGACCGCGCTCGAGCAGCTCGGCGCTCGCGACTTCCCCGTGGCCGTGGTCGGCGTAGGTACGTCGCTCGAGGCCAGCGTGCTCATCACGGGCAACCTCGTGGACCTCGGGACCCCGCAGATCTGGGCCAAGGCCATCTCGGCCGAGCACGGACGCATCCTCCAGCGCATCGGTGCCCACCACGTGGTCTACCCCGAGGCCGACGCAGGCAGCCGCGTGGCACACCTCGTCTCGGGCAAGCTGCTCGACTACATCGAGGTCGAGGACGGCTTCACGATCGTCAAGATGCGGCCCCCGAAGGAGACGCAGGGCTTCACGATCGAGCAGACCAAGGTCCGCGAACGCTACGGCGTGACGGTCATCGGGGTGAAGTCGCCGGGGCAGGACTTCGTCTACGCGGACCCGAGCACACGCATCTCGGCGAACGACCTGCTCATCGTCTCGGGGCACGCCGAGCTGCTGGAGCGGTTCGCGGCCCGCCCGTAGCGGTCATGCCGCGATCCTGCCCGACGGCGGAGCGCACCCGCGCTCCCGGGTGCGCTGCGGCGTCGGGCAGGAAGCACCCGCCGTGCTGGCCGTGCTCGCCGTGCTCGTGACGACCCCCGCCTCGACCGCGAGGTCGGGCTCGGGCTCGACGGGTGCCGTCGCAGCGACCGTGGCGGTGGCCCGCGTCGTGGCGTACATCGTGCGCTGACGGTTCGTGGCGATCTCGCGCCCGCTCGAGTCCGTCCTCCGGCCGAGCACCGAGGTCGACGCCGCCCTCGGCGGGAGCTGTCCGGAATGGCGGCACACCCCGGGCCGAGCGAGCAGTGCAGGGTCTCGCGGTCACAGGCCCTGCGCGACGCGGAAGTAGACCTGGTTCCAGCGGACCTGGTCGCGGAAGCCGCGGCGCGTGGTGCTCTCGTCGATCACGAGCAGCTCGGTGCGCGCCATCTCGGCGAACACCTCGAACGCGTCGATGCCCGCGGCGGTCGAGAGCACCGTGTGGTGCGCGCCGCCTGCGGTGAGCCAGGCCTCGGCCGACGTCACGAAGTCGGGTCGCGGCTCCCAGACGGCGCGCGCCACGGGCAGGTGCGGCAGCGGCGCGCTCGGCGGCACGACGTCGACGACGTTGGCCGTGAGGCGGAAGCGGTCGCGCATGTCGGCGAGCGAGACGACGACGCCCACGCCGGGGTCGGCGTCGAACACCATGCGGACCGGGTCCTCCTTGCCGCCGATCCCGAGCGGGTGGATCTCCACGCGCGGGGTCGACGTCGTCAGGGACGGGCAGACCTCGAGCATGTGGGCGCCCAGGATCTTCTCGCTGCCGGGCGTGAGGTCGTACGTGTAGTCCTCCATGAGCGAGGCGCCGCCGGGCAGCCCCTCACCCATGACCTTGGCGGCGCGGACGAGCACGGCCGTCTTCCAGTCGCCCTCGGCGCCGAACCCGTAGCCCTTCGACATGAGGCGCTGGACCGCGATGCCGGGGAGCTGGCGCAGGTCGCCCAGGTCCTCGAAGCTGGTCGTGAAGGCCTTGGCGCCGACCGACTCGAGGAACGTCTCGAGCGCGATCTCCTGGCGGGCCGCATAGCGCAGCGACTCGTGCCGGTCGCCGTCCTTGCGCAGCTCCTCGGCCACGTCGTAGAGGTCCTCGTACTCGGCCACGACGGCGTCCACGTCGGCGTCGGAGACGGCGTCCACTGCCGCCACGAGATCGTTGACCCCCCACGTGTTCACGCTCACACCGAAGCGCAGCTCTGCCTCGGTCTTGTCGCCCTCGGTCACGGCGACGTTGCGCATGTTGTCGCCGAAGCGGGCCAGGCGCAGCTCGTGCGTCGCCGCCCAGCCCGCAGCCCCGCGCACCCACGACCCGACGCGCGCCGTGACGGCCGGGTTGGACACGTGCCCGACCACGGTCGTGCGCGCCACCCCGAGCCGCGTCGCCATGTACGCGTACTCGCGGTCGCCGTGCGCGGCCTGGTTGAGGTTCATGAAGTCGAAGTCGATCGAGTCCCACGGGAGCTCGACGTTCGCCTGCGTGTGCAGGTGCAGGAGAGGCTTGCGCAGCGCGTCGAGCCCACCGATCCACATCTTCGCGGGGCTGAACGTGTGCATCCACGTCACGACGCCGAGCACGCGGTCGTCCGCGTCGGCGTCGAGCATCGCACGCCGGATCGACGACGCATCCTTCAGGACGGGCTTCCAGACGACGTTCGCGGGGACGTCGGACGACGCGTCGAGGGCGCGCGCGACCTCCTGCGACTGCTCCGCGACCTGGCGGAGCGTCTCCTCGCCGTACAGGTCCTGGCTGCCGGTGAGGAACCAGATCTCGCGGTCCGCGTAGGGCTTGCTCATGGGGTCCACATCCTTCGTGTCGGTGGGGTCGGCCCCCGCGTCGGTGCGGGGCCGGGCGTACGGGTGAGGGGATGCGCGCGACCGCGCCGCCGCCGCGTGTCAGTGCGCGGGCGGCTGCCCGTAGACGTGCTGGTAGCGCGCGTACAGCGCGTCGACGTCGGGCTGCTCGATCCGGGTCGGGTCGCCGAGCTGGCGGCTGATGTGCACGGTCCGGGCGACCTCCTCGCACATCACGGCCGCCTTGACGGCCGAGCGGGCGTCCTTGCCGATCGTGAACGGGCCGTGGTTGCGCATGAGCACCGCCGGGCTGCGGGACTCGCGCAGGGTCTCGACGATGCCTCGTCCGATCGAGTCGTCGCCGATGAGCGCGAACGGTCCGACCGGGATGTCCCCGCCGAACTCGTCGGCCATCATCGTCAGCGTGCACGGCACGGGCTCGGCGCGCGCGGCCCACGCCGTGGCGTACGTCGAGTGCGTGTGCACGACCCCGCCGACCTCGGGCATGTGCCGGTAGACGTAGGCGTGGGCCGCGGTGTCCGACGACGGCGCCCGGTCCCCCTCGACGAGGTTCCCGTCGAGGTCGCACACGACCATCGTCTCGGGCGTGATGTCGTCGTACGACAGCCCCGACGGCTTGATGACGAGGAGGTCGCCGAGGCCGTCGGTTGCGCGCACCCGCTCGGACACGTTGCCCGCGGTCCACACCACGAGCTCCCATCGGGGCAGCTCGGCGTGCAGCGCGGCGACGCGCTCCTTGGCGGCGTCGACCGCGGCGCGCAGGTGGGCGGGCACGCCCGGGGATCGGCTCGCCGGGGTGCCGGCCGGTTGAGCGGCAGGGTGGGCAGGATCGGCTGCCCCGGTCGTCGTGGGCAGGGTGCTCATGGGGTCTCCTTCGTCGGGGTCAGAGCGCGTCGACGGCGGCGCGCTCGACCGCGAGGCCGGCGTCGTAGCGGTCGAGGTAGGCGGCGAAGCCCGCTGCGTCCACGGGGTCGGGCTGGGCGGTACCCAGCTCCGCGGTCGCGAACACGTGCTCGCGGAGGTACGTGCCGAGGTCCTGCCCGTTCCCGCCGGCGACCGAGCGCGCGTAGGCCGCGAGCAGGGCGATGCCCCACGCCCCGCCCTCACCCGCGGTCCGCCCCACGGTCACGGGCGCGCCGATCGCCGCGGCGAGCAGCCGTTGGGCCACTCCCTCGGTCCGGAAGATCCCGCCGTGCGCGAACATCGCGTCGAGCGCGACGCCTTCGGCGGCGAGCACGCGCATGCCGAGCGCGAGCGTGCCGAGCACGCTGTAGACCTGCGACCGCATGAAGTTGGCGAGGGTCAGCCTGCTGCCGGGCGTCCGGACGAACAGGGGGCGCCCCTCCTCGAGCCCGGTGACGGGCTCACCCGACAGGTAGTTGTACGCGAGCAACCCGCCGCCGTCGGCGTCACCGTCGAGCGCGGCGCGCAGGATCGCGCCGAAGACCTCGTCGGGCGCTGCGGGGGCCCCGAGCGCGGCCGTGACCTCACCGAACAGGTCGGCCCAGGCGGCGAGCTCGCTCGCCCCGTTGTTGCAGTGGACCATCGCGACGAGGTCGCCCGCGGGAGTCGTGACCAGGTCGAGCTCGTGGTGGCGTGCGGCGAGCGCGCGCTCGAGCACGACCATCGCGAAGATGCTCGTGCCGGCGCTGACGTTCCCGGTCCGCGGCGCGACCGAGCTCGTCGCGACCATGCCCGTCCCGGCGTCGCCTTCTGGTGGGCAGAGCGGCACGCCGGGACGGAGGGTGCCCGTGGGGTCGAGCCAGGCCGCGCCCTCGGGGGAGAGGCTCCCGGCATCCTGTCCCGCGACGAGGACCTCGGGCAACAGGGACGCGATCGCGAGGCCGGGCGTGCGGGTGGCCACGAGCCCGTCGAACGCCTCGATCATGCGGCGGTCGTAGGTCCGCGTCGCGGGGTCGACGGGGAACATCCCGGACGCGTCCCCCACCCCGAGCGCCGACCGACCGGTGAGGACGCGGTGGACGTACCCGGCGAGCGTCGTGAGGGACGCCACCCGGGGCACGTGCGGCTCGTCGTCGAGGATCGCCTGGAACAGGTGGGCGACGGACCAGCGGAGGGGGACGTTGTGGTCGAACAGCTCCGAGAGCTCGGCCGCAGCCTTGCCCGTGGTCGTGTTCCGCCAGGTCCGGAAAGGGACGAGCTGCTCGCCGTCGGCGTCGAACGCGAGGTAGCCGTGCATCATGGCGGAGACGCCGATCGTGCCGAACGTCGTCGGGCGCACGCCGTACCGTCGCTCGACGTCGGCGACCAGGTCGACGTAGCAGCGCTGCATCCCCTCGCGCACGTCGTCGAGCGAGTACGTCCAGGTGCGGTCGACGTACTCGTTCTCCCACGCGTGGCTGCCGCTCGCGACGGGGGTTCCGTCCGGGCCGATCAGGCACGCCTTGATCCGTGTCGAGCCGAGCTCGATCCCCAGTGCGGTGTTCCCGGCGACGATCGACGCCCGGAGGTCGACCACCTCGTCCTGCTGCACCATTGCTGTCACTCCTCGTCGCATCGTCGCGCCCGGCTATGTCCTGGCTGAATGTTAGCGCTCACATACGGTGTTCCGCCACCCCGTCGACGGCCTGTCGGAAGGATCGAGGTTCCTTGGAGCGCCGCACGGCACGAGCGCCGAGGGGGCGGGCCGCGCAGGAGACGCGTCGCGCAGGAGACGCGTCAGGAGCGCACGGGGGCGCGGTGCCGTCGGCCCTTCTCGCGTCCCCGCAGAGCCGGGCGACTCACGCGCGCGGCACGGCCGCGCTCGCCCGCGTCACGAGGACCGGCGGGATCTGCGCGGACTCCGGGGTCGCCCCGGCGAACGCGTCGAGCAGCAGCGCCATGCACCGGCGCCCCAGCTCGTCGAACGGCTGACGGACCGTCGTGAGCGGCGGGATGAAGTGCGCCGAGCCCTCGACGTCGTCGAACCCGACGACCGACACGTCGCGCGGGACCACGACCCCGGCCTCCCAGAACGCCTGGAGCACACCGAGGGCGAGATGATCGTTGCCCGCGAAGACCGCTGTCGGCCCGTTCCCGTCCGCGACCCGGCGCGCGAGGTCACGACCGACCTCGTAGCCCGCGTCCGACGACCACGTGCACCGGATCATCTCCCGCTCCGGCTCCGGGACCGCCCACGCGGCCAGCGCGTCGCTCCATCCCCTGGCCCGCTCGCGCGCGTCGAACCAGTCGAGCGGGCCGGCGAGGTGGATCACCGAGCGGTGCCCCAGGTCGAGCAGGTGCTCGGTGGCGACGTGCGCGCCGAGCCGCTGGTCGACCGCGATCGGCAGGATGCTCCCCGCCCCCGTCCCGGGCGCTCCCGCGTGCACCTCGTTCGGCTCGCGGGCTGCGATGAGGATGATCGGCACGGGGGCCCGGAACGAGTCGACCGCCGACGCGACGTCCGTCTGGGGAGCGATGACCACGATCCCCTCGACGGCCTGGGCCATGAAGTGCTCGAGGACCGTGTTCATGGTCTGCGCGTCGTAGCTGCGGATCGTCGCGACGGACACGAAGTAGCCGTGCTCGCGTGCCGCCTCCTCGACCGCGATGAGCGTGCTCGTCGGCCCGTACAGCGCCGAGCCCGTCGTCACGACGCCGATCGTCCCCGAACGCGCCGTGACCAGCGCGCGGGCCGCGCTGTTGCGCCGGTACCCGAGCGTCGCGATCGCGTCCAGGACCCGCTCGCGCGTCTGCGGTCGCACGCTCGGGTGGTCGTTGAGGACCCGTGACACCGTCTGGTGCGAGACCCCTGCGAGCTCCGCGACGTCGGACATCGCCGGCGGGCGAGCCCGCCCCGCGTCCCCGGTCACGGCCGCTCCTCGAGGGCCGCCGCCAGCTCCTGCGACCGGTCCCGGGCCGCCTCGAGCGCGGACAGGAACGCCGCCCGGACACCACCCTCGTCGAGCGCGCGCAGCGCCGCGACCGTGGTCCCGCCCGGCGAGGAGACCTTCTCGCGCAGGATCACGGGATGCTCCCCCGTCTCGTCGAGCATCCGTGCCGAGCCGAGCACGGTCGCCGTGGCGAGCTCGAGCGCCACGGCCCGGGTCAGGCCGAGCAGCACCCCGGCCTCCGCGAGCGCGTCGACGACGTAGAAGACGTACGCGGGACCCGATCCCGACAGCGCACCGACCGCGTCCTGGTCCTTCTCCGGGACCCGCACCACGAGGCCGGTCTGCCCGAGGAGCCGCTCGACGAGCGCCACGTCGTCGTCGCTCGCGGCTGCGCCGCCGCTGACCGCGCTGACCCCGGCGCCGATCACGGACGGGGTGTTGGGCATGACGCGCACGACCGACGTCCCGGCCGGGAGCCGGTCCTCGTAGAAGCGCGCCCGGAGCCCGACGACGACGCTCACCACGACCGCCCCCTCGCCCAGGTGCGCCGAGACCTCCGCGAGCAGCGCCGCCACGTCCTTGGGCTTGACCGCGACCACGACCAGGCCCGCGCCGCGCACGGCCTCGACGTTGTCGGTCGTCGTGCCCACGCCGTGGCGCTCGTACAGCTCCTGGCCGCGCTCGGGGCGCCGCACGGTCGCGACCACCTCCGACGCCGACCAGCCGGCGCGCAGCGCCCCGGCAAGAACCGTCTCGCCCATGACACCGGTCCCGAGGACCGCGAGGCGCGGGGTGGGGACCGAGGGCTCGGCCCGCCGGGTCGTCGTGCTCGAAGTGGACATGGTCGTCCTCCTGCTTCCTGGTCGTGCGTCCCGGTCAGCCGCGTCGACCCGCCCGAGGGCGAGCCCGACGACGAGCACCGAAGGTCACCCGGTGCGCCTCGTCGCAGACTAGAGGGGGAACGCGGTGTAGAACGTCTCGATCTCGTCGACGGGCCCCGTCGCCTGCAGCACGACGGTGCCGTTGTACCAGGTGACGGTCGCCGAGGCCACCGCCCCGTCGACCGGGGCGACCGGCGTGACGGCGAAGGTCCCCGCGGGCTCGCCGTCGACCTCGACGGGTCCGGTCGACGTGACCTCGCCCCCGGCCTCGACGGCTGCTGCGAGCAGCTCGTCGTAGGCGGCCTTCGCCTCGTCGTCGGTGCCCCACTGCCCGGCGCGCACCGTGATGCTGGTCGCCCCGTCTCCCTCGGCGTCCGCGTAGGTCAGCTCGTGGCCCTCGATCGCGTCCACGTCGGCGAAGGCGTCGGTCGGCGCCTCGGCACGGAGCGCGAACTGCAGGACGCTCCCGGGCAGCGCCTTGGCCAGCTCGGTCGTCGCGGTCCGTTCGACCGGCTCGATCGTCGGCGTCGCGGGCGGCGCGGTCACGGTGAGCTCGGCGGGCGCTTCGGAGTCTCCGCCCACCGCGAACCCCGGCCAGACGAGCGCGAGGAACGCGACGACCCCACCCACGACGGCGAGCAGCACGACCAGGGCGACGAGGCGCCGTCGGGCATAGACGGCCGACGACGGCCCCTGCTGGGGACGACTGCCCCGCCCACCCGACCCTGTCGGGGACGACGGACGCGGGCGTCCCGTCTGCTGGCTCATGACACTCTCCTCGTGGCGACGCTGTGACCGCGCCAGACTAGTGCGCGCGCCCTCCGCGACCGCGGAGCCGCGCGGAAGCGTCGACCACCGTCACGCCCCCCGCCTCGGCACCGGCGGAGCGGGCCGAGAGCGCGCGGTCCGGCACCGTCGGGGGCGGCGTGTGCAGCCGCCCCCGACGGTCGTTCGGTACCTACCCGCAGCCGACGGCGTCGAACGCCTGCTCGACGCTGGTCGTGACCGGGGCGCCGTCGACCGTCGCGGTCGCGACGACGCTCACGGTCCCAGCCTCGAGCGTGTCCTTGCGGGCGCTGAAGGTCTGGCTGGCCGACCTGCCCGGCACGACACCGGCGAACGTCTTGGTGCCGAGCGGCGTCGTGACCCTGACGTCCACCGGGACCTCCTCGTCGTTCACCACGCGGACCGAGAGCCCCGCGACCTTGCCCGTGCACTGCGACCTCGCGGTCACCGTGACCGCGACGTCCGGCTCGGGCCGGCCCTCGCCGGTGCCGACCGTGACGGTCGCCCTGGCCCGCTTGTCGGTGCCCTCGACCGCCCCCGTGACCTCGAACGTGCCGTCCTTGGCGTACTTCCCGGGCTCGACCGCGTCCCAGGTCACGGCGATCCCGCTCTGCTGCGAACCGTCGTTGTACTGGACCGTGACCGAGGCAGGGAGGACCGGCGCGGTACCGACCGCGGTCGAGACCGCGGTGTCGGCGATCGTGTTGATCTGGACGGCGTCCGGGCCACGCACCCAGACGGTCGCCTGGGCGACCAGGGTCGTCCCGGACACGAAACCCTGGACCGCGAAGTCGCCGATCTGCTCGACCTGTGCCGCGTCCACGGCACCCCAGGCGACGGCGTTCTCGACGACCGAGCCGTCCGCGTAGGTCACCGCGACGGTGCCCGGCAGCTGGGGCAGGGCCCCGACGGCGGTCCGCACGTGGACGGCGGCGGCCGAGACCGCGGGAGCCGCGAAGACGCGCCACTCGGACACCCCGACCGCCGAGCGGCTCGTGCCGCCCGCGTTGGGCAGGGCCGTGAAGACGGCGCGCAGCCGGCTCGTCGTGACGGCGTCGAACGTCACCTCGTTGGTCTTGAGGCGCTCGGTGCCGTACGCCGACGGGTTCGTCACGTCCTTCCACGTGCCCTCTCCGGCCGCGTCCCAGTACTGGAGCTTCCACTCCTTGGGCACGGCCACACCGTCACCACCCGTGGTCGTGTCGGTCCAGAAGTCGATCGACGCCTTGTCCACCCGGACCGGGGCCTCGAAGTCGTACTGCAGCCACCGGCTCGCGGGGCGGGAGCCCGACCAGGTGGCCCACAGGTCCGTGCCGGCCCCACCCGTGAAGAACGACGGCTTGCCGTCGTTCACGGCGTTGACGTCGTTCCACCCCGCGGTGTAGTCCGCGGTCGGGGTGGCCGTGGAGGCGACGTTGATCTCGCCGTCCGAGAGCGCGGTCGCCTGGACGACGACGTCCTTGGTCGACGTGAGCTCGCCGTCCGACACCGTCAGGCGCAGGGTGTAGGCGCCGGACGCCGTGAAGCGCACGACCGACGTCGTGGCCCTCGGGTCGTCGAACACCGCGCTGCCGCCCTCGGGAGCCGCCTCGACGGACCAGCCCGACGTGATCTCCCCGTTCGGCAGGCCGTCGTCCTGGGCCGTGCCCACCAGGCGGGCCGAACCGGCCTGGTTGTACGTCGAGTCCGTCCACGCGTCGGCCTTGGGCGCCTGGTTCGTCGAGGCGGGCGCCTCGACCCCGGTCGAGAAGGCCTGGACCTCCTTGATCCCGGTCCTGGTGCCCGCCGCGTGGGTCACCGTGACGCGCAGCTTCGAGGTCGTGACCTCGGGGAACTGCACGTGGTTGAAGTTGCCCTGCGGGAACAGCGGGGCGCGCGACTGCGCCGGCACGGGCTTCCACTGCGTCCCGTCGAGGTACTCGACCGTGTAGAGAGCGGGGGCCGAGTAGCCCGCGACGGTCGCGGTCGAGGACGAACGGTAGAAGTAGACGCGCACGTCGTCGACCTTCTGGGCCGAGCCCAGGTCCACCTCGAGCGAGTCCTTGGCGTTCGGCGAGCCCGCGGTGCCCCAGAAGGGCTCGTTGACCGTCGTGCCGTCGACGGCACCCGCCGGACCACGGCCGGCCGCGGAGAACGAGGCCGTGACGGGCTTGCCCTGGGCGAGGTTCGGCGAGCCGGCCGATGCCGGGGAGACGTCGGCGCCCGCCTTGGCCATCATGTCCACGACGCGGGCGTCCGCGGCGAACACGACGTCCTGCGGAGCCTGGACCTGACGCTCCTCGACCGTGGTCACCGTGACACCGGCAGGGGCGTCGACCGTGCCCGTGGACGGGTCGTAGGTCACGTGCGCGAGCTCGTCGACCGTGAACGCGAGCTCACCGTCGAGGAAGACCGAGTACCCCTCGGGGACGTCGGCGCCGTAGTGCTTCTCGCCCCCCGGGGCGTCCCACGTGATCGTGAGGTCCTTGTCGCGGTAGCGGACGTTGTTGACCGTGAAGTGGTCCCAGTCGATGTCGATGGGGGCGAGCTCGATCTTGTCGTCCGAGCGCGGACGCAGGCCCATCGCGTCCTCGATCATGGTGAAGTTCGTCGTGCCGAGGATCGTGTGGTGGATCCACGAGCGGTAGCCGATGTCCTGCGGGTCGGCCGTGCCGTTCGACCAGAACTCGTTCTGGTCCGGGTACCGGTTGTCGCCGTTGTTCTGGTAGTGCGACCAGGCGTTCCAGTAGAGAAGCTTCTTGTACAGCTCGGCGTCCACGTAGTCGTTCGGGTAGTCGCGCAGGACGCTCGAGAGCATCCGGAACGACACGGTCGAGTTGATGACCGAGAAGTTGTTGCTGCCCGGTCCGCCGTAGGCCGCCTGGTCCGCCTGGTTGGCGGTGAAGAACGGGAAGACGGGGTACTGCTCGTCGTCCGCGAAGAGACGCAGGGCCTCGACATACGGCTGGTCGTAGTCCGCGTCCCCCGGCTTGGGCATGAGGCCCACGCTGAACGGGTAGTAGTTGTTGATCTCCTTCCACGGCACCAGCGCGTCGGTCGCGACGTGACGGTGCTTGAGGAGGTTGCCCTTCAGGCCCACCTCGTCGGGCGTCTCGCGCTCGGGCTCCCACAGGTGCTCCAGGACGGCTGCCTTGATCTGCTCGGCGAAGGCGTCCATCTCGGCCGCCTTGGTCTCGTCGCCCGCGGTCCGGTAGGCCGCGGCCGACGCCTTGGCGTTGGAGTACAGGTAGGCGTTCTCGGTGCGGTCCATGTTGCCCGCGCGCCAGTGGAACGACACCGCGTCGGCGTCGTTGCCCGTCATGGCGCCCCAGTTGTACTCGATGAGGCCGTTGCCGTCGTCGTCGAAGGACGCCTGCAGGTCCTTGACGTCCCGCTCGGCGTACTGCGCGAGGTTCTGGGCGATCACGGTCGGTCCGCCGTGCAGCTGGTACGAGCGCCACGCGGCCTCGGAGATGTACTGCGTGTAGCTGTTGGACCAGTTCGCGGGGTCGCCCGGGTTGTCGACGTACTTGCCGCTCTTGGCGACCTCGCCCGCGGAGACCCAGGGTCCGTACGAGTAGACGGGGTCACGGAAGTACTTGAGGTCGTCGATGAACATGCCCGTGGTCAGGACGATGTTGTTGTTGTAGCCCAGCACGCCTTCCATCGAGGTGGGGAACTGGAAGTCGTTGCCCGGGATGTTCGCGTCGAGGAAGTTGAAGCGCATCAGCCACCAGCGGTAGAAGAGCGTCTTGTCGATGTTGTCCTCGGGCGTGTCCAGGTAGGGCACGTTGTCGGCCCACCACTGGTTGTAGGCCGAGACGTGCTCGGTGTAGGCGGCCCCCGGGGTCGCCGCGCGGAACGCGTCGTAGTCGGTGCGCGACTCGGGGATCTCCTCGGTGACGAACCCGAGCTGGACCTTGGTGCTCGCCGAGCCCGTCGCGGGGACGTCGAGCGTGCGCGTGATCGCGCCGTCGGCCGGGGAGAAGCCGTCGCCCGAGAGGCGTGGGAAGACCGTGGTCAGCTTGTTGAACGCCTGGACCGAGCCCGTGAGCTCGTCGCCCTCGGGGGTCTGGGCGAACGACGACGCGGCCGAGATCCGGACCTGCTTGGCCGTGCCGTCCGTGCTCGAGACCGTGAGGTTCGTGACGGCCACGTTGGCGTCGGTGATGAACTTGGTCTGCACCACGCGCAGTCCCTGTGCGGTGTTGTCGAACGTGCTGCGCCAGTAGCTGGGGGTCTGCTTGCGGGCCGACGCGTCCTCGGTGAGGGTCACGGCCACCCCGTCGACGTCGAGCGTGAGGGTGTACGCACCCTGGCCGCCCGCGAGCGACTCCCAGTACGCGACCTCTCCGCCGAAACCGAGCGTGGCGGGCTGGTGGGTCTTCATGAAGACCGCACGGCCACGGCTGAACAGCCACTGGTTCGCGTCGCCGTTCGAGCCGCCTGGCGTGTTGCCCGTGCGGGCGAGCATCTTGTCGATCCAGAAATCCTTGTCGGTCCCGCTCCCGGCTCCGGCCGCGACGTCGGCGTCGAAGATCGCCTGGAGCTGGTTGCGCACGTGGTAGCCGGTCCCCTCCGCGGGGACGGGCTTCGCGTCCCCGCTGAACACGGGGTACCCCACGTCCGCGTTCGGAGCGGCCTGGGCCGGCGAGGGGACGAGGAGTCCCGTCGTGGCGACGGCAAGGGTCAACGTGCTCGCGATCGTCAGCCGGGCTCTGCCGCCCGGGACGTGCTGGGGTCTGGGCGCTCGCTTCTTCACGGGCGTACACCTCTCCTCGTCGAGATGGTTCGGTCCCCGGAAAGATGGCACACAGAAACGTGGAACGCAATGGTTTTCGGCAATTCGCCCGCTTCCGCCTGCCCGTTCTGAGTGCCCGTATGTCGCAGTACCAACGTCGTGACCTGCGACGATGTGACGAGAGGGCGGTTCGGGAGCGTCACGACGACGCCCCGCCCCGAAAATATCTCGCCGCAACTTTTCGGTGGGCTGTGCGTCGTTGCGTCAGCGCTCGCGACGTTCAGCCGCGGGCTCGCCGGGCTCGCGGTGCGGGCCGGGCTCGCCGGGCTCGCGGTGCGGGCCGGTCCGGTCGTGCCGCTCGACACGTTCCTTGAGCCGTTGGGTCGCGACGGCGACGAGCACGCCGATGACCGCGAGGTCGAACAGGATCTGGACCATCGTGATGACGCGCGCCGCCTGCCCCACGGGATGGACGTCGCCGTACCCGACGGTCCCGAGCGTGACGACCGTGAAGTACAGCGCGTCCGTCCGGGTCTCGATCCCGACGAACTCGGCGTCGCTGTTGATGGCCAGGAGGTAGTAGGCGATCGAGAAGAAGACGATGATCGGGGAGAGGAGCCCCACGACGGACTGGACCCGCACGCTCGGCTCCCGACCCGCACGGAGCTGGCGGCGCACCTGGAACCTGACGAGGTAGCACAGCCCCACGAACCCGACCGCGAACAGCAGGATCTGCACCCACGCGCGGTCGGCGTCCCCCAGCGGCACGCCGTAGTAGAGGAGCAGGCACGCCGCGAGCGAGCCGAGCGTGGTGATGACGGTCCACCACGGACTGTCCTTCCGGAGCCGACGCATGGGTTCATGATGGGCACGAGCGCGCCCGTGCGCCATCGGGACCTCGCCCGTGGCCAGGTCGCGTGTCGGTACCGACGGCTACCGTGACGGCCGTGACCACATCGACCTCCGCCTCGCGCGCCACGAGCAAGCGCCCGGCCAAGCCCGCCTACCGGTGCAGCGAGTGCGGCTGGACCACCGCCAAGTGGGTGGGCCGCTGCGGCGAGTGCCAGGAGTGGGGCACCGTCACGGAGGAGGCCGCGGCGAGCGCCGGGCCGCGCACCGCTGCCGTCACCCCGACCCGCAACCCGGCACGGCCCATCGGGGAGATCGACGTCGAGACCGCGCGTGCCACCCCCACGGGCGTCGCCGAGTTCGACCGCGTGCTGGGCGGCGGCCTCGTCCCCGGGGCCGTGGTCCTGCTCGCGGGCGAGCCCGGCGTCGGCAAGTCGACGCTGCTGCTCAAGGTCGCGAGCAACGTCGCGGCGGGCGTGAGCGACAAGGCCGCGTCGCCGGACGACGCCACGGGTCCGGCCCCCAGACCGCGCACCGTCCTGTACGTCACGGGCGAGGAGTCGGCCGGGCAGGTCAGGCTGCGTGCCGAGCGCGTCGGGGCCCTGGCCCCGGCGCTGCTGCTCGCCGCCGAGACCGACCTGGCGACCGTGCTCGGGCACATCGAGGCGACCGACCCGGCGCTGCTCGTGGTCGACTCGGTCCAAACGATCGCCTCGGCCCAGGTCGACGGCTCGCCGGGAGGAGTGAGCCAGGTCCGCGAGGTCGCCGCAGCACTGATCGCCGCGGCCAAGGAGCGGGACCTGCCGGTGATCCTGGTGGGGCACGTGACCAAGGACGGGTCGGTCGCCGGGCCGCGCACGCTCGAGCACCTCGTGGACGTCGTGTGCCAGTTCGAGGGCGACCGGCACTCGCGCCTTCGCCTCGTGCGGGCGATCAAGAACCGCTACGGCCCGACCGACGAGGTCGGCTGCTTCGACCTGTCGGAGACCGGGATCGTGGGCCTCGCGGACCCCAGCGGGCTGTTCATGTCGCACGCGGGGGCCGGAGCGCCCGGCACGTTCATCACCGTGACGCTCGAGGGGCGTCGCCCGCTCGCGCTCGAGATCCAGTCGCTCGTGGTCCCCAGCTCGCTGACCAACCCGCGGCGCACCACGAGCGGCGTCGACTCGAGCCGGCTCGCGATGATCCTCGCCGTGATGCACCGGCACGCCGGGGTCCGGCTCGTCGACCAGGACGTGTACGTCTCGACGATCGGGGGCGCCCGCGTGACCGAGCCGGCCGCGGACCTCGCGATCGCGCTCGCGACCTTCTCGGCGCGTGAGGACCAGGTCATGCCGCCCGGGACCATCGCGATCGGCGAGGTCGGGCTCGCGGGCGACATCCGCCCCGTCTCGGGCCTGGACCGGCGCCTGGGCGAGGCCGCGCGCCTCGGCTTCACCCGGGCCGTGGTGCCTCGTGGCTCCTCGCCCAAGCCCCCTGCGGGGATGACCGTGCTGCCCGCCCAGCACCTGGGCGAGGCCGTCGAGATCGCCCGTGGTGGCCACCTCCCGCCGCAGCAGGAGCGCACGCGCTTCGACGAGTGAGGGCCGTTGCGCCATCGTGACCTTTCGACGCCCCGGGAACGGTGTCTTCTCGCCCCTGGGACGGCCCGGCAGCGTAGGATGCCCACGTGGCCAACTCCCCCGTGCACCCTGACGACATGCTCCGGGAGACCCTCGCAGCAGTGGCTCCGGGCACCGAGCTCCGCGACGGCCTCGAGCGCATCCTGCGCGGCCGGACGGGCGCACTGATCGTCCTCGGCCTGGACAAGGTCGTCGAGACCATGTGCTCGGGCGGCTTCGTCCTGGACGTCGGTTTCTCCGCGACCCGCCTGCGCGAGCTCTCCAAGATGGACGGCGCCGTGGTCCTCGACCGGGACGCGAACCGCATCCTGCGTGCCGCGGTCCAGCTCCTGCCGGACGCGACGATCGAGACGACCGAGTCCGGCACGCGCCACCGCACGGCCGAGCGCGTCGCGAAGCAGTGCGGGTTCCCTGTGATCTCGGTGAGCCAGTCCATGCGGATCGTCGCGCTGTACGTGGGCGGGCAGCGCTACGTCCTGGAGGACTCGGACACGATCCTGTCGCGCGCCAACCAGGCTCTCGCGACGCTCGAGCGCTACCGCGCCCGCCTCGACGAGGTCAGCGGGACGCTCTCGGCCCTCGAGATCGAGGACCTCGTCACGGTCCGGGACGTGTGCGCGGTGGTGCAGCGCCTCGAGATGGTGGGCCGCATCTCCGAGGAGATCGCGGGCTACGTGGTCGAGCTCGGCACGGACGGTCGTCTGCTCGCCCTCCAGCTCGACGAGCTCATCGGCGGGATCGGCTCGGACCGCGAGTCCGTCATCCGTGACTACGTCGAGCTCGAGCGCAAGGACCGTTCCCTCACGGACGTCAAGAACGCGCTCGGGGCGCTCGACTCGACCCAGCTCCTCGACCTCACGCTCATCGGGAGGGTCCTCGACCTCCCCGGCGGTGGCGAGGCTCTCGACGCCGCGGTCGCTCCTCACGGGTACCGGCTCCTGTCGAAGGTCCCGCGCCTGCCCGGCACCATCATCGACCGCCTGGTCTCGCACTTCGGCGGGCTCCAGAAGCTTCTCGCCGCGAGCATCGACGACCTCATGGCCGTGGACGGCGTCGGCGAGCAGCGGGCGCGCGCGGTCCGTGAGGGCCTGTCGCGCCTCGCCGAGTCGAGCATCCTCGAGCGGTACGTGTAACCCTCCCCCGTCAGCGGCCCTCACCCCTGGGGCTGTCAGCGGCCCTCACCCCTGGGGCGGCGCGTCGCCTTCGGGAGGGACGGCCCCTTCCTCGGGCGTGGTCGCCCCGTCCGCGGGAGGCTCCGCGCCCTCGGCGGGCACCTCGGCGCTCCCGTCCGCGGGCGGCTCTCCCTCTGCGGGGGGCTCGGTCGCGGGTGGCGCCTCGGGCGGCGGCGCAGGGGCTACGAGCGTGAAGGTCACGGCGGGGCTCGTGAGTCCGTCGGCCTCGTTCGACGCCACGACCGCGCTGTAGGTGCCGGGGAGCGCTGCGGGCAGCCCGGTGGTGCACTCGGGGGCCGACCGGTCCCTCTGCCACGTCACGCTCGTCGGCCATTCGTCCCCCGGGGCCATGAGAAGGTCCGTGGACTCCGCCGGGCAGTCCGCCGACGACCAGATGCGTTCGCTGCCGGAGGTGATCGTGATCTCCTGGACGGCCGGCGACGCGTCGATCAGGCACGGCCGGGAGCCCACGTGGGTCAGCGTCACCGTGAAGGAGGGCTTCTCCCCGACCGCGTACTCGGCCTTGGACGCCGCGAGCCCGAGCGTCACGTCCTTGGCCTGGCAGTCCTTGTACCCGGTCGCCGAGACCTCCTGGGGCTCGGGCGGCGCCACCTTGCCCTGCGGCTCGTCGGCGAGCAGGCCCGCCCCGAACGCGATCGCGGCCTTGAGCAGCATCACGACGCCGACGACGATCACTGCGAGCAGGACGAGGGCCATGCCCCGGCGGAGCCGCAGGGTCCTGGACGTCGGCCTGCCGGACGGCTCGGCGCCGGACCCGTCCGAGGACCGCCCCTGGACCGGGGTCGCCCCGGTGGGTGGCCGGGTGCCCTGCGGCGTGCTCACGTGCGGCTCCGTTCGACGGTCGGCGCGGGCCCTTCCTGCGCTGGGGCAACGGTACGTCGCCGTGACGACGGTTCGCGCACTGCCACACCGCGCGGACGCTCCCCCCTCGTCGGGGTGCCGGTCCGGGCCGCCCGGGTCGGCGAGAATGGTCGGACCATGTCGCCCTCCTCCACCACCTCCGCCGTCGGCCCCACGACCGGACCTCGCACGACGGCCGCTCGCACGACCGACCCTCGCGCGGCACTGACGAGCCTTCCCGGACCGGACCCGTACGCGGACCTGCGCGACGCCGTCGGGCAGTGGTTCGGCGCGAACGCGCGCGACCTGCCGTGGCGTCGCGACGACTGCTCCCCCTGGGGCGTCCTGGTCAGCGAGGTCATGCTGCAGCAGACGCCCGTGGTGCGGGTCGAGCCCGCGTGGCGCGCCTGGATGGAGCGGTGGCCCGACCCCGCGGACCTCGCGGCGGCGGCGACGGCCGACGTCCTGCGCGCCTGGGGGCGCCTGGGGTACCCGCGGCGTGCGCTGCGCCTGCAGGACTGCGCGCGGGCGATCGTCGAGCGCCACACGGGCCGCGTCCCGCATGGCTCCGACGCGCTGCTCGCGCTGCCTGGCGTCGGGGAGTACACGGCTGCGGCGGTCACGGCCTTCGCGCACGGGCGGCGCGCGGTCGTCGTCGACACGAACGTGCGGCGGGTCCTGGCCCGCGCGGTGTCGGGGACGGCGCTGCCCGCGCCGTCGTACACCGCGGCCGAGCGCCGGCTCGCGACGCAGGTCGCTCCCGCCGAGGACGCCGAGGCCGCGCTGTGGGCCGCGGCCTCGATGGAGCTGGGGGCGCTCGTGTGCACGGCGCGCTCGCCGCGGTGCGAGGCGTGCCCGGTCGCGGACCTGTGCGCGTGGCGTGCTGCGGGCAGCCCGCCGGACGAGCACGGCGCCCGACGCCGGACCCAGGCCTGGGAGGGCACGGACCGGCAGGCGCGGGGCCGGGTCATGGCCGCGCTGCGCGGGTCGGACGGTCCCGTGCACCGCGACGTGGTCGCGGGGCTGTGGCCCGACGCGGCCCAGCTCGGGCGGTGCGTCGCGAGCCTGGTCGAGGACGGGCTGCTCGAGCAGGACGGCGACGTGTACCGCCTCCCGGCCTGAGGCGCGGGCGATCAGAGGGTGATCAGCATCCGGGTGTTGCCGAGGGTGTTGGGCTTGACCCGGGCGAGGTCGAGGAACTCGGCGACGCCGTCGTCGTGCGAGCGCAGGAGCTCGGCGTAGACGTCGGGCGACACGGGGGTGCCCTCGATCGCCTCGAACCCGTGCGCGCGGAAGAAGTCGACCTCGAACGTCAGGCAGAAGACCCGCGCCAGCCCGAGGGCGCGGGCCCGCTCGAGGAGCTCGACCACGAGGCGGTGGCCCACGCCGGTGCCGAGCCACGCACGGTCGACCGCGAGCGTGCGGATCTCGGCCAGGTCGTCCCACATGACGTGCAGCGCGCCGCACCCGACGACGTGCGCTGCTCCCGGTCCTCCGGCGTCGGCGACCACGAACTCCTGGACGGCTTCGTAGTAGCCGACCATCTCCTTGGCGAGAAGGATGCGCTCCTCGGCGTAGGGCTCGACGAGCCCGCGGATGGCCCGCACGTCCGCCGGGAGGGCAGGGCGGAGCGTCAGGGTGGGCGTGGGGCTGCTCGTCACGCCGACAATCTACGCCTCCTCGACGCTCGGTGCGTACTCATGCACCCGACTGCATACCTTCGAGTCGCGTCCGGGCGACGGCGATGCGCCCCGTCTCCTGCTCGATCAGGTGCGAGGCCGTGATCTCGTCCACGACGAGGTGCGTGACCACGCCGGCCCGCAGCGCGGCCCGCAGCGGGGCGACCTTGTTGTCCCCCGCGACCGCGCAGATGCGCTGCGGGATGCGCTTGAGCTCGTCTGGCCCGGGTCCCGTGGCCCGCTCGTTGAGCGCGATGTCCTTGTAGGTGCCGTCGGCCCGCAGGAAGACCGTGCACACGTCACCGACCACCCCCTCGGCCTCCAGGACCGCGATGTCCTCGGCCTCCAGGTAGCCGGCCGAGTACACATGGCTGGGCACCCCGCCCGAGACGGCGCCCACCGAGAACAGCGCGACGTCGGCCCGTCTCTGGACGTCGAGCACGCGCCGGACCGACCGCTCGCGCCACATCGCCTGCTTGGTCTCGGCGTAGTCGAAGAACGCGGGCACTGGGAAATGGTGCACGTGGGCGTCGAACGCCTCGCCGAACCCGGCGATGAGATCGCCCGCGTAGTGCACGCCCGAGGTCCGGGTGTTGGCCGCCCCGTTGAGCTGCACGACGGCGGAGCCCCGCGTCGGCTTGCGGCTCAGGTGCCGCGAGATCGCCGCGAGCGTCGTGCCCCACGCGATGCCGAGGACCATGTCGGAGTCGAACCACGACCCGAGCAGGCGGGCCGTGGTGAGGGCCACCTGGTCGAGCCGGTCGACCTGCTGCGTCGAGTCCGGGACCGGCACGACGTAGGCGTCGATGCCGTAGGTGGCGGAGATGTGCGCCCCGAGACCGGGAGCACGGCTCTGCGTGGGCCGGAGCGTGATCTCCACCAGACCCGTCTCACGCGCTCTCTTGACCAAGCGCGAGACCGTCGAGCGCGAGGTGCGCAGGTGCTTGGCGATCGCCTCCATCTTCATGTCCTGGAGGTAGTACATCGAGGCCGCCCGGAGGACGTCCTGCTCCCGATCGGCCATCTGCTGGTCTCCTGCCGCTGGTGGTGCTCGTTCTGCACGTTTGTGCACTGCGCTTGCGCGTACGTTCCTGACATGTTGACGTTAATACGTGCAGCGCCGTTCCGACAGCGCTGCGCCGCGGCACGGTGCCCTCCTGGGTCCCGCCGCGTACCGCTAGCGCGGGACGCGGAGCCGTGGGAACGTCACAGGAGGAGCTCCTTCACGGACCCGGCCGGTGACGCACCAGATCGACGACGAGAGAAGGCCATCGGATGACTTCCAGCAGACTCACCGCAGAGTCTCGCCAGCGGGCGCTCAGCGCGCTCGAGGCGAGCACGAGCGCGGACCAGGAGCTCGACGTCCTCGTGATCGGCGGCGGCGTGACCGGGGCCGGGATCGCCCTCGACGCCGTGACCCGCGGGCTCTCGACCGCGATCGTCGAGGGCCAGGACTGGGCGTCCGGCACGTCGAGCCGCTCGAGCAAGCTGGTCCACGGGGGTCTGCGCTACCTCCAGATGCTCGACTTCCACCTCGTCCACGAGGCCCTCACCGAGCGCGACCTCCTCATCAAGGACCTGGCCCCGCACCTCGTGCGGCCGGTCCCCTTCCTCTACCCGCTCGAGCACCGCGTGTGGGAGCGCGCCTATGTCGGCGCCGGCATCGCGCTGTACGACACGCTCGCGAGCATGGCTCCCGGCAAGCGCGCCCTGCCGCTGCACCGCCACCTCTCGCGCAAGCAGATGGAGCGCAAGTTCCCCGACCTCGCGCACGACGCCGCGATCGGCGCCGTGCAGTACTGGGACGCCTCGGTCGACGACGCCCGGCTGGTCTCGACGCTCATCCGCACCGCGACCTCCTACGGCGCGCACGCCGCGTCCCGCACCCAGGTCGTCGAGCTGACCAAGGGCTCGACCGGAGCGGTCAACGGCGCGATCCTCGAGGACCTCGAGACGGGCAGGCGCATCACGGTCCGCGCCCGCGCCGTCATCAACGCGACAGGCGTGTGGACCGAGGACACCGAGGCCCTCGCCGGCTCCGAGGGCGGCCTGCGCGTCCTCGCCTCCAAGGGCGTCCACATCGTCGTCCCGCGCGAGCGCATCAAGGGCCAGGTCGGCCTGATCCTGCAGACCGAGAAGTCCGTCCTGTTCATCATCCCGTGGTCGCGCTACTGGGTCATCGGCACGACCGACACGCCCTGGGAGCAGGAGCTCACGCACCCCGTCGCGACGGCCGCCGACATCGACTACATCCTCGAGCACGCCAACGCGGTCCTCGCCCAGCCCCTGACGCGCGACGACATCATCGGCACCTACGCGGGCCTGCGCCCGCTGCTCCAGCCCGGGACCAAGGAGGGCACGAGCTCGGCCAAGGTCTCGCGCGAGCACACCACTGCCTCCCCGACCCCCGGCCTCACGGTCATCGCGGGCGGCAAGCTCACGACCTACCGGGTCATGGCCAAGGACGCCGTCGACTTCGCGATCGGCCAGCGCGCCGCAGCCCTGCCCTCGATCACGGACAAGATCCCGCTGGTCGGCGCCGTCGGACTCGGCGCGGTCCGTCGGCAGGCCCGGCCGTGGGCGTCGAAGTTCGGCTGGACCCCGCAGATGGTCGACCACCTCCTGCACCGCTACGGCTCCAACCTGCGCGACATCGTCGCCCTGTGCGAGGCCGACCCCACGCTCGCCACGCCGCTCGAGCACGCGCCCGCCTACCTGCGGGCCGAGATCAGCTACGGCGTGACCCACGAGGGCGCCCTGCACCTCGAGGACCTGCTGCTGCACCGCACGCGCCTGAACTACGAGGTGCTCGACCGCGGGCTCGGCGCCCTCCCGGAGATCGCCGACATCGCGGCGCCGCTCCTCGGCTGGGACGACGAGCGCAAGGCCGCGGAGATCGCGTCCTACACCGCGCGGGCAGCCGCCGAGGAGGCCGCGGAGCAGGAGCCCGACGACGCCACGGCGGAACGCACGCGCCTCACCGCCGACGACGTCGCCCCGCTCAAGCCCCTCACCGGATCCTGACGAACCCCGCATCCCCGACCTGAACCACCGGGAGCCGTGCAGGCTCCCCCGAGGACAACTTCATAGCCCGACCCCCGGCCCGGCCCGCCTCGACTCGCGCGAGGCGGAGCCGGACCGGCACCCCCTCAACCTCACGGGTGCGCGCACCGCGACGCACACCGAGGCCCCGCCGCACGGATGCGCCGGGGTGGTTGCGACAACGAAGTCCACCAAGAAAGAGAGAAGCTGATGGACACACTCATCCTCAACGCCTTCTGGTCCGAGATACTCGGCACCGCGACCCTGATCCTGATGGGTGCCGGCGTCGTAGCCAACGTGATCCTCCCCAAGACCAAGGGCTTCAACGGCGGTTGGCTCCTCATCAACTTCGGATGGGGCCTCGCCGTCTTCACCGGCGTCTACGTCGCGTACAAGTCCGGGGCGCACCTCAACCCGGCCGTGACCATCGGCCTGTTCACCGCGGACCGCCCCTTCTACTCGGTCACCGGGCCTGAAGGGCTCGTCACCGCGACGATCGAACCGACGGTCAGCACGATGTTCATCTACTTCGGTGCGCAGATGATCGGTGCGATCCTCGGTGCCGTGCTCGCGTTCGTCGCCTACAAGAAGCACTTCGACGAGGAGGCGCCCGCTGCCACCAAGCTCGCCGTGTTCTCGACCGGCCCCGAGATCCGCTCGTACGGCTGGAACTTCATCACCGAGGTCATCGCGACGTTCGTGCTCGTGTTCTTCGTCGTCGCGTCGGGCAACACCCCGTCGGGGCTCGGCCCGCTCGCCGTCGCGCTCGTCGTCGTCGGTATCGGTGCCTCCATCGGTGGCCCGACCGGGTACGCCATCAACCCTGCCCGTGACCTCGGGCCGCGCATCGCCCACGCCCTGCTGCCCATCAAGGGCAAGGGGTCGAGCGACTGGGGCTACTCGTGGGTCCCCGTCGCGGGTCCGCTCGTCGGCGGCGTGCTCGCCGGCCTCCTCGGGGCAGCCTGGGGCTGATCCCACTCACCTCCCGCGTGACCGGGGCGACCCGCCCCGGTCACGCGACCAACCGCCGTCGGGCACGTCCCGACGCCCGCGGCCCGACGCCCGGTCGCGGACCGCGCGACACCCGCTCAACCACACCGACGTGAAGGACTGACACACCATGGCCGACTACGTTCTCGCCATCGACCAGGGAACCACCAGCTCCCGGGCCATCGTCTTCAACCACTCCGGGGAGATCGTCTCCTCCGGCCAGCTCGAGCACGACCAGATCTTCCCGCGAGCCGGCTGGGTCGAGCACAACCCCGAGCAGATCTGGAACAACGTCCGCGAGGCCGTCGGCCTGGCCCTGACCCGCGCCAACGTCACGTACACCGACATCGCCGCGGTCGGCATCACCAACCAGCGCGAGACCGCGGTCGTGTGGAACAGGAAGACGGGCAAGCCCGTCTACAACGCGATCGTCTGGCAGGACACCCGCACGCAGAAGATCGTCGACGAGCTCGGCGGCGACGCGGGCCCCGAGAAGTACAAGGCGATCGTGGGCCTCCCGCTCGCGACCTACTTCTCCGGCCCCAAGGTCAAGTGGATCCTCGACAACGTCGAGGGTGCCCGCGAAGCGGCCGACGCCGGCGACCTCGTGTTCGGCAACACCGACACCTGGGTCCTGTGGAACATGACGGGCGGCGTCGACGGCGGCGTGCACGTCACCGACGTGACCAACGCGTCGCGCACCATGCTCATGGACCTCGACACCCTGAGCTGGCGCGAGGACATCGCGGCCGACATGGGCATCCCGATGTCGATGCTGCCGGAGATCAAGTCCTCGTCCGAGGTGTACGGCCACGGCCGTCAGCGTGGGATGGTCCCGGGCGTCCCGATCGCGGGCATCCTGGGCGACCAGCAGGCCGCGACGTTCGGCCAGGCGTGCTTCGAGAAGGGCACCGCCAAGAACACGTACGGCACGGGCAACTTCATGCTGCTCAACACGGGCACCGAGAAGGTCATGAGCGAGAACGGCCTGCTGACCACGGTCTGCTACAAGATCGGCGACCAGCCGGCCCGCTACGCGCTCGAGGGCTCGATCGCCGTCACGGGCTCGCTCATCCAGTGGCTGCGTGACAACCTCGGCATGTTCTCGGACGCGCCCGACGTCGAGTGGCTCGCGCGGAAGGTCGACGACAACGGTGGCGCGTACTTCGTGCCCGCGTTCTCGGGCCTGTTCGCGCCGTACTGGCGTCCCGACGCGCGTGGCGCACTCGTGGGCCTCACACGCTACGTCAACAAGAACCACATCGCGCGCGCCGCGCTCGAGGCCGTCGCGTTCCAGACCCGCGAGGTCCTGGACGCCATGAACGCGGACTCGGGCGTCGACCTCACCGAGCTGCGCGTCGACGGCGGCATGGTCCAGAACGAGCTGCTCATGCAGTTCCAGGCGGACCAGCTCGGCGTGGACGTCGTGCGGCCCAAGGTCGCGGAGACGACGGCGCTCGGTGCCGCGTACGCCGCGGGCATCGCGGTCGGGTTCTGGCAGGGCGAGCAGGACGTCATCGCCAACTGGGCCGAGGACAAGCGCTGGTCCCCGTCCATGGACGAGGGCGAGCGCGAGCGCCTCTACCGTAACTGGAAGAAGGCCGTCAGCAAGACCCTCGACTGGGTCGACGAGGACGTCGAGAAGTAGTCGTTCTCGCCTCCACCACCTGTCAGAACCAGCGTGACCTCGAGGTCACGCTGGTTCTGACACGTTGTATAGGCTCGTCGCCATGACCTCCGCGAGCGCCACGATCCCCGGGATGCACGTCACCGACCACGAGGTCGAGGTCCCCCTCGACTGGTTCGACGAGCGGGACTCGCGCCGGATCACGATCTTCGCGCGCGAGCTGGTCGACCCGGCGCGACGACGTGAGGACCTGCCCCTGCTCGTGTTCCTCCAGGGCGGCCCGGGCGGCAAGGGCCCACGTCCGACGGGCCCGGAGGGCTGGGTCGGGACGATGCTCGCGACCCACCGGGTGATCCTGCTCGACCAGCGCGGCACGGGCCGCAGCTCGGCCGTGCGCGGCCGTGCGCTCGCAGCCCTCGGCGACGCGGCCGCGCAGGCCGAGCACCTCACGCACTTCCGGGCCGACTCGATCGTCGCGGACGCCGAGCACCTGCGCCGAACCCTGTTCGGCGGTCGCCGCTGGGAGTCGCTCGGCCAGAGCTACGGCGGCTTCCTCACGCTCACGTACCTCTCGCGCGCCCCGGAGGGGCTCTCGGCCTGCTACGTCACCGGAGGCCTCGCGGGCCTGGAGGCCGACGCGACCGAGGTCTACCGCCGAACGTACCCCCGCACCGCGGCCAAGAACGCCCGCTTCACGGCGCGCTTCCCCGACGACGCCGCACGCCTCGCGCGCATCGCGGACAGGGTCGCGGTGGGCGACGTCCTGCTGCCCGACGGCGACACGCTCTCCGTACGCCGCCTCCAGACGCTCGGGACGGACTTCGGCATGAAGCCGGGCTTCGAACGCGTGCACTGGCTGCTGGACGAGGCGTTCGACCACGGCGACGACGACCTGAGCGACACGTTCCTCAGCGAGGTCAGAGACCTCACGTCCTTCTGGACGAACCCGCTGTACGCGGTGCTGCACGAGTCGATCTACGCGTCGGGCCACGGGGCCACGGGCTGGGCCGCCGAGCGTGTGCGCGCCGAGCACCCGGAGTTCGACCCCGCAGCCCGACCGCTGCTCTTCACGGGCGAGATGATCTACCCCTGGATGTTCGAGGAGATCGCGGGCCTGCGCGCCTTCCGCGGCGCGGCCGAGGAGCTGGCGCTGCGTGAGGACTGGAGCGAGCTGTACGACCTCGCGGCGCTCGCGGCCAACGAGGTCCCCGTCGCCGCGGCCGTCTACTACGACGACATGTTCGTCGACGCGCACCTCTCGCTCGACACGGCCTCCCGCGTGGGGAACGTGCAGGCGCTCGTCACGAACGAGTTCGAGCACGACGGGCTGCGCACGGGCGACGTCCTGGAGCGGCTGCTCCCGCTCGTGGACCAGCAGGGCGGGCCGCTGCCCCGCAGCTGACCCGCAGCCGACCCGCAGCCGACCCACCCGGACGCCGTCGACCGTCGTTTCCCGGCGGGTCGTCGCACGACGACGGGGTGTCGCTCACCACGTAGCCCGCGAAATCGTCCGCCGTCACTTAAAGTGGCACTTCGGAGAGCGGCGCGGTGCCGGCTCCAGTGCCAGAGGCGACGCGGCCGACGGCAGGCTGCCCGGGCACCTCATGAGGAGAGGGCAGGAGGCGGGATGCCGGTAGTGAGCACGTCCCCCGGCAGACTGCACGGCGCTCCGCGCCCACCTCACCTCGAGCTCGTGCGGGAACGGCTCGTCGACCGGCTCGACGCCGACGCGGCCCTGCGAGTCGTCCGAGGCCCGTCAGGGGGTGGGAAGACCTCGCTCCTCGCGGAGTGGGCCCGACGGCGGGGCGCGGAAGGGGTCTGGATCGCGACCGCACCCGGCACGACCCGGACCGAGCTCTGGCGCACCCTCGCTCGTCGGGCCACCCAGTCCGGGCTGCTGCGCTCGGAGACGACGACCGGCCTCGACGAGCTGTCGACCCGCGCCCTGACCGTACGGCTGGCCGAGGCGTTCCTCACGGTCCGGGGCGAGGTTCTCGTCGTCGTCGACGACTACCAGAACGTCCGGGACGAGGAGGTCCACGAGGACGTCCTCGCGCTGCTGCGCGCCTGCCCGAACCTGTCGGTCGCGCTCGCCACGACCACGTGCTCGATGCTCGAGGCGCCCGTCGTCGGCCTCGAGATGAACCGGACGGTGATCACCGCCGACCAGCTCCCGCTCACCCTGGACGAGACCGCATGGATGCTGCGCCAGGTCGGGGCCGACCTCGACCCGGCGCAGACGCACGTGAGCACGGGCGGCCAGCCTCTCTACCTGCGGGTCGCGATGCTCGCCGCCGAGCTCGCCGGGTCCCACGGCACGCCCGCCCACGTCCAGGTCGCGGCCGAGCTGCTGCGTGCAGCGGTCGACAAGCAGCTCCAGGGGCACACGCAGCACCGGCTCGAGCAGTTCCTCACGCGGTGCGTCGTCCCCGACACCCTCACCGGGGACCTCGCGGTAGCGCTCACCCTCGACCCGGACGCTCCAGAGCTCCTGTCCGACCTCGAGGCGCGTGGCCTCGGCACGTGGGAGCGGCGACCTACGGGACGCGTCTTCGTGCTCTTCCCGGTCGTGCGATCCCTGCTCCTGGAGACGTTCCGGCTCGAGGACCCCGAGGCGTCCCGCGTGGTCGAGGCGGCGGCCGCCCGGTGGTACCTCCAGCACGGCTACCCCGTCGAGGCCGTCCGTCACGCGGTGGCGGCAGGCGACCTCGCGATCGCCTCCGCCGCGGTGTCGCGCTACTGGACCCGGGTCTTCGAGGAGCGCACGCTGGCGAGCCTCGACGTCCTGCGGGCGGTCCCGGTCGCCGAGCTGCGCCCCTGGCCCCTGCTCGCGGGTGCGCTCGCCCGTCACTACGACGCCGTCCCCGGCGGACGGGACGAGGCGATCGAGCTCTACCACGCAGCACTGGCCGGGCTGCGTGTCGCGCCGCGCCCCGCGACCCCGAGCGAGCGCGTGGTGCTCGAGGTCCTCGAGAGCCTCGCGCTGCGGGCGACCGGATCGGCCGAGCGGGCGCTCTACCCGGCGCGCCGCGCAGGCCGCATGCTGAACGAGCTCCGGGTCACCGAGCGTCGCTCCATGGCACGCGACCTGCCTCTGCTGCGCACCGAGATCGCACGGTCGTTGTTTCGCGGCGGTGCCGAGCACGAGGCCCTCGCGATCCTGGAGGACCTCGGTGACCCACCGGGCGAGTCCCCCGGTGAGGCGACCGCGCCGCACGGTCTCGCGCTCCGTGCGCTCGCCCACGCCGTGCACGGCAACATGCCCGAGGCGCGCCGGGACCTTGCCGCGGCCGAGGCGTCCCATCACGACGAGCGTTCCTCGCCGCGCAGCCAGGACCTGTACCACCTGGCGCACGCGCTCGTGCGCATCGAACGGTTCGACGCGCGCGGCGCGCAGGCCCACCTGGACGCCGTGCGGCCCTACCTCTCCACGCTCGAGTCTCGACCGCAGTTCGCGCTGGCCCAGGCCTCGGTCGACCTCCTGGCGTTCGAGCCGGCGCTGGGCGCCGAGCGGCTGCGCCGGTACATCGAGTCCGAGCGGGGCAGGCAACGGATCTCCGTGCGGGACACCGACCAGCTCGGCTACGCCGCCGGCCTGCTCGACCTCGCCCGTGGCCGGCTCGGGGCGGTCCACGCGACCCTGCGAGGCGCGTCCTCGTCGTCGGCGACCGCTCCCCTCCTGCGCGCCCACCTCGCGCTGCTCACCGAGTCCTGGCAGGTCGCACGGGACGTCCTGGTCGAACACACCCCACCGGTCGACGCGTCGCCGCGCCTGAGGGTCGCCCACTCCCTGCTCCTCGCAGCGGCGCTCGTCAACGGCTCCGACGAGTCGCACGCCTGCGACGCGCTGGGCAAGTTCGCGGCCGTCGCCGACGACCGTCAGCTGCTCTTCGCCCTCACGCTCCCCCCGCGACGAGAGCTCCTCGCGCTCGTCGACCTGGCCGCGCGCAGCAAGGACCGGACGGCGCAACGGGTCCTCGCGGCGGCGGGTCCCGTCCCCGAGAGGTTCGCAGCGATGGTGGGCTTCCCGCAGGCCCTGACGGACCGCGAGATCGTGGTGCTCGACAGCCTGCGACGGCACGCGACCGCGGTCGAGATCTCGTTGAGCCTGACCGTCTCGGTCAACACCGTCAAGAGCCAGCTCCGGTCGGTCTACCGCAAGCTCGGCGTGCGCCGCCGGGAGGACGCTCTCGCGAAGGGGATCGACCTGGGGCTCATCGTGGCCGACCACGTCGACCCGGCGTCCGCACGGCACGAGCGGTGGTGACGTCCGGCCACCACGTCGTGCGTCACACGAGGTCGTCGACGATCCTGGCCGAGGTCCTGGTCCGTTCGTGCGACTCGGCGTCGTCGATCTGCCGGCCCGCCGCGACCAGTGCCGCGCGGCGGAGCCACGAGAAGACGACCAGGACGGGATAGGTGTCCTCGCCGACGTACACGCGGCGGCGCCAGGACGCCCAGGAGACGACGCGGGCCAGCACGGGGACCGGGTCGTCGAGCTCGCTGGCCCGGTGCGCGACGTTCTCCCAACCGTGCTGGGCGTCGCTCATGAGCTTGGCGCCCTCGCGGCCCAGCGGACGAGCGAGCGCGGCAAGACCGATGTCCTCCCGGATCTCGGTGGCCTCGGTCGGCACGAGGTCCAGCCCGTCGCGGTAGGTCCCGAACGTCGCGGGGTTCACGTGGCGCCACGGATCTTCGTCCGGCAACGAGTCGAGGAGGTCGGTGAGGGTTCCCGCGAGGAGGGTCACGGCTCGCAGCCGTTGCCCTCGGGCCTGTTCCCGCATGGCCTCGAGATCGGCGACGCGGTCGTAGGGATCGATCAGGGGCTCGACGAGCCCGACGGCCCAGGCCGCCCACGTGGTGTCGTCCCACGGCGCCGAGGTCGTCATCGCGGGATCGCCTCGGCGCGTCGTCGTCGGCCCGCAGCGGCAGCAGGCGTGCCTGACGAGAACGAGACGCACGGGCGAGCGCCCTGGCCTCGACTCGTCGCCGACAACGGTGCGCAGGTCCTGCCGCCCATGCTCCACCTCCTGCTCGTCTGCGTGTCCGCGCCCAGGTCGGCGAGCCATCGCCGACGCGGAAGTGTATCCATCCCCGGTGCCGGTGCAGAAGGGGCGAACGACATGAACCGCCGCCCGTCCGGGTGAATTCCCGGGCTCGGGCCGCGGCAACTCCCAGCATGGCACCACCCATAGCACCAGCGAGGGTGAACTCCGGTGTGAAAACCGTGTTCAGACGTGAAAGTAGTGCGAAGCGGCCGCATGCTGATGGCATGAACGTGCGGCCCCCCTCCGGCACGTGCCCGGATCGGGCACGCGAAGCGCGCTCCCTGCGTGTCGCGGAGGAGCCGAACCTCGACGACGACCACGACGCGCCCGCAGACGCGGTCCGCTCGGAGGTCGCGCGCATCGTCGCGCTCGGCGACGACGCCCGCTACGGCGTCGAGGTCTCCACCTTCATCGCAGGCCACCGCGACCACTGGCGACGCATCGCCGCCCGGCTGTGCCGCACGAACTCGGTGCAGCCCGCCCAGTACCTCGAGGACGTCGAGTCGATCGTCGTGGAGACCGTCTGGGAGATGCTCGAGAGGTCGCGGCAGGACCCGGCCTACCTGGCCGGCATGCGCTCGTTCCTCGCCATCGTCGTCTACACCGCACGCCCGAGGGTGCGTTCGTTCGTCGACCACGCGACGGCTCCCGCGTCGGGCATGGTCGCAGCCCAGCGACGCCGACGCGAGCTCGCGCGCACACGTGCCGAGCTCGCGGCCCTGCGCGGCACGGTGCCGACCGTGCGGGAGGCCGTGCAGGCGACCAACGACCGGCTCGCCGCACACCGATCCGACGTCGTGCGGCAGGGGATGGTCGTCACCGAGGCCGACGAGCTCGTGCTGTCCGGCGCGCTGTCGTTCGACGAGGCGCTCGACTCCCCCGGTCTCGTCCAGGACGAGCTCGACTGCGTGCTGCACCCGGCCGAGGCGCCCACCCTGGTGCGCTCGGTCGTCGACGCGGCGCGGGCGGAGAGCTCGACGCGCGGCAAGGTGGCCGCCCTGTGGATGGCCGAGGCGTACGACGGCGGCGGGCCCCTCCCGGGGCAGGACACGGTCGTGTGGATCTCCCGGACGCTCGGACTGCCCCGCCGGAGCACCGTCGCGCACATCGACCGGGTCCGCGAGCTCGCCGCCGCACGGCTGCGGGCGATGGGCATCGGCGCCGACCTCCTGGAGTCGGCGTGAACGCGAACCCCCGCCCGGACGTCTCGCCGCAGGGCTCGGCCACGTCGCTCGTCGGCGCGACGACCCCAGACCGGCGTGCCCTCGCTCTGCCGCACCACCGCCGCGACGACGGCCGTACCAGCCTGCGCACCCGTGGGCAGGGGAGAACGCTGCATGTCTGACGCACGTCCTGCGCACGGCCCCCTCGGGGTCGACGCCCTGTCCGGCCTCGCCGCGCTGCCCGCCGGCGCCCGCGACCGTGCCCTCGCGGAGTTCTGGGCCTCTCGCGCCGGCGAGCTCGCCCGCGAAGCACGGCGCGTCGTGCGGGCCCACCTGGTGGCTCCGGCCGACCGCTCGGCCGCGCTCGACGCCGTGACGACGGCCCAGCAGGCGCTGCTGCGCGACATCGCGGCGGGGCGCCGGAGCATCGATCCCTGCAGCTGGGTCGCTACCGTGCGCGCCGAGTCGGCACGGGCCGTCCTCCGGTGGGCTGCCCAGGGCGTCGTCGCCGTGGCCCCGTACCGGCAGCGTCTCGCAGCACAGCGTGCGAACCTGCTCGCGGTGCGCGAGACGGCCGCTGCCGACGTCCCTCCTGCTGCGCCCCCTCGTGCGAGCCCTCGTGTGAGCCCTCGACCGGCCGTGGTCACCGTCGGTTCGCCCGCGGCGACTCCGGTCCCGAAGATCCCGGTCGAGCTCGCGGCCCACGGGCGCGCCGGGGCGGCGGGCACGCCCCGGCACGCCCGTGGCAGGGCCGGGACCGTCCTGGGGCACGGCATGTCGCCCCGCACGTCGCTGCGATGGAGTGCGGCGGCGCTCCTGTCGACCGTGACGATCGTGGTCGGCGCGGCGGTCGCCCCCGCCGAGGAACGTCCGGCCGACGGCACGACCACGTCGAACGTGACGTTCGTCGACCGGCTCACGATGCCCATCGTCGGCTTGTGGGACAACCTCGTGGGGAACGGCAAGGACAAGGCCCCCGACGTCGTCGTGCCGGTGCCCGTCGCTTCCCCCACGACCCCGCCTCCCGCCGTGCAGCAGGCACCGGTTCCGACGGTCCCCCAACCACCCGTCGCGCCCGCTGTGCCCGCTGTGCCCGTCCCGGGCTCCGGGACCGGAGCCGCGCAGGTGCCCCAGGAGGGCGGCCGACCCGGTAACGGCAACGGCAACGACAACGACTGGTGCGACCACGACGGCCTCGGGCGCGGAGGGTGGTACGAGCGCGACGACCGGCACGAGGACCGGCACAAGGACCGGGACGACGACCGCCGCGGCGACCGGGACGACGACCGGCGTGGTGACCAGCACGGGTGCACCGAGCAGCGGGGCCAGGGGCGTGGCGACCGCGACCGGGACGACGACGGAGACCGGGACCGGGACCGGGACCGTGACCGTGACCGTGACCGTGACCGTGACGACGACCGTCGCAGCAGCCACCGCACCGACCGGTCGGACAGGTCGCTCGGCCGGGGCCGGAGCACCAGCGAGCGTCGGCACGGCCCAGCGGTCTCGGTCCCGCACCCCTAGCGCGCACGTGCGCCCCGGCAGCGCAGCAGCCCGTCCCTCTCGCACGACTCCCGAGGGGCCCGGGGACCTGGGGACTGCGTCGCGTCGTCGAGGGCTCAGGATGCCGGACGCAGCGTGAGCAGGGCACGCACCTCGTCGGCGGTCGCCTCGGTCGCGACGGCTGCACGGTTGCCCTCGGCGACCTGGTCGACGATCTCGGCCCGGTGGATCCGCACGTCGCGCGGCGCCTCGATCCCGATCCGCACCCCGTCGCGTCCCGCGGAGACCACCGTCAGGACGATGTCCTCGCCGACGAGGATCCGTTCGCCCACCTTGCGCCCCAGCACCAGCATCGACGTCCTCCTGACGTTCGTGAATGTCGTCCTGACCTTCCGGTGCACCTATGCGCGCCGGGCGTCCGTCAGCCCGCGTCCCACCCCTCGGGCAGCCCGAGGAGCTGGACGGTCTCGGGGGTCCGGGTCAGCGACCGCCCCACGACCACCATGGCATGCACGTGCACGACCCCGCGCAGCCCGTCGACCCAGGCGGCGGTGTCCGCGTGCTTGCGCGAGGCGTCGACCACGACCCACACCTGCTCGGGTCCGAGGTCGTCGAGGATCCGGAGCCCGTCGGCGAGGTCGGTCGAGACGCCGACCGCGACCACGGTCGACGTACCGGCGTGCACGCCGCGGGCCCTCGCCTCTGTCGCGCTGCGAGGGTCGCCGACCCGGGGGGCGTCGACGTCGAGCGCCTGCCCTGCCGACGCCGTGAGGAGACCGAGGCGACCGTGCATGGCGCGCGCGACGGCCACGGCGTCGTCGCCCAGGCCGACGAGCGCGACGAGGTCGCCCGGGGCCGTCGACGGGCCCGTCTCCCTCGGCCCCCCAGAACGCTCGGGGAGGGCCGTCTCGGCGATCAGCTCGTCGAGCATCGCCGCGAAGTCGTCTCCCCCGGTCGACACCTCGAGGTCCTGGGACCTCGACGGCTCGAGCCGGTCGGCGTCGTCGGCGTCGTCGAGCAGGGCGGCGATCCCCGCCCGGCGCGCCGCCGGGAAGCGGACGGGGTGGTCGGGGACGGCGAACGTGGTCGGGGAGGAGACCTCGATCACGGCCTCGTAGTGCTGCCGGCCGAAGAGTCCCTTGATGCCGCCCGTGATGACTCGCTCGGCCGACACGATCCGCACGTCCGGGCCGTGCGCGCGCCGGGCCTCGTCGAGGATGCCCTCGAGGGTGTCACCCGCGAGCAGCAAGCGCCGGGGCATCGTTCACCACCCCGACGGTCTCGATGAGGGCGTTCCCCGAGGTGACCTCCGTGTACGAGAGCACCGCCAGGTCGGGCAGCTGGGTCGCCACGAGGCGACGGACTGCCGGACGAAGGGACGGCGCGCAGACCAGGACGACGTCGTGGCCGGCACCTCGGGCGGCCTCGACCACGTCGGCGACCGAGGTGCGGAACGCGTCGAGCCGCGCCGGGTCCACGACGATGACCGTGCCGTGCTCCCCACCCGGCTGCCGCCCCGCCAGCATGGCCTGCTCGAGCACGGGCGCGATCGTCACGACGCGGATCGTGCCGTCGACCGTGTACCGTGCCGGGATCGCGGGGCCGAGGACGGACCGCGCCGACTCGACCAGGTGCTCGGCGTCCGTGGAGCGCCTCGCCGCGAGCGCGAGCCCCTCGTAGATGCGGGGCAGGTCGTTGACCGCCACGCGCTCCTCGAGCAGCCCCTGGAGCACGCGCTGGATCTCGGCGAGGGACAGCAGGGTCGGCGTGAGCTCGTCGACCGCGGAGGGGTTGGTGCGCTTGACCTCGTCGGTGAGCACCCGGACGTCCTCGCGCGAGAGCAGCCTGGCGGCGTTGGCCGAGATGATCGCCGACAGGTGGGTGACGAGGACCGAGACGCGGTCGACGACCGTCGCCCCGGCCATCTCGGCGCTGTGCCGCATCTCGACGGGCACCCACTTGCCCTCCATGCCGAACACCGGGTCCACCGTGACCTGCCCGGGCAGGGACGCCAGGTTGTCGCCCAGCGCGAGGACCTTGCCCGCGGGCGCCTGTCCCCGGCCTGCCTCGACCCCAGCGATCCGCACGGCGTAGCTCGAGGCGACCAGCTCGATCGAGTCACGGGTGCGCACGGGCGGCACGACGACGCCCAGGTCCATCGCGATCTTGCGTCGCAGCGCGCGCACGCGTCCCAGGAGATCGTCGTGCGCCCCCGTGACGAGGTCGACGAGGTCGGGGGCCAGGAGGATCTCCAGGGCGTGCACGCGCATCTGCTCGATGAGGTTCTCGGTGCCGTCCGACGACGCAGCCGCGCCCTTCTCGAGCTGCTCGGCAGCGGCCCGCGCGACCTCGGCCCGTTCCTGGCGCACCTTGATCTGCTGCGCGGCGACGAGGAGCCCGATCCCCAGGACGAAGAACGGCAGCTTGGGCATGCCCTCGATGAGCGCCATCGCGAACGAGGCGACGCCCGCGATCGCGATGGCGTGGCGCGACTGGACGAGCTGGCTCGAGGCCTGCGAGCCGACGTCGCCCTCGCCCGAGTTGGAGCGGGTCACGATCATGCCCGTCGCGACGGCCATGAGCAGCGCCGGGACCTGGGTCACGAGACCGTCGCCGATCGTCAGGATCGAGTAGGTGTCGACCGACTCCCCCACGGGCATGGCGTGCATGACGACGCCGATGACGATGCCGCCGACCAGGTTGATGATCGTGATGACGACGCCCGCGATGGCGTCCCCCTTGACGAACTTCGAGGCGCCGTCCATCGCACCGTAGAAGTCCGCCTCCGCGGACACCTCGGCGCGTCGTGCGCGGGCGTCGGTCTCTGAGATGAGCCCTGCGTTGAGGTCCGCGTCGATCGCCATCTGCTTGCCCGGCATCGCGTCGAGGGTGAAGCGTGCACCGACCTCGGCGACGCGCTCGGCGCCCTTGGTGATCACGAGGAACTGGATGACCACCAGGATCAGGAACACGACCATGCCGATGACGATGTTCCCGTTGACCACGACGTGACCGAACGCGCTGATGACCTCGCCCGCGTACCCGTTGCCCAGCACGAGGCGGGTCGAGGCGACGTTGAGGCCCAGGCGGAACAGCGTCGCGACGAGCAGCAACGACGGGAAGACCGAGAAGTCGAGCGGCTTGGTGACGAACATCGACGTCAGCAGGATCACGAGCGAGAGCAGGATGTTGACGATGATGAGCACGTCGAGCATCCCTGCGGGGATCGGCACGACGAGCAGCAGGACGATGCCGACGACGCCGAGCGGGACGGCGATCATGGCGAGGGAGCGGTTCTTCACGCGGAACCCTGGTCCTTCCCGGTCCGGAGCGGTGGCAGGTGCTGCCGTGAGGCCCTATGCACGTCGGATCGTCGGCAGCAGGGTCGGCAGCAGGGTCGGCGGCGGTGTCGGCCGGGTACCGCCCGCCGGCCGCCGTGCGGTGGGTACGGCGCGCCTCATGCCGTGCGCGCCTCGCCCGCTCCCGTGGGGTCCTCGTCCGCCGGCCACTCCCCCGGCGCGATCGCCGGGCGCCCCAGCCGGTGCGGCACGGACGAGACCGCGGCCCCGCGGCGCGAGAGGGCCATGACGAACGCGAGGACGCGCGCGACGGCCATGTAGAGCTCGACCGGGACCTCCTGCCCGACGTCGCACACCTTGTGGAGCGCGCGAGCGAGCTGGACGTCGCGGACCATCGGCACCCGGGCCTCCTCGGCCTTCTCACGGATGCGCGCAGCCAGGTGGTCCGCCCCCTTGGCGACGACGCGCGGCGCGGACTTCCCCGCCTCGTACCGGATCGCGACGGCGACGTGCGTGGGGTTGACGATCACGACGTCGGCGTCCGCGACCGCGGCGAGCATGCGGTTGCGGGACAGCGCGCGGGCCATCGACCGGCGCTGCGACTTCACCATGGGGTCGCCGTCGCTGTTCTTGTGCTCGTCCTTGACCTCCTTCTTCGTCATGCGCGTCTTCTTGCGGTTGCGCTTGGCGACGACGAGCACGTCGAGCAGCGCGAGCGAGATCCCTGCCGCCGTCGCCCACAGCAGCAGCGCCTTGACCCCCGACCCGGCGGCCTCCAGGAGCGAGGCCACGGGCAGACCGCCCGCCGAGAGCAGCACGGGCATGAGCGACTGGATCACGACGTACAGCACGACCCCGACCACGGTCGTCTTGAGGAGCGCCTTGACGCCGTTCCACAACGCCTGGGGACCGAGGATCCGCTTGAACCCCGAGACCGGGTTGAACTGCTGGAACTCGCCGCGGAACTTCTTCAGGTGCAGCCCGCCCTGGACGACCGAGCCGATGATCGCAGCGAGCGCGACCGCCGCGAGCAGCATGCCGATCGTGGGCAGGATCGAGCGCAACGCCTCCTGCAGGAGCACGACCGCGACGGCCGGCTCGGGGTTCTCGATCACGGTGCGGATCGACAGGACCTGCTCGGTCGCGGCCCCGGCCGCGTTGCCGAGCGTCAGCGGGAGCAGCGCACCCGCGACCGCGATCCCGACCCATGCCGTGAGGTCCTGCGACCGGCCGAGCTGCCCCTTCTCGCGGACCTCCTTCATCTTGCGCTCGGTGGCCTGCTCGGTCCTCTCCTCGGACGTGTCCGCCATCAGCCGACCCCTCCCATCAGTTCCAGGGCCTGTGCCGTGAGCGCGGACAGGGCGTGCGGCAGGGCGATGAGCACCGTCCCGACGAGCGAGAGGGTCAGGAAGATCTTGAGCGGGAAGCCGAGCGCGAACGCGTTGAGCGCGGGGGCGACACGGGTGACCAGGCCCAGCCCGACGTCGGCCAGGAAGAGGACCACGACGATGGGCCCGGCGATCTGGAGCCCCGCGACGAACGACCCCGTGAGCGCGTCGATGAAGGACCCGGCCGGGACCCCGGCGAACGCCCCGACCGGCACCACGTCGTACGAGCGCGCGAGGCCGAGGATCACGAGCTGGTAGGCGTCCGAGGTGAACATCAGGACGACCGTGGCCAGCGCGAACAGGCGCGTGAACTGCGACCCGCTCACGTTGGTCTGCGGGTCGAACGCCATGCCGACCGAGAATCCCCCGAACAGGTCGAGGTGCGAGCCGGCCGCGGTCACGGCCGAGAAGACGATCATGACGAGCGTGCCCAGCATCGCGCCCGTCGCCGCCTCGGCGACCACGTGCGCGAAGAACGTGGCCGTGCCCACCGCCTCGTACGTCGGCGCGACCCGGCCCGAGACCACCAGCCCCAGCGAGACCGCGAGGATGGCGCGCACCTGGCGCGGGATGGCCTTGTGGGAGAACGGCGGCGCGAGCAGCATGAACGCGGCCAGGCGGACCCCGGCGAGCAGGGTCGCCTGGAGCCACGCCTGGTCGATGTCGAACGTCACCGACGTCAGCCGCCGCCCAGCAGGGACGGGATCAGGTCGAACATCGCGTGCGTGAACGAGACCAGCTCGCCGATCATCCAGTTGCCGCACACGATGAGCGCGACGGCGACCGCCGCGGCCTTCGGCACGAACGAGAGCGTGACCTCCTGGATCTGGGTCACGGACTGCACGAGCGAGATCGAGAAACCCACGACGAGGGACGTGATCAGGACAGGGGCCGCGAGCTTCGCGGCGAGGATCATCGCCTGGGTCGCGATGTCGAGGACGGCCGACGTCTCCATGTCATCCCACCCCGTACGAGCCGATGAGCGAGGTGGTGATGAGCCCCCACCCGTCGACGAGGACGAACAGCAACAGCTTGAAGGGCAGCGAGATCATGGTGGGCGGGAGCATCATCATGCCCATGCTCATGAGCGCCGCCGCGACGACCAGGTCGATCACGAGGAACGGCACGAAGATCACGAAGCCGATGATGAACGCCGCCCGCAGCTCCGAGATCACGAACGCCGGCACGAGCGTGGTCAGCGGCACGTCGGCCATGGTCGCCGGGTTGTCGAGGTCGGCCGCGCGCGTCATGAGCGCGAGGTCCTCCTCGCGCGTGTGCGCCAGCATGAACTCGCGCAGCGGCTCGGAGCCCGCGTCGAGCGCCTGGCTGAACGTCGTGGTGCCCGCGAGGTAGGGCTGGACGGCGGCCTCGTTGATCTCGCCGAACACGGGCCACATGATGAACATCGACAGGAACAGCGCGAGTCCCGCGAGGACCATGTTCGGCGGCACGGTACCGGTGCCCAGCGCGTTGCGCGTCAGCGACAGCACCACGAAGATCTTCGTGAACGACGTCATCATGAGCAGCAGCGTCGGGGCCAGCGACAGCAGCGTGATGCCCACGAGCGTCACGAGGGACGACGACGGCTCGCCGTTCGGGCCGTTGATCTCGACCGAGAAGCTGCTGCCCCCGTCAGGGGCGGTCGGGTCGACCGGGGCGGTGGGCGCCGTGGGGTCGGTCGGGGCCGCGCTCGCGGACGGGGCGAGCAGCACCGCCGTCACGAGGACGAGCACGACGAGGACGAGGGCCGTGGCCAGCGCCACGGCCCGGTGCGCCTGCCTGCGCACCGGGACGACGACGGTCATCGCCGGGGCCCCCACACGGCACGGGCGGCCTGACGCCAGGTGTCGCCCGCCAGGAACGAACGCACCGCGGCCGTGTCCAGGCCCGCGGAGGTCACGCCCGACGGCGCAGCGCCCGCAGCGCGCAGGCTCACCGCGCGCCCGGGCCCGGCCGGGGCGGCGACGGGCGCGACGGGCGCCTCGTCGAGCCAGACCTGCGCGGCCAGGACGGCCTCGTCGAACGACGGGCTCGTCGGTCGCCCGTCGGGGGCGGCCCCGGAGGCCAGGCCGGTCGGGTCCGCCAGGTCCGTCGCGTCGGTCGCTGCTGCTTGCTCGCCCGTGGTCCGGGTGACCGTGGCCCCGCCCGACGGGGCGACCGTGGCCCGGGGGCCGGTCGCCGACTTCACCACGTTGAAGGGCCCCAGGCGGGTCGACGTCGCGTCCCGCACGGCGTGCTTGGGGCCCGTGGCCACGGCCGCCGTGGCCGTCGCCGGCGCGGGCCCCTGGTCGATCACCGTGACCGAGGACTCGGTGACCCCGAGCAGGTAGCGGGTGCCGCCCGAGTCGAGGAGCACCGCGGCGCTCTTCTGGCTCAGCCCCTGGCGGGCGACGACGGTGAGCTGCGCGCCGCGCCCCCCGGGCGTCTGACGCCTGCTCCGGTCGGCGACCCGGTACGACAGCCACAGCAGCCCCATGACGACCGCCAGGGAGAAGGCGACCCGCAGCACGGTGGTGACGTCCACGGGCTCAGTCGTCCGCGTCGAGGATCTTGGTGATCCGCACGCCGTAGTCGCCACCGTCGACGACCACGACCTCCCCCTTGGCGATGGTCCGGCCGTTGAGCTGCACGTCCGCGGGCGCGCCGGCCGAGCGGTCGAGCTCGACGACGGCGCCGGGTTCGAGGTTGAGCACCTCGCGCACGGGCATCCGCGTGTGCCCGACGACGACGGCGAGCCGCATCTCGACGTTGGAGATGCGCGCGAGCCGGCTGCCCGTCATGGCCTCGTCGGGCAGGCTCCGCAGGGTCTTGCGCGCACGGACCACGAACCAGCCGGCCGTCGGCCCGCCGCCTGCGGAGAGCTCGAAGACCACGGCCTCCTCGTCCTCGAAGAGCTCGGTCGCGTCGCCGACACGGACGTCGCCGAGCACTCCGACGCCGGTCGTGGCGCCGGCTGCCTCGAGCGCGGGGCGCAGGAGGTCGGTCATGTCGAGGGTCGGGGTCTCGGACGCGTCGGCGAGGGAGGACTCGTCGATGAGCGCGAGGGCCATGTCGGTCCCCGTGTCGCCGACGTACGAGGCGACGACCGCGGTCACGGCCTGCGGTCCGACCGGAGCGCCGCCCGAGAGCGCGGCGGACAGGGGCGTGCTCGTCGGGACGAGCTCGACGAGCGCACGGGCGGCCTCGACCGCGGCCTCGACGGCCGTCCGGTCGGCGGTGGTGGCGGTACTCATGCTTCAGTTCTCCTCGGTGGTGACGATGCGGCAGGCGAGGCGGGAGCCGGACGAGCCGACCGCACCGCGTGCCAGGACGTGGCCGTCGACGATGACGTCGAGCGGGCGGGACCGGTTGTGCGGGAGGCGGATGACGTCGCCGACGGCGAGGTCGACGACCTCGACCGGCGTCATGGCCGCGCTCGACAGCTCGACCGTGACGTCGACCAGGGAACGGGCGATGTGTCGTCGTGTGCGCGCTGCGGCGTCGGCCGGGTCGTCGGCCGGGTTCGCCTCGCCGAGGTGCGGCAGCAGGGCGATCGCCGGCAGGGCGAGGGTCGCCGTGCACGCCCCGTCCCCGACCCGCAGGTTGAACTCCGCCACGATCATGAGCTCGGCGGTCGGCGCGGCCTGCACGAACTGCGAGTTGTGCTGGATCGAGCCGATCTTCAGCGGCGTCTCCAGGAGTCGGCCCATCGAGTGACGCAGGTCGCGCAGCGTCTCCGTGACCAGCGAGGTGACGAGCGCACGCTCGACGTCGGTGAACTTGCGGTCGATCGCCGGGATGTAGGGGCCGGCGCCGAGCATGTGCGCGATCCACGTGAGGGCGTCGGTGTGCGGGAACTGCAGCACGGCGCGCGGGTTGATGCCGTCGATCTCGCACACGACGACCGTGGTCGTGACCGGCAGGTCGGCCACGTAGTCGTCGTACGTCCGCATCGTCACCGCGCCCAGGCTCACCTGGGACACGACGCGCACACGGGCGGTCAGCTGGGTTCCCCACTGGCGGGCGAAGCTCTCGAACGCCATCTCGAGGATGCGATGGTGCTCACGCACGAGCGTCGTCGGGCGACGGAAGTCGTAGACCTCGACCTTGCGCCGTTCGGCGGGACCCTGGACCCTGACGGGTGTCGTCGTGCTCACGTCGGTCTCCTATGCAGGCGGGCGACGGAGAGCCTGCACGGCGACCGGGCGCCCTCCGGGGCGACCGGCCGCACCCACCAGGAGCACGACCCGGGCGGGGAGACGCGACGGGACCGAGGGTCTGTGGGACCGTCAGCCGGTCTCGGCCGTCGCCTCCGCCGCCCCTGCGAGGGCGGCACGGTGCGCGGACTCCGCCGCCGGGATGTCCGCCGCGGTGAGCGTGCCGCCGAGGACCTCGGGGATGAGGGCTCGCACGGCCTCGGGCTGCGCGGACAGGACCATGATGTCCACACGCCGGTTGGCGGCGAGGGCCTCGGGGTGCGTCCCTGCTGCGAGCGGCCGCGCCGACCCGAACCCGACCGCGGCGATCCGTTGCTCGGTCAGGCCGCTGTGCTCGACGAGGTAGCGCAGGACCGCGGTGGCGCGCGACGACGACAGCTCCCAGTTCGTGGGGAAGCGGGATCCCACGGTCGACTTGTAGTCGGCGTTCCCCTCGACCTGGATCTCGTAGGTCGTCGGAGCCAGGACGGGTCCGACGATCTGCAGGACGGCTCCCGCTTCCTCGGTGAGGTCGGCGCTGCCCGGCGAGAAGAACGTGTCGGCCGAGACCAGGCGCACCGTGAGGCCGCGCTCGTCGATCTCGAACCTCACGGTGTCGGACATGCCGTACGCGTCCAGGTCTCTCGACATCGCGTCGCGCAGCCCGGTCAGGTCGGCGACCTCGGCCAGGGCCCGTTCGAGGTCGGTCTCGACGTCGGTGGGCGGCTCGGTCGCCGGGTCGTCGACGACCGCCTCCACGACGTCGGCGTCCTCGATCGTGCCGAAGCCGGCTGCGAGCGACGACTTGAGCTCCTGGTACTTGCCCTGGTCGACCGAGCTGATGGCGAACAGCACGATGAACAGGCACATGATGACCGTGACCATGTCCATGTAGGAGACCATCCAGCGACCGCTGCCGCCCGTGTCGTGACCTCCACCGCCGCCACCGCCCCCGCCGCCGCCGCGTCGGCGTCGGCCGTGCCCCGCCGAGCGGCCGCTCATCAGGCGGCCTTGCCCGTGGGCAGCGACCAGTCGGGGACCATGGTCTTGAGCCGTTCGTCGATGACGCGGGCGCGAGCGCCTGCCTGGATCGACATGTATCCCTCGAGCAGCACGTCGAGCCGCTGGACCTCGAGGTCGGAGATGCGCTTGAGCTTGGCGCCGATGGGCAGCCAGATGAAGTTCGCGGACAGGATGCCCCACAGGGTCGCGATGAACGCGGCCGCGATCATGTGGCCGAGCTCGGCCGGGTCGGAGAGGTTCTCCAGGACGTGGGTCAGGGACACGACGGTTCCGACGATGCCGATGGTCGGGGCGTACCCGCCGATCGCGTTGTAGAAGTCGTAGGCGACCGCGTCCTCACGGCTCTTGGTCTCGATCCGTTCCTCGAGCAGGGTGCGCAGCTGGTCGGCGTCGGCGCCGTCGGCCAGGGACTGGAGCGCGCTGCGCTGGAACGGGTCCTCGGTCTTCTGGGACTCGGCCTCGAGCGCGAGGAGCCCACCGTCGTTCTGGACGATCTCGGCGGCCCGTACGACCTCCTCGATCGCGTCGGCCGGGCGGGCAGGCTTGCTCACGAACGCCCTCGGCAGCGCCTTGATCGCCTGGAGCGCGTCGCGCACGGTGCCCGACGCGACCGCGACGAGGATGCTGGCGCCGAAGACGAGGATGATCGGCGCGGGCAGCAGGATCGACGTGATCTGGGCTCCCTCGAGGAGCACCATCGCGACGAGCGCACCGAACGCGAACAGGATGCCGATGATGGTTGCGGGATCCATGGGGCCTACTTCCTCGGGGCGGGGAGCGGGGTCACGGCGACCGGGGCACGGTCGTCGGCCTCGGGGTCGGACCGGTCGGGCACGATGCCGAGCGGGGTGCGCTCACCGATGCTGGTCATGGACTGCGCGAGCAGCAGGACGCGGGCCTTGTGCTCCTCGACCAGGCGGATCACGTCCTCCATGGACTCGGTGACGATGTATCGAGAACCGTCGATCAGCGTGACCCGGGTGTCGGGGTTGGTCTCGACACGGGCCACGAGGTCCGCGTTGATCGCGATGCGCTCGGAGCTGAAGCGCGTGAGGACGATCACGGTTCCACCTTCGGGTCGGGTCGGTCGGAGGGGGGCGAGGGCGACGAGCCGGGCCTCTCGGGGCGCGGTGCACCGCCGGTCGGCCGTGCCCCGCTGATCCGTACTCTCGGCAGCCCGTGCGTGCTCGTGAACGGGCAGGGGGGCTGAACCCGCCGGGCCGTTCGCGCAGGTCGGGCGGTCCGGGCCTCGCCCCCTGCGCCCCGGCGCACGACGGCGCCCCCGGACCGTGTCGTCCCGGGGGCGCCGTGGTGCCCGCGCGCTGCCCCGCGCGCGGCCGTCGTCACCGCTTGAGGTTGACGAGCTCGGTCAGCACCTCGTCGGAGGTGGTGATGACGCGCGAGTTCGCCTGGAACCCGCGCTGGGACACGATGAGGTTAGTGAACTCCTGCGAGAGGTCCACGTTCGACATCTCGAGCGAGCTGGACGTGATCGATCCCAGGCCCTGGTCGCCCGCGCCGCCGATGAGCAGGTCGCCCGAGTACTGCGTCGCCGCGTACGTGGACCCGCCGGCCTTCTCGAGGCCCCCCATGTTGGTGAAGGACGCGAGGGCGACCTGTCCGAGGACGGCCGTCTTGCCGTTCGAGTAGGTGCCGATGATCGACCCGTTCCCGGAGATGGAGTACGACTTGAGCGAACCCGCCGCCGCACCGTCCTTGGCCGAGACCGCGACGTTCGACAGGCCCGCGTAGGACGTGACGGTGCTCAGGTCGATGTCCACGCCCGCGACCGTGAGCGCGCCACCGGCCGTGAGAGCGCCGTCGGTGAACGTCAGGCCCTGCGGGCCCCCGATGACCGTGCCCGTCGCGGCGTCGAGCGCGCTCACGGACCAGGCCCCGGCCGTCGCGGTGAACTCGAGCGACAGCTTGGTCGACGTGCCGAGCTCGTCGAAGATCTCGATGTCGCGCACGACCTTCGTGCCGTCCTTCGCGTCGGCGGGCAGGTTGCCCCCGAGCGTGACGCTCGTCGTCGCCTCGGGCAGGGAGACCTCGCCCACGGGGATCGTGAGCCGGTCGAGGGGGCCGCTCGTGTTGACGACCCCGTTCACTGCGGTCCACCCGCTCACGAACGCCCCGTTCGCGTTGACGAGCCGTCCCAGGCCGTCGAAGCCGAACGAACCGTCGCGGGTGTACAGCTGCTGACCGCCCTGCTCGACGACGAAGAACCCGTCGCCGTCGATCATGAGGTCGGTCGCGACGCCGGTGCCCTGCCGTGCACCCTGCGTGAACTGGGTCGTGATCGACGCGGTCGTGACGCCGAGGCCGATCTGCGCGGGGTTGGAGCCGCCGACCTGCTGGTCGGGGGCGACGCCCGCGGCGACGAGCTGCGAGAGCGTGTCCTGGAACTGGGTCCGTGACGACTTGAAGCCCGTGGTGTTGACGTTGGCGATGTTGTTGCCCGTCACGTCCAGCATGGTCTGGTGGGCGCGCAGGCCGGAGATTCCGGTGTTGAGAGAACGGAGCACGATGGGTCCTTTCGGGTCAGGCGGCGATGTCGCCCTGGCTGTCGGTGGCGCCGTCCGTGGCGGGTGGGGGTTCGGTGGCATCCGTGCTGACCGTGCCGGTGACGCCCGAGACCTTGTCGAGCGCGATGCTCTCGTCGCCGATCGTCACCGTGGGGACGGCGTCCTTGTAGGACACCGCGGTAGCGATGCCCGTGTGCTCGACGCCGTCCGCGTCGAGGTAGGACACCTCCTTGCCGAGCAGGGTCGCGGCGGCGTCGCGCATCTGCAGCGCGAACGCCTCCTGCTGCTGCAGCGCCGACTCCTCGACGAGGGTGCGCATGGCGCTCAGGGACTCCATCATGGCGAGCGACGTCGTCTGGGCGACGATCTCGCTGGTCTCCATGGAGCTGGACGGGTCCTGGTTGCGGAGCTGGGTCACGAGCAGACCCAGGAACAGCTCGCTGTCGTACTCCTGCTTGGGGGCGCGCACGCCCTGCGTGGGGGGAGGGGTCTCCACGGGGGCGGAGCCCGCCCCGGAGACGGGGGTGACCGGCACGTCGTTCCTCTCTCAGACGAGGACGTCGAGGCGCCGGGCGGCCCCCGGCGTCGTGTCGTCCACTGTCGGCTGGTTGGTCTGGTCGGTGGTCGCCCCGGGGACGCCGGGTCGTGCGCCGGGGCGGGACTGCCACGCGTAGCCCTCGCCCGGGCGGCCGGTCGAGCCGTTGCCGGTGCCCCCGTCCCCCGCGCTGCCGGCCCCGGCCTGGTGACCGTTCCCCTGGGCCGGGGCCTCCTTCGCGTCCGAGACCGACAGCGACGCCGTCGGCGCGATGCCCGCGAGGTCGCGGCGGAGCTCACCTGCGAGCGCGCGCAGTGCCTCACGGCCTGCGTCGTGCGGCGCGAAGAGCTCGATCCGCAGCTCGCCGCCCGCGATGTGCGCCCGGACGGTGACGGGGCCCAGGTTGTCGGGCGTCACCGACAGGGTGAGCACGTGGTCGCCGTCGCCCGCGGCGAGGAGCTGGAACACGGGGCCGGAGACCTGGGCGTGGAGCGTGGGAGGTGCCTGGGGCGTGGCCGGGGCGGGGGCGACCTGCCCGACGGCGGCAGGTACCGGGGTCTGCGCCACCGGCACCGGGACCGGTGCGGGGACGACCTGCCCGGGTGCCGCCGTCGGCTCGGCGGCGGCCTCGGCAGGGGCGGCAGGGGCAGCGGGCCCGGTGCTGGCGGGGACGCGCGCGCCGGGCGTCGCCACGAGCGCCGGGGCGGTCACCACGGGTCCCCCGGCGGGCTGTCGAGAACCGTCGGACGCGCCGCCCGCTCCCCCGCCGGACGCCTGCCCCGCCACGACGGGAGGCACGGCCGTGTCGCCGACCGGCCGGACGGCCGTCGGTGCTTCCTCGCCGGTCGCCGTCGAGGCACCACGTGGCGCGGCGCTCCCCGCGGCGGCCTGCTCGACGGGCACGGCAGGCTCCGCCGCGGTCGACACCGTGCTGCCGGCCGGTGGCACGGGCGCGGTGGCCTGCTCTTCCGGTCCGGCGGAGGACGGCCCGACGGCGCCGGTCGCCGCACCGGGGACGGCGTCGGCACCTGCCGTCCCCGGCAGGTCGACGGGGTCGGGGAGCACGTCCGAGCCCCCCGGCACGGGCGAGGGGTCCACGGGCGGGGCGACGGTCGGTGGCCCCGCGACCGCGCCCTCGGCACCGGTCGCCTCGCCCGGACCGCCTGACCCGTCGGTGCCGTCGGTGCCGTCGGTCTCGCCGGTGTCCCCGCTGCCCAGGACGCCGCCGTCGCCAGCGCCCGTCCCGTCCTCGCCGGGCGAGATCCCTTCGACGAACGATCCGGGTCCCTCCTGGGCGCCCGGGACACCCGGTGCACCGACGAGCCCCGGGTGAGCGGCGCCGTCGGGCAGGGTGCCCACGACGCCGGTCCCCTCGCCCGCCGACGACGTGCCTCCCGACCCGGCGGCCTCGTCCGACGCCGCGGCGAGCGACCTGCCGAACGCGTCCGAGGAGTCGCCCGCGCCACGGCGCGAGCCGGACGGGGCAGCGGGCGCGAGGATGCTCGCGAGCGACGGCGTGACAGCAGTCATGACGGCGCCCCTGCGCCCAGCACGCGGCGGATCGTGGTCACGGAAGCATCCGTGACCGGCGTGATCTCGACCGTCCGGCCGGGCTTGGGTGCGTGGATCATCTGCCCGTCGCCCAGGTAGATGCCGATGTGCTTGCCGCCCCGCTGGACGATGAGGTCACCGGGCTGCGCCTGCGCGAGCGAGGCGACCTCGGTGCCCTGACGCATCTGGTCCTTCGCGACCCGCGGCAGGTCGACGCCGTGCGCGCCGAACACGAGCTGAACGAGGCCCGAGCAGTCCAGACCGCCCTCGGCCAGGCTCTCGCCGCCCCAGACGTAGGGCACGCCCAGGTACTGCTTGGCGGTCTCGAGGACCGCCCCGGCCGTGGCCGCTGCACCCGTCGTGCCCGTCGCGGCCGTGCCTGCGGCGGCACCCGTCGAGGACGCCCCCGCAGCCGACACGAGCGAGGAGAACAGACCCGCGAGATCGGACGCCCCCGCCGCAGCGCCGGAGCCGGTGCCGGAACCCGTGCTGGTGCCGGTCAACGACGACAGCAGGCTGCCGAACAGGTCCGACGCCCCCTGCGCGTCACCAGCACCGACCGCCGCGAGCACCGACGCGAAGTCGGTCGCGCTCGCCGCGCCGGCCCCCGGTGCCGTACCCGACGCACCCGTCGTGCCTGCCGACGACGCGCCGCGCGCCGCCGTCGGGTCCTGGAGGGCCGAGATCTCGGTGCGGATCTCCCCGACACGAGTCAGGGCCTGGGTCATGCTCACGGTCGGGTGGTCCTTCCGGTGGTCGGTCGCCACGTCGACGAGGCGACCTCGTCGAGCGTGGCCTGCTCGGCGCGGCCCTCGGCGCGCGCGACGTCCTGGTCGTGACGGTCCTCGAGCTTCTCGAGACCCAGGCGCGCCGTCCGCGCCCCCTGGAGCCCGCTGAACGCCGCGTCGACCTCGGCCGACTTGCGGCGCGCCTCGGCCTCGAGGGCTGCGAAGAGCGCGCTCGTGGCAGCCCTCGAGGCCGCGATCGCGGCGAGCGAAGCCCCCGTCGTGGCGTGGTCCGGCGAGGACTCGAGGTACGCCGAGAGCCCGCCCGCCTCCTCGACGGTCTGCGCGAGGTCCGCGTGGGCGCTCGCGAGACGCGCCTTGGCCGTGTCCTCCTCGAGCCGCCGCAGCCGCAGCACCCCCGCGAGCCGGAACTTCGTGCTCATCACGCCTCCCCGTCGATCAGTGCCTCGGTCAGTCGCGCGAGGCGCGACCACGTCTCCTCGGCCGGTGTGCCGTCCGTCATGGCTTGCTGGAGAAAGGCGTCGATCGCGCGCTCGTGCGCGAGCGCGGCGTCGACGAGCTCGTCGGTGCCCTTCTTGTAGGCGCCGATGTCGAGGATGTCCTGCGCCTTGCGCCGCGCCGCGAGGACCTTGCGCAGCGTGAGCGCGAGCGACCTCTGCTCGGGGGTCGTCACGCGGGACGCGACGCGTGAGATCGACCCGAGCGCGTCCACCGCCGGGTAGTGACCCGTGACCGCGATGGCCCGGTCGAGCACCACGTGCCCGTCGAGGATCGAGCGCGCCTGGTCGGCGATCGGCTCGTTGTGGTCGTCGCCGTCGACCAGGACCGTGTAGATCCCCGTGACGGAACCGCGCACGCCCGTGCCCGCCCGCTCGAGCAGGTTCGCCATGAGCGAGAAGGTCGACGGCGGGTAGCCGCGCGTGGCCGGAGGCTCGCCGACCGACAGGCCGATCTCCCGCTGCGCCATGGACACACGCGTGAGCGAGTCCATCATGAGCACCACGTGTGCGCCGTCGTCCCGGAACGCCTCCGCGATCCGGGTCGCGGTGAACGCGGCCCGACGGCGCATCATGGCCGGCTCGTCCGACGTCGCGACGACCACGACCGACCGGGCCAGGCCCTCGGGCCCCAGGTCGTCCTCGAGGAACTCGCGGACCTCGCGACCGCGCTCACCGACGAGGGCGATGACGGACACCTCGGCGTCCGTGCCGCGCGCCACCATCGACAGGAGCGACGACTTGCCCACGCCCGAGCCCGCGAACAGGCCGATGCGCTGCCCGCGCCCGAGGGTCACGAGCGAGTCGAGCACCCGCACGCCCGTCTGGAGCGGCGTGTCGATGCGGGCGCGGTCCATGGCCGAGGGAGCCTCGTTGTCGACCGGCACCCGCACGTCGCTGACGATCGGCCCCAGACCGTCGACAGGTCGCCCCAGCGCGTCGATCACGCGGCCGAACAGTCCCCGCCCCGTGGGGACGAGGATGCCCGTGCCGCTCGTGCGCACGGGCGCGCCGGCACCGACGCCCGTGAGCCTGCCGAGCGGCATGCAGCGGGCCAGCCCCTCCGACGTCGCCACGACCTCGGCTGCGACGCCGTGCGGCGCCTCCCCGATGTGCACCAGATCCCCCAGGGCGCACCGCAGCCCCGCGACCTCGACACTCAGGCCGACCGCCGAGGACACGACGCCGACCCGCTCGGGGCGCGCCGCCGCCGCCAGCGCGTCGAGCGCGGCGGGACGCCAAGGAGCCTGCCCGGGGGCGCCGGCAGACGCTGACGGCCCGTCGGTCGTCGACCGCGCGCAGGCCTCGGCCTCTGCCTGCGCTGCCTGTACTGCCTGCGTCCCGAGGTCGGGCGCCCTCTCGGCCACGTCGATCGCGGTCATGCCACCGCCCTCCCGGCACCGGGCTGCGCACCCTGGCGGCGCCCCTCGGCCTCGTCGAGCCGGGGCGCCGCGGGGCGGTCCGCGGCGTCGACGAGGGCCGTGAGCTCGGCCCGGGCACGCTCGACCGCCGTCCCGACGCGGGCGTCGAGGAACCCGTGCTCGAGGTGCGCCACGGCGTCCCCCCGGCGCAGCGTCGCGTCCGGCACGAGCGCCGGCTCCTGGACCCCGGCCTCGGTGAGCAGGCGCACGTCGTCGGGGTGCAGGCGCACCTCGACGACCGCAGCCTCGACGCTCGACGTCACCCGGGCCAGCGCCGCGTGCGCGGCGCGGGACCGGTCGGTCAGCTGGAGGTCGACGATCGCCTCGGCGAGATCCAGCGCACCGCGCAGCGTCGCGGCCTGCGCGGACTCGACGACCGGCACCGTCCGCTCGGTCAGCGCCCGAGCCGCCTCGTGCAGGAGCGAGACCGTGCGCCGGATGCTCTCGACCTGCTCGGCCGCACGGCGAGCATGCTCCTCCTCGAGAGAGGCCCGCAGCCGGTCCACCCCCTCCTGCGCGGCGCGAGCCCCGGCGGCGTACCCCGCCGCGTACCCGCGGGCGGACGCCGCCGCCTCCACCTCCCGGACCCGCGAGCTGTTCAGCACCGGGACCGCGTTCGGGACGAACGCCGACTCAGTAGACAAGCTCGTCCCCGTCCGTGCGATGGATCGTGATCTTCTCGTCGGCCTCCAGGTCCCGGACGATGCGGACGATCTCTGCCCGCGCCTCCTCGACCTGGCTCACGCGCACGCCGCCCAGACCCGCGATCTCCTCGTCGAGGAGCGTGCGGTTGCGCGCCGAGATGTTGGTCGTGACGGCGTCGACGACCCGGGCGCTCGTGCCCTTCATCGCGAGCGCGAGCACGGCCATCTCCACACCCCGCAGGATGATCTGGACGTCGCGCGCCTCGAACGACGCGATGTCCTCGAACGTCAGCATGCGCGAGCGGACCTCGTCGGCAAGGGCCGGGTCGCGCGCCTCGAGCCCCTCGAGGAGGGCCTTCTCGGTCGCGACGTCCGAGCGGTTGATGATGTCGACCAGCGGTTGGACACCGCCGATGATCTCGACCGGCTGGCGGGGGGCGATGCTCGCCCCCATGCGGGCACGGAACTGCTCCGAGACGAGCTTGACCGCCTCCGGGGACGCCGTGCCCATCGTGGCCAGCGCCTGCGCCACGTCGGTGCGGTACTCGTCGGCCAGGTTGGCCAGGACCGACGACGCGACGGTCGCGCTCAGGTGCGCGAGCACGAGAGCCACCGTCTGCGGGTGCTCGCCGTCGAGCAGCGAGATGATCTGCCCCGGCTCGGTCCCGTCCAGGTACTCGAAGGCCTTGCCCTGCATGCTCGCCACGAGACGCTCGACGACGTCGGCGGCCTTGTCGGCCCCCAACGAGGCCTCGAGCAGCCCCACCGCGAGATCCTTGCCCCCTCGCGGACGGGGACTGCCGGACAGGGCCATGTCGTAGAACTCGTCGAGTGCGGCGACCGCGAGGTCGGGGTCGACGACCTGCGTCCGCATGATCTCCGCCGCGACCTCACCCGTCTCCTCCTCGGAGAACAGCGACATGACCGTGGCGGCCCGGTCCTGGCTCATCTGCATGAGCACGAGCGCGACCTTCTGGACACCGGACATGCCGGCGATCCGCCGCATCGTCTCGACCGGGAGCCGCGACTCCCCGGAGTCCGGCGCGTCGACCGTGATCGTCTGCGTCGCGCTCGCCCCAGGCTCGGCGGAGGACCCCGCCGGTGCGTCCTGCACGCCGGTGCTCGGCGCGTTCGTCGTGACCGTCATCGCCGCACCGCCCGGTCCTCCGCCAGGAGCACACGCAGGTACTCGGCCGTCTTGTCCGGGTCGGCCCCGGCGAGCGCGTCCACCTCTGCCCGACGCTGGTCCAGGCTCGAGAAGCGGGGCGTCGGCGGCTGGATCTCGGGGCGCGTGGGCACCGGCTCCAGCAGCCCGTCACCGTCGTCCCGACCGTGCAGGGGACCGAACTCGTCGAGACCGTCGCCCACAGGACGCAGCTCGAGGTCCGCGATGTCGACCGCCTCCCGGCGCTCACGCCGGCGACGGGCCCGCGACCAGGCCACCAGACCCAGCACGAGGAGCAGCAGGATGCCGGCGACGACCGCTCCGGTCCGCAGCATCTGGCCCTGCTTCTCGGCGGCAGCCGCTGCCTCCGCCGCGGCGAGGGCGGCCGCAGCCGCGTCCGCCGCGCCCGTGTCGAACGCGAGCCGCTCGACCTCGACCACGTCCCCACGCTCCGGGTCGATGCCGGCCGCAGCCGCCACGAGGGTCGTGATGGCCGCCGTGTTGCCCGCACCCGCCGCGTCGGCGTTGAGCGCGACCGACACCGTCTGACGGGTCAGCGCGCCCGCGGGCCGCGTCGTCGTCTCCGTGGTCTTGTCGACCGCGTTGTTGCGCGTCGCGTCCTGCGACGTGTAGGTGCTGTCACCGGTCCCGCCGTTCGGGACCGCGATGTTGTCCGGCCCCAGCACGCCGGCCCCGCCCCCACCCGTGCCGGAGTACTCCTCGGTCGTGGTCGACTCGTTGAGCGCCGGCGCGTTCTCGGGAGCGGTGAACGTCTCCTCGAGACGCTCCGAGCTCGAGACGTCCATCTCTGCCGTCACCGCGACGGTCGAGTTGCCCACGCCGACGACGCGGTCGAGCATGGCCTGCACCGCCCGGGCCGTACGCTCCTCGTACTCCGCGCTCTGCTTGCCCGACGACCGGGTACCGACGCCGACCTCCGAGAGGACGGCGCCGCTCTGGTCGACGACCGCCACGTCCGTGGGCGACATGCCGTCGATCGAGGCCGACACCAGGTGCACCATGGCCTCGACCTGTTCGGGAGCCAGCGACTTGCCGCGTGCCGGGGCCACGAAGACCGACGCCGTCGGTGTGCCCTTCTCCGCGGCGAAGACCGTGTCCTCCGGGATGGCGAGCTGGACGGTCGCGGTCGAGACGTTCTCCATGGCCCCGATCGTGCGTGCCAGCTCTCCCTCGAGCGCACGCTTGTACGTCACGTCCTGCTGGAACTCGCTCGACGTCACACCCATCTCGTCGAGCAGCGAGTACCCGCCGGTCGACTCGTCCGCCGGCAGGCCCGCGGCAGCGGCCGTGAGCCGCTGCTCGTAGACCTGCGCCTCGGGGACGAGCACCGTCGCTCCGCCGTCGGACAGCTGGTACGGGACCCCCTGCGACCTGAGCTGGTCCACGATCGCCGAGGCGTCCGCGCTCGACATGCCCGAGTACAGGGGCGCGAAGCTCGGACGCGACACCCAGGACACGAGACCGACCACGGCGACGACGAGGATCGCGAGGGCGAGGACCGCGAGCGTGCGCTGCGCGATCGTGAAGTCGCGGGCGGCGCCGAACGCGCGCCCGAACGACGACTTGATCTTCTCCGGCATGTCAGGCCTGCATCCTCATGATCTCGTTGAACGCGTCGACCGCCTTGTTGCGCACGGTGGCGACGAGCTCGAGGGTCGTGGCGGCACGCGTCGAGGCGATCGTCGCCTGGTGGATGTCGGCCAGGTCGCCCGACACCGCGGCGATCGCCAGCTCGTTGGACGTGGCCTGCAGCTGCTGTGTGCTGTCGACCGCGCCGCCGAGGACCTCGGCGAACGCACTCGCGCCCACCCGTCCGGTGGACGCGGTGGCGGTGGAGGGAGACAGACCCGACAGGGCCGACGCCGCCTCGGCACCCGACAGGTAGCCGGTCGCGGTCGTGGGCTCGATGGGAGAGACAGGCATGGGGTTCACTTCCCGATCTGGAGTGCTGCTTCGTAGGCCGTCTTGGCGCGGTCGACGACCGCCGCGTTCGCCTGGTACCCGCGCTGGGCCAGGATGAGGTGTCCCATCTGCTCGGACATGTCGATGTCCGGGTAGCGCACGTACCCGTCCTCGTCGGCGAGGGGATGGTCGGGCTCGTACGTGACACGCCCTTCCTCGCTGCCCCAGGCCGCACCCGCGACGAACGCGCCGGGGGTGTCGTTGCCACCCTCCTGCACGGTCACGTAGCGGGCACGGAACGCGGCGTCGTCGGTCGACGTCACGGTGTTCACGTTGGAGAGGTTGTCGGCGACCGCGTCGAGCCACTTGCGGTGCACGGTCAGGCCGGTGCCGGCGATGCCGATCGCGTCGAAGGTCATCTCAGCTCGTCCTCATCGCCGCGCGCAACGAGCTCGCCTCGCCCCCGACAGCCTGCGTCGCGAACTGGTAGCGCAGCACGGTGTCGATGTTGGAGAGCGTCTCGGTGTCGAGATTGACGTTCGAGCCGTTGAGCTGGGTCGGCTCGAGCGAGCGCGACACGCTGAACGCCACACGCCCCTCGCCCGAGGCGACCGAGGAGGCCAGCGCCTGCTCGAACTGCACCCGCTTCGCGGTGTACCCGGGGGTGTTGATGTTGGCGATGTTCTCCGCGATCACACGCTGACGGGCGGAGAGCCCGTCGAGCGCGCTCTGGAGCGCCAAGGAGGTCACGGAGTCGAACACGTTCGCGGTATCCCCACGTCGAAGGTGCGTCGGCCGTCCCATGGCCTGCGGGGTGAGCGGTCCGTGCTCACCGTGAGCTCTCGGCCGCTCCGCGGCCGTCGCGCGTCGCACGCACCTGTCCCGGGTCGCGGGCGAGGTGATGCGTCGTCGTGTCACTTCGAGCCCTATGCAGGGCCGTCGGGAGTCAGTCGTCGTCGGCCGCGCCGGGCGTGCGCGGCGCCGTCGGGCCGGCGTCCGGCGCTGCGGCGCCGTCAGGCCGACGTCCGGCGCCGTGGCGCCGTCGGGCCCGCGGAGCGGAGCGGGTCAGGCCTCGACGTCGAGGTAGGCGGCGGCAGGTGCGTCGTGCACGGTGGGCACGGATGACAGCGCCCGTGCGTGCCGGCGGTTCTCCGCGACCGCCTCGTGCAGGTGGTCGACGATGTGCGCATGGCCCGCCAGGACCTCGAGCGCGCGGTCCACCAGGCTCGCCGGCAGACGCCCCAGGTCGGTCGGCGGGGTCCAGGTGACGAGCCTGTCCATCACCTCGGCGCCGGCCGCGGGACCGGCGCCCGCCGACATCGCGGCGAGGTCGTCCAGGACGCCGGACCAGGCGGCGTGCAGGTCCGCGGCTGCGTCGGTGGCTGCGTCGGTGGCACCGTGCGGGTCGACGGTTCCGTGAAGGTCGAGGGCCGGGTCGTCGGCGGGCTCGACCGACGTCCCGGGCCCGGCTGTCGCGAGCTGCGCGTCAGGCGACACCGGACACACCGCCCGTGCGGACGGACGACGTGCTGTCGTGCCCCGCGGGGAGCACATCGGCGGCCTGACGCCACGTCTCCTGCAGCGGCAGGACGAGCTCGAGCACCTCGTGCGTGCGCGCGATGTCCCGGTGGACGTTCGCCGCGACGAGGGCCTCGTGCACGTAGACGTAGACCGCGAGCAGGTCCTCGCCGCCCTCCCAGACAGAGGTGTCGAGCGAGCCCATGAGCTCGGCGACGATCGCCTGAGCGTGCAGGAGCTGCTCGGAGGCCGCGGTCCAGCGCTCCTCGCCCTGAGCGACCTCGGCCCGGCGCAGGTCGAGCACGAGCCGGTCGTAGAGCATGGTCAGCAGGCGCGCCGGCGACGCGGTGAGGATGGCGTCGCGCCCGTAGGCGCTCTGGGCGAGGTTGGTCACGGGGTCTTCCTTCGCGGGGTCAGCTCTTGGACGGGTTCAGGGCGTTGAGCTGGCCGGTGAGCCACTGCTGCTGGGCGTCGAGCTTCGCGAGCTGCACCTCCATCGAGGTGAACTGCGCGCTGAGCCGGTTGTAGCGCTGCTCGAGCCGGGTGTCCCACCGGACGATCTGCTCGTCCATCCGCTTCGCGTTGGTCTCGCGGTTCTGGATCGAGGTGGTCAGCTGGCCGTCGTACTTGTCCGACAGCGACTCCGCGGCCTCCTGGACGCGGGCCGCGACCTTGTTGAACGTGGCCGTGACCTTGTTAGGGTCCGCCGCCAACGCTGCGTCGAGCTTCTCGGCGTTGAACACGACCTCGCCGGTGCGCGTGATCTCGATGCCGATCGAGGACAGCGACTCTCCGTCGATCGGGTAGGACGCGGCGTCGATCAGCATCTGGCGCGCGTTGCGCACGACGGACTCGCCGGCCAGCGCCGCGCCCGACGTCGATCCGTCGGCCGCGATCGTGACCTTGGTCAGCGCAGCCATGCGGGACAGGATCGACTGGACCGAGTCGACGAAGCCCTTGACCGTGGCGGTCCGCGCCTCGGTGTCCTCGTTGACCGTGATGGTCACCGGGTTGGTGGAGGCCTTGGCGACCGTGACGTCCACGCCCGGGAGCAGGTCGGTGAAGACCGCCGTGGACGACGTCACGGTCTGCTCGGCGGGCGTCCCTGCCCACAGGCGCACCGACGAGTCGGCGGCGGCGGTCACGGTCGCGGCCCCGGGGGCCGTGAGGAGGTTGGTCGCCGTGCCGCCGTCGACCTCGGCCGCGGTGCCGGCGTGGAACGAGAACGCGTTCTCGGCACCGGTCTCGGTCGACGTGAGCTGGAGGCGGTAGAGCTTCTCGCCCGTGCCGGGGTCGGTGCCGGCGGACACCTTGACGGCACGCACTCCTGTGTCCGACCCGTTGAGGGCCGCGACGACGTCGTCGAGCGAGGAGGAGGCCGCCGTGACCTCGGTGTGCGCGCCCTTGGCGTCGGTGATCGTGAACTTCGTGCCGGGGGCCGTGCTCATGGCCCCGGTCACGGACTTCTGGCCCGCGGCGACTGAGTCGACGACGAGGTCGATCGTGCCCGCGCCGGCCGCCGGCTTCGCCGTCACCGCGACGGCGTCCGACGAGCTCGTCGCCTTGAACTGCGCGAGGGCGTTGGGGGACGTGAGGTCCTTGGCGGACTTCGCGAGCGCGGCGATGCGCGTGTTGAGGTCCTGGAGCGCGGTGATCTCGGTGCGCTGGAACTTGACCTTGGCCTGGAGGTTGAGCTGGGGGATCGACTCGACCTTCATGAGGTCGGCCACCAGTGCCTTGACGTCGAGACCGCTCGACGTCAGGCCGGAGAGAGTGATACCCACGGGAAATGCCTCCAGGACGTTGGGTCGGCTGGGTCAGCCAGGATCAGATCGGTGAGGGAAGAGCACCCGGCGGGCGGCGACCTGTGCGGACGCCGCCGCCCGCCGGGTGGCTGTCAGTCTCAGCCGAGGAGCTGGAGCACTCCGGCGTTGGACTGGTTGGCCTGCGCGAGCATCGCGGTCCCGGCCTGGGACAGGATGTTGGTG
>NZ_JOFV01000012.1 GCF_000718325.1 Oerskovia turbata
GCCCTCATAGATGCAGTCCACCGGACACTCCTCGATGCACGCCTTGTCCTTCACGTCCACACAAGGCTGAGCAATCACGTACGTCACGTCGGAGGTTCCCTTTCACCTGCTGCACCGAGCACTTCCCCCTAGTATCGCTCAGGAACGGGGCATCCCGGCCATCGGCGGACGAAGAGAGCGTGAGCACGACCATGAGTTCCACCCCGCGCCCGGCGCTCGACCCGCAGTGGGTCGCGTGGCCCCCTGGCGCCCGTGTCGTGGTCCGCCGACGGCTCACGCCGGACGAGGCGCGCGCCACCCAGGACCCCGCGACCGGGGAGGGGAGGTCGGTGACCGACGTGATCGGGATCGTCCTGTCGGTCTCCCCCGGCTCCTCGATCACCCTGCGCACCGACGCGGGCGGCTCGCACGAGTCGGTCGAGGTGACGATCCCCGCCGAGCAGCTCGTGGCCGCCAAGCAGATCCCGCCCCGGCCGCCGCGCAGGCTGCCGCGCCAGCCGATCGACTGACCGTCCCAGGACCGGACGGGCGCCGCGATCGCGACCACCTCGATCAGCGCGACGGGCGCCCCGAGCCCCCGTCGCCCTCACGCGCGAGCTCCACCATGTCGCCGTGCACGGCGACGACGGCCCACCCCGCGACGGAGAGCTCGACGAGCTCGGTGAACCACTCCGGTCCTCCGAGGTCGACCGACAACCGTTCCGTCCCCGCAGCGCCCACGCCACCCCGAGACCCGTCGGGCACGGGCGCGACCGCGGCCGCCCCCTGAGGCTGCCACGTCGCCCGGACGTCGTCGGCCCGGTCGAAGAACCCGGTCGTGGCCGCGTTCTCCTCCAGCGCCGTCGCGAGCGCCTCGAGATCACGCGCCGCGAGCCGGAGCGCCGGAGCGACCCAGCCGGCGTTCTCGGTGAGCATGGCCTCTGTTCGCCGCGGATCCGTCCGCCCCACGCGGGTCCCGTCCCGGAAGCTCCCCGCAGCCAGCGCCAGCGCCACACCCCGGACGGGCGCGGCCGACACGAGGTTGAGCAGCTCGATCGCGAACGCATGCGGGACGTGGCTGATGAGCGCCGCCGCCTCGTCGTGCACGTCGTCGGTCAGCACGAAGGCGCGACCGCCCGCCGCGCCCGTCACGAGCGCGAGCACCGTCGCGAGCCGCTCGGGGCGCGTCCTGTCCGTGACCGTGACGGCCCAGCGGGCGGCGTCGAGCAGCCCCGCCGACGACGCAGCGAACCCCGACTCCTCGGTCCCCGCCATGGGGTGCGCGCCGACGTACCGGTCCCCCAGACCGCACCCCTCCAGGACCTCACGCACAGGCCCCTTGACGGACCCGACGTCCGTGACCACGGTCGTCGCGGGCAGGTGCCGCGCGACCTCGCCGGCCACGGGGCGCATGGCCCGCAGCGGGACCGCGAGGACCAGGACGTCCGGGGCCGACGCGCACAACGACTCGACGTCCTCGACCACCCAGATCCCGGCGTCCGCAGCCAGCGCCCGCGTCTCCACCGACGAGTCGTAGCCCGTGACCGTCACGCCCTGGCGAGCCAGGCGCCGGGCCAGGGAGCCGCCGATGAGCCCGAGACCCAGGACGGCGACCGTCGTGGGGCCGCCACGGCGCGCGTCGTCGTCGCGCCTCAACCCCACAGCAGCCCCCTGCGGAGCTCGTCCGCCGAAGCGCCCGCCCGGACCGACCCCACCGGGACGTGGTCCGAGGACAGCGCCTCGTCGAGCTCCCCGCGCGCAGGGAAGACCCCCAGCGTCTTGACCGAGTCCCCCGCCCCGAGCAACCCGTCGAGGACCTCGCGCACCGCGGGCTCCCAGGGCGCGGCATCGACCGTCAGGACGAACACGTACTTCCCCTCGAGCGCCTTGAGCGGGCGAGTGATGAGGCTCGACAGGTTCACGCCCCCCGCGCCGAACGCCTGCGTGATCCTCGCCAGCACACCTGGCCCCGTGACGTGCGGTGTCAGCGCGAGCATGGTGCGCCACTGCGCGTCCGCCCCGACGACCCGCGCGGCGGCGAGCGCCGCCTGGGCCCGGTCGCGTCGGACGATCGCCAGGAACCTCGTCCGTGCGCCGCGGAAGTCCTCGACCCCGGCCTCGAGCAGGTCGAGCCCGTACAGCTCGCCGCAGATCGCAGGACCGATCGCGATCTGGTGCTCGGTCGCGTCACGGCACGCCGCCGCGTTGGACGACGACGGGACGGGGACGGCCCCCGAGCGCACCACGAAGTCCTGGCACTGGGCCAGACCGTGCGGATGGGCCGTGACCTCGGTCAGCGCGCCGTGCCCCGGGCGGACGAACGCGTCGAACGTGATCTCCAGGACCACCTCGTCGACCGCCACGACGTCCTCGCTGCCCACGATCGCGTCGAGCGACGGGACCACGTACCCCTCGACCGAGCTCTCGATCGCCACGATGCCGTGGTCGAACTCGCCCGAGGCGACCCCCGCGTAGACGTCGGTCACGGTCGACGCCGGGACGAGCTCGACGTCCGCACCGCCGTCCGCACCGCCGTCCGCACCGCCGTCCGCACCGCCACCCCCCGGGGTGAGCGACGTCGTCGGGACTGCTCCCGCGGCTGCCTGCGCGCGCACCCACCGGACCGCCGCCTGGTGCGTGAACGTACCCTCCGGCCCGAGGTAGGCGACCCTCGTCACGAGCCCACGTGCTCCGGCGCCCACTGCGGTGCCAGGGCGTCAGGCCCCGGGACGAACTCCCGGCCCGGGAGGACCGCGAGCACCCGGTGGGCGACGTCGCGCGAGGACAGCTCGGCGATGAGCCCGGTCAGGACCGAGACGTCCGGGCACGAGAACGACGAGAAGAAGATGTGCGGGCCCGCCGACGAACGGTGGCTGCGCAGGTGCTGCATGTCGATCCCGCTCTCCGCGATGACCGAGAGCGTCTGCTGGAGCGAGCCGCGGTGGTCGTCGCGCGGGCCGAACGCGAACCAGACCTGCGCCTCCCCCGCGAACTCCGGTGCGGGACGACGCGCCTCGACCAGGCCGTACCAGATCGGCGCGCCCTCGCTCAGGCGCGCGCTGCCCGGGATCTCCTCCCACCCGGCCGGGATCTCCGAGCGCTCGACGACGAGCGTCCCGCTGGGCCCCGCCAGGGCGATCCTCTCGTCGAGCGCGGTCCGTGACGGGACCAGGCGAGGGTTCGCCCCCAGCGTCCGCAGGACATGGCGGCAGTCACGCATGCCCGCCTCGTCGACGACGACGCTCCCCGTGGACTGCCCCGGGCGCCCCGCCCACACCCACTGCGCGGGCACCGCGACCGCCGACGTGATGACCAGCGACGGCGCCGCCGCGAGCAACGCACGCTCGAGGTCGTGGGACGGCTGCGCCGGGTGACCGATGTGCACGACCGCCGCCAGGTCGTCGATGCTCGCGACCGTCGCGAGCGTCGTCGAGGTCGACCCGAGGTCCAGCAGGTCGTCCGCCCCCGTGCCCGCAGGCCACCCGTCCGCGCCGTGCCACTTCGCGATCTGTGCGGCGAGCCGTGCGTGGGCCCCCGACTCGCGTTCACTACGTCCGAGCATCGAGTGTCCTCGCCCCTCTCACGGTGGCCGCGCGTGCGCGGCGCCTGTCAGCGTCCGACGAGCAGTGTAGCGGCGGCACCCCGAGACCGACGGGGCGCGCGAGTCCCCTGAGACGCCGTGACCCGCCGGCCGGCCGCCCCGCCCCGGAACGGCGGAGCGGGCCGAGACCCGTCGGTCTCGACCCGCTCACCTCGCTCCGGTACGTACCGGCGCAGGACCGTCAGTGCGACCTCAGGGCTCGCACACGACCTGGTTGTCCGGCTTGTACGTCCACCGGTCCGACTCCTCCTTGACGACCTTCCCCTCGAGCAGGAGCTTGCGGTACGTCGTGATCGAGAAGCCCGCGTTCCCCTTGGCCTGGGGCACGCAGTCCGGTCCCGAGTGCGTGACCGTGGTCGGCTCGACCACGTTCTGCTTGCCGCTCGAGGACTCCTCCACGGTCCAGTACTTCGTGCTCCAGATCGCCACGTGGAGCTTGCCACCGCCGATCCAGGACTGCAGGAGCACACCGTAGGGCGTGTTGTTCTTGAACTTCATGTCGATCGAGCCGACGAAGATCGTCGCCTCGCGACCGGCGGGGTACCGGCTGAACCAGTAGCTGTGCTGACGGTGCTCGACGTCCTCGAGCCCCGCGTAGAAGCCGGCGTTGTAGGTCGTCGTGGCCATCTGCGACAGACCGCCACCGATGCCCTCGACGTGCTTGCCGTCCTGCACGATGCCCGCCGAGTAGTAGCCGCCGGCCGCCGTGATCGGGGACAGGGCGTCCGTCAGGGAGAACGTCTCGCCCGGCCTGACCAGGGTGCCGTTGACCTTGCTCGCCCCGACCCGCAGGTTCTCGGTGCGCTGCGCGTCGCTCGTCAGGTTCGTGGAGAACTCGGAGACCTTCTCCTTGACACCCAGCGCCTCGAGCGCCGCGACCGACTCGGCGGGGTCAGACTGCGTGAGCTCGACCGTCGCCGTGCGCTCGGTGCCGACCGCTGCCGTCGTGACCGCAGAGCTCAGAGCGACCGGATCGATCGTGGTGCCCGGTTCGCCCCCCTCGATGACCGGCGCCCCGTCGACGAAGACGAACCTCGCGTCCGCCGCCTCGTCGAGCAGGTCGTCGGTCCCCGCGACGACGGCTTCGAGCAGGGTCGGGCCGTCGAACGTGAGCTGGAGCGCGCCGTCCGTCGGGTTGAAGGCGGCCGCGGACGCGAGGACGTCAGGCGTGAGCTCGGCCTGCTGACCTCCGACCGCGACCGTGACGGGGGCCGAGACGACGCTCTGCGCCTGAGCGAGCGCCGCGTCCGTCTCCTCCTGCGTGACTGCCGGCGCTTCCGGGGTCGTCGGGAGGTCTAGCGTGTCGGGCCCCGTGAGCCACTCGGTGCTGATGATCTCGATCGACTCGTCCTCGACGATCTCCGCACCGTCCTGCGCCGACATCGCCACGGGCTGCCCGTCCGTGAACACGACGTTGCCGTCGACCGGTTCGAGCGCCAGCCGGGCCTTGAGCTCGGCGACCTGGGCCTCGAGCTTCTGGTCGTCGACCGTCGTCACGGGCTCCTCGTCCGTGCCCCCGAAGACGTGCTTCCAGAGCTGGACCGGGCTCATCGAGAACGACGTGAGCTCGTCGGCCGTCGCCTGCGCGTCGAACGCGAGACCGGCTGCGGCCGGATCGAGCGTCGTCGTGGACGTGCCCGCCTGGAGCGTGATCGGCTCGGCCGCGCGTCCGCCGAGCCCCTTCTGGAGCGCGGCCGTGGCCGCCGTCGTGTCGAGGCCCCCCACGGGCACGCCCGCCACGGTGGTCTCCGGTGGGACCTTGTCCGAGTAGAACCACTGCGCGCCCGTGTAGAGGCCGCCGAGCACGACGACCCCGATCCCGGCCCACAACGCCACCTTGGGCAGACGGCTGGGCGCCTTGTCGCCAGAGATGCCGTCGAGCGGCGAACCGCCGTCCGTCGGAGCGGTCGACGCCGCCTCGGGAGCACCGACCGGGGTGAACGCCGACGCGATCGAGGTGCGTGCCGGTCCTGCGGCCGCCTCCTGAGCGGGGGGCGTCGCATCGCCCGACGTCGCAGCGCTCGTCCACGCCGACGCCGCCGGGGCGAAGGGCGAGTCAGGAGGCGTCGATCCTCCCTGCGCGACGGGCCCGACGACGGGGTCCAAGGCCTGCGTGCTCCCGGCATCCGCGACGGGCTGGACGTCAGCGGCGGGCTGGGCGTCGACGGTGGGCTGGGCGTCGGCGGTGGACGTCGGCGGGGCGGCCAGGACCGGGGGCCCGGGTGCGACGGGGGCTTCCGGGCGGTCTGCGGTCTGCGCCTCGGGCGCGTCGGTGCTGGAGGCCACCGGCTCCTCGAAGGCGAAGACACGAGGCGAGTACGGCACGTCGTCGCCGTCGTCGAAACGGGGATGGCGGGGCTCGGGCGGCGGGGTGACAGCACTCGGCGCACTCTCCGCGACCGGCTCAGCAGGCGTCGCAGCACTCGGCGCACTCACCGCGACCGGCTCAGCAGGCGTCGCAGCACTCGGCGCAACCGGCTCAGCGGGCGTCGCAGCGAGGCGTCGCAGCACTCGGCGCAACCGGCTCAGCGGGCGTCGCAGCGTCGGCGCAACCGTCTCGGCAGGCGGCGCGGCCGCAGGGGCCGGTTCCTCGGCCGGCCCCGGCACGTGCTCGCTCGGTGCAACGTCGACCGCCGTGCCCGCGTCATCGACCCCGTCGGTCCGGCCCGCTCCGGCCTCGGCGGGCGCTGCCGACTCGGCGGGCGCTACCTCGACCGACTCGTCCGGAGCTCCCGGCGCGGTGCTCTCGGGTGGAACGACGTCGGTCGGCTGCTCCGGGGTCGACACCTCGTCGCTCGTGCTCGGTTCCTGCGCGTTCTCACGCTCGGTCGGGTGGCCCATCGACTGTCTCCGTGACGATTCTGGCGCGCGGCGAAGGCCGCGACGAAGGAGGGTGGTGCGGACTGCCCGCGAGGGGCAATTCTATGCGTCCGTACCGATCTGTCCGGTCGGTGTCCGGCGTGAAGATCCGGTGACGATCTGCGCTGTCGGGTGGCGAGTGGCCCCCGACCGCACCGGCTGGTCGCTGAACCACGACCACGGCAGGAAGGCCGCGATCGCGATGACGGCCATCCCGCCGTAGACCCACACGAGCCCGACGGTCTGGTTCGGCACCAGCAGGTCGCCGCCCGGCCCCTCGGATGCGAGAACCTGCACCGCCACGACCCAGCCGATCCCGTAGCCGACGACTCCCGCCCAGCCCGTCCAGGCCCGTGCGAGCACTGCCCCGGCGAGGACCGCGAGCAGCGCCACGACGATCCCGACGGGCAGCAGGTGGTCCGTCACCACGACACGGTGCATCACGGTGCCCACGGCTCCCACCACGAGGCCGAGCGCGACGCACAGCAGCGCACGCCCGATCGTACGTGCCCCGGTGTTCTTCACTGTGTCCACGCTACTGGTCCTGTCTGATCATTTCCCGTGAACCTGCGGGGAGGTCCCGCAGACTCCGGGGTCACGGTGTAGAACTCACGTGAAGGAAGGGCGGCGAGGACGTCGTTGCTCAACGCGTACCACCCGAGGACGCCATCGGGCCCCTCGGACGGTGCGGCGTCGTCCCTGGCGTCCACGGGCACGGTCCCGACGTGCTGGACCTGTGTCGCGTGCGCGCGCAGAGCCCCGACCACGGCGTCGAGCACGGGCGCCACCTCCACGACGACGACGCTCTCGAGGGAGTCCTTCGCCACGGGAGGCAGGTCCTCGTGCGGGTCCGGCAGGGTGAGGTCGGGGTGCTCGGCGAGCAGGGTGCGGACACCCGCCAGGCCGGCCAGCTCGCGACGCGCGGCGCGCGCCACCGCAGCAGGCACGACCGACTGCCACAGCTCGGGCCCCTGATCCTGCGCGTCGCCCTCGGCTACCCGCACGCCGGCCGGTGAGGCGCCGTCGGGCACGGGGACCTGCTCACCGCGGGCGGCGAGCGCGATCGCGCGGACCGTGATCTCGTGCGCTCGGACGTGGTCCGGGTGCCCGTAGCCGCCCGACGGCTCGTACGTCACGACGACCCGGGGCCGCCGCTCGCGCAGGACGCGCGCGAGGCGGTGCGCGGCGTCGTCGAGCGGGACGGCGACGAGCGCGCCGTCCGGGAGGTCGGCCTCGGCCGCGGCCCGTGCGATGCCCGGCGCGGCCCACGCCATGCCCGAGTCGCGGAACACGACGGGCACGCGCGCGCCCGCGTCCTCGGTGCTCTCGTCGGGCTCGACCTGGTCGAGGAACACGTGGTCGGACACCCCCAGGCGCCCCAGCGCCGCGGTGAGCTCGCCCTCCCGGTGCGCCGCGAGGGCCGGGCCGTCACCCTCGAGGTGCGCGAGCTCCGTGCCGATCACCTCGCCCTGCTCGCCGCGCGTGCACGTCACGAGCGTCACGGCCTCGCCCGACGCCGCCCACGTCGCCAGCAGCGCGCCGGTCGCGAGGGTCTCGTCGTCGGGGTGGGCGTGCACCGCGAGCAGCCCGCCGCGGGGCCGGACCGGCTCGGACCTCATACATCCTCCACAGGGGCGGGTAGTGCGGAGCCCGCACCGCCGGTCACGAGGACCGGCGGCACGGGCTGCACGCTCAGCGGTGGTGCCGTCCTGAGGTGGTCAGGACTTCTTCGCGCGGGAGAACGCGCGGGCGCGCTCGGTCTGGTCGAGGATGACCTTGCGGATGCGCACGACCTCGGGGGTGACCTCGACGCACTCGTCCTCGCGGGCGAACTCGAGCGACTCCTCGAGCGTCAGGTGCTTCGGGGGCGTGAGGTTCTCGAAGGTGTCGGAAGAGGCTGCACGCATGTTCGTGAGCTTCTTCTCCTTCGTGATGTTGACGTCCATGTCCTCGTTGCGCGAGTTCTCGCCGACGATCATGCCCTCGTAGACCTCCTGCGTGGGGTCGACGAAGAAGGAGCCGCGCTCCTGCAGGTTGATCATCGCGAACGGCGTCACGACGCCTGCGCGGTCCGCGACGAGCGAGCCGTTGACGCGGGTCTCGATGGGGCCCGCCCACGGCTCGTAGCCCTCCGCGATGGAGGCCGCGATACCGGTTCCGCGCGTGTCCGTGAGGAAGCGGGTGCGGAAGCCGATGAGGCCACGCGCCGGGACGACGAACTCCATGCGGACCCAGCCCGTGCCGTGGTTCGACATGGTCTCCATGCGGCCCTTGCGCTGCGCGAGGAGCTGCGTGACGTTGCCCAGGTACTCCTCGGGCACGTCGATCGTCATGCGCTCCATGGGCTCGCACTTCTTGCCGTCGATCACCTTGGTGACCACCTGCGGCTTGCCCACGGTCAGCTCGAAGCCCTCGCGTCGCATCTGCTCGACGAGGATCGCGAGAGCGAGCTCACCACGGCCCTGGACCTCCCAGGCGTCGGGGCGCTCGGTCGGCAGGACGCGCAGCGACACGTTGCCGATGAGCTCCTTGTCGAGGCGGTCCTTGACCTGACGGGCCGTGACCTTGTGCCCCTTGCCACCCTTGCCCGCGAGCGGGGAGGTGTTGATACCGATCGTCATCGAGATCGCCGGGTCGTCGACCGTGATGAGCGGCAGCGGACGCGGGTCGTCGGGGTCCGTGAGGGTCTCACCGATGGTGATGTCCTCGATGCCCGCGACCGCGACGATGTCACCGGGGCCGGCCGAGTCGGTCGGCACGCGGTCGAGCGCCTTGGTCTCGAGGAGCTCGGTGATCTTGACGTTCTGCATGGTGCCGTCGTGACGCGCCCACGCGACCGTCTGGCCCTTGTGGATCGTGCCGTTGAAGATGCGCAGCAGCGCGAGGCGGCCCAGGAACGGCGACGCGTCGAGGTTGGTGACGTGGGCCTGGAGGGGCGCGCCCTCCTCGTACGTCGGCGCGGGGATCTTCTCGAGGATGGTCTCGAACAGGGGCTCGAGGTCCTCGGAGTCGGGGACGCCGCCGTCCTCGGGCTGGTTCTTGGACGCACGGCGCAGCTTGGCGGCCGCGTACACGACGGGCACGTCGAGGATCGCGTCGAGGTCGAGGTCGGGGACCTCGTCCGCGAGGTCGCCCGCGAGGCCCAGCAGCAGGTCGGTGGCCTCGGCGACGACGTCGGTGATGCGCGCATCAGGGCGGTCGACCTTGTTGACCACGATGATGACGGGCAGCTTCGCGGCGAGCGCCTTGCGCAGCACGAAGCGCGTCTGGGGCAGCGGGCCCTCGGACGCGTCGACGAGCAGCACGACGCCGTCGACCATGGACAGGCCGCGCTCGACCTCACCACCGAAGTCGGCGTGGCCCGGGGTGTCGATCACGTTGATCGTGATGCCCTCGGGGTGCCCCGCCGCGGCGGCCGCCGGACCGGCGTAGCGCACGGCGGTGTTCTTCGCGAGGATCGTGATGCCCTTCTCGCGCTCCAGGTCACCGGAGTCCATGGCCCGCTCGTCGACGTGCGCGTGCGCGCCGAACGCGCCGGACTGGTGCAGCATCGCGTCGACCAGGGTCGTCTTGCCGTGGTCGACGTGGGCGACGATCGCCACGTTGCGCAGGTCAGAGCGCACAGACATACAGAACTCATTTCGGGAGAGGAGCGAGCGACGGAGGTTTCCGCCCCGGAGTTGGTGGCCAGCAGACGGGCGCCGCCCGCGCAGAGCACGCGCGCGCCGTCGTCCGGGCACGGCTATCTTACCGGGTGCGAGCCAGTGCGTGGAGAGGGTGCTCCGTCACACCCGTCCCTCGCCCGGCCACCACGCAAGATGCCCGACGACGGCACGCGCCGTCGTCGGGCATCTCACCCGCGCTGCGGGAGGTCAGGGCTGCTGCGGGATGCGGTCGCCCTCGATGTTCTCGCGACGGTCGAGCTGCGAACGGTGGAGCGCGTCGACCTCGCTCGACTCGTCCCGGGCGATGTCCTTGGCCTCGTTGACGAGCAGGAGGTCGCGGGCCTCGCGGCGCACGCGCTGCTGCTCCGGGTCCGGCACGGGGACCGCGGCGAGCAGACGGCGCGTGTAGTCGTCGCGCGGGGAGTTGACGACCTGCGCCGTGTCCCCGACCTCGACCAGCTTGCCGTGGTGCATCACCGCGATCCGGTCGGACAGGATCTCGACGACCGCGAGGTCGTGCGAGATGAACAGGCAGGCGAAGCCGTGCTCGCGCTGCAGGTCCTGGAAGAGGTCGAGCACCTTGGCCTGGACCGACACGTCGAGCGCCGACGTGGGCTCGTCCGCGACCAGGAGCTTGGGCTCGAGCGAGAGCGCCCGGGCGATGCCCACGCGCTGACGCTGACCACCCGAGAGCTCGTGCGGGTAACGGTTGCGCATCGCACGCGGCAGCTCGACCTGGTCGAGCAGGCGCTCGACCTCGTTGCTCAACGCCTTGCCCTTGATGCCCTTGTGGAGCATGAGCGGCTCCCCGATGGACTCACCGATCGGCAGACGCGGGTTGAGCGACGAGCCCGGGTCCTGGAAGACGATCCCGACCTGGTTGCGCAGCGGACGCAGGTCGCGCGAGCGGGCACCGACCATGTTCTGGCCGACGATCGACAGCTCACCGCCGGTGACGGGCAGCAGCCCCACCGCCGCACGGCCGATCGTCGTCTTGCCCGAGCCGGACTCACCCACGAGGCCGACGACCTCGCCCTGGCGGATCGTCAGGTTGACCCGGTCGACCGCACGGAAGCCGGGCGCGCGGCCACGACCCGGGTACTCGATGACCATGTCCTTGGCCTCGAGCACGACCGGGCGCTGGTCCACGACGGGCTGGACCGGCTCGGTGACCTCGGCGCGAGCGGTGCCCAGGTGCGGGACCGCGTCGAGCAGCCGCTGCGTGTAGGGGTGCTGGGGCGCGGAGAAGATCTGCGCCGCCGTGCCCTCCTCCACGACCAGGCCGTTCTTCATGACGAGGATGCGGTCCGCCATGTCGGCGACGACGCCCATGTCGTGCGTGATGAGGATGATGCCCGAGTCGATGCGGTGACGCAGGTCACGCATGAGCTTGAGGATCTCGGCCTGGACCGTGACGTCGAGGGCCGTGGTCGGCTCGTCGGCGATGAGCAGGCGCGGGTCGCACGCGAGAGCCTGCGCGATCATCGCGCGCTGACGCTGGCCGCCCGAGAGCTGGTGCGGGTAGGAGTCGAAACGGCGCTCCGGCTCGGGGATCTCCACGAGCGTGAGCAGCTCGATCGCGCGCTTCCTGGCGTCCTTGGGACCCATGTCGAAGTGCGTGCGCAGCGTCTCGACGATCTGGAACCCGACGGTGTACACCGGGTTGAGCGCCGTCATGGGCTCCTGGAAGATCACCGAGATCTCCTTGCCACGGATGTGGCGGAGCTTGCTCGTCGACATCCCGATGAGCTCACGGTCACCCAGCTTCGCGCTGCCGGTCGCCCGACCGTTCGGCGGGAGCAGACCGATGAGGGACATCGACGACTGCGTCTTGCCGGAGCCGGACTCGCCCACGATCGCGAGCACCTCGCCCGGGTGCACGTCGTAGCTGACGCCGGACGCGGCCGGGAACCACTCGCCGTCGACGTAGAAGTCGACGCCGAGGTCACGGACGGTCAGCACGGGTTCGCCGGTGGGCGCCGGTGCCGCCTGGGGTGCTGTCTCGATTGCCACAGGTATCAGGATCCTTCCTGTATGCGACGGACGTCGGCGCTGGTCAGCGCTCCGGTCGGTGTCTGCATCTCTGGGAGTATGGGCCCATGGGACCCACACACGTTTTCAGGTCGACGTACGGCCGGATGCTGACCGGTGCCGCAGCGCTGGTCGCGCTCGTCACCCTGGTCAGCCTCGCGACGTCGGGGGGCGTCGAAGAAGTACTGCGCTACGGCGCGTGGCCGCTGCTCGCGCTGCTGGTCGTCTGGGCGCTCTTCTGGTACCCCGAGGTCCAGGTGAGCGACGGCGAGATCGTGCTGCGCAACGTGCTGCGCACCGTGCAGGTCCCCTGGCCCACCTTCCGGAGCGTGGACGCGCACCTCGCACTCAAGGTGACGACGACGAGCGGCACCTTCACGGCGTGGGCCGCACCTGCCAGCAGCGGCTCCGTGGCGAGGCTGCGCAACCCCCGCACGGTGGACCCCGCCAGGGGCATGGTCGGTGACCGCCTGGTCAGCGGGGCCAACGCCGACGCCGCAGCGCTGGTGATCGGGGAACGCTACGAGGCGCTGCGCTCTGCGGGACACCTCGACGGCCACGACCACGGACTCACGCCCCGCACGACGTGGCACGTCGCGACCGTCGCCGGCCTCGTGGTGCTCACGGCCCTCGGGGTGCTCGCCCCGCAGCTCGGCTGAGCACGCCACCGGTACCGACGGCGCCCCGAGGGGAGTCGTCGGTACCGGTGACGTGAGGCCGGTCATGTCAGCTCCCGCCGCCCAGGCCCGCGTGGCCACCCTGGGCCTGCGCCGGGATGGTGGTCTGGTGCGAACGACCAGCGGCGCGTTCCATCTTCCGCTGCGAGGGGATCCGCTTCTGACGCGGGTCGAACGCGTCGCGCAACCCGTCACCGATGAAGTTGATGCACAGCGCGATCACGACGATGAACAGACCGGGCCACCAGAACAGCCAGGGACGCGTCGCGAACGACGACTGGTACTGGCTGATGAGCTGGCCGAGCGAGATGTCGGGCCGGACGATCCCGAACCCCAGGTAGCTCAGCGCGGTCTCGAGCAGGATGGCCGAGCTCATGAGCAGCGTCGTCGCGACGATGATGACACCGATCGCGTTCGGCAGGATGTGCTTGAAGATGATGCGCGTGTTGGATGCACCGGCGACGCGCGCGGCGTCGACGAACTCCCGCTCGCGCAGGCTCAGGAACTCCCCGCGCACCAGGCGCGCCAGGCTCGGCCAGAGGATCATACCGAGCGCCGCACCGAAGATCGCCGCGCTGAGAGAGCCCGCCATCTTGCCGATCACGGCACCGATGACGATGGTGGGGACCGTGATGACGAGGTCCGTGAAGCGCATGAGCATGCCGTCCGTGCGACCACGGAAGAAGCCGGACAACGAGCCGATCAGGACGCCCAGCACGCACGCGATGGTGCCGATGATGAACATGACCCCGAGCGACGTCTGGGTGCCCTTCATGACGTAGTAGAACATGTCGTGCCCGTTCTCGTCCTGACCGAACGGGTGCTCGCCGATGGCGAAGCCGGACCCGCCGAGCCAGGTGGGCATGCTCAGCGTGGGTGCGCCGCCCGCGTTGATGACCTTGCCCGACCCCGCACCCTGCGGCCACCAGCCCGGCACCGGGCCGAAGCCCACCGAGGTGAAGGCGAGCAGCACGACGAGGATCAGGACCGCGAGCCCGAGCATGGCGCCCTTGTGCCGGAAGAACCGGCTGCGGACGATCTGCCCCTGGGACAGGCCTTCGACGTCCTTGAGCTCGATCGCGTTCTCGATGGTGACCGAGTCGTCGCCGTTCTGGGGGTTCTGAGGGGTACTCATGCGTTCACCCGAATTCGTGGGTCGAGGGCAGCGTAGATCAGGTCCGCCACGATGTTGGCGATGATCGCGAGCGCAGCGGTGATCAGGAGGTAGGCCATGACCGGCTCGATCTCGGCCTCCTGGAGCGAGTTGAGGAAGAGCGCGCCCATGCCCGGCCGGTTGAAGATCCGCTCCGTGACGACCGCACCACCGATGAGGGTGATGACGTCGATCGGGACGATCGTCGCGAGCGGGATCAGCGAGTTGCGGAAGCCGTGGCGCATGATGACGGTGCGCTCGCTCAGCCCCTTGGCACGAGCCGTGCGGATGTAGTCCTGGCTCATGACCTCGAGCATGCTCGAGCGCGAGTAGCGCGTGTAGCCCGCGAAGGCGACCAGGATCAGCGTCAGGGTCGGCAGCAGCAGGTGGGTGTACTGGTCGAGGACCTGCACCCAGTAGTTCCCGCCGAGGTTCGGGGTCCGGTCACCGAACGTCGCGATGGGGCGGCCGTTGATCGCGTTCGAGTTGACGTACGCGGGCCAGACCTGCATGACGCGGTCGATGTAGATCATGGCAGCGACCACGAACGCCGTGATCCCGCCGGTCCGTGCGGAGACTCCCCAGTCGGGACCGCGGAACAGGAAGCCGACCAGGACGCCCACGCCGATCGCGACGAGCGCGAGGCCGAACATCATGAGGTGGCTCGGGGCGACCGAGTTGAAGAAGCCCTGGAGCGGGTAGTAGAGGGCGACGCCGATGGCCACGGTCGCGAGGGCCGTGTACAGGGCACGACGGTTGCGCAGGCCCGCGGAGACCGCCGTCAGGGCGAACGCGAAGCCGACACCGGTGATGGCGATCAGCACCGGGCCCAGCTGCGGGTCGGCCCACCAGTCCGTGAGCTGGACGTAGAGCATGACTCCGAGCGTGGCCGCGAAGGCGAGAGCGAAGGTCTGTGCCCTGCGCGCGACCGAGCCGCCGATCGCCAGGACCCACAGCAGGCCCATGAGCGCCGCGACACCGATCAGCACCGGGATCGAGAGCGTCGGGTCCTCGAGGAAGTCGTTGAAGCCGATCGCTCCCCACTGCTTGAGCAGCACCGCGACCCAGAACGAGGGCAACGAGTAGAGCAGGAACGACAGGAAGATGATCAGGTAGTCGAACGTCGCGTACTGGCGCAGTGCGCTGACGATACCGACCGCGACACCGAGGACCAGCGACAGGACCGTGGCGGCCGTCACGAGCTGCAGGGTGGAGCCGATCGCGTGCGACACCAGGGTTCCGACGTCCTGGCCGGAACGCCAGGCGATGCCGAAGTCTCCCTGGAAGACGTGGCCGAGCCACTGGAAGAATCGCACCACGACGTTCGTGTCGAGGTTGAGCATGTCCTCGCGCGCGGCGATGCGCGCTGCCTTGTCCGCACCCTTGTACTCACGCAGGTCGGCAAGAGGATCGATCGCGAGATCGACCAGGAGGTACATCAGGAAGATGGCCACGAACAGCGTGGCTATGCCGGCCAGAAGGCGGCGCGTAATGAACGTCAACACGTTGGGGTAAACCTCGCAGACGACTGAGGACTCGCGATCAGCGAGTCATTCTATTCCGCGGTCCGGCAGCTGATGCGCGGCGGGAAGTTCTGGCCGGCATGTGCAGGCACGCGCGAGGGCGCCGGATGGGTGCTTCCGGCGCCCTCTCGTCGTCTCCGACCGAGGAGATCCTACGCGCTCGCGGGGAGGGACTCACATCCCTCCCCGCGAGCGATACGTCTCACCTGACGGAGTCGGTACTACTTGCTGGCCTCGGCGTTGCCGGTCGTCCAGTCCCAGTAGCCGTAGAAGATGCCCGGGGCGATCGTGAGCGGCACGACGCCGGAGATCTTCGACTCGTTCCAGGCGGTGACGCCCGGGAACTGGAAGATGGTGACACCGAACGCGTCGTCGACGAGGTGCTTCTCGACCTCACCGAGGATGCGGGTCTGCTCGGCCGTGTCCGTCTCGACCTGCAGCTCGTCGAACAGCGCGTCGACCGCGGGGTTCGAGTAGCCGTAGAAGTTGTTCGTCGCGGCGGTACGGTAGTTCGCGTCCGACTCGGTCACGGCCGTCGAGGTGGACTGCCACCCGAAGAGCGCCGCGTCGTAGAACGACGTCGCGTTGCTCAGGTCCGTGCCCCAGTCCGTCTGGACCTGGTACGGGGCGACCGTGAAGCCGGCCAGGGCGGCCGACTCGGTGATGAGCTGCGCCTGGTTGACACGACGCGTGTTGTTGGGGTCGAACAGCAGGCGCACGGAGACGGGCGACGTGACGCCGGCCTCGGCCAGGAGCGCCTTGGCGCCCTCGATGTCGACCTGGTCGTACTGGGACTGACCGCTCGCCGCGACGATGGAGTCGTAGGCGGGCGAGCCGGGGACCTGCGTGTACGAGTTGCGGATCTCAGCGTCCGGGTTGAGGGGCTTGATCAGGTTGTCGACGATCTGCTGACGCGGGATGGTCTTGAGGAACGCCTGGCGGACCTTCTTGGCCTTCTCCGCGTCGTTGCCGTAGGTCGCCGGGTCGAACGGTCCACCGTTGGTGAACTGCAGGTCGATGTGCTCGTAGGTGCCCTCGGTCGCGGACTCGACCTTGACGCCGTCGAGCGCGTTGACGGCCGAGAGGATGTCGGCCGTGGACTGCGGGTTGATGAGGTCGACCTCACCGTTCTGCAGCGCCTGGACCTGGCCCATCGGGTCGCCGTTGTAGCGGATCGTGACCTGGTCGATGCCGGCCTTGCGGTCGCCCTCGTACTTCTCGTTGGCCTTCAGCGTGACGTACTGGTCCTTGACGAAGTCCGTCATGACGTACGCGCCGCTCGAGAGGTAGAGGTTCTCGTCGTCGGGGAGCTCGGCGTAGTTGAAGTCGGTGCTCCACACCTTGGCGATCTTCTGCAGGCTCGCGGTGTCGTTGTCCTGGATCGCCTTGACGACGGCGTCGCTCGCCTCGGTCGCGTCCTCGATGCCGAGCGCGCGCTGACCCACGACGTGCGCCGGGAGGTTCGGGGAGATCGCGGTCTCCCAGTCGGCGAAGGGCTTGGAGTACGTCATCGTGATCGAGTTGTCCTCGATGACGGGCGTCTCGGTGATGAGCGCGACGGCGGGCGACGCAGCGTCGAAGTAGACACCTGCGTCGACCTCGGCCTGGTTCGTGACCTCACCGGTCTCGTCGTCCAGGATCGGCTCGACGTTGTTGAACTTGCCGTTCTGAGCAGCCCACTCGAGGAGGAGGTCCGCGGGGCCTGCCGCGACGTCGTCGGACCAGCCGGCGGTGTCCGCGTAGGTGTACTTGATCGTCAGCGGGTCGTCGGAGACCTTCTCGTAGGTGCCGTACGACTCGTCCTGAACCAGGTTCAGGTCCTCGTCGTAGTAGTTGAAGCCACCCTTCATCAGGTACAGCACGACGTTGTTCGCCGTGGCGTTCCCGGTCATGGAGTTGCCGTTGTACGAGTAGAACGGCTGGTTCCACGCGATGTTGACGCTCTCGCTGTCGTTGATGCCCGCACCGTCGCTGTTGCCGTCGCCGGACCCACCGGCGCACGCGGAGAGCGCCAGTGCGCTCGCCGCCACGGCTGCGACAGCCGCAGACTTCCGTGAGATCTTCAATGTTCCTCCTCAAGGGGATGGTGGGTTCCCCGTCGACGTGCTCCGCAGCAGCACTGCGCGGAGCTCGGCGACACGTGCGGGAGACCCACCACTGGTTTGGGGCAACGGTACCGACCAAGATGGGCGACTTCACCCGGTTGCACCTTTCGAGCGGCCGATCGTTACCGAGTTGATACTGGCCGGTACGGTGCTGTTTCCGCTTCGATACCCGGAGAAACCGGTACGCAACGGACCGGAAACACGGGACGGGCGCCGACCGCGTCTCACGATGCGGCAGCACCCGTCCCAGAAGCGACGAAAGTGGCAGACCTCATAGCAGCCTGCCGGAGGCCTGGCCGAAGGGCTCAGACGTTGAAGCGGAACTCCACGACGTCCCCGTCGACCATGACGTAGTCCTTGCCCTCGATGCGGGCCTTGCCCGCCGCCCGGGCCGCGGCCACGGAGCCGGTCTCGACGAGGTCGTCGAACGAGATGACCTCGGCCTTGATGAAGCCGCGCTCGAAGTCGGTGTGGATGACCCCGGCCGCCTGCGGCGCGGTCCAGCCCTTGCGGATCGTCCAGGCGCGCGACTCCTTGGGCCCGGCGGTCAGGTAGGTCTGCAGGCCGAGCGTGTCGAACCCGACGCGGGCGAGCTGGTCGAGGCCCGACTCCTCCTGGCCCGTCTCGGCGAGCATCTCGGCCGCCTCCTCGGGCTCGAGCTCGGCGAGCTCGGACTCGAACTTGGCGTCCAGGAAGATCGCCTGCGCCGGCGCGACGAGCGCGCGCAGCTCGTCCTTGCGGGCCTCGTCCACGAGCCCCGCGTCGTCGGTGTTGAAGACGTAGATGAACGGCTTGGCCGTCATGAGCTGCAGGCTCGCGATCTCCGCCAGGTCCAGGCCCGCGGCAGCAGCGCCCTGGAACAGGGTGATCCCCTGCTCGAGCAGGGACTGCGCCTTCTGCGCGGCCGCGACCAGGACCGGGTCGCCCTTCTTGATCTTGACCTCCTTCTCGAGGCGCGGCAGCGCCTTCTCGAGGGTCTGGAGGTCGGCGAGGATCAGCTCGGTGCTGATGGTCTCGATGTCGTCCGCCGAGTCCGTCGAGCCCTCGACGCGGATCACGTCGGGGTCGTCGAACGCGCGGGTCACCTGGCAGATCGCGTCCGCCTCACGGATGTTCGCGAGGAACTTGTTGCCGAGCCCCTCCCCCTCGCTCGCCCCCTTGACGATGCCTGCGATGTCCACGAAGGACACGGTCGCGGGCAGGATGCGCTCGCTGCCGAAGATCTCCGCGAGCTTGTTCAGCCGGGGATCGGGGAGGGACACGACGCCGACGTTCGGCTCGATCGTCGCGAACGGGTAGTTCGCGGCGAGGACCTGGTTGCGCGTCAGGGCGTTGAAGAGGGTGGACTTGCCGACGTTGGGCAGGCCGACGATGCCGATAGTTAGAGCCACGGGGCCTGAGTCTACGGGAGCGACCACGGGCGGCGCTCTCACCACGGTGCGTGCGCCCAGCAGACGGCCCGACGGCGCCGCCCGCCCCGGGCGGTCACGTGCACTGCTGCACGGGCGCACCGGGGCGGGCGGCGCCGTCGGGCCGCTGCGTGAGGCGCCTACTTGTAGCTCATGACCTGCTGGAGGAGCTCCGGGCCGCGCTGGTCGACCAGGCGGCCGCCCCAGCGCATGCCCACCACGAGGAAGACCACCCCGAGGCCGACGCCCACGACGAGCGTGAGCCAGCCCCAGACCGCCGCCCCCGTCAGGACGTTCGTGAGCGCGAGCCCCGCCGCCGGAAGGCACAGGGCCGTGAGCACCAGCATCGTGATCATCTGCGCCACGAGCGTCGCCATCGCGGCGCCCTGCGGCGACTTGAACGGGCTGTCCCCCGGCTTGGGCACCGGGTAGAGCAGGCGCGCCGAGACTACGCTCGACACACCCAGCCCCGCACCCAGCACGCCCAGGCTCAGCCCGATCGTGGCGACCAGGAGGTCCCACCGGCCCGTGAAGGCGACCGAGGCCACCGCGAACACGAGCACGACCGGCACCCCGATGACCGCGGCCGCGAGCACACGGCCCGCGCGGTCCGCGAACCCGCTCACGCCCGACGACACCTGCGTCCAGAACGCGGTGTGGTCGTACGCGACGTCCGCCGAGATCGCGAACCCGAACGTGAACGCCGTGACCGGGCCCAGCACGAGCATGAGCTCCTTGAACCCGTCCCCGCCGTCGATCCCCATGCTCGACCCGACGAACCACAGCAGGACAGGGAGCAGCGGGACCACCGCGATCGACCCCGAGTAGCGCGGGTCGCGGAACCAGTACGTCAGGCAGCGCGCCGCCACCGCCCCCACGGGCGTCGCCGGGAACCGGTCGAACCAACCGAGCCCCTTGGACTTGCCTGCCGAGGCGCCGCCGTGCGGCGCGACCAGGGCCTTGGCGAGCGCACGGTCCCACACGACCCACGCCGCGACCAGGACGACCACCGCGATGGCGAGCCGCACGAGCGCGAGGCCCCAGGCGCCGTCGGACACCGCGGCCGCGACCGCCCACGGCGCCCCGAACGGCGTCCACCCCAGCACGTCCGCGATGACCGGCAGCACCTCCTGGCCGCGCGCGATAGCCGACGTCGCCCAGCCGATGATCGGCCCCGCGAGCATGAGCGGCACGAACGCCGCGATCGACAGGACCTCGCGGTAGCGCCGCGAGTCGAGCAGCGGGGCGAGCGCCGTCGTCGTCGCACGGGACCCGACGACGCACAGCGCGACCGCGAGCAGCGCGCCCACAAGCGCGGCCAGGGTCGCGAGCGGCGAACGCCACCACGCGAGCGCCGTACCCGCCGAGGCGACGAGCGTCACGATCCCCGGGATGCCCACGAGACCCGCGACCGCGAGCCCCGCGAGGAGCTGGCGCTGCGGCACCGCGAACGTCACGAAGCGCTGCGGGTCGAGCGTCGCGTCCACGCCGAACGCGAACAGCGGCACGATCCACCACGCGAGCACGACGACCGACCCGACGATCGTGATGATCTGGCCCGCCATCTCGGGAGCGGTGGTGCCCAGGACCGTCAGACCGACCAGGGACATCGAGATGACGCCCAGCCCGTAGAGGATGCCGAGGACCAGCCCCACCGTCTGCCACACGCTCTTCTTGAGCGTGTTGCGCAGGAGGGTGAGCTTGAGCCTTACGAGGTGCGCAACCACGACAGCCCCTCCGTGGTCTGACGCCCGCCGACCAGGTCGACGAAGCGGTCCTCCAGGCTCTGGCCCGCGCGGACCTCGTCCACGGTGCCGGCCGCGAGCACGTGCCCGCCCGAGATGACCGCGACGTGGTCGCACATGCGCTGGACCAGGTCCATGACGTGCGAGGACACGATCACGGTGCCACCGCTCGCGACGTACCCGCCCAGGATCTCGCGGATGTTGGCCGCCGAGACCGGGTCGACGGCCTCGAACGGCTCGTCGAGGACGAGCAGGTTCGGGGCGTGGATCAGCGCCGAGGCCAGCGCGATCTTCTTGGTCATGCCCGCCGAGTAGTCGACCACGAACGTGTTCGCGTCAGCCGCCAGGCCCAGGGCCTCGAGCAGGTCCGCGGTGCGCTCGGCGACCGTCTCGCGGTCCATGCCGCGCAGCAGGCCCGCGTACGTGATGAGCTGCGCGCCCGTGAGCCGGTCGAACAGGCGCACGCCGTCCGGGAGGATGCCCAGCAGGCGCTTGCCCTCGAGCGGGTTCGCCCACAGGTCCAGGCCGTGCACGTGGACCGAGCCGAAGTCCGGGCGCAGCAGTCCCGTCGCCATCGACAGCGCGGTCGTCTTGCCCGCACCGTTGGGGCCGACGAGCCCGTAGAACGAGCCCGCCGGGACGTCGAGGTCGATACCCGCCACGGCGACCTTCTCGCCGAACTTCTTCCACAGCCCGCGCACCGACAGCGCGGGGGCCGCACCCGCCGCGTGGGTCGGGGGCGTGGGCGTCGCAGGAGCGAGGACGGGCGCGGCAGGCGCTGCGGGGTACGCAGGCGCTGCGTCGGCAAGGGGTGGGAGCTGGTCGCGGGGCTCAGGTTCGTGGGCCATACGGACAAACCTAGTGGAGCCGGGCGGCGTCCCCCCAGGAGATATGTCACGACTTTCCAGGTCGAGGCCGGATTCACCCGTCCACGCGGCCGCGCGGACCAGGCGACGCGCCCGACGGCGCAGCTCCCCGCCCCCTGTGGGTGGCACCTGGCAGAGTGCGGGCATGGACAACGCCCTGCCGTGGCTCATGCTCGTCGTCGGACTCCTCGTGGGAGCCCTCCTGGGCTGGCTCGCTCGCCGCACCTCCCCCGACTCCGGGCGCGCCGAGATCGGCCGGCTCACCGGCCTGCTGTCCCAGGCCCAGCAGGAGGCCGCGCGCGGAGCAGGCCTCGCCGAGCGGCTCGCGGCCGAGCGCGAGGGTTTCGAGCGCCAGCTCCGCACCGAGCGCGAGGCGTTCGGACGCCAGCTCGCGAGCACCGAACGGTCCGCCGACGAGCGCCTCGACATCGAGCGCGCCAACCACGAACGCTCGATCGAGGACCTGCGCGCCGGCTCCGAGAAGCGACTGGCCGAGATCCGCGGCGACCAGGCGCGGCTCGAGGCCCAGTTCGAGGCGCTCGCCCGCAAGGCGCTCGCGACCAGCTCCGAGCAGTTCCTCACGCAGGCCGAGGAACGCTTCAAGCGCAGCCAGCAGGTCGGGGAGGCCGAGCTCGCCAAGCGCGAGCAGGCCGTCCAGCAGCTCGTCGAGCCCCTCAGCAAGGCCCTCGACCAGGTCAAGGCCGAGGTCTCCGCCGCCGAGCAGGCGCGCCGAGAAGCCCACGGCACGCTCGCCGAGCAGGTCCGCGGCATGCGCCACGACTCCGAGGCGCTGCGCGCCGAGACGTCCCAGCTCGTCACCGCCCTGCGCTCCTCACAGGTCCGCGGGGCGTGGGGCGAGCTCCAGCTGCGCCGCGTCGTCGAGGCCGCAGGCATGATCCCCCACGTCGACTTCATGGAGCAGGACCAGGTCACGACCGACGACGGCGCGCTGCGCCCCGACATGGTCGTCCGGCTCGCGGGCGGCAAGAACGTCGTGGTCGACGCCAAGGTCGCCTTCCTCGGCTACCTCGACGCCCAGCAGACCACCGACCCCCGCGTGCGCGCCGAACGCCTCGCCGCGCACGCCCGCCACTTCCGCAAGCACATCGACGACCTCGCGGGCAAGCGGTACTGGGACCAGTTCAGCCCGGCACCCGAGTTCGTCGTCATGTTCGTCCCGGCCGAGTCGTTCCTGTCCGCCGCGATCGAGCAGGACCCGTCGATCCTCGAGTACGCGGTCTCCAAGAACGTCATCATCGCCGCGCCCATGACCATGATCGCCCTGCTGCGGACCGTCGCCTACGCCTGGCGGCAGGACGCGCTCGCCGCGAACGCCCAGCAGGTGCTCACGCTCGGCAAGGAGCTCCACGGCCGCCTCGCCGTCATGGGCAGCCACCTCGCCAAGCTCGGACGCTCCATCCAGGGCGCCGCCGAGTCCTACAACCGCACCGTCGCCTCGCTCGAGACACGCGTCCTCGTGAGCGCGCGCCGCTTCGCCGACCTCAACGTCGTCGACGAGGACCTCGAGAGCCCCGCCGTGGCCAACCCCCAGCTCAGCGCCGTGAGCGCCCCCGAGCTCCTCGCGTCCGTCCACGAGAACTTCGTCGCGATCGACGAGATCGCCACGGCGTCGCGCGCAGGCGCCGATCCGGCGGACGACGACGAGCAGGACCCGCTCGACGCCGGGATGCTCGGGACCGTCAACGCCCCCGGACGGCGCGAGCGCGACCGGGGAGCAGACGCGTCCTGACGCCGCGTGAGCATCGCCGGAGAGTGACGCCCGCGTCCTGGTGAGCGGCGCCGTCGGGCTGAACCGCCGACGGTGACGTGCCGGACCGCCGACGGTGACGTGCCGGGTCGCCGAGGGTGACGCACCCGACCGCCGAGGGTGACGGGCTGGACCGCCGAGGGTGACGGGCCGGGTCGCCGCTGCAGCGCACCGGGAACGAACGAGGCCCGTCCCGAATGCTCCGGGACGGGCCTCGACGTGCGACGGCTCAGACGGGCTCGACCGAGAGCGACGTGCGGTTCTCACGGCGCGGGCGCGCCGGTGCGTTGCCCGCGGCCTTGAGGTCCGCGCGCAGCTCCTTGGGGAGGGAGAACATGAGGTCCTCGGTCGCGGTGCGCACCTCCTGGACGTCGCCGTAGCCGCGCTCCGCGAGGTACGCGAGCACGTCGTTGACGAGGATCTCCGGGACCGAGGCCCCCGAGGTCACGCCGACCGTCGTGACGCCGTCGAGCCAGGACTCGTCCATCTCCTGGGCGCGGTCGATGCGGTACGACGCGTCCGCGCCGGCGCCCAGGGCGACCTCGACGAGACGCACGGAGTTCGACGAGTTCGCGGAACCGACCACGATCACGAGCTCGCACTCGGGTGCGAGCTTCTTCACCGCGACCTGACGGTTCTGCGTCGCGTAGCAGATGTCGTCCGACGGCGGGTTCTGCAGCGTCGGGAAACGCTCGCGCAGACGGTCGACCGTCTCCATGGTCTCGTCGACCGACAGCGTCGTCTGCGAGATCCAGACGACCTTCTCCGGGTCACGGACCGTGACGTTCGCGGCGTCGTCGGGCGAGTTGACGATCTGGACGTGGTCCGGGGCCTCGCCCGCGGTGCCCTCGACCTCCTCGTGGCCCTCGTGGCCGATCAGCAGGATGTCGTAGTCGTCCGCCGCGAAACGCACGGCCTCCTTGTGCACCTTCGTGACCAGGGGGCACGTCGCGTCGATCGTCTGGAGGTTGCGCTGGGCGGCAGCCTCGTGGACGGCGGGCGAGACGCCGTGCGCCGAGAACACGACGCGAGCGCCCTCGGGCACCTCGTCGGTCTCGTCGACGAAGACCGCGCCCTTGTCGCTCAGCGACTCGACGACGTACTTGTTGTGGACGATCTCCTTGCGGACGTACACGGGGGCGCCGTAGTGATCGAGCGCCTTCTCGACCGCGATCACGGCGCGGTCGACGCCCGCGCAGTAACCGCGGGGGGCGGCGAGGAGGACACGCTTACCAGTCGGGGAAGTCACGTCACGAGTCTAGGTGACAGGCTTTCGGTGGCGGGCCGGGCGGATGGGTCCGGGCGCGGTACGGACCATGTCCTGGCAGCAACTCCACAGGATCCTCACGGTGGGCCGGGCCGCCGGTGCGCCGAGGGTGACGGTTCTGCCCGCCGAGGGTGACGTTCAGGCAGGCCGAGGGTGACGTACGGGTGGGTCGACGGTGACCGCGTCGACGGTCGAGGGTGACCGCCTGCCCGCTCGACGGTGACGGAAGCGTCACCCTCGGCAGGTAGGGGCGTCACCCTCGGCGGGTGCGAGCGTCACCGTCGGGGGTCTGGCACGTCACCCTCGGCGGGTTGGGGCGTCACCCTCGGCGGGTTGGGGCGTCACCCTCGGCGGGTGTCACACCCATGCGGCAGGCTTGACCCCGTGACCGACCGACCCGCCGACCCCACCAGCGCCCCGGCTTCGCCCGCCTCCTCAGCACAGCCGTCCGCACAGCCGTCCGCCCTCCCCGTCCGGGCCCTCGACACGAGCGCCGAGCACCCGTGGCCCGTCCGGCTCCTGTCGAGCAAGATCACGGCGTACATCGACAGGATGTCCCCGGTCTGGGTCGAGGGGCAGGTCGTGCAGCTCAACCGTCGTCCCGGCGCCTCGATGGCGTTCCTCACGCTCCGCGACACCGACGCGGACATGTCGCTCCCGGTCGCGGCGCTCGCCAAGGTCTTCGAGTCCGCGAGCACGCCCCTGACCGAGGGGGCGCACGTCGTCGTCCACGCCAAGCCCGTGTTCTGGCCCAAGCGCGGGTCGTTCCAGCTCCAGGCGAGCGAGGTCCGCACGGTCGGGATCGGTGAGCTCCTGGCCCGGATCGAGCACCTCAAGCGCATCCTGGCGGCCGAGGGCCTGTTCGACGCGGACCGCAAGGTCGCTCTCCCGTTCCTGCCCGCGGTCGTGGGGCTCGTGTGCGGGCGGGAGTCCAAGGCCGAGCACGACGTCGTGGTCAACGCCCGCGCGCGCTGGCCCCAGGTGCGTTTCGAGATCCGCGAGGTCGCGGTGCAGGGCGCGAGCGCGGTCTCGCAGGTCAGCGGCGCGATCGCCGAGCTCGACGCACGTCCCGACGTCGACGTGATCGTCGTCGCCCGTGGTGGTGGCGCGGTCGAGGACCTCCTGCCGTTCAGCAACGAGGCGCTCGTCCGGGCCGCGGCCGCGTGCCGCACGCCCCTGGTCAGCGCGATCGGTCACGAGACCGACACCCCGCTCCTCGACCTGGTCGCGGACTACCGCGCCTCGACGCCCACCGACGCGGCCAAGCGCATCGTGCCCGACGTGGGCGAGGAGCGGGCGCGCGTCCTGCAGGCGCGGTCACGGATCCGCGCTGCGATCACGCACCAGCTCCAGCGCGAGCAGTCCCGCCTCGACAGCGCACGCTCGCGCCCGGTGCTCGCGGCCCCCGAGACCATGATCTCCACGCGCGAGCAGCACGTGCTCGCGGCCCGGGACCGGGCCCGGCGCTCGCTCGACGCGATCCTGCTGCGCGCGCACGGCGAGGTGGACCGCCTCTCGGCCCAGGTGCGCGCCCTGTCCCCCGCGTCGACGCTCGAGCGGGGCTACGCCGTCGTGCACGGGCCTGACGGCGGGATCGTCCGTTCTCCCGACGACGTGAGTCCGGGCGATGCGCTGCACGTGCGGCTCGCGAGCGGCGCGATCGACGCGACGGTGCGCTGACCGAGTCCCTCGGACGGTCCGAGCCCGCCCCGCCCCCGCACGACCGCCACGCCCTGCACGCACCGACGACCTACCGACCCTCACCACCAGGAAGGCCCTCCACCATGAGCAGCAGCACCCCGCCCCCCGCCGACGTCGCGACGCTCAGCTACGAGCAGGCACGCGACGAGCTGGTCCAGGTCGTGTCCCGCCTCGAGGCAGGCGGCGAGCCGCTCGAGGCCTCGCTCGCCCTGTGGGAGCGCGGTGAGGCCCTCGCGGCCCGCTGCCAGCAGTGGCTCGACGGCGCGCGCGAGCGCCTCGCGTCGGCTCGCGCGGCGGACGGTGCGCCGTCGGCCGCGGTCGACGCTCAGGACACCGGCACCGAGGACGACTGACCGGGACGACCGACCCGGCCGAGGGTCAGGCGCTCTTGCGCGCCTGCCCCTCGGACTGCGCCTGGGCGCGTTCGAGCGAGGCGCGCCGGTCCTCCTCGTTCTCGCGGTCGAGCCGGTCCACCTCGTCCTGGTCGTGCGTGAGGTTCTCGCCCGTCTCGGGGTCAAAGACCATCATCTTGTCGGGGTCGAACCAGAGCCCGGTCGAGTCGCCGTCGCGCACGCGGGACGCGGAGTCGAGCGCGACGACGAACTGGGTGCGCAGGCCTTCGCCGTCGAGCTCGCGGTCGAGCTCCTCGAGCTGGGCCGCGACCGAGGCGTGCATCTCGAACGGCACGTAGGCGTAGAGCTCGGCGCCGAGCCATTCGGTGACGTCGATCTGCGCGTCGAAGGTCCGCCCGCGGTCCTTCTTGGACGGGTCGACGAGGCGGGCGTCCTCGAAGTGCTCGGGGCGCAGCCCGACGATCACGAGCTCGCGGTCCCCGATCGCCGAGACGATCCGCTCGGGCAGCTCGAACGTGCCGAACGGCAGCTCCATGCTGCTCCCGGAGACCTTGCCGGGGAGGAAGTTCATGGGCGGGGACCCGATGAACCCTGCGACGAACAGATTGACGGGCTGCTCGTAGAGTGCGCGCGGGCTCGCGATCTGCTGCAGCTCGCCCTTGCGCAGGACGGCGACGCGGTCGCCGAGCGTCATGGCTTCGGTCTGGTCGTGCGTCACGTAGACGGTCGTGGTCGCGAGGCGTCGCTGGAGGCGCGCGATCTCGGTCCGCATCTGGCCGCGCAGCTTGGCGTCGAGGTTGGACAGCGGTTCGTCGAACAGGAACGCCTTGGCGTCGCGCACGATCGCGCGGCCCATCGCGACGCGCTGGCGCTGCCCTCCGGACAGGTTGGCAGGCTTGCGGTCGAGGTGTTCGCGCAGGTCTAGGAGGTCGGCCGCGCGCTCGACCTTCTCGCGGATCTCGGCGTCGCTGAACTTCCCCTTGGTCAGGCGCAGCGGGAACGCGATGTTCTCCGCGACGGTCAGGTGCGGGTAGAGCGCGTAGTTCTGGAAGACCATCGCGAGGTCGCGGTCGCGGGGCGCTTTCTCGTTGACGCGGTCGCCGTCGATCAGGAGGTCGCCCGAGGTGATGTCCTCGAGGCCGACGATCATGCGCAGCAGCGTCGACTTCCCGCAGCCCGAGGGGCCGACGAGGATCACGAACTCGCCGTCGGCGATGTCGATGCTGACGCCTCGGACGGCGGGGAACCCGTCGCCGTACTTCTTGACGATGTTCTTGAGGGTGATGGAGGCCATCAGCTCTCTCCTCGGTCGGGGGTCGGGCGGCGCTGGGTCCGGGGGCGGGGCGGGGCGGGGTGCGGAGGCCCGACGGCGTCGCGCACCGCCGGGAGACATCGCGCCTGCGTGCGGCGTACCGTGCGCGGGGTGCGGCGGGCGCTCGGGGCGAGCGGCGCCGTCGGGCAGGTCGTGGCGCTCATCCCTTGACCGCCCCCTGCGTGAGGCCCGAGACGATCTGGCGCTGGAACAGCACCACGAGGATCACCACGGGGATCGTCACGACCACGGCCGCAGCCGAGATGGCACCGGTCGGCTCCTCGAAGTACGACGCACCCGTGAAGAACGCGAGGGCGGCCGGCACGGGCCGGGCGGCGCTCGTGGACGTGAGCGAGATGCCGTACACGAAGTCGTTCCACGCGATGAAGAACGCGATGAGCGCGGTCGTGAAGACGCCGGGTGCGGCGAGCGGGACGATGACCTTGCGGAACGCCTGCCACGGCGTGGCACCGTCGACCTGCGCGGCCTGCTCGAGCTCCCACGGGATCTGGCGGAAGAACGCCGCGAGGGTCCAGATGGAGATCGGGAGCGTGAGCGACAGGTACGGGATGATGAGCCCGAGCCACGTGTCGTAGAGGCCGATGTTGCGCCACAGGTTGAACAGGGGCGTGACGATCGAGACCACGGGGAAGATCGAGACGCCCAGCGCGGTCGTGAGGATGAGGCGCTTGCCCGGGAAGTTCAAGCGCGCGATCGCGTACGCGGCGAGCGTCGCGAGGACGACCGCTATGGCGGTCGCGATGAGCGAGATGCCGACCGAGTTGCGCAGCGCCGACAGGAACAGCTCCTGCGCCGAGCCGCTCGGGGACAGGATCTGCTCGTAGTTATCGGTGCTCCACCGCGGCGGCAGGAACGTGCCCGAGTTGAGGTCGCTCGCGCCCTTGAAGCTCGTCATGAGGATCGAGACGACCGGGAACAGCGCCCCCACGAGGACGACGACCGTGATGACGGCCCACCACACGCGGGCCCGGGTGCTCAGGACGCTTCCCATCATCGCTCCCCTCTCGCGCCGGCCAGATCCACCTTGAACAGCTTGATCGCGACGAAGCAGATCCCGATCACGCACAGGAACAGCAGGACCGAGATCGCCGAGCCCATGCCGATCTGGAGCTGACCGATCGAGGTCCGGTAGGCCAGCAAGGACAGCACCTCCGTGTTGTTCGCGCCGTTGGTCATGATGAACACGTTGTCGAAGATGCGGAACGCGTCGAGTGCGCGGAACAGGACGGCGACCATGATCGCGGCCTTCATGTTGGGCACGATCACGCGCGAGAAGCGCTGCCAGGCGGTCGCGCCGTCGACCTTCGCGGCCTCCTCGAGGTCGCCCGGCACCTGGGCGAGGCCGGCGAGCAGCAGGAGCGAGATGAACGGCGTGGTCTTCCACACCTCGGACGCGATGATGACGAACAGGCTCGTGCCCTGGTGGGCGAACCAGTTGAGGTCGGGCCCGACGCCGGGCACCCAGTCGAACCAGCTGTTGACGTAGCCCGACGTGATGTCGAACGCGTAGAACCACGCGAAGGCCGAGACCACGGTGATGATGCCGTAGGGCACGAGGATCGCAGTGCGCAGCAGCCCGCGCAGGCGCTTGATCGCGCGGTGCATGACGAGCGCGAGCGCGAAACCGAGGACGAGCTCGACGACCACGGACACGACCATGATGAGGAACGTCACCGCGAAGTCGCGCCACCAGACGGGGTCGGTGAGGATCACGACATAGTTGCCGAGACCCACGAACGAGCGGTCGTCGGGGGCCGTGAGCTTGTAGTTGAACAGCGAGTCGTAGACGGCCTGGAGGATCGGGTAGAGCGTCACGGCCAGCATGACGACGAACGCAGGGCCCGCGAGGTACCAGCCGAGGCGGGCCTCGGCCCTGGCGCGGTCGCTGCGCGCGGCCTTGGCCTTCTTGTCGGGGGCGAGGTCCTGGGGGTCGGTGCTCACAGCAGTCGCTCCCCTCGCAGCACGGCGGTGATGAAGTCGGTCGACGTCACGGGTGTGCCGTCCTCGGTCACGCTCGCGGGCGGGTACCAGGTCTGCTGGAGCCCCGTGGACACCTCGTTGTAGAACGGTGTCTGCGGCCGGGGCGCGGCCTGCTCGAGCGACTGCCGGATCACGTCGTACATGGGGTAGGCCTCCTGCACGGCGGGGTCGTCGTAGGCCTGGGTGTTGGCGGCGGGGTTGCCGTCGGACACGAAGTACGCGGCCTGGTTCTCGGCGCTCACGATGCACTGCGCGGCCTCGTAGGACAGGTCGGTGTGCTCGCTGAACGCCCCGACGCCGAGGCTGATGCCGCCGTAGGGCGGGCGGGCGTCCTGCCCCTCGACCACCTGCGGGTACGTCGTCCAGCCGATGTCGTCGAGCAGCGCCTGGTCGAGCGAGCCGGCGTCGACGCCCGCCTGCGTCGAGGACCAGACGAACGGCCAGTTGACCATGAACGAGCCCTCGTCCCCCTGGAAGAGGGCCAGCGACGCCGACTCGTCGGCGCTCGGCAGGCCGGGCCCTCCGAGGCCAGAGCTCCCGATCTCACCGATGATCCGTGCGGCGGCCCGGCCTGCGTCGGTCTCGAGGCCGAGCGTGAGCTCGTCGGCCGGGGCCTCGGGGTTCTCGAGGATCTGACCGCCCGCGGACTCGACGAGCGCGTTGATCCACACGGTCAGCGACTCCGCCTTGGCGCCCTGCACCCCGAGGTACGTGTCCTGGTCCTGCGCCGCGGTCATGATCTGGTCCCACGTCACGGGCTGCGTCAGGTCGAGCCCCGCGGCCTGGGCGACGGACTTGCGGTACCAGAGGAGCTGCGTGTTGGCCCAGAACGGGATCGCGACCAGCTCGTCCTTCCACGTCGAGCCGTCGACCGCGCCCTGCACGACGTCCTGGGTCGTCGCGGTCGCGACGTCGTCGGGCACGGGGGCGAGGAACCCCGCCTCGGCGAGCTCGGGGATGAAGGGCGGGTCGAGGCTCATGAGGTCGATCGACGAGTCCTTGGCCGCGAGGCGGCGCGCGAGCTGCTCGCGCTGGGCTGCGGCGTCTCGCGGCAGCAGCGAGGTCTCGATGCGGTACGCGCCGCCCGAGGCGTCGCTGCAGGACGCGGCGATCGCGGCCTGCCCCCCGTTGTCGGGGTTGATGTACCAGGTGAGCACGGGCGGGCCGGAGCCCTCCCCGGTGCTGCACGCGGCGAGCGGCACGATCGTCGCGACAGCGAGTGCCGCGGCGAGTGCCCGGGTGCGTCGGTGCACGGTCTCCCCTTCGTCCAACGGGCGCTTCGCTGTGCCCGTTCTCGGTTGGTTCCTCTTTCTAGAGGTACCCGGTCCGGGGACGACTCGCCACGCGAGGGACATTTCCACCGGGCCCGACGGCGCCGCTCGCCCGGGTGCGGGCGTCGCGGTGTCCAGGGCTCTGGTCAGATCGTGAACGCCGCGCACGGCACGGCCCGTCGTGAGCGAACATGGAGGTTGTGACGACGACGAGCAGCACTCCCGAGACCACCTCCATGACCCCCGCCGAGGCCTGGGCCCAGCTCCGCGACGGCAACGGGCGCTTCGTGCGCGACGAGATGGAGCACCCGTCGCAGGGCGCCGCACGTCGCGCCGAGGTGAGCGTGGCCCAGCACCCCCACACCGTGATCTTCGGCTGCGCGGACTCACGCGTCGCGGCCGAGATCATCTTCGACCAGGGGCTCGGCGACGTGTTCGTCGTACGGACCGCGGGTCATGTCCTGGACACCACGGTGATCGGGTCGATCGAGTACGGGGTCAACATCCTCGGGACACCGCTCGTGGTCGTGCTCGGTCATGACAGCTGCGGCGCGATCGCTGCGGCCGCGCACACGCTCTCGACGGGTGAGCAGGCCGACGGGTTCGTCCGCGCGGTCGTCGACCGGGTCATCCCCTCGATCGTCAACATCACGAGCAGCAAGGGCGGCGTGTCCGCCGTCGACCCCGACACGCTGCGCCGCGAGCACGTGCGCCACACCGTGGACATGCTGCACGGCTACTCCGCGGCGCTCGCTGACGCGGTCGCCGAGGGACGCCTGGCGATCGTCGGCGTCGAGTACACGCTCGCGGACGGCCGCGCCCGGCTCGTCGAGGTCGTGGGCGACGTCGACGACACCCCGGACGTGTGAGGCCCGGGTCCCGCCTGCGGGCGGGACCTGCCCGGAGCGCGGCTCGCAGGTCAGGACCGGACCGGTTCGAGAACACCCGTCCCGGTGCGGCACCATTAGGCCCATGACTTCTGCCGAAGCTTCCGACTACCGCATCGAGCACGACACCATGGGTGAGGTCCGCGTCCCCGCGGCCGCCCTCTACCGCGCGCAGACGCAGCGCGCCGTGGAGAACTTCCCGCTGTCGGGCACTCCTCTCGAGCGCAGCCACATCGAGGCCCTCGCTCGCGTCAAGAAGGCCGCTGCGCGCGCCAACGCCGAGCTGGGGGTGCTCGACGAGGACGTCGCGGCCGCCATCGTGGCCGCCGCCGACGAGGTCGCCTCGGGCGTGCACGACGCCCACTTCCCGATCGACATCTTCCAGACGGGCTCCGGCACGTCGTCGAACATGAACACGAACGAGGTCCTCGCGACGCTCGCGACGCGCTCGTTGGGCCGCGAGGTCCACCCCAACGACCACGTCAACGCGTCGCAGTCGTCCAACGACGTCTTCCCGACGTCGGTGCACCTGGCCGCGACCGCAGGCGTCGTGCACGACCTGGTCCCTGCCCTGACGCACCTCGCGGAGGCGCTCGAGGCCAAGTCGGCCGAGTTCGCGACGGTCGTGAAGTCGGGCCGCACGCACCTCATGGACGCGACCCCGGTCACGCTCGGCCAGGAGTTCGGCGGGTACGCCGCGGCCGTGCGCTACGGGATCGAGCGCCTGCAGTCGGCGCTGCCCCGCGCGGCCGAGGTCCCCCTGGGCGGTACGGCCGTCGGCACGGGCATCAACACCCCGGCCGGGTTCCCGCAGCGCGTCATCGCGCTGCTCGTCGAGGACACGGGCCTGCCGCTGACCGAGGCGCGCGACCACTTCGAGGCACAGAGCTCGCGCGACGGGCTCGTCGAGCTCTCGGGTGCGCTGCGCACCATCGCGGTCTCGATCACGAAGATCTGCAACGACCTGCGCTGGATGGGATCGGGCCCCAACACCGGCCTGGGCGAGATCTTCATCCCCGACCTGCAGCCCGGCTCGTCGATCATGCCGGGCAAGGTCAACCCCGTCGTGCCCGAGGCCGTCCTCATGGTCGCCGCACGCGTGATCGGCAACGACGCGACCGTGGCCTGGGCCGGTGCGAGCGGGTCGTTCGAGCTCAACGTGCAGATCCCCGTCATCGCGCTCGGCGTGCTCGAGTCGATCCGTCTGCTCTCGAACGCGTCGGTCGTCCTCGCGGACAAGACGGTCGTGGGCATCACGGCCAACGTCGAGCGTGCGCGCGCCCTCGCGGAGTCCTCGCCGTCGATCGTCACGCCGCTCAACCGCGTGATCGGCTACGAGGCGGCGGCCAAGGTCGCCAAGCACTCGGTCAAGCAGGGCCTCACGGTCCGCGAGGCCGTGATCGACCTGGGCTTCGTCGAGCGCGGCGAGGTCACCGAGGAGCAGCTCGACACGGCCCTCGACGTCCTGTCGATGACGCGACCGCCGCAGGCGTGACCGCTCGCTGAGGTTCCCGCCCGGGAGGGCGGTGCCTCGGGAGGCACGACGAACGGCGTGGGCCGGGTGACAGCACCCGGCCCACGCCGTTCGTCGTTGGCATGACCGCGCTGTGCCAGCTCCGTCGTGCGACCCTCGCCGCCGAGGCCGCAGCCCTCGCACCCGACGACCGTGGCGCCGTCGGGCGGGCGTGCGACGCCGTGGCCCTCGCGCGGACCGTCCTCGCCGACGACGCGTCGCACCGCCGCACGCGCGCGACCGCGCTCCGCCTCGCCGACGAGCTCTCGGAGGCCGCCGGGACGCCCGCCGACCTGCCACCTCGCCTGACGTGTGGCCGCTGCTCGACCTGCGCCTCGGCTTCTGGGCGACCGCAGCCTTCGTCGTCGTGCTGCAGGTCGTCACCGAGCTCGTCGTGGGGCGCCACTACGGCCTCGCGATGCTGACCATCACCCCCATGGCGCTGCTCATGACGTCGCTCGGCGGCTCGAACGACGTCATCGCGCTCGACCGTGCGCTCGACACGGCCGTGGGCGCGGTCGTCGGCGTGCTCGCCGTGGTGCTGGTCCACGCGCGGTCGCGGTCCGCGCGCAGCCTCACCGCCCCGGCTCGGACCTGACCGAGGCTCCGCGAGCGGCGCGCACCCTGTCCTCCATCTCGTCCTGGACCTCGTCGAAGAACACAGTCTTGGCGCGCGTGTAGTCGTCGTAGTCGCCGTCGTCCGCGTGCTCGCGAGCCAACCGCCGCTTGAGGTCCTCGTACTGCCCTCGTCGACGCGAGTCCTCCAGCAGCAGGTCCCGGAGCGCGACCGTGTACGCGGCCCACGGCGAGTCCGCGCGCCTGATGTGCAGGATCGCAGCGGGCGCCGCCGAGACGAAGAGGGACTTCCTCCAGAGGTTCTCGTCGTCGCGGCCGGTGCTGCCCCGTGGAAGGTCGAACGTGACCCCCGGGGAGTCCGGCCGGCTGCCCTGCGCGGGACGGAACGTCGTCGTCCCGAGCGCTCGCGTCCATTCCTCGACGGGCAGGAGCACCGGGACACGCACCTGGAGGTCGAGGAAGGGCTTGGCCGCGAGCCCGGGGACCGCCGTCGACCCGATGTGGTCGTAGACCATGCCCTGCGCACCATCGAGGACGGCGAACGCGGAGCGCACGACCGCGAGGAGCTCGACCGCCTGCTCGCCCCACGCGGGATCCGGTGGGACGAGGGCTGCGGGGCCTGGGCTCATCGACCGATGATGCCGCCTCGTCGCGCCGCAGATCGTCCCGACGCGCCCGGTCTTCGGCATGATGCGTGCCCTGACGCACGCACCACGTCCGCACAGATTTCCTCGTGGACGGCTCAGCGGCCCGCAGATCTCCACCGGACCGCGCCGACCCCGACACCGACAAGGCCCGAGAACCCCAGTGCGCCCGCCACGACGAGAACGTCGCGGTTCGTCCTGATCGCCGCCGCACTCCACGGCTCGACGGTCATGTCGCGCTGGTTGGCGAAGTTCCACACGGAACCGGCGTGGTAGTCCGCTTCCCAGGTCGTGACCCAGACGCCGAGCAGCACGAGGAGCAGGCCGCTCGCCACGAGCAGCCCACCGGAGACCCGCCGTCGCCTGCGGTCCTGGCGGCTCGGTCTGACGTGGCCCTCCGATGTCGTGCGCACTCTTCTCGGCATTCGAAGAACCTACCGACGGCACGCGCACCGACGCCGGTTCCGCGTACGCGGCGTCGTGGCTCCGGTCCCCCGCGGACCGGGGCCACGACGCGTGCCCGACGTACCGGGTCTCAGACCTCGATGCTCTCCAGCATCTCGGTCACGAGCGCCGCGACGGGCGAACGCTCGGACCGCGTCAGGGTCACGTGCGCGAACAGCGGGTGCCCCTTGAGCGCCTCGATCACGGCCGCGACGCCGTCGTGCCGACCGACGCGCAGGTTGTCGCGCTGCGCGACGTCGTGCGTGAGGACGACCCGGGAGGACTGCCCGATGCGCGAGAGCACGGTCAGCAGGACGTTGCGCTCGAGCGACTGGGCCTCGTCGACGATGACGAACGCGTCGTGGAGCGAGCGACCGCGGATGTGGGTCAGGGGCAGGACCTCCAGGACGTCGCGGTCCACGACCTCGTCCATGACCTCCTTGGACACGAGCGCGCCCAGGGTGTCGAAGACCGCCTGCGCCCACGGGTTCATCTTCTCGGCCTCCGAGCCCGGCAGGTAGCCGAGCTCCTGCCCGCCTACGGCGTACAGGGGGCGGAAGACCATGATCTTGCGGTGCTGCCTCTTCTCCAGCACCGCCTCGAGGCCCGCGCAGAGCGCGAGCGCCGACTTGCCCGTCCCGGCACGGCCGCCGAGCGACACGATCCCGATCTCCTCGTCGAGCAGCAGGTCGATCGCGATGCGCTGCTCGGCCGAGCGACCGTGCACGCCGAACACGTCCTGGTCCCCCCGGACGAGCTGCACGTGCTTGTCGGCCGTGACCCGGCCGAGAGCCGAGCCGCGCGGCGAGTGGATCACGAGCCCCGAGTGGACCAGGAGCGGCTCGGCGGCCGCGACCGTGGCGGCGTCGAGCGCCGAGAGCTCGACCGACTCGTGCTCCCACAGGTCGGCCATCTGCTCGTCGCTCACGTCGATCTCGCCCATGCCCGTCCAGCCCGAGTCGATCGCGAGCTCGGCCCGGTACTCCTCGGCGCGCAGCCCCACCGCGGAGGCCTTGACCCGCATGGGCAGGTCCTTGGACACCACGGTCACGTCGCAGCCCTCGCTCGCGAGGTTGGCGGCCACCGACAGGATGCGCGTGTCGTTGTCGCCCAGGCGGAACCCGGCGGGGAGCACGCCCGGGTCCGTGTGGTTGAGCTCGACGCGCAGCGTCCCGCCGACCGCCCCCACGGGCAGCGGGGCGTCGAGCCGACCGTGCTTGACCCGCAGGTCGTCGAGCATGCGCAGCGCGCTGCGGGCGAAGTAGCCGAGCTCGGCGTGGTGGCGCTTGGCCTCGAGCTCGGTGATGACGACGACGGGGAGGACGACGTCGTGCTCGGCGAAGCGCAGCATGGCTCGCGGGTCGGACAGGAGCACGGACGTGTCGACGACGAAGGTGCGACGCCCCGCAGGGCTCGCAGGGTCAGGGCTCGTCGTGTCACGGGACGTGTCCCTGACGTCGGGTGCAGCTCCGGTAGCAGAAGCGGTTCGGACCACAGCAGGCTCCCTCCGGCGCGCGGCGCCGTTCTCGCTGGGTGGGGCGGGCGACCGGCCGACGAAGGGCCGGTGCCGGCCCTCCTGCGCGGAGCAGAAACTCCATCGGATGGCCTCCCGGAGGACGACGTGTGTCGTCCGTCACGTTCGAAACTACGCCCGTGTGGTTCTCCAGCGTCGAGGCAACACGCCGCGCGTCCGAGATGTCACCTGTCGTTCACATGCACGTTCCCGCCCACCCCCTGGGACGGGGTGGGCGGGACGGCGGGACCCACCCGGCCTGCCCGACGACGGCGCTCACGTGCCGTCGTCGGGCCGGGTCCGTGGTGGGCCGGCTCAGTGGTGCGCCCGGACCTGCGGCCCTCAGTCCGCGTGCGCGACGTGCGTCGCGCGCATGGCGAGCGCCGCGACGAGCCCGATCACCAGGACGCCCGCCGTGACGAGCAGCGTCTGACCGACCGCGAGCGAGAACCCCTGGTGCAGGGCCGTGGTCGCGGCCTCGCGGATCTGAGCGGCGGCCTCGGGCGGGACGCCCGCGGGGAGCTCCATGTGCTGCGCTCCCCCGGTGAACGCGCCGCCCGCCGCGGCGAAGCCGTCGACGAACTGCTGGCGGAGCTCCGCGGGCAGCCCAGCCGCGGCGTCACGCGCGGCCGCCGGCAGGGTCGCCGAGAGCCTGCTCGTGAGCGTCGCGACGATCGCGGCCGAGCCGATCACGCCGCCCACCTGGCGGAACGTGTTGAACGCGCCCGCGCCCGCGCCGGCCGTGCGGTGGTCGAGCCCCGACGTCGCGAGGTTCGCGAGCGGCGAGAAGAGCGCACCCGTCCCGATCCCGAACAGCGTCATGGGCGCGACGATCGCCCAGGTGCTCGCGTCGGGAGTTGCCGCGACGCTCAGCCACACGACCGAGGCCGTGAGCAGCGCGAAGCCCGCCGCGACGACCCACTTGCCCGGGATCCGGTCCGAGAGCCGGCCCGCGAACGGCGCCACGACCCCCGACACGAGAGAACCGGGCAGGTTGATGAGCGCGGCCTCCAGGGGCGAGAGCCCCAGGATCGACTGGAGGAAGATCGTCAGCGGGAAGAAGATCCCGATCATGCCGAACGACACGGCCATGCCCGACACGTTCGCGAGCGAGAAGTTGCGCGAGTGGAACAGCGTGAGCGGCAGGAGCGCGCGCTCACCGAGGTGGCGCTGCCACAGCACGAAGGCCGCCAGGACCAGCACGCCCAGGCCGATGATCGTCCAGATGTTCAGCGGTCCCACGACCGTGCCCCAGTGGTACGTCTCGCCCTCCTGCAGGCCGAACACGAACAGGAACAGACCCACGATCGAGAGCGCGACCCCGACCATGTCGAAGCTGCGCTTGTTGGTCGGCAGCGACGGCAGGCTCCGCAGCGCCAGGACGAGGGCCACGACGCCCACGGGGATGTTGACGAAGAAGATCCACTCCCAGCCCCACGTCTCGACGAACACGCCGCCGAGCAGCGGGCCCGCGATGGTCGCGACGCCCGCGACGGCACCCCACAGCCCCATCGCGGCACCGCGCTGACGCGGCGGGAAGACGCGCGTGATCATCGACATGGTCTGCGGGGTCATGAGCGCGGCGCCCACGCCCTGGACCGCGCGCGCCACGATGAGCATCTCGACCGACCCCGACAGCCCGCACCACAGCGACGAGAGCGTGAAGACCACGAGGCCCAGGACGAACACGGGCTTGGGTCCGAACCGGTCGCCCAGGCGACCGGCGAGCAGGAGCAGCACCGCGTACGTGAGCAGGTACGCGCTGTTGACCCAACCGACCAGCGTCAGGGTCGTGTCGAACGTGTCGACCAGCGTGGGGACCGCGATGTTCACGATCGTGGTGTCGACCATGATCATGAAGAAGCCCAGGCACAGTGCCGGGAGGATGCTCCACGGGCTGCGCCCGCCGAGGTCGACGAGCGGTGGGCCGGCAGGTGCGTCGGACGTGGCCGTGGCCGTGGTACCGGTCGCGGGCAGGCTCTCGGACGGAGGGGTCGTGGTCATGGGGTCCTTCGAGGTCGACGACGGGCAGGGGTGTTCAGGAGGCTGCGCGAGCAGCCGCTGCCGGGCGCGATCCCGGCAGCAGGTCAGGGCACGTGGTCCGTGGCCTGTGCCCGCGAACGGGCGGCGACGAAGTCGCGGAAGGACTGCGGGACGGGCTCGTCCCAGTCCAGGGCGCCGGAGTCGAGGTCGGCGAGCAGGCCGTCGAGCCACGCGAGCTCGGACTCGATCCGGTGGAGGTCGTACTCGACGTCGAGCAGGAGGCGACGGGGCAGGCCGTGGCTCCGCACGCCGTCGTACCTGCGGGACCAGGCCGTGAGCTCCTCGGCCGTCGCAGCACGCCGGGCCCGCAGCGCGGCGACCGCGACCGACCGGTCGATCGCATGGGCCTGCGACAGCGCGAGCGGGAAGCAGGGGTGCTCCTGCCGGGGCTCCCCGAGCAGCAGGGCCGTGCGCGCCGCGAAGGCCTCGCGACCCGCCTCGGTCAGCCGGTAGGTGGTCCGCTGGGGGCGGTTCCCCGCGCGGTCGGTGCCGACGGCCTCGACGAGACCGTCCGACGCGAGGCGGTCCATGGAGTGGTAGACCGAACCCGGCGTGATGCTCGCGAGCCGGTCGTCGCCGCGCTGCTTGAGGGTCTGGTGGACCTGGTACGGGTGCATGGGGCGTTCGTGGAGCAGCCCGAGGAGGAGCAGGGCAGCGGCGGAGAGGTCCTTGCGTGCCATGTGTCGCCTCCTCGTGATGGTTCCCGGCGGAATAGTCCGGCTGGAATATACGCCTCGGGCAACCATCAGGTCGAGTCCGCACCGCGGAGCAGAGCCACGGGGCAGACGGGTGGTGGTCCCCGGCGCTAGGGTCGGCTACAGCAGGTCCGGGCACCGGAGGACAGCACGTCGCCGCAGGTCAGCAGGCCCCTCGGGCCGCATGACGGATGGCCCCGCGATCGCCCGGGCACGCCTGCTGACGACACCGGGCAGCATCGAGAACGAGCTCGACACGAGGAGACGCATGGACACGACCGCAGGCACGCCACCAGCACGTCTTTCGGCGGGAGGTCCAGCACGTGAGAGATCTCGCGACCGCGGGAGTGACAGGACGGCTCTCTCGCCCCTGGTGCCGCTGCCCGGTGGCTCGTTCCGCCGAGGCTCGGCCGAGTTCTACCCCGACGAGGGCCCCGTCCACGAGGCCACCGTGGCACCCTTCGAGATCGAGCAGCACCCCGTGACCAACGCGCAGTTCGCCGCGTTCGTCGCCGCGACGGGCTACGTGACGGTGGCCGAGCGCCCGCTCGACCCGGCCGACTACCCCGGCGTCGCGACCGAGGACCTCGTGCCGGGCGCGCTCGTGTTCACCGCGACCGCAGGTCCGGTCGACCTCTCGGACTGGCGGCAGTGGTGGCGCTGGCAGCCGGGCGCCCGCTGGAGCGCCCCGCACGGTCCGGGGAGCTCGGTCGAGGGTCGCGAGGACCACCCGGTCGTGCAGGTCTCGTTCGAGGACGCGCAGGCGTACGCCGCCTGGGCGGGTCGGTCGCTGCCGACCGAGGTCGAGTGGGAGTACGCGGCCCGCGGCGGGCTCGACGGCGCGCGCTTCGCCTGGGGAGACGAGTACCGGCCCGGTGGAGAGCTGCTCGCCAACCACTGGCAGGGCTCGTTCCCCTACCGCAACACGGGGGCAGCGGGGTGGGTCGGGACGAGCCCCGTCGGGACGTTCCCGCCGAACGGCTTCGGCCTGGTCGACATGATCGGCAACGTGTGGGAATGGACCACGTCGTTCTACACCCCGGACCACACGTCCGAGGCCCGGTCCGCGGCCGAGGTCGAGGCGGCCCGGTCCGCGCTCACGGTCGAGATGCCCGCGTGCTGCTCACCGAGCGCCGGGCAGGCCCGACCGGCACAGCCCGACGGCGACGGCGCGCGCGCTGCCGCGAGCGCCGAGCCCGGCTCGACGATCCCGCGCAAGACCCTCAAGGGTGGCTCGCACCTGTGCGCGCCGGAGTACTGCTTGCGCTACCGGCCCGCGGCCCGGTCGCCGCAGGCGGTCGACACGGCGACGAGCCACATCGGCTTCCGTTGCGTGGTGCGGCCCCCGGTGGCCGTGTCCTCGGCCGCGGCGTCGATGCCCGCCTCCGTGTCCGACCGGCCGGGCTGAGCCCTGGTGTCGGGTTTCGTGGTGCTGCTGCGGGGCGTCAACGTGGGTGGCGGTCGCAAGGTTCCGTCGGCGGACCTGCGCGCGATCGCGCAGGACGCCGGGTTCGCGGGGGCGCGCACGCTCCTGGCCAGCGGGAACCTGGTGGTGACCCCGGGGACGTCGGGAACCACCGGGCCCGACGACGTCACGCGCCTCGTGCAGGCCGGCCTCGCCGACCGCCTGGGTCTCGACGTCGACGTGCTCACGCTGACCGGTGCGGACCTGGCGGCCGCGATCTCGGCGAACCCGTTCGACGACGCCGCACGCGAAGACCCGTCCCACCTGCTGGTGACGTTCCATCCGCACCCGCCTGGTCCCGACAGGGTCGAGGCCTTCGACCCCGCCCGCTACGGCATCACGCACATGGCCTGGTCGGGGGCCGTGAGCTACACGTGGTTCCAGGGCGGGGTCGGCACCTCGAAGCTCACCCCAGCGGTCCTGCTCAGGGCGCTCGGCGTGTGGGGCACGGCAAGGAACTGGAACACCGTGACCAGGCTGGCCGCGCTCGTGGAGGACGTGGGCTGACCTCGGCCTCAGGCGCGGCGCTCGACGCCGACCGCACCGGCCCCGATTCCGGTTCCGGTACCGGTACTGCTGCCGGTACCGGTCGCCGAGACGTCGGTCGCGAGGCGCCAGTGCTGGACCGTGCCCTCGTCGCGCACGACGACCCCGAGCACCGCGAGGTCGTCCCGCACACCACGGGCGTGCACCCCCTTGCCCGCCTCGAGAAGTCCCGCCCGCGCACGGAGCAGCGCGTCCGCCCCGGCGGGCAATCTCTCGTCGCCGACGTCCCAACGGTGGTACGCGGCGCGGAACGGGTCCCCGCCCTCACGCCACGGCCAGCCGTGGCCCGTGAAGGCCGCCGCGACCTGGCGGGTCGGCAGGTCAGCGGGCCAACGGCGAACCTCCCGACCGGCCCGCAGGAGCACGACCTGCGAGCCCTCGACGAACACGTCGGTCACCTCGGAGCGCCCGACCGTCTCGAGCGTGTCCTTGTTCTTGAACCCCGCACCCGTGCACGTGACGGCGATCCGGCCCATGTTCTCCACGAGGTGCTGCGCGAAGCACGCCCCGACGACCGCGCCGAGAGCACCGAGGCCCACGAGTGCCCACGTGCCCCACACGTCGGCCAGGGCATCGACGGAACGCGCCAGCCCCTGCCACGGGACCCAGGGCAGGCCCGCCATCCAGGCAGCGAGCCAGCGCAGACCGACACCGGCCACCATCCCGAGGACCGGCAGGACGAGCCGGAGGAACCGGGTCTCGCGGGAAGAAACTCCCACGACCGTCTCCGTGGGGTCCTGCGAGGCTGCGTCCATGGTCAAGGGTTCGTGGCTCTTCTCGTGCACCCGACCATGCTCCCGTGGTCGAGGTGCCCGAGACATCCCCCTTTCGGCGGACTTCCCGCCCGGGCGAGGTCCTCCTTCCGGGGTGCCCGGCGTGCCACGACTGCGCCTGCCGAGCCTGCCGCCCGGTAGGATGGGACGCTGGTGTGCCGGGAAGTCTGGTCGGCGTGACGTCGACGACCCCTCAACCACAGGAGACCTGTGAGCACGCACGAGCAGCACACCCCCACCCCGGACGAGACCCCCCGCGCGGGTGACGCGCCCTCCTCGGGAGCGACGCCGTCGGGCACCCCGGCCCTCGCGGCGACCGCGCGGCCGAGCGCCGCACGACGCTGGAAGCGCTGGGTGACCCGGGAGACGACGGGCGGTGCGCTCCTCATCGGTGCCGCGATCATCGCGCTCCTGTGGGCCAACTCGCCCTGGCGAGAGGCCTACTTCGACCTCGCCTCCTTCACGGTCGGCCCCGAGGCGCTGCACCTGGACCTGTCGCTGTCGACGTGGGCCGCCGACGGCCTGCTCGCGATCTTCTTCTTCGTCGTCGGCGTCGAGCTCAAGCAGGAGTTCGTCGCCGGGTCGCTGCGCAACCCGCGCGAGGCAGGCGTTCCCATGCTCGCCGCGGTGGGTGGCATGCTCGTGCCCGCCGCGTTCTACGTCGCCGTGGTCCTGCTGACCGACGGGGCCGACGCCGTCCACGGCTGGGCCATCCCGACCGCGACCGACATCGCGTTCGCGCTCGCGGTCCTCGCGGTGTTCGGCCGCGGCCTCCCGACGGCGATCCGCACCTTCCTGCTGACGCTCGCCGTGGTCGACGACCTGCTCGCGATCATCGTCATCGCCATCTTCTACACCGACACCCTGCACTGGGCCCCGCTCGGCCTCGCCCTCGTCGGCGTCGCGCTGTTCGCGTTCCTCGTGCGCCGCCGTCGGACGCACTGGTGGCTCCTGCTCCCGCTCGCCGCCGTCGTGTGGGCGCTGGTCCACGAGTCGGGCATCCACGCGACCGTCGCGGGCGTCCTGCTCGGCTTCATGGTCCCCGCCCTCGCGATCCACGGCGAGAAGACCTCCCGGACCCACCAGTACGAGCACCGCGTCAAGCCGATCTCCGCAGGGCTCGCACTGCCGATCTTCGCGTTCTTCGCCGCAGGCGTCTCGCTCGTCGACGGCGGTGGGATCGGGGAGATGATCGGCCAGCCCGTCGCGATCGGCATCATCGTCGGGCTCGTGGTCGGCAAGGGGATCGGAGTGCTGGGAATCACGGCGCTCGTCACGAGACTCACACCGCTGCGTCTCGCGCCCGGCATCGGCGTCCGCGACCTTCTGCCCGTGGGGCTGCTCGCCGGCATCGGCTTCACGGTCTCGCTGCTCATCGCCGAGCTGTCGTTCCCCGACTCCGAGCACACCGAGTCGGCCAAGGCCGCAGTCCTCCTCGCCTCGGTCGCCTCGGCGCTGCTCGCCGCCGCCGCGCTGCGCTGGGACGCCCGGCGCAAGCGCTCCGACGACATGAACGAGGACGGGCTCCCCGACGACGTCTCGACGTACATCGGCGACGCGGCGGACGACGAGCGCTGACCCGGCAGGTCTCCGTCGACGCCCGAACGACGGAGACCTGCTGACGCCCGAGGCAGCTGCATTGAGAGAGCATGCGCGACTCTCAGCCCTCGACCGTCGACCACACCTGCGCTGCCGGACCCGCCGAGAGCCCGTGCCGGTGCGAGGCACTGCCGGGCGCCGGACGAACCCGACGTCGTCGGAGGCTCGGGACGCGCCTCGCCGGGGTCGCGCTCGTCGTCGTCCTCGCGAGCGGGACGGCCGCGACCACGGGCGACTCGGCTGCGACCGCGACCGGGATCTCGACCACCGCGACCGGTGACATCGAACGCGCGAACGCCCAGGAGAAGGCGAGCAGGTTCGTCGAACGCGCGACCCGCACGGTCGAACGGGCCACCGGGAAGGTCGACGAAGGCCTCCGTCTCGCGCTCCGTCGCGCGGTCGACGAGGTCGACGAGCAGGCCGAGAGGACCGGACGCACGCCCCGCCCCCTGCTCGCCAGAGGGCTCGTGCGACTTCGCGACGCCGTCGAGCACGCCGAAGGCCTCGACGCCCGGGTGCGCCTGGCGATCGCGAGCTTCGAGTTCGAGCAGTCCCGCGTCGCCGCTGCCGAGCAGGCAGCAGCAGAACAGGCGGCAGCCGAACAGGCAGCCGCAGAACAGGCCGCGGCCGAGCAGGCAGCCGCAGAACAGGCCGCGGCCGAGCAAGCTGCCGCAGAACAGGCCGCCGCAGAACGAGCCGCCGCCGAGCAGGCCGCGGCCGAGCGCACCGCTGCAGCACAGTCGGCCCCCGCGCAGCAGACGCCCGCCGACCCGTCCACCCCTGCGGCGCCGTCCCCGTCGATCCGGGAGATCGGCGAAGCAACCCTGCGCAGCCTTCCCGGCAACGGCGGGGTCTCGCTCTCCTGGGACGACCCGGGCCTCTCAGGCCACCTCGGCGGCGTGTGGAAGGGCAACACCTCGACCATCCTGGTCAACGCGTCACGGCTCGCCGGCCAGCCGTCGAAGACCAAGGACGTCATCCGGCACGAGATGGCGCACATCTACCAGGGCCGGCTCATGGCAGCGCACGGCATGTCGTGGTCGCAGATCGACGGCCTCCTCGCAGGCGCCTTCGGCTCCAACGCGAGCGAGAAGGTCGCAGACTGCGTAGCGATCCGCTTCGGCGCCTCCTGGGTGAACTACACGAGCGACTGCTCCGGCGGGGACAAGCAGGCGTGGGTCGACGCGCTCATCGGCGGCTACCTCCCCTGACCGCCACGACCCGCCCGCAGCGCTCTCGGTGGCGCGATCCCACCAGCCCCGTACGATCGCACCCGTGACGCCAGACGCCCCGCGCCGGTCCCAGACCGCCCCGAGCAGCAGGACCACGACGACCACGGAGGACGCCTCCGCGTCCGACGCGGCCGCACCGTCCCCCGCGACCGCACCGGTCGCACCAGGACGCCAGGACGTGGCCCCGGGCGGTGAGCGACCCACCCGACCCCCGCTGCGCCGTCGGGCGTGGGCGTGGCTCCAGCACTACGCGCGACGCTTCTCCACGACCGGGCTCGTCCTCGCCCTGCTCTTCTTCTGCTACTCCCTGACCCCCTCGCTCATCCCCCGCGCCTGGTACTACCAGGCGCTCATCACGGGCATGAGCATGGTCGGCGGGTACGGGATCGGGGCGTTCGTCGAGTGGTTCGCCCTCAAGGTCGGGCTGCGGATCCGTTGGAGCCCACGCGTGAGCCGCATCGCCTGGTGGGTCCTGGGGGCCGCGACGATCGTCCTCGTGCCGCTCTTCCTGGTGCTCGGCGCACGCTGGCAGCACGAGCTGCGCGCCCTGTTCGGCATGCCCGAGCAGGCGCCGGCCAACGACGTCGCGGTCGTGTTCGTCGCAGTCCTCATCGCGATCGGCGTCCTGCAGCTCGCCCGCGCGCTGCGCCGCGTCGCGCAGTGGGTGAGCCTGCTGGTCGACAACATCATGCCCAAGCCGATCGCCCGCTTCCTCAGCGGGGTCATCGTCGCGGTCGTGGTCGTGCTGCTGTTCAACGGCGTCATCTGGGCCGGCGTGCTGCACCTGCTCAACAACGTCTACGCGAGCGCCAACGAGCAGATCGACCCTGCGCTCGACGCGCCGACCTCGCCCGAGCGGTCCGGCTCCCCGGAGTCCGGCTCGTCGTGGGCGTCGCTCGGTGCCGAAGGACGACGCTTCGTGACGCTCGGCCCCACCCAGGCCGAGCTCACCGAGTTCGCCGCGGGCGGCGACGTGGTCGACCCGGCCGACGTCCAGGTCCCGATCCGCGTCTATGCGGGCCTCGACCCTGCAGGCGACCTCGACGCGACCGCGCAGCGCGTCGTCGACGAGCTCGACCGCACCAACGCCTGGGACCGGTCCGTCCTGGTCGTGGCCACCACCACGGGCACCGGCTGGGTCGACCCCGGCATGAGCAACTCGCTCGAGCTCATGCACGGCGGCGACACCGCGATCGCCTCGATGCAGTACTCGTACCTGCCGAGCTGGATCAGCTTCGTCGGTGACCGCAGCACCCCGCCCGACGCCGGCAAGGCCCTCTACGAGGCCGTGTACGAGGCCTGGTCCGCCCAGCCCGAGGACACCCGGCCGAAGCTCATGGCGTTCGGCATCTCGCTCGGCTCGTTCGGCGCACAAGGCGCGTTCAGCGGCCTGCAGGACATGACGACCCGCACCGACGGCGCCATGTTCGTGGGCACACCCAACTTCACGCCCAACTGGACGGACTTCACGGCGAACCGCGACCCCGGCTCCCCCGAGTACTCGCCCGTTTACGAGGAGGGCAGCCAGATCCGCTGGGGCACCGAGGTCTCGAGCGCCGCGAACATCTGGACCGTGCCCGGCACGTGGGAGACCCCGCGCATCGTCTACGTCCAGCACGCGTCCGACGGCGTCACCTGGTGGTCCCCCACGACCCTGTGGTCCGAGCCCGACTGGATGCGCGAACCCCGCGGCCCCGACGTGCTCGACGCCGTTCGGTGGCGCCCCGTCGTCACGTTCTGGCAGCTCACGGGCGACCTGTTCGTCGCGGCCGCCTCCGACATCCCCGCCGGTCACGGACACGTCTACTACCTCGAGTACGCCGACGGCTGGTCGGCCCTCAACGCCCCCGACACCTGGACGGACGCCGACACCGCACGGCTCAAGGAACAGATGCTGACCAAGCAGCCCGCGGCGTCGAGCTCGACGGGCTGAGCCGCCGCGCCCCACCCCACCCCGCCGCTGAGTGCGGAGCACTTGTCGCGACACGCCGGGTCGCACGACAACTGCTCCGCACTCAGCGGGGCTCGAGGGCCCCGCTGGTAAGGTCGTGCGCATGAGCTTCTCGTCAACCGTCATGATGCGCCCCGCCCGGGGCCCTTTCGTGATGCGCTGACGCGCTCCACCACCCAAGGCCTCGCCGTAGCGAGGCCTTTCGTGTGTCCGGGCCCGGTGCGGTCGAGGCGCCACCGCACCCGTCAAGGGTGCCCGTCGTCCCCGAGAGGACTCTCGCCATGACCGCCCAGACCTCCCCCGCCAGCACACCCGCCCGGCCCACCTTCTACGTCACGACCGCCATCCCCTACGTCAACGGCGACCCGCACCTCGGTCATGCGCTCGAGCTCGTCCAGACCGACGTCCTGGCCCGCCACGCACGCCTGCGGGGGCGGCCGACCCGCTTCCTGACCGGCACCGACGACCACGCCCTCAAGAACGTGAGCGCCGCCCGCGCCGCGGACCGTGAGGTCGGGGGGTTCGTCGCCGAGCGCGTCGAGGACTTCCGCGCCCTGCGCCCTGCGCTGTCGTTGTCCACGGACGACTTCCTGTCGACGTCGTCCGACCCTCGTCACCGCCCCGGCGTCGAGGCGCTGTGGCGTCGCTGCGCCGAGGCCGGCGACTTCTACCGACGCTCCTACGAGGGCCTGTACTGCGCGGGCTGCGAGCAGTTCTACACCCCCGACGAGCTCGACGCGTCGGGCCGCTGTCCGGAGCACGCGCCCCTGCCCGAGCGCGTCGTCGAGGAGAACTGGTTCTTCCGGCTGTCCCGCTACGGCGACCGCATCCGTGAGGAGATCGCGACGGGGCGCGTGCGCATCAACCCCGCCGCCAAGCGCAACGAGGTCCTCGCGTTCGTCGACGCCGGGTGCGAGGACTTCAGCGTCTCGCGGCCAGCAGCCCGTTCGGACAGGTGGGGCGTCCCTGTCCCGGGCGACCCCTCGCAGGTGGTGTACGTCTGGTGGGACGCGCTGACCAACTACGTCACCGCGCTGGGCTACGGCGGCGAGGGCACTGACCCGGCAGACCCCGGAGCGGCGGACGACTACCGCACCTGGTGGTCGGGCGGCGACGAGCGCGTGCACGTGATCGGCAAGGGCATCACACGCTTCCACGCGGTGTACTGGCTCGCGCTCCTGCTCTCGGCGGGCGAGCCGCTGCCCACCACGATCCACGTGCACGACTACGTCACGGCCGGTGGCGCCAAGCTCGCCAAGTCGACGGGCACCGCGGTGCACCCCGTCGGGCTCGTGGACGCGTACGGCACCGACGCCCTGCGCTGGTGGTTCGCGCGCGAGGTCCCGCTCCTGGGCGATGCCGAGTTCACGACCGAGCGCCTCGTCGCGCGGCACGACGACGAGCTGGCCCACGGCGTGGGCAACCTGGTCAACCGCACGCTCACGCTCGTGCACCGGTTCCGGGACGGCGTCGTGCCCGCGCTCCCCCGCACCCTGGCGAGCGCACCCGACGAGCTGGGCTCCGCCGTCGGGCAGGTCGCCCCTGCCGTGGACGCGGCCCTCGCGGACGCGGACCTGCGGACCGCGACCGGGGCCGTGTGGCGCATCGTCGACGCGGCCAACCGGTACGTCGACGCCGAGAAGCCCTGGGAGCTCGCAGCCCGCGAGCGCGCCGGAGGGACGGGCACGGGCGAACGTCTCGACGAGGTGCTCGCACGGCTCGTCGAGGCGTGCCGGGTCGTGGCGGTCGAGCTCTCGCCCTTCGTGCCCGACGGCGCCGCCCGCCTGCGCGCCCAGCTCGGCGCCGGGACCCGCGTGAGCCCGCCGACGCCGGTCTTCCCCCGCCTGGCCTGACCTGTCGCCTCGCTGAGTGCGGAGTTCTTGCGCGACTCGCCGGGCGTTTCTCGCAAGAACTCCGCACTCAGCGGGAGGGCGGCTACCGCAGCGCCGGGGCGTGCGACTCCAGGAACCGGAACACCTCGGTCTGGTCCACGCCCGGGAACGCCCCGACCGGCATCGCGGCGAGCATGCTCGCGTGCGGACGCGCGCTCGGCCACGACCGGTCCGCCCAGCGCTCGGTCAAGGCCGCGGGCGGGCGACGGCAGCACGACTCGTCAGGGCAGCGTGAGACCGTGCGCTCCGTCGTCTCGCGCCCGCGGAACCACTTGACGTGCCCGAACGGCACGCCCACGCTGACGGAGAACTGGCCGTCGTCGGAGTCCTGGACGCGTGAGGTGCACCAGTAGGTGCCGGTCGGGGTGTCGGTGTACTGGCTGAACGGGCTCAGTCGGTCCTCGACCGCGAACACCGTGCGCGCGGTCCAGTTGCGGCACACGTACTGGCCCTCGACCGCGCCGAGGGGGTCCGCGGGGAAGCGCACGCCGTCGTTCTCGTACGCCTTGTGGATGATCCCCGACTCGTGGATCTTCATGAAGTGCACCCCGATGCCCAGGTGCGTCGTGGCGAGGTTCGTGAACCGGTGGGCCGCGGTCTCGTAGGACACCGAGAACGCGTCGCGCAGGTCCTCGACCGAGATCTCGCGCGCGTCCTTGGCCTCCTTGAGGAGCTTGACGGCGTCGCGCTCGGGGAGCAGGAGCGCGGCCGAGAGGTAGTTGGCCTCGACGCGCTGGCGCAGGAACTCGCCGTAGTCGCGCGGCTCGTGGTGCCCCAGGACGTGCGACGCGAGCGCCTGCAGCAGGGCTGAACGCGGATCGCTCGACGCGCGCGTGCCCGTGCTCGGCAGGTACACGCGGTGGTGGCGCAGGTCGATCACCGAGCGGGTCGAGTGCGGCAGGTCGTGCACGTAGTGCAGCGAGAAGCCCAGGTGCGTCGCGAGGTCCGCGGCCACACGCTGGGACATGGGACCTCGCGCATGCCCGACGCCGTCGAGCAGCTCGCGCGCGGTGGCCTCCAGCTCGGGGAAGTGGTTGTCCTGGGCTCGCATGGTCGCGCGGAGCTCGGTGTTCGCGCGGCGCGCCTCCTCGGGGGTCGCGGCCCGTTCGGTGTGCAGGCGCTCGAGCTCGCGCTGCAGACCGACGATGGCCTCGAGCGCGTCGCTCGGCAGCGACTTGCCGACCCGCACCGCACCGAGCCCGAGCGAGGCGAACAGCGGTCCGCGCTGCGCACGCTCGAGCTCGATCTCGAGGGCCGCCCGGCGCGTGGGCGGCTCGGCCGAGAGCAGGTCCTCGACGCTGGCCCCGAGTGCACGGGCGATCGCCTGGAGCTGGGAGAACTTGGGCTCGCGGCGCCCGTTCTCGATCACCGAGACCTGCGAGGGCGCCCGCCCGATCGCGGCCCCGAGCTCCTCGAGCGTCATGCCTCGCTCGGTCCGCAGGTGCCGGACCCGACGGCCGATCGTGAGGGCGTCGGCCTCGTCCTCGACGGGCAGCGTGCCGCCGAGCGGGGTGCCGCCCGGCAGCGCCCCGCCCTGCCGTCCGAGGAACTTCTGTGCTGACCGCGCGTCAGATGCCATGACTGAGGGTGACACACGCCACTCCTTGCGCACAACAGAAGAAACATACTTCTTCTGCCGAAGAAGTCCTTGTGGACCCCTTGTGCGGCGAAGGAAGGTCGTTCCACGGCAACCGCTCACCCGGGCGGCGCGCCGGAACGAGTACCACCGCACGCAACGACGCTCTGGAGGCACCCCGTGACCACCCCGCCCATCATCAGCCGCCGCTCCGAGAACGAGTACGCCACGCCCCGGGCGTCCGCGACCTCCCGGACCGAGGCAGTCACGGCCCCCGTCCCCTCCCCCGCACCCGCCGGCACCAGCCACGCCCACAGCCACTCACCCTCGCGCCCCGGCGACCAGCGGCAGACCGCTGCCGACCTCGCCCTGTCGTGGGCGACCGACCCCCGCTGGTCCGACGTGCAGCGTGACTACACGGCCGAGGACGTCATCGCCCTGCGCGGCTCGGTCCGCGAGGAGCGGACCCTGGCCCGCCGCGGCGCCGAGAAGCTGTGGGACCTCATCCACACCGAGGAGTGGGTGGCTGCGCTCGGCGCCATGACCGGAAACCAGGCCGTGCAGCAGGTCCGCGCGGGCCTCAAGGCCATCTACCTGTCCGGGTGGCAGGTCGCGGCCGACGCCAACCTGTCCGGCCAGACCTACCCCGACCAGTCGCTGTACCCCGCAAACTCGGTGCCGGCCGTGGTGCGCCGCATCAACAACGCGCTGCTGCGCGCCGACCAGATCGAGACCTCGGAGCGATCCGGCTCCCCCGCGGGCACCGCTCCCGAGCGCGACTGGATCGCCCCCATCGTCGCCGACGCCGAGGCCGGCTTCGGCGGGCCCCTCAACGCCTACGAGCTCATGCACTCGATGATCGAGGCGGGCGCTGCGGGCGTGCACTGGGAGGACCAACTCGCGTCCGAGAAGAAGTGCGGTCACCTGGGCGGCAAGGTCCTCGTCCCGACCTCGCAGCACATCCGCACGCTCAACGCGGCCCGCCTCGCCGCGGACGTCGCGGGAGTCCCGACCGTCATCATCGCCCGCACCGACGCGCTCGCCGCCGACCTCATCACGTCCGACGTCGACCCCCGCGACCAGGAGTTCCTCACGGGCGAGCGCACCGCCGAGGGCTTCTACCGGACGCGTCCGGGCATCGACACGGTCATCTCGCGCGGCCTGGCCTACGCCCCGTACGCCGACCTCATCTGGGTCGAGACGGGCGAGCCCGACCTCGAGCTGGCCCGCCGCTTCGCCGAGGTCGTCCACGCGCAGTACCCCGACAAGAAGCTCGCGTACAACTGCTCGCCGTCGTTCAACTGGAAGAAGCACCTCGACGACGCCCAGATCGCGAGCTTCCAGAAGGAGCTCGCCGCGATGGGTTACGCGTTCCAGTTCATCACCCTGGCCGGCTTCCACGCCGTGTCCCACTCCATGTTCGAGCTCGCCCGCGGCTACAACGACCGCGCGATGAGCGCCTACGTCGAGCTCCAGGAGGCCGAGTTCGCCTCCGAGTCCGACGGTTACACGGCCACCCGCCACCAGCGGGAGGTCGGCACCGGCTACTTCGACCGCGTCGCCACGGCTCTCAACCCCGACAGCGCCACCCTCGCGCTCGCCGGCTCCACCGAGACCGCCCAGTTCCACTGATCCTCGCCTCCTCGCCTCGCCTCACCGAGGTAGAGGCCACGCGTCGAGGTAGAGGGCTGCGGCCCTCTACCTCGACGACTCCCCTCTACCTCGCGGCACAGACCATCGGAGCCATGCCATGCCCAGCACAGCCAGCACGACCAGCACCCTCAACCCCCATCCCTCCGGCCCGACGACGTCACGCACCTCGTCCGACCGGCCCACCACGGCCCGTCAGCACCCCGGCCCCCACGGCGGGCGCGACGACGACGCTCGGCGCGCGACGCCGTCGGGCACCCTGGACGTCACCGGGCCCCTCGGTGAGCGCTACCGCGATATCCTGACCCCGGGCGCCCTCGACTTCCTCACCGCGCTGCACGACCGCTTCCTCGCCGCCCGCCACGGGCTGCTCATGGACCGCCAGCAGCGCCGCCAGGACGTGGCCGACGGGATCGACCCCGACTTCCGCGCCGCGACCCGACCCGTGCGCGACGACCCGTCGTGGCAGGTCGCCGGCTCGCGCGGCGCCCCCGGCCTCGAGGACCGCCGCGTCGAGATCACCGGCCCGACCGACCCCAAGATGGCGGTCAACGCCCTCAACTCGGGCGCCAAGGTGTGGCTCGCCGACCAGGAGGACGCGTCGTCGCCCACGTGGCGCAACGTGATCGAGGGCCAGCTCGCACTGCACGACGCGATCCGCGGCACGCTCGCGTTCACCTCCCCCGAGGGCAAGCAGTACGCGCTGCGCTCGACCGAGCTGACCGACCTGCCGACCATCGTGTTCCGGCCCCGCGGCTGGCACCTCATCGAGAAGCACCTGCGCTACGCCGACCGCGCGGGCGTCGCGGTCTCGGCGTCCGCCTCGCTCGTGGACTTCGGGCTGTACTTCTTCCACAACGCGCGAGAGCTCGTCGAGCGCGGCCGCGGACCGTATTTCTACCTGCCCAAGCTCGAGGGCTACCGCGAGGCGCGCGTCTGGAACGACGTGTTCGTGTTCGCGCAGGAGTACCTGGGCATCGAGCAGGGCACGATCCGCGCGACCGTGCTCGTCGAGACCCTGCCCGCCGCGTTCGAGATGGAGGAGATCCTGCACGAGCTGCGCGACCACTGCGCGGGGCTCAACGCGGGCCGCTGGGACTACCTGTTCTCCGTCATCAAGTCGTTCCGCACGCGCGGCGACCAGTACGTCCTGCCCGACCGCTCGCAGGTGCCCATGACCGCGCCGTTCATGCGGGCCTACACCGAGCTCCTCGTCGCGACGTGCCACAGGCGCGGGGCGCACGCGATCGGCGGCATGAGCGCGTTCATCCCCGACCGCCGCCGACCCGACGTGACCGAGAAGGCGTTCGAGCAGGTCCGCGCGGACAAGCGGCGCGAGGCCGGCGACGGGTTCGACGGCACCTGGGTCGCGCACCCCGACCTCATCCCCGCGGCACGCGCCGAGTTCGACGCCGTGCTGGGCGACCGGCCGCACCAGGTCTCGCGACTGCGCGACGACGTGCGCGTGGGGCAGCACGAGCTGCTCGACATCGGTTCGGTGCGCCGTGCGGGTGCCACCGTGACCGCGGCAGGGCTGCGGTCCAACGTCTCGGTCGGCGTGCGCTACATCGAGTCGTGGCTGCGCGGCGTGGGGGCCGCGGCGATCGACCACCTCATGGAAGACGCCGCGACGGCCGAGATCTCCCGCTCGCAGGTGTGGCAGTGGATCGCGTCCGGGACCCGCACCGAGGGCGGCGTGCCCATCACGCGGGCCCGCGTCGAGGCGCTGCTCGCCGAGGTCGTCGACGACCTGCCGCGCGGGGAGGGCAACCGGATCGACGACGCCGCGCACGTGTTCCGTGCCGTCGCGCTCGCCGAGGACTTCCCGACCTTCCTGACCATCGGGGCGTACTCGCAGTTCCTGGTCGGGTCGGCCGTGGACGGCCCGCGCGAGGGCTGACCACCTCGCCCGGCCGGCTGGCTGGCCAGCCAGCCGGCCGGCCGGCCGGCCGGTGCTGAGAACGGGGTTGAGGTCGTCATCGAGGGGATGGCGACCTCGACCCCGTTCTCGTGGGCACGGGAGCTCACCACGCGAGCGCGTCGCGCAGCTCGTCCTCGAGCCGCGTGGACAGGGCCAGGTCGTCGCGGACCGTGGCGCGCTCGGCCACGGCACGGCGCGGGCTGCTCGTGATGATGCCGTCGACGCCGCCGCGCAGCTGGGCGCGCATCGTCGCAGGGTCGTTGACGGTCCAGACATAGACCTCGATCCCGGCCGCACGAGCCCCGGCGCGCACGCGGGCCGAGTCGGACGACTGCTCGATCGCCACGAAGTCGACCGGCAGGTCGCCCAGCGCCCCGCGCAGGAACGGGACGACGTAGCCGACCGCGATCTCGGGGCCGAGCGCGTGCACCTCGTCGGCCTGCTCGGGGTAGATCGACTGGACCAGGTACTCGTCGGCGACGCCCTGCGCGCGCAGGAGCGCGACGACGTCCGCGACGAACGTCGGCGTCTCGTGGCCGTGCGCCTTGAGCTCGACCAGGAGCGGCACGTCGAGCTCGCGGGCGCGCTCGACGAACTCGTCGAGCGACGGGATCGTCGCCTCGAACCCGCCCTGACGGATCGTGGTCGCGGTCAGCTCGTCGAGCGTCATGGTGTGCACGGCCCGGTCGGTGCCCGCGAGCCGCCGCAGGGTCAGGTCGTGGAAGACGACGAGCCCGCCGTCGGCGGCCTGGAGCACGTCGAGCTCGACGTAGTCCGCGCCGAGCACCGCGGCCGACTCGAGCGACGCGATCGAGTTCTCGACGCCGCCGCCCGGGTCGCCCCGGTGCGCGATCACCGCACCGGGCTCCTCGCGCACGAGCGTGGTCATGGCGCGGGTGTTGGCCGCCGTCACGGCGAGAAGCACCAGCACGGCACCCAGCCCGACGGCGGCACGCACCGCGCGCGGTCGGCCCGCCCGGCCGCGGAACAGGCCGAGGAGCGCGTGCCGTCCGGCCGGCGCGGCTGCCACCGGCCCGGCCACCTGCCCGGGCGAGGCTGCGGCACCCGCGGGAGCGGCGCCGTCGGGCAGCGGTACCGCACGCCCCGCGACCGCGACCACGACCTGCGTCAGGACCGCCGCGACGAACCCCGCGAGGACGAACCCGACCACCTGCACGACCGTGAGCGTCGCCCCCGCGACGAGGGGCGCGAAGCCGGGGGCGTGCAGGTCCGCGACCCGCGTGGGGACGAGCGCGATCGTCACGATCCCCGCGGCCACCACGAGCACCGCGACGCCCACGACCGCGAACACTCCGAGGAGACGCGGCCACGACCGCCGGGTCGCGCGCCAGCTCGCGGCCATGGCCCCCGCGACCGACACGTCGGAGGTCAGCAGGATCGCGAGCGTCAGCACCAGGCGCAGATTGAGGAACAGGACTCCCGCGAGGAACGCGAGATAGACGAACAGGCCGCCGTCGAACTTGAGGAGCTCCCCGACGACGAAGTCCGGGATCGCGATGCCCCGCACGAGGAACGCCGCCATCCCGAACCCGCCCACCGGGACCAGCACGAAGGAGTACCCGACGAACAGCACGAGCTGAGGGCCGAGGAGCCGGCGGCTCGCACGGGCGAGGTCGTGCGCGACACCGCGCACCGAGACGGGCTCCCCCGCCCGCACGCGCACGCCGATCGCGAGGAACGCCCCCTGCTGGACGAGGACCACGACCGAGGCGACCAGAGCCAGGAGGACGAGCAGGAGCACCGCGCCCGGGCTCGACAGGACCCGCACCGCGTCGAGGTGCGTGAACGAGGCGACCCCGGCGACCGCGAGCGCCCGGTCGAACAACCACACCATGAGCGGGACGACGACCAGGCCCGTGACGCCCTGGAGGAGGACGACGGTCAGGAGGTAGGTCGGCAGGTGCGCCCGGACCGTGCGGGCCGCGGGGAGCAGCAGGCCGGGCCTCGCCCCGTCGTCGAGGGGACGCGCGGACGGTCGGGAGACGGAGGGCACGACGGCCGCCTCAGCCGACCGGGGCGGGGGCGGTCGAGTCCGGCACGGCGGCTGCGGCCCGCTCGGCGGGCCCGTCCGGCTCGGCGACCCCGGCCGGTCCGGCCGGGACCACCGCCGCCTCGTTCGTCACGCCGTACGGCACCAGGACGCTCGCGACCTCGCGCGCGACCGGGTCGAGGTGCCCGCGCTGGTCGTCGAAGAAGATGTGCGGGCGCAGGACGCGCAGCACGCGCCCCTTGTCGGCGCCGCCCAGGAAGAACGCGTCGTTGACCGTGACGCCCCACGAGCGCAGCGTGTTCACGGCCCGCTCGTGCGAGGGTGCGCTGCGCGCCGTGACGATCGAGACGCGCACCCGGGGCCGGTACGTCGGGTCCTCGACCGCCCGCTCCTCCTCGCGGCGCTGGATCGTGCTCAGCGCCCGCAGGAACGGCAGGATCGGCCCCGCATGGTGCTCGGTGACCTTGCGCGCGCTCTCGTACCGGTGGAACTGCTCGAGCCCGTCCGACTGGAAGATGCGCTCGGCGCTGTCGTCGGCGAGCACGCCGTCGAAGTCGAAGGCCACGCGCAGGTCGGTGTCGGCCGCGTCGTCGGGCGCAGGCCGCGCCTCGCCCGAGGTGACGGGCGCGCCGGGCGTGCGCTCCGCCGTCGGGCCCGCTGCGGCGACGTGCCCGACGGCGGCGCTCCCCAGGACCTGCCCGGCCGGGTGTCCCAGCAGGGTCGCCGTGCGCACGTCGCGCGCGTCCCCCGAGAGGAAGAGCGAGATGTTGAGCGCCGGGATGTACGCGTACGGCGCGAGGCCCTGCGTGAAGATCGACCGGCTGATCGGCAACCCGTGCGCGGCGACCGAGCTCATGACGCGCAGGCCCGTCGTCGGGTCGTTCTTCGACAGGACGAAGACCTCGACGAGCGGGTCCTGCGCGCTGGGCGACAGGTCGTTGAGGCTCAGGAGACGTTGGACGAACTCGAACGCGACCCCGGGGCGCAGCGTCCGGTCCAGGTGCTCGTCCTGGTAGGCGCGGTACGCGTCGATCCCCTGCTCGTCGAAGACCCGCTGCGAGTCGGACAGGTCGAACAGCGCGCTCGAGGAGACACCGACGACGAGCCGGTGATCGAGGTCGTAGGGCGGCACGGGGCTCCTTCGTCGGGACGGGCGTGTTCGTCGGGAACGGCTCGGCGCCTCAGGACGGCTCGACCGGGCCGGACGGCTCGACCGGGCGGCGGACCTGGTCCTGCGGGTGGCGGCGACGGTACCTCATGACGCACTCCTTGCACAGGGGCATGGTCGGCAGGCGCGCGGCCTCGCGCGGCGTCATCTCGCCGATCACCTTGGCGCCGCACAGGCCCCGGTCCGGGTGCACTATGTGCCCCCACTCCGACTCCCAGCGGTACCCGAACCGGTAGGGCGGGCGCACCTGGAACTCCCGCACCTGCGGCGCCGAGCGCAGCGCCTTGGCCTTGTCGAGACCGTCCTCGCCCCCCGCGCCGTACCCCTGGGGCTGGCGTTGGCACACGTGCCGGACCCGGAACGGCATGGTCGCCTTGTACTCGAGCTGCGTGCCCGGCACCGCCCCCCGGTTCGACGTCAGGAACCAGCGCACCTCGTCCCCCGCGTGCTGGCTGCGGACCTCGTCGAGCGCGAAGGCCCGACGGCGCCCGTCGTAGCACGGCAGCCACTGCACGTCGCCGCCGCACTGCTCGCACCGGCCGATGCGGACCTCGCTCATGCGGGCAGGCTCGTGGTGTCGACGTGCATGCTGCCTCCGGTGATCGGTACGAGCGGACCGAGGACACCCTACGTCGGGCGGGCCCACGGTCGCGGAACCCGGTGCCGACGCCGGGCCCCGGCCCGGCGCGCTACGGTCCCGTGACGGCGAACACCCCGTGCGCGCCGCGCTCGGCGTCGATCATCGCGTGGCTCACGAACGGGTACCTGCCCGCCTCGGGGAACGCCATCTCGACGAACCCGCCCTGCGCGACCGCGAGCCCCAGGACCTGCGAGCCGCCCGCCTCGGCGTTGCCGGGCCGCAGCTGGTAGGCGCCCTCGCTGAAGACCGTGTCGAACTGGCCGCCCACGACGTGGAACGACGTCCCCCGGTGGGGCCCCGCGGGCAGCACCCAGATGCGCACGCGCTCGCCCAACCGGGCCGGGAGCGGCTCCGCGTCGTACTGGTTGGCGTAGCCGTTGAACGCGACGACGTCGGGATCGCCCGTCGCGAGCCGGTCCATGTCGACCTCGCCGCCCTGGGGGCCGAGGTAGTACTCCGACTGGACCAGCAGGTACTCGCGGTCGACCGGCGCGAGATCGGGGGGATCGATCACGACCGCGCCGAACATGCCGTTCGCGATGTGCGCCGACATGGGCATGGTCGAGCAGTGGTACATCCACACGCCCGACATGGTCGCCGTGAACGAGTACGTCAGCTCCTCGCCCGGGGCGATCGTGCGCATGGGCTCGTCGGGGGCGAGGGCACCCGCATGGAAGTCGATCGAGTGCCCGATCGTGCCGTCGTTGACCAGCGTGATCTCGAAGCGGTCCCCGACCTTCCCGCGCAGCGTCGGGCCGGGCGCCGTACCGCCGAACGTCCAGAGTCGCTGCGTCACACCCGGCGCGACCTCGGTCACGGCCTCCGCGACCGGCAGGCGCACGCGGTGCACCGTCTCCGGTCCAGCGGGCGCGAGCTCGGCCGGGTGGGCCGTGAAGCCCTCACCCGGCGTGGCCATGAAGTCCAGGTCCTCGGCGGCGCTGGACGCGGCGCCGCCCGAGCCGTGGTCCATCCCGGCCATGCCCTCGTGGTCGCCCGCGCCCCCGGCGCTCCCGTCGGGAGCCCCTGACGCCGAGGCGTCGGGCACGGCCCCCGGGCCCGTCGGCGTGATCGTCAGCACCATGCCCATCTGCCGGTGCCCCACGACCGTGCACCACCCGTCGATCGCGCGCCCCACGACCCCGACGTCGAACGTCTCGGTCGCGCCCGGCGCGATCCGGCCGCTGGTCCGACCCGTGTCCAGCGCGAGGTCGTGGACCGTGGTGTCGGTGTTGGTCACGACGAGGACGAGCGTGTCGCCGGCCGGGACCTCGATCTCGCTCGGCACGAAGCGCATGTCGGCGGCCTCGACCTCGACCGTCGTGGTGCGGCCCGTCGCGGCGACGGTCCCCGCGGCACCGGCCGCGGCCGACGTCGCACCGCTGCCCGTGCCGAGCGCGGCCGGGTCCAGGGCGACCCCTCCGGCCGCGACGAGGAGCAGGACGCTCAGCGCGGCCACGGCCGAGCCCTTGCGGCGTGGTCCGGTCACGGCCTCGACGGGTGGCCCCTGGCGGGCACCGGCCCGAGCATGCAGGTCCTGTCCCAGGGCGTGGGCCGCCGCGACGTCGTCGGCGGTCGGCGGGACGAACGGGGTACGCCGTGCACGGCGATGAGCGAGCACCGCGCCGACGAGCAGCGGCAGGAAGGCCACGAGCGCACCCAGCGCGGTCAGCGACGCGAGCACGTGCACCAGGCTCGGCGCGGGCAGCACGAAGAACGCGAGCGCGCCGTTGAACAGCACGACCCGCACCACGGCCCCGCGTTCGAGGACGGCCGTGGTCGAGCGCACTGCGGCCGGTCCCCCGCCCAGCACCACGGGCACGAGGTACGTCAGCGCCCCCAGCAGGACCTGGGCCGCGAAGCCCGCGACGAGCGGCACGGTCACGATGCCGACGCGACCGGCGGCCGTCTCCCAGCCTCCGCTGAGCGCGAGCACACCGGTCAGCGTCGCGAGCGCCCCTACGAGCCACGCGAGCGCGCACGCCGCCGACCACGTCGCGAAGGTGGCGGGCGGTCGCCGTCGGGCCGCCGTGAACAGGGGGCGCACCGAGACCAGGACGCCCGCGAGGTACGTCGCGAGACCCACGGCCGCGACGGGCGGCGCCGCGAGCAGCACCGCGGCGACACCGGCTGCGAGCCCGCCGAGCATGAGGGCGAGCGTCGTGCGCGCGGCGCGCGGCGCGTCGTCGGCCATCCTGGTCCGCAGCATGGTCGGCCACAGCGTCATGAGCGTGCCCATGACCGTCAGGCCCACGAACCCGAGCAGGTTGACGCCCGCGTGGGCCAGCACGACGCGCGTGTGCCACGCCTCGTCGAGGCCGCGCGCGAGCGTCGCGCCGAGCCCGGCCCCGAACGGCAGGAGCCAGGCCGCGGCGACGTAGAACGCGACGCAGATCCGGAAGCGGGCCGCGAGCGCCCGGCGCGACTGCCGCCACAGGGCCGTGCCGTGCGCCGCGACCGCTACTCCGACGCCGACCGCCCCGACCAGGGTGACGACCCACGTCGCGGTCACCATGCCCGCGACGGTCGCGACGACCGCGACGTTGAGCAGCACCAGGCGCGCGACCTGCCACCGCCGCGACGCGGGCGTGACCCGACGGCTGAGCAGCGCGTCGGTGAAGTGCTGGCTCCACACGCAGATCGCGTTGGTCACCGCGCCGAGCAGCAGCAGGTGCACGAGCAGCCAGGGCGACGCCGGGATCCACCGGTGGGCGACGGCGACGACGACCGTGGCCAGCAGCCACGCGACCACGGGCGCGTTGGCCCGCAGGTGCCAGGCGCTGCGGTCGGTCAGGGGTCGCAGCGGGGCGGGAGCGGCGGTCAGGTCGAGCTTCACGGGGCGGTCTCCTCGGCGGGAACGGGCCCGACGGCGTCGCACCGGCCGGGTGCGGCGGTGGCGGGGGGCACGGCGTGGCGCAGGTTCGCGCGCACCCCGACGGTCACCATGAGGCCGACGAAGGCGAGCAGCGCGACGACGTTCAGGGCGCCGCCGACCTGGTGCGCCACGGGCAGGTCACGGGCGTCGCCCAGCCCGAGCCGGACCACGAGGCCGACGTGCAGGAGCACGACCGGTCCGTACATCAGGGGCGTGTACGGCAGCCGGACCCGCAGCACGGCGGGCAGGATCACGGGCGCGTGCGCCATGATCATGGAGATCGTGAACCCCAGGAAGACCGCGTGGATCACGGCGTCGTATCCGGGCCCCGTGTCCTGCCTCCCGCCGAGGAGCCAGACCGCCCCGGCGACCGCGAGCCATACGTAGGCCGCGAGCAGGCACGCGGCCATGCAGCGCGCAAGGCCGGTCGAGCGGATGGTGCGCCGCGCGACGTCGTGCACCGCGAGCCAGCCGCACAGCGTCAGGACCGCCGCACCCAGGATCGCGTAGCCGGGGCCCGGCCACAGCAACGTGGCCACGCACCCCACCGCGAGCGCCCAGCAGACCCAGAGGATCGTTCCCGCGCCTCGGTCGAGGAAAGCGATCCGGGCGAGCTCGAGCCGTTCGCCCGCGATGGTCGCCACGACGAAGCACGCGAGCCACGGCAGCACGTCCGCGACGCCCACCCCGCCGAGCCACAGCAGGGCGCCACCCGTCGCGAGCAGTGCGCCGATGAGCTGGACGAGGACCGCGTCGTCGTGCTGGCGGCGCCACAGCGGGACGTACACCGCGCACAGCGCGGCACACCCCACGACGAGGAGCACCTGCCCGACGACGAGGGGCGCGGGGCTCAGCAGCGCCAGCGCCCCCGCCCCCAGGAGGCCTGGGGCGACGAACCCCCAGCGGGTGCGCAGCGCGACGGCGCGCTCGAGCGCGATGACGGTGCCGACGAACCCCAGGACGAGCAGCACGCCGTGGATCACGGGCAGGCGGTCGGTCGCGATCGGGGCCGGGAGGTCCAGGAGCAGCAGGGCCGCGTCGAGCCCCGCGAGGAGCGCGAGACCGGCGGGCACGACGAAGACGGCGCGGCGCATCAGGACGCCCTGTCCCGGGAGCCGGGCGCGGGCTGCGGGCGCAGGTGCAGACGGCAGGCGCCCGGCTCGGCGAAGGGCAGCAGCGACGTGCCCTCGCTCGGGGCGCCGAGGCGTTCGAGCGCACCCTGGGCGAGACCGAGGTGCACCGCGCACACGACCTCCGGGTTGCGGTACGCGGCCTCGAGCAGCGGGCACCGGGTCAGCGCGACCGAGGCCGCGTCGTCGTCGGCCCGGGGTGCGAAGCCCAGCCTGTCCAGCAGGGAGACGACGTCGTGGCGCGCGGCGGACGCGACGTCGTCGGGTGGCGGGGTGGCACCGCCCGCACCGTGCGGGCCTGCCGCGGTCTCGGCCGTCTCGGCCGTCTCGGCGAGGTCGGAGCCCCACGCGCGGCCTGCTGCCAGGGCGTCGCCGACCGGGTCGGCGCTCGACCGGGCGATCTGGGCCGCGAGCGCCGATGCCAGGCCCGCGTACTCGGCGGCTCCCGCCGTGGTCGGGGACTCGGTGGCCGGTGTGTAGAGCCGGGCCGGGCGTCCGCGCCCGTGCGCCGGCGCGTTCTCGCTGGTCGCGAGCCCGGCCTCGACGAGGCCCTCGAGATGTTCGCGCACCGTGTTGGTGTGCTGGTCGAGCGCCCTCGCGACCGAGGCGACCGAGCAGGGCTCGGGCTGCGACGCGAGGACGTCCAGCACTGCGAGCCGCGCCCTGGACAGTCGGGCGGGGCGCAGCGGACGTCGGACCGGCGGGGGGCCGTACCCCGGACGCGGGGAGGTCGCTCGTCCTGCCTGACCCAGAGGCTCCGTATTTTCCACGGAATAAAGTGTACTAATGTCGGAGGTGTTCGGAAACCACGCCCGCCCCGGAGGACTCACGTCATGAGCACCATCGTCCTGGCCACGTCGGCCGAAGACTCACGCGCGGTCGAGGCCGTCGTCGCACACCACACCGAGATGAACGGAACCCTCACCCTCCTCGTCGAGATGCTCGTCCAGGCGGTCGAGGCAGGCGACGCGACCGCCGGCACGACCGCCCACCAGCGCCTCGTCGACTGGACCCGCACGGACCTGCTGCCGCACGCGCTCGCCGAAGAAGACGCGATGTACCCGCACGCGCACCGCGACGAGCACGCCCGCCTCCTGGTCGACGCCATGATCACCGAGCACGGCGTCATCAGCGGCCTCGTCGACTCGCTCGCCGACGCGACGAGCCCCGTGCGCGCCGCCGCGCTGGGCCGCGCCCTCCAGGTCCTCTTCGACGTGCACATGACCAAGGAGAACGACCAGATCCTGCCCCTGCTGGCCCAGTCCACCGCCGTGTCGCTCGCGACCGTCCTCGACGGGATGCACGAACTCCTCGGCGGGCACGAGCACTCCCACGACAAGGCGTCCGACGCAGCAGGCGACGGATGCGGATGCGGCAACGGAGGCTGCGGCGGAGGCGCTGCGACCACCACGGAAGCACCGGCCGCCGACACACCGGCCGCCCCGGCCCCGGGCGGGCACTCCTGCGGGTGCGGCGGGCACGACGACGCCGGGAACCTCCCCGTCCTCGACGCCCGCGCCGTACCGCACGCGATCCGGCACGCGACCATCTTCGGGGCGCTCGACGGCGTCGCACCCGGCGCCGGCATGGTCCTGCTCGCCCCGCACGACCCCCTGCCGCTCCTGGCACAGATCGACGCCCGCTGGCCCGGGACGTTCACCGTCGACTACCTGGAGCGCGGCCCCGAGACATGGGCGCTGGCGTTCATGCGCTGACGCCGCTCGGTAGCGGCCCGACGACGGAGCGCACCCGGGTGGTCCATCTCACCCGGGTGCGCTCCGTCCGTTCACGCCTCGTCGAGCTCGGACTCCCACTTGCTCGTCCGCAGCTGCCAGCCGTCGTGCAGCCCGTCCCAGGTGTCCCAGAAGTCGACGGTGGTGAAGGGGAACTCGAGCACGACGCCCGTTCCACCGAGGTTCGCCTCGACCCCGATCTCGTTGCCGTCGGCGTCCGCGTGCACGTCGAGTCCGACCGGGTCGTGGTCGAGGTCGTCCGTGACCTTGTCCGCGAGGGACTCCAGGTCATCGGCTCCGAGGTGACGGAACAGGTCGTCAAGCGACGCGATCTCCCGCACCTGCTCGGGATACCAGTCGCGGCGCCGACCTTCCCACCCGCACGAGGAACAGGCGTGAGTGGGCAGCGGCCCCGGCCCGACCACGCAGCCGCCCAGCACGTAGACGTCGGGGTCCGGAGGGCCAGGGGGCATTCCTCGAATGACGAGACGCAACCTTGCATCGCACCGAGGACAGCTGATGGGACGCACGATCAAGGCGTCGCGATCCGCCTCGAGAGCCTTCTCAGCAGGCATCTCGAGCACTGCGAGAGCGCGGCGCACTGCGCGCTCTGCGCCAGGCGACAAGAGGCCTGTTTCGGAGATCTCGCCGCCCTCGTCAGCAAGCACCCGCCCCAGGTGAGCGTAGGTCATTCGGGCCCCTTCGAAGGGGCTGACGCAGATCGCCACGCGGGAGGGTCCATCAGCTTCGTCCACGACGCGAACTACCCGGGACAGCGGCCAGGACCGACGGTTTCCATGCGGCTCGTCCTGGTCATCCTTGACCTCAAAGACCAGGAGCTCGTCCGAAGGTTTGACGTCATGGCCCTCATCGAGAAGTCGGTAGGTCCAGACATCGAGCTCGGAGAAGCGCGCCGAGTAGTGCCCGACCGCGCTCTCGACCGCGGCAGACAGCGGGATCTCGTCAAACGTCCACGGCGCGATCCACAGCCGCTGGCTCGAATCGCCGGAACGTCGGACCTTTCGAGGAGGGATCGCGCTACGACGCGGCCTGTAGATCGTCGCTGCCCGGTCGAGCCACTGCTGGTCGACCCACTCGGCCTCGGGATCTCCCGACCACTCGTCGATCTGGAGGTCGGCCTGTTCGGCGACCTCGACGTCGTCGGTCAGGAGCGCCGCCTCACGCAGCGACGTGCGCGAGCGCTCGGAGGCGTTGGCCGATCCGACGAGGGTCTTGCGCTCACCGGTCTCCTCGACCCCGGCGACGATCACCTTGGCGTGCAGCCGGGCGACTGACACCAGGATCACGCCACGGTCGAACAGCACCTGGAGCGCTGCGGGGTTCGTGGTGCCACCGGCGAGCGACTCGTCGGACCCGTCGAAAACCAGTGTGTCCCCGGCGCCCAGAGGAAGCAGATCAGGAGCCTCACGTCCCACGTAGGCGATCGCGGCCCGCACCGGCCCGGGCCACGTCACCTCCCGCAGCGACTCCCAGACCTTCTCCGACACGAGCTCGATCACGCCGCCCCCTCCTCGCGCTCCGCGTAGCGCGGGGCCATCGACTCCATCTGTTCCATGACGAGCTTGATCGCGCCCGGCTGCTTGTCCGGCGGGTAGCCGTGCTTGACGAGGAGCCGCTTGATCGAGGACCGGAGCTTGGCGCGCACGTCCTCGCGCACGGTCCAGTCGGTGCGCACGTCACGCCGCAGGACGGTGAGGAGCTCGCGGGCGATGTCGGCGAGGACCCCGTCCCCCTGGACCTCGACAGCCGATTCGTTCGTGGCGACGGCGTCGTAGAACGCGAGCTCGTCACTGTTGAGCGGCGGCGAGAAGAGATCACCACGCCCGCCCTCGGCCGTGACCTCGTGCGCCATCTCGATGAGGGCTGCGATCACCTCGGCGGACGTAAGGTTGGAGTTGGTGTAGCGCGTCATGAGCTCGTTGAGCCGGTCGGAGAACGCGCGCTGGCGCACCAGGTTGTTGCGGGTCGCAGCGCGAGACTCCTCCTGGATCACCTTGCGGAGCGCCTCGATCGCGAGGTGCGGGTTCTCGGCGTGCGCGGCGGTCGCGAGGAAGGACGTGTCGATCTCGTCGATGCGCGGCGACTCCATGCCGGCGGCCTGGTAGATGTCGAGCACCTCGCCCGAGTCGACGCTCTCGGCGACGAGCTGGTTGAGCATGCGCTGGACGTCGTCGGGGATCGCCTCGCCCCGCGCCTGGCGGTCTTCGGCGTCGAACTTCCCCATCCAGACGCGCACCTCTTCGAAGAACCGCACGTCGTCGGCGATGTCGCTGAGGTGGCCTGCTCCCCCGGCGAGGGCCCAGGCGCGGTGCAGCTGGCCTGCCTGACGGCGGAAGGTCGCGCCGAGCGTGTCGCTGCCGTCCTCGACGTCCTCCGGTCGATTGCCGACCGTGCCGGGGTCGCGCAGGTGGTTCACGGTCGCGTGGACGGCCAGGACGTACGCCCGCTCGCCGGGGAGCTTGAACCGTGCACGCCAGTCGAACCCGGAGAGTGTCGCCCGCACCTGGGACACGAGCAGCTCGGCCAGCGCGACGGCCTCCTCGACCTGGCGGCCGAGGGGGCGGGTCGCCTGGTCCTGGGGCGAGTACTCGCGCAGTGCGGCGGCGAGGTTCTCCGCGACGGGGGCGTAGGCGACCAACAGGCCTGCGGTCTTGCCGCGGAACGTGCGGTTGACGCGGGCGAGCGTCTGCATGAGCAGCGCGCCCTTGATGGGCCGGTCGAGGTACAGGGTGTGCAGGGGCGGGGAGTCGAACCCCGTCAGCATCATGTCCTTGACGATCACGATCTCGAGCTCGTCGTCGGGGTCCTTGAGGCGCTGCTTGATGGCCGCGTTCTCGCTGTCGCGCCGCACGTGGTCCCGGATGGGCAAGGGGTCCGACGGCGTCCCCGAGTAGACGACCTTGATCTTTCCGGTCGCCAGGTCGTCGGAGTGCCAGTCGGGACGCAGGGCGACGATCTGGGCGTAGAGCCGCGCACAGATCTCGCGGGTCGCGCCGACGACCAGCGCCTTGCCCGGGGTGCGTTCGTGACCGGCGCGGCCGAGCGACTCGAACATCGCGGCCCGGCGTCCTTCCCAGTGCGCGACCAGGTCGACCGCGAGCGCCTCCAGGCGGGCCGGGGCACCGTAGATCGCGTTGACGACAGCGACACTCGACTCGATACGACGGCGCTCGGCGTCGTCGAGCCCCGTGGTCATCTCGTCGGCGGCGGCGTCGATCGTGGACTCGTCGGCGCCGTCGACGAAGTCGACCTTCACGAGGCGGGAGTCGAAGTACACGGGGACCGTGGCGCCGTCGTGCACGGCGCGGGAGAGGTCGTAGACGTCGATGTCCTCGCCGAACACGGCGCGCGTGTCGCGTTCGGCGGTGCTGACGGGGGTCCCGGTGAACGCGATGAGCGTGGCGTGCGGGAGAGCACTCTTGAGGTGCCAGGCGTAGCCGTCGAGGTCGTCGTAGTGGCTGCGGTGGGCTTCGTCGACGACGACGACGATGTTGCGCCGGTCGGACAGCAGGGGGTGCTTGGTGCCTGCCTGCTTCTCTGCGGGCGAGAGCCCGAACTTCTGCAGCGTCGTGAAGTAGATGCCGCCGGTCACCCGGCCGGCGAGCTCGGTGCGCAGCTCTTCTCGGCGGCGGATCTGGCGGGGTTCCTCGGGCAGCAGCTGGCTGCGCCGGAAGGTCTCGTAAAGCTGGCCGTCGAGCTCGGTGCGGTCGGTCACGACGACGACCGTGGGGTTGCGCAGCCGGGGGTGCCGCATGACCTGGTTGGTGTAGAGCTCCATCTCCATGGACTTGCCCGAGCCCTGGGTGTGCCAGACGACGCCCGCCTTGCCGTCGGACGCGACCGCGGTGATGGTCTTCTCGACCGCCTTGGAGACCGCGAAGTACTGGTGCGGCTTGGCGACGCGCTTGCTGAGCCCCTCGCTCCCCTCGTCGAACGCGACGTAGCCGTGCAGGAGCTGCAGGAAGCGGAGCTGGTCGAACACCCCGTAGAGGGCGAGCCGCAGCGCGGTGACGGGCTCGTCGTCGGCGGGTGCGGCGTCGTCGGGCCACTGCGTGCTGTCCGGGCGGCCGGACGTCCCGACGGGGCGGCCGTCGTCGTCGACGTTCCACGGCGAGAAGTGGTTGAACGGCGTGAAGGGCGTGCCGTAGCGCGCGGTGATGCCGTCGGAGACGAGCGTCAGGACCACGAAGCGGAAGACGAGCGGCAGCTCACGGACATACGTCGCGACCTGGGCGTGGGCCGCGGCGAGGTCGGCGGCCCGGGTGCCGGCGTTCTTGAGCTCGATCACGCTCACGGGCAACCCGTTGAGGTACAGGACCACGTCGAAGCGTCGTTCGACGTCACCCCGCACGACCGTGACCTGGTTCGCCGCGAGCCAGTCGTTCTCCGACGGTTCGCTGCTCACGAGGCGGATGGTCGGGTTCTGCTCGAGGCCGTCGGCGTCGACGTAGCTGATGCCGCGGAAGCCGTCGGTCAGGAAGTCGTGGACGCGCTTGTTCTCGGCGATCGCGTCGTTCGACGTCGGGGCGACGATCGCCGCGAACGCCTGGTCGAGGTACTCGCGGGGCACGTCGGGGTTGAGCGCGCGCAGCGCGGTGCGCAGGCGGGTGGGGATGAGGAGCTCGTCCCACGACTCGCGCTCGGGGACGGGCTGCCCGTCCGGCCCGACGGCGGTGCTCGCCCCGGGCGCGATCTCCTTGCCGTGCTTCACGGTCCAGAAGAGCTCGCTCAGGTCGTCGAGCGCCAGGTGCTCCCAGGCGTCCTCGGTGAGCTTCATGGATCCTCCGTGGAGTCGGTGCTGCGACTGCTGCGCTGCGGTGCTGTGCGGAGCCTATCGGCGCCATGACTCATTCTTGGTGGTCTCGTGGCGGGGCACGGTGGGTGAAGTGATAAGGGCTATATCGGCACCGAGGGGGCGCCGAGGGAGAGCGTGCCGCGCGATCAATCGCCGAGCACGGATCCTGCCCGGTGGAAAGTCGCGCCGACCTCGTCGACCGTCAGGTCGAAGGCGTAGGTCTCCGCCGCCATCTGCACGACGACAGGGCTGGCGATCACGCGACGAAGGTGGTCGATGCCCTTCTGTACGGCAGGACCGATCGTCGGATGGTCGGAGTGCTCGTCGAGAACGCCCTGGACCTGGTCGAGGTCACAGGCCTCCAACAGCCGCCAGACGTCTCCCGAGTCCTTGGCACGCAAGCGGGCGGGGTTGCCGTCGAGCCGTTCCGAGTACGCCTTCGCGATCAGCAGTGCGCCATGACCTGCGACGTTGACTTCCAGACTGTCCGACGGGTCGGTGAGATCGGTGACGAGCAGGGGGGACCGGTCGTAGGAGCACAGCTCCACCCCTTCGGCGTTCCCGACCGACATCTTGCCGTGCACGGGTGAGAGAGCCGGCACACCGCGGGTGCGCTTGCCCACGTTCCCTGCGATGGCGCGTCCGGCAAGCAGGTCGACGGTCTCGGTCCACGAGGTGGACCCGTCGGGCTGGACGATCCGCCCACGCCCCCACTGGCCCGGGCGGGAAGGCGGCACTCCTTGAGCGGCCCGCAGCTCGTACCCCTCCCCCACGAGCGTCGCTTCGATGCTCGTGTCAGCCACGAGCTCGGGCGTGACGGAGAAGTCTGCGTCCGCAGTGGCAGACGGTTCGATCGGTACGTCCTGGGTGCGAAGGATCACGGCGTGCGCGCCGACGACGGTCAGAGCAGCCCGGTGCTGATGGAGCGATCGCACGGCGTTGAGCAGGGCGCGTCGACTCCACTCGTTCGCGGTACCAGGGATCCCGCCGTCGCCTCGATCCGTCATCCGCGCACGCCCAGCAGGAGGTCGGCCTGGTCCGGCATCCGGCCAGGGCCGCTGTAGCAGTCGATGGCGACCTGTTCGGTCGCAGCGACAGTGATGCCGCCCACCGTCCGCGCACCGAGTTCACTGAGGCCGTCGAAGGGGACGAGGGTGATCCGACGACCGCGCGCGCCGTCGGCGAGCGGTATCAGTTCGAGGACTTCGCGCGCCTGCTGGACGTCCTCGACGTACAGCACCGGCCAGGCCGTGGTGGCGTGCGCGCCGAGCAGGTCGGCGGCGGCATCGCCGGTGAGCGCATACGGGGCTCCGGCCCGACCGAGCGTCTCGACAAGATCGACGGCCACACCCGCCGGCGCGAAGTCAGCGCCGCCAGGCCTGTCGGCGAGGCGGGCCAGGCGTGCGGCGCGGAAGGCGACGTCCGGCTCGCGACCGGCGGTGGCCCGCCCGTCCGGGCCGATGATGCGGATGCGGGTCCAGCGCGCGATCCACTCCCGCGCACCAGGAGTCAGTTCGGTGTCCTGGCCCAGCGCGTACCGTGCGGCTCGCAGGGCCTCGACGTCTGTGGTCTCCACCGCGCCGAGGTTCATGCCCATGACCTGCAGGATGGTGGTGGCGAGATCGAAGCTCGGATCCATCTTGCGGGCCTCGATGCGGCTGATCGTCGACGGGCTGACACCAGCGAGCCCCGCAAGGTCACGGACGGACAGCCCGTTGACCTGGCGGAGTGTGTTGACGCGTTCCGCAAGGTCCATGCCCCCACCCTAAGGTTAGTGTTGCGGATGCGCAACACTCTTGGCCTGCTGCAATGCGACGAGCGCCTGGCCCGACGCGACACGGCCCCCGCTCAGTCCGCCGTTTCCACCGTCACGACACCGTCCATCCCCCGGTCCGGGTGGTAGGACCAGGCGATCGCGACACCGTCCCAGCTCGCCTCCTGGCGGCCGTCCAAGGACGTCGTCTGGCCCATGTGGGAGCGCACGCTCGAGGGCGCATCGAGCGCGTCGAGCAGGCAGACAAGATTCTCGAACGATCCGCCCGTGATCTCGTCGTCCCCCTTGTTGTCGAACGTCAGAGTGGATCCTTCGTCAGCAACGACGAACCACGGATCGCCAGCAAGGTCGCAGGTCTCGACAGCGTCCGCGAGCACCGCGCTCTGCGCCGTCCTCGCCGCCGCGTCCTGCCCCGCGCCGATCGCGGCCATGCCGCCGGCACCGACGACGAGGCCGATCACTCCCGTCACGACGGGCAGCACCCATGTGGGTCGCGCCCCCTGCCCGACGGCGGCGATTCCCTCTCCCCTCGGCGACGCCCAGACCTGGTCATCGGCGGGCGACGCGGGCGGGGGCGGAGGAACGTCGGCGGCGAGGCCGCCCGCATCCGGGGTGGGTGCAGTGGGCTGATCGGTCATGGCTTCTCCTGAGATCGCGACGGAAAGGGGTTTCAGCGGTTCGACCCCGCGATCAGTCTCCGTGGGGCAGGGAGGGAACGCGAAGAGCATGGTGATAAGGGGATGATCAGACTGCTGGGCTCGCCAGCGGGATCTTCGACGAGGCGATTCAGCCCGCGTTGAGGGCGTTCTCGTACTCGAAGGCGGACTGCATGAGCTCCTCCTCGGTCACGAAGTCGTCCCACTCGCGCAGGTACGGCCTGTCGAGGTCGATTCCATTGCTGCATTCGACGTCGTCGTGCCAGTCGTCGTTGAAGGTGATCGAGAGATAGCACGACCAGGCTGCCGGCTGTTCGGGCGCCATCTGTTCCCACTGGTGTTCCAGGTCGCGCTCGTCCGGCACGACCTCGTCGGGTCCGTCGATCGCAGGTTCTTCGTAGTTTCCGAAGTCATCAATGTCGTTGGCCCAGATTCCATGGGCCTTGGTTCCGCTCGCCGCATGATCGGTGCAGCCGGTCGTCAGGAGGCCGAGGAATGACAAGACGACGAGACCACCTGTCTTCCGCACCGCGTTCCGCCCGTTCTACGCTTCGATCGTCTTGTGCTCAGCGGGCCCGATATTAGTCACATCCGTCACCGTCGGACAGGGTCGGCCGGGTGAACTATCCGAAGAATCCCGGGACCACGACAGAGGCGAGACACGCCGCGATCGACGAGACGAACATCGGGGCCGCTCGCCGACGGGCATCCCGTCGGAGGCGCCCGGTCTCCGATGCTCTCTCGGCCTCCCAGGCCGCGACGAGCCCCGGGTACGCGGCGGTCGCGCGGTCGAACTCGACGTTGAGACGAGCCTGGCGTTCTGCCTGATCGGCCCGCGCGCGAACCATCTCGAGGGTCCAGAGCTCGTGGTCAGGGTTCACCCGGAAGGCAAAACGTGGACCGTAGCGCTTGATGCACGTCGAGCCGACGCGGGCTCGCATGCTCTCGCGGTTCGTCAGTGGCCGGCCGCAGATCACGCACACCCGGGAGTAGAGCGGTATCTGTCGCGCCGGCTCACGGCGGACCCGCCCCATCCTGGCGACGGCCCGATACGGCCGACGTGGGCGACGGTAGTCCAGGTGTCGGCCGAAGAGGACCGCGCTCACCACGAACCAGACGACGCACCCGACCAGCACGGCAATCATCGCGGGGCCCCCGAGAAGCCCGAGCGCGCCGACCGGGAGAGCCGTGAGGAGAAGCAGCCATCGGTTCCAGCCGGGCCGGGCGTCACCAGTGCCGAACTCCGCCTGCCTCCGGGCGTAGGCGGACGGTGCGGTGTCGGCGACATCGGCCGGCTTCTTCATGGGTTCCTGCTGTCGGGTGGCTCGTGCGGCGGACGGATGAGGTGGGGCCCGTGGCAGCGCCCTCGCGAGATGCTGCTGGTTGTCGGTGCGCAAACACCTGATGCGGCAACGAGCAGCACCTCGACGATCCTCACGTGCCAAGACTGAAGGACTTGGCACGATGCCCGGTCTGCGATCTCAGGCACCGCGCACATACCCAGACGCGCGCGAGCCGCGAAGGATGGACGCGGCGATCGAGATGCGGCCAACTGGGGCTTCCGATCGCGATGAACCCCGGTTGGCCGCATCTCGATCACACAGGATCGCGGCGGTACCGCGGATCGCGGTCAGGCGACCTCGGAGACGATACGCTCGGCATCCCTGACGCGGAGCTTGCCGGACACGAGCTGCGGGAGCAGGGTGTCGCGGGTGGCGGCGAGAGTGAGGTTCTCTCGTTCGGCGACAAGCGCTCGATTCCACAACGCATCCATGTGCACGTCGTTCGCGGCAATGAGGTCACGTGAGGGCACGCGGACAGGCTCATCGAGATGCCTACGCTGGATGTGACCCATCGTCGTCGCTTTGTCCGCCGCGATCGACTTGAACTCGTCCAACCTCTCCAGGACAAGTTGATTGACAAGCCACATCGGATACTCGACGTTCGGGATCACCTTGAAAATATGCTGATTCACGATTGCCTCGTCGCGATACCAGCGATGGAGAGTCAACGATCCAGACCAGGCAAAAAGCAGGTCGCCAGGACGAGCAACGTTCTCGGATGCCACGACGATGTCGTTATAGACAGTTGATCCGGAGATGCCGGAGTTCAGTTCGGCGATCCGGACCACCACCCGCCCCGTCCCCGTCGCCCCCTTCGTAAAAGCTCGCCCATTGACAAAACGAGCCGTCGAACTCAACGGAGCAACTCCAGCGCCCCGCACAATCGACCGGTATATCTCCCGAGCAAGTCGGTCGGCCGTGGAGGCAAGCTTGGTGTTGGCCGCGATCTTGTCGTCGAGTGCCCCCAGCACTTCAACAATCGCCTCACGATCGCGCGCAACTGGCATCGGGATATCGATTCGCTTGAGGTCGCTCAGGTTCAGTGTGGATTGGACGGTGGTGTTGAGTAGGGCAGTCACCTGTTCGCGAACCGCGCTTGTCGCAAAGGCTAGGCGAAGCCACTCGGACGAAACAGACTGCGGTCTGACTACAGCAACCGCGCGGGCAACGTTCCAGCCTGCGAGCGACTTGGGGACGACCGCAGCCTCCCCGACGGTTCCGACAAGGGAGATCACGAGTTCTCCGCCGACCAGAAGAGTTCTAGCATGTCGCGCAGAGATCGCTGGATCGACTCGAAGAGGCTGCTCAGTGCTAATCCGACCATCTCGAATGTCCTTGACCCGCAGAATGGGTACACCATCGCTGGTGTCTGCGCCTGGCTGCACGATTCCATAGGAAACGTGCCCCCCTTCAAGCAAGTCACTCAGTTTCACAACGGGTGCCCACAACACCGGGATCACTGAACCCTCCCCAGCTGCTCCCGCACCACGGCCTCGAGCCGTGCCGACTCCTCGAACTGAGCAAAGAGCTCGCCCGTCAGCCGCGCGATCTTGTCCTCGATGGGCTCGCCGTCGTCCTCGACCTCGGCGGCGCCGACGTAGCGTCCGGGCGTGAGGGCGTATCCCGCCTCCTTGATCTCCGCGAGGGTGACCGAGCGCGAGAAGCCGAGCTCGTCGTCGTACACCGCGCCCGCGGCAACCGCAGAGGGGGTGCCGCGCCACGCGTGGTAGGTCCCCGCGATCTTGGCGATGTCCTCGTCGGACAGCGCGCGCTCGGCGCGGTCGACCATGTACCCGAGGTTGCGGGCGTCGATGAACAGCACCTGCCCGGTCCGGTCGACCGATCCGCGAGCGCCCGCCGTCTTGTCCTTGGCGAAGAACCAGACGCACACGGGGATGCCCGTGGAGCGGAAGAGCTGGGTCGGCAGCGCGACCATGCAGCTCACGAGGTCGGCCTCGACGATCTGTGCGCGGATCTCGCCCTCCCCGCCCGAGGTGGAGGACATGGACCCGTTGGCCATGACCACGGCCGCAGACCCGGTGGGCGTCAGCTTGGAGAGGATGTGCTGGATCCACGCGTAGTTCGCGTTGCCCACGGGCGGAACACCGAAGCGCCAGCGCGGGTCCGACTCCGAGCGCGACCAGTCCTTGATGTTGAACGGCGGGTTGGACATGACGTAGTCCATCTGGGTGTCCGCGTGCTGGTCGCGCGCGAACGTGTCCCCCCAGCGGGGCCCCAGGTTGCCCGTGAGGCCGTGGATCGCGAGGTTCATCTTCGCGAGGCGCCACGTGCGCTCGTTGAGCTCCTGCCCGTAGACCGAGATCTCCTGCGGGCTGCCGCCGTGCTGCTCGATGAACTTCTCGGCCTGCACGAACATGCCGCCCGACCCGCACGCCGGGTCGTACACGCGCCCGCTGTACGGCTCGAGGACCTCGACCAGGACCCGCACGACGCTCGGCGGCGTGAAGAACTCCCCGCCGCGCTTGCCCTCGGCGCGCGCGAACTTCTCCAGGAAGTACTCGTACACCTCGCCCAGCACGTCGCGGGCCTTGGACGCCCCCTGACCCGTGAACCGCGCGGAGTTGAACAGGTCGAGCAGCTCGCCCAGGCGTCGCTGGTCCACGTTGTCGCGGTTGAAGATGCGCGGCAGCGTCGCCTTGAGCGACGGGTTGGACCCCATGATGTGGTCCATGGCGTCGTCGATCAGCTGCCCGATCGGCGCGAAAGGCTCGCCCATCGCGGCCGGGCGTCCCTTCGCGTTCTCCGCGAGGTAGCCCCAGCGTGCCCGCACGGGGATCCAGAAGACCCCGGCTCTCGTGTACTCGTCGATGTCCTCGAGGAACTGCTGGCTCTGCTCCTCGCTGAGGCCGTCGGCGGCGAGCTCCCCGAGGATCTGGCCGCGACGCTCCTCGAACGCGTCCGAGACGTACTTGAGGAACACGAGCCCCAGGATCACGTCCTTGTACTGGGAGGCGTCCATGGAGCCGCGGAGCTTGTCCGCGGCCTTCCACAGCGTGTCCTTGAGCTCCTTCATTGACGATGGGGCCGCCGGAGCCGCCTTGCTCGTGGCTGCTGCCTTGGTGCGGGGAGGCACGGGTCCTGCTTTCTTCGGGGTCGTAGGGACGTCGAACAGGGTCGGGGCGTCGTCAGGCATTGTCCACCGTTCTGAGCAGGATGCTGGCGTCGGCGACGCCACGGGTCAGGGTCGTGCGGAGCTCGGCGAGGCGTCGGGCCTCGTCGAGCACCTGGGCTTCGTGCTGCCCGACGGCGGCGAGCAGCTCCTCGAGAGCACTCACCTGGTCCTCGGGAACCTCGCGCACCTCCCACGTGCGCCACCTCTTCGCGGTGGCACGCTGGGACGTGATGTCCTCCGCGAGGACGTGCGGGACGAGGCCGGGGGCTGCCGCCCGGTCGATGCGTAGCACCTGCGCCGGGAACTCGACCACGGACAGTCCGACGTGGTCGACCATCGCGGCCGGGTAGGGCGCGGTGCAGAAGATCACGTCGCCCGGCTCGGTGTACCGTGCGGCGGAGAGTGCCGAGAACGTGCGCCGGTCCATGCGGCGCTCGCCGGGGATGACGTCACCGGTCAGCTCGGCCGGGCCGACGACCGGCACCTCGCCGACCGCACCGACGGCGCGCGGGTCCAGCCGGTTCCCGGAGATCCTCCGCACGCCCCCGCGGACCTCGAGCGACCGGAGCGTCTCGCGGCGCGGGTCTCGACCCGGGCCGGCGACGACGAACTCGGCCCCCTCGAGACCGAGTCCCGCGGCGAGCTCGTGGGCACGCACGGCCGCGCGGCCGCCGTCGTCGCGCTGGCCCACCCGGAGCCGGCGGAAGTCTGCCGAGAGGTCGCTCCGTGAGGCGACGAGCTCGGACGTGTAGGCGAAGCGAGTGAACCGGAAGGCGTGCGCCCTCACATCGGCGAGCACCCCTTGGGCCGCGACGACGTCGGTCACGAGGTCGTCGACCACACCCTCGTCGAGCACTCCCCCGACCGCACCCTCCCCCGTGAGGTCGGAGACGGTCATCCACTGCTTGGCGAGGCCGACGTCGGCGGGCGGGTCGCCCAGCACCCAGATCGCGAGGCGCTCACGCGAACGCCCGGGGAGGAGCCCCGCAGGGAGCTCGACGACGCTCCGCACCTCGCCGTTCCGCAGCAGTCCCGACCGGAGTTTCTCGGCCTGACCCTCGACCGCCCCCACGAGCGCGCCCGCGGGCCCCAGCACGACGGCGAACCGGCCCGGCTCACGCTGCACGGCGAGAGTCTCGACCGCGCGCAGAACCTCGTCGTCGGACCACGGGGTGCTGCCGACCGGAGGGAGCTGAGCCACGATCGTCGCGCCGGACGAGACGGCGTGGCCCACGGCGTCGTCGGCGTCGAGGTCGACCACCCGGACGCCGAGAGCGCCGAGGCGCCGGCGCGCGAGGCGGGCCGCCGGGTCGGTCCGTGTGCCGGGTACGGCGCACGTCGGAGCGTCATGCTCACCGCTCGCCTCGGCCACCGCCCCGACGACGGTCACCAGCAGGTCGCCGCAGTCGGCGTAGGGGTTGGCGAGCACGAGCGGCCCGCGGCCGGACGTGAGCACAAGGACGATCCGAGCCACGACGTCGAGGGCTCCGGCGGATGCCGCCGACTCGGTGAGCAGCTTGCGTCCGGCCCGGTGCCTGTCGAGCAGGACGGCCTCCAACGCGCCCGCCGGTGTGTAGGCGGCGTCGGCGGCCGTGTCGGCCACCTCGCACAGCACACCCAGCCGGTCACCCAGCGCCTCGATCTCCGAGTACGCCAGGTGGTCGTCGGGGTCCACCTCGTCCGCGAGGTCGAGCACCTCCGCACGGCTGAGCGCGCCCAGGAGCTCGCCCGTCTGCGACTTGAGGTGGAGCAGGGACGTGAGGCCGTCGAGCGCCACGTCCGCATCAAGGCCGGGAACCTCGTCCAGCGCGGCCCGCAACGCGACGTCGGCCGCGAACGACGGGTTGCGGCCGAGTCCGCTGCGCTCGATCCACGCCGTCACCTCGGAGGCCCGGAACCGCTGCTGGTCACGACGGGTCACAACCGCCTCCGGGAACGGCCAGGCCGCGGTCGCGTACCGCCGACGCCACATGGACACCACGGGGCGCTGCACGCGTGCCAGCTCGGCGATGTCCGGCAGGGACAGCGTGAGGGAGTCGAGGACGGACGGTGTCACATCATCTCCCCTCATCTCGGTCGCGCCTTCATCTCGGCCGAGCCGGCCACCGGGCGAGCTCGCTGGGAGGACAGTAGCGCGAACTGTTCGCTCGTTGCGCCCATGACCGATAAGTGGGGTTATCACCGTGGGTATGGCCGCCGGACCCCAGGCTCCGCAACGCTCCTCTCAGCCAGATCACCACCCAGCACGAGAGGAACACCCCATGAACTACATCCGCTCCATCTACGTCGACCACCCCGGCACCTCGAACCAGCACATCACCCACGTCGGCTGGTCCGCGACGCCAACGGGCCCCCTCACGACCACCACTCGCGAACAGGTCCACGCCTGGATCACGGAGGGACACACGTTCCGGTCCCTCAGCCCCCAGCAGACCCAGGCCGACGTCGTCCCCAAGACCTCGCCGACCGGAACCCGCTACATCGCCACCGTCGCCGACGGCCGGGAGACCAACAACCTGCTCACCCTCCCCCACTTCTGACCGCACATGCCGTTCATCCGTGCGATCCGCACCATGCAGCTCGACCCGGACAGCGAGGACGAGCACCCCAGTGGCGAACCGGTCGAGCACCTTGTCGCCGTCCTCCACTCGGTGACGACCACAGGCACCACGACCGCCACGAGCGTCGTCGGAGTCCACCGCCGCATCATGGCCGGCGAACGCTTCCGGACCTTCGACGAACGCAACCACCACCAGGCCGACGTCGTGGCCCGCACCGATCACCACGGGCATCGCGCCCTCTCTACAACTGTCGACGGTCGCACGAGCGACCACCTGTGGCGCCTTCCGCGCTTCTGACCTGCGGCCGTCCGGCCGGACGACACCGCTCGACGACAGCGACGCCGTCGAACCCCACCAAAGGACCACTCATGAACGCCATCACCCACCACACCCAGCCCTCGCAACTGCCGACCCACCCCACGACCACGACATCCCGGCCTCGCCGCCGGAGCATGGCTCTGACCGCTGCGGTCCTCGGGCTCACGATCAGCCTCACCGGCTGCGGACTGAGCTCGGACAACCTCTCCGCCTCGGACGAGGCCGCCGTGCAGCCGCCCTCATCGACCACGCCCGACGCAGACACCGCTCCCGCCGAGCCCGCCACCACCCCGGAGCCGCCCGCGGCCGCCCCCGGGACACGCGCCAACCCCCACCCCGTCGGGACCACGGTCGGGAACGAAGACTGGTCGATCGTCGTCGGCACACCCCGCGAGGCCTGGGGAGAGATCAGCGCAGAGAACCAGTTCAACTCTCCGCCCGAGGCCGGACTGGAGTTCTGGATCGTCCCCCTGACCGCGACCTACCAGGGCGCGACATCAGGCACCCCCTGGCTCGACCTCTCCGTGAAGTTCGTCGGCGACGACGCCGTCACCTACGAGGGCTACTGCGGAGTCATCCCGAACAACATCCAGGACGTCGGCGAGCTCTACGCAGGCGGTGTCGCCGAAGGAAACGCATGCGTAGCGGTCCCAGCCGGCGCCCCAGGCCTCTGGACCGTGACGACAGGATGGGGCGAGCCGGCGTTCTTCACCGCCCGCTAGGCACGGGCCCCGCCCGACACCCGCGGGGGCGAGGTCACCACGACGACCTCGCCCCACGCGCCATGACCTCGTCGGATCGACCCGCCCGCTTCGAGTGCGGGCCTCTCCATGGGCACTTCCTCGAGATGCTGCACCGCCACCACGCGCGCACAGGACAAGAAGTTGCCCACAGGTCAGGACAGAGGGGTTCCCTGGGAAGGCCCGCTTCGCTAGGTTCTGTGAGGAGTTCGCGGGGGTGCCGGCGTCGGCATCGTCGTCCGCACCACGCAGGGGGTCTCATGTCTCGTCGTGCCCGCACGTCCCGTCGCACGATCCGGCGCGCACGAAGAGCGCTCGTCCTGGCCGTCGCGAGCGGGCTGGTCGCCGGGTGCGCAAACGCGCAGGAGCCGACGCCGCCGCCCCCACCCGCGACCGTCGACGAACCGGCACCCGACCCCAGCCCGACACCGACGCCGAGCGGACCCGTCAAGCCCGAACGACCGGCCGCGATGGACACCGACGACGCCGAAGGCGCGGCCGCAGCGGCGGAGTACTACATCGAGCTGTCTGGTTATGCACTCGCCGCCGTCGACGACTCAGACTTGAAGGGGATGTCTCACGGGACGTGCGGGTACTGCTCGGAAACCCTGGAACAGGTGGCTTGGCTTGCTTCGTCAGGTGGGTCGTACGACGGAGGTCAGCTGGACGCATCCGTAGATGACCCTGGCAAATACGTACGTGACGAGCAGACCGGGATCTACCCTCTCGATGTCACAGTGACCCAAGAGGCCTTGACTGTCGTCGACGGCGACGGGGCAGAGATCGCCTCGGAACCGACCTCCGTCGCGACCGTCCGTGTCGAGGTCGGGCGCAACGACGGCAACTGGGTGATCGTCGAGATCGCACCGGTTCCGGAGGGCTAGGCGGATATGTCACTCCAACTACCCCGGCACCGAGGCAGAACGTTCGCAGTTCTCCTTACCTTGGCAACACCGTTCTTCCCCTCACCGTTCTCGACGACTACCGCTGCTCCTTCAGGAGACTGGGGATTCACTGGGAAAGCCGAGAATCAGTCGGTCAATCTTGAGGCGGAGTACGCCACCCGCGGCGGCAGCGCGTTCGAGGCCGGTGGCACGGGCGGCCCGGCGACGGAGAAGTTCTTCCGGGCGACTCCTGAGCAGTGCGAGATCTTCGACGGCCTCGACGCTGACACCGATCTCTCGCGGGGGTGTGGGGAACACATGCGTCTCGTCGAGGCCGGCATCGAGTGCGCTGCGGACTCCTACTATCTCGGCGCCCTGTACCGCCAGACCCGCACCATCGGCGCAGACGGCGTCCCGGGCGCGTGGTCGCCGTCCGGGGACCCCGTCGTCGACCAGTCCTGCGTCACCCCTGCCGATCTCACCGCCGAAGCCGAGCGCGCCCTGGCCACCTTGGACATCACTCCCTCCCCCGTGAGCGTCCAGCCTCCCGACGGGTGGACCCTGGTCAACATCCCCACCATCACCCACACCACCGACGACTCCCAGGAGCTCGCCACGACTCTCCTCGGTATCCCCGTCACCCTGCGCGTGGAACCGGACACGTTCACCTGGGACTACGACGACACCACCCCACCTCTGGTCACGACCGACCCCGGCGCCCCCTACCCTGACCACACCGTGCACCACACGTACACCCAGCCCGCCGACCAGGTCACCATCACCCTGACCACCACGTGGACCGCGCGATTCCGCATCACCGGCGCCCCCACCTGGACCGCCATCTCCGGTACCGCGACCACCACCAGCACCGCCGCGCCCCTCCAGGTCCACGAAGCCCGCTCCCGCCTCGTCACCGACCCCCTGCCCTGAGGCGAGCTCCACCAGCACACCCACCCCACGGTTCGTCGCACGGGTGGCCCCCTCGCACCCGCTCTGCCACGATCGGCCTCATGGGCACGAACACCACCGGCTGGACCGAGGGAACCGTCGAGGTCGAGGGGCACCCCGTGTTCTACCGGCGCAGCGCCGACGTGCCGGGCAGCCTGCCGATCGTCCACGTGCACGGCTTCGCGATCTCCGGCACCTACCTCATGCCGACGGCGCGCGTGCTGGCCGCACGCGCAACGAACGTCGTCCCGGACCTGCCGGGCTACGGCAAGAGCGAGAAGTGGGACTACACCCTCGGTATCCCTGCCCTCGCGCACGCACTGATCCGTATCCTCGACGCGCTCGAGCTCGAGAAGGTGGTGCTGGTCGGCAACTCGATGGGCTGCCCCATCAGCCTCGAGGTCGCCCACAGCGAGCCCGACCGTGTCGCGCGCATCGTGCTCGTGTCGCCTGCGGGCGGCGTGCACAACCAGGGCCTGCTCCGGGCCGTCCGGCAGCTCGCGATGGACGGTCCGCGGGAGAGCCGGCAGATGGCTCGCGTCGCGGTCCCGGACTACGTGAGGTTCGGGCCGGTCAACACGTTCCACCTGTTCAGCGAGCTCACCCGGTTCCCGTCGTTGGAACGCATCGTCCGGTCGACCGTGCCGACGCTCGCGGTCATCGGGAGCCGGGACCCTTTGATGCCTCCTCCTGCGCGAGTGCGGGAGGTGAGCTGCCTCGCGGGCGACCACACCACGGTCGCGCTCATCGAGGGCGCTGCGCACGCGATCAACTTCAGCCATCCGGGCGAGCTCGCGCACGTCATCGGGTCGTGGCTGGACGGTGTCGAGATCGTCGACGACCCGGACTCCCCCGGCCTGACGCGCGTCCTGCAGCTGCCGCGCAGCTAGCTCGGACGCCTTCGGCCGGATCGTCGGTCGGGACTCGGTGCGTCAGCCCGGACGTGTTCCGACGATCCGCTCGACCAGCAGGTCGTGGAGTCGCGGGTCGGCGAGCGGCCGGAAGTGCCCAGGGGTGTCGAGCACGACGTCGTGCGCGTCGTCGAGCGTGCTGCCGGCGGGGATGTGCGGGTCCCAGTGGCTGTGCACCGAGGTGATGCGTTCGTTGACGGCGCGCTCGGCGGACAGGGCGACGATCGTCGCGTCGCTCGGGATGAACGCCCGGACGGCCGGTGTGACGAACCATCGCGCGTAGGCGGAGCCCGCGAACGGCGTGTTGATCGCGATCATCGACGAGATCCGGCGGTCCGGGCTCTCGTGCACCATGGCGAGCTTCCCGATGAGTCCGCCCTTGCTGTGCGCGACGACGACGACGTCGCGCATGTCCCGCTCGCGGAGGTATCGCCTGAGAAGCACGGCACCCTCGGTGACAGGTCGCCGGTTGTCCCGGAGCTCCGGGAGCACGTGGACCGCGACCCCGGCGTCGTGCAACAGGGTGGCCAGGGGCAGGAGGAAGTGCCAGGGCTCGTACACCCCGGGGACGAGGACGACGGGTGGCCCGACCGGCCGGTCGGGGTGACGCAGGTCGTCGGGGCTCACGCGGGACACGAGCCCGGTCGCCTGCCAGTGCAGCACGCACGCGTAGTCGCGGGCACGCCACCAGGTTCGTCGCAGGCCCAGCCCCAGACGTTCGCTCAGGTCCTGCCTCCCGTCGCGCATGGCTCCCCTGTCGTCGTCACCTGCGGTCACCGTCGGCGCCCGCCACCGTCACCCTCGGCACCCAGCGCCGTCACCCTCGGCACCCAGCGCCGTCACCGTCGGCGCCCAGCAGCGTCACCGTCGGCGGCCACCACCCGATACTCGCGCGTCAGGCGCCGAAGCGCGCGTTCGTCGGCACGATCTGCTTGCCGAGGGGCAGCAGCGAGATCGGGATCATCTTGAGGTTCGCGATGCCCAGCGGGATCCCGATGATCGACACGAACAGCGGGATCGAGGTGATGACGTGCCCGATCGCGAGCCAGAGCCCCGCGAAGATCACCCAGATCACGTTGCCGATCGTGGAGAACGCACCGGCCGTGGGCTTGTCGACGACGGTCCGTCCGAAGGGCCACAGCGCGTACCCGGCGATGCGGAAGCTCGCGATGCCGAACGGGATGGTGATGATGAGGATGCAGCAGACGATCCCTGCCACGACGTACCCGATCGCGAGCCAGAGCCCCGCGAAGATGAGCCAGATGACGTTCAGGATCGCGTTCATGCCCCGATTCTGCCTCACGGACGTGAGCCGGACGCCCAGCCCGGTGACGCCGTCGGAAAACTAGACTGCTCCCGTGCCCTCCCTCTCCCCTGCCTCGCCCCTCGACGTCCCGGCCGAGCCGTCCCGGACCATCGCCGACCGCTATGCGGCCGTGCGCGCCCGCGTCGACGCGGCGGCGATCGCCGTCGGCCGGGCACCCGACGAGGTGCAGCTCCTCGTGGCGACCAAGACGCAGGACGCTGCGTCGGTGCGCGCGGTCGTCGCCGCGGGCGCGACGCTGATCGGCGAGAACCGCGTCCAGGAGCTCGTCGCCAAGGCGCCCGACCTCGCCGACCTGGTCGCGGACGGCGCGGTGCGGGTCCACATGATCGGGCACCTGCAGCGCAACAAGGTCAACCAGGTCCTCGCGACGGCGACAGGCGTCGAGTCGGTCGACTCGCTCGCGCTCGCCGGCGCGCTCGCGAGCCGCTGCGCGCGCGAGGGCCGCACGCTCGACGTCATGGTCCAGGTCAACGTGTCGGGTGAGGAGTCCAAGGCGGGGGTGGGGCCCGACGACGCCTCACACCTCTCCCGTCAGGTCGCCGCACTGGAGGGTCTTCGCCTCACGGGGTTCATGACGATCGGGGCGAACTCCCCCGACACCGCGCTGGTGCGCGCGGGGTTCGAGCGGCTGCGCCGGATCCGTGACGAGGTGCTCGCGAGCGGCGCCCCGGGGACGGGTGAGGCGCGCGAGCTGTCGATGGGCATGAGCGGCGACCTCGAGGCGGCGATCGCCGAGGGTGCGACGATCGTGCGCGTGGGGACCGCGGTGTTCGGGGCCCGTGCCGTCGCCGCGCCCGTCGGCTGACCGCGCCCCGCCGGCCGCCCCGGCTTCTCTCGGGTGGCCGTACCTCCGTCGGGTGCCGGGCCGCCGTCCGGACCCCAGTTGCCCGGTCGGCTGCCCGGCGACCCGGTCGCGCTCAGGCCCCCAGCAGCTCGAGCGCGCGGCGCACCCCGGGTGCCCCGGCCCCGCGCAGCGCCTCGCGGGCCTCGTCGACGCCGACGCCGGCGAGCAGCATGACGAGCGCGACGTGGATCTCGCCGCCGGCCCGGTGCAGGACCTGCTCGCACTCATCGGTGCCGAGCCCGGTGGCCTGGACGAGCATGCGCACGATGCGGGCGCGGAGCTTCTGGTTGGTCGGGCGCACGTCGATCATGAGGTTCGAGTACGTCTTGCCGAGCCGGATCATGGTCGCGGTCGAGAACGTGTTGAGCACGAGCTTCTGTGCCGTGGCGGCCTTCATGCGGGTCGAGCCCGTCACGACCTCGGGGCCCGTGTCGAGGAGGATCGCGACGTCGACGCGCGAGGCGAGGCGCGCCTGCGGGTTGGCGCTCACGAGCACGGTCGCGGCGCCTCGCTCGGCGGCGACGTCGAACGCGCCGCCCACGTAGGGGGTCCGGCCGCTCGCCGCGAGGCCCACGACCAGGTCTCCGGCCCGGACCCCGTCGGCGTCGCGCCGTCCGAGCTCGACGTCGTCCTCGGCTCCTTCGACCGCGAGCATCATGGCGCCCGCACCGCCCGCGAGGTGCGCCTCGAACCACTCGTCCCCCACGCCGTACGTGGGCAGGAGCTCGACCGCGTCGAGGACGCCGAGGCGCCCCGACGTGCCGGACCCGAAGTAGTGGACCTTCCCGCCGCCGCGGAGCGCGGCCACGGCGAGGTCGACGGCCGCGGTGATGCGGTCCGCCTCGGCGCGCACGGCGTCGGCGACCCCGGCGTCCTCGTCGGTGATGCGCCGCACGACCTCGGCCGTGGGCAGCAGGTCGATGTCCGTGGTGCGCGGGTTGCGGTCCTCGGTCGGCGACGCGAGCCGGAGCACCTCCTGCCAGTCCTCGGCGGCGGTAGCGTGCCGGGCCGAGAGTTCCGCAGGGGTGGCGGGACGGGTGTCGGTCATCGGTGTGTTCCCTTCGGCATCGGGGCGAGCCCGAACGGGGTGTTGGCCAGCACGAGCCGGCGGATGGGCCCGGTGAACGCGGGCCAGACGAGCGGGGTGGGTGGGGTGAGCGAGCCGAGGACCGCGGCGCGGCGCGCCCCGGTGGAGCGGCGGCGCTGGACCCCCTTGGCGGTGCCGGCGACCCCGTGGGCCGACAGGAAGCCGAGGAGCGCGAAGAGGTACGCCTCCTTGGCGTCGATGGGCATCCCGAGCTGGTCGGCCGTGAGGAGCTCGCAGCCGTCGGGCAGGTAGGCGCGGAGCCGTGCGAGCAGCGTCGGGTTGTGCGCGCCGCCGCCCGAGACGACGACGCGGCGCACCTCGCGCTGGGGTTCCGCGGCGGCGTCGCCCGCGCTGCGTCGGTCGGCGGGGATCGACTGGGCGACCGTGAGCAGCCCTTCCGCGATGGTGACCGCGGTGAGCTCGGTGAGGGTCGCGACGAGGTCGGGACCGGTGAGATCGGGGCGCACGGACGCGAGCTTGCGCGGCACGTACGTCGCGTCGAACAGCTCGCGGCCGGTCGACTTGGGGGCCTTGGCCGCGAAGTACGGGTCGTCGAGCAGGGCGCGCAGCGCGGCCTGGTCCACGGTCCCGGCGGCGCCCAGGGCGCCGTCGCGGTCGAACGGCTCGCCCGTGAGCTGACGGGCCGTGAGGTCGATGAGGCAGTTGCCGGGGCCGGTGTCCCACCCGGTCACGGGCGCCTCGACCTCGCCGACGAGCGTGACGTTCGCGATCCCGCCGATGTTGAGCGCTGCGCTCAGCCCGGCCGGAGCGCCGTCGGGCGACTGCGGGTCGCGGCCGAGCCACAACGCGTCGAGGACGCTCACGAGGGGCGCTCCCTGGCCGCCTGCGGCGATGTCGGCGACGCGGAAGTCGCTGATGACGGGCCGCTTGGTGCGCTCGGCGATCCAGGCGGCGTTGCCGAGCTGGAGGCTGCCGTGCGCGCGGGCGCCGACGACCCAGTGGTAGAGCGTCTGCCCGTGCGACGCGACGAGGTCGACGTCACCGCCGGCGACGTCGTCGACGGCCTGGCGTCCGGCCCGGCCGAACTCCTGCCCGATGAGCGTGTCGAGCTGCGTGACCTCGCCCATGTCGACCGCGGCGGGCGGCAGCGCCTTGAGGATGCGTTCGCGCAGCGCGGCGGGCCACTCGTACTCGGTGTGCCCGAGGGGCCGCATGCGCAGGACCCCGTCGGGGCCGAGGTGGAAGTCGGCGGCGGCCGCGTCGATCGCGTCGACCGACGTGCCGGAGGACAGGCCGAGGACGATCATCGGGTCACCTCCGGGGTGAGTGCGGTCAGCTGCCCGACGGCGGCGCGCGCGTTCGCGCGTCCGGTGCCGCAGGCGACGACCACGGTGGTCCGGTCCCCGAACCAGGCGGGGACGGCGTCGGGGAAGCCGGTGTGGACGGCGACGAGGTCGGGACGGGCGGCGCGCAGGGCGTCGAGCATGCCTGCCTCGCGGCTGCCCGGGACGGGCTCACGCGTGATGACGACGAGCGGGCGGATGGGGCCGTCCGACGGCCGTGCCGAGACCGCGGTGAGCGCGTCCTCCCACCCGGCCGGGTCGGAGAAGGCGTGGAGGGTCGTGCCGGGGAAGGTCGCGACGAGCGCCGACTGGACGTGCTGGGCGGTGCGCCCGGCGGCGTGGTCGAACCGCTGGCGCAGGTCGACGACGTCGGGTGCGGGACCGGACGGGTCGAGGTGCGTGGCGGGACCGTGGACGCGCACGGCCCGCTCGGCGGCCTCCTGCCCGACGGCGGCGAGCGCCTCGAGCGCGGCCGTCGCCTCCGCGGTGCCGCAGGTCGCGCCCGCGGACGCCTGGAGCTCGCGCACCCGGCGCACGGTGCGTGCGGTGCGGGCCGCGGACTCGTGGAGGCGCTCGATCGTGACCCGGCCGTCGGCGACCGCGGCGAGGAGCGCGGACTGCGCCTGGCGGAACAGCGCCTCGTCGTCGCGGCCGACCGTCGTGCCGAGGCACAGCAGGTCCGCACCACCCTCGATGGCCTGGACGGCGACCTCGCCGATCCCGTCGCCGCCCGTGACCGCGCCCATGTCGAGGGCGTCGGTGATGATCGGGCCCTCGAAGCCGAGCTCGCGCGCCAGCGCGGCCGCGGCGGGCTCGAGCGAGACGGGTCGTGGACCGATCGCGGGCACCAGCAGGTGCGCGGTCATGATCGAGTCGATGTCGACGTCGGGCTCGAAGGCCCGCACGAACGGCGGCAGGTCGCGCTCGCGGACCGCGGCGAGCGTGTCGTCGACCACGGGGAGCGACAGGTGGGAGTCCACGTCGGTCGCGCCGTGCCCCGGGAAGTGCTTGCCGCACGCCCCGACGCCCGCACGGTGCAGACCCTGGACGAACGCGGCGCCATGCCGGGACACCAGACCGGGCGTCGCGCCGAACGCACGCACGCCCACGACGGGGTTCTCGGTCCGGGAGTTCACGTCGAGCACGGGCGCCAGGTCGAGGTCCACCCCGGTCGCGGCGAGCAGCCGCCCGAGGGCGAGCGCGACCCGCTCCGTGAGGTCCTCGTCGTCGACCGTCCCCAGGGCCGCGGCCCCCGGGATGCTCGACCCCGTGACGGCCTCGAGCCGGCTGACGTCCCCGCCCTCCTCGTCGATCGTGATCAGCAGGTCGGGCGAGACCTCGTGGAGGTGGGCCGAGAGCCTGGCGGTCGTGGCGACGTCGGGCGTGTTGTACGCGAAGTAGACGACTCCCGCGAGCCCCTCCTCGCAGGCCGCGAGGAGCCAGGCCGGTGCGTCGGTCCCCGTGAAACCGGGGAGCAGGACGCCGTTGACGGCCCGCAGCGCGTCGTGGTGCACGGTGGTCATCCCTTCACCGACCCAGCGGTCAGGCCGGAGGACAGGTTGCGCTGCACGAGGACGAAGAAGACGATCACGGGCAGCGTGATGAGGGTCGAGGCGGCCATGACGGCGCCCCAGTCGGTCGTGTTCTCGCCGAAGAACTTCTGCAGACCGATCGGCACGGTGTACTTGGCCGACTGCTGCAGGAACGTCAGGGCGAAGATGAACTCGTTCCACGCGGTGATGAACGAGAAGACGCTCGTGGCGACCACGCCGGGAGCGACGAGCGGCAGCAGGATCTTCCAGAACATCCGGCCCCACGAGGCGCCGTCCAGGTACGCGGCCTCCTCGAGCTCGACCGGGACCGCCGCGACGAAGCCACGCAGCATCCAGATCGCGAACGACAGCGAGAAGGCGATGTAGACGATCGTCAGGCCCAGGAGCGAGTTGAGCATGCCCAGGGTGCGCATCTGGAGGAACAGCGGGATGACGAGCGCCTCGAGCGGCACCATCTGCACCATGAGGACGAGCACGAGGATCGACTTGCGGAAGCGGAACCTGAACCGGCTCACCGCGACGGCCGCGAGCAGCGCGAGCAGCGACGAGAACACGACGGCGCCGGCCGCGACGACGATCGAGTTGCGCAGGTAGTTGCCGAACCCGCCGTCGTCGATCACGGTCACGAAGTTGTCCCACGTGACCCCGGCGGGCAGGAGCCGCGCACCACGGGTCGGGGCTTCGGGGTCGATCGCCGAGGAGAACATCCAGTACGCGGGGAACAGCGCGAAGATCAGCAGGGCGATGATGCCCACGACCTTGCCCGCGGTGGGCAGGGGACGCTTGCGCGCCTTGACCCGCAGGACCTGCGGGGGACGCGGGGCGTCTCCGTCGATCGACGCGGCCGCCGAGCGACCCGTGCGACCCGTGCGCCCGGCCGTGGGCGGGGTGCTGGACGGGGTACCGGTCAGGGCGCTCACAGCTCCTCCTCCTTGAACAGGGTGCGCATGTACACGACGGTGATCCCGAGCAGGATCAGGGTGAGCAGCACGGCGATCGCCGAGCCCATCCCGTACTTGCCCTGCGCGAAGGACTGGATGTACGACCACACGCCGAGGTTGAAGACCTCCTTGTTGCCGCCGTTGCCGCCGGGCATCAGGTAGATCTGCGTGAAGACCTTGAAGTCCCAGATGGTCGACAGGATCGTCACGACCGCGAAGACGGGGCGCAGGATCGGCGCGGTGATGGTCCAGAACCGGCGCCAGGGCGTGGCTCCGTCCATCATCGCGGCCTCGTGCAGCTCCTTGGGGATCGTCAGCAGGCCCGCGAGGACCGTGATCGCGACGAAGGGGAAGCCGTGGTGCACGACGTTGAGGGTCGCGATCGCGTAGAAGCTCAGCCGCTCGGTGAACCAGTTCGTGGTCGCCGGGTCGATGAGCCCGACCGAGTCGAGCACCGAGGAGACCAGACCGTTGAGCGGGTCGAAGATCCAGATCCACACGTACGTGCCGGTGATGGCGGGGACGGCCCAGGCGACCATGATCGCCGTCGAGCAGACCGTGCGCCAGAGCGTCCCGAGGTTGTTGAGGAACAGTGCGACGGCCGTGCCCAGGACCACCGTCAGGACCACGCACGCGACCGCGAAGCCGATCGTGTTGGGCAGGACGACGGTCCACAGGAACGAGTCGCCGAAGATCGCGGCGTAGTTGTCGAAGCCGATGTAGTTCGACTCGCCCGAGGCGATCTGCCGCAGGCCGTAGTCCTGCAGCGAGATCATCACGACGCGGGCCAGAGGCCACAGGAGCAGGACGCCGAGGACGCCGAGCGCAGGGGCCAGGAGCAGCCAGGGACGCAGCGGCGACTTGTGGCCGAGCACGTGCATGCCACGTCGGCCGACGCCGCGGCGCGGGCTGGAGGAAGGGGCCGGGGCCGGGGCCCGGCGCGTCAGCTGGTCGGCCGACGCGCCGGGAACCTGGTGCAGATCTGCCATGGGCTCGTCAGGACCCGAAGGTCTCGTTCATGTCGGCGGCCGCGGTGTCAGCGGCCTCCTGCACCGTGGCGCTGCCAGAGAGGATCGACTGCAGCATCGTCTCGACGGTCTTCTTGCCCTGGATCTGGCCGTAGAGCGGCGTCACCGGGACCGAGGCGCCGGCCTCGACCATCTGCTGGGCGAACGGCGCGACGAGCGGGTCGTTCTCCTCGATGACCTTCTCCAGGAGCGAGGTCTGGCCGGGGAAGTAGCCGGACTGGTTGCCCCACTCCTGCGCGAACTTGCCGGTCGTCATCATCTCGACGAACTCCCACGCGAGGTCCTGCTTCTCGCTGGCTGCGAAGACGCCCAGGTGCGACCCGCCCAGGAACGAGTCCGACAGGCCCTCGGTCTCGCCCGGGATGGGGAACGCGCCGATCTTGTCGGCCATGTCCGGGACGTCCGTGAGGATCTTGCCCGGGGTCCAGCTGCCGGAGATCATCATGCCGACGTTGCCCTGCTCGAAGTTCGACAGGAGGTCGGTCTCCTTCCAGGTCGTCGCCGCCGCGGTCGACAGACCCGCGTCGGTCGCGAGACCCGTGTAGAACTCGAGGCCCTTGACGGAGTCCGCGGAGTTGATCTCGGACGTCCAGGTGTCGCCGTCCTTGACGGCCAGGTCACCGCCCGCACCCCAGATGAAGGGCATGGCGCCGTACTGGGAGTCGCCGGCGATCGGGAAGGGGATGAGGCCCGGGTTCGCGGCCTTGAGCGTCTCGGCCGCGGCCTGGAGCTCGGCCCACGTCGTCGGGATCGCGATGCCGGCCGCCTCGAAGAGGTCCTTGCGGTAGATGACCGAGCGCACGCCGGCGTACCAGGGCATGCCGTACTGCGCGCCGTCGAGCGTCGCGGACTCGACGAGCCCGGGGACGAGGTCCTCCTCGAGGCCCGCGTCCTTGATCCTGTCGGTCAGGTCGGACAGGGCGCCGACGTCGGCGAACTCACCGGTCCAGGTGGTGCCGAGCTCGGCGACGTCCGGCGTGGTGTTGCCCGCGATGGAGGTCGTGAACTTGTCGTGGGCGCTGGCCCAGGGCTGGAACTCGATCTGGAGGTCGGCGCCGGTCTCTTCCTTGAACGCGGTGGTGACCTCGTCGAAGAAGGCGTCCCCGTCGGGGTTGGTGCCTTCCATGATCCAGACGGTGAGGGTCTCGCCGGTGTGGTCGGCGGAGGCTGCGTCCCCCGTGGCCTCGCCGCCGCTGTTGTCCCCGCCGCCACATGCGGTGAGGCCGAGCGCCAGGAGGAGGGTGCCCGTGACGGCCACCGTGCTGCGTCGCTGCATGCCGTGACTTCCTTTCTGGTCGGCTGCCGCGTCGCGGCCAGCCGTTCGTCCCTGCGGACCTGATCGTTCGTGGGGGCGTCGGATCGCCGACGCCCTTCGACTCTGAAACAAACTTACATCAGGTTGGGTGTTCGTGAAGATTACCGCCAACCTCGGGCAGAGGGAAGCCGGTCGCGAAGTTGTGACCTGTTGGTAACCTCGGCGACCCGGTGGCGTGAACCCCGGCGGGGCTCAGGCACGTGGCCACGGCCCGAGCACAACCCGGGCTACAGCGTCACGGCACGCGCGAGGTCCACCCCTCGGTCCCGAACTTCGTGCGCACGAGCTCCTCGGCCTGGGCGCGCTCGCCGGCCCTCACGGCACCGTCCACCGTGCGGTACCGCGACCGGAAGTGCGCCTTGAAGGCCTCGATGACCTCCTCGCGCGCCATGCCGGTCTGCGAGCGCACGGGGTCGACGCGCTTGTTGGCGCTCTTGGTCCCCTTGTCGCTCATCTTCTCGCGACCGATGCGCAGGACCTCGAGCATCTTGTCGGCGTCGATGTCGTACGCCATGGTCACGTGGTGCAGCACCGCTCCCCCGCGCAGGCGCTTCTGCGCGGCGCCCGCGATCTTGCCCGCCGGGGACGCGATGTCGTTGAGCGGCTTGTACGTGGCGTTCACACCGACGTCGGCGAGCGCCCCCAGCACCCAGTCGTCGAGGAACGCGTACGAGCGCTCGAAGCTCAGCCCCTCGACGAGCGAGGCCGGGACGGTCAACGAGTACGTGATGGTGTTCCCGGGCTCGACGAACATGGCGCCGCCGCCCGAGATCCGGCGGACCACCGCGATACCGTGCTTCGCGGCCCCCTCGGGGTCAACCTCGTTCTTGAGCGACTGGAACGACCCGATGATGACGGCAGGCGCACCCCACTCCCAGATGCGCAGCGTGGGACCGCGTCGGCCCGCGTCGAGCTCCTCGGTGAGGACCTGGTCGAGCGCGAGGTGCATCGCGGGCTGCTCGGGCCCCTCGTGGATGATCTCGAAGACGTGGTCGTCCCAGCCGGTCGCGTGGCCGAGTGCGCGGCGCACGGCGATCGCGACGGCTTCGGGCGAGAAGCCGACCATGGTGATGTCGTCGGTCAGCACGGCCTCGATCGCACGTGTCAGGTCTGCGACGGTCGACGTCTCGGGCAACCCGGTCAGGGCGGCGTTGATGTCGTCGAGCGCGTCGTCGGGCTCGAGGAAGAAGTCCCCGCTCAGCGCGACGCGGGACAGCCTCCCCTCGTCGGTCTCGACGTCGACCGCCACGAGCTTGCCACCGGGAACCTTGTACTCGCCTCTCATGGGCTCCACGGTACGTGCCGGGGGACGCGGGACAGCACCCCACGAGCCCTGACCCCGGCGGACACCTGGTGACCTGGGCCACACGCAGGAGTAGCCTCCAGGCAGCGGGGCTCCGGCCACCGACCAAGGGGCTTGGCCGACGGCGCCACGTGAGACCCGCACAGGGCCGGGTGAACCGTCTGGCACTTTTCTCCGCACTATGGCGCCATTGTGAAACTTCATGCCACAATGAGGCGTGACCAGCACGCAGGACCCCGACCCCGCCCGCCCGGAGGCTCGTGCGGACGTCCCGGCGACGACCACGGGCTCCCCCCGCTGGATCGTCGCGATCGACGTCGGCGGGAGCGGCAGCCGCCTCGTCGCGGCCAGGCTCGACAGCGATCCCGGCAGCGACGCCGACGCGCACAGCACGAGCCTCACCGGACGCCCGGTCGCGATCGGCCCCGAGGGCAGCGACGTCGCCGAGGTCGTGCACGACGTCGGCGCGGCGTTCGTCGCTGCCTGGACCGAGACCCACGGCGAGCCCCCCGTCGTCGCGGCCGCCGCGGTCGGCGCGACGGGCGTCGCGACCCTCGTCCCGGACCCGACCGCCGTCCACGACGCGCTCCGCGTGAGCCTCGGCGCCGAGCGCACCGCGGTCGCGGCCGATGCCCTGACCGCCCACCTCGGCGCGCTCGGGGGCCGGGCCGGGGCCGTCGTCGCGGTCGGGACGGGCACGATCGCCCTGGGCACGGACCTCGCCGGGACCTGGCAGCGCGTCGACGGGTGGGGGCACCTGCTCGGCGACCTCGGCTCGGCGTCGTGGATCGGCGCTCACGGGCTGCGGGCGGCGCTCGCCGCGCACGACCGCCGTTCGACGGGCGGTTCGCGCCCGCTCCTCGCCGCCGCCACGGCACGGTTCGGCCCCGCCCCGACCTGGCCCGCCCAGCTCTACACGCGCCCCGACCGCGCCCAGGTCCTCGGGTCGTTCACGCCCGACGTCGCGGCGGCCGCCGCAGCGGGTGACCCGGCGGCCGTGCAGATCCTCACCGAGGCCGGCCGTCACCTGGCCGAGTCGCTCGCGGCGGCCCTCGTCCCCGGGCTACCGCCGCTCGCCGCCGCGACCGGTGGCGTCCTGGCAGCGGGCCCGTCGCTGACGGGCGCGCTCGCGCGCCGTTTCGCCGCGCTGCGCCCCGACGCCGAGCTCGTCCCCTCCGCGGGCACCCCGCTCGACGGTGCGCTGCACCTGGCCCGGCTGCTCGCCGAGAGCACGGGCAGCGGGGGTACCGGTGGCACTGCCGGCACTGCTGGCACTGCCTCCCTCGTCGCGCACGAGCCCTGGCTGAGCCTCGGGGGTCCTCGCACGGACCCCGCACCCGCCACCGGTTCCAGCACCGCCCCCCGCGACGACAACCACACCGCCAGCCACCCCGCACCGATCACAGGAGATCCGACATGACAGGTGATGGACTCGTCCGCATCCGGCAGGCCCTGCCGACCCTCCGCCCGGCCGAGGCCCGGATCGCGGAGGCCGTGCTCGCGGACCCGACCGCCGTCGTCGGGTCCACGATCAACGAGCTCGCGGCGCGAGCGGGCGCCTCCCAGGCGACGGTCGTGAGGTTCTGCCGGGCGATCGGCTACGCGGGCTACCCCGAGTTCCGGATCGACCTCGCCCAGGCCACGTCGCGCCGCGAGATGGAGCTCGAGCGCTCGAACGTCGCGCACGGCGAGATCAACGAGACGGACACGGCCGAGGACGTCGTCGCGAAGATCGCGTTCCACGAGGCACGCACGATCGAGGAGACCGCGCGCATGCTCGACCTGGGCGCGCTCGAGCAGGTCGCTGCGGCCGTCGCGGCCGCGCCCCGGGTCGACGTGTTCGGCGTCGGGTCGAGCCAGCTCACCGGGCAGGACCTCGCGCAGAAGCTCCAGCGCATCGGGCTCGTGTGCTTCGCCGCGCCGGACCCGCACCTCCAGCTCCAGTCCGCGGCGCTGCTGCGCCCGGGCGCGGTCGCGATCGGGATCTCGCACAGCGGGCAGACGGTCGAGACCAACCATGCGCTCGGCATCGCGCAGGCGCGCGGGGCGACGACCGTCGCGATTACGAACTTCCCCGAGTCCCCCCTGGGGCAGGAGGCCGGCATCGTCCTGGGCACCACGGCGCGCGAGACGCAGTTCCGGTCGGGCGCCCTGTCGAGCCGCATCGCGCAGCTCGCGGTCGTCGACTTCCTGTTCGTCCGTGTGGCCCAGCGCCTGTACGAGCAGACCAGCGCCAACCTCAAGGCGACCTACGACGCGGTCCAGCCCCACCGGCTCGACGGGGAGCGCAAGGCCCGCGCATGAGCGTGTCCGCCGCGACGACGCGGGCCCTCGAGATCCGGACCGACCTCCTGACGCGGGTCGCCCAGGCGCACGACGCGTCGCACTACCTGCTGCGCCCCGAGGCGGTCGCGCGCGCGCACGACGTGCCCGACGTCGTCGCCGCCTTCGCCGAGGCCCGTCACCGCGGGCTCCCGGTCACGTTCCGCTCGGGCGGGACGAGCCTGTCGGGACAGGCGTCGGGCGCGGGGCTGCTCGTGGACACGCGCACGCGCTTCACGCGCGTCGAGGTGCTCGACGACGGTGCCCGCGTGCGCTGCCAGCCCGGCGTGACGCTGCGCTCGGTCAACGCGCGGCTCGTGCGTCACGGGCGGCGGCTCGGCCCCGACCCGGCGAGCGAGATCGCGTGCACGATCGGCGGGGTCGTCGCCAACAACTCCTCGGGCATGACATGCGGGACGGTCGACACCGCGTACCGCACGATCGAGTCGATGACCCTCGTCCTGCCCAGCGGGACCGTGCTCGACACGGGCGCCCCGGACGCGGACGAGCGGCTGCGGGCCCTCGAGCCCGCGCTGCACCGCGGCCTCGCGGAGCTGCGCGACCGGGTGCGTGCGAGCGCGTCGATGCGCGCGACGATCGCGCACCAGTACTCCATGAAGAACACCATGGGCTACGGCGTCAACGCGTTCGTGGACCACGACTCCCCCGTCAAGATCCTCGAGCACCTGGTCGTCGGGTCGGAGGGGACGCTCGCGTTCGTGGCGGACGTGACCTTCCGGACCGTGCCGCTGCTGCCCGCGGCCTCGACCACCCTCCTGGTCTTCGACGCGCTCGAGCACGCGACCGACGCCCTGGCGACCGTCACCGCCTCGGGCGCGCGGGCGATCGAGCTGCTCGACGCGGCCTCGCTCCGCGTCGCGTCCGCCGACCCGCTCGCCGACGCGTCGATGCGGGCCTTCGCGACCGCGACGACCCAGACGGCCCTGCTCGTCGAGTACCAGGCCGCGTCCCCCGACGCCCTCGAACCGTTCGAGGAGGCCGCGCGCCGCGTCATCGGCGACCTCGCCCTCGCGACGCCTGCCGAGCTCACGCGCGACCCCGCGGCTCGCGGGCGCCTGTGGCGTGTGCGCAAGGGCCTGTACACCGCGGTGGCCGGCGCCCGCGCGCCCGGCAGCACGGCCTTGCTGGAAGACCTGGTCGTCCCGGTCCCCGACCTCACCGCGACCGTCGGCGACCTGGGTGGGCTCTTCGAGCGGCACGGCTACGACGACGCCGTGACGTTCGGGCACGCCAAGGACGGCAACCTGCACTTCATGATCACCCCGCGCCTGTCCGACGACGGCGAGCTCGACCGGTTCGCGGCCTTCACCGAGGACATGGTGACCCTGGTGCTCGACCGCGGCGGCTCGCTCAAGGCCGAGCACGGCACGGGCCGCATCATGGCGCCGTTCGTCCGTCGGCAGTTCGGGGACGACCTGTACGCCGTGATGCGCGAGGTCAAGGCCCTGTGCGACCCGACCGGTCTGCTCAACCCGGGCGTCCTCCTCACGGACGACGACGAGGCGCACCTGGCGCACCTCAAGCTCGTGCCGCCCGTCGGGACGTCCGCGGCAGGAGACCTCGCCGAGGTCGTGGACCGGTGCGTCGAGTGCGGATACTGCGAGCCCGCGTGCCCGTCGCGGACCGTCACGACGACCCCGCGCCAGCGCATCGCGCTGCTGCGCGAGATGGTCACGGCTGACCCGTCCGAGCTCGCGGAGCTCGAACGCGCCTACGAGTACTCGGCCGTCGACACGTGCGCCGTGGACTCGCTGTGCGTGACCGCCTGCCCGGTCGGGATCGACACGGGCAAGGTCATGAAGGTCCGGCGCGCGCAGCGGCACGGGGCGCTCGTCCAGCGCGCCGGGCGCACGGCGGCCGACCACTGGGGCGGCGCGGTCACCGGCCTGCGCGCGGCGCTCGGCGTCGTCGACCGCCTGCCCACGCCGCTCGTGACCGCGGCCTCGACAGTCGGGCGCGCCGTGCTGGGCGCGGACGTCGTGCCGCTCGTCGGGTCGGACCTGCCCGGGCCGGGACCACGTCGCGTGGCGTCGGCCGGGGCCGTCACCGACGCGTCGGTCGTCTTCTTCCAGTCGTGCATGGGCTCGCTCTTCTCCCCCGCCGAGGCCTCCCCCAGCCCGGGCGGCGTGGGCCCGGCGTTCCTCGCGCTGTGCGAGCGCGCCGAGATCACGGTCGCGGTCCCCGAGGGGATCGCGGGCCTGTGCTGCGGCACGCCGTGGGTCTCCAAGGGGCTGACCGACGGCGCCGCCGCGATGGCCGAGCGAACCTTCGACGCGCTCTGGGCCGCGACCGACGGCGGCCGCCTGCCCGTCGTCTCGGACGCGTCGAGCTGCACGCACGGGCTCGAAGGGGTCGGGTCCCACCTGGCCGGCGAGGCGCGCGAGCGGTTCGAGCGGCTGCGCGTGGTGGACGCCGTGACGTTCGTGCGCAGCGACGTCCTGCCCGCGCTCGAGGCAAGCGGGCGCTCCCCCCGGGCCACCGGGACGACGCTGGGCTCGCTCGTCCTGCACCCGACGTGCTCGTCGATCCACCTGGGGGTCGTCGGCGACCTCGAGGCGGTCGCACGCGCGGTGGCCGACGACGTCGTGCTCCCCCTCGACGCGGGGTGCTGCGGGTTCGCGGGCGACCGCGGGATGCTCCACCCCGAGCTCACCGCGGCGGCGACGCGCGCCGAGGCCGCCGAGGTCGCGGCCCACCTGCGCGATCACGGCGCCGCGGACGCGTACGCGTCGAGCAACCGGACGTGCGAGATGGGTCTGAGCCGGGCTACGGGGCAGGACTACGTGCACGTCGTCGAGCTGCTCGAGGCGGCCACCCGCCCCTGACGGGTCCCGCACCCCGACGTGTCAGAAGGAGCGTGACCCGGAGGTCACGTTCCTTCTGACACGTGGGCGCAGCGCCCGGAGCGGTGCGCGGGGCGCAGGGTCAGCGCGGCTGCACGCCCGCGTGGATCAGCCCGTAGATCGCGGAGTCCGTCAGGGCTTCCCAGGCCGCCTCGATGAGGTTCGGCCCGACGCCCACCGTCGACCAGGACGTCGCCCCGTCGGTCATCTCGATGAGGACTCGCGTGATGGCGTCCGTGCCCTGCTCGGTGTCGAGGATGCGGACCTTGAAGTCGATCAGCTCGAACGCCTCGATCTCCGGGTACACGCGCCGCAGCGCGAGCCGCAGCGCATGGTCGAGCGCGTTCACCGGCCCGTTGCCCTCGCCCGTCTTGACGATGCGCTTGCCTCCGGCGTGCAGCTTGACGGTCGCCTCCGCCGTCGCCTCGGTGCCGCGTCCCCCGGCCCGCTCGACGATCGTGCGCCAGCTCTCGACCCGGAAGAACTGCGGCCGCTCGCCCGCGATCTCCTCACGCAGCAGGAGCTCGAACGAGGCGTCGGCCGCGTCGTAGGTGTACCCGCGGGCCTCGGCGTCCTTGACGCGGTGCGTCACGCGCGCGAGCACGTCGCCCTGGTCCGAGAGGTCGAAGCCCATCTCGCGCCCCTTGAGCTCGATCGACGCGCGGCCCGCCATGTCCGAGATGAGCATGCGCATGTCGTTGCCGACGAGAGTGGGCTCGATGTGCTGGTAGAGGTCCGGGTCGACCTTGATCGCCGAGGCGTGCAGCCCGGCCTTGTGCGCGAACGCGCTGGCCCCGACGTACGGCTGGCGCGCGTACGGCGAGATGTTGGTGATCTCGCTGATCGCGTGCGCGATGCGCGTGGTCTCCTGCAGGCCGCCGTCGACGAGCAGGCTCCGGCCGTGCTTGAGCTCGAGGTTCGCGACGACCGTGATGAGGTCCGCGTTCCCGGTGCGTTCGCCGTAGCCGTTGACGGTCCCCTGGACGTGGGCGGCGCCTGCGGCCACGGCCGCGAGCGAGTTCGCGACCGCGCAGCCCGAGTCGTTGTGCGCGTGCATCCCGAGCAGCGGGTCGCCGGCCTGGGCGTGGAGCCCGTGCGGGATCCCGACGGCGTCGCGCAGCTCCGTGACGATCTCGCCGACCCACTCGGGCAGCATGCCGCCGTTGGTGTCGCACAGCGCGACGACCTCGGCCCCCGCCGCGAACGCGGCCTCGACCGCAGCACGCGAGTAGGCGGGGTCGAACCGGTAGCCGTCGAAGAAGTGCTCGGCGTCCAGGACGACGCGGCGCCCCTCGGCCACGAGGAACGTGACGGTGTCGGTGATCATGGCGAGGTTCTCGGCCCCCGTCGTCCGTAGGGCACGCTCGGCGTGGCGGATGTCGGACTTGGCGACGAGCGTGACCACGGGCGCCTGCGACGCGACGAGCGCGCGGACCTGGGGGTCGTCGGCGGCCGTGATCCCGGCCTTGCGGGTCGCGCCGAACGCCGCGAGGACCGCGTTCTTGAGCGTGAGCTCCTTCGCGGCGCGGGAGAAGAAGTCGGTGTCCTTGGGGATCGCCCCGGGCCAGCCGCCCTCGATGAACCCGACACCCAGCTCGTCCAGGAGCGGGGCGATCGCGAGCTTGTCGGCGACCGAGAGGTTCATGCCCTCCTGCTGCGCACCGTCGCGCAGGGTCGTGTCGTAGACGTGGAACGTCGAGGGTGCGCTCGCTGTGGCAGGAGCTACGGGGTTCACCTGGGAAGTCATCGTGCCGCTCTCTGGGGAGATCTCGGGGTCCAGCGGTGCCGCCTGGGGCGAGACCACTCTAGGCGGATCGGGCGATCCGCTTCCGCGCTCGCCGCGGGTTCCTCGTTCCCACGCGCCGGGCGGTCGCTCTCGTGAAGCTCGTGCCCGGCGCTTCGGTGCCCGACGGCGGTGGTGTCGGGCAACAAAAAAACCCCCCGAGGGTGCGGGAGGTTTGCGCGTCCGGTGTGGTGGCCGGGCGCGCTACTCGATAATGAGGTGGGAGACGAGGTGTGTCACAGGACACATGCTGCCACAGCAGCCGCCAGGATGGAACGGTGTCCACGGACTGAGCATGCCAACCAGCGAGCGCCCGGAACGACAGCCTGCAACGACAGGAGACGCATCATGAGCGACCCGAACTTCCCGCCCCGCGGCAACGCCCCGCAGCCCGGTGTCCCCGGCCACCCCCAGGGTGTCCCGCCGGCCATCCCGCCCACGGTCCCGCCCGACCCGCACGCCGACTTCCCGGCACCGCCCGTCAACCCTGCGGACCCCCGCCTCGCGGTCGAGGTCGGCCGCTTCTGGGCGGGAGCGGCCGCCACGGCGCTGGTGGCCGCGCTCATCGGCCTCGTGGCCGTGATCATCCTCGAACGGATCTTCTCGTTCACGCTCGTGCCGCCGCCGGACATCTTCTCGACCGCCTCGCACCAGGCCGCGTTCGCGATCGACGGAGCGATCCTCGCCCTGCTCGCGGCTGGGCTGCTGCACGTGCTGATCCTCACGACCCCGCGCCCGCGGGCGTTCTTCGGCTGGATCATGGCGCTCGTGATCGTCGTCATCACCGCCCTCCCGTTCGCCTGGACCACGGACACGACGTCGGCCGCGCTGTCCGGGCTCGTGAACCTGCTCATCGGGGTCGCCGTCTGGTCGCTGCTCGCGGGCGTCGCGGGCCGGACGATCGTGCGCCGGGCGGTCTGAGGCCCCGCGAGACGCTGAGTGCGGAGTGGTCGTCGCCGATCGTGTCGGTCGGCGACGACCACTCCGCACCCAGCGTCTCGGTGAGCGGGCGGCTCAGGCCAGGCGCGTCATCCAGCCGTGGCGGTCCGCCGCCCGACCGTTCTGGATGTCGGTGAGCTCGCCGCGGATCGCGAGGGTCAGCTCGCCCGCGCCGCCGTCGGCGATGGTGTGGTCGAAGTTCGACCCGCCCAGGCGGCCGATCGGCGTGACGACCGCCGCCGTGCCGCACGCGAACACCTCGGTCACCGCACCGGACCGGATGTCGGCCAGGAGCTCCTCGAGCGGGATGCGCCGCTCGGTGACCTCGTGACCGCGGTCGTTGAGGAGCTGGATGATCGACGAGCGCGTCACGCCCTCGAGGATCGACCCCGTGAGCTCGGGCGTCTCGACCGACCCGTCGGCCTTGACGACGAACACGTTCATGCCGCCGAGCTCCTCGACGAACGTGCCCGTCGACGAGTCGAGGAAGCAGACCTGCTCGAAGCCCTTCTCCTGCGCGAGAGTCTGCGGCAGCAGGCTCGACGCGTAGTTGCCGCCGCACTTGGCGTCGCCCGTGCCGCCTGCACCGGCGCGGCTGAACTCGCGGTCGACCCAGATCGACACGGGCTTCACGCCGCCCGAGAAGTACGGGCCCACGGGCGAGGCGATCACGAGGTACTCGGCCTCGAGCGAGGCCCGCACGCCGAGGAACGACTCCGAGGCGTACATGAACGGACGCAGGTACAGGCTTGCCTCCTCGCCGCTCGGGACCCACTCGACGTCGGTGCGCACGAGCGCCGTGATCGAGCCGATGAAGTCGTCGACCGAGAGCGCCGGCAGCGCCAGACGGTGCGCAGACCGCGCGAACCGGGCGGCGTTGGCCTCGGGACGGAAGGTCCACACGGACCCGTCCTGGTGCCGGTACGCCTTGAGGCCCTCGAAGATCTCCTGGGCGTAGTGCAGGACCGCGGTCGCGGGGTCGAGCTGGAGCGGGCCGTACTTCTCGATGCGGCGGTCGATCCAGCCGTCGGTCGAGTTCCAGCTGATCCGGGCCATGTGGTCCGAGAACACGGTGCCGAACTTCGGGGCGGAGATCGCGGCCGCCCTGGCCTCGGGGGAGGTCGGGGTGTCCGAGGTGCGGATGTCGAAGAGCGCGACGAGATCCTCGGCCGAGGACGCGGGCTGCGCTGTGAGGGGGGAAGTCATGTCATGGGCCTTTCACCTGGCGACCCGGGTGGGTTCCTCGCCTAGTTTTCCATGACGGAGCGCCCTTCGGCGCCCGCAGGGCGGGCGAGAACTCCCGGGCCTTCGACGAGGACGTGGGAGCGGTGAGGACGGCAGAGGGTGCGTGCCGCCGTCGGGCCCCAGCGCGGGGGCCCGACGGCGGCGCGGCGGCAGGTCGGGAGGACCGATCAGCCGGCGACGCGGGCGGCGAGCTCGCGCCCCACCTCGGCCGTCGACCGTACTCGGGTCCCCCGCTCGGCGAGGTCCGCGGCGACCGCGGCCTCGACGCGCTGCGACTCCTCGGCGAGGCCGAGGTGGTCGAGCAGCATCGCGACGGACAGGACCGTGGCGGTGGGGTCCGCCTTGCCCTGGCCCGCGATGTCGGGGGCCGAGCCGTGCACCGGCTCGAACATGGAGGGAGCCGTGCGGTCGGGGTTGATGTTGGCCGAGGCCGCGAGGCCGATGCCGCCGGTGATCGCAGCGGCCTGGTCCGTCAGGATGTCGCCGAACAGGTTGTCGGTGACGATGACGTCGAATCGCGACGGGTTCGTCGTGAGGAAGATCGTGGCGGCGTCCACGTGCAGGTAGTCCGTCGTGACGTCGGGGAACTCGGCGTTGACCGCCTCGACCGTGCGGCGCCACAGGTGACCGGCGTGGACCAGGACGTTGTGCTTGTGCACGAGCGTCAGGTGCTTGCGGGGACGCGCCTGGGCGCGGGCGAACGCGTCACGGACGACGCGCTCGACGCCGAAGGCCGTGTTCACGGAGACCTCGGTCGCGATCTCGTGGGGCGTGCCGACGCGCAGCGCGCCGCCGTTGCCGACGTAGGGGCCCTCGGTGCCTTCGCGGACGACGACGAAGTCGATCTCGCCCGGGTCCGCGAGCGGGGACTTCACGCCGGGGTAGAGCTTGCCCGGGCGGAGGTTGACGTAGTGGTCCAGCGCGAAGCGCAGCTTGAGCAGCAGCCCGCGCTCGAGGACGCCCGACGGGACGGTCGGGTCGCCGATCGCGCCGAGGAGGATCGCGTCGTGGGTGCGGATCGCCGCGAGGTCCTCGTCGGTGAGGGTCTCACCGGTCGCGTGCCAGCGGCGCGCACCGAGGTCGAAGGGCGTCGTGGAGACCTTGACGTCCGAGCCTGAGAGCGCCGCCTCGAGGACCGCGAGGCCCTGCTCGACGACCTCGATACCGATGCCGTCTCCGGCGACCACTGCCAAGTCGATGTTGCGCGTCATGGCGAAACCGTACGCCCCGGCGCCAGTCCTCGGGACGCCCATCTCACAGCGTGGGCGGGTCGGGTCCTGCGATCCGCACCATCTCGCGGGTCGAGGGTCGACGTCATGACTGGACACGCTCCCATTACGCCAGCAGGAACTGGCGTGACACTCGAAGATGGTAAGAGCAGAAGAGCCTCTCGACTTGCACAATCCGCCAGAGTGCGCAACTCTTAGGAAACTTTCCTAAGACGCTGGCAGAGAGGCCACCACGCCGTGTCCCGCACGCACGTCCCGGGGACCCCCGGGTTGCTCCGCACGATCAACGACCGCGCCGCGCTCGAGCTCCTGCTCGACACCGGCCCCATGACCCGGTCGCAGATCGGAGACCTCACCGGCGTCTCCCGTCCGACATCCTCCCAGATCGTGGCACGACTGGAGTCGGCCGGGCTCATCGAGCCCACCGGGGCCGTCCAAGGAGCCCGCGGCCCGCAGGCGGTCATGTACGCCGCGCGCACCGACGTCGTCGTCGGGCTGGCGCTCGACGTCCTTCCCGGAGGGGTGCAGGCCCGCCTCGTCGACGCCCACGGCACCGTCCTCGGCGGCGCCGAGATCCCCACCTCGGACGACCGCACCGCCGTGAGCGACGTCCGCGCGGCGTGGGACGCCGCCTGTGCCGACGCCCGCGTGCCCGTCGACCGGGTCGGCGCGGTCGTCGCCGGCGTCCAGGCCGCGGCCGACCCCACGACCGGAGACCTCTGGCTCGTCGGCGACCTGCCGGGATGGCCCCGCCTCGCCGTCCGCTCGCTCCTCGAGCAGGAGTTCGGCGTCCCCGTCCACATCGAGAACGACGTCAACCTCGCCACGATCGCCGAGCACGACGCGGGCCGGTGCGACGACGCGAGCTTCTCGCTGCTCTGGATCGGTGGAGGCATCGGCCTCGGGACCCTCATCGACGGCAGGCTCCACCACGGCGCGACCGGTGCCGCCGGCGAGCTCGGCTACCTCCCCGTGCCGGTGACCGTCCGCGACTACGACGACCACTCGGTCAACCTCCAGGACCTCGTCGGCGGCCGCCGGTTCGAAGAGCTCGCCGAGTGGTACGGCGTCCCCGGCGAGGGCTACGCCGACTACCTCGCAGCCATGACCGCCGACCCGGACAGCCCCGCCGTCGTCGCGCTCGTCGAGGACTTCGGACGCCGCCTCGCCACGGTCGTCCAGCCGGTCGTCGCGGTCGTCGAACCACACCTCGTCGTGCTCAGCGGCCCGACGTGCATCGCGGGCGGACAACGCCTCGCCGACGTGACCCGCAGCCACCTCACGGACACCGAGCAGGGCGTGGCGCTGATCGTCCCGGCCCTGGCCCCCTCGGACCCCGTCCTGCGCGGCGCCCAGGCGGTCGTCGCGGCCGACGTCCGCGCACTTCTCCTCGACCGCGTCTCGACCCACCCCACGGACCACGGCACGCACAGCGCGCCGGTCCAGACCGTGCGCACGGCCACGGCGACCACCGGCGCTCCGGCGTCCTCACACTCGGGGTAGCTCCTCTCGCTGCCCCGACGGGCGGTGGTCGCGGCCTGGGACGGCGACCACCGCTCACCCCCGCCCCGCGCGCTCGCTGCCCGACGGCGTCGCTCGAGCCCCCGGAGCCCGTCACCCGTGCGCGTCTCCACCGGGCACGCCGCCCTGGTCGGGCCCGACGGCGCCGCGAGGGCGCCCACCGCTGCGCGAGCGCTCAGCGCTGCCGCGGGAACCGCAGCTCGAACCGTTCGCAGACCACGGGCATGTCCTCACGGAACTCGTGGCCCACCAGGACCCGCGTGAAGTACCTGCGGTGGCCGGCGCGCCAGGACTCGAGCGTCCGGTCGTCCTCCCCCTCGGCCGCCGCGAAGTCGGCCGTGACCTGGTCGAACGGGACGACCTCGACCGAGGTCGTGCGGATGAGCGCCCGCGGATGCCCGTCGCCGTCGAGGATGATCGAGAGCTCGCCGACCTGAGGCAGCGGCACGTCGTCGCCGTACTCCCAGCGCGACGAGGAGGTCGCGGTCTTGTCGCCCGACAGCACCGCGGTGAGCAGGCCGTCGGCGAGGGCAGGGTTGTCCCCGAAGGACCAGGCAGGCGGCGGCACGGTCGCCGAGACCCCGAAGCCGGTCACGACGCCCACCTTGCCCTCCCCCGCACGGACGCGCGCGGTCTCCCAGAACTCGAGGATCTCCTCGCCGCGCGGGTCGTCCTCGCCCTGCTCGCTCTCCGTGCCCGCGGGGACGTCCGAAACCGCCGGGTGCTCGTCGCCCGTGGCGGGCCGCGGCGCCGGCTCGGCGCCCTCGCTCGTGCTGTCCGGTCCGTGGTCGTCGTGATGGCTCATACGTCCATGGTGGACCACGGACACCCGGAGTGCCCGTCTTGTCGTGCTTTGACCGACGGGGTGTCGGCGATTCCACCCTGTTCCCCTGGTGCCCCGCCGTGTCTCCTGGTGCCTCGCCGTGCCGAGGGTGACGGCACAACCCGCCGACGGTGACCGCACTCCCGGTCGAGGGTGACGGCGTAGCCCGCCGACGGTGACCGCACTCCCGGTCGAGGGTGACGGCCCTGCCCGCCGACGGTGACAGCGCAACCCGCCGACGGTGACCGTCGAATCCGTCGAACCATCATCCTTGGTGACGATGCGTCACCCCCGGCAGGCGGGCACGTCCCCCTCGGCGGGCAGGGTCGTCACCCTCGGCGGGCAGGGTCGTCACCCTCGGCAGGCTGGGCCGTCGCCCCCGGCAGGCGGGCACGTCACCCTCGGCAGGCAGGGTCGTCACCCTCGGCGGGCAGGGCCGTCGCCCTCGGCAGGCTGGCCGGACGCACAGAGAAGGGTGACCCGTCCTGCGCAATCGTGGTCAGGTCTGGCGGGAGGCCGCCAGGCCGGAGGGAAGATCGTGCAGGACGGGTCACCCTCCTCAGAAGGTTCGCCGCAGCGAAGCGAAGGTCAGCGACCGACCGAGCCCTCGGTGTAGTCGTCGTCGCCCGACTTCGCCCAGGCGAACATCCCGCGCAGCTCGCGGCCCGTGGCCTCGATCGGGTGCGCCTCACCCTTGGCGCGGAGCTCCTTGAACTCGGGGGCGCCCGCGTCCTGGTCGTCGATGAAGCGCTTCGCGAACGCGCCGTTCTGGATGTCCCCGAGGACTGCCTTCATGTTCTCCTTGACCCGCGGGTCGATGACGCGGGGGCCCGAGACGTAGTCGCCGTACTCGGCGGTGTCGGACACCGACCAGCGCTGCTTGGCGATGCCGCCCTCCCACATGAGGTCCACGATGAGCTTGAGCTCGTGCAGGACCTCGAAGTAGGCGATCTCCGGCTGGTAGCCGGCCTCGGTCAGGGTCTCGAAACCGTACTGGACGAGCTGCGACACGCCACCGCACAGGACGGCCTGCTCGCCGAACAGGTCGGTCTCGGTCTCCTCGGTGAACGTCGTCTTGATGACGCCGGCGCGCGTGCCACCGATCGCCTTCGCGTACGAGAGCGCGATGTCCCACGCCTGGCCCGACGCGTCCTTCTCGACGGCGATGATGTCGGGGATGCCGCGGCCCGCGACGAACTCGCGACGCACGGTGTGGCCCGGCGCCTTGGGTGCGACGAGGATGACGTCGACACCCTCGGGGGCCTCGATGTAGCCGAAGCGGATGTTGAAGCCGTGCGCGAACGCGAGCGTCTTGCCGGCTGCCAGGTGCGGCTTGATCTCGTCGTTGTAGATCGAGCGCTGGTGCTGGTCCGGCGCGAGGATCATGATGAGGTCTGCCCACTGGGCGGCCTCGGCGACGGTCTTGACCTCGAAGCCCTCGTCGGTCGCCTTGGCGATCGACTTGGAGCCTTCCTTGAGCGCGATGACGACCTGGACGCCCGAGTCGCGGAGGTTCTGCGCGTGCGCGTGCCCCTGGCTGCCGTACCCGACGACCGCGACCTTCTTCTGCTGGATGATCGTGAGGTCGGCGTCGTCGTCGTAGAAGAGCTCTGCCACGGTGTTACTCCTTGGGTTCTTGAGGTGATGACGAACACGATAGTTCGACGGCGGTGGACGGCGGGGTCGCGTCCACCGGGAGGGTTGGGGGTCAGGCGGACCGGTGGGCGCGGTCGAGCGCCCGGTCGGTGATGGAGCGGGCGCCGCGACCGACGGCCACGGTGCCGGACTTGACGATCTCACGGACGCCGTAGGGGTCGAGCGCGCCGAGGAGGGCGCTCAGCTTTTCCGGGGTGCCCGTGGCCTCGATCGTCACGGCGTCGGGGACGACGTCGACGACCTTGGCACGGAACAGCTCGACGACCTCGAGGACGCCCGTGCGGTTGGCACCGTCGGCGCGGACCTTGACGAGCAGGAGCTCACGCTGGACGGAGGACGGCTGGTCGAGCTCGACGATCTTGATGACGTTGACGAGCTTGTTGAGCTGCTTGGTGACCTGCTCGAGCGGGTTCTGGTCGACGTCGACGACCACGGTGATGCGGGAGATCTCCTCGTGCTCCGTGGGGCCCACGGCGAGCGAGTGGATGTTGAACGCGCGGCGGGCGAACAGGCCTGCGACGCGCGTGAGCACGCCGGGCTTGTTCTCCACGAGCACGGAGAGGGTGTGTCGGGACATGGTTGCGGCTCTCCCCGGTCTCAGTCTTCGCGGTCCCACGCGGGCGAGATGCCGCGTGCGTACTGGATGTTGTCGTTGCTCACGCCCGACGCGACCATGGGCCACACCATCGCGTCGCGCGAGACGTTGAAGTCGACGACGACGGGTCGGTCGTCGATCTCCATGGCGCGCTTGATCGCGGCGTCGACCTCGCTCGTGGACTCGACACGGATGCCTTCGCACCCGTACGCGTCGGCGAGCTTGACGAAGTCGGGCACGCGCTGCGTGCCGCGGCCCGTGTGCAGGTCGGTGTTGGAGTAGCGGGACTCGTAGAACAGGGTCTGCCACTGGCGGACCATGCCGAGCGAGGAGTTGTTGATCAGCGCGACCTTGATGGGGATCTCGTTGATCGTGCAGGTCGCGAGCTCCTGGTTGGTCATCTGGAAGCAGCCGTCGCCGTCGATCGCCCACACGGTCTTGTCGGGCTGGCCGACCTTGGCGCCCATCGCGGCGGGGATCGAGTAGCCCATGGTGCCGAGGCCGCCCGAGTTGAGCCAGGTCCTGGGGTGCTCGTAGCGGATGAACTGCGCGGCCCACATCTGGTGCTGGCCGACGCCTGCGACGTAGATCGAGTCGGGGCCGGAGAGCTCGCCGAGGCGCTGGATGACGTGCTGCGGGGCGAGGTGCCCGTCCTCGGGCTCGGAGTAGCCGAGGGGGTAGGTCTCCCGCCAGTCGTCGATCTGGCGCCACCAGGCGCCGAGGTCGGGCTGCCCCTTGGCCGCGTGCTCGCGCTCGAGCTCGGGCAGCAGGTCGGTGATGACCTCGCGCAGGTCGCCCACGATGGGGACGTCGACCTCGCGGTTCTTGCCGATCTCGGCGGGGTCGATGTCGGCGTGCACGATCGTGGCGTGCGGCGCGAAGCTCGACAGCACCCCGGTCACCCTGTCGTCGAAGCGCGCACCCAGGGCCACGATGAGGTCGGCCTTCTGGAGTGCGGCGACCGCGGGGACGGTGCCGTGCATGCCGGGCATGCCGAGGTTCTGCGGGTGCGAGTCGGGCAGTGCGCCGCGGGCCATGAGGGTGGTCACGACGGGCGCGCCCGACAGGTCCACGAGGCGGCGCAGCTCGGCCGAGGCGTTCGCGCGGATCGCGCCTCCGCCGACGTACAGCACGGGGCGCCGCGCGGTCGCGAGCAGGCGCGCGGCCTCGCGGATCTGCTTGGAGTGCGGCTTGGTCACCGGGTGGTAGCCGGGCAGCTGGAGCTCCTGCGGCCACGAGAACGTGGTGCGGGCCTGCATCGCGGACTTCGCGATGTCGACGAGGACGGGCCCGGGACGCCCGGTCTGGGCGATGTGGAAGGCCTCGGCGATGACGCGCGGGATCTCGTCGGGGTCGGTGACGAGGAAGTTGTGCTTGGTGATGGGCAGGGTGATGCCGACGATGTCGGCCTCCTGGAAGGCGTCGGTCCCGATCAGGGACGCGCCGACCTGGCCCGTGATGGCCACGAGCGGGATCGAATCCATGTTGGCGTCGGCGATGGGGGTGACGAGGTTCGTCGCGCCGGGGCCGGACGTCGCCATGGTCACCCCGACGCGGCCGGTCGCGTGGGCGTAGCCCGAGGCCGCGTGGCCGCCGCCCTGCTCGTGGCGCACGAGGATGTGGCGGAGCTTCTTGGAGTCCATGAGCGGGTCGTACGTCGGCAGGATCGCTCCGCCGGGGATGCCGAAGACGACGTCCACACCGGCTTCCTCGAGCGAGCGGACGATCGACTGCGCGCCCGTGACCTCCTCGGGTCCGACGGCGGCGCTCACCGAGCGCTCGCCCGTGACCGAGGCGCGTGCTCGGTTCTCGGGGCGGGCTGCGAGGCTCGCGGGGGAAGGGGCTGGCTTCGGCGCCACGGCCTCGCCGGCGGGCGCGGGGGCGCTCGGCGTCGGCGGGGCCGGGTGGGGACCCTGGACCATCGGTATCTCCTGTTTCTCGGTGGCGACTGGCTGCCACCGGCTGGATCGAGCTCACCGTGGTGGTGCTGGTACTTCTGGTGCTCTCCGTGCTGTTCTGCCGCGGGGTGGTGCGGTCCGGTGACCGGCTCCGGAGCGGGGTGTGCCCGGAGGGGGTGGTCATGACGGTCGTGGTCGTGACATGAAAAAACCCCTCGTACCCGGTGAGGGCTCTTCGAGGGGTGAGCGCGCTGACGAGACCTGGTTGCTTGGCCTCAGCCGGCGCGCTCAGGAAGTACTACGAGAAGGATCGTCTGCACGTTGTGCACACTACGCCCTCGATCCGGCGATGTCATGCGTCGAGCCGGACGTCTCAGGGATTGGGACGTCCGGCCCGACGACGTGGGCCCGCCCCGTGCGTGCACGGCAATCCGGTAGGGCCGGAGCCGCGGGACCAGGCACCATGGACCCATGACCACCACGATCGAGCGAATGACAGCCGACCTCACGACCGCCATGAAGGCCCGCGACGAGTTCGCCAAGAACACCCTGCGCCAGGTCATCGGCGCTGTCCGCACCGCGGAGAAGTCCGGCTCGACCGCACGCGAGATGACCGATGCCGAGGTCCAGACCGTCCTGGCCGCCGAGGTCAAGAAGCGTCGCGAGAGCGCCCAGATCTACACCGACGCGGCGGCGACCAAGCGCGCCGACAACGAGACCCGCGAGGCCGACTTCATCGAGAAGTACCTGCCGGCCAGCCTCACGGCCGCGGAGCTCGACGCGCTCGTGACGGCCGCGATCGTCTCGACCGGTGCCTCGTCCATGAAGGACATGGGCACGGTCATGAAGACGGCCACGGCCGCGGCGGCCGGGATCGGCCGCGTCGACGGCAAGGCGCTCTCGCAGGCCGTGCGTCAGGCGCTCGGGGCCCTCTGACCCGGCCCGGGGCGGCCCGTCCCGTGCGTCACCAGTCCTCGGCCCCGGCGAGCGACGTGGCGCGGGGCTCGACCCCGAGCACCTCGCGCAGCACCGTCAGGTCGTAGGTGCGTTCGACCGCGAGGTGGCTGATGGCGTACCGGGTCAGGCGCGGCGGCTCGGGCCGCCGCGTCCACCGTGCGAGCGCCTCGGCGCACGTGGCGAGCATCCACGCGGGGCGGGCCGGGATGCCGGCGAGCGTGACGCCGTCGTGCCCCCTGCGGCGCAGGAGCTCGACGACGACCTCGCCCAGGACCACGGGCTCGGCGTCCGCGACGTTGACCACGAGGGGCCCGTCGGGCAGGTCGCGGGTCGCGGCCGCGAGCGCCGCCTCGACGAGCGTGTCCACGTGCGTGAGGGACTGCAGCGTCGACCCGTCCCCGACGAGCACGAGCCGCCTGCCCCGGATCGCGCGCTCGATGCGCGGCAGGAGCGTCGTGTCTCCCGGGCCGTACACGGCGTGGGGGCGCAGCACGACGACGGGTCCGCGCCCGGGTGTGCGGGCGTCGGCGACGAGGATCCGCTCGGCGGCAGCCTTGGTCGCGCCGTAGGCGTTGAGGTACCGCTGGACGGGTGCCTCGGTCTCGCGTCCGCGGACCGTGGGCGAGCAGGGGTCGTAGACGCTGCCCGAGGACACGTGCACGAACCGTGCTGCGGGGAACGTGTCCCGCACGGCGCGCGTGCCTTCGACGTTGGTCGCCTGTGCGACGTCGTGGCGCGCCCAGTCGGACACTGCGGCCCCTGCGTGCACGACGACGTCCAGCGGGGGCGGTTCGGCGAGCGGCCCGTCGGCGAGGTCCCACGTGCGGTGCTCGGCGCCCGGGACGCGCGCGTCGCGGCGCGAGAACGTCCAGACCTGGTGCCCGTCGGCCGCGGCGCGGCGGGCGACCGCTCCCCCGACGAACCCCGAGGCCCCCGTGACCCCGATGCGCAGGCTCATGCGAGGCCTCCCCGGGCGAGGTGGTGAGCGGCGGCGCGGGAGAGCGTCGTGCGGTCGGGCTTGCGGCTGCGACCGGCGACCGGCAGGCGGTCGGCGTGCAGCACGAGGTCCGGCAGGGCACCGTGGTCGAGCACGTCCGGCAGGGCCGCGCGAACGCTCGCGAGCAGGGGGTGGTCGCTGGTCAGCCGGGGCCCACCCGGGAGAGATCGGGGCCCGACGGCGCCGCCCGCCTCGGGCGGACACGTCGCCTCGGGCGGACACGTCGCCTCGGAGGTGGTGGCGTGGCCCGAGGTGACGACGAGCACGACCTTCTCGTCGCCGTCCTCCTGCAGGACGCCGACGAGGGCGGCCTCGCCGACGCCCGGCAGGGCTGCGAGCCGCGGTTCGAACAGTCCCGGGTAGATGTTGACCGTGCCGCGGATGATCATGTCGCGCGTGCGCCCCACGAGGACGATCCGGCCCTGCTCGTCGAGGTGTGCGAGGTCGCCCGTGCGGTGCTCGGTCACGGGCGGCCGTCCGCCGTCGAGGTTGGCGAGATATCCCGTCATGAGGGAGGGACCGCGCAGGACGAGCTCGCCCACGGCGTGGTCGACCGGTGCGGGCGCGGCCGACCTGGCGCGGGCCGTCGACGCGCCCGGCTCGTCATCGCGCTCGACGCCGGAGGTGTCGATCCGTGCCTCGATCCCGGGCAAGGGCCGTCCGACCAGGTCTCCGTCGCCCGTGTGGCCGAGCTTGTCGGCGGCCTCGACGACCGCGACGGGCAGGATCTCCGTCATGCCGTAGACGCCGATCCACCGTGTGCCGGGCAGCAGGCGCGCGGCCCGGTCGAGCAGGGCCCGTGTGACGGGCGCTCCGCCGACGAGCGCGACCTGCGGGCCCTCGACGGGCGCGCGTCCGGACTCGACGGCGTCGAGCAGGAGCGTGAGGTCTGCCGGGACCAGGTACGTACCGGCCCGCCCGGCCGTGTGCCGGGCGAACGTCTCGATGTCCTGGGCCGGCGTGCCCGGCGGGACGGACCAGGTCCCGCCACCGAGCAGGGCGGGGATGCCGAGCAGCATCTGGTCGGTGTGCACGACGTCGCCGGGTGCGAGCTCGAACGCCCCGCCCAGCAGGGCGCAGCCTGCGCCGAGCGAGCCCGCGGAGTGGACGACGGCCTGCGGGTCCGCCGTGGTGCCCGACGTGAAGACGACGAGCGCCTCGCCGTCGAGCGAGAGGTCGGCGCTGCGCGGGACCCCCTCGCCGAGCGGGCTGTCAGAACGAGCGTGCCCTGGGGTGCTCGCTCGTTCTGACAGCCCGCTCGGTGCAGGGGGCCCGGCCGCGAGCGCCCGTGCTGACAGCGACCGTGCCGGAACCCCGGGCAGCCACGGCCCCGAGCGGACGTGCCGCAGCGGCAGGCTCGCGTAGTCGGGCAGCAGGAGGCCGCGCGAGCGTGCCAGGCGCCGCAGCGGCCCGCGCGAGATCGCGTAGAGCAGCGACTCGGTCATGGCCCACCGCGGGGCGGCGGCGCCCACGCGGGCGGCGAAGAGCTCGGGGGTCGAGCCGGGGTCCACGAACACGATCACGGCGCCGAGCCGCACGACGGCGAGCACGAGCACGACGCCCTCGGGGCGGGGGCGCACCGAGAACAGGACGCGGTCCCCCGGTCGCATGCCCTCGCGGTGCAGGGCAGCGGCCGTGGTCTCGACCCGGCGCAGCAGCTCGGCGTACGTGACCTCCTCGCGGACCCGGTCCTTCGGAGCCCTGCTCCGGGATCGGCTCGGCCTACGCCCCGGGCGTGGGGGGCGCGCCCACCAGCGCAGCGCCACCTCGTCCGCGCGAGGCCCGTGCGCGTGGGCGCCGATGGTCGCGAGCAGGTGCTCCGGCGTCGGGTCGCTCATGGTGCCTCCTCCACCGGCACCGGGGACGACGCGGCCGACGCGACCCGCAGGCGCCGGTAGGACGGGATGAGGACGCCCCGCGCGACCTCGCGCCCCACGACCTGCAGCGTGCGCCCCGCGTCCGCGACCGGGCGCAGCGCGTCGAGGACCGCCCCGACCTGCGCCATCGCGAGGGGCATGCCCAGGCAGAAGTGGGGGCCCGCACCGAACCACAGGTTGCGCAGCGCGGGGTCGGTGTCGCGGGCGGGGTCGAACGTCCCGTCTGCCCGGCAGCACGTGACGGTCGCGACGACGACGCGGTCCCCTGCCCGCACCGGCACGTCCCCCACACGGTGGGCCGAGCGCACGGACCGGAGCATCGCAGGGGTCGGGACCGTGACGCGCAGCGCCTCCTCGACCACGCGGCCGCGCAGCGCGTCGTCGGGTGCGGCGAGCAGGAGGCGGTCCATCCACCCGGTGTCGACCGCGAGCGCGACCAGACGCGGCGTGAAGGACTGGATGGTCTCCGTGCCCGTCATGACGAACGCCCCGACCGCGCCCAGCGCCTCGCGCTCGCTCAGGCCGAGGCCGCGCATGCGCCCCGGCACGGTCGCGGGGTCCCCGTCGCGGTACGCGGCCCGGGCGGGCTCGCTCAGCGTGCCCAGCACCTCGCGGGCGTAGCGCACCTGGGCGGGCGTGAGGCTGCGCCGGTGCAGGCGCACGAGCCCGACGACGGACTGCGCCGCGACCATCGCGTCGCGCACCGCGGCGTCCGTGGGCGGCAGCCCCGTCATGCGGCAGATGACCGTGCCCGCGAGCGCCCCGACCTCGCGCACCAGGTCCACGGTCTCGCCCGCGAGGAGCCGAGGCGCCAGCGTGCCCAGCGACATCCCTGCCTCGGCCTGGGTGAGCTGCGCGACCGAGCGCGGCGTGAACAGCCCGGAGAGCGCGCGCCGCAGCGTCGCGTGGTCCTCGCCCTCCATGTTGAGCAGGACCGACGGGCCCAGCACGGGCGTCCACAGGTCCGACGGCGCCCCTGGGCCGACCTTGGAGAAGTGCTCGGTGTCGAGCAGCACCTCGCGGGCCGTGGCGGCGTCGTTCACCACGACCCCGAGACCCGGCACGCGCACGACCGGACCCCTGCGCGCGAGCGCACGGAACGCCGGGTAGACGAGGGGGTGCGCGCCGCGCTGCACGCGCTCCTCCCAACGGTGCGCGGCCCGCTCGGCGACCGGGACCGTGCGGGACCTGGCGCCCGGCGCCCGGGGGGACGTGGCCGTCATCGGATGTCCACGACCTCGGGCTTGTAGCGGTGGTCGGCGTACCAGCCGAGGGTCCGCACGAGCCCCCAGGCGTGCGCGCGACGCGTCGAGGCGCGCACCACGACCTCGGGGTGCGCGCCGTAGGCCGACGTCAGGCGGCGCACGGCGTTCACCAGGGCGCGGTCCTCGTGCAGGTCCTCGATCGCCGTGCGGGGGAATCCGCCCGCGCGCTCGTACAGGTCGGCGGTGATGGCCATGTTGCACCCGGGCGCCATGACGTAGGGCCCCTGGTAGGACGGGTCCTGGTTGCCCGGGCGGAACTTCCCGAACGTGCTCGCGAGGCTCACGGCCCCCGACAGGATCGCCTGCCGCGCACGGGACACGGGCAGGTCGTCGGTGCGCGCGACGATGCGCCCCGCCACCAGGTCGTGCCCGACGGCGAACGCCGCCTTGACGCGGACCGTCCAGTCCGGCGGGGGCACGCAGTCCGCGTCGGTGCGCGCGAGGTGGGTCGCGCCTGCGGCGATCGCCGCGCGCATGCCCGTGTCCGCCGCGGCGCCCGTGCCCTTCTGGTCCTCGGTCACGAGGCGCCAGCGCGGCTCGTCCCACTCCGCGACGGTCGCCCGGACGAGGTCCGGGGTGCCGTCGGTCGAGCCGTTGTCGACCACGACCAGGTCGAAGTCCCGGTCCTCCTGGACACGCAGGGCGCGCAGCGTCGCGAGGATGCCGTGCTCGTGCGCCTCGTTCAGGGCGGGCACGACGACCGCGAGACGGACCGGGAGCGATGGTGTCCGCTGCCCGGGGGCCACGCCTGTCCCCGCGTGGCCCTCGGGGGTCACAGCCGCACCGCCATGGCTCCGATGCTGATCCCGCCGGCCAGACCGACGAGCAGCACCACGTCACCCGGACCCACGCGGCCGCTCTCCAGCGCGGTCGCGAGCTGCAGCGGCAGCGTCGCCGAGGCCACGTTCCCGTGCTCGGCGACCGTCACGATCGTGCGCCCCTCGGGCAGGCCCAGGGCCTCGTGGACGTCCGCCAGGTAGGCGACCGCGACCTGGTGCACCGCGACCAGGGCCACGTCGTCCCACGTCAGCCCGGCGCGGTCGAGCGCCTCGAGGATCACGCCCGGCCCCAGGGCGAGGAACGCGTCGCGCAGCCGCGACCCGTCGATCTCGAAGTAGGTGCGGTCGAGGTCCCGCGGGAAGGCCGTCCCTCCGCCCGGCAGCATGCCGACGTCCCAGTGCGTCGACTCGGCGCCGAACGCGCTCGCGAGGATGCCCGCCGGGGCGGGCGCGGCGCCGCTCGTGCCGTCACCGCTCGTGCCGACCACCGGCCGGGGGGCGCGTCGCACCAGGACCGCCGCTCCGGCGTCGGACATGGTGTAGCCCGGCGCGGACAGCACGTACGTCGCCCGGTCCGGGACGTCCCACCGGACGGCGCGCGACGGCGCCTCGCCGCACGCGATCAGGACCGTCGCGTACCGGCCGGCGGCGACGAGGGCCTCGGCGACCTCGATCGCGTTGAGGACCGAGTTGCACGCGTTCTTGACGTCCATGACCGGGGCACGCACCCCCAGCTTCGCCGCGACGATGTGGCTCGTCGCAGGCTCGACCATGTCCTGGCTCGCCGAGGCGAAGACCAGCAGGTCGACGTCCCGGGCGTCGAGCCCCTGCGCGGCGAGGAGCTTGGCCGCGGCGGCGACCGCGAGGTCCGAGGCGTTCCAGTCGTCGGGCAGGACGTGGACCTGCTGGACCCCGGTCAGGCGCGAGACCATGGGCAGGCGAGGCACGGCGCCGGGCGTGCTCGTGCGCGCCAGGTCCCGCTCGGCGTCGGCGACCCGCACCGTGCGCTCGGGCAGGTGGACGCCGACCCCCGCGATGACGGCCACGGGGACCGAGCCCCGGGCAGGGGCGAGCGGCGGACGGTTCTGCGCGGGGTGGGCGGCGGGGTGCGCTGGGGGGAGCGCTGGGGGGTGGGCGATGATCGGCACTCGCGACAGCGTAGCCACGAACCCGCCCCCCACCGGGGTTGTCCACGGGTGGACGTCGGATGAGCCAGACTGTCCGTCGTGCTCCCCACGACCCGCCACGAGGTGGACCTCCTGCGCCGCGCCCGCCCCGGCATGGCCGCCGTGCTGCTCGGCGGCCACCTGTCACGTCGCCTGCCCGGCCGCCCCCTGCGCAAGGTGCCCGGCCTCGGCTGGGTCACGGCCGACCCCGTGGTCGCGCGCACCGTCCTGGGCGACCACCGGTCGTTCACGATCGTGGGCGAGGGCGGCGTCGGGCACCTGTGGGCGCAGATCCTGGGCGACTGGGTGCTCGACCTGTTCGACGGCCCAGGACACCACGACCTGCGCTCGCGGTCCCGCGAGCTGTTCACCGAGGGCAGCTCGGCCGAGCTCGTCGACGGCGCGTGGTCCGGTCCTCTCGCCGTGGCCCGGGAGGCGCTGCGGGCGGGCGGCTCGGTCGACGTCGCCCGCCTGGCGCGAGTGCTCGTGGGTCGCATGATGATCTCGCTCCTGGGCGTCCCCGGGCCGGATGCCGGCACCGACGGCGACCGCTCGCCCGAGGCTCGGACGGTGCCAGGTCCCTGGCCCACCGACGACGACGCCCTGACGGTCTTCGAGACCGGCGAGCGGCTCGCGACGATCGCCCTGGGGAGCGCGGGGTCGACGCACCTGTCCCCCGCCCAGGTCGACGCGGCCCGTGAGATCGTCGCCGAGCTCACCCGAGGCGTCCCCGCAGGGTGGCGCGACGCGCCCGCCGACACCCTGCTCGGCCGCTGCCGAGAGCTCGGGCTCGGCCTCGAGGAGACGACCGGGCTCGCGTGCCTCCTCATGGTCGCGGGCACGGAGACCTCGGCCTCCGCGATGGCGCGGACGACCGCGCTGCTCGTCGACACGGACGAGCAGCACCGCCTGATCGACCGGATGCGCGCCGACGCCGAGCGCGCGGCCGCGGGCGAGGTCCGTGCCCCGGGCGAGCCCGACGCCGTCGAGAACGCCGTGCGCGAGGGGCTGCGGGTCACGAGCCCCGCCTCGGTCATCGGCCGGGGCGTCGCCGCCGACGTCGAGGTCGCCGGTCGCCGCCTCACCGAGGGCGAGCGCATCATGATGCTCGTCTGGAGCGCGAACATCGGTGCCGGACCGTTCCGAGCGGACCGCCCCTACGTCCGCGAGAGCCGCCAGCTCTGGTTCGGTGCGGGACGTCATCTGTGCCTGGGGGCGGCACTGGCCCGCGCGGAGATCGGAGCGCTCCTGCACGCCCTCTGGGACGACGGTGAACCGCTGCGGGTCGTCTCGCGCAGCGCGCAGCGCGGGGTGCTGATCCCGGGCTACCGGACCCTGGTCGTGGCGCGCGCCTGACACCCCGCAGCGTGTCAGAACGAGCGTGCCCTCGGGGTCACGCTCGTTCTGACAGGTCGCTCGGCCCAGCAGTCTCGCGACTCAGTCGCGCGCCTGCCACGTGCAGAGGCAGGCCTCGTTGCCCTCGACGTCCGCGAGCACCCAGAACGCCGGTGCGCGGGAGTCGGAGACCAGGTGTCCGCCCGCCGCGATGGCCGCGGTGACCCGGGCCTCGGCCTGGTCGTGCGGGACGGAGACGTCGAGGTGGATGCGGTTGCGCTGGGGCCGCGGCGCGTCCATCTGCTGGAACCAGACGGGCGGGCCGTACCCTGCCGGGTCCGTGAGTCCCAGGCCCTCGTCCTCGGCCGGCGCCTCGACGTAGCCGAGCACCGCGCGCCAGAAGGGCCGGACCGCAGGCCGGTCGAGGGCGTCGATCGCGATCTCGACCTCGAGCAGCCCGTCGGTCTCGGCCGGGTGCTCGAGCTCCTTGGCCACGAGGGAGATCCGCCGGGCCAGGGTCACGTCGCGCCGGCTCAGCCCGCCCACGTCGTGCGAGGACACCCGGACGGTGACCGTCGCGTACCGCAGGTCGACGTCGGGGTGGTGGTTCATGCCCTCGGCCAGCTCGCCGATCGCGTCGATCAGCTCGACCCCGGCCGTGAACGAGTCGGTGCGGAAGCGGGCCTGCGCGGTGCCCAGGACGACGCGCCAGTCCTCCACCCCGTCGCTGTCGTGGAACTGTCGGGCGGTGATCGCGTCGCTCATGGCTGCTGCTCCGGTGCGGTTCGGCGCGGACGGTGGGCGTTCCTCGTCCACTATCCCGCAGCCCGGACCGCGTCGCCAGCACTCGTGACCGCGGGTGCCGAGCACGAGGTTGTGGTCGTTCCGACCGTCGGAACGGCCGCAACCTCGTGCTCGACCGCGCGCAGGTCCCTACTCGAGGATCGCGCCTCGCGAGGCCGACTGCACGAGCTTGGCGTACTTGGCGAGGACCCCGCGTGTGAAGGTCGGCGCGAGGGGGGCCCAGCCTTCCTTGCGGGCGTCGAGCTCGGCCGGGTCGACCAGCAGGTCGAGCGTCTTGCGGGCGACGTCGAGGCGGATGCGGTCGCCGTCGCGCACGAACGCGACGGGCCCGCCGTCGACGGCCTCGGGGGCGACGTGCCCCACGCACAGCCCCGTCGTCCCGCCCGAGAAGCGCCCGTCGGTCAGGAGCAGCACGGTCTTGCCGAGTCCCGCGCCCTTGATGGCTCCCGTGATCGCGAGCATCTCACGCATGCCCGGCCCGCCCTTGGGTCCTTCGTACCGGATGACGACGACGTCGCCGTCCGTGATGGTCCCGTCCTCGAGCGCGTCGAGCGCCGCGCGCTCGCGCTCGAACACGCGGGCCGTGCCCTCGAACACGTCGGAGTCGAAGCCCGCCGACTTGACCACGGCCCCCTCGGGCGCGAGCGAGCCGCCGAGGATCGTGATGCCGCCCGTGCGGTGGATGGGGTTGTCGAGGGCGCGCAGGATCTTGCCGTCGGGGTCGGGGGGGTCGATCTCCGCGAGGTTCTCGGCGACCGTCCGTCCCGTGACCGTGAGCGCGTCGCCGTGGATCAGGCCCGCGTCGAGCAGTGCCTTCATGACCACGGGCACGCCGCCGATGCGGTCGACGTCGTTCATGACGTACCGGCCGAACGGCTTGAGGTCGCCCAGGTGCGGGACCTTCGCAGCGACCCGGTCGAAGTCGTCGAGGGTCAGGTCGACCTCGGCCTCGTGCGCGATCGCGAGGAGGTGGAGCACCGCGTTCGTCGAGCCGCCGAACGCCATGACCACGGCGATCGCGTTCTCGAACGCCTTCTTGGTCATGATGTCGCGCGCGGTGATGCCGCGGCGCAGCAGCTCGACCACGGCCTCGCCCGAGCGGTGCGCGAAGTTGTCGCGGCGCCGGTCGGCCGAGGGCGGCGCGGCTGAGCCGGGCAGCGACATGCCCATGGCCTCGGCGACCGACGCCATGGTGTTCGCGGTGTACATGCCGCCGCACGCACCCTCGCCGGGACAGATCGCGCGCTCGATACGGTCGAGGTCCTCACGGCTCATGAGCCCGCGCGAGCACGCGCCCACGGCCTCGAACGCGTCGATGAGCGTGACGTCCTTCTCGGTGCCGTCGGAGAGCTTGACCCAGCCCGGCATGATCGAGCCGGCGTAGAGGAACACGCTCGCGAGATCGAGGCGGGCGGCGGCCATGAGCATGCCCGGGAGCGACTTGTCGCACCCGGCGAGGAGCACCGACCCGTCCAGCCGTTCGGCCTGCATGACCGTCTCGACCGAGTCCGCGATGACGTCGCGCGACACGAGCGAGAAGTGCATGCCCTCGTGGCCCATCGAGATGCCGTCGGACACCGAGATGGTGCCGAACTGCAGCGGGTACCCGCCGCCCGCGTGCACGCCCTCCTTGGCCCCCTGCGCGAGCCGGTCGAGCGACAGGTTGCACGGCGTGATCTCGTTCCACGAGCTCGCGATGCCGATCTGCGGCTTGACCCAGTCCTCGTCGCCCATGCCGACGGCGCGGAGCATGCCGCGCGAGGCCGTGGCCTCGACGCCGTCGGTCACGGTGCGGGAGCGGGGCTTGATGTCGATGTCGTCGCTGGCCATACCCGAGTATCCCCTCGCGACGAGCGGCGGGCCACAAGACACCCGGAGTGGCGCTGCGGCACGTGTGGCAGGATGCCCGCGTGACTGCACCGACGCCGCACAGCGCCCGCGCCAGCGCCCGCCTCGGTCGTGCCCTCGTCCTGCTCCCCCTCGCCCTGGCCCTCGCCGCGCTGGCAGCGTGCGCCGGGGGCGCGTCGACCGGCACGTCGACCGGCACGGGCGCCTCCGCGTCGACCGGGAGCGGCACGGGCTCCGATCCCTCGCCCACCGTGACCTCCCCCGCCGAGCCCCCGGCCCAGGATCCCGCCGGGGCCCCGCCCGCTCCCCAGGACGCCGAGACGCCCGAGGACGCCTTCCGCGCGTGGCTCGCCGCGAGCCGGGTGCCGGACGTGGCGACGGCCTGCGGGTACCTCTCTCCGGCGCTCGCCGACCGGATGGTCGCGGAGATGACCGCGCAGGGGTGGCCGGGGATCACGGACTGCGCGTCGATGATCACGACCACGGCCGCGCTCTACGCCGCGGTCGGTGACGTCGCGCAGGTCGAGGTCGCGGTGCGCGAGGAGCGCCCCGACGCGACGGTCCTCGCGGTCGCGTACGCGGGCGGGGACTGCGGGACGGCCGTCATGGCGCCGGCCGGGTCCACGTGGGTCGTCACGGAGCAGTCCGAGGAGCAGTGCTGACGCACGCTCGCCGCTGCCGCACCCGCACCCGCACCCGCACCCGCACCCGCACTGAGCCTGCCGTCCCGGCAGCGCCCGTCCCTGCCCCGTCCAGCCTTGCCGACGACGGGCCCGCACCCTCCAGGGGGTACGGGCCCGCAGTCGTCGGGCAACGGCCGGGTCAGCGCCGCCTGATCAGCGACACGTCGCGCACGGCGCCGCGGTCGGCGGACGTCGCCATCGCGGCGTAGGCCTGGAGCGCCGGGGACACGTAGCGGTCGCGGTCGACGGGCTGCCAGGGGTTCTCGCGCGCCTCCATCTTGGCGCGGCGCTCGGCGAGGACCTCGTCGGGCACGTTGAGGCGGATGAGGCGCGTGTCGACGTCGATCTCGATCTCGTCGCCGTCCTCGACCAGGCCGATCACGCCGCCGGCCGCGGCCTCGGGCGAGACGTGGCCCACCGAGATGCCGCTCGAACCGCCCGAGAAGCGGCCGTCGGTGATGAGCGCGGTCACCTTGCCGAGGCCGCGTCCCTTGATGAAGGACGTCGGGTAGAGCATCTCCTGCATCCCGGGTCCGCCTGCGGGGCCCTCGTAGCGCACGACGACGACGTGGCCGGGCTCGACCTGCTTGGTGAGGATCTTCTCGACGGCCTCGTCCTGCGACTCGCAGACCAGGGCCTTGCCGACGAAGTGGAACACGTCGGGGTCGACGCCTGCCGTCTTGAAGACCGCGCCGTCCTCGGCGAGGTTGCCGCGCAGCACGGCCAGGCCGCCCTCGACCGTGTACGCGTGCGCCAGGTCGCGGATGCACCCGTTCGCGGCGTCGGTGTCGAGGTGGTCCCAGCGGTTCGACGTGGAGAACGCCTGCGTGGTGCGCACCCCGCCGGGGGCCGCGTGGAACAGCTCGACGGCCCGCTCGGTGGCCTTGCCGCCGCGGACGTCCCAGTCGTCGAGCCACTCGCGCAGCGTCGGGGTGTGCACGGAGGTCACGTCGTGGTCGAGCAGTCCGGCGCGGTCGAGCTCGCCGAGCAGCGCGGGGATGCCGCCCGCACGGTGGACGTCCTCCATGTGGAAGTTCGGGTGGTTGGGCGCGACCTTGGACAGGCACGGGACCTGGCGGCTGATGCGCTCGATGTCGGTCAGGTCGAAGTCGATCTCACCCTCCTGCGCGGCGGCGAGGATGTGCAGGACCGTGTTGGTCGAGCCGCCCATGGCGACGTCGAGCGTCATGGCGTTGGCGAACGCGGCCTTGGTCGCGATGTTGCGCGGCGCGGCCGAGTCGTCCTCGTCGTCGTAGTAGCGGCGCGCGAGGTCGACGATCGTGCGGCCCGCTTCGAGGAAGAGCTCGCGGCGTGCGGAGTGCGTCGCGAGGGTCGAGCCGTTGCCGGGCAGCGACAGGCCCAGGGCCTCGGTCAGGCAGTTCATCGAGTTCGCGGTGAACATGCCCGAGCACGAGCCGCACGTGGGGCACGCGTTCTCCTCGACCTGGGCGAGGGCCGCGTCGCTCACGTTGTCGTCCGCGGCGTAGTTGATCGCGTTGACGAGGTTCAGGTGCGTGGACGCGACGCCGTCGGCCACGACGGCCTTGCCGGCCTCCATGGGGCCGCCCGACACGAAGATGACCGGGATGTTGAGGCGCAGCGCGGCGTTGAGCATGCCGGGCGTGATCTTGTCGCAGTTGGAGATGCACACGATCGCGTCCGCGCAGTGCGCGTTGACCATGTACTCGACCGAGTCGGCGATGAGGTCGCGGCTGGGCAGCGAGTACAGCATGCCCGCGTGGCCCATCGCGATGCCGTCGTCGACCGCGATGGTGTTGAACTCCTTGGAGACGCCGCCAGCCTCGCGGATCGCCGACGCGACGAGGTCGCCCATGTCCTTGAGGTGGACGTGGCCCGGTACGAACTGCGTGTACGAGTTCGCGATCGCGATGATCGGCTTGCCGAAGTCCTCCGAGCCCATGCCGGTGGCGCGCCAGAGCGCGCGGGCACCGGACATGTTGCGGCCGTGGGTGGACGTCCGAGAGCGCAGGGGGCGACTCATGGCGGTTCAGCTCCTTCACGTGGTGCTGCGGCCTGGGAGGTGACCGCTCGGACACACTACGCCCGCGTCGGAGCGGCGAGGTCGGTCGTCCGGCTCGTGGTCCACGGACGGATGCAGCGCTCCCACCCACCCCTCGATGTGCGATCCCCCTACGTAGCACCACCGATACGGGAAAGCCCGTCAATCTGCTCAAAAGGTTGCAGCGAACTTCGCCCGGGTGGGAGGTTGGCAGGGCTGCCCCGGTAGTGCACCGCACGCCGCTCGCCCGCCGGTACGTGCCGTCGACACGACGGTCGTGACGGACCGCGGCCCCTCGCAGCCAGACCCCCTTCCCATTCCCGGCGACCCCGGTACCCCCGGCGCCCCGCGCCCCACCGGACGAGCCACCACCGACCAGGGAGACCAGCCCTCATGAGCCAGGCCACCGCTGCAACGAACCGAAGCTCTCGCTCCACACCGACCGGCACCGACCCCTCGGGCACCGGCGCCCCGACGACCGCACCCGTCACGGGCGAGCGTGTCGTGACGAGCGCCGCCGCACGCGGCGCTCTCGCGGTCCTGCGCATCGCGATCTCGCTCGTCTTCCTGTGGCCCGTGCTCGACAAGACGCTGGGCCTGGGCTACGCGACGCCGTCCGAGCGGGCGTGGCTCAACGGCGGCTCGCCGACCACGGGCTACCTGTCGTCGCTCGAGGGCCCGCTGGCCGAGACGTTCGGAGCCCTGGCCGGCCCGGCCACCGACTGGCTCTTCATGCTCGGCATGGGCCTGACCGGGCTCGCGCTGCTGCTGGGTGTGGGGACGCGGGTCGCCGCGGTCTCGGGAACGCTCCTCATGGCGCTGCTGTGGGTCACGACGTGGCCCGTGGCCGCGGGCTCGAACAACCCGGTCGTCGAGGACCACGTCGTGACGGCTCTCGTCGTGATCGTCGTCGCGCTGACCCGCGCGGGCGAGACGTGCGGCCTGGGCGGTGTCGCGGCGCGCGTGGGCGTGCCGGGCTGGATGCGCTGACGTCCCCTGCCCGACGGCGGAGCGCGCCCGGGTGCACCGGTGCACCCGGGCGCGCTCCGCCGTCGGGCATGCGCGTCACCGCGGGTGGAGCGTCAGGCGACCGTCGCGGCGGCCTCCTGCTCGTCCGCGTGACGGATGTGACGCGTGACCCACGGGGCGATCGCGAAGAGGACCAGCGCGAACACCATGGTGATGCCGCCCACCGCACCGAAGTACGCGGTGTCCGAGGCCCCCTCGGTGACCTGCACGATCTGGGCCGTGATGGCCTGACCGGCGGCCGGCGCGAGGAACCACAGCGCCATGGCCTGGCTCCGGAAGGCCCGGGGCGCGAGCAGGGTCGTCGCGGCGAGACCCACGGGCGACAGGCACAGCTCGCCGAGCGTCTGGATGACGTACACCGACACGAGCACCCACGCGGGCGCCTTCTCGTCCGCGAAGATCGCCGACGCGCCCGCGAGCCACACGAACGACAGCGCCGCCAGGGTCAGGCCCATCGCGAACTTCACGGCCGTCGGCGGACGGTCCTTGGTCTTGACCCAGATCCACGCGAACACCGGGGCCAGGACCACGATCGAGAACGGGTTCACGGACTGGAAGAAGGCCGGCTCGATCGGGACGCCGAAGAACGAGAGCTCGGTGCGGTCCTTCGCGAAGCTCGAGAGCGTCGTGGCCGCCTGCTCGAAGATCATGAAGAACAGCATCGCGGCGACGAACAGCGGGATGTACGCCGTGAGGCGTGAACGTTCGGGCGCGGTGACCTTGGGCGAGCGGAACATCACGATGAAATAGGCGATCGGGGCCGCGAACGCGACGTACGACAGCGTGTCGATGAACGTCGAGATCCCGAACGCCCCCGAGACCGCCCACGCGACGAGCGCCGCGACGACGAGCCCCGCGAGGATGACGAGCCCGATCCGCACGAGCTTCGGGTACTCGTCGGGGTGGATCGGGTTCGGCACCGAGTCGCCCGCGCCACCCAGGTACTTGCGCCCCGCGACGAAGAACACGAGGGCGACGGCCATGCCGACCGCCGCGACCGCGAAGCCCGCGTGGTACCCCCACTGCCGGTTCACGAACCCGACGATGATCGGGGAGACGAGCGAGCCCAGGTTGATGCCCATGTAGAAGATCGAGAAGGCCGAGTCGCGGCGCGGGTCGTTGCGCGCGTACAGCTCGCCGACCATCGACGACACGTTGGGCTTGAGCAGACCGGTGCCGAGCGCCACGAGCGCGATGCCGAGCATCGAGAAGCCGGCCCCCGGGATCGTGAGCGAGACGTGCCCCGCCGCGATGATGATGCCGCCGTACAGCACCGAGCGCCGCGAGCCGATGACCCGGTCGGCGAGCCAGCCGCCGACGACCGACAGCAGGTACACGCCCGTGCCGTAGATCGAGACCAGGGCGAGCCCCGTGACCTCGTCGAGGGCCAGACCACCGTTCGCGACGGTGTCCGTCAGGTAGAACAGGAGGATGGCCCGCATCCCGTAGTAGCTGAACCGCTCCCACAGCTCGGTCGTGAACAGGGTCATCAGCCCGATCGGGTGCCCGAAGAAGGCGTGGTCGCGAGGGATCCGCCCCGCTGCGGCGGCTGTCTCGGCCTCGAGCCGGGGATCCGGGAGGTCGGGCCGGACGGGACCCTCGTCGTTACCGCTCATGGATCGATGCTGCCACCGGCCGTGCCCACCGGCGACTGCTGAGCACACGGCGCGACCCACGTGCGCAGGCCCGCGAGACACGGGCTAGCGTGGGCGGATGCCCGCCCCCGCACCGACCGTCCTGTGGTTCCGCCGCGACCTGCGCCTGTCCGACAACCCTGCTCTCGGCGAGGCCGTGGGCGAGGCGCGCACGGCGGGGAGCGACGTCGTCGGGCTGTACGTGCTGGACCCCGCGCTCTGGGCGGCCGCCGGGCCCGTGCGGCAGGCGTACCTGGGCCGCAGCCTGCGCGCGCTCGACGCCGCGACGGGCGGTCGGCTCGTGGTGCGCCACGGCGACCCGCGGGCGACGGTGCCCGCGGTCTGCGCCGAGGTCGGCGCACGGAGCGTCCACGTCGCGGCGAGCTACGAGCCCTACGGTCGCCGACGCGACGACGAGGTCGAGGAGGCGCTCACCGCCGCCGGGGTGCGGTTGCGCCGCACGGGGTCGCCGTACGCGGTCGCGCCGGGGCGTGTGCGCACGCGCGGCGGCACGCCCTTCCAGGTCTTCACGCCGTTCCGGACGGCGTGGCTCGAGCACGGGTGGCGCGCCCCCGCTCCCCTGCCCGACGCCGTCGCGTGGGCCGCGCTCTCGTCCGACGGTCTCCCGGGCGCGCCCGAGCCGGGGGCACGGCTGCCCGAGGCGGGCGAGGCCGCGGCACTCGCCCGTTGGCACGCCTTCCTCGCCGACGGCCTCGCGGACTACCCGACCGCCCGCGACCGACCGGACCTCGCCGGGACCTCGTACCTGTCCCCCGCGCTCAAGTGGGGCGAGATCCACCCGCGCACCCTGCTCGCGGACCTCGCGTCGGCCGTGCGCTCGGGCGCAGTGCCCGAGGAGGCCGCCGCGACCTACCGCTCCGAGCTCGCGTGGCGCGAGTTCCACGCGGACGTCCTGTTCCACCACCCCGGCGCTGCTCGGCGCTCCCTGCGGGCCGTGGTCCCCGAGGACGCATGGGCCGGCGGCGCCACGGAGGACGCGCTGCTCGGCGCGTGGCGCGAGGGCCGCACGGGTTACCCGATGGTCGACGCCGGGATGCGCCAGCTCCTCGGCACCGGGTGGATGCACAACCGCGTCCGGATGCTCGTCGCGTCGTTCCTCGTCAAGGACCTGCACGTGCGCTGGCAGCGCGGCGCCGAGCACTTCATGGCGCACCTGGTCGACGGCGACGTGCCGCAGAACCAGCTCAACTGGCAGTGGGTCGCCGGGACCGGGCGCGACGCCGCGCCGTACTTCCGGATCTTCAACCCCGTCACGCAGGGCCTGAAGTTCGACCCCGACGGCGCCTACGTGCGCGAGTGGGTCCCCGAGCTGCGCGGCATCGCCGGCAAGGCCGTGCACGAGCCGTGGAAGGTCCCCGGTGGTGCTCCCGGGTATCCCGAGCGCGTCGTCGACCACGCGGTCGAGCGCAAGGTGTCGCTCGAGGACTTCGAGCGCGGCCGGGGCTGAGGCTCGCCGACCTGTCAGAACGAGCGTGACCTCCAGGTCACGCTCGTTCTGACAGCTCGCTCCCGGCGGAGGGGTTCGGCTCAGAGCCCCGCGCGGAACTCGTCCTCGAGGATGCTCATGACGACGGCGTCCGCCCAGCCGTCGCCGTCCCGGAACGCGTCCCGGAGGCGACCCTCCTCACGGAAGCCCAGCGACTCGTAGAGCATGCGCGCCCGCGGGTTGATGCTGAGCACGTCGAGGCTCACCCGGTGCAGGTGCGGCCCCTCGGGGTGGTCGAACGCGAAGCGCAGCACCTCGAAGATCGCCTCGCGCCCGTACCCGCGCCCACGGTAGTTCGTGAGCAGGACCAGGCGCAGGTTGGCCGAGAGTGCGTGCTCGTCGATGTCGTTGAGGACGATCTCACCGATCATCTCGTCGCTCACGAGCTGACCGTCGCGCTGGGCCGCCGAGGTGATGGCCCAGTCGTAGCGACCGTCACGGTCGCTGACGGTGGCCGCCCACTCGTCGATCTGCTCACGCGTGAACTCCGCCGTCGTCCCCGTGAGCCGGTTCGACTCCGGGTCCTGGACGGACTCCCACATGCGTTCGGCGTCGCGAGCCTCGACGGGCCGCAGCCGCATCATTTCGCCGACGAGCTCCGGTCCGCGCGTCACGCGACCACCTCCGTCGTCCGGGTCACGGATCAGCCGATCCGCTCGATGACCAGCTCGCGGACGCGGCCGGCGTCGGCCTGGCCCTTGGTGGCCTTCATGACCGCACCGATGATCGCACCGATCGGCCCCAGGTTGCCCGAGCGCACCTTCTCGACGATGTCGGGCTGCGCCGCGAGGGCAGCGTCGATCGCCGTGAGGAGCGCGCCGTCGTCCGACACGACCTCCAGGCCGCGAGCGACCACGACGGCCTCCGGGTCCCCCTCGCCGGCGAGCACGCCTTCGAGGACCTGGCGGGCCAGCTTGTCGTTGATGCGCCCCGAGTCCACGAGGGCCTGGAGCTGGGCGATCTGCGCAGGCGTGACCGCGATCTCCGCGAGCTCGGTCTCGCTCGTCTTGGCGTACCGGGCGAGCTCGCCCATCCACCACTTGCGAGCGGCTGCGGGGCTCGCGCCGGCCGCGACGGTCGCCTCGATGAGGTCGAGCGCACCCGCGTTGACGACGTCGCGCATCTCGGCGTCCGCGTAGCCCCACTCCCGCTGCAGGCGGTTGCGGCGGGCCACGGGAAGCTCGGGCAGCGTGGCACGGATCTGCTCGACCCAGTCACGGCTCGGTGCGACCGGGACCAGGTCCGGCTCCGGGAAGTAGCGGTAGTCCTCGGCGTCGGACTTCACGCGACCGGCCGTCGTGATCGAGGTGTCCTCGTGCCAGTGGCGCGTCTCCTGGATGACCGTGCCACCCTCGTCGAGGACCGCGGCCTGGCGGGAGACCTCGTAGCGGACGGCGCGCTCGATCGAGCGGAACGAGTTCACGTTCTTCGTCTCGGTGCGCGTGCCGAGCGGCGACTCGGGGGTCGCGCGCAGCGACAGGTTCACGTCCGCGCGGACGTTGCCGCGCTCCATGCGCGCCTCCGACACGTCGAGCGCGCGGAAGATGTCGCGCAGCGTCTGGACGTACGCACGGGCGACCTCCGGGGCGCGCTCGCCCGCACCCGTGATGGGGCGCGTCACGATCTCCACGAGCGGGATGCCCGCACGGTTGTAGTCGACGAGCGAGTACTCGGCGCCATGTATACGACCGGTCGAGCCACCCACGTGGGTGTTCTTGCCGGCGTCCTCCTCCATGTGCGCGCGCTCGATCTCGACACGGAAGATCGTGCCGTCCTCGAGCTCGACGTCCAGGTAGCCGTCGAACGCGATGGGCTCGTCGTACTGCGACGTCTGGAAGTTCTTCGGCACGTCCGGGTAGAAGTAGTTCTTCCGGGCGAAGCGGCACGACTCGGCGATCTGGCAGTTGAGCGCGAGCCCGATCTTGATCGCGTACTCGACGGCCTTGCCGTTGACCACGGGCAGCGCACCGGGCAGGCCGAGGCTCACCGGGGTCACCTGCGTGTTGGGCTCGCCACCGAACTCGACCTCGGCCGCGCAGAACATCTTGGTCTTCGTGCCGAGCTCGACGTGCACCTCGATCCCGATGACGGGGTCGTAGCGGCGGACGGCCTCGTCGTAGTCGACCAGGTCCACGGTTGCGTGTGCGCTCATCGCGCGACCTCCAGCTCCGGGGCCTTGGCCAGCAGCGGCCCGCCCCACGTGTTCTCCAGGGCGGCCTCGAGGGCGGCACCCACGCGGTACAGACGGTCGTCGGCCTTGGCCGGCGCGAGGATCTGGAAGCCGACGGGCAGGCCGTCGTCCGAGAGACCGTTCGGCAGCGACATGCCGGGGACGCCCGCGAGGTTCGCAGGGATCGTCGCGACGTCGTTGAGGTACATCGCGAGCGGGTCGTCGAGCTTCTCGCCGAACGTGAAGGCCGTGGTGGGGGCCGTCGGGGAGACCAGGACGTCCGCCTGCGCGAACGCTGCGTCGAAGTCGCGCTGGATGAGCGTGCGGACCTTCTGCGCGCTGCCGTAGTAGGCGTCGTAGTAGCCCGCCGACAGCGCGTACGTGCCGAGGATGATGCGGCGCTTGACCTCGTCGCCGAAGCCCTGGCCGCGGGTCGCGGACATGACGCGCTCGGCCGTGACGGGGCCGTCCTCGGGCTCGACCCGCAGGCCGAAGCGCATGCCGTCGAACTTGGCGAGGTTGCTCGACGCCTCGCTCGGCATGATCAGGTAGTAGGCGCCGAGCGCGTACTTGAAGTGCGGGCACGAGACCTCGACGATCTCGGCACCGAGCGACCGCAGCAGGTCGAGCGACTCCGCGAAGCGAGCGCTCACGCCCTCCTGGTAGCCCTCGCCCGAGAGCTCGGAGACGACGCCGACCCGCAGGCCGCGCAGGTCACCGATCGCGCCCTGGCGGGCCGCGTCGACGAGCAGCGGGAGGTCCTCGTTGATCGAGGTCGAGTCGCGAGGGTCGTGGCCGCCGATGAGCTCGTGCAGGAGCGCCGAGTCGAGGACGGTACGAGTGACGGGGCCCGCCTGGTCGAGCGAGGACGCCATGGCGATGAGGCCGTAGCGGGAGACGCCGCCGTAGGTGGGCTTGACGCCGACTGTGCCGGTCACGGCGCCGGGCTGACGGATCGAACCGCCCGTGTCGGTGCCGATCGCGAGCGGGGCCTCGTACGCGGCGACGGCCGCGGCCGAGCCGCCGCCCGAACCGCCGGGGATGCGGTCGAGGTCCCAGGGGTTGTGGGTGTTCCCGTAGGCCGAGTGCTCGGTCGAGGAGCCCATCGCGAACTCGTCCATGTTGGTCTTGCCGAGGATCGGCAGGCCGGCAGCACGGATGCGCTCGACGATCGTCGCGTCGTAGGGCGGGATCCAGCCCTCGAGGATCTTGGAGCCGGCCGTCGTCGGGAGGCCCTTGGTGACGACGACGTCCTTGACGGCGATCGGCACGCCCGCGAGCGGGTGCAGGTCCTCCCCCGCGGCGCGGCGCGAGTCGATGTCTCGTGCGGTCGCGAGGGCGTCCTCGGTGCTCACGTGCAAGAACGCGTGGACCGCGGGGTCGACGTCGCCGATGCGGTCGAGGTGCGCCTGCGTCGCCTCGACGCTGCTCACCTCGCCGGAAACCAGGTGCGCGGCGAGGTCCGCGGCGCTCAGCCGCGTCAGGTCGTTGCTCATCATTCCTCCCCGAGGATCTGCGGGACGCTGAAGCGTCCGTCTTCGCTGGCCGGTGCTGCGGCGAGGACGTCCTCGACGGGCAGGGGCGGTACGGGGACGTCGTCACGGAAGACGTTGGTCAGCGGCAGCGGGTGGCTCGTGGCGGGGACGTCAGGAGTGGCGACCTCGCTCACCTGGGCGATCGCATCGACGATGACGTCGAGCTCGCCGGCGAGGCGGTCGAGCTCCTCGGGCCGGAGGTCGATGCGGGCCAGCACGGCGACGCGCGCGACCTCATCACGGGAGATGGTGGACATGGTCGCCAGTCTAGTGCCCGACGACGGCGGTCACCGGGGCGTCCCTGCCCGCCGCGCGGCGGGCCTTGCCCACACCCTCACGGGGGCCTGTACGCGGTGGGGCGTGGCGTCGCGCGCGTGGTGAATCCGGGTATGCCAAAGGCCCACCCCGTGTGGGGTGGGCCTTTGGTGAATGGTTGTCCGGCGGCGACCTACTCTCCCACCCCGTCTCCAGGGCAGTACCA
>NZ_JOFV01000013.1 GCF_000718325.1 Oerskovia turbata
CAGCGCCGATGGTACTGCCCTGGAGACGGGGTGGGAGAGTAGGTCGCCGCCGGACAACCATTCACCAAAGGCCCACCCCACACGGGGTGGGCCTTTGGCGTGCCTGTGACCTACCGGGCAAGCCCCTGCGACCCTGCTCGTGGGATGATGAACGTCAGTGCATATCGAAGGGACACCGCTGTGAACGACAGCCCAGAACGTCACGCCGACGACCGCGACCGTAGGTCTTCCGGGGCAGGGCGGTCCGGCAACACCGGTCGTTCCTCCGGCTCCCAGGGCCGCAACCAGGGAGCTCCCCGTCGTGATGGCGCCGCGGGTAAGCCGCCGCGCGCCGGCGGCGGCGAGCGCAAGAGCTATGGTGATCGTCCCCAGTCCGGTGGCGGGTCCTACGGTGGCGGTGAGCGCCGTTCCTACGGTGACCGTCCCCAGTCCTCCGGCTCTGGTGAGCGCCGCTCGTACGGCGACCGCCCGCAGTCCGGTGGCGGGTCCTACGGTGGCGGTGAGCGCCGCTCGTACGGTGACCGTCCGCAGTCTTCCGGCTCTGGTGAGCGCCGCTCGTACGGTGACCGTCCGCAGTCCGGTGGCGGGTCCTACGGTGGCGGTGAGCGCCGCTCGTACGGTGACCGTCCGCAGTCTTCCGGCTCTGGTGAGCGCCGTTCCTACGGTGACCGCCCCCAGTCCTCCGGCTCTGGTGAGCGCCGCTCGTACGGCGACCGCCCCCAGTCTTCCGGCTCCGGTGAGCGCCGCTCGTACGGCGACCGCCCCCAGTCTTCCGGCTCCGGTGAGCGCCGTTCCTACGGCGACCGCCCCCAGTCCGGTGGCGGGTCCTACGGTGGCGGTGAGCGCCGCTCGTACGGCGACCGCCCCCAGTCCTCCGGCTCTGGTGAGCGCCGCTCGTACGGCGACCGCCCCCAGTCCTCCGGCTCCGGTGAGCGCCGCTCGTACGGTGACCGTCCGCAGTCCTCCGGCTCTGGCGAGCGCCGCTCGTACGGTGACCGCCCCCAGTCCGGTGGCTCTGGCGAGCGCCGCTCGTACGGTGACCGTCCGCAGTCCTCCGGCTCTGGTGAGCGCCGTCCCCACGGTGACCGTCCCCAGTCCGGCGGCGGTGAGCGCAAGAGCTACGGCGACCGCGCGCAGCGTTCGACGGATCAGGGTGAGCGGCAGTCTCGTCCGCCGCAGGACCAGCGTCACGCAGGCCCTGAGATCGACGAGGCGGTGCAGTTCTCCGACCTGGATCGTGACGTGCGCGGTCGTCTCCGGACGCTGAGCAAGGAGAACGCGACGGTCGTCGGTCGACACCTCGTCATGGCCGGCAAGCTGATCGACACCGACCCCGAGCTGGCTTACGAGCACGCCCAGGCCGCGGTGCGTCGCGCCGGCCGCGTCGACGTCGTCCGTGAGGCCGCGGGGCTGACGGCCTACCAGACCGGCCGGTACGCCGAGGCGCTGCGTGAGCTGCGCACGGTGCGCCGTCTCAACGGGTCCTCGGAGCACCTGCCGATCATGGCGGACTGCGAGCGTGGCCTGGAGCGGCCCGAGCGCGCGATCGCCCTGGCCGCCTCGGAGGAGGCGAGCACTCTCGACGCCACGGGTCGCACCGAGCTCGCGCTCGTCGTGAGCGGTGCGCGCGTCGACCTCGGCGAGTTCGAGGCCGCCCTCGCGGTGCTCGACCAGATCCCCGCGGCTGACGCCACGGGTGACCTGGCGCTCCGTGTGCTGCAGACCAAGGCCAGCGTCCTGGAGGCCGCGGGCCGCACCGAGGAAGCGGCCGCGATCCTCGCGGACGTCGACCCCCGTGCGCTGGCCGCCGCCCTCGGCACGTCCCTCGACGAGGACGTCGTCGTCTACGACCTGACCGAGGACGCCGTCGAGATCGACGACGAGGCGAACGGCGACGACGAGACCGACGACACGACCACGTCGGCGGCCGAGCCCGCAGACGAGACGGATGCTGCGGCGTCGGGCACGGAGAACGACGAGGAGACCAAGTGAGCCTGGGGCTGATCGCGAGCGACACCCCGCTCGCGGAACGCTACGACCTGGCCCTCGTCGACCTCGACGGTGTCGCCTACCGCGGCCACGAGCCCATCCCGAACGCCGCGACCGGGCTCGGGGGAGCCCGTGCCGCGGGCATGCGCCTCGTGTTCGTGACGAACAACGCGTCGCGCGAGCCGCAGTCGGTGGCCTCGCAGCTCACCGAGCTCGACATCCCGACGTCGCCCGAGGAGGTCATGACCGCCGCGCAGGCGGCGGCCGCGCTCCTGCGGACCCGCCTGGAGCCGGGGGCTCGCGTCCTCGTCGTCGGCGGTGCGGGACTGTTCACCGCCGTGCACGACGCTGGCTTCGTGATCGTCGAGAGCGCCGACGAGGACCCGGTCGCGGTCGCGCAGGGCTTCGCGCCCGAGCTCGGCTGGGCCCAGCTCGCGGAGGCTGCCTACGCGATCCAGCGCGGTGCCTGGCACGTCGCGAGCAACCTCGACCTGTCGCTGCCCACCGCCCGGGGCTTCGCGCCGGGCAACGGCTCGCTCGTGCGGGCCGTCCAGGCCGCGACGGGGGTCGAGCCGTCGAGCGCCGGCAAGCCCTCGCCGACGATGTACCGGCTCGCGATCGAGCGGGCCGGGGCGTCCTCGCCGCTCGTTGTCGGTGACCGCCTGGACACCGACCTCGCGGGCGCCCGCTCGGGCGGCTACCCGGGGCTGCACGTCCTGACGGGCGTCAACGGGGGCCGTGACGCGGTCCTCGCCGAGCCCGGGCTGCGTCCGCACTACATCGGTGCGGACCTCCTGAGCCTGCTCGAGCCCCACGCGGCACCCACCCAGGGCCCCGAGGGCTGGTGGACGTGCGGCGAGGCCGCAGCACGCGTCACGGACGGCGCGCTCGAGCTGACCGGCCCCGCAGGGGTCGACCTCATCCGCGCCGCGTGCGGCGCGGCGTGGGCCGCGGTCGACGCGGGCGGTGCGGTGGATGCGGACACCGTCCCCGAGCTGGCTGTCGGTACCCCCTGAGATCGTGACCTGACCGGTAGCGTTGCACCGGTGCGGTGACGTGCGGCCGTGAGCCGCGCTCCACCCACCGGTGCGGCGCACCGCACCCTGGAACGGACTGGAGGTCCACGCATGGCGCAGGACACCGTCGACGACGGCGCCCCCACCCAGACCCCCGTCCCCACCCCCGGGGACGTGCGGACCGGCGCGACGCCGTCGGGCAGCGAGCCTGCCGACGACGCGGTCGCCCAGGCGCTCGGCCGGCTCGACGAGCTCGCCGACGCCCCCCTGACCCACCACGTCGCAGTGTTCGACGCGATCCACGAGGCCCTCCAGGAGCGTCTCGCGGACGCGGAGGACTGAGCGTGGGCGCACGCGTCGACGCCGAGCTCGTCCGCCGCGGCCTCGCCAGGTCGCGGCGCCAGGCCGCCGAGCTCGTGGCCGCCGGACGCGTCACGGTCGACGGCAGGACCGTCGCCAAGCCGTCGCTGCCGGTGACGGACGAGCAGAGCGTCGCCGTCGAGCAGGACCCCACCGACCCCGGCTACGCCTCCCGTGCGGCCTTCAAGCTCGCGGGAGCCCTCGACGCGATCACCACCACGGTGCCGGACCGTGCCCCACGGGTCGCGGACGCCTCGTGCCTCGACCTGGGCGCGTCGACCGGCGGCTTCACCGACGTCCTGCTGCGCCGTGGAGCGCGACGCGTCGTGGCGGTCGACGTCGGGCACGACCAGCTCGTGCCCGCGCTGCGCGAGGACCCGCGCGTCGTGGTCCGCGAAGGCTTCAACGTGCGCGACCTCGCCCCGGGCGACCTCGACGAGGCGCCCGAGCTGGTCGTGGCCGACCTGTCCTTCATCTCGTTGCGCCTGGTCCTGCCCCCCGTCGCAGCGGTCGTCGCTCCCGGTACGGACCTGCTGCTCATGGTCAAGCCGCAGTTCGAGGTGGGGCGCGAACGGCTCGGCACCGGGGGAGTGGTCCGCGACCCGGCGCTGCACGGGCGCGCCGTGCTCGATGTGGCCCTCGACGCGGCCGGCCTCGGCCTGCGCCCGCTCGGCGTGATCCCCAGCCCGCTGCCCGGTCCGAGCGGCAACCGCGAGTTCTTCGTGTGGCTGCGCGCGGTCGAAGCCCCCGCGCCCGTCGACCGCGAGGCTCTCGCCCACGCGGTCGAGCACGCCGTGTCCTCGGCGGTGTCGACCGTCCCGGTCGTGGCCACGGTCGACGAGCCGGCCGACGCCCCGGGCGTCGCTCATGTCACGTCGCCCGCACCCCCTCGCGGCGTCGCGGACCTGACAGACTCGCAACCAGACCCGCAGCCGGCGCCCGACGACGGTGCGCCCACCCAGGACCACGGCGCCGCCGCGGACCGACGACCGACCGGAGGAGCCCAGTGACCAGGAGAGTGCTGATCGTCACGCACGGCGGACGCCCCGAGGCGGTCGTCGCACTGCACGAGGCGGTCAAGGAGCTCCAGGACGCAGGCTTCGAGGTCGGGCTGCACGACGACGACCTCGCCGAGACGTTCGGTGACCACATGGCCCAGCTGCGCACGCGCGAGGGCGTCGCGGAGTCCGAGGTCGTCATGGTCCTCGGCGGCGACGGCACGATCCTGCGTGCCGCCGAGCTCACGCACGGCACGGGCGTCCCTCTGCTCGGCGTCAACCTCGGACACGTGGGCTTCCTGGCAGAGGCCGAGCGCGAGGGGCTGCCCGCAGCCGTCCAGCGCCTCGCCGCCCGCGACTACGTGGTCGAGGAGCGCGGGGTGCTCGAGGTCCGCGTCACGCTGCCCGGTGAGGACGAACCACGGATCGGCTGGGCGCTCAACGAGGCGACGGTCGAGAAGGCGTCGCGCGAACGCATGATCGAGGTCGCGATCGGGGTCGACGGGCGGCCGCTGTCGTCGTTCGGCTGCGACGGGGTGGTCATGTCGACCGCGACGGGGTCGACCGCGCACGCGTTCTCCGCCGGGGGACCTGTCGTGTGGCCCGACGTCGACGCGATGCTGCTCGTGCCGCTCGCGGCGCACGCCCTGTTCGCACGGCCGCTCGTCGTCGGCCCGACGTCGACGTTCGCGCTCGAGCTCCTCCAGCGTTCCGGCCCGGCCGTGCTCACGTGCGACGGGCGCCGACGCATCGACCTGCCCGCAGGTGCGCGCGTCGAGGTCTCGCGCGGTGCCTCGCCGATCCGCCTCGCGCGGCTCTCCACCGCCCCCTTCACGGACCGGCTCGTGTCCAAGTTCTCGCTGCCCGTCGTCGGCTGGCGCGGCCGCGTCGCCGAGGATGCCGCAGACGCCGTCCGTGTCGCGCGCAAGGCCGCGGCCGACGCCGTGGACGCCGCTCGGCTCGGCGGCCCGCGCCCCACCGTTCCCGACCCGAAGGAGGACTGACCGTGCTCGAAGAGATCTCGATCGAGAACCTCGGTGTCATCCGTGCCGCCCGTGTCCCGCTCCACCCCGGCCTGACGGTCATCACGGGGGAGACCGGTGCCGGCAAGACCATGGTCCTGACCGGCCTGGGCCTGCTCATGGGCGGCAAGGCCGACCCGTCGTCGGTGCGCCCCGGCGCGACCGGTGCCGTGGTCGAGGGGCGCCTGCGCGTGAGCGGGCGCGACGCCGTCGGGCAGCGCATCGACGAGGCCGGCGGGAGCGTCGACGACGACGGGACGGTCGTCGTCCTGCGGACCGTCGCGGCCGAGGGACGCTCGCGTGCACACCTGGGTGGGCGCAGCGTGCCCCAGGGCGTGCTCGCGGAGATCGCCGACGACCTCGTGACCGTGCACGGGCAGGCCGACCAGCTGCGCCTGCGCACCCCGAGCCACCAGCGCGTCGCGCTCGACGCGTTCGCCGGGCGCGCGCACGCCGAGCTCCTCGACCAGTACCGGGCGGCGTGGGTCGAGCGCACCGGCCTGCTCGACGAGATCGCCGACCTCACGGCACGCGCACAGGAGCGCGCGCGCGAGGCCGAGCTCCTGCGCATCGGGCTCACCGAGATCGAGCGCGTCGACCCGCAGCCCGGCGAGGACACCGAGCTCACGTCCCTCGTCGCGCGCCTCGGGAACGCCGAAGAGCTGCGCCTGGGGGCGCAGGCCGCGCACGACGCGATCGTGGGCGACGACGCCCTCGACGGGGGCGACGTCCCCGGGGACGCGACGTCGGCCGTCGAACGCGCCCGGCGTGCGCTCGAGACCGCGAGCCACCTCGACCCGGGCCTGACCGGTCTCGTCGAGCGCATCGCGGGCGTCGGGTACGTGCTCGCCGACATCGCGACCGAGGTCTCGGGCTACGTCGAGGACCTCCAGGCCGACCCGGGCGGGCTCGAGCAGGCGCACACGCGTCTGGCCGCCCTGGGCGGGCTCACGCGCACCTACGGCGACACGATCGACGACGTCCTGGCCTGGGCCAGCGACGCCGGGCTGCGCCTGCTCGACCTCGACGACGGCGGCGAGCGGCTGCGCTCGATGACCGAGCGGGCCGACGAGCTCACCGCGACGCTGTCCGCGCTCGGCACCCGCATCACCGCCGCACGCACCGCGACGGGGGAGCGCCTCGCGCGTGCCGTGACGGACGAGCTCGCAGGGCTCGCCATGACCGGGTCGAGCCTTGTGGTCGACGTGACCCCCGCCGACGAGCCCGGCCCGTGGGGCGCGGACGTCGTGACGCTCTCGCTCGTGCCCCACCCCGGCTCCCCGCCGAGGCCGCTCGGCAAGGGGGCCTCGGGCGGTGAGCTCTCGCGCGTGATGCTCGCGATCGAGGTCGCGCTGGCCACGTCGGGCGCGGACGCGGGAACCGACGACGCCGCACCACTGCCCACGTTCGTCTTCGACGAGGTCGACGCGGGCGTCGGCGGACGCGCGGCCGTCGAGGTGGGCAGACGCCTCGCGTCGCTGGCCCGCACGGCCCAGGTGATCGTCGTGACGCACCTCGCGCAGGTCGCCGCGTTCGCCGACTCCCAGCTCGTGGTCACCAAGTCCGCAGGTGGCGTCGGGGGTGTCGACCCGGTCACGGTCACGGGCGTGCACGAGGTCACGGGCGAGGACCGCGTCCGCGAGCTGGCGCGCATGCTCTCCGGGCAGGAGGAGTCCGACGCCGCCCGCCAGCACGCGCTCGAACTGCTCGAGTCCTCGGTCGTGGGACGATAGCCGCGATGAGAATCACTCTGCGCAGAACTACGTCCGACGTGGCGGAGCCGGGAACCAGCGGCCCCGCCCGCGTCGATGCCCGCACCAAGGCCCTCACCAAGCGGCTCAAGCCCGGTGACGTCGCGGTCATCGACCACCTCGACATCGACCGTGTCGCGGCCGACGCCCTCGTCACCGCCAAGCCGCTCGCGGTGCTCAACGCCGCGAAGTCGATCTCGGGCCGCTACCCGAACCTCGGGCCGGAGATCCTGGTAGACGCCGGGATCATCCTGATCGACGACCTCGGCAGCGGCATCATGAGCATCTCCGACGGCCGTGAGCTGAGGCTCGAGGACGGCAAGGTGTACGCGGGCGAGGACCTGCTCGCCGAGGGCGTGCGGCAGACCCCCGAGACGATCGCCGTGAGCCTCGACGAGGCCCGCGCGGGGCTGTCCGAGGAGATCGAGCGCTTCGCGGAGAACACCATGGACTACATGCGGCGCGAGCGAGAGCTCCTGCTCGACGGTGTCGGCGTCCCGGACATCCGCACCGATATCGAGGGCCGTCAGGTCCTGATCGTCGTGCGCGGCTACCACTACCGCGAGGACCTCGCGACGTTGCGCCCGTACATCAAGGAGTACCGACCCCTGCTCATCGGGGTCGACGGCGGCGCCGACGCGATCCTCGACGCGGGCTGGAAGCCCGACATGATCGTGGGCGACATGGACTCGGTCTCCGACCGCGCGCTCTCGTGCGGTGCCGAGATCGTGGTGCACGCCTACCGTGACGGCAAGGCGCCCGGGCTCGAGCGGGTCCAGGCACTCGGCGTCGAGCCCGTGGTCTTCCCCGCGACCGGCACGAGCGAGGACATCGCGATGCTCATGGCCGACGACAAGGGCGCCGAGCTCATCGTCGCGGTCGGTACGCACGCGACGCTCGTCGAGTTCCTCGACAAGGGCCGCTCGGGCATGGCGAGCACGTTCCTCACACGACTGCGCGTGGGCGGCAAGCTCGTCGACGCCAAGGGCGTCTCGCGCCTCTACCAGCACCGGATCTCGAACCTGCAGCTCACGCTGCTCTCGCTCGCCGGGCTCTTCGCCGTGATCATGGCGATGTGGTCCACGGCCGCGGGGCAGACGGTCTTCGGCATCATCGGCGCCCGCTTCGACGACTTCGTCTCGTGGATCGGCGCACTGTTCGGGGGCGCATGAGCTCCCGCACGACCGACCTCCCCACCTCCCTGACGCGCACCGACCGCACGTCGCCCCGCACGGACACGAAGGACGCAACAGCACAGTGATCGACTTCAGGTACCACATCGTCTCGTTGATCTCGGTCTTCCTGGCGCTGGCGGTCGGCATCATCCTGGGCGCCGGTCCGCTGCAGGGTGCGATCGGCGACCAGCTCACGGGGCAGGTCGAGCAGCTGCGGCTCGAGCGCAACGAGCTGCGCGACCAGCTTGACGCGACGAACCTCGAGGCCGCCGACAACAAGGAGTTCATCGTCGCTGCGGGCCCCCAGCTCGTCGACGGCTCCCTCCAGGACCGTCGGGTCGCGGTCGTCGACCTCGGCGAGGTCGACGGCGACCGCTACGAGGCCGTGCGGGAACAGCTGGAGAACGCCGGCGCGAGCGTCGTCGGGCACGTGCGCCTGGGCGCGGACTGGACCGCCGAGACCCAGCAGGACGTCCGCAAGACCGCCGCGACCGAGGTGACCAACCTCGTGCCCGGCGTCGACGAAGCGGGCACCGACGAGAAGCTGGCCGCAGCGCTCGCGACGTCGCTCACCGCGAAGCAGCTCACGGCCCCCGAGGCTCGCACCTCGGAGGCGGTCCTGATCGAGCAGAAGCTGGCCGACGCGAAGCTCATCGAGGTCGTGCAGCCGCAGGACGTGCCCGCGGACGTCGTCCTCCTGCTCGAGCCGCAGCCGAAGGCCGTCCCCGCGGCGGACACGACCGAGGGAGCATCCGTCGACGAGGCGAAGGCGTACGCCGTCTCGATCGAGGTCCTGCTCGCCCAGGCCGCGCAGGCGCGGTCCGAGGGGGCGCTCGTCGCGGGTTCGACGCCGGTCCCCGGCGACCTCATCTCGACGATCACGGCCGACGGTGACCTCGCCGCGGTGCTCTCGACAGTCAGCGGCATCGAGGACGCACCCGGTCAGATCTCCGTGCCGCTCGCCCTCGCCGCACGCCTCGGCGACCAGGTCGGCCAGTACGGCTTCGAGGAGGGAGCGACCGCGGTCATCCCGCCCGCCGTGCAGCTCCCCCCGGTCGACCGCACGCCTCCGGGCGTCCCCGAGTCGACCTCGGGCACCGACGCCACCGCAGGCTCGACCGACACGCCGACGGAGGGCTGACGCTCATGGGCAGGTTCTGGCGCACGGTGGGAGCCGCCGTCACGTCGGCCGCGGCCACGGCGACCGCTCGCGCGTACCTCGACGCGACCCCGCCCGGTGGGGACGAGCGCTGGACCCGGACCAACCACCGGGGCGAGCCCATCAGCCTGCTCGAGGGCCCTGCGGTCGCCGCGGGTCTCGTGGCAGGTGCTCTCGTCGCGGGCCCGGACGCCCGCACCCGGACCGCGTCCGCGCTGGCGACGGCGGGGGGCGGGGCCTTCGGGCTCGTCGACGACCTCGCCGAGGACCCGTCCACGCGCACCAAGGGCATCAAGGGGCACGTCGGCGCGCTGCTCGAGGGCCACGTCACCACGGGCGGCCTCAAGGTCCTCGGGATCGGGACGACGTCGCTCACCGCTGCCTTCGTCGGCACGCGCCGGACGGGCTCGGCCCTGGGGTACCTGACGGACGTCGCGGTCAACGGCTCGATCGTCGCGCTCAGCGCCAACCTGTTCAACCTCCTCGACCTGCGTCCCGGACGTGCGCTCAAGGCGGGCGCGGCCCTGGCGGTCCCGCTCACGGTGACGCCCGTGGGGGCGACGTCCGGCGCCGTGCTGGGCGCCGCGGCCGCAGCCGCTCCTGGCGACCTGGGCGAGCGCGACATGCTCGGCGACGGGGGCGCGAACGCGCTCGGTGCACTCGTCGGCACGCAGATCGCGTTCGGTGCGCCTCGGTTCGTCCGGCTGGTCGCGCTCGCCGGCATCCTGGGCCTCAACGTCGCGAGCGAGAAGGTCAGCTTCTCGAAGATCATCGACGGCAACGACGTGCTGCGTCGCGTGGACCAGTGGGGCCGCCGTCCGACGTCCACGAGCACCGCGACGACCGCCGCCCCGTCGCCGTCCGGTCTGGACGCACCGGCTTGAACGAGGACGTGACGCCGGGCCCGGAGACCGCGCCCGCGCCACGACCCGCACGTGGCTCCCGGCTGCGTGCGGGCACGCAGACGCTCGCGGGTGCGGCGCTCATGATCACGGTCGTCACGATCGCGAGCCGCCTCGTGGGCTTCGCCCGGTCGCTCGTCATGGCGTCGGCGGTCGGCACCGAGGGCATCGGGACGGCGTACACGTCGGCCAACATCCTGCCCAACGTCCTGTTCGAGGTCGCGGCCGGTGGCGCGTTGGCCGGCGCGGTGGTCCCGCTGCTGGCGGGCCCCATCGCGCGGGGGGCCCGTGTCGACGTCTCGAGGATCGCCTCGGCGCTGCTCGGCTGGACCCTGCTGGTCCTGGTCCCGCTGGGCGCTCTTCTCGCCGCGCTGGCGTACCCCATCGCCTACGTGCTGATGGACAAGCACCCCGACCTCGTCGACGTCACGGCCCTGTTCGTGCGCGTCTTCGCGCTGCAGATCCCGATGTACGGGTTCGCGGTGATCCTCGGGGGGATCCTCCAGGCGCACAAGCGCTTCTTCTGGCAGGCCTTCGCGCCGCTCGTCTCGAGCGTCGTGGTCATCGGGGTGTACCTCGTGTTCGCGGGCATGGCGGACGGGGATCAGAACGACGTGGCGGCGCTGTCGTCGAGCGCGATCGCGTGGCTCGGCTGGGGCACGACGCTCGGGGTCGCAGCACTGGCCCTGCCGCTGGTCGTCCCGGTCGCCCGCACGGGGACCCGGCTGCGCCCGACCCTGCGCTTCCCCGGCGGCGAGGGCGTCCGGGCCCGCAACCTGGCGTTCGCGGGGGTGGGGGCGCTCGTCGCGCAGCAGGTGTCGGTGCTCGCGGCCATGTACGCGGCCAACAACTTCGGCCCTGAGGCGACGTTCCCGACATACTTCTACGCCCAGCAGGTCTACCTGCTGCCCTACGCGGTGCTCGCGTTCCCGCTCGCGACGAGCGCGTTCCCGCGACTCGCGGAGCACGTGGCGCAGGGGAGCCACGAGCTCTTCAGCAGGTTGCTGGCGTCGACGACGCGCACCATCCTGCTCGTCTCGGGCGTGGGGGTGGCCGCGCTCGTCGCGGCCTCGGCAGCGGTCGAGTCGGTCTTCGCCGTGGTCGCCGACGGGTCCGTCGAGGGCCTGGGCGTGGCCACCGCCGCCATGGCGCCGGGCATCGTGGGCTTCGCCCTGATCCTGCACCTGTCGCGCGCGCTCTACGTCCTGGACCGGCAGCGCGCGGCGGTCGTCGCGACGGCGACCGGGTGGGGCGTCGTCGCCCTGCTCGCTGTGGCGGGCCCCGCCGTGCTCGGCGCGGGGGACCAGGTGCGCGTGCTGGGCCTGCTCGGCCTCGCGACCGCGGTGGGCATGACGGTCGCGGGCCTCCTGCTCCTGCTCGCGGTGCGTCGTCATGCGGGGCCGACGGCGGTGGCCGGCGTGCTCCGCACGGTCCTCGTCGTGGTCCTGGGCGTGGTGCTCGGCGGCGCCGCAGGGCGTGCCCTCAGCGCGCTCGTGCTGCCCGACGACGCGCACGTCGTGGTGGCCCTCGCCGTGGGCCTCGGGGTCGCCGTCCTGGCGGCGGTCGTCGTGGTCGGGCTGGCGTTCGTCGCGGACCGGTCGTCCGTCGTCGGACTGGTGCGGCGCGGGCGGGGCCCCGCACCCGCCGACGCGAGCCCGGACGCCTGAGGCGCTGGGCGCTACCCGCCGGCCGGGCGCAGACTGGAGGGCGAACGGCCCGACTGAGAGTCATCCCACGGTCGCGGACCCCCGGATCCGGAGCGGCCCCGACGAGTCACTGTTAGGATGGAGTTCCGTGGCAGATCACCTGAACAGACCCCACGCCCTCACCGGCGGCCGCTCGGACCACAGCACCCGGCACATCTTCGTGACCGGCGGCGTGGCCTCCTCTCTCGGTAAGGGGCTGACGGCTTCGAGCCTGGGTCGCTTGCTCCGATCCCGTGGCCTGAGCGTCACGATGCAGAAGCTCGACCCCTACCTCAACGTCGACCCCGGCACCATGAACCCGTTCCAGCACGGCGAGGTCTTCGTGACCGAGGACGGTGCCGAGACGGACCTCGACATCGGGCACTACGAGCGGTTCCTCGACGTCGAGCTCCCGGCCTCGTCCAACGTGACGACGGGCCAGGTCTACTCGCAGGTCATCGCCAAGGAGCGTCGCGGCGAGTACCTCGGCGACACGGTGCAGGTCATCCCGCACATCACCGACGAGATCAAGTCGCGCATGCGCGCCCAGGCGGGCGAGGGCGTCGACGTGATCATCACGGAGATCGGCGGCACGGTCGGCGACATCGAGTCCCAGCCGTTCCTCGAGGCGGCCCGCCAGGTCCGGCACGAGCTCGGTCGCGACGACGTCTTCTTCCTGCACGTCTCCCTCGTGCCGTACATCGGCCCGTCGGGCGAGCTCAAGACCAAGCCGACGCAGCACTCGGTCGCCGCCCTGCGCTCGATCGGCATCCAGCCCGACGCGATCGTCCTGCGCGCGGACCGCGTGGTCCCCGAGCCCGTGAAGCGCAAGATCGCGCTCATGTGCGACGTGGACAACGAGGCCGTGGTCAACGCGATCGACGCACCGAGCATCTACGACATCCCGCGCGTGCTGCACTCGGAGGGCCTCGACGCGTACGTCGTGCGCCGCCTGGGCCTGGCGTTCCGCGACGTGGACTGGGACGGGTGGTCGCAGCTCCTCGAGCGCGTGCACCAGCCCGAGCACCAGGTCGAGGTCGCGCTCGTCGGCAAGTACATCGACCTGCCGGACGCGTACCTGTCCGTCACGGAGGCCTTGCGCGCGGGCGGTTTCGCGAACGACGCGAAGGTCACGATCCGCTGGGTCCCCTCGGACGACTGCCAGACGCCCGAGGGCGCCGAGGACGCGCTCGGCGGGGCCGACGCGATCCTGGTCCCGGGCGGCTTCGGGGTGCGCGGCATCGAGGGCAAGCTCGGTGCCCTGCGCTGGGCCCGTGAGAACAAGGTGCCGACGCTCGGCATCTGCCTGGGCCTGCAGTCGATGGTCATCGAGTACGCGCGCAACGTGCTCGGCATCGAGGACGCGTCGTCGAGCGAGTTCGACCCGGAGAGCAAGAACCCGGTCATCGCCACCATGGAGGAGCAGCTCGCGATCGTCGAGGGCGCGGGCGACCTGGGTGGCACGATGCGCCTGGGCTCGTACGAGGCCGCGCTGCGCCCCGGTTCCGTGGTCGCGAAGACCTACGGCTCCGAGACGGTCACGGAGCGTCACCGCCACCGCTACGAGGTCAACAACGCCTACCGCGCTCGCCTCGAGGAGGCAGGCCTGATCATCTCCGGAACGTCGCCCGACTCGTCGCTCGTCGAGTTCGTCGAGCTGCCGGCCGAGGTGCACCCGTACTACGTGAGCACGCAGGCGCACCCGGAGTTCAAGAGCCGCCCGACGCGCGCCCACCCGTTGTTCGCGGGCCTGGTCGCGGCGGCGCTCGAGGCTCGGACGGCCTGACGTGAGCGTGCGCCCGCTCGCCGACGTCCCGATCTCCCGGGATGTCGGCGAGGCGCGTGTCCTGCACGCGGGCCGCATCTTCGACCTGCGCTCGGAGTCCGTCGACCTGGGTGCGGGGGGTGTCGTGACGCGTGAGTTCGTCGACCACCCTGGCGCGGTGGCGATCATCGTGCTCGACGAGGACGAGCGGGTCCTGCTGCTGCACCAGTACCGGCACCCGGTGCGGCGCGAGCTGTGGGAGCCCCCGGCCGGTCTGCTCGACGTGGACGGGGAGGACGCGCAGGCCGCGGCCGCCCGCGAGCTGCTCGAGGAGGCCGACCTGCGCGCCGCGCGCTGGGACGTCCTCGCGGACTACTTCACGACGCCGGGCGGCAGCAACGAGGCGCTGCGGGTCTTCCTCGCCCGTGACCTGTCGCCGGTCCCCGAGGCCGAGCGCCACGAGCGTGAGGCCGAGGAGCTGGGCATGGTGCTGCGCTGGGTGCCGCTCGACGAGGCCGTGTCCGCGGTCCTGGCGGGCGACCTGCACAACCCGTCGGCCGTCGTCGGGATCCTGGCTGCTGCGGCTGCGCGCGCGACCGGCTGGTCTGCCCTGCGCCCGGCCGACAGCCCGTGGCCCGAGCGGCGCGGGGGAGACCCGCGCGCCTGAGGCGCGCACCGCAGCACTGCCACGAAGGGCCCGACGGCGTCACGCGCCGTCGGGCCCTTCGTCACGTCCCGGCCTGGTCGCCCGAAGCGCTCGCCTCAGCCCGTGACCGTGAAGCCGGCCACGAGCAGCACCTCGTCACGCGAGGACGGGCCGACGCGCAGCTCGAACGCGCCGGGCTCGACGACGCGTCGGCCGTGTGCGTCGACGAGCGTGCAGTCCGCGACCGGCAGGGCGAGGTCGACCACGACCGACTCGCCCGGGGCGACGTCGACCTGCTGGTACGCCTTGAGCTCCTTCTCTGCCCACGTGACGGAGGTGACCGTGTCCCGCACGTACACCTGGACGGTCTCCCGGGCCGGTCGCGCGCCCGTGTTGGTGAGCGTGACCTGCGCGTGCACGGTGTCGTCGAGGCCGAGCACGTCCTCGCGGACCGTCAGCGCCGAGTACTCCACGTTCGTGTAGCTCAGCCCCTCGCCGAACGCGAAGGGCGGGCGCTGCGTGAGGTCGGCGTAGCGGGTCCCGTGCTGGCCCGGGAGCTGGTTGTAGTAGACGGGAAGCTGTCCGACGTGCTCGGCGAAGGACAGGGGCAGGCGGCCCGACGGCTCGACGAGGCCGAGCACGAGCTCCGCGACCGCGCGCCCCCCGCGCATGCCGGGGTTGGCGGCCCACACGATCGCGGCCGCGCCGCGTGCCGAGGGCGGCAGGACGAGCGGCTTGGAGGCGACGACCACGACGACCAGCGGGGTGCCGGTCTCCGCGAGGGCGTCGAGGAGCGCGACCTGGGCGCCCACGAGGTCGAGCGTCGCCGTGGACCGACCTTCGCCCACGAGCTCGATCCGGTCCCCGACGACGGCCACGACGTAGTCGGCGTCGCGCGCGGCCGCGACCGCCTCGGCGATCAGGGCGGCGTCGGGCTCGGCGGGCAGCACGACCTGGGGGCGGGGCTGCCCGTCGGGGAAGAAGGCGCCCTCAGGGTCCGGGACGAGCGTGAGGATGTCGGCGCCGCGCGCGTGCGTGACCTCCCAGCCGGCGGGGACGTGGTCCCGGAAGCCGTCGAGGACCGTCTGGGTCATCTCGCGCGGGTGGCCGTCGGGCAGCCAGTCGACCTGGCCGGACGCCCCGGCCCAGTCGCCCTGCTGGGCGTGCGGGTCGTCGGCGTTGGGGCCGACGACCGCGACCCGCCGGGCCGGGGTCCCGGCGCTCGGGGCGACCGCACGACCGTCCTGTCCCGCGACGAGCGCGCCGCCGAGGGGGAGCGTCCCGTCGTTCGTGAGCAGCACGAGCGAGCGGCGTGCGACCTCGAGGTTCAGGTCGGCGTGGTCGGACGAGCCGACGACCTGGGCCTGACGCTCGGGGTCGGGGCGACGAGGGTTCTCGAACAGTCCGAGCTCGAACTTCAGCGTGAGGATGCGGGCGACCGCCGCGTCGAGCCGTGCCTCGTCGAGCAGGCCCTGGCGGACGGCCTCCTGGGCTCCCTCGAAGAACTGGGGCGTGGTCATGACCATGTCGTTCCCGGCGCGCACCGCGGCGGCTGCCGCGTGCGTGTGGTCGGGTTGGATGTGCTGCTCCCAGACCATGCGGCCCACGTTGTCCCAGTCCGTGACGAGGGTGCCGGTGTAGCCCCACTCGCCGCGCAGCACGTCGCTGAGGAGCCACTCGTTGACCGTGATCGGGACGCCGTCCATCGACTGGTAGCCCAGCATGAAGGTCCGGCAGCCCTCGCGGGCGACGCGCTCGAACGGCGGGAGGAACCAGGAGCGCAGCTTGCGGCGCGAGATGTCGGCTTCGCTCGCGTCGCGCCCGCCCTGGGTCTCGGAGTAGCCGGCGAAGTGCTTCGCGGTCGCGAGGATCGCGGTGGGGTCTGCGAGCCCGTCGCCCTGGTAGCCGCGGACCATCGCGGACGCGAGCTCGCTGATGAGGAACGGGTCCTCGCCGAACGTCTCGCTCACGCGCCCCCAGCGCAGGTCGCGCGTGATGCACAGCACGGGCGAGAAGGTCCAGTGGATGCCCGTCGCGGCGACCTCGACCGCGGTGGCCCGGGCGACGCGCTCGAGGAGCTCGGGGTTCCAGGTCGCCGCCATGCCGAGCTGGGTCGGGTAGATCGTCGCGCCGTACCAGAACGAGTGCCCGTGGATGCAGTCCTCGGCGATGAGCAGCGGGATCTGCAGGCGGCTGCGTGCCGTGAGCTCGTGCGCGAGCAGCGCGTTCTCGGGGGACGTGTGCAGGATCGAGCCGACGTGCACCTCGTTCACGAGCCGCTCGACGCCGTCGGCCGCGCCCAGCTGCATCATCTGGCCGACCTTCTCCGCGAGCGTCATGCGGCCGACGAGGTCGGTCACGCGTTCGGGCACCGGGAGGGTGGGGTCCTGGTAGGGGAGGCAGTCGGACATGGAGGTGTCCCTTCGAGACGACGACGGTGGCGCGGGGCGCGGAGGGCCGGGGGCATCGGGGCCTTCCACAGGCGGTTCCAGAAAACCATACACTGGTAGGTAAGTGGTTCGACGTGAAGGAGCGAGACGTTGAGGGTGCGCCGTGAACCCGCGTGGCCCGGCCGGGGCCTAGGGGCGTGCCAGGCCCAGCACGTCGTACAGCAGCGTGTCGAGAGGCCCGGCGAGGGTGGCCTCGTCGTCGACCATCCACTGGAGCTGCGCACCGTCGGCGGTCGCGAGGATCAGACGCGCGAGCGCGTCCGGGTCGAGGTGCGCGGGCAGCTCGCCTGCGTCCTGCCGGGCGACGACGTCCTCGCGCAGCGTGTCCCGCAGGCCCGCGTAGCGTTGGGCCAGGACCTCGTGGGCGGGGTGCTCACGGTCGCGGGCCGCCGCCGTCAGGGACACGAAGAGCTCGACCAGCCCGGGGCGCTCGGCGTTGCCCCGGAGGTTCTCGGCGAGCGTGCGAGGGGCGTCGTGGTCTATCGGGCGGCCCGTCTGGTCGCGACGGACGATCACCTGGGTGAGCAGGTCCTCGCGCGAGTCGAAGTAGTGCATGACCCCCGCGACCGTCAGGCCGCAGCGTGTCGCGATCGTCCGCAGGCTCGTGCCGCGGTACCCCTCGTCGGCGAAGACCTCGAGCGCGACGTCGAGGATCTCCTCGCGCTTGAGCCGCCCCTTCGCGTACACCCCGTCCCTCGCCACCCGACGATCCTATGCGGGATGCGCCCCGCCGACCGGCGGCGTCGGTCGACCATCGGACGACTGCCGACGCAGCAGGGTCGGCGTCCGCGCAAGGCCGGCGCTCCTTCTCGAACGCTGCGGGTGACGCTCGCAGCGTTCAGTCGCGGACGCGGAACGTGAGCAGCGTCCAGGTGAGCGACGTGACGAGCAGGCCCGCGCCCAGCATGTGCGCCGCGACCAGGATCTCCGGCAGGCCCGTGAAGTACTGGACGTAGCCGATCAGGCCCTGCAGGAGCGTCACGACGACCAGCACCACGACGGCCTTGCGGGCACGGGCGGGTGCGTCCGCCTGCCGGAAGACCTGCACCGCGGCCACGACGAGCACGATCAGGAACAGCCACACCGAGGCCGCGTGGACCTTGCTGATGAGCGCCGGGTCGAGAGCGAAGCGGTACGCGACCTCGTCGTCACCCCCGTGCGGGCCCGAGCCCGTGGCCAGGACCCCCAGGACGAGGAGCGGCACCGAGACGGCCGCGAGCACGCGACCCACGACACGGGTGCCCGCGTCGACGACGGCCACCGGGGCCTTGTCGCCCTCACCCTGGCGGTAGAGAAGATACGCCGAGACCCACACGAGCGCGGCAGAGACGAGGAAGTGGAACCCGACGACCGCGGGGTGCAGGTGCAGCAGCACCGTGATGCCGCCGATCACGGCCTGCGCCGCGACACCAGCGAGCGGCGCCCAGCCGAGGCGCCGGTACGAGGGCGAGCGTGAGGCGTCCGTCCACACGAGCAGCAGGAGGGCGACCGCGATGACCCCCAGCACTCCCGTGAGCGTGCGGTTGCCGAACTCGATGATCGGGTGGATCGACATCGCGGAGTGGAACTCGGGCGTGAAGCTCCCGGGCTCGCACAGCGGCCACGTCGAGCAACCGAGGCCGGACCCGGTCAGGCGCACCGCACCGCCCGTGACGATGATGCCGATCTGGCCGACGAGGTTCGCGACGAGGACCGGTCGGGTCCAGCGGCGGAAGCGGTCGACCTTCGCGTACCAGGCGGGGGAGGTGGGTACGGGGGCGAGTTCTGCGCTGCTCACCGTCCAAAGGTAGCCGCGCGGGGAGCGGCCCCCGCCATCCGGGTGCGGCGTCCGGGTGTGATGTTGGCCCGGATCGGCAGCGGCGCTGCGGGATCGAGCGAGCGGACTCCGAGCGGCGAGCATCGAGCAAGCGAGTTCTTGACAAGACCGATACTCTGACGAGACTTTTTCTCGACCGTCCCGGGGGTTCGCATGGTTGCTCGCCGTCCGTCCGTCGTCGCTCGGTCCGGCCGCCTGCTGGCGGTGACCCTGACCCTGGTCGTCCTCGCAGGCTGCACGTCAGGGGGAGAGCCGCAGCCCGGCCCGAGCGCCGTGCACGAGACAGACGGTGGCGGGACGAGCGCACCGTCGGACCCGACACCGAGCCCGACCTCGATTGCCGCGGACGGAGCGGGGGCCGGCGCCCAGGAAACGCCCGAGGTGACAGGACCCGCGGACAACCCCGACGAGTACGTGCCTGACCCCGAGGAGCTGCGCCGGGTGCTCGTCGACACCTACACACCGCTCATGGTGCTCCAGCCCCAGGGCTTCTCGGCGTCCCACCGGTTCCCGGCCCGTGACGGGTGGACCGTCCTGAGCTCGAACGGGAGGTGCGCCCTGTCCACCACCACGACCGCGGCCCCGACGGACGGCCCGACGGACGACGTCCCCGGTGCTGCGCGGGACGCGTCGTTCGCGGTGCTCCGGGACATCCTCGCCGCCGAGCGGGGAGCGTGGAACGAGTCCGCGGAGTCGGAGTCCCTCGTGTTCGGCGAGGAACGGACCGAGCCACGGAAGGGGGCCAACGTCGCGACCCAGGAGTGGACCGTCGAGCGCGCGGGTACACCGGTCCGGAGCAGGGTCCTCGCTCGAGCGACCACGCGGCCGAGCTACTCGGGGGTGACGATGCGGACCAGCACCGTCCTGTCCTTCGAGTGCACGGGCACGACGATCGACGAGAAGGCGTGGACCACCGTGCTGGAGTGGCTGCGCCTGCCGGCCACGGCGGCAGAGGCCGCAGGGGTCTGGCCCGGCGCCTGAGGCGTCCTGGGGCCGGCGGCCCCTCGGCGCTGACAGACCCTCAGTGCCAGCGGAACAGCTTGCCCGCTCCCCACCCGAGGGCCGCGGTCCAGCCGAGCAGCACGACCACCGAGAACGCGGGCACCTCGCCGAGGAGCAGCGCGCCCCGCATGGCCTCGCCGAGCGCTCCCGACGGGAGCAGCAGCGCGACCTGCTCGAGCGCCCCGGGGAGCTGGGAGGCGGGGACGAGCACGCCGCCCGCGACGGTCAGCAGGACGAGCAGCAGGTTCGCGACCGCGAGCACGCCCTCGGCGCGCAGCGTCCCCGCGAGCAGGAGCGCGAGGCTCGTGAACGCCGCGGTGCCGAGCAGCACCGCGAGCAGTGCCGGCAGGATGCCCGCCGGGTCCGGGGACCAGCCGAGCGCGAGCGCGACCCCGCCGAGCACGACCACCTGGACCAGCTCGACCGCGAGCACCCCGAGGATCTTGCCCGCGAGCAGGCCCCCGCGGCCCAGCGGCGTCGTGGACAGCAGCCGCAGGACCCCGTTGCGGCGGTCGAACGCCGTCGCGATGGCCTGTGACGTGAACGCCGTCGACATGACGGCGAGCGCCAGGACGCCCGGTGTCACGAAGTCGATGCGCGAGTACCCCTGCGTGTCGAGGTCGATGAAGGACGTGCGAGCGAGCCCGACGAGCAGCATCACGGGCAGGATGATCGTCACGAGCAGCTGCTCGCCGTTGCGCAGGATCATGCGCGTCTCGAACGCCGTCTGCGACGCGACCCGGCGCCACGCGGGGGCCGCGCCGTCGGTCGCGGGCGGCGCGGCGGACGCGGTGGGCCCCGAGGCGACCGGTCCGGTCGTCGTCTGGTCGGTCATCGGAGCTCTCGTCCTGTCAGGTCGAGGAACACGTCCTCGAGGGTGCGGCGGCCGATCGTCAGGCGCGAGGCGAGCGCACCCTCGTCCGCGAGCCACGCGGTCACGACGGCGACGGTCGACGGGTCGACCGGCCCGGTCACGCTGTATGAGCCGGGCTGCGTCTCGGTGACGGTCCACGCGGAGGCGGGCGACGTCGTCGGGCCGGACTCGACCCGCTGGCGGAGCGCGCCGGTGTCCAGGCCCTCGCGCGCCTCGAGACGCAGCGTGCGGTTCCCGTCCGCGGACGGGCCCGCGTGCAGGAGGTCGGAGGTCGCACCCGAGGCGATGACCTGTCCGTGGTCCACGATGTACACGTGGTCCGCGAGGTCCTCGGCCTCGTCCATGAGGTGCGTCGTCAGGACGATCCCGACGCCGTCCGCGCGCAGCTCGCGCACGAGCTCCCACACCGCGTGCCGGCTCTGGGGGTCCATGCCCGCGCTCGGCTCGTCGAGGAACACGACCTCGGGTCGACCCACGATCGCCGCGGCGAGCGCGAGGCGCTGACGCTGACCGCCCGACAGGCGCCGGACAGTCGTCCGGGCGAAGCTCGTGAGCCCCAGGCGTTCCGTGATCTCCGCCACGTCGCGAGGGTTCGCGTACATCGACGCGACGTGGTGCAGCATCTCGAGCGCGCGCACGCCCGTGGGCAGCCCGCCGTCCTGGAGCATGACCCCGACCCGCGGGCGCAGGTCGCGCGCGTTCAGCAGAGGGTCGAGCCCGAGGACCCGCACGCTGCCCTCGTCGGGCGCTCGCAGGCCTTCGCAGCACTCGATCGTGGTGGTCTTGCCGGCCCCGTTGGGGCCGAGGACGGCGGTCACGGCGCCTCGGGAGGCGGTCAGGCTCAGGTGGTCGACGACCGCCCGGCCGTCATAACGCTTGACCACGTCCTGGAGGACGACGGCGGGGGAGTCGGGCACGGTGGCGATTGTAGGGGAGCGGGCTGGGGGCGGCTGTGAGGTACGCCTTGCTTGCGCCGGAACATTTAGCGCATGAGACTGTTACCTATATCGATGACGCCTCCCGGGACCGTGCGCGCCCGCGGCCAGGCACGAAGAACCCAGCAGACCGACGACGTGGAGGTGAGGCATGAGCGACGACGCACGCACTGCCGGCGCCGTGCCGCCCGCAGGCCCCGTCACCCTCCAGGGCTCGCACGACACGCACGTCCCGCCCGACGGTGACGGCACCACGCGCGAGCGCGTCCTCGCGCTCATCGTCTCCGACGGTCCCGTGAGCGCTGCCTCGCTCGCGACCGACCTCGGCCTCACACCCGCAGGTGTCCGACGTCACCTCGCCCAGCTCGAGGCCGACGGGCTCATCGCCGTCCACGACTCGGGCGCGGGCACCGGGATGCGCGGGCGTCCCGCCCGCCACTACGTCGCGACGAACCGCGGCCAGTCCGAGCTCTCGGGGGCCTACCCGGACCTCGCGACCCAGGCGCTGCGCTACCTGCGCGACGTCGCCGGGGAGGACGCGGTCGAGGAGTTCGCGCACCGCCGCCTCGCCGAGCTCACCGACCGCTACGCGAGCCGCATCACGGCCGACGACGTCGCGGGCCGCGCCGAGCAGCTCGCCACGGTCCTCGCGGAGGACGGGTTCGCGGCGAGCGTGCGACCCGTCGCCGGCACCGCGACCGTCCAGCTCTGCCAGGGACACTGCCCGGTCCAGCACGTCGCCGAGGAGTTCCCCCAGCTCTGCGACGCCGAGGCCCAGGTCTTCTCCCAGCTCCTCGGCTCGCACGTCCAGCGGCTCGCGACCCTCGCGGGCGGCGGGCACGCCTGCACGACCAACGTCCCCGTGCTCCCCGCGGCGACCCGCGCACCCGAGGCGAGCGACGCCGTCGGGCACCAGACCACCGGACGCCGTGCCACCGCGCGCGGACCGCGCGCCCCGGCGCACCCTCCAGCACGACACCCCGAACCGACAGGTTCATCGACCACCGCCCCACCGCCCCCCTCCGTCGTCGACGGAACGTGGAAGGAATGACATGAGCGCTCCCACCCAGGACACCGCCGGCGTGTCCCAGAGCACCGGCCAGTCCGACGAGGAGATCATCGCCTCGATCGGCTCCTACGGCTACGGCTGGCACGACAAGGACGACGCCGGCGCGACGGCGCAGCGTGGCCTCTCCGAGGCGGTCGTGCGCAACATCTCCACGCTCAAGAGCGAGCCCGAGTGGATGCTGAACTACCGCCTCAAGGCGCTGCGCCTGTTCGACAAGAAGCCCATGCCCAACTGGGGCAGCGACCTGTCGGGCATCGACTTCGACAACATCAAGTACTTCGTGCGGTCCACCGAGAAGCAGGCGACCTCGTGGGACGACCTGCCCGAGGACATCAAGGAGACCTACGACAAGCTCGGCATCCCCGAGGCGGAGAAGCAGCGCCTCGTCGCGGGCGTCGCGGCCCAGTACGAGTCCGAGGTCGTCTACCACCAGATCAACGAGGAGCTCGAGAAGCAGGGCGTCATCTTCCTCGACACCGACACCGCGCTGCGCGAGCACCCCGAGCTCTTCCAGGAGTACTTCGGCACCGTCATCCCCTCGGGTGACAACAAGTTCGCCGCGCTCAACTCGGCCGTGTGGTCCGGCGGCTCGTTCGTCTACGTCCCCCCGGGCGTCCACGTCGAGATCCCGCTCCAGGCCTACTTCCGCATCAACACGGAGAACATGGGCCAGTTCGAGCGCACGCTGATCATCGCGGACGAGGGCTCGTACGTGCACTACGTCGAAGGCTGCACCGCCCCGATCTACTCGAGCGACTCGCTGCACTCCGCGGTCGTCGAGATCATCGTCAAGAAGAACGCCCGCGTGCGCTACACGACCATCCAGAACTGGTCGAACAACGTGTACAACCTCGTCACCAAGCGTGCGACGGCCGCCGAGGGCGCGACGATGGAGTGGGTCGACGGCAACATCGGCTCCAAGGTCACCATGAAGTACCCCGCGATCTACCTGCTCGGCGAGCACGCCAAGGGCGAGACGCTGTCGATCGCGTTCGCGGGCGAGGGCCAGCACCAGGACGCGGGCGCCAAGATGGTGCACGCCGCCCCCCACACGTCCTCCTCGATCGTCTCGAAGTCCGTGGCGCGCGGCGGTGGACGCACGTCCTACCGCGGCCTCGTCCAGGTCCTCGAGGGAGCGGAGCACTCCGCCTCCACCGTTCTGTGCGACGCGCTGCTCGTCGACCAGATCTCCCGGTCCGACACCTACCCGTACGTCGACGTCCGCGAGGACGACGTCTCGATGGGTCACGAGGCGACCGTGTCGCGCGTGAGCGAGGACCAGCTGTTCTACCTCATGTCCCGAGGCATGGCAGAGACCGAGGCCATGGCCATGATCGTGCGCGGGTTCGTCGAGCCCATCGCCCGTGAGCTGCCCATGGAGTACGCGCTCGAGCTCAACCGCCTCATCGAACTGCAGATGGAAGGGTCCGTCGGCTAAATGACTACTACTGCGAGCACCACACAGACCGAGCCGGTCGGCCTGAGCACGGACCACTCCCAGGCCGTCCAGGACGGCGCTCACTCGCACGGGGTCGGCGGCACGCCGCAGGGCTCCCGCGCCGAGCGCATCACCTCGTTCGACCCGGCCGTCATCACCGAGCCCACGGGCCGCGAGGAGGAGTGGCGCTTCTCCCCGGTCAAGCGCCTCGCCCCGCTGTTCTCGACGGCGCTCGGCAGCGCCGGCGTGCGCACGACCGTGGTCGACGCGCCCGAGGTCACGGTCGAGATCGTCGGCCGGGACGACGAGCGGCTCGGCCGCGCGGGCGTCCCGGGCGACCGCACCGCCGTGACCGCGTGGAACGCGTTCGACGAGGCGACCGTCGTCACCATCCCGGCCGAGGCCGTCGCCAGCGACGTCACGTCCGTGCGCATCGAGGGCCTGACCGACGAGCCCACCGCGACGCACCTGCTGGTGCACGCGCAGCGGCACAGCGAGTCCGTCGTGGTCATCGACCACGTGGGCTCCGCGACGCTCACCGAGACCGTCGAGATCGTCGTCGAGGACGGCGCGCACCTCACGGTCGTGTCCGTGCAGGACTGGAGCGAGGGCGCCGTGCACGCGAGCTCGCACCGCGCACGCATCGGCCGCGACGCCAAGCTCAAGCACGTCGTCGTGACGTTCGGCGGCGACGTCGTCCGTGTGACCCCCGACGCCGAGTTCACCGGCACCGGTGGTGAGGTCGAGATGGTCGGCCTGTACTTCGCCGACGCCGACCAGCACCAGGAGCACCGTCTCTTCGTCGACCACGCCGTCCCGAGCTGCAAGTCCCGCGTCACCTACAAGGGCGCGCTGCAGGGCGAGGGCGCGCATACGGTCTGGGTCGGCGACGTGCTGATCCGCACCGAGGCCGAGGGCACCGACACCTACGAGCTCAACCGCAACCTCGTCCTGTCGGACGGGGCGCGCGCGGACTCCGTGCCGAACCTCGAGATCGAGACCGGCCTCATCGAGGGAGCCGGGCACGCCTCGGCCACCGGTCGCTTCGACGACGAGCAGCTCTTCTACCTGCAGGCGCGCGGCATCCCCGAGACCGACGCGCGTCGCCTCGTGGTCCGCGGCTTCTTCGCCGAGCTCATCCAGGAGATCGGCGTCCCGTCGGTCGAGGAGCGCCTGCTGGAGTCGATCGAGGCCGAGCTCGCCAAGTCGATGAGCGTCATCGAAGGCCGGTGACCCGACCCGCATGACTGCACAGCTTGCTTGCATGACCGACGACGTAGCGCCCGAGGAGGCGCTGCGTGTGGAGCTCGAGGGCGAGAGCGGCCCCGTCGAGGTCGCGGTCGTCCGCGACGGCGACGGGAACTGGCACGCCATCTCGGACATCTGCTCCCACGGTGCGGTCTCGCTGTCCGACGGCGAGGTCGAGGGCTGCTTCATCGAGTGCTGGCTGCACGGCTCGCAGTTCGACCTGCGGACCGGCATGCCCACCGCGCTGCCCGCGATGCGCCCCGTGCCCGTCTACCCGGTCACGATCGACGGCGAGCGCGTGCTCGTCGACATCGACCAGACCGTCTCCCCGTCCTGACCCCCTGAACTTTCTCGAATACTGGAGAACACCACATGTCCACTCTGGAGATCCGCGACCTGCACGTCAGCGTCGAGACCAAGGAAGGGCCGAAGCCGATCCTGCGCGGCGTCGACCTGACCATCAACGCGGGCGAGACCCACGCGATCATGGGCCCCAACGGCTCGGGCAAGTCGACCCTCGCGTACTCGATCGCCGGCCACCCCAAGTACACGATCACGAGCGGCACCGTGACGCTCAACGGCGAGGACGTCCTCGCGATGACCGTCGACGAGCGTGCCCGCGCGGGCATGTTCCTCGCCATGCAGTACCCCGTCGAGGTCCCGGGCGTGTCCGTCTCGAACTTCCTGCGCACCGCGAAGACCGCGATCGACGGCGAGGCCCCCGCGCTGCGCACGTGGGTCAAGGACGTCAAGGGCGCCATGGAGAACCTGCGCATGGACTCGTCCTTCGCGGAGCGCTCGGTCAACGAGGGCTTCTCCGGCGGTGAGAAGAAGCGCCACGAGATCCTGCAGATGGAGCTCCTCAAGCCCAGCATCGCGATCCTCGACGAGACCGACTCGGGCCTCGACGTCGACGCGCTGCGCATCGTCTCCGAGGGCGTCAACCGCGCCAAGGAGTCCACGGACGTCGGCGTGCTGCTCATCACGCACTACACGCGCATCCTGCGCTACATCAAGCCCGACTTCGTGCACGTGTTCGTCGACGGCCGCATCGCCGAGGAGGGCGGCCCCGAGCTGGCCGAGCGCCTCGAGAACGAGGGCTACGACCGCTTCCTGACGACGGGCGCGGCCACGGCCTGACCTGTCCAGCCGCCCGCCGGTCCGCCGGCGGGCACCTGACGAACCGAGGAGACCACCGATGACCACCACCCACACCGTGCGGGCAGGGCTGAGCGCCACCGAGCTCGCCGCCGTGCGAGCCGACTTCCCGCTGCTCGCCCGCACGGTGCGGGGTGGTCGTCCGCTCGTCTACCTCGACTCGGGCGCCACGTCGCAGAAGCCGCAGGTCGTCCTCGACACCGAGGTCGACTTCTACGAGGAGCGCAACGCCGCGGTGCACCGCGGCGCGCACCAGCTCGCGGAGGAGGCGACCGAGGCGTTCGAGGACGCCCGGTCCGCGGTCGCCCGCTTCGTGGGGGCCGACGCCGACGAGATCGTCTGGACCTCCGGGGCGACCGCCGCGATCAACCTGGTCGCGTACGCGCTGTCGAACGCGACGATCGGTCGCGGGGGAGAGGCGGCCCGCCGCTTCGCCCTGGCCCCGGGCGACGAGATCGTCCTGACCGAGGCCGAGCACCACGCCAACCTCGTGCCGTGGCAGGAGCTCGCCGCGCGCACGGGCGCCGTGCTGCGCTGGTTCGACGTCGACGACGACGGGCGCATCCGCGTCGACGAGGCGGACTCCGTCATCACCGAGCGCACGCGCGTGGTCGCGTTCACGCACGCCTCCAACGTGACGGGCGCGATCACGCCCGTCGCGCCGATCGTGGCGCGGGCCAAGGAGGTCGGGGCGCTCACGTTCCTCGACGCGTGCCAGTCCGTGCCGCACCTGCCCGTGGACCTGCACGCGCTCGACGTCGACTTCGCGGCATTCTCCGGCCACAAGATGCTGGGACCCACGGGTATCGGGGCGCTCTACGGGCGCCGCGAGCTGCTCGAGGCGCTGCCCCCGGTCACGACCGGCGGGTCCATGATCGAGGTCGTCACCATGACGGAGGCGACGTACATGCCGCCGCCGCAACGCTTCGAGGCCGGCACGCAGGCCGTCGCGCAGATCGTCGGGCTCGGCGTCGCCGCGCAGTACCTCGACGAGCTGGGCATGGAGAACGTCGCGGCCCACGAGCACGACCTCGCGGTCGAGCTCCTCACGATCGCCGACATCCCGGGCGTGCGGATCATCGGCCCTGCCGTGCCGGAGGACCGTCTCGCGGTCGTCTCGTTCGTCGTCGAGGGCGTCCACGCGCACGACGTGGGGCAGGTGCTCGACGCCGCCGGGATCGCCGTGCGCGTCGGTCACCACTGCGCCCAGCCCCTGCACCGCCGGTTCGGGATCGCCGCCACGGCGCGCGCCTCCGCCTCGGTCTACACCACGTCCGAGGACGTCACGGCGTTCCGGGAAGGTTTGGCGGGGGTCCGGGCGTTCTTCTCAGTGGACTGACACACGCACGTCCACGTCGACCGTGGGCGCCTCGCGGCCCGTCACGTCCCCGCTTTCCAGCGCACCGCAGGATGTACCGAAGGAGCAGGACCCCAGCAATGAGCAGCTCGTTGGAGCAGATGTACCAGCAGGTCATCCTCGACCACGCGAAGTCGCCGCACGGGCGAGGGTTCGTCGACCTGTCGGAGGGTCACCTCCACGGTGAGTCGCACCAGATCAACCCCACGTGCGGCGACGAGGTCACGATGCGCGTCGAGTTCGACACCGCCGACCCCAAGGTCCCGACCATCTCGAGCGTGAGCTGGGAGGGCCAGGGCTGCAGCATCTCGCAGGCCTCGCTGTCGGTGCTCACCGACCTCGTGACCGGTGCGCCCGTCGCCGAGTCCGAGCACCTGGGTGACCTCTTCCGCCAGCTCATGCAGTCACGCGGCAAGGGACTCGACGAGGACCTCGAGGACGAGCTCGGGGACGCCACGGCCTTCACCGGGGTCGCGCAGTTCCCGGCCCGCATCAAGTGCGCGCTGCTCGGCTGGGCCGCGCTGCGTGACACCCTGGCGACGTCGGGAGTCCTCGCAGGCTCGGACGCCCCCGTCGCCGACCCGGCCTCGACCGCAACCCCCTTGCCCGCCCAGTCACCTCAGGCACCTCAGGAGAACCGATGACGACCGAGACCCCCGCCGCCGCTGCGGCGCCGACCCCGCCGACCGCGGCCGACGTCGAGGAGGCCATGCGCGACGTCATCGACCCCGAGCTCGGGATCAACGTCGTCGACCTCGGCCTCGTCTACGGCATCCAGGTCGACCAGAACAACCACGCGGTCATCGACATGACGCTCACGTCCGCGGCCTGCCCGCTGACCGACGTCATCGAGGACCAGACCGCGCAGTCCCTCGACGGGCTGATCGACGGCTTCCGCGTCAACTGGGTCTGGATGCCGCCGTGGGGCCCCGAGAAGATCACGCAGGACGGCAAGGACCAGCTGCGCGCGCTGGGCTTCAACGTCTGACTCGGGTCGCTGAACGCTGAGTCGCCGACCAGCGCCCGCCCGACCTGCGACGAACGCGATCCTGGCTCGGGGACTGAAGCGGACTGAGATGGCCTCAGCGGTCATCTCAGTCCCTCCAGTTCCCCCCTGGAGTTCTGGCCGTCGAGCAGGTCGGGTCCCGGATGCACCGACAAGACCAGGCCATACCATCCGTTACGCTCACACCCGACACGTCGTCGCTCGGACTGGGAACGCGAACGGAGACAGCAAGGTGGGAGTTCTCTCCAAGGCGCTGGCCGGAGGCGCGGCGATCCTGATCGGCGCGGGGATTCGCGCGTTGTTGCGTGACGCTCAGGAGACCAAGCGTCGCAAGTCCTCGCCGCTGCAGTTCGACGACGGTCTGGCCGCTCAGGACTTCGCCCATCTCGCGAGCGAGGTCGCGAGCAGGACCCCCCGGGTGACGAAGGCCGATGTCACCGGGATGACAGTCGGGCTCGTGGTGCGATCGAACAGCGGCCTGACGACGTGGTCAGCCGAGATCGACTTCAACGACTACGGACGACTCACCGGCGCGTACTGGCTGACCTCGGAGAACGATCAGTCCCCCATCCCCACGTTCTTCGCCGACGCTCTTCAGGACGAGATCTACCAGAGGGTCGCGTCTCGACGCGCGTGACGTGCGTCGCGGCACCCGAGGGTCATGCCTCTCCGGGTCGCGTCCACCCGCCGGTGGTTGCCAGCGGCGGCCCCTCCAGGACGCGCGGCCGGTACTCGACGAACTGGATGCCGGTGTCGAAGGTGCGGTGGTCGGTCATCTCGAGGGCGACGTCGGGATAGCCGTCGTAGATCCGCTCGGCTCCGGTCGCGCCGGTGATCACAGGGAACATCCCGACCCGGAACCGGTCGACGAGGCCAGCCCGCAGCAGTGACCGTGCCAGGCTGAGGCTGCCGATCGTGCTGAGGATGCCGTCCTCGGCATCCTTCATGGCGCGGACCGCGTCCACCGCGTCGCCGCGCACCAGCGTGGAGTTCGCCCACGTCAGCGGCTCGGCGAGCATGCTGGAGAAGACCACCTTCCGTGCCGCCGTGAGCTCGTCGACCGACGCCTCCTCGTCGGCCGTGAACTCGTCCGTCCCCGCCGGCATCTGGCCGGCCGCGAAGCCCGACATCAACCGGTACGTGTTCGCGCCCATCAGGTAGGTGACCTGGGGTTGCTCCCCGAGCCACGCGAGATACTCGGGGCCTTCGAGCCCCCAGAATCCGGGCCAGCCCTCGCCCGACGCGTAGCCGTCGAGCGAGGTGATGAAGTCGATGAGCAGCTCTGCCATGGTCCGTCCCCGTCCTAGTCATTCCCCTGAGGTGGCGCCGCCTGGCGGCGGCCTGGTCTCCTCACTGAGACGGCGAGACGGCCGTTGACTCATCGGTGCGGGGCGTTCAGAGCCTCGACGCCTCCAGCGCGTTGCAGTCCTGGAACGTCCCGCCCTCGTAGCCCGTCATGAACCAGCGCTGGCGCTGCTCGCTCGACCCGTGCGTCCATGCCTCGGGGTTCACCGAGCCGGTCGCGGCCTCCTGGATACGGTCGTCGCCCACGGCCGACGCTGCGGAGAGTGCGTCCTTGAGCTCGTCCGGGGTGATCTCCTGCAGGAACGGCAGACCGGTGTCCGGGTCGATCGTCGTTGCCGCGTTTCCCGCCCACATGCCCGCGAGACAGTCGGCCATGAGCTCGATGCGCACCGAGTCGGACTCGGGGCCGGTCCCGGAACGGTCCGCCGACGCCATGACGCCGGAGAGCTGCTCGATGTGGTGCCCGAACTCGTGCGCCGTGACGTACTCCTCGGCGAGCGGGCCGCCCGAGGAACCGAAGCGGTTGCGCAGCTCGTCGAAGAACGAGACGTCGATGTACACGGCCTGGTCGGGCGGGCAGTAGAAAGGGCCCACCGCGCTGGTCGCCGCGCCGCACCCCGTCTGGGTCGACGCCGTGAAGCTGTAGACCTCTGGAAGGACGTACTCGACACCGATCTGTGCGGGGAGCGTCTCGGCCCAGTAGGCGTCGAGCGACTGGGCGGTCGCCGACAGCCGGCACTCACGCTCGGTGTTGGCCTGCTCGGCCGTGCAGTCCTCGACGAACTGCTGCTGCGCGGTGTCCTCGGCGCCGGAGGGCTGGACCACCTGGTCGCTCACCGTGCCGAGCACGCTGCCCAGATCGCCCCCGTTGAGGAGCGCGACCACGACCGCCACGAGCACGGCCGCGATGCCGCCGCCCGCGATCACCGGTCCCTTGCCGCGCCCGCCCTTGCGGACGCGACCACCCTCGAATGAGCCACCCTCGTTGAACGTCACGGGTCAACGCTACTCGTCACCACAGGTCACGGCGCCCGGCAGGGACGAGGTGAGCGCCGCCGTCGGGCAGGCCGGGGCCGAGAACGGGGCTGAGGCCCCACCCGCGCCCGGAACGGCCACAACACCGTTCCCGGCACCCGGGGGTGAGCGGCAGACGCGCACTGTGACGGACCAGCCCGCGAAATCCCGTTCCGTCCGCGGGCTCCCGGCACTAGAATCGGTGGCGTTTGTGTCTCGCGCACAGCGCGACCGCGCGAACCCCTACGCCCCCTGAACACCTCACCATCCTGCCGGAGGAACTCTCTGTGATCACTGCCCACGCCGTCGAGCTGCGCGTCGGCGCCCGCGTCCTGCTGGACGAGGCGTCCTTCCGCATCGCAGCCGGAGACCGGATCGGGCTGGTGGGTCGCAACGGAGCGGGCAAGACCACCCTGACGAAGACCCTCGCAGGGGAGACCCAGCCGACGGCCGGGCAGATCGTGCGCACCGGCGAGGTCGGCTACCTGCCGCAGGACCCGCGCACGGGCGACCTCGACGTGATCGCGATGGACCGCGTGCTCTCGGCGCGCGGGCTCGACGTCCTCGTGCGCAAGATGCGCGAGACCGAGGGGGAGATGGCGAGCGCCGACGCGGACACGCACCTTGCCGCGATGGAGCGCTACCCCAAGCTCGAGGAGCGCTTCACGGCCGCAGGCGGGTACGCCGCGGAGAGCGAGGCGCAGCGCATCACGTCGAACCTGGGCCTCGACGACCGCATCCTCGCACAGCCCCTCAAGACGCTCTCGGGTGGCCAGCGCCGACGCATCGAGCTCGCGCGCATCCTGTTCTCAGGCGTCGAGACCCTGCTGCTCGACGAGCCGACCAACCACCTCGACGCCGACTCCATCCTGTGGCTGCGCGACTACCTGAAGAACTACTCGGGCGGGTTCGTGGTCATCAGCCACGACGTCGAGCTGCTCTCGGCGACCGTCAACAAGGTCTTCTACCTCGACGCGACACGCGGCGTCCTCGACCAGTACAACCTGGGCTACAAGGCGTACCTGGAGCAGCGCGAGACCGACGAGCGCCGTCGTCGCCGTGAGCGCGCCAACGCCGAGAAGAAGGCCGGCACGCTGCTCGCGCAGGCCGAGAAGATGCGCGCCAAGGCGACCAAGGCCGTGGCCGCGCAGAACATGATCAAGCGCGCCGAGCGCATGCTCTCGGGCCTCGAGGGCGAGCGCGTGAGCGACAAGGTCGCCAAGCTGCGGTTCCCGACCCCGGCACCGTGCGGGCGCACGCCCATCACGGCCGAGGGCCTGTCCAAGTCGTACGGCTCGCAGGAGATCTTCGCGGGCGTCGACCTCGCGATCGACCGCGGCAGCCGCGTCGTCGTCCTCGGGCTCAACGGTGCGGGCAAGACGACGCTGCTGCGCATCCTCGCGGGCGTCGAGAAGCCCGACACGGGCGAGGTCATCGCCGGGCACGGGCTCAAGCTGGGCTACTACGCCCAGGAGCACGACACGCTCGACATGGACGTCACGGTCGTCGAGAACCTGCGGCACGCCGCGCCGGACCTCACCGACACCCAGGTCCGCTCGGTCCTCGGCTCGTTCCTGTTCTCCGGCGACGACGCGAACAAGCCGACCAACGTCCTGTCCGGTGGCGAGAAGACACGCCTCGCGCTCGCGACGATCGTGGTCTCCGGGGCGAACGTGCTGCTCCTCGACGAGCCCACCAACAACCTGGACCCGGCCTCGCGCGCCGAGATCCTCGACGCGCTCAAGAACTACGAGGGCGCCGTCGTCATGGTCACCCACGACGACGGCGCGGTCGAGGCGCTCTCCCCGGAGCGCGTCCTCCTGCTGCCCGACGGCGACGAAGACCTGTGGAACGACTCCTACGCGGAGCTCATCTCCCTGGCCTGACCTGCTGGAACGACGAACGGCCCGCCTGCTCCGAGGAGCAGGCGGGCCGTTCGACGTCCCCGGCGGTTTCATGGTGCCGGGCAGTCCGCCCGGTCAGGGACGGCTCTCGGGGAGCTGCGCGTCGATGAGCGCGTCCTCCTCCTCCTCGGCCGTGGGACCGCGCTTGCGGCGCGGTGCGGTCTCGCCCGGCGCACGGCCCGACGCCCGCTGCTCGCCGAGCAGGTCGCCCGCAGTCACGGTCTCGCGCTTCTCGCGGCGGATCAGGATGAGGAACCCGCCGATCGCACCCGCGGCGAAGACGAACCACTGGAACGTGTACGACAGGTGCGAGCCGGGGTCGGTGTCCGGGACGGGCAACGAACGCAGCGAATCCGCCGGAGCGGGGTCCTCGGCCCGGAGCGAGCCGTATGCGCCCACGGTCGCCCCCTCGGCCCACGCGGCGCCGTCGGGCCCCTCGGCGAGGACCTGGGCCGTGTTGATGGCCTGGACCTGCCCGGCCGGGGCGTCGCGACGCGACGCGGGCTCGTCCGCGCGCAGGCTGACCGTCACCTCGACCGTGCCGGCCGGGGGAGCGGGCACCGCGTCGGGGGCGCTCGCATCGGCACCCAGGGGCACGAAGCCGCGGTCGACGACCATGACGACCTTCTCGCCGCCGTCGGTCGGGGCCGTCACGAACGGCACCAGGACGTGGAAGCCGGCCTTGCCACCCGCCGGACGGTTGCGCAGCAGCACCGTGGCGTCCTCGACGTAGGAGCCCTCGAGCGTCACGCGCTGCCACACGTCCTGCGGGTCCAGGACCGCGCCCGGGCCGTCGAGCACGTCGGTGAGCGGCACGGGCTCCGCGTCGTAGTTCGACTCGATGATCTCGATCTGCGCCGAGCGTGACTCGTACCGGTGCCACTGCCACCGGCCCGCGAGGACGCACAGCGCGGCGACGAGCAGGACCCCGAGCGCGAGCGTGACCCACTGGCGCACCGTGCGGGGCTCGGCCTTGGCGTCGCGCGACACGTCGTGCGCGAGCCGGGCCGCGTCGGGCTGCCGGGCGCCCTGCGAGGCGGCGGCCCCGTCGGGAACGGTGGGTCCTGAGCGGTCGTGGCCGGGGGAGGGGTGGGTCACAGCTCGGGCCGGCGCTCGAGGTCGGCGACGGGGACGGTCTGCTTCCAGAAGTCACGGGCGCCGAGGAACGTCTCGAGGTGCTCGCGGTGGTCGTCGCACGCGAGCCAGACCTTGCGACGCTCGGGCGTGTGGAGCTTGGGGTTGTTCCAGAGCAGCCCCCAGACGGCCTCGGCGGGGCAGCCCTTGCCGCTGCAGATCAGCTCACCCTCGTCGACGGGGTCGGCGAGGTGGAGGAGGTCAACCATCGTGCGGCTCCTGGTCGGTGGTTCGGTCGGTACTTTCGGTCGTCGGCTCGGCGGCCCGGTCGGCGGTCCGGCCCGTGGGACGGTCCGTGTCCGCCGCGGCGGGAGCGTCGTCGCGCACCCGGCCCTCGTCGTCGAGCTCGACGACCCGCCCGAGGCTCGGGTGGTCGGGCGCGGCCTCGACCTGGAGGCGTTCCATGGGTGAGACGTCGTAGGACTTCTGGTCGCGTCCGGCGTTGACGAGCAGCACGGCGACGTACGGCAGGACGATCGCGGCCCCGATCAGGACGAACGAGAACCACCCGTGGACGATCACCGCCGCGAGGAAGCACACGAGCCGGATCCCCATCTGGATGAGGTAGCGCTTGGTGCGCCGCGCCTGGTCCTCCGCGAGCGACTCCGGTGCGTTCGAGATGCTCGGCACCTGGTTGTTGCTGCTCACCCCTCCATCCTACGTTTGTCGGAACCCGACAAAGGACCTCGGTCGCCTGTGATGGTCCCTGCGCGCACGCGGTCCGGGGCGCGGGGTACGGTCGTGGCGGCGACATGCCGGCCGTGCGGGACCTCTCCCGCCGCAGGCGTCGCCTCCCAGCCACCCGAACGAGGAGATGTCGTGTCCGAAGCCCCCGCTTCCCCCGCCCCGCGCACCGTGGTCGTCACGGGCGCCAACCGGGGCATCGGCCGCTCGATCGCCGAGCGCTTCGTCGCCAACGGCGACCGCGTCGCGACGATCTACCGCAGCGGCGACCTCCCCGAGGGGGTCTTCGGCGTCGTGGGCGACATCACCGACACGGACGCCGTCGACGCGGCGTTCACCGCGATCGAGGCCGAGCTCGGCCCGGTCGAGGTCCTCGTCGCGAACGCGGGCGTCACGCGCGACCAGCTCCTCATGCGCATGACCGACGACGAGTTCGAGTCGGTCATCGACGTCAACCTCACGGGGACGTTCCGCTGCGTGCGCCGCGTCTCCAAGGGCATGATCCGCCTGCGCCGGGGCCGCATCGTCCTCATCTCCTCGGTCGTGGGCCTGTACGGCGGCCCGGGGCAGGTCAACTACTCGGCGTCCAAGGCCGCGCTGGTCGGCATGGCCCGCTCCATCACGCGCGAGCTGGGCGGGCGCGGCATCACGGCGAACGTGGTCGCCCCCGGCTTCATCGAGACCGCCATGACGGCCGAGCTGCCCGAGGAGCGCCAGAAGCAGTACAAGGCCAACATCCCCGCGGGACGCTTCGCCCAGGCGGACGAGGTCGCGGGCGTCGTGCAGTTCCTCGCCTCGCCCGACGCGGGGTACATCAGCGGCGCCGTGATCCCCGTCGACGGCGGCCTCGGCATGGGCCACTGAGTCCACCGGCACGCACGGACCGGGGCAGCCCGGACCGCCGCGCACGTCACCGGCGAGCCCAGCGTGTCCCTCGCCACACCGCTCGACCCGCCCAGAACTACCCGGGCGGGTCGTCCATGAGTACGCTCAAGCAGCGCACGACGAACGAACGGAAGAAGAACTGATGGGTCTGCTCGAAGGCAAGAAGCTCCTGGTCACCGGTGTCCTCACCGACTCCTCGATCGCGTTCCACGCGGCCCGGCTCGCACAGGAGGAGGGGGCCACGGTCGTGCTCTCCTCGTTCGGTCGCCAGATGAAGCTCACGCAGGCGTTCGCCAAGCGTCTGCCGGTCGAGGCGCCCGTCGTGCAGCTCGACGTGACGGACGAGGAGGACCTCGCGGGCCTGGCCGACGCGGTCCGTGAGCACGTCGACACGCTCGACGGCGTCGTGCACTCGATCGGGTTCGCGCCGCAGTCCGTCATGGGCGGCAACTTCCTCTCCGCGAGCTGGGAGGACGTCGCGACCGCTCTGCAGGTCTCGACCTTCTCCTACAAGTCGCTCGCCGTGGCCGCGAAGCCGCTCATGACGAACGGTGGTGCGGTGGTCGGGCTGACGTTCGACGCGCAGTTCGCCTGGCCCGTGTACGACTGGATGGGTGTCGCGAAGGCCGGGCTCGAGTCCGCGAACCGCTACCTCGCGCGCGACCTCGGCCCCGAAGGTATCCGCACGAACCTGGTCTCGGCCGGCCCGATCCGCACGACGGCCGCGAAGTCGATCCCCGGGTTCGAGCAGATGGAGGACGGCTGGCCCACGCGCGCCCCTCTCGGCTGGGACCAGATGACCGCGGAGCCTGCCGCACGCGCGGTCGTCGCTCTCCTGTCAGACTGGTTCCCGGCGACGACGGGGGAGATCGTGCACGTCGACGGCGGCGTGCACGCCATGGGTCTGTGACGAGAGGGACGAACGTGCGAGATGGCCGATCGGCGGCGGCGTTCGACGCCACCGGGTCCGGGGCACCGGGCCGTACGCACCGGTTGGTGCTGCTCCGGCACGCCAAGGCGGAGCCTGCGGGGGGCGTCGACGACGTCCTGCGCCCGCTCGCGCTCAACGGGCGGCGTCAGGCCGGCCGGGTCGGTGCCGCGCTCGCCCACTCCGCGCTCGTCCCCGAGCTCGTCCTGTGCTCCTCGGCGCTGCGCACGCGCCAGACCTGGGAGCTGCTTGCCGCGAACCTGGGCGACGTCGGTCCGGAGGTCGTGGTGACGGACACCCTGTACGCCGCGGGGGTCAAGGACGTCGTGGACCTGGTCCACGGGGCCGACTCCCGCGTGCGGACGCTCCTCGTGATCGGTCACGAGCCGACCATGGCGGCCACGGCGGCGCACCTGGCTTCGTCCGGCTCGGACTCGGGCGCCCTGGCACAGGTCCGCGTCGGGGTCCCGACCGCGACGTACAGCGTGCTGGAGTCCCTCACGCCGTGGAGCGAGTGGACCGACGGCGTCGCGGACCTGACGTACGTCGGGCGCCCCGCGAGCTGAGCCGAGCCGCGTCCTGACGGGCGGGCAGCACTACTAGGCACACAGTACGACGACGGCCCCTTCCTCCGCTGACCGGGGGAAGGGGCCGACGCCATGTGCGCCTCTCAGGCTTGCCCGTCGATGATCTCCAGCACCGCGTCGAGGCGCGGTCCCGGCACCGAGTAGGGCGCCTGGGCGACCACGACGGGCTTGGCGGCGAACGCGATCCCGATCCCGGCGGCGCCGATCATGTCGAGGTCGTTGGCGCCGTCGCCGATCGCGACGGTGTCCGCCATGTCGAGCCCCTCGGCGGCCGCGAGGTCACGCAGCGTGACCTCCTTGGTGGCGCGGTCGATCACGGGGCCGGTCGTGCGTCCGGTGAGGCGGCCGTCCTCGACCTCGAGGCGGTTCGCCCGGTAGTGCGTGATGCCCAGCCGTGCAGCCAGGGGGGCCACGATCTCCTCGAAGCCTCCTGACACGAGCGCGACGGTCCACCCGCGGCGCTGGAGCTCGGCGACGAGCTCGGGGGCGCCGGGCGTGAGCGTGACCTTCTCGAGCACGTCGTCGAACGCGCTGACGGGCACCCCGGCCAGGGTCGCGACGCGCTCGCGCAGCGACTCGGCGAAGTCGATCTCCCCGCGCATGGCACGTTCGGTGACGTCCGCGACGAGCTCGCGCGTCCCGGCGTGGTCGGCGAGCAGCTCGACGACCTCCTGCGTGATGAGCGTGGAGTCCACGTCCATGACGACGAGGCGGCGGGTCGAGGCGGAGCGGGCGGTCATGGTGCTATTCAACGATGGTTCCCTTGGGGACGACGGTGATGCCCGAGTCGGTGACCGTGAAGCCCCGGGCGCGGTCCTGCTCGGGGTCGAGGCCGATGCGGGCACGCTCGGAGACGATCACGTTCTTGTCGAGGATCGCGCGGTGGACCTGGGCGTGCCGCTCGACCTGGACGCCGTCCATGAGGACGGAGTCGGAGACGGACGACCAGGAGTGCAGGTAGACGCCGGGGGACAGGACGGAGCCCACGACGGTGGCGCCGGAGATGATGACGCCCGGGGAGACGAGCGAGTCCGCGGCGTGGCCCAGCCGGCCCTGGCCCGAGTGGACGAACTTGGCCGGCGGCAGGCCCACGTACCCGGTGTGCAGGGGCCACTCGTCGTTGTAGAGGTTGAAGACGGGCGTGATCGAGATGAGGTCCTTGTTCGCGTCGTAGTACGCGTCGAGGGTCCCGACGTCGCGCCAGTAGTCGCGGTCCCGGTCCGTCGAGCCGGGGACGTCGTTGCGGATGAAGTCGTAGACACCCGCGGTGCCGCGTGCGACGAAGGCCGGGACGATGTCGCCGCCCATGTCGTGGCGCGAGTCCGGGTCGCTCGCGTCGGCGGTCACGGCGGCCACGAGCGCGTCGGCGTCGATGACGTAGTTGCCCATCGACGCGAGGATCTCGCCGGGGGAGTCGGCCAGGCCGACGGGGTCGGTCGGCTTCTCGAGGAACGCGCGGATCTTGGTCGGGTCCTCGGGGTCGGTGTCGATGACCCCGAACTGGTCGGCCATGGAGATGGGCTGGCGGATGCCGGCGACGGTGAGCTCGGCGCCCGAGGCGATGTGCGCGTCGACCATCTGGGAGAAGTCCATGCGGTACACGTGGTCCGCACCGACGACCACGACGATGTCGGGGCGTTCGTCCTCGATGATGTTGAGGCACTGGTAGATCGCGTCGGCGCTGCCGAGGTACCAGTGCTTGCCCACCCGCTGCTGTGCCGGTACCGGCGCGACGAAGTTCCCGAGCAACGACGACATGCGCCACGTCTTGGTGATGTGGCGGTCGAGGCTGTGGGACTTGTACTGCGTCAGCACGACGATGTGCAGGTAGTGCGAGTTCACCAGGTTCGACAGCGCGAAGTCGACCAGGCGGTAGATACCGCCGAACGGGACGGCCGGCTTGGCGCGGTGGGCGGTGAGCGGCATGAGCCGGTTGCCCTCGCCACCGGCGAGGACGATTGCAAGGACACGTGGGGCGGCCATGGGCAAAACCATACGGCCCGGAGCGCGGTTCGTATCGCCGGAACCGCAGGGTGGGCGCTGCCCGTCCCACGACGTGGTGACGGTCGGTCGGGCGGTGCGGCGCGCACGAGCCCCTCGGACCGCGCTAGCGTGTGGCGCGTGAGAGTCGACCTGCTGACCCGTGAGTACCCGCCCTACGTCTACGGAGGCGCGGGCGTCCACGTCGCCGAGCTGTCCCGTGTGCTGCGCGAGCGCATCGACGTGCGCGTGCGCGCGTTCGACGGACCGCGCGCCGAGGAGGGCGTGACGGGCTACTCGGTCCCGGGCTCGCTCGCGTCGGCCAACGCGGTCCTGGGCACCTTCGGCGTGGATCTCGCGATGGCTGACGACGTCGCGGGCGCGGACCTCGTGCACTCGCACACCTGGTACGCGAACCTCGCAGGCCACCTGGCCTCGCTCCTGCACGGGATCCCGCACGTGCTCAGCGCGCACTCGCTCGAACCGCTGCGGCCGTGGAAGGCCGAGCAGCTCGGCGGCGGCTACGCGCTGTCGGGATGGGCCGAGAAGACGGCGTACGAGGCCGCGGCCGGCATCATCGCGGTCTCGGCGGGCATGCGTGCGGACATCCTGCGCTGCTACCCGGGCGTCGACCCGGCCAAGGTCCACGTGGTCCACAACGGGATCGACCTGGACGGCTGGCGCCGGCCAGAGTCGGGGGCGCAGGTCGCCGCGGCGGACCGAGTGGTCCGCGACCTCGGGATCGACCCCGAGCGCCCGGCGGTGGTCTTCGTGGGGCGCATCACACGTCAGAAGGGCCTGCCGTACCTGCTGCGGGCGGCCGCCGAGCTGCCCCCCGAGGTCCAGCTGGTCCTCTGCGCGGGGGCCCCTGACACCCCGGAGATCGCGACCGAGGTGAGCGACGCCGTCGCGCGCCTCGCGGAGCAGCGCACGGGCGTGGTCTGGATCGAGCAGATGCTCCCGCGCGAGGAGCTCGTCGCGGTCCTCGCGGCCTCGACGGTCTTCGTGTGCCCGTCGGTCTACGAGCCGCTCGGCATCGTCAACCTCGAGGCCATGGCCGTGGGTCTCCCGGTCGTGGGGTCCGCGACGGGCGGCATCCCCGAGGTGATCGACGACGGCGTCACGGGCCACCTGGTACCCATCGAGCAGGTCGACGACGGGACGGGCACGCCCGTGGACCCGGACCGCTTCGTGGCCGACCTCGCCGCGGCGCTCGTCGCGGTCGTGTCCGACCCCGAGCGGGCCCGTGAGATGGGCCGTGCGGCGCGCACCCGGGTCGAGGACCACTTCGCGTGGGACGCGATCGCGGGCCGCACGCTCGAGGTCTACCGCAGCGTGCTCGGGTCCGGCCCGGTCGCGTAGCGGGCCGTCGCGGCGGACATGGCCCGCCGTGCGGCCCGGTCGACCTCTCGCAGGGCGGTCGAGCGCTGGTCTGCCTGCCACAGGTTGACCGCGCCTCCGTCGTCGGCCGTGGCGAGGTCGACGATGGCCCGCAGGCGTGCGGCCTGCGCGAGCACGCGCAGGCGGCGCGCCTCGCTCTCGCCGCGCACTGCGGGCAGGGGCCAGTCGGGGGCGGTCGTGGACCGCAGCGACGCGATGGTCTCGGCCGCGTCCTCGCGCCAGCGCGCGACGTCCAGCGAGGCGAGGGCCTCGGTCGCGGTCAGGAGCGCCACGCGCAGGTCGCGCTCGGCGTCGGCCAGCGGCCCGACGGCGGCGAGCACCTGGGTGCGCCACGTCGGCACGGGTGTTGCGTGCCACGCGACGAGGTGACCCGTCTCGTAGACGCTCCCGAACTCCGTGACCTCGGGCACGAGCGCCCACGCGCCCTCGGCGGACTGCACGAGCAGGCACTCGCCCGCGTCGGTCGCGTCCGCGCTCACGGCGGCCGGCACCCCCAGGACGTCGCCGGGAGCAGGCAGCACCGCGCAGACCTCGACCGGGCCGCGGGTCCAGCGCGTGAGGAGACCGAGGAGCGTCGAGGCGTCGTCGGCCCCCTCGACGGTGTGAGGTTCGTCGTCCTGCCGGACGGCTGCGACGGCACGCCGGAGCAGCGCGTCGTCGGGCGCCTGGGCGGCGCCGGGCTGCGGGGCCAGGCCCTGCACCCACAGGGCGAGGACGACGGCGCGGGGGAGCGGGAGGGTCGAGTGGGATTCCACGTCAGCCAACCTATAGGGTCGTGTCCCATGAGCTCGGTTCTGGACCTGCAGGCAGTCACGGTGCGCCGTGGCACGAAGACCATCCTCGACTCCGTGGACTGGCAGGTGAACGAGGGCGAGCGGTGGGTGATCCTGGGCCGCAACGGCGCGGGGAAGACGACCCTGCTGCAGATCGCGGCGGCGCGCATGCACCCCACCTCGGGGACCGCGGACCTGCTCGGCGAGCGGGTCGGGCGCACCGACATGTTCGAGCTTCGGCCCCGCATCGGTCTCGCGAGCGCGGCGCTCGCGGAGCAGATCCCCGCCGCGGAGACCGTGCGCAACGTGGTGCTGACCGCGGCGTACGGTGTCACGGGCCGTTGGCGGGAGACGTACGAGGACTTCGACGCCGAGCGTGCCGACGACCTCCTCGCGGCCTTCGACGTGCTGCCGCTGGCAGAGCGCCTGTTCGGGACCCTGAGCGAGGGTGAGCGCAAGCGTGTCCAGATCGCCCGCGCCCTCATGACGGACCCTGAGCTGCTGCTCCTCGACGAGCCTGCTGCGGGTCTCGACCTGGGCGGGCGTGAGGAGCTCGTCGGCGCTCTCTCGGAGCTCGCGGCGGACCCTGCCTCGCCCGTGCTGGTCCTGGTCACGCACCACGTCGAGGAGATCCCGCCGGGCTTCACGCACGTCATGCTCCTCAAGGACGGTGCCGTGCACCGCGCGGGGCCGTTGACCGAGGTGCTCACGGCCCAGAGCCTCAGCGAGGCGTTCGGGCTGCCACTGGTCGTCGCTCACGGCGGCGGGCGCTGGATGGCGCGCGCGGCTCGCTGACCGGCCCCGCGAGGGGCGGCGGGGGGCCCGCGACGGCCTCGCGAGGGGCGCGCACGGTGGTGTGCGCGACACGCCCGATAGGTGCACGGATCTCGTTCTTCCGGTAAAATCTGGGCAAAGAACGCAGGTGGTGTCGACACGTCGACGACGTGCAGCGAACAAGCCTCACGACGGAAGGAACCGTCATGGACTGGTTGTGGTGGGTCGGAGCAGGTCTGCTCTTCGTCCTCATCGAGATCATCTCCCTCGACCTCGTGCTGATCATGTTCGCGGGCGGGGCGTTCGCCGCGGCCGGCGTGAACGCGGCCGGTGGCCCCCTGTGGTTGCAGATCGTCACGTTCGCCGTGGTCTCTGCCGCGCTGCTGCTCTCTCTGCGTCCCTGGCTCCTGCGCCACCTGCGCCAGCGTGTCCCCTTGGCCGAGACCGGCGCCGCCGCCCAGGTCGGCCGGACCGCGGTCGTCGTGGACCGCGTGACCGAGCTCAGCGGCCGGATCAAGCTGCAGGGCGAGATCTGGAGCGCGCGGACCGTGGACGGTTCGCCCGAGCTGCCGATCGGCGCGGAGGTCCGGGTGGTGCGCATCGACGGCGCGACTGCGGTCGTCCGGTCGCTCGCCGCGGACAGCCACACGGTCTGATCCTGGCCGTGGTCCGCCCTCGGGCGTCTCGGCGGGTCATGGACCCGCACGGTGCCCCGCACCGCAACAGCACGACCAGTACCGCGTGACCCGTACAGCCCACCGAGAACCATCCTCAGGAGAAGATCGATGAGTGACCCAGACCCCGGAATGATCGCCGTGTACGTCGTCCTCGGACTGATCCTGCTGTTCGTGATCATCGCACTCGTCAAGGCCGTGCGGATCGTGCCGCAGGCGACCGCGCTGATCATCGAACGGCTGGGTCGGTACTCGAGCACGCTCGAGCCGGGACTGCACCTGCTCATCCCGTTCGTGGACCGTGTGCGTGCGGGCGTCGACCTGCGCGAGCAGGTCGTGTCGTTCCCCCCGCAGCCCGTGATCACGTCGGACAACCTCGTGGTCAGCATCGACACGGTCATCTACTTCCAGGTCACGGAGCCCAAGTCCGCGGTCTACGAGATCGCGAACTACATCCAGGGCATCGAGCAGCTCACGGTCACCACGCTCCGCAACGTCGTCGGTTCCATGGACCTCGAGCAGACCCTGACGAGCCGCGACCAGATCAACGGTCAGCTCCGTGGCGTGCTCGACGAGGCGACCGGTCGCTGGGGCGTGCGCGTCAACCGTGTCGAGCTCAAGTCGATCGACCCGCCCGCGAGCGTGCAGGGTTCGATGGAGCAGCAGATGCGCGCCGAGCGTGACCGTCGCGCGACGATCCTCACGGCCGAGGGCATCAAGCAGTCCCAGGTCCTGACGGCCGAGGGAGAGAAGCAGGCCGCGATCCTGCGGGCAGAGGGCAACGCCCAGGCCGCGATCCTGAACGCCGAGGGTGAGGCCCGCGCCATCCTGCAGGTCTTCGACGCCATCCACGAGGGCGACGCCGACCCCAAGCTGCTCGCCTACCAGTACCTCCAGATGCTGCCGAAGATCGCCGACGGCACCGCGAGCAAGCTCTGGGTCGTCCCCACCGAGTTCACGGCCGCGCTGGGCTCGATCGCCCAGGGCTTCGGCGGCGTCCCGACCCCGTCCGGCGAGGGGCTGGGGGCCTCCGAGGCGGCTCGTCGCGAGCGTGACCGCGACCGCGTGAAGTTCGGGACCCCGGCGCTGGTCGACCCGGCCGAGGCCCTCGCCGAGGCGCGTCGCCAGGCAGAGGCCGCGACGGCCGACGCCACGAGCGCGGGCACGCACTCTGGCCTGCCGTTCGACCAGCAGGCCGAGCGCGGGCAGCGTCCCGGGGGCCCGGGACAGCGCTTCGCACCGGCCCCCGAGCCGGGTACGGCCGCGCCGCGACCCCTCGGTGCGCCCCCGGCGGACGCTCCCGAGGACGGTGGCGTCCAGGACGCCCCGGACGAGCGCCCGTAGCAGGGTCAGCAGGGGCGTGCCCTTCGGGCACGGCAGGACCATCGGTACCCGGAGGGGCGTCGCGCGAGCGGCGCCCCTCCGGCGTTCACAGGGACCCCGCGCCCGACGCAGAACGACCCGTCGGTTGCGTCGAGCAACCTTGACGAGTGAGTGCTCACTCACTTAGTGTCGAGGGCGTGACCACACCCTCGGGCCGAGCCCGACCCATGAGTCGCGACGACCGTCGCGCAGCGATCGCCACCGCGACCGTCCCCCTGCTCGCGCGCTACGGCGCCGCGGTGACGACCCGCCAGATCGCCGAAGCCGCGAACGTCGCTGAGGGCACCTTGTTCCGGGCCTTCGAGGACAAGGACGAGCTCCTGCACGCGGCCCTGGTCGCGGCCCTCGACCCGGCGCCGCTGGTCCGGGCGATCCACGACCTCCCCGGGCACGACTCGCTCGAGACGACCCTCGTCGCCCTGGCGGACCTCGTCCAGCAGAGCCAGCGCGCGACGGCCAGGATCGTCCAGGTGGCTCACCAGTTCATGGGGGACCGGCACGGCCCGCACCGGCGCCACGGCGAGCAGGACGCGGACTCCCATCGAGACGCCCGGATGTCCGCCGTCCAGGACATCGTCGGTGCGATCGAGGCGCGCATCGCGCCCCACGCCCCCGAGCTGCGCACCGAGCCGCGCGTCGCGGCCAGCGTGTTCTTCTTCCTCGTGCACGGTCACGCGAGCCCCATGATGTCCCAGGACGGGCCGCTCGACCCGAGCCAGATCGTCGACGTCTTCCTGCACGGCGTCCTGGACGACCAGTGCCAGAGCACCGGCCCGCCCGCAGCCCCCGTCCCGACGGCGTCGCCCGCCTGACCTCGTCGCCTCGCCCTCTCGCCCCCACCCCTGACAGGACCCCCACATGCTCCTTCGTCTCCTGAGGACGTACCTGCGTCCCTATCGGACGCCCGTCGTGATCCTGCTCGTGCTCCAGCTCGTGCAGACCATCGCGACCCTCTACCTGCCCAGCCTCAACGCCGACATCATCGACAAGGGCGTCACGCAGGGCGACACCGCCTACATCATGCGCACGGGCGGCGTCATGCTCGTCATCAGCCTCGGGCAGGTGATCTGCGCGATCGTCGCGGTGTACTTCGGCGCCAAGGTCGCCATGTCGTTCGGGCGCGACGTGCGGGGCGGGCTCTTCACGCGCGTCCAGTCCTTCTCCGCGCAGGAGATGGGCGTGCTCGGCGCCCCGTCGCTCATCACGCGCACCACGAACGACGTCCAGCAGGTCCAGATGGTCGTGCTCATGGCCTTCACCATCATGGTCATGGCGCCCATCATGCTCGTGGGCGGCGTCATCATGGCGCTCCAGGAGGACGTCGAGCTCTCGGCGCTGCTGCTGGTCGTCGTGCCCGTCCTGGGGATCGTGGTCGGGCTGATCGTGTCCCGCATGGTGCCCTACTTCCGCAAGATGCAGAAGCGCATCGACGCGATCAACGGCGTGCTGCGCGAGCAGATCTCCGGTATCCGCGTCATCCGGGCGTTCGTGCGTGAGCGTCGCGAGGAGGAGCGGTTCGCCGTCGCGAACGACAGGCTCTACGACACGTCGCTGCGCGTGGGCAAGCTCATGGCGCTCATGTTCCCGACCGTCATGCTCGTCATGAACGCGACGAGCGTCGCGGTGCTGTGGTTCGGCGCGTACCGCGTCGAGGACGGGATGCAGATCGGCGCCCTGACCGCGTTCCTCAGCTACATCATGTACATCCTCATGGCCGTGATGATGTCGACCATGATCTTCATGATGGTCCCGCGTGCTGCGGTCTCGGCCGAGCGCATCGGCGAGGTCCTCGACACCGAGACGACCGTCGTCGAGCCTGCCGCTCCCATGCACCTCGCACCCCGCGCGGACCGGACCGGCGTCATCACGTTCTCCGGCGTCGACTTCCGCTACCCGGGCGCCGAGGACCCCGTGCTCCACGACCTCACGTTCACGGCCCGCCCGGGCGGGACGACCGCGATCATCGGGTCCACGGGGTCGGGCAAGACGACGCTGCTCCAGCTCGTCCCGCGGCTCTTCGACGCGACCGCCGGGTCCGTGCAGATCGACGGCACCGACGTCCGCGACGTCTCGCTCCAGGACCTGTGGTCGATGATCGGCTACGTGCCCCAGAAGGCGTACCTGTTCTCCGGGACCGTCGCGGACAACGTCCGCTACGGCAAGGAGGACGCGACCGACGAGGAGGTGTGGGAGGCGCTCGAGGTCGCGCAGGCGCGCGAGTTCGTCGAGCAGCTCGACGGCCGGCTCGACGCCCCCGTCGCGCAGGGCGGCACCAACTTCTCCGGCGGCCAGCGCCAACGGCTCGCGATCGCCCGCGCGATCGTGCGCAAGCCCAGCGTCTACCTGTTCGACGACTCGTTCTCGGCCCTCGACTACGCGACCGACGCGGCCCTGCGGCTCGCGCTCGCCCCGCGGACCCGCGATGCCACGGTCCTGCTCGTCGCCCAGCGCGTCGCGACCATCCGGCACGCCGAGCAGATCGTCGTGCTCGATCACGGCCGCATCGTCGGCACCGGCACCCACGACGAGCTCCTGGAGACGTGCGAGACGTACCAGGAGATCGTGTACTCGCAGCTCTCGGCGCAGGAGGCAGCATGAGCACCCAGACCCCCCGCCCGAGCGACAACCCGGGCGACAAGAACGCCGAGCCGGAGGTGACGCCGTCGGGCAGCGTGCAGGACGAGTCCGCGGGCGACGCGCCCGACCTGTCCACGACGCGCCTCAAGGGCCGCCCCCAGGGCGGCGGCCACGGACCCATGGGCGGCATGGGCATGCCCACCGAGAAGGCCATGGACTTCCGCGGCTCGCTCAAGCGCTTCGCGGGCTACCTGCGCGTCGAGCGCCTCGCCGTCGCAGCCATCACCGTCCTGTCGGTCCTGTCCGTGACGCTCGCCGTGCTGGGCCCCAAGCTGCTCGGCAACGGCACCAACGTCATCTTCGAGGGCGTGATCGGCTCCCAGATGCCCGCAGGTGTCAGCAAGGAGCAGGCCGTCGAGGCGCTGCGTGCCGACGGGCAGAGCACGCAGGCCGACATGCTCGCAGCGATGGACGTCGTGCCCGGGCAGGGCATCGACTTCACCGCGCTGCGCGTCATCCTGCTGTGGGTCCTCGCGATCTACGTCGGCTCGTTCCTGTTCGGCTGGATCCAGGGCCGCGTGACGACGTCGGTCGTGCAGCGCACCGTGCGTCGCCTGCGCGCCGAGGTCGAGGCCAAGCTGGGCCGGCTGCCGCTGTCGTACTTCGACCGGCAGAAGAAGGGCGAGGTCCTCAGCCGCGTCACCAACGACATCGACAACGTCGCACAGACCCTCCAGCAGACGCTCTCGCAGCTCGTGACCTCGGTCCTGACCGTGGTCGGCGTGCTCGCCATGATGTTCTGGATCTCGCCCCTGCTCGCGATCATCGCGCTCGTGACCGTGCCGCTGTCCGTGCTGATCACGGCCCTGATCGCCAAGCGCTCCCAACCGCAGTTCATCAAGCAGTGGGCCGCGACCGGGCGCCTCAACGCGCACGTCGAGGAGATGTACACGGGCCACGCGCTCGTCAAGGTCTACGGCCACCAGCAGACGGCCGTCGACACGTTCACCGACGAGAACGCCGAGCTGTACGACGCGAGCTTCAAGGCGCAGTTCATCTCGGGGATCATCCAACCCGCGATGGGATTCGTCGCGAACCTCAACTACGTGATCGTCGCGGTCGTCGGCGGTCTGCGCGTCGCGTCCGGCACGCTGTCGCTCGGTGACGTCCAGGCGTTCATCCAGTACTCGCGCCAGTTCACGCAGCCCATCACCCAGATCGCGTCCATGATGAACCTCCTGCAGTCGGGCGTCGCCTCCGCGGAGCGCGTGTTCGAGCTGCTCGACGCCGACGAGCAGACCCCGGACCCCTCGCCCGCGGTCGTGGTCACGGACGTGCAGGGCCGGGTCGCGTTCGAGGACGTCTCGTTCCGCTACGTGCCCGACCGCCCGCTCATCGACGACCTGTCGATCGTGGCCGAGCCCGGCCAGACCGTCGCGATCGTCGGACCCACGGGAGCCGGCAAGACGACGCTCGTGAACCTCATCATGCGGTTCTACGAGGTCGACGGCGGGCGCATCACGCTCGACGGGGTCGACACCCGGACCATGAGCCGCGACGGGCTGCGGTCCAACATCGGCATGGTGCTCCAGGACACCTGGCTCTTCAAGGGGACCATCGAGGAGAACCTGCGCTACGGCGTGCCCGACGGTGTCGAGGTCACCGAGGAGCAGTTCCTCGAGGCGACACGGGCGACCCACGTGGACCCGTTCGTGCGCACGCTGCCCGACGGGTACGCGACCGTGATCGACGACGAGGGCTCGGGCGTGAGCGCGGGGGAGAAGCAGCTCCTGACCATCGCGCGCGCGTTCCTCGCCGACCCGGCGATCCTCATCCTCGACGAGGCGACCAGCTCGGTCGACACGCGTACCGAGGTGCTCGTGCAGCAGGCCATGAACGCGCTGCGCGCCGGGCGCACGTCGTTCGTCATCGCGCACCGGTTGTCGACCATCCGCGACGCCGACGTCATCCTCGTCATGGAGGACGGCGCGATCGTGGAGATGGGCAACCACGAGGTGCTCATCGAGCGGGGCGGCGCGTACGCGCGGCTCTACGAGAGCCAGTTCGCGGCGGCCGCGGTCGAGGAGGTCGCCGAGGGCGAGACGACCCGCTGACGCGGGCCTCCCGTGAACGACGAGAGCCGGTGCCGCCTTCTGGGCGGTACCGGCTCTCGGGGTTTCGCCCGGGATGAGGGCGAGGTCGCTGCTGAGGGTCAGGAAGCGGTGTACCCGGCGTTGTCGCAGATCGTCTGGAGCTCGGCCACGGCCTCGGTCACCCCGGTCGTGTCGATCTCCGTCCCGGTCTCGTCGGCGATGTCGTCAGCCATCTGGAACGGGGTCTTGATCTTGCTGATGACGAGGTTGGTGTCCTCCGGGCCAGCGAGGCGCAGGATGGCCTCGAGCTGGATGTTGGTGCTGCGCATCGCGTTCGACTGGTCGTCCGTGAGGGCCGCCATGTCGAACTCGAGCTCGTCCGTGACGCGCTGCGCGACGGACTGCTCACCGCCGTCGAAGTACTTCGCGCACACCTGGAGGTTCGTCGCGCCGGCAGGGGTCTCGTCGGTGGCCGAGCCGCTGTCGGTCGTGGTGTCGGTACCGCACGCGCTCAGGAGCGCGATCGCGCCCACGGCAGCGAGTGCCATCATCTGCTTCTTCATGCATCCATGAAATCACGCGGGAACCGGGTCGAAAGTATGTATTAGTCGTACCGGGGTACAAGAGTGAGCGACGTCTCACCTGGGAGTTCCGTGGGAGCGTGTCGCCGTGGCGGCGATCACGTGCTGCTGTCAGGACGCGCCTCACAGCGACCCCTCAGCCGGGCCCCGGTCGCGAGGCCGGGCCGCCGCCGTGGGTGCGGGAGAATCTGGGCGTGCAGATCATCCACGTGACCGACCCCGCCGACCCCCGCCTCGCCGACTACACGAACCTCACGGACGTCGAGCTCCGCTCGAAGAACGAACCGGAGAAGGGCATGTACATCGCCGAGAGCACCACGGTGATCCACCGGGCGCTCGCGGCAGGGCACCGGCCACGCTCCTTCCTCATGGCGGAGAAGTGGCTCCCCGGGCTCGAGGAGGCGATCTCCGCCGTCGGGCTGGACGACGGGCCCGGCGGGACGGGCGAACCCGTGCCCGTGTACGTCGCCGAACCGGCCGTCCTGGAGTCGATCACCGGGTTCAACCTGCACCGCGGTGCGCTGTCCGCGATGCACCGGCCGGTCCTGCCGAGCGTGCACGAGCTGCTGACCACGGCCCGCGACGGGCAGGGCGCACGGCGCGTGGCGGTGCTGGAGGACATCGTCGACCACACGAACGTCGGCGCGATCTTCCGCGGGGCGGCCGGGCTCGGGGTGGACGCGGTGCTCGTGTCGCCGCGGTGCTCGGACCCGCTGTACCGGCGCAGCGTCCGGGTCTCGATGGGGACGGTGTTCCAGGTGCCGTGGACGCGGCTCGAGTCGTGGCCGGGCGGCGTCGAGGAGCTCCGCGAGCACGGGTTCACCGTCGCGGCGCTCGCGCTGTCGGACGACTCGCTCACGCTCGACGAGTACGTCGCGCGGGGCGACGAGAAATCGGCGTTCGTGTTCGGGACCGAGGGGCACGGGCTGCAGCGCTCGACGCTCGCGGCCGTGGACCACGTCGTGAAGATCCCGATGGCGGGGGGAGTGGACTCGCTCAACGTCGCGGCGAGCGCTGCCGTGGTGTTCTGGGCGACGCGGGCGTAGTCGTCGGGGGCCGTGCTGCTCCTGGCTCAGGGAGTGCGGGGCGCGCGCACCGGGCGCTCGGAGGGGCAGCGCGGTATCGTCGGCGCTGACGGGCTGGCGCCGACGTGGTGCGTCGCGACCGGGGGTCGGAGGTCTGATGGGCCGCTCGCACGACCCGCACCCGGGACCGAGCTCGCGCACGGCGAACCGGGCCGTCTCGATGACGATCCTGCGAGGCGTCACGATGCTCGTCGGTGCCGTCCTCCTCGTCGCAGGCGTCACGTTGCTGTCGGCCTTCGCATCCTGGCGCTTCGCCCCCGTCGCCGTGTCCTCCGGGAACGACGAGGCGTGGTCCGGCGCGTCGTCCCCGCGCTCCGTGAGCGTCACGATCGACGTCGGTACCCGCGTCGAGGCCGAGCTCGATCTCGAGGTGAGCAACGACGACCCGATCCTCCAGGACCGTGCGCAGAGGGCGCTCTACCAGAGCCCCTATCTGATCATGGCCGCGACCGGAGCCGTGAGGATCGAGGGGGCTGGCGGGAGCGCCTACCCTGTGCCCACCGCCGTCACCACGACGACGGGCCCGGAGACGAGCCACCTGACCCTTCGACTGATCTCGGACGACCTGGAGGCCGCCGAGGCCCCCTTCCGGATCGTCTACCTCGTCCCCGTCCACACCGAGTCCGAGGTCTCGGTCGAGACCGACGACGCCTGGGTCGTCAGCAGCGCAGCTCCTCGCCATCGGATCGACACACAGACGGCGTCGTCGGCCTCGACCGTCCCGTGGCGCGCCCAGGCGCCGAGCGAGGTCGTGTTCGGGATCGCCTCTCCGGACGCGCCTGTCACGGGTCCGGTACCGAGCTCGACGGGCAGGGCCTGGTGGTGGGACACTTCGGGCGCCGCAGCACTGGTGTGGACCTTTCTCGTATGGGCCGGGTTCTACCTGCTGCTGCTGCGCGACCGTCGGGCTTCCTCGGCACGTGAGGCCGCGACGCCCGCCCCCTGGACGGCCCTGGGCCCGCTCGTCGGTGTGCTGGGTCTGTTCAGCCTCACCCGCTACCTGGGCGTCCTCCAGGAGGTGCTGGGGAGTCGGTCCGGCCCTGGCACGGTGGCGCTCGACACGCCGGCCCAGCAGATCGCCGACCTGTCGCTCGGGGGCACACCTGTCCTCGCGGCCGTCGGTCTGGGCTTCGCGTGGGGCTGGAGCATGACGTTCCGCCCCGGGCAGCGGCGGGCCGTGTCACGGTGGTGGGCCCTCGGAGCGGGTGCAGCCTGTGTCGCCTCGTGCACCGCCCTGCTGGTCGCCCTGTTCGCGATCCCCGGCGCGGACCACATCGGCACGCCGACGCAGTCGTCGGCGTCGAGTGCCGCAGCGCTGATCGGCGCGGGTGGCGCGGTGCTCGTGGGAGCGGCGGTGCTGATCCGGACCCTGTCCGGTCGGCACGGTCTGCTCGGAGCGGTGGCGACGCTGTCGGTCAGTGCCTGCTTCGTCGCGCTGTCGGAGACCTACCGGATCCCCTGGGCGGCGCTCGCCGCGCACCTGCTCGTCGTGGCGGTCATCGTTCTCGCGCTGTGTGCCCTGGTGAACCGCGTCGCGCACGACATCGGCAGCACCAGCCGCACGGTGCGAACGTGGCTGATCCTGGGAACCGCGTCGTTCGTCGTCGCCACCACGGGCCCACGTCTCTTCGCCGAGTCCGAGCACGTCGGGCTCTCCGAAGCAGGTGCCCTCAGCGACCTGTTCGCCTCGGCGCTCACGATCGCGCTCGCGACCCTCCTCGTCGTGGGTGTCACCCGGGCTCGCCCGGCGCTCGGCGAGTGGATTCGTCGTGGGCTCTTCCTCGTCGCGGTCGTCGCCTTCCTGCGTTTCGTGACCTTCGGCGGAGTGCCGCTCTCCCTCGTGGCCGGCGCCGCGCTCATCGGGGCCCTGCTCATCCGTCGTGATGCCGAGACGGCGTGGTTTCCCGCAGGAGGGCCCGCCGTCGCTGCGTCTGTCCGCGAGTTCGTCCGCGAGGTCGGCAGCCAGCGCATGGACCGCGACTTCGCCGACGGCCTGCGCAAGGCGATCAGCAAGGGCAGCATCGGCGCTGACCGGCTCGAGGAGACCAAGTCCGCGATCGCGCGCGTCCACTACGAGCCGAGAGTAGTGCCCGCGTCGTCGATGAGCACAGGAGGGGCACCTGTCAGCGCGCTACGGCGCGGCGCGTTCGGTGCGGCGGTTGCCACGGTCGCCGGCGCACCGTTCGCCCTCGAGTCGATACGCCACATCCTCGACACGTCCGACGACAGGTCCGGCCCGTTCGTGCTGGTCGCGCTCCTCGGGGCCCTGCTGGCTCTGCGGTTCCCCGTCTACGGGTTCGCGTTCGGCTTCCTGTTCCCCGTCCTGCGAGGACACCGAGGACTCTCGAAGGCGCTCCTGACCGCGTTCGTCCTCGTCGTCACCGAGGCGATCGTGCTGCTCATCCCGTTCTCCGACGCGAACCTTCAGGGCGTCCTGCTCCTTCGAGTGCTCCAGCTCCTCACCGTCTTCCTCGCGCTCGGCTTCGCCTTCGACCTGCGGTCCCTGCGGTCCGCCGACCTCGGTCTCGACCGTGTCGGCGACATCTACAGCGTGAACCGCTTCGTCGTGTGGGGGGCAGGGATCCTCGTCGCTGCAGCCGCCGCGTTCGCGACGTCGCTCCTCGGCTCCGCTGCGGACACGCTCCTGCGGGCGATCACCGCGGTGAGCTCGTGAGCATGCACCGGCACCGCCTCCCGCCGGGCCCAGCAGGCGATCGCGACCACTCCCCGGCGCCGAGATCGACGACCGTGCGGTGACGTCCCGATGGTCGGGCGAGCAGCGGCGCCCCGTGCCGCGCGCTGCACCGCCTGACCTCGCAGGACGTCGATTGTGATAGAAAGCACAAAGTCGGGAGGCGGGGCGCCTCGCGCACGATCGCCCCCCGTTCTTCGGGCGAAACGCCCCCCGCCCGCTGCCGCCCGTGCGCCTGCCGCAGCCCGCCGTCGGGCGCCCTGGGGGAACGGGCGAGGAGCCCGTCCGAGTTTGATCCGCAACAACTCCCCGCGCCCGTAAAGCAGCAGGTCAACGGCCGTTCCCGGCCCGTGTCCCGGTTCGGGACCAAGGACGCCCCGACGGGACCTAGGTCCCGGTACGCACGAGTGAACTCGTCCCTATGTTGTGGGTGCCCCCAGCCCCACTTCTCGGACGGAGACACCCGGTGGTCACAGCCGACGTAGCCCCCAGACCAGCACACCAGGTGAGCACCGACGCGCGCCGCGACCTTCTCGACTGGGACCCCAACGACCCCCAGCGCTGGGACTCGAAGGTCGCGTGGAGCACGCTCTGGGTCACGACGTTCAACCTCATGCTCGCGTTCATCATCTGGTACCTGCCCGGGGCTCTCATCCCCACGCTCGGCACGGTCACCGGGTGGGACCTGAGCGAAAGCCAGTCGTACTGGCTGCTCGCGATGCCCGGCCTGACCGGTGGGCTCCTGCGCATCGTCTGGATGATGCTGCCGCCCATGCTCGGGACCCGCAAGATGCTCACGCTGTCCGCGCTGCTCATGATCATCCCGTTCGTCGGGTGGACCTGGGTCGTGATGCTCCCGACGCAGCCCTCGTACGCGCTGCTCGTCGCGCTCGCCCTCGCCGCCGGCCTCGGCGGCGGCGTCTTCTCGGGCTACATGCCCTCGACGTCGTACTTCTTCCCCAAGAGCAAGCAGGGCACGGCCCTGGGCCTGCAGGCCGGCATCGGGAACTTCGGCGTCTCGGTCGTCCAGTTCGTCGTGCCGTGGGCCATCGGGTTCGGGATGTTCGGCCTCGCCGGCCAGCTCGCGCACCCGCAGAACGCCGAGCCCCGCCAGGTCTGGCTGCAGAACCCGGGCCTCATCTTCATCCCGTTCGCCGTGGTCGGTGTCGTGCTCGCGTGGACCCTGCTCAAGTCGGTGCCCGTCAAGGCCAACCTCAAGCAGCAGTTCGACATCTTCCAGAACAAGCACACGTGGCTCATGACCATGGAGTACGTCCTGACGTTCGGGATCTTCTCCGGCCTCGCGGGCACGTTCGGCATGCTGCTCAAGCAGCAGTTCGGCCCCGAGTACCTGACGTGGGTCTTCCTCGGCGCGCTCGTCGGCTCGCTCGCCCGCATGTGCTGGGGGCCGCTGTGCGACCGGTTCGGCGGCGGCGTCTGGACCGTGGTGTCCGGGGTCGGCGTCGCGGCCTCGGCCGCGCTCGTCCTGTTCGGCCAGGTCACCGCGACCGACGGGGAGACGCCGAGCCTGCCGATCTTCATGACCGGGATGGTCCTGATCTTCTTCTTCTGCGGGGTCGGCAACGCCGCGACGTTCAAGCAGATGCCCATGATCTTCCCGGCCCGCCAGGCAGGCGGCGTGATCGGCTGGACCGCCGCGATCGCCGCGTTCGGACCGTTCCTGTTCTCGATGCTGTTCAACTACCTGCCGAGGACGGCCGTGTTCGGCGGGATCATCGCCTACGCCCTGCTGTGCGCGGGCATCGCCTGGCACTTCTACGCACGGCCCGGCGCCGAGGCCAAGAGCTGACCATGAGGTCGCCCGCAGTGCCCACCACCAGCCCCCGGGCCCGACGCTCAGCAGGCGTCGGGTGCGGGGCCGGCGGTGCCGAGAGCCCCGGGCCCCGCGGCCCCCGGCGCCCCGGCCACGACGATCGGGATCGGTGCGGCGTCGTCGTGGCGCCCCCGGTCGACGGTCTCGAGCCGCGCGACGCAGTGGTGCTGACCGAAGTTCGGCACCAGGGCCGTGGCACGCAGGTCCGAGCCGAGCTCGGCCAGGGTGCCGTTGATGAAGCCCGCGTGCAGGGAGCACACGACCTGCGGGGTGCTGCGGGCGGTCGCCACGAACGGGCAGTTGTTGAGCACGAGCGCGTCCATGCCCTTGCCGGGCGCGGAGACGTGCGCGGACGGCTCGCCGCGCGGGGTCGGCGCGAACCACAGCGCGTCGAGCTTGGACACGAGCAGGGTCGAGACCTCGTCCTCGGTGAGCACCTCGCCGGGGGCCGGGCGGTCGGCGAGCTTCTGCCCCCACGTGCGCCCCACGGTGTAGGTGAGGGTCGCGGCCTCGGGCACGTTGGCGGCGACCGCGGTCGTGAGCGCCTCGGCCAGGAGCCGGTAGGCCTGGGCCCGCTCGTGCGTCTGGTTGGGCAGTGTGCCGCGGTAGAGCACCTTGGGTCGGCCGGGCGTCGTCCGGGTCTGCTGGGTGCGCTCGGCGAGCCCGGCGTCGACGAGCGACTCCAGGTGGAAGCGCGCGGTGTTCTGGTGGATGCCGACCTCGTCGGCGATGTCCTGGACCGACACCGGCGCCTTGGAGTCTCGCAGCAGCTGGATGACGTGCGTGCGCCTGCCGCCATGGTCGCTGCGACCCGTCGTGCCGTCGAAACCTCCGTAGACCTGCTGCCTGGGCACCTGCTCGCCCCACTTCTTCCCGCTCGAGGACCACTGACGTCGAGGCGTCCGGCTGCCCCCGGCCGACGTCCTCACCACGACAACCATCGCACGAACGTCCCCCACGCCGTTCCCGAGGAGCACTCGCCATGACCATCGACGACCCGGCGACGATGTCGCCCCTGATGAAGAAGCTGCTCACGACCCGCAGCCACTTCCCGCAGACGGAGGTGTTCGACTCGGCGCACGCCATGATCGAGACGGACCCCTCGGAGTGGGACCGGTTCTACCGTGACCGCTGGGCGCACGACAAGGTGGTGCGCTCGACGCACGGCGTGAACTGCACCGGCTCGTGCGCGTGGGACGTGTACGTCAAGGACGGGCTCATCACCTGGGAGCACCAGGGCACGGACTACCCGACGACGGGGCTCGACAGCCCCGAGTACGAGCCCCGCGGTTGCCCGCGCGGGGCCTCGTTCTCCTGGTACACGTACTCGCCGTCGCGCGTGCGGTATCCCTATGTGCGCGGTGTCCTGCTCGACATGTACCTCGACGCCCGATGCCGACTTGGCGACCCCGTTCTCGCGTGGGCCGAGGTCGTCGAGAGCCCGCTCAAGGCGACGCTCTACAAGAAGGCCCGCGGCAAGGGCGGCCTGGTCCGTGCCGACTGGGAGCTCGCGACCGAGATCATGGCCGCAGCCCACGTCTACACGATCAAGCAGTACGGTCCCGACCGCTGCGTCGGCTTCACCCCGATCCCGGCCATGTCGATGGCGAGCTTCGGCGTCGGGACGCGCTTCCTGTCGATGATCGGCGGGACCCTTCTGAGCTTCTACGACTGGTACGCGGACCTGCCGCCCGCGAGCCCGCAGATCTGGGGCGACCAGACCGACGTCCCCGAGTCGGGCGACTGGTGGAACTCGAGCTACATCATGATGTGGGGCTCGAACGTCCCCGTGACGCGCACGCCCGACGCGCACTTCCTGGCCGAGGCCCGCTACAAGGGCACCAAGGTCGTCGCGGTCAGCCCCGACTACGCGGACAACGTGAAGTTCGCGGACGACTGGCTCGCTCCCGCCCCGGGCACGGACGGTGCGCTCGCGCAGGCCATGGGCCACGTGCTGCTCACCGAGTTCTACCGGGACCGCCAGGTCCCGTACTTCGAGGCCTACTCGCGCACGTACACGGACGCGCCGTTCCTGGTCACGCTCGACGAGGCCCCGGCAGCGCCCGGCGCCTCGGACGGCACAGGGCCCGACGGCGACCCCGCCCCGGTCTTCCGGCCCGCCAAGTTCCTCACGGCGGCCGACCTGGACGGGTTGCCCGTCGCGGGCGCGACGGGCGAGCGCCCCGAGTTCCGCCCGGTCTTCCTCGACACGGCCGCGGACGCGCTCACGGTGCCGAACGGTACGCTCGCGGACCGGTGGACCGAGGACGGCGTGGGGCGCTGGAACCTCGACCTCGAGGACCACGACCCGGCGCTGAGCCTCCTGGGTCTGACGCACGCGGGTGCCGAGGCGCGCGGCGTCGTCGTCGAGCTGCCGCGGTTCGACGTGGGGGAGACCGAGGGCGGGTCCTCGGTCCTGCGCGGCGTCCCGGCGATCCGCGTGGGCGACCGCCTCGTGACGACCGTGTTCGACCTGCTCATGGCGCAGTACGGCGTGGGCCGCGAGGGGCTGCCCGGCACGTGGCCCACGGGCTACGACGACGTGACGTCGCCCGGGACGCCCGCCTGGCAGGAGGCACTGACGGGCGTCCCGGCCGAGCAGTGCACCCGGATCGCGCGCGAGTTCACGCGCAACGCCGAGGTGAGCAACGGCAGGTCGATGATCATCATGGGCGCGGGCACCAACCACTGGTACCACGCGGACACCATCTACCGGACGTTCATCGCGCTCCTGACCCTCACCGGGTGCCAGGGCGTCAACGGTGGCGGCTGGGCCCACTACGTCGGGCAGGAGAAGGCTCGTCCCGTGACGGGGCAGCAGCACATGGGCTTCGCGCTCGACTGGCAGCGTCCCACGCGCCACATGGCCGGCACGGCGTTCTGGTACACCGCGACCGACCAGTGGCGCTACGAGGGTTTCGGGGCCGACGAGCTCGCGTCGCCCACCGGTCCGGGCACGCTCAAGGACCGCAGCATGATGGACTGCCTGACCCAGGCGGCCCGCATGGGCTGGACGCCGTCGCACCCCGGGTTCGACCGCAACCCCCTCGACCTGTGCGACGAGGCCGAGGCCGCGGGCGTGCCGGTCGCCGACCACGTGGTCTCCGAGCTGCGCAGCGGCGCTCTGAAGTTCGCGGTCGAGGACCCCGACGACCCGCAGAACTTCCCGCGTGTCCTGACCGTCTGGCGCGCGAACCTCATCGGCAACTCGGCCAAGGGCAACGAGTACTTCATCAAGCACCTGCTGGGCGCCGACTCGTCGCTGCGCGCGCACGAGACACCGCCCGAGCGCCGCCCCGAGGAGGTCGTCTGGCGGGACGAGGCCCCCGAGGGCAAGCTCGACCTGCTGACCAACATCGACTTCCGCATGACCTCGACCTCGCTGTTCGCCGACGTGGTCCTGCCCGCGGCGACCTGGTACGAGAAGCAGGACATCTCGACCACGGACATGCACCCGTTCGTGCACGCCCTCAACGCAGCCATCGCGCCGCCGTGGCAGGCCCGGACCGACTACGACGCGTTCCTGGGCCTCGCGGACAAGGTCTCCGAGCTCGCCAAGATCCACCTGGGCACCCGCACCGACGTCATCGCGGCGCCCCTCACGCACGACACCCCTGACGAGATGGCCCAGCCCGGAGGCGTCGTCCTCGACTGGCGCAAGGGCGAGTGCGAGCCGATCCCCGGCGTGACCATGCCGCGTCTGGTGACGATCGAGCGCGACTACACGCAGATCGCCGAGAAGATGCGCGCTGTGGGCCCGCTGATCTCCAAGGTCGGCACCACGACCAAGGGCGTCACGGTCGTCCCCGAGCAGGCCGTCGAGTTCCTCAAGAAGGCCAACGGCGTGCGCAAGGACGGCGTCGCGAAGGGACGGCCGTCGCTCGAGACCGCTGCGCACTTCTGCGAGGCGATCCTCGCGCTGTCCGGCACGACCAACGGCGCGGTCTCGGTCGCGGGCTTCACGGCCCTCGAGAAGCGCGTCGGCAAGCCGCTCGCGGACCTGGCCGAGGAGAACCACGACCGTCAGGTCACGTTCGCCCAGACCCTGACCGGGCCGCAGAACGTCTTCACGAGCTACGAGTGGTCGGGCTCCGAGCAGGGCGGGCGGCGCTACTCACCGTTCGTGGTCAACGTCGAACGGCTCAAGCCGTGGCACACGCTCACGGGGCGCCAGCACTTCTTCGTCGACCACGACTGGATGACCGAGCTCGGCGAACAGCTCCCCGTCTACCGGCCGCCGCTCGACATGGCGCGCCACTTCGGACACCAGGGCTTCAGCGAGCCCGGCTCGACCGAGGTCACCGTGCGCTACCTGACGCCGCACTCCAAGTGGTCCATGCACTCCCAGTTCCAGGACAACCCGTACATGCTCGCGCTCTCGCGCGGGGGCCCCACGATCTGGATCTCCGAGGAGGACGCGCAGACCGCGGGCATCGCGGACAACGACTGGATCGAGGCCGTCAACCGCAACGGCGTGGTCGTGGCCCGGGCCGTGGTCTCGCACCGCATGCCCACGGGCACGGTCTACATGTACCACTCGAAGGACCGCAACATCGACGTACCCAAGGCCGAGGCGTCGGGCAAGCGAGGGGGCATCCACAACGCGCTGACCATGATCATGATGAAGCCCACGCACCTCCTGGGCGGGTACGGCCAGCTCACCTACGCCTTCAACTACTACGGGCCGACCGGCAACCAGCGCGACGAGTACACGGTCATCCGTCGCCGCAACCAGGAAGTGGAGTACTGAGATGCGGGTCATGTCGCAGGTAGCGATGGTCATGAACCTCGACAAGTGCATCGGGTGCCACACGTGCTCGGTCACGTGCAAGCAGACGTGGACCAACCGCGACGGCGTCGAGTACGTGTGGTTCAACAACGTCGAGACCAAGCCCGGGACGGGGTACCCGCGCGGGTACGAGGACCAGGACCGGTGGCACGGCGGGTGGGAGCTCGACCGCAAGGGACGGCTCCGGCTCCGCTCGGGCGGGCGGCTGCGGCGCCTCGCGTCGATCTTCGCGAACCCCGACCTCCCGGGGCTCGACGACTACTACGAGCCCGCGACGTACGACTTCGACCAGCTGATCTCCGCGCCGGCGAACTCGCCGCAGATCCCCGTGGCCCGGCCCAAGAGCGCGATCACGGGCAAGGACATGAAGATCACGTGGGGACCCAACTGGGACGACGACCTGGGCGGCTCGCCGCACATCGCATCGAAGGACCCCAACCTCGCGTCGATGGTCGACAAGGTCCGGCTCTCGTTCGAGCAGACGTTCATGTTCCACCTGCCCCGGATCTGCGAGCACTGCCTCAACCCGGCATGCGTCTCGGCCTGCCCGTCGTCGGCCATGTACAAGCGCGTCGAGGACGGGATCGTGCTCGTCGATCAGGACGCGTGCCGCGGGTGGCGCATGTGCGTCTCGGCATGCCCCTACAAGAAGGTCTACGTCAACCACCAGACCGGCAAGGCCGAGAAGTGCACGTTCTGCTTCCCGCGCATCGAGGCGGGCCAGCCGACCGTGTGCGCCGAGACGTGCGTCGGGCGGCTGCGGTACATCGGCCTCGTGCTCTACGACGCCGACGCGGTCGAGGCCGCGGCGTCCGTCCAGGACCCGAAGGACCTGCTCGACGCCCAGCGCGACGTCTTCCTCGACCCCACGGACCCCGAGGTCATCGCCGCGGCACGGGCCGCGGGCATCGCCGAGGACTGGATCGACGCCGCCCAGCGCTCGCCCATCTGGAAGCTCGTCCAGAAGTTCAAGGTCGCCCTCCCGCTGCACCCCGAGTACCGCACCATGCCCATGGTCTGGTACGTGCCGCCGCTCTCTCCCGTCCTGGACGTCACGACCGAGCTCGGCAAGGACGACGCCGACGCCGACGACGTGTTCCACACCATCGCGTCGCTGCGCATCCCGCTCGAGTACCTCGCGAGCCTGTTCTCGGCCGGGGACGTCGACGTCGTCGCGGGCGTCCTCATGAAGCTCGCCGCGATGCGCAGCCACATGCGCCGCCGCACGCTCGACGGAGAGGTCGACCAGGCCCTGCTCGACCAGGTCGGGTACACGGCCGAGGACGTCGAGGAGCTCTACCGGCTCCTGGCCATCGCCAAGATGGAGGACCGCTACGTCATCCCCGCAGCCCACAAGGAGGACGCGGCCGAGATGGCCTCGTGGGCCTCGGGCTGCTCGCTCGACAACCCGGGCGGGCCCGGCATGAGCGCGGCCTCCACGCGCGGCGGACCCGTCTCGGTGCCCCTGCAGGTCCGGAGGCCGTCATGACGACCCAGGCTCCGCCGTCGGGCCGCAGGAGCAGGGGAGTGAGCATTCCGCTCCTGCGGCGCTCGCGGCGCAAGGACCTCGTCGAGGTGCCCGCCCGGGCCGACGTCCTGGCCCTGGCCAGCATCCTGCTGTCCTACCCCGACGACGCCTGGTACGCCGACGCCCACGAGATGGGCGCGGCCGTCGCGGCCCTGCCGGACTCGGCCCCGGCCGCGCACCTGCGCGCGTTCTGGGACCAGCACGCGCGGATGGAGCCGCGCGCCGCGCGCGCCCACTACGTCGAGACGTTCGACCTGCGCCGCAAGTCGTCGCTGTTCCTCAGCTACTACCTGCACGGCGACACGCGCCAGCGCGGCATGGCGCTCCTCGCGCTCAAGCAGCGCTACCGCGCGTGCGGGTTCGCCCCCGACGACGGCGAGCTGCCCGACTACCTGCCCATGGTCCTCGAGTTCGCCTCGCGTGCCGGGACCGGGGCGGGCGAGGCCCCGCTGCGGACCCACCGCGGCGGGATCGAGCTCGTCCGCCGCTCGCTCGCCGACCGCGGCTCGCACTACCGCGAGATCCTCGAGGCGATCGGCGACCTGCTCGGTCCCGTGACGGACCGCCAGCGCGGCGAGGTCGACCAGCTCGCACTTGCCGGTCCGCCCACGGACGACGCGGGGCTCGAGATCGCGTCGATGCCCTACGGGGGAGCGAGCTGGACCGACACGCCCGGCGCGCCCTTCGGCCCCCCGGAATTCACCTGCGCCCCGGAAGGACGCTGACTCATGTGGGACACCCTCCTCTTCGTGGTGCTGCCGTACGTCTGCCTCGCGATCTTCGTCGTCGGGCACGTGTGGAGGTACCGCAACGACCAGTTCGGCTGGACGACCCGCACGAGCCAGGTGCTCGAGAAGCGGTGGCTCGCGTGGGGCTCGCCCCTGTTCCACTTCGGGGCGCTGTTCGCGATCCTCGGCCACGCCGCGGGGCTCCTGATCCCGACGTCGTGGACCCGGGCCCTCGGGATCTCCGACCACACGTACCACGTGGTCGCGGTCGCGGCCGGGACCGTCGCGGGGGTCGTGCTGTGCGCGGGCCTCGCGATCCTGCTGCTGCGCAGGTTCTACGTCTCGGACCGCATCCGCGTCGTCACGACCCCCATGGACCGGGTCCTGTACCTCCTGCTCACCGTCGAGATCGCGGTCGGCATGTGGCAGACCGTCGCGATCAACGTGTTCGGCTCGGGCTACGAGTACCGCGGCACGGTCTCGGTGTGGTTCCGCCAGCTCTTCATGCTCCAGCCCGACCCGTCGCTCATCACCTCGGCACCTGCGGTCTACGGCTGGCACGCCGTCCTCGCGTGCCTCCTCCTCGCGATCTGGCCCTTCACACGGCTCGTGCACGTGTGGTCCGTGCCCGTCGCGTACCTCGCCCGGCCGTACGTGGTCTACCGGCAGCGCTCCGCCGCGCCGGGGCGGGGCAAGGTGCGGGCATGAGCGCGGACCGAGCCGACGTCGCCCTGGGTGCCCGCGTCGTCCTCACGGGTGTGGGGGAGTCCGTCCTCGACGTCGCCGCGCACGAGCGCGCGGTGGCCTGCGCGCACGCCGGTGCCGTCGTGACCTTCGCGGGCGTGGTGCGCGACCACGACGGCGGCCGGTCCGTCGCCGCGCTCACGTACGAGGCGCACCCCGACGCGGACCGCATCCTGGGCGAGATCGCGGCGCGCGTCGCAGCCCGCTCGGGCGCGGTCCGGGTCGCGGTGTCCCACCGCGTGGGCGACCTCACGATCGGCGACGTCGCGCTCGTCGCGGCCGTGTCCTCGGCCCACCGCGCCCAGGCCTTCGCGGCGTGCGGCGACCTGGTCGAGGAGGTCAAGGCGGAACTGCCCGTGTGGAAGCGCCAGGTCTTCGCCGACGGCACGCACGAGTGGGTCGGGGCGCTGTGAGCATCGCGCCCACGGTCGAGCGCACGGTCGGGGACCTCCTGCCCGACGGCGCCCCACCCGCCGAGCACGTCGCGCCCGGACGCGCGGACCCAGGGCGCGCGACGCCGTCGGGAGCTCTCCCGCCAAGGCGCGCGACGCCGTCGGACGCGGACCGGCGAGACGCTCCCGGGCTCGTCGACCGGTTCGGGCGGCGCCACCGCGACCTGCGGATCTCCCTGACCGACCGCTGCTCCCTGCGGTGCACCTACTGCATGCCCGCCGAGGGGATGCCGTGGCTGGCCTCCGACGAGCTCCTCACGGTCACCGAGATGACCCGTGTCGCGGCCGTCGCGGTCCGGCACGGGATCCAGGAGATCCGCCTCACGGGCGGCGAACCGCTCCTGCGCCCCGACATCGTCGAGATCGTGACAGGCCTGGCCGCGCTCCCCGGCGCCCCCGAGGTGTCGATGACCACCAACGGACTGCGGCTGCCGGCGCTCGCCGCCCCGCTGCGCGACGCCGGGCTGAGCCGGCTCAACACGTCGCTCGACACCCTGCGGCGCGACCGGTACGCGCAGCTGACACGCCGCGACCGCCTGGACCAGGCGCTCGCCGGGCTCGCCGCCGCCGACCGGGCGGGCTTCACGAGGACCAAGCTCAACGCCGTCCTCGTGCGGGGCGTCAACGACGACGAGACGGTCGACCTGCTGCGGTTCGCGCTCGAGCGCGGCTACGAGCTGCGGTTCATCGAGCAGATGCCGCTCGACGCGGGCCGCACCTGGACCCGTGAGGGCATGGTCACGGCCGACGAGGTGCTCGCCTCGCTCAGCAGGTCCTTCGACCTCGCCCCCGTGCCCACGCGCGGCGCGGCGCCCGCCGAACGGTGGACGGTCGACGGCACCGACGCCGTCGTCGGGATCGTGGCCTCCGTGACACGACCCTTCTGCGGGGCCTGCGACCGGATCCGCCTCACGTCCGACGGCCAGCTCCGCAGCTGCCTGTTCGCGCACGACGAGACCGACCTGCGGACGCTCCTGCGCGCAGGAGCCGACGACGAGCAGATCGCGGCAGCACTCGGCCTCGCAGTCCGCACCAAGGCCGCCGGGCACACCATCGGCAGCGCCGACTTCGAACAACCCGCCCGCGGCATGTCCGCGATCGGCGGATGACCCCCACCCGCAACCGCACCGAACCCGCACCACAAGGAGCGACGACATGCCCGCCATCACCCTGCGCTACTACGCCGCGGCCCGCGCCGCGGCGAACGGCCTCGACGAGGAGGTGATCGAGACCGAGAGCCCCGCCGCCGCGCTCCGCGTCAGCGCACGCCGGCACGGCGAGCCGATGCAGCGCGTGCAGGTCGTCTCCTCGTACCTCCAGGACGGCCGCGCGCTGCGCCCCGAGGCAGCAGCCACCCCCGTCACCGGACCCGTGACGATCGACGTCCTCCCACCCTTCGCCGGCGGATGAACGACAAGACGAGATCCCACGTCAGCGAGACCTACCCACCCCTCGACGCGCACGAGTCGACCCTCGTCCCGTCCGCGCGCCACCGGGCCGGTCTGCACGGGCCCCTGACCGGCGGGTGGCTCCTCACCGCGAGCGTGAGCCAGCTCAGCGCCGTCATCGCCGTCCTGTGGTGCGGCCTGCAGGCCCACCCGGACATGACGCCGCCCGGGACCGTGCTGCTCCTCGCAGCCATGCTCGCAGCCCACTGGCTGGTCTCGATCACCGTGTTCGCGCTCGGACGAGCACGATTCCGGGTCCTCGAACGGCGGTACCTCGCCTGGCTCGACGGGCTCACCACCGAGCAGCGCGCACAGCACTGCCGCCACGCCCAGCGCAGGCTCCTGGAGCACGAGCAGACACCCCGGCACTGGGTCGTGCCCGCCGACTGGTGACGGTGCTGCTGGTCCGGCGAGGACGAGGAGCGGGACCGAGGCCAGGAGAGCTCGGCGACGAGCCGGGCCGTGAGCGGCGCCGCGACCCCGTGGCGATCGACGGCCCGCACGACCGCGCCGCCGATCGCGTCGACCTCCGCGACCAGCGCCTCGAGCTCGCCCCGGTGGACCGTGCGCACCTCACCGATCGTCACGCGGTACCGCGTCGTGAACAGGGCCAGCGGCGCCAGGAAGGACGATCTCCACGAACGGGCTGCCGTGGTCGAGGGCTTCCGTCAGGCCGGTCGCCTTGACCGCGACGAGCAGCACGTCGACCGGCTCGGTGAGGCGCGCCGTCACCCGGACGGCAGGGGACGGCCGGCAGGTGCGCCGGTGGAACGAACAGGACAGGTGCCTCGTTGGTGACTCATGACAGCCCGTGAGCACGGCACCGGCATACCCGGCCGGTGGACGTCCGGGACGAACGAGCGTGCGCACGACGCACAGCAGGGACGACGCGATGCCGGTGCAGCAGACCGAGACCACCCGCCCATGGACGTTCGACGCACGCGCCGGCGCGGCATACGGGCTCATGACGGCTGCCTGGTACACCGTGCCCGACCTCGTCGAACGGCGCGGGACCCGGGCGCTCCTCAAGACGGCCTGCGGGGTCGCCGGCGCTGCGGTGCTGCTCCGGACCGGCGAGGGCCGTCAGGCGATCGACGGCGTCCGCAAGGTCCGCGACGCCCTGCGTGACACCGAGGGCTCCGAGGTCGCCGCAGGCACGACGACGCCCTGGGAGCAGACGTCCGACGAAGACGTCCCGGACAACACGCCGTACACCCTCACGCCGGTCGAGATCACCCCGGGCGGAAAGGTCGCGATCGCCGTCGGAACGGCTGTCGTCCTCGGGGCGACGACCGCGTTCGCCGTCGTCGGGGAGAAGGGCGCGTACCGCTGGGGCGAGCGCATGCGTGCCCGCGGGGTGCGCGCCCCGCACCTGCGCGTGGGACTCGTCCTGGGCGCCGCCGCAGCGGCCCTCGGAGGCCTGGTCCCGGCGTCCACCGAGGACGCCTGAAATCCAGGTGCGCTCGTGGGGCGGTGGCGGCCTGGGGGCGGCCGCGGGTGGCTAAGCGGTGAGAACTCGGGTCACCTGCGCTCATGAGGGGAGCGGAGAAGCGGTGCGCGACGACACCATCGGGCCCGGCTCCCCACGCCCATGCGGGGAGCACCGACCCCAGACCGCCACCACCGAACGGCCAGAGGGATCGCCCCGCTCACGCGGGGAGCGCCGGACTACCCCACCGCCGTCGACAAGGTCCGCCGGATCACCCCCGCTCACGCGGGGAGCACATGTCGGCCTGCAGGTGGTCCGTCTCGGGGTGGGGATCACCCCCGCTCACGCGGGGAGCACAGTTTGACCGTGTTGCAGCGCTTGACACCTACCGGATCACCCCCGCTCACGCGGGGAGCACAGTTTGACTGTGTTGCAGCGCTTGACACCTACCGGATCACCCCCGCTCACGCGGGGAGCACGGGTACGCCCGCGAGGTCGTGGAGGCGTCGCACGGATCACCCCCGTTCACGCGGGGAGCACCAGCCCCCTGAGGTCACGCTGCCGGGGTTGTGGGGATCACCCCCGCTCACGCGGGGAGCACATTCTTCCGGTCGTTATCGGCCTGGTCGGGCTGGGATCACCCCCGCTCACGCGGGGCGCACAAGTTCACGCCCAGTGGGAAGGCAGTCCTGAACGGATCACCCCCGCTCACGCGGGGAGCACCGCTGTTCCTTGCGGATCGCGGTCTTGAGGTCCGGATCACCCCCGCTCACGCGGGGAGCACGAGCTCACCCCGCCGGATGAGACCCGCGTGACGGGATCACCCCCCGCTCACGCGGGGAGCACGGCGATACCGTCAGCGCCGCGGTGCTCGCGTGCGGATCACCCCCGCTCACGCGGGGAGCACTCGCGCTGGGCGGCGATGCGCCCGACCGGCTCGGGATCACCCCCGCTCACGCGGGGAGCACGCCGCGCAGTTCGCGCAGCTGGGCGTCCTGGTCCGGATCACCCCCGCTCACGCGGGGAGCACTCCAGATCTTCTGAGGAGCCCAGAGCATGCGAGGGATCACCCCCGCTCACGCGGGGAGCACTCCGGGTCCAGAACCGCGCCGAGCTCTCCCGCGGGATCACCCCCGCTCACGCGGGGAGCACGAGTACGGGACGGTCGCCGTGCCGACCCGGTTCGGATCACCCCCGCTCACGCGGGGAGCACGGAACAGCATCGGTGGCGGAATCGCTAAGGGGATCACCCCCGCTCACGCGGGGAGCACACAGTCTTCGGCGGCGCAGGTCGCGCCGACGAGGGGATCACCCCCGCTCACGCGGGGAGCACGGTATCTTCCCGACGTTGACCGGGTGGCGCCTGGGATCACCCCCGCTCACGCGGGGAGCACGGCCGCGGCCGTCGAGGAGGTCATGCCCCGTGACGGATCACCCCCGCTCACGCGGGGAGCACATGCGGTTCGCGTCCGACGAGTTCCGCGACTACGGATCACCCCCGCTCACGCGGGGAGCACGTCGGCGAGGAACGACTCGGGCAGGTCGCGGCACGGATCACCCCCGCTCACGCGGGGAGCACGGACACCGGGGCGGTCAGCGCTTCGAGCCGGGCGGATCACCCCCGCTCACGCGGGGAGCACGGACACCGGGGCGGTCAGCGCTTCGAGCCGGGCGGATCACCCCCGCTCACGCGGGGAGCACCCAGGGGTCCAAGGGATTCACGTCCGCGGCGGGGGATCACCCCCGCTCACGCGGGGAGCACGGACAGGGGCTGCGCCAGGTGCCAGACCCGGCGGGATCACCCCCGCTCACGCGGGGAGCACCTTCGACGGCTCGACGGCTGACCCCTACCCGGCGGATCACCCCCGCTCACGCGGGGAGCACACCTCGTCCGCAGCGGCCCATGCCGCGTCGTACGGATCACCCCCGCTCACGCGGGGAGCACAGGAGTGGGAAGGGCGCATTCCTCGTGAAGAGGGGATCACCCCCGCTCACGCGGGGAGCACCCGACTCGTTCCGAACGTGACAAGGTGGCGCCCCGGATCACCCCCGCTCACGCGGGGAACACTCCCGCGCCATCGCCGAGGTGCAGGCCGCCGTCGGGATCACCCCCGCTCACGCGGGGAGCACTTAAGGAGGTTGTAGACCCGGTAACGCTGATGGGGATCACCCCCGCTCACGCGGGGAGCACCCCGCATCCCTGGTCTCGGTCACCCCCGACGAGGGATCACCCCCGCTCACGCGGGGAGCACGCACACGGCGGGCAAGGCACCAAACGCGTGGGTCGGATCACCCCCGCTCACGCGGGGAGCACGACTGGCGCAAAGGCGTACAGCTTGTAGCCGCGGGATCACCCCCGCTCACGCGGGGAGCACGCGGAGCGCTTGTGGTGGCCGTTGCTCTTCCAGGGATCACCCCCGCTCACGCGGGGAGCACGACGCTCCCGCCACTGCTCCCGCCGACGCGCCGGGATCACCCCCGCTCACGCGGGGAGCACATGTAGGACGAGGGGTCCATGGAGACCCGGACGGGATCACCCCCGCTCACGCGGGGAGCACCTCATACAGGCCAACGGCGCGGTCGTGGACTACGGATCACCCCCGCTCACGCGGGGAGCACATGCACGTGGACAACAGTTGGACGAACGTCCAGGGATCACCCCCGCTCACGCGGGGAGCACCTACGCCCTGGTGCCCGAGCCCCAGCGCGAGTGGGGATCACCCCCGCTCACGCGGGGAGCACTGTGAGGTCTCGCGGGCGACGTCGTAGCCGACCGGATCACCCCCGCTCACGCGGGGAGCACGACGGCGTGAGCGACGCCCTTCTGCCCGATGGGGGATCACCCCCGCTCACGCGGGGAGCACGCAGCGCCGGCGGGTTCCGCATCATCCCCTCGGGGATCACCCCCGCTCACGCGGGGAGCACGCCAGGAATCGGAGGCCGGCGCTGTGCACGTTGGGATCACCCCCGCTCACGCGGGGAGCACTCGCCGAGCGTGCGGGCGTCGTCGCCGGTGGTCGGATCACCCCCGCTCACGCGGGGAGCACGTCGGCACCGAAGACGTCGTCGGCAGTGAGGGCGGGATCACCCCCGCTCACGCGGGGAGCACATCGTCGAGACCTCGCGCGGCCTCGAGGCGACGGGATCACCCCCGCTCACGCGGGGAGCACTCGGAGGCCGAGCGTCCGTCGGCGATCCACGTCGGATCACCCCCGCTCACGCGGGGAGCACGACGACGTCCCGGCATGGCTCTACAGCACGAGCTGGATCACCCCCGCTCACGCGGGGAGCACCCCGCGCTCAGGCGCAGCTGCTCCGGGACGACCGGATCACCCCCGCTCACGCGGGGAGCACGTCGAGCTCATCATCGGCACCGCCGGCGACGACGGATCACCCCCGCTCACGCGGGGAGCACGTGTCGGTCTCGTCCGCGGCGTCGAAGCCGCGCGGATCACCCCCGCTCACGCGGGGAGCACCCGCTCGTGGTGTCGATCCACAGCGTGGAGACCGGATCACCCCCGCTCACGCGGGGAGCACTTGTGGTCGATGAACACCTGCTTGACGCCGGACGGATCACCCCCGCTCACGCGGGGAGCACGAGTAGGAGTCGATGCCGAGCGACATGGCTTCCGGATCACCCCCGCTCACGCGGGGAGCACAGGCCCGAGAGCGCGCCGGCGGCCTGCGAGCCTGGATCACCCCCGCTCACGCGGGGAGTACGCGAGGGGAGAGACCTGCGCGCCGGCCGGGAGCGGATCACCCCCGCTCACGCGGGGAGCACGCGTGCCCGAACGGTCCCGGCCACGACGAGCGGGGATCACCCCCGCTCACGCGGGGAGCACGTCGGCACGAGCAGGTTAGACCCGAGGTAGGGGGGATCACCCCCGCTCACGCGGGGAGCACTGGCTCAACCTCACGGTTGCTGACGGTTTCCCGGGATCACCCCCGCTCACGCGGGGAGCACCACCAGAACGCGCCGGGCTGCGAATCCGGCCGAGGATCACCCCCGCTCACGCGGGGAGCACGTCGTGGCCACGGTCGCCGCGCTGTGCTCGGCCGGATCACCCCCGCTCACGCGGGGAGCACCGCCCCTACGGCAACTCCCTTGAAATCAAGCCAGGATCACCCCCGCTCACGCGGGGAGCACCCCAACCCACACCAGGCCCCCCGTGACAGCCGGGGATCACCCCCGCTCACGCGGGGAGCACATCCGGGTGCTGCGTCGCGCTCGTGACCGGGTGGGATCACCCCCGCTCACGCGGGGAGCACACGTACCAGGCCCGCACGGGCCACCGGTCCTCCGGATCACCCCCGCTCACGCGGGGAGCACCGATGGTCAGATGCGGGTGCCGGCGGGGATCTCGGATCACCCCCGCTCACGCGGGGAGCACGTGTTCGCACGGCGTCGAGGGGGCAGGGACAGCGGATCACCCCCGCTCACGCGGGGAGCACACGCCCCGGCAGGCAGGGGGAGCAGCCGGGGCGGGATCACCCCCGCTCACGCGGGGAGCACGCAGGCGGTGGCCTTGGTGTCGCGGTGGCCACCGGGATCACCCCCGCTCACGCGGGGAGCACCGCGTTCGGTCTGCGCCCGTCCACGACCCGTCGGGATCACCCCCGCTCACGCGGGGAGCACGAGGTCGTCGCCACCGGGACGTGCGTCCTGAAGGGATCACCCCCGCTCACGCGGGGAGCACTCTGTCGACCTCGGGAGTCGAGTCCCGGGCGACGGATCACCCCCGCTCACGCGGGGAGCACCCCGGCCCCGACGAGCGCCCCGCGCTCACCCACGGATCACCCCCGCTCACGCGGGGAGCACTGTGGCCGAACAGTCGAATTCCTCGGTCTGAGGGGATCACCCCCGCTCACGCGGGGAGCACCTGCTCGGTGCTGGGTGTGTACTCAGCCACGGGGGATCACCCCCGCTCACGCGGGGAGCACCAGGACCTGGCTCTCGCCGCTACGCGCTGGGTCGGATCACCCCCGCTCACGCGGGGAGCACGCCTTGCCGGTGTCCTTGGCCTGGGTCTTGACGGGATCACCCCCGCTCACGCGGGGAGCACGCGCTCGAGGCATCCGAGGCCGACCCGTGGGAGGGATCACCCCCGCTCACGCGGGGAGCACTTCGAGGAGCCGTTGGACTTTCGGGTCTTGACCGGATCACCCCCGCTCACGCGGGGAGCACGAGTGCTTGTAATGCGCGGGCGACTTCAGCATGGGATCACCCCCGCTCACGCGGGGAGCACGTACTCGTAGTCGATCTCCTCGACCAGGTGCAGGGATCACCCCCGCTCACGCGGGGAGCACTCTTCTTGACCTGCGACTTTACCGCCGTTGTCAGCGTATTGCCTTCACTTCTCCGGCGGCGACCATGCACGGGCCTCCGCTCACATTTCCTGAACTGACGAACGAGGCGCCCTCGTTGATGTATGGCACATGCGTCGCGGGTCTCCCGCTCGGCGGCAGTCCCGCACGAGCATCGTCGTCCAGGTCTTCAAAGGGAGAAGAGCGCCTTGAGCCGGGGGAGTCGGCGGCGGTTCTCGTCCTCGTCGTCGAAGTCCCCGCTCTCACCAGCCGATAGTGTCGAGGCGCCGACCGGCGTCGGGCTGCTGTCGCTGTCCGGTTCCGCGGCTGATGGGCCTCCCGCGCCTCGTGGTAGTCCTGGTCGTGGAGCCCCGTGAACTGGGTCCAGGCGTCGCCCACGAGCGAGTCGAGCGACTTGTACCCGAACCAACCCTCGTCGCCCGTCATGTTCACCACCACGGGAACCGCCCTCGATCAGGTAGCTGGCGCCCCCGCTGGCCACGCGTAGGCCGCCGCGCTCACCTCGTCGGCCACAGCCGCGAACGCGAGGATCTCGTCTGGCGACAACCGTTCGACGAGCACGGCGGTCACCGTGTCAGGGAGGGGGCATCCTGCGCGCTGCGGTCGTCCGCCCCTGCTCCAGAGAGGGCCCCGGCGTCGTCGATGAACTGCCAGAAGGTGTTCGTGGTCCATGTCCGCGAACGTAGGGATCGTCACTGACCTGGGTTGGGCGCTGCGGCCGGGGGGAGGTCAGAGCGCGCCGCTCGCGGCCGTCTCGACGACGCCGCCCGCGCCGTCGAACGTCAGCAGACGGTCGGCGACCTTGTCGATGAAGTAGCGGTCGTGGCTCACGACCACCACGGCACCCGGGAAGTGCGCGAGCGCGCGCTCCATGACCTGCGCGCTCGTGAGGTCGAGGTGGTTCGTCGGCTCGTCGAGCACGATCACCGAGGCGCCCGACAGCAGGCACTGCGCGATCGCGACGCGGGCACGCTGCCCGCCCGACAACGTCCCGATCTTCTGCTTGAGCTCCATCTCGGAGAACTGCAGCATCGTCAAGAAGCGGTTGACGTTCTTCTTGGTCGCCGAGTACGCGAGGGTCCCAGGGGCAGCGCTGACCGCGTGCGCGACCGTGTCGTCCAGGTCGAGGTCGGCCACGACCTGGTTGTACGAGACGAACGTCGAGTTCTTCTTCCAGGTGATCTGCCCGGCGTCGGGCGGCGTGACCTCCGTGAGCACGTCGAGGAGCGTCGACTTGCCCGACCCGTTCGCGCCGACGACGGCCACGCGGTCACCCCGGTGCAGAGAGAACGTGAGGTCGCTGAACAGCGGGACGCCGCCGAAGCCCTTGGTGAGCCCCTCGACCTCGACCAGTCGATCGCTGACGTGCAGGTCCGCGTAGATCGTCGTGATGATCTGGTCGACCGGTCGCGGCGCCTGACGCTTCTTGATGTCGGCGAGCTTGCGCTTGAGCCCGCGGCTCTTGTCCTTCGCGGCCTGCTTGCGGGCGTCGCTGGCCTCGACCTCGTACGCGAGCAGCTCCTCCTCGTGCGCGAACTGGCGCTCGATCGTCTTGAGGCGCGACTGCTTGGCGTGCACGTAGTCGGAGTACCCGCCCTCGTACTCGTGCAGGCGGCGGTTCTCGATCTCCACGATCCGGTTGACCGCGCCGTCGAGGAACTGACGGTCGTGCGAGACCACGAGCACCGCGCCCGGGTAGGACTGGAGCCAGTTCTCGACCCAGCGCACGCCGTCGAGGTCGAGGAAGTTCGTGGGCTCGTCGAGCAGCAGCACGTCGGGGCGCTGCACCAGGATCCGTGCGAGCGCCGCACGGTTGCGCCAGCCGCCCGAGAGCTGGTCGACCGGGAGGGTGCGGCGAGCGGCGTCGAACCCGAGGCGTGTGAGGACCGTGTCGATCGTGTTCTCGTACGACCACCCGTCGAGCGCGTCCATGCGCTCGAACAGGTCGGCCTGCTCGGTGAGAAGCCTGGTCATCTCGTCATCGCCGTCGACAGCACCGCCGTCGTCCATGAGGTCCGGCTCGGCGAGGCGCTCGCCGATCGCGTCGAGGCGCGCCTGCGTCGAGTGGACGTCGGCGAACAGCTCGCTGAGCTCCTCGGCCGCGCTGCGGTGCCCCGCGAGCTCGGAGAACTGCGAGAAGTACCCGATGCTCACGCCGAGGTTGACGTCGACGGTCCCGGCCGTGGGCTCCTTGCGCCCCAGGACGAGCTCGAGGAACGTCGTCTTGCCCGTGCCGTTGCGGCCCACGAGCCCGACGCGCTCGCCCTCGCGGAGCTTGAGGAAGACGTCGCGCAGCACGACCTTGTCGTCGAACTGCATGCTCACGGCGTTCAGGCGGATCAGGCTCACAGGGGTCCTCTCGGGCTCCATGCCGGACGTCGGCACGACGGGAGAACACTACGCGGAGCACCCGTCCGGACCGTCGCCGACCGCCGTTCGACGACCGTTCGTCGCACGTCGCCTACCGCTCGTCGCACACCTCGACCGTCCGTCGACGTGACCTGGATCACGGCCCGTCGCCGTCCCTAGCCTTTCCCGGTCGGACGCAACGACGCGACCTTGGGAGAGAGCACTGATGACGACAGACATCCGATCGACGGCGGAGACCGCCTCGGACGACGGGCTCTCGCCCGATCCGACGCTCCCGCCCACCGCGGTCCCGGAGGCCGCCCTCGCACCACGCTGGACCTGGCAGAAGATCGCGCTCTGGACGGGCATCGCGCTGCTCGGCGGCGTCGCATGGGTCATGCTCGCGCTGGTGCGCGGCGAGACCGTCAACGCGATCTGGTTCGTGTTCGCCGCGGTCTGCAGCTACCTCATCGGGTACCGCTTCTACTCCAAGGTCATCGAGCGGTACATCACGCGCCCCGACGACCGCCGCGCGACCCCCGCCGAGGTGCGCTCGGACGGCAAGGACTACGTCCCGACCGACCGCCGCGTGCTGTTCGGGCACCACTTCGCCGCGATCGCCGGCGCCGGCCCGCTCGTCGGACCGGTCCTGGCCGCGCAGATGGGCTACCTGCCCGGCACGGTCTGGATCATCGTCGGCGTCATCTTCGCGGGCGCCGTGCAGGACTACGTCGTCCTGTTCTTCTCGATGCGTCGCGGCGGCCGCACGATCGGCCAGATGGCCCGCCAGGAGCTCGGCCGCATCGGCGGCACGGCCGCGATCGTCGCGTCCCTGCTCATCATGCTGATCATCGTCGCGATCCTCGCGCTCGTCGTCGTGAACTCCCTGGGCGAGAGCCCCTGGGGCGTCTTCAGCGTCGCGATGACCGTCCCGATCGCCGTCTTCATGGGCGTGTACCTGCGCTACCTGCGCCCCGGGCGCATCACCGAGGTCTCGATCATCGGCTTCGTGCTGCTCATGGCCGCGATCGTCGGGGGCGGCTGGGTCGCGAACACCCCGTGGGGCGCAGACCTGTTCCACCTCGACCGCACGACCATCGCGATCGGCATCATCATCTACGGCTTCGTCGCGGCCGTCCTGCCCGTGTGGCTGCTCCTGGCCCCGCGCGACTACCTGTCGACGTTCATGAAGGTCGGCGTGATCGTGATGCTCGCCGGCGCGATCGTGATCGTGCGCCCCGAGATCTCGGTGCCCGCGGTCAGCGAGTTCGCGAGCGGCGAGACCGGGCCAGTGTTCTCCGGCTCGCTCTTCCCGTTCCTGTTCGTCACGATCGCGTGCGGCGCGCTGTCCGGCTTCCACGCCCTCATCGCGTCGGGCACCACACCCAAGCTGCTCGAGAAGGAGCGCCAGACGCGTTTCATCGGGTACGGCGGCATGCTCATGGAGTCGTTCGTCGCGATCATGGCGCTCGTCGCCGCGATCTCGCTCGACCGCGGCATCTACTTCGCGATGAACGCCTCGGCCGCCGCGACCGGCGGGACCATCGAGGGGGCGGTCGCGTTCGTCAACTCGCTCGGCCTGGCCGGCGTGAACCTCACGCCCGACATGCTGTCCTCGACCGCAGCGGCTGTCGGCGAGGAGTCGATCGTCTCGCGCACCGGCGGGGCGCCCACCCTCGCGCTGGGCCTCGCGCACATCATGCAGCAGCTCTTCGGCGGCGCTGCGATGATGGGCTTCTGGTACCACTTCGCGATCATGTTCGAGGCGCTGTTCATCCTCACGGCCGTCGACGCCGGGACCCGCGTCGCGCGCTTCATGCTCCAGGACTCGCTCGGCAACGTCGCGCCCAAGTTCCGGGACGTCACCTGGCGGCCCGGGGTGTGGTTCTGCACCCTGGTCATGGTCGCCGGGTGGGGGAGCATCCTCTATCTCGGCGTCACCGACCCCCTCGGCGGGATCAACACGTTCTTCCCGCTGTTCGGCATCGCCAACCAGCTCCTCGCGGCCATCGCGCTCGCGGTCGTGCTCGCGATCGTCGCCAAGCGTGGACGCTCCTTCTTCCGCTGGCTGTGGATCGTGGCGCTGCCGCTGGCCTTCACGGCGGTCGTGACCATCACGGCGTCGTTCGAGAAGATCTTCTCGCCCGTCCCCGCCGTCGGCTACTGGGCCAACCACAACGCGTTCAAGGCTGCTCTGGCCGCTGGGGAGACCTCGTTCGGTACCGCGACGTCGGTCGAGGCCATGGAGGCGGTCGTGCGCAACACGTTCGTCCAGGGCACGCTGTCGATCAGCTTCGTGGTCCTCGCGATCGTCGTGATGGTCGCGGCCCTCGTGACGACCGTGAAGGCGTTGCGTGCGGGGGGCGGCGAGAACCACGAGGACGAGCCCGTCGCCTCGCGCCGGTTCGCCCCGGCCGGGCTCCTGACGACCGCAGCCGAGAAGGAGATCGAGGCCGAGTGGGCCCAGCTCCCGCCCGAGAAGCAGCCTGTGTCCTCGGGCGCGGGGCACTGACGTGGGGCCCGTGCGCGACGCGCTCGCCCGTGCGGCGAGGGGTGCGGCCTGGTACGTCCGCCAGCTCATGGGCGACGACGCCTACCGGGTGTACGTGGAGCACCGCCGCGGCGCGCACGGGCCCGACGTCCCCGTCCTGACCGAGCGCCAGTTCTGGCGCCAGCGCATGGACGAGCAGGACCGCAACCCGGGCGCCCGCTGCTGCTGACCCGCCCAGGGGGACGCCCCCGCCCGCCGAGGGTGACGCCCCCGCCCGCCGAGGGTGACGCCCCGGCGGGTCGACGGTGACACCGTCGGCGCCCGGCGGTGACACCGTCGGCGGCATCCCGTCACCCTCGGCACGCCGGGACGTCACCCTCGGCGGTCTGGTTCGTCACCCTCGGCGTCGTCTCTGCGGAATAGGATCGCGACATGTCCGGACCCGTGTTCACCGGGGCCGTCGTCGGCCTGGTCGTCGGCGTCCTGCTCACCGCCGCGCTGGTCCTCGCGTGGCGGCTGGCACGCGGCACCCGCGAGCTCGGCAGCGACTCCGAGCGGGCGACGTTCAGCACGCTCCACCTCGCCTCGCGCGCCGCCAAGCACCTGCGGGACGGCCTCGAGGGCGACGACGTCGGGCGCGCGGCCCGCCACCTGCGCACCCTGCTCGGCTGCGAGGCGCTCGCGGTCGTGACCACCGACGGCGTCGTCGCTCTCGACGGCCCGGCCGCCCTCCGGGCCGAGGCGCAGCGCGTCGGCGCCCGGACGATCGAGACCGGGAGGCGACAGGTCTACGCGGGCGCCGAGCCGTCGTCGGGCACCCCGGAGGCCGTGGGGGCACCCGTGCTCGCGGGCGGTGTCGTGGCCGGGGCCGTCGTCGCGTTCGCGACGCGGGTGCGCCCGCCGCTCGTGCGGGCCACGGGTGAGGTCGCGCAGTGGTGCTCGGCGCAGCTCGAGCTGGGCGAGCTCGAGGCCTCGCGCACCGCGCTCGCGCAGGCCGAGCTGCGCGCCCTGCGCGCCCAGATCAGCCCGCACTTCATCTACAACTCGCTCGGCGCGATCGCGTCCTTCATCAGCACCGACCCCGAGCGGGCGCGCGACCTCGTGCTCGACTTCGCGGACTTCACGCGCTACTCCTTCCGGGGCCGTGGCGACTTCACGACGCTCGCCGACGAGCTGGGCAGCATCCACTCGTACGTCGAGCTCGAACGCGCGCGGTTCGGCGACCGGCTGACCGTGACGCTCCAGATCGCGCCCGAGTCCCTGTCGACCGTCATCCCGTTCCTCAGCGTCCAGCCGCTCGTCGAGAACGCCGTCCGGCACGGCCTCGAGCCGCGCGAGCGAGGCGGGCGGATCGTCATCAGCGCGCGCGACGAGGGCACCCAGACCGAGATCACGGTCGAGGACGACGGCGTCGGCATGTCTCCCGAGACGCTGCGGACCCTGCTCGCGACGGGGTCGCGCGCGACGAACGTCGGGCTGCGCAACGTCGACACGCGCGTGCGCCAGCTCTACGGCGACCAGCACGCGCTCGAGATCGAGACGAACGTGGGCGCGGGTACCCTCGTGCGGATGCGCGTCCCGAAGTCCCAGCCCCAGCACGAGACCGAGGTGAGCAGGCCGTGACCGAGCACGTCCCCCGCATCGCACCGCCCGTCGGTCCCGCCGACGGGGCCGCGAAGGTCGTCGCCCCTCGTCCCGGTGTCGACGTCCTCGTGGCCGACGACGAGCGCCCGGCCCTCGACGAGCTGACCGCGCTCCTGCGCCGCGACCCGCACGTGCGCTCGGTCCACGGTGTCGCGTCGGGCGCCGAGGCCCTGCGCTGGCTGTCCGAGCACCCCGTCCACGTCGCGTTCCTCGACATCCACATGCCGGGGCTCACGGGGCTCGACCTCGCCCGCGCGCTGTCACGGTTCTCGGTCCGGCCCGCGGTGGTGTTCGTGACGGCCGACGAGGCCCGGGCCACCGAGGCGTTCGACGTCGAGGCCGTCGACTACGTGCTCAAGCCCGTGCGGCGCGAGCGGCTGGCCCGTGCGGTCGAGCGGGCCGTCGCGGTCCAGGCGGCCGCGTCCCGCGCGGCGGAGGGCGCGCCGTCCCGTGACATGGCCGGCACAGGAGGCGCTGTCGGTCACGACGCGGCGGGGTCCGGCCCGACGACGCAGGTCCCTCCGGCCGACGAGACCATCGCCGTCACGGTCGGCACGACGACGCGCGTCGTGCTGCGCTCGGCCGTGCGGTGGGTCCAGGCGCAGGGCGACTACTCACGCCTGGTCACGGACACCGACGGCTACCTGGTGCGCGAGCCCATCTCCGACCTCGAGGAACGCTGGGCCGCCGCGGGCTTCCTGCGCGTGCACCGCTCGTACCTCGTCGACCGGGCAGCCGTGACCGCGGCCCGCCTCGGCGGTGCGCACCCGGTCGTGGTCGTCGCCGGGCGCGAGGTCCCGGTGAGCCGGCGCATGGTCCCGGCCGTGCGCGACGCGCTCCTGGGCCGTCCCGGAGGGCGTTCGTGACCTCGCAGGAGCCGCCGCCGCGGGTCGTCGTCCGCTCGACCGACGTCCCGTCGCCCGCCCCGGCCGCCGCACGGGGCGCCGCGCCGGACGCGGGGGAGGAGGCGCCGTCGGGCGTGGTGCGTGAGGGACCCGGGGACGCGCCCGGGCCCGACGGCGGGAGCGAACCCGCGGCCGTCTACGCCCGCAGCCTCGCGCGGACCCAGCTGCGGCTCGCGCTCGCGTGCGTCGTGTCGTTCCTGGCCGTGGTCACGCTCCTCACGGTCACGATGAGCGCGGTGCCGACGCTGGGCGACGTGCACGTGCTCGGCGTGCCGCTGCCGTGGCTCCTGCACGCGTACGGCTTCTACCCCGTCATCGGGGCGTTCGCGCTCGTGTTCGCCCTGGCCGCCGCCCGCAACGAACGGCGTTTCCGCGCGCTGGTGGAGGACGAGTGACCTCGGCCCTGCCGCTCGTCGCGGTCGGCCTGCTGCTGCTCGCGACCGGGCTCATCGGCTTCTACGGGCTGCGGATCTCGCGGACCACGAGCGACTTCTTCGTCGCGTCCCGGACGGTGCAGCCCGTGTGGAACGCGTCGGCGATCAGCGGCGAGTACCTGTCGGCCGGGACGTTCCTGGGGCTGTCCGGGCTCGTGCTGCTCTCGGGGGCCGAGGCGTTCTGGTTCCCCGTCGGGTACGCCGCGGGCTACCTGCTCGTGCTGCTGTTCGTCGCCGGGCCCCTGCGACGCAGCGGGGCCTACACGATCCCCGACTTCGTCCAGGCACGGCTCGACTCGCTCGCCGCCCGGCGCGTCACGAGCGTCCTGGTGCTCGTCATCGGCTGGTTGTACGTCGTGCCACAGCTCCACGGCGCCGCGCTCGTCATGACGACCGTGGCCCCCGTGCCGCCGTGGGTCGGGTCGGTCGGGGTGGCCGCGGTCGTGAGCGCCGTGGTCGCCGCGGGCGGCATGCGCTCGGTGACGTTCGTCCAGGCGTTCCAGTTCTGGGTCAATCTCACGGCGCTCGCGGTGCCCGTGGTCTTCCTGCTGATCGTGCTCGGCGGGCAGGACCTGACGCTCGACCCGGCGCAGGTCTTCCCGCCCGAGGCCGGGCCGCGCTCGTACGACACCTACACGACGGCCTCGCTGCTGCTCGCGCTGCTGCTCGGCACGATCGGCCTGCCGCACGTCCTCGTGCGCTTCTACACGAGTCCCGACGGCGTCTCGGCCCGGTGGACGACCGTGGTCGTGATCGGCATGATCAGCGTCTTCTACATGGTCTCGAGCACCATGGGACTGATCGCCCGTGTGGTCGCCCCCGACCTCGCCGAGCCCGGCGTCGCGGACACGGTGGCGCTCGTGCTGCCGTCGCGGCTCGTGCCCGGCGTGGGCGGCGAGCTGCTGTCGGCGCTCGTGATCGCCGGGGCGTTCGCGGCGTTCCTCGGGACGTCCTCGGGGCTCGTGGTCTCGCTCGCGGGCGTCGTGAGCCAGGACCTGTTCGGCGGCACGGTCCGCTCGTTCCGCTGGTCCGCGGTCGCGTGCACGGTCGTGCCCCTCGCGTTCGCGCTCGTGACCATCCCGCAGGGGCTCGTGACGAGCGTCGGGACCGTGTTCGTGTTCGCCGCCTCGGCGCTGTCCCCGACGATCCTGCTGGGCGTGTGGTGGCGGCGCCTCACCGCGCGCGGGGCGGTCGCGGGCATGGTCGTCGGCAGCGCGCTGTGCGCCGCGGCGCTGCTCGTGACCTCGGTGCTCGGACCCGGCGACGGGCTCGCGCGCAGCCTCCTGGCCCAGCCCGCGGCCTGGACGATCCCGCTCGCGACCGCCACGACCGTCGTGGTGTCCCTGCGCGACCGGCGCGGGCCGCACCCCCGCACGGACCGTTTCCTGCGGCGGTTGCACGTGCCGGAGCGCGCTCCCGAGCGCTGAGTGCGTGATTGCGCTGGGACACGCCCGGCGAGTCGCTGCCGAACCCCGCACTCGGTGAACTGCCCCGGAAATCCCCGCGACGCCCGGTCGGTCGGTGGGTATCGTCGGAGCCGGTGGACGTGAGGCGTGACGACCCTCGGCCCGGACCTCGCGCCGGGCGCACGGTCCCCGCGCGTCCGGCGGACCGACGAGAGGCCGGGACCTCCCGGCGAAGGAGTGGTGGCACCGCGACCTAGCCCCCGCCCGCTCCTCCAGGGCCTTCGCCTGCTGGAGGAACCATGAGACCACCGACCCCGCCCACCGCCTCGACCTCGCCCCGGACCCTCGCGGCCGACCTGCCTGACCTCCCACCCGGCACGCCTGTCGCGCTCCGCGGCTGGGTGCACCGGCGTCGCGCCCTCGCGACCGTCACCTTCCTCGTGCTGCGCGACCGGTCGGGCCTGGCCCAGGTCGTCGTGCGTGCGGGCGACGGGCAGGTCGTGCCGCCCGAGGAGACCGTGGTCGAGGTCACGGGGGTCGTGACCTCGAACCCCCAGGCTCCCGGCGGGGTCGAGGTGACCTCGCCGACCGTCGTGCTCCTCACCGACCCGGCCGTGACCCCGCCCGTCGAGCTGTGGCGCCCGTCGCTCGGCGTGGGGCTGGCCACGATGCTCGACCACGCCGCGGTCGCCTGGCGGCACCCGGCCCAGCGCGCACGCTGGGAGGTGGCGGCCGCGTCCCTGCGCGGGTTCCGTGCGGCCCTCGACGCGCAGGGTTTCACCGAGGTGCAGTCGCCCAAGATCGTCGGGTCGGCGACCGAGTCAGGGGCCGACGTGTTCACGCTCGACTACTTCGGCCGGCCTGCCTTCCTGGCGCAGAGCCCGCAGTTCTTCAAGCAGCAGCTCGTCGGGGTCTTCGAGCGCGTGTACGAGGTGGGACCGGTGTTCCGGGCCGAGCCGCACGACACCGTGCGTCACCTCGCCGAGTACGTCTCGCTCGACGTCGAGCTCGGCTTCGTCCGCGACCACCGCGACGTGCTGACCGTCCTGCGCGACGTCCTGGCCGGCATGGTCGCCGCGGTCCACGAGCACGCCGGGTCCGCGGTCGCGGCGCACGGCTTCGCGGTGCCGCTCGTGCCCGACGAGATCCCCGTGATCCACTTCGCCGAGGCACTGGCCCTCGTCGGGGCTCCAGCGGACGAGCCCGACCTGGCCCCCGAGCACGAGCGAGCGCTGGGCCGGTGGGCGCTCGCCGAGCACGGCAGCGACCTCCTCGCGGTCGAGGGCTACCCGATGGCGAAGCGTCCCTTCTACACGCACCCGCAGCCGGGCGACGCTCGGTGGAGCAACAGCTTCGACCTGCTCTTCCGTGGCGTCGAGCTCGTCACGGGCGGTCAGCGCCTGCACCGGTACGCGGACTACCTCGCGGCGATCACGGCCCGTGGTGAGGACCCGGCCGCGTACGCGACGTACCTGGAGGCGTTCGAGCACGGGATGCCGCCGCACGGCGGGTTCGCGATCGGCCTCGAACGGTGGACCGCGCGCCTGACGGGCGCAGCGAACGTCCGTGAGGTCGCGCTCTTCCCGCGCGACCTGCACCGCCTCGCGCCCTAGCACCGGGGTGCCTGGCCGCCCGGCACGGGGGACAACCCCACCCCGCCAGGGGGACGTCCCGGATGGTCCGGTTCGTCCCCCGCTCGCTACGTTCGAGACTCACGCCACGACGGGGGTTTCGAGTGAGGACGACCACGACCAGGCGGACCGCCGGGGCATCCACCAAGGATGCCCCGGGGGGCTCGCCGTATTCCCTGCAGGTCGCAGGGGTCACCAAGACGTACACGGCGGGCAAGCGGTCGGTGCACGCCCTGCGGGGCGTGTCCCTGGCGCTGCCGAGGGGGAGCTTCACGGCCGTGATGGGCCCCTCGGGCTCGGGCAAGAGCACGTTGCTGCACTGTGCCGCGGGCCTCGACCGGCCGACGGGCGGCTCGGTCCACCTGGGCGGCGTCGACCTGTCCGCGCTGACCGAGGACGAGCTCACGGCCCTGCGCCGGGGGCGTATCGGGTTCGTGTTCCAGGCATACAACCTCATGGGGTCGTTGACGGTCGCGGAGAACGTCGCGCTGCCGCTGCGTCTCGCGGGCGAGCGGGCGGACCCCGCCTGGCTGCGCGAGATCGCGGCCTGGGTCGGGATCGAGGACCGTCTCGACCACCGACCGAGCGAGCTCTCAGGTGGTCAGCAGCAGCGCGTGGCGATCGCGCGGGCGCTCGTGGCACGCCCCGACGTGGTCGTCGCGGACGAGCCGACCGGAGCCCTCGACACGCGCACGAGCAAGCACGTGCTCGACCTGCTGCGCTTCCTGGTCGACACGCTCGGCCAGAGCGTCTTCATGGTCACGCACGACCCGGTCGCGGCCTCGTTCGCGGACCGCGTCGTGTTCCTGGCCGACGGGCAGGTCGCGGGCGAGCTCGTCCGCCCGACCCCCGAGCAGGTCGCCGACCGCATGACCCGTCTCGGGGAGTGGTGAGAGTGCTGGGCCTCGCGCTGAGCACGCTACGCGCGCGCCGCAAGAGCTTCGTCGGTCCGTTCGTCGCACTGTTCCTGAGCGCGATGCTCGTCGCGGCGTGCGGGCTGCTCATGGAGTCGGGCATCCGTCAGGGCATCGGCCCCGAGCGCTACGCGGGCGCCGACCTGGTCGTGACCGCGAGGCAGTCGCTCGCGGTCGACGTGGACGACGACGAGCCCTTCGGTGGCCGCGTCCGCCTGCCTGTGTCGGTGGTCGACGAGCTGGCCGCGATCCCCGGGGTCGAGCATGCGGTGGGCGACGTCGAGGTGCGGCTGGGCGCCGTCGGGCCGTCGGGCGACCTGGTCGGGGCGATCGACGGGCGCCCGCCGGTGGGTCACGGGTGGTCCTCGGCGACGCTCGGGCCGTTCGTCCTCGTGCAGGGCGACGGCCCGACGGCGCCTGGCCAGGTCGTGCTCGACGGCGCACTGGCCGCGCGGCTCGCCGTGGAGGTGGGCGACGACGTCACCCTGGTCGTGGGGTCGACGCCGGGGGAGTACCGGGTGACCGGGACCGTGTCCCCGCCCGCGGGGGCCGGGGCCCTGCGGCAGGGCGTGGCGTTCTTCACCGACGAGCAGGTCGCGGACCTCGCAGCGGGGAGCACGAGCGGCCGGCCCGGCGTGGCAGACGCCCGAGGCGAGATCGACGCCGTCGGGATCCTGGCCACGGACGGGACGGACGTCCGGGCCCTCGCTGCGGACGTGCGCGAGCGGACCGGCCTGACCGTGCGCACGGGCGACGCCCGCGGCTCGGTCGAGTTCGCCGACGCCTCGGGCTCGGCGACCACGCTGCTCGCGATCGCCGGCAGCTTCGGCGGGATCATGCTCATGGTCGTCGTGCTCGTCGTCGCGAGCGCCCTGGGGCTCGTGGTGCAGCAGCGGCGCCGCGAGCTCGCGCTGCTCCGCGCGGTCGGGGCGACCCCGCGCCAGGTCCGCCGGATGATCTCTGCCGAGATGCTCGTGCTGTCCACGGCCGCCGCGGTCCCGGGGGCGCTCCTGGGTATTCCCGCGGTGGGCGTGCTGCACGGCTTGTTCGTCCGGGCGGGGGTCGTCTCGGCGGACTACCCGGTCGCTGTGGGGCCGCTGCCGGTCGTGGTCGCCGTGGCGCTCACGGTGGGCGTCGCGTGGCTCGCCGGGAGGACGTCGGCCCGGCGGGCGATCACGGTGAAGCCCGTCGAGGCGCTGGGCGAGGCGGCGGTGGAGACCCCGCGGCTGGGCGTCACGCGCACGGTGATCGGCGTGGTGCTGGTCGTCGGCGGGGTGCTCCTGTCGATGCTGCCCGCGTTCGTCGCGGGCGAGGACGCGCTCGCGGGGGCTGCCCTCTCCGGCGTGGTCCTCGTGATCGCCGTCGCGCTCCTGGGCCCGCGGATCGTGCACGCGCTCGTGCTGCTGGTCGAGCCGTTCCTGCGGCGCAGCCCGCACGCGAGCACCTACCTCGCGGGCCGCAACACCCGAGCGAGCTCGCGGCGACTCGCGGGGGCGGTCGTGCCGCTCGTGCTCGCGATCACCCTGACGGTCGTGCAGGTCTCGCTCGGGGCCGCGCAGGTGGCCGAGACCGAGCGTCAGGTGGCCGACGGGTTGCGCGCGGACCTCGTGCTCGCGAGCAGCGGTACGGGTCTCTCGCCCGACCTCGCGGGGCAGGTCGCGGGCGTCCCGGGCGTCACCTCGGTGACCCCGATCGTGCGGAGCCAGGCCCTCGTGCGCTTCGCCGAGCCGGACGGCACGCTCACGGCCGAGGCCCTGAGCGTCCAGGGCGTCGACCCGGCGGACCTCGGTGCCGCGATCGACCTGGACGTGCGCGAGGGTTCGACCGACGACCTGCACGGCGAGTCGGTCGCCCTCAGCGTCACGGGAGCGAGCAAGGCGCGGGCCGGGCTCGGGGACACGGTCGAGCTCCATCTCGCGGACGGTACGCGGGTCGACGCCGCCGTCGTCGCGATCTACGGACGCGGCTTGGGCTTCGGTGACGCCCTGCTCCCGCGTGACGTGGTCCTTCCCGCGTCGGCGGACGGGGTGGACGGCTCGCTGCTCGTGGTCGCCGGGAAGGGGGCCGACGTCGTGGCGCTCGCGGAGGACCTCGACCGGACGATCGCGCCGTACCCGGGCGTCGTGCTCGCCGACCGGGCCTCCCTGGTCGCCGCGGAGAAGGCGGCGCTCGAGGCGAACACGTGGACCTCGATGATCCTGCTCGTGGTGCTGTTCGGGTACGTCGCGCTGAACGTGGCGAACGCCCTGGTCATGTCGACGGTCGACCGGCGGCGCGAGATCGCGCTGCTGCGCCTGGTCGGGACGCGGGACCGTCAGGTCCTGCGGATGATGCGGGTCGAGGCGGGCGTGGTGGTCGGCATCGCCGTGCTGGTCGCGACGGTGATCCTGCTGCCACCGCTGGCCGGCGTGAGCCTCGGGCTGAGCGAGGGACGGCGGGCGGTGCCGGCACTCTCCCCGGTCGCGTACCTCGCGACGGTCGCGGGCGCGGGCGCCGTCGGGTACCTCGCGATGCTGCTGCCGACCCGTGCCGCGCTGCGGACCCGACCGGTCGAGAGCATCGGGCTGCGGGAGTGACGTGGGTGCGTGGTGCGGCCGCGACACACCCGGCGCGTCGCCGCCGCACCACGCACCGGGGGCACCCCGCCCTCGCGCCGGGCCGCCGACGGGGTGACCATGGACGTATGTCCACCGTCGGACCGGTCGTCGTCGGCTATGACGGGTCGCCCTCCGCGACCTCGGCCGTGCGCTGGGGTGCGCGCGAGGCCCGACGGCGTGGCGCCCGCCTGGAGGTCGTCTTCGCCCGCGACGCGCACGACAGCCATCTGGACCCCTCGCTTCCCGGTGGTGGTGAGAACGCGCAGGCCGGAGCACGAGCGCTCGCCGAGCGTGGCCGGGTGCAGGCTCTCGAGGTCGAGCCCGACGTCGAGGTCGAGGCGACCGTGGAGCACACGACCCCGGCGGCGACCCTCGTCGGCACGTCGCTCGACGCGTCGATCGTGGTCGTCGGGTCGGGGGACCACGGGCGGGTGCGCGGGGAGCTCGGCGGGTCGGTGGCGCTCGCGGTCGCCGCGCACGCGCACTGCCCGGTCGTCGTGGTCCACGGGGACGTCGAGGCGCTGCGGGACGTGAACCTGCCCGTGGTCGTGGGGGTCGACGGCTCGACGCACGCGGCCGGGGCGCTCAGCCATGCGGCCGAGGTCGCTGTCTCGCGCGGTGCGTCGCTGCGGGTCGTGGTCGCGTGGTGGACGCGCGCGTCGGCGCACCTCGAGAGCTACATGGCCGCGGAGTTCCCGCGCGAGCGTGCCGAGAACGGGGCCGAGCGACTGCTCGCGGGTGCGCTCGCACAGGTGCACGAGGAGTTCCCGGACCTGGAGGTGGAGGGCTCGACCGTGGAGGCGCAGCCGGCTCCTGCGCTGGTCAGGGCTTCGGAGGGGGCCGAGCGGCTGGTCGTCGGGTCGCGTGGGCGGGGCGGGTTCGCGGCGCTCGTCCTGGGGTCGGTGAGCCACTCGCTCGTGCGCGAGGCGCACTGTCCTGTGACGATCGTGCGCTGAGCCTCTTCCTGGTTCTCGGCGTGATCCCGACCACATCTTGGGTCCTGCTGCGGTTCCGGGGCTTTCACCCGGTAGGAATGTTTGGTTAGGCTCACCTCTGTGAGCCACACCTTATCCGGCGACGACGACGCTCCCACCGCCCAGGACTCCTCCCGCCCGGCCCTCGCCGGGACCGGGCTGAGCCTCGGGTACGACGGGACCGCCGTCGTGCACGACGCCTCCTTGCGCCTGCTCCCCGGACAGGTCACCGCGCTCATCGGGCCCAACGGGAGCGGCAAGTCGACGCTCCTGCGCTCGCTCGCCCGGCTCCACAAGCCCGTCCAGGGGACCGTGAGCCTGCCGGACGTCCCCGACGCGCTCGCGCTGCACCCCAAGGACTTCGCACGCCGCGTCACGCTGCTCTCGCAGAGCCGGCCCACGCCGGGCGGCGTGAGCGTGCGCGACGTCGTCGGGTACGGGCGCCACCCGCACCGGGCGCGCTTCCGCTCCACGGACCCCGACGGCGCCCGCGCCGTCGCCTGGGCCATGGACGTCACCGGTGTCGCGGCGATGGCGGGCCGTGGCGTCGACGAGCTGTCCGGCGGCGAGCTCCAGCGAGTGTGGCTCGCGACCTGCCTCGCGCAGGACACGGGCGTGCTGCTGCTCGACGAGCCCACGACCTACCTGGACCTGCGCTACCAGGTCGAGATCCTCGACCTGATGCGCGACCTCGCCGACGACCACGGCGTGGCCGTGGGCGTCGTGCTGCACGACCTCAACCAGGCGGCCGCGGTCGCGGACCACGTGGTCCTGCTCCAGCGCGGCGTCGTCGGTGCCGCGGGCGAGGCCGCCGACGTCCTGACCGCCGACGCGCTCAGCGAGACCTACGGCATCCGCATCGAGGTCACGCACGACCCGCTGACGGGCACGGTGCAGACCGCGCCCGTCGGGCGGCACACGACCCGCAGGCTCGTCGCCGTCCCCTGACGACCCGAGCCTCCCCACCGTGCTGCCGCGCACCCCCGCGCGGCGGCCCACCGAGCCCCGCCCACCCGGCGCGGGCAGCACCCTCAAGGACACAGGACCCCCATGCGAAAGACCCTCCGGACCGGCCTGCCCGCCGTCCTGCTCGTGACAGCGCTCACCCTCACCGCGTGCGGCACCACGGAGGAGGCCGACGCCGGCGGTGCGTCGAAGGCTCCCGCCGCCGACGCGGGCCCCGTCACCTTCACCGACGAGCGCGGCGAGCAGACCCTCGACGCCCCGGCGACCGAGGTCGTCTCGCTCGAGTGGGGCCTGACCGAGAACCTGCTGGCGCTCGGCGTGGACGTCGTGGGCCAGGCCGACGTCGAGGGCTACAACACGTGGGACACCTCGGTCGCGCTAGACGCGTCGACGCCCGACGTCGGGATGCGCGGCGAGCCCAGCCTCGACGCCATCTCCGCGCTCGAGCCCCAGCTCATCGCCGTCACCACGGACACGCCCGACAACGTGATCGACCAGCTCGAGGACATCGCGCCCGTCGTGACACTGCGCGGCTCCGACGGCACCGACCCGATCGCCTACATGCGTCAGACCGTCGAGACCCTCGCGACGGCCACGGGTACCGAGGACAAGGGCGCCGAGCTGCTCGAGGGCTTCGACGCCAAGGTCGCCGAGGGCAAGAAGGCCCTCGAGGGGGCCGGCGTCGCGGGCGCCTCGTTCGTCATGGCCGACGGCTGGGTCAACAACGGCACCGTCTCGGTGCGCATGTACACGCCCGGCTCGTTCTTCGGCGCGATCGGCGCCGAGCTGGGCCTGGCGAACGCGTGGACCGGCGAGGGCGACCCCGACTACGGGCTCGCGCAGACCGACGTCGAGGGCCTGACCGCGCTGAGCGACGTCCAGTTCGTCTACGCCGCGAGCGACTCCGAGGCCGACCCGTTCGCCGAGGGCCTGGCAGGCAACGCGATCTGGGAGCAGCTCCCGTTCGTCGCGGCCGGTGACGTGCACCGCATCCCCGACGGCATCTGGATGTTCGGCGGGCCCGCGTCCGCGAACGCCTACGTCGACGCGCTCGTCGCGGCCCTGACCCAGTGAGCACGAGCGCCCCGGGGGGACTCTCGACGGCCCGGCACGAGGTCCCGGACGACGCCTCCGGACTCCTCGCCCCGCCGGTCGTGGCGGTCCCCCCGGGGCGCTCGCGCCTCCGGTTCCGTCTGACGGTCGCCTCGGCGTTCGTCGTCGGGATCCTCGCCGTCCTGGTGCTGGCCGCGGTCCACCTCACGCAGGGGACGGCCGACGTCGGGCTCGGCGACCTGCTGCGCCTCGCGACCGGCGGCGACGCCGACGCCGACCGGACCGCCGCGGCAGTCCTGGTCGCCTCTCGCGTGCCGCGCCTGCTCGCGGGCCTCCTCGTGGGGGTCTCGCTCGGCGCTGCGGGCGCCGCGCTGCAGTCCGTGGCGCGCAACCCGCTCGCCTCGCCCGACACGCTCGCGGTCAACGCGGGCGCCTACGTCGCGGTCGTGGGCGCGGCCGTGATCGGCGTGACCCTGCCGTTCTACCTCTCCGGGACGCTCGCGCTCGTCGGTGGGCTCGCGGCCTCGGGCCTCGTGCTCGTCCTGGCCCGCGGCGGCGCAGCCGGGCCGACCCGGCTCATCCTCGCAGGCTCGGCCATCACGCTCGCGCTGCACTCCCTGACGACCGTGCTGCTCGTGCTGTTCCAGCAGGAGACCATGGGGCTGTTCGCGTGGGGGAGCGGCTCGATCGTCCAGTCCGGCACGTCCCAGGTCGCACTCGCGGCCCCGCTCGTGGTCGTGGGCCTCGGTGGCCTGATCCTCGTCGCCCACCGCCTTGACCTCCTGGCGCTGGGCGACGACACCGCCACGGTCCTCGGGGTCGACGTGCGCGCGACGCGCGTCGTGACCATCCTGCTCGCGGTGCTGCTCTCGGCCACGGCCGTCACGGTCGCGGGCCCGGTCGGCTTCGTCGGCCTGTGCGCCCCCGTGGTCGTGCGCCTCGTGGCCCGCAAGGTCCCCGGGCTCAACCGGCACCGCGTGCTCATCCCGCTCGCGGGGATCGCGGGCGTGATCGTGGTGCTCGGCGCCGACGTCCTGCTGCGCCTCGTCCTGCCCGGCACGTACGGCGTGGCCGTCCCGACGGGCGTCGTCACGACCGTGTTCGGCGCCGTGGTGCTCGTGTGGCTCGCGCGCCGGCTCAAGGACTCCGGTCCCGCCGCCGGGACCCGCGCCGCGCACGTCCGGCCGCGCGGCTCCCGCCGTGCCCTGGTCGTGGTGACCGTCCTCGTCGCGCTCCTGGTCGCGGTCACGGTCGCCGCGCTCCTGCTGGGCGACCGGTTGCTGCTCACGGGCGACGTCCTCAACTGGGCCGCCGACCGGGCGGGCAAGCAGGTGAGCTTCGTGCTCGACCAGCGCGTCCCGCGCGTGCTCGCCGCGATCCTCGCGGGGGCCGCGCTGGGCCTGGCCGGGACGGTCGTGCAGGCCGTGTGCCGCAACCCGTTGGCCGAGCCCGGCCTGCTCGGTGTGACGGCGGGCGCGGGGCTGGGGGCCGTCGGGGTCGTGCTGCTGGTTCCTGGCGTCGGCATCATGGGCATGTCCCTCGCCGCCGTCGTCGGTGCGCTCGGCACGTTCGCGGTCGTGTACCGCCTCGCGTACCGGGGCGGTCTGAGCTCGGACCGGCTCGTGCTCATCGGCATCGGCATGAGCACGGGCGCCACGGCCCTGACGACGCTCGTGATCGTGGTCGTCGCTCCGTGGAACTTCAACGTCGCGCTCACCTGGCTGTCGGGGTCCACGTACGGGCGGACGTTCGACCACCTGGTCCCTGTCGTCCTGGCGCTGCTCGTGGTCGTGCCCGTCGCGGTGCTCCACCGGCGCGAGATGGACGTCCTGGCGCTCGACGAGGACACTCCGCGCGTCCTGGGCCTGCGCCTGGACCGCACGCGCCTGCTGCTCCTGGGGGCCAGCGCGTGCCTGACGGCCGCGGCGGTGTGCGCGGTCGGGGTCGTGGGCTTCGTGGGACTCGTCGCCCCGCACGCGGCCCGCGCCCTCGTCGGTTCGCGCAACGGCCGGGTGATCCCTGTCGCGATGCTGCTCGGTGCCGTCCTCGTGAGCGTCGCCGACACCGTGGGGCGGACGGTCATCGCGCCCGCCCAGATCCCCGCTGGCCTGACGACCGCGCTCATCGGTGCCCCCTACTTCGTGTGGCTCCTGTGGCGCAGCCGCGGCAGCGAGGCGTGATCCGTCGAAGTGATCCCGACCACACGTTCGGCTTCAGGGGTTCACCCGACCCCGATGTTTGGTTAGGCTCGCCTACGTGACTCAGACCAGTGTCGTGACCGCGCAGGAGATCTCCCCGTTCCGCATGTTCGACGTGCAGGTGCGACGGGTCGAGAAGCTCTCGCCGAGCTTCCTGCGCGTGACCTTCACGGGCCACGACCTCCACGAGTTCGCCGACAACGGCCTCGACCAGCGCATCAAGCTCGTCTTCCCCGCGCCCGACGGCGGCTACGAGCACCTCGTCCGCACGGGCGAGTGGTACTCCGCGTGGCGTGCACAGCCAGAGGAGCGCCGCAACCCGCTGCGCACCTACACCGTGCGGGCCGTGCGCCCCGAGGCCTCCGAGGTCGACATCGACCTCGTCCTGCACGGCGACGCGGGTCCTGCGTCCCGCTGGGCGCTCGCCGCACGCCCCGGCAGCGAGATCGTGCTGCTCGGCCCCAACGGCCTGTGGACGGGCGCGCACGGCGGCGTCGAGTTCTCCCGTCCCGTCCGCAGCCACGCGCTGCTCCTCGCGGGCGACGAGACCGCGGTCCCCGCGATCGCCTCGATCCTGGGCTCCCTGCCCGCCGGCGAGGTCGGCGAGGTCTTCCTCGAGGTCCCGTACGAGGACGACGTCCTGCCCGTCACGGCTCCCGCGGGCGTCAACGTCACGTGGCTCGCCCGCGAGGGCCGCGCGCACGGCGACCTGCTGGTCCCCGCGGTCCGCGAGGCCGCCGACCGCCTGCTCGAGCGCAACGTCTGCGGCGCGACGCACTCGCTCACGTGCGCGGCCCGCGGGCTCGTCCGGCGCCAGGGCGGGGTCGCCGAGGCGGCCGAGCTCGAGGACGTCGACATCGACACGGACATCCTCTGGGAGGTCCCCGTGGACGACGACGGCACGCCCCTCGTCGCGTGCGCCGAGCTCTACGCGTGGCTCGCGGGCGAGGCCTCGGTCATCAAGACCCTGCGCCGCCACCTCGTGTCCGAGCGTGGTGTCGACCGTCGCTCCGTCGCGTTCATGGGCTACTGGCGCGAGGGCCGCGCGGAGGGCTGACGGCCTCTCGCGCTCAACCCACCGGCACGCCCAGCCTCTCGACCAGCTCGACCCCGGGCAACCGCGCGAGCAGAGCGCCCGGCAGCAGCAGCTTGGACCGGCGCAGCCCGCTCCCGATGAGCGCAGGCTCCCCGTCGGTCGCCACGCGCGCGTCGAGCAGCACGCGCCACCCGTCCGGGAGCCCGACCGGGGTGATCCCGCCGTGCTCCATGCCGGACTCGGCCACCGCCCGGTCCGTGGGCAGGAACGAGGCCTTGCGCACGTCGAGCAGCGACCGCACGCGCGAGTTCACGTCGGCTCGGGTCGTGGCGCGCACGACCGCCGCCGCGATGCGTTCGTCGCCCCCGCGCCGTCCGGCGACCAGGACGCAGTTCGCCGAGGCGACCGGCGGCAGGTCGTGCGCCGCGTTGAGCGTCGCGGTGTCCGCGAGGTCGGGGTCGATCTCGACGACGGCGACCTGCTCGGCCACCTGCGGGTCGTGCGCGGCCCAGCGGGCGAGGGCCTGCGTGACGGGCGGTGCGAGTAGGTCGAGCCTGTCCGTGGCCGGGACCCAGGCGAGGTCGCCGAGGGTCGGGAGCGTCGCCGGCCCGTTCGTGCCCTGACTCATGCGGTGACCAGGACCTGGTAGGTCGGCGTGATGGTCGCGCGCGCGATCGTGTGGAACAGTGCGGCGATCGCGACGGCCGTCGGTGGCGTCGAGGGGGTCACGTCCAGCCTCTCGACGTCGAGCGCGTGCACCGCGAAGACGTACCGGTGCGGCCGGTCCCCGGGCGGAGGTGCGGCGCCCAGGTAGCCGGGGCCTCCGCCGTCGTGCCGGGTCTGGAACGCGCCCTGCGGGAGGTACCCGCCGCCGGGGGAGCCCGCGCCCTGCGCGAGGGTCACCGTGGCGACCGGGAGGTTGACCACGGTCCAGTGCCAGTACCCGGCCGGGGTCGGCGCGTCGGGGTCGAAGCAGTTGACCAGGAACGAGCGCGTGGCCGCGGGGAAGTGGTTCCAGGCGAGCTCGGGCGAGCGGTTGTCGCCCTCGGCCGCGTGGGTGCGCGCCATGGGTTCGCCCTGCACGACGTCGTCGCTCGTCACCGTGAAGAGCGGCACCGGGGGGAGCAGGGAGTAGGGGTCGGGGGCGATCGGACGGTCGGCGAGGTTCATCGGTCCATCGTGCCCGGTGGGTGGTTCGGGTGCCAGAGGGCGAAGCGGTGACCGGGTGGCGTCGGACGACCTGCTAGCAGCCGTCGAGTCCTGCCGACGACGCAGCCTGTGCGATGAGGGACACCCGGGCGGCTACGCGCTCCCGGATACCGTCGATCACCGGAGGTTCAGGAGCCTCGGCGCGTGCGACGGCGGTGGCCAGCTCGGCGACGGTCTGCCGGGCCCCGTCCTCCGAGATCCCCCACGAGACGACGGCTCTCACGAGGTGCGCCGCGCCGATGTGTCGGAGGTTCGTCCGGCCCGCCAAGGCATGGCCGCTGTGCTTGAGGGAAGGAGCGAGGAGGAAGACGGGAGCTGCGTCGTACAGAGGGGCCATGGAGACGGTTCCGTCCTCGTGCAGCAGTATCGAGTAGTTCCCAGATCGTTGAGATTCTGGGGTGTTCGCCCCAAGGGTGAAGGTCGACCCGAGGGTTCCGGGATATCTCAAGTTGAGGTTGAGGGTTGCCCTCCTGGGGCAAGTCTCGACCTTGACTTGAGGCTTGTGGGGGCCGGGCAGGGCGAGTTGACACCCCCTCGGGGAGCGCGTGTACTTGAAGTGTTCGAACACCTGTTCGAATGTCTTTCGAGCGTGCAGGAGGTGTCATGACCCTGGTCGACGACACCCTCCGGGAGGCTCTGGCCGCCTCCGCCTCCGCCTCCGCCCCCGCGCCCGCCGAGCCCACGCACGCCCAGCGGGCGCTCCTGGCCCGGTCGGTGCTGCGCCGCGCGGAGCTCTCGGCCCGGCGAGCACCGGGGAGCACGGGGGAGGAGAAGCTCCTCCCCGTCCCTGACGAGCTGGCCGACCTGCTCCCGTTCGGCGGGCTCCAGCGCGGCACCGCCGTGGTGGTCGACGGCTCGACCTCGCTCCTGCTCGCGCTGCTGTCCGAGGCCTCGCGCACGGGGGCCTGGACCGCGATGGTCGGCTTCCCGCGCCTCGGCGTCCTCGCCGCCGCCGAGGCCGGGATCGACCTCGCCCGTGTCGCCCTCGTCCCGTCCCCGGGCCCCGACGCCGCCGCAGCCGTCGCGGCCCTGCTCGACGGCATCGACGTCGTCGTGGTCGGGCCGCAGGCCGCGCTGACCGACGCCGACCGCCGACGCCTGACCTCCCGGGCCCGCGAGCGCGGGAACCTGCTCGTCGCGGCGCAGCCCTGGGCCGGGGCGCACGTGGTCCTCACGGTCCGCGAGGGCACGTGGTCGGGCACGGACCACGGCGCCGGGTACCTGCGCAGGCGCCGGCTCACGGTGCAGCGCAGCGGGCGGGCCGGCGCCTCGCGAGGCATCGAGCGCCAGGTCGAGCTGCCGCTGCGCGGGGGCGTCGTGAAGAACCCGCAGCAGGTCGAGAAGACCCCGCCCGACCTCCGGCTCGTCGGATGAGCGCCGAGACCACGGCCACCCGCACCGCGGTCCTGTGGGTGCCGGACTGGCCGGTCGTCGCCGCGATGGGCGCGGCCCAGGTCCCCACGCACGTGCCCGCGGCCACGCACGACGGTCGCCGCGTCCTCGCGGTCTCTGCCACCGCGCGGGCGCAGGGCGTGCGCCGGGGGATGCGACGCCGTCGGGCGCAGGAGTGCTGCCCCGAGCTCGCGCTGCTCGACGCCGACGACGCGCGCGACGCGCGCGAGTTCGAGCCCGTCGCGCTCGCCGCCGAGACCGTGGTCGCGGGCATCGAGGTCGCGCGCCCGGGCCTGCTGCTCCTGCCCTCGGGCGGCCCCGCGCGCTACCACGGCACCGAGGAGCGCCTTGCGCAGGTGCTCGTCGAACGGGTCGCGGCGGACACGGGCCACGAGAGCCAGGTCGGCGTCGCCGACGGCATCCTGGCCGCGGTGCTCGCGGCGCGGGGCTCGTCCGTCGTGCCCTCAGGGACCTCCCGGGCCTACCTGGCCCCGCGCCCGCTGGGCGAGCTCGCGCACGTCGTCGTGGGCGACGCCCAGCCCGTCGCGCAGCTCGTCGACCTCCTGGGCCGCCTCGGCGTGCGGACCTTCGCGGACCTCGCGGCGCTGCCCGCAGCGAGCGTCCTGTCCCGCTTCGGCGACCTGGGTGCCTGGGCGCAGCGCCTCGCCCACGGCGAGGACCTGCGTCCGCCCGCGAGGCGCCGCATCGAGGCCGACGTGGCCGTCGAGTGCGAGCTCGACCCGCCTGCCGAGCGTGTCGACGTCGCGACCTTCGCCGCCCGCCGCCTCGCCGAGGACCTGCACGCCCAGCTCGTCGAGCGGTCGTCGTCGTGCGGGCGGCTGCGCATCACGGCCCGCACCGAGGACGGGCGCGAGCTCGAACGGACCTGGCGCTGCGACGACGGCGCCATGGGCGGGCTCACCGCGGCCCGCATCACCGACCGCGTGCGCTGGCAGCTCGAGGGGTGGCTCACGGCGTCGCGTGTCGCGCTGGGGCAGCGGCAGCGGGGAGTGCGCCGGGACGACCACGCACAGACCAGCCGCGACGACCGGCCGGACCTCCCCGAGGACCGGCCCTCGCCGCTCGTGCGGCTCGCGCTCACCGCGGAGGAGGTCGTGGCCGCAGGCGCCGAGCAGCCGCGGCTGTGGGGCGCGTCGAGCGGCGAGGACGCCCGCGCCCAGCGCGCCCTGGGGCGAGTCCAGGGCCTCCTGGGCGGAGACGGTGTCCTGAGCGTCGTCACGCAGGGCGGGCGCGACGTCCACGACCAGGTCCACCTCGCGCCCTGGGGGGACGCGGCCCCCGCGCCGCGGCGCGCAGACCTGCCGTGGCCGGGGCGCCTGCCCGAGCCCGCGCCCGCCCTCGTCCTGGACGTCCCGGAGGACGTCACCGTCCTGGACGACGCCGGAGCGCCCGTCCGCGTCGACGCGCGCCTCGCGATGAGCGCACCGCCCGCGACCGTGCGGTGGCTCGCGCCGCGGGCCGGGGCGAGCAGGCGCGTGCTGGGCTGGGCCGGGCCGTGGCCGCTCGCCGAACGCTGGTGGAGCGAGACGCCGCGCCGTCGGGCATACCTCCAGGTGCTGCTCGACGACGGGCGCGGCGTGCTGCTCGCGAGCGCCCAGGGACGGTGGACCGTGGAGGCCGTCTATGACTAGGGCCGCACCGCCGGGCACCGGGGCGCGCCGGACGCCCCGCTACGCCGAGCTGCACGCGCACTCGGCCTTCAGCTTCCTCGACGGCGCGAGCCACCCCGAGGAGCTCGCGGCCGAGGCCGCGCACCTGGGGCTGTCCGCGCTCGCCGTGACGGACCACGACGGCCTGTACGGGGTCGTGCGCTTCGCGACCGCCGCGCGCGCGGTGTCCCTGCCGACCGTGTTCGGCGCCGAGCTGCACCTGCCCGTCGCGCCCGCCCCCGGCGCCGCCCCCGTCCTGGACGCGCCCACGGGCGTGCCCGACCCGCGCGCGTCCCACCTGCTCGTCCTGGCCCGCGGCCCGGACGGGTACCGCAACCTGTCGAGCGCGATCGCGACCGCGCACCTCGCGACGGGCACCAAGGGCGCGGCCGACTACCGGCTCGAACGGCTCGGCGAGCAGTCGGACGGTCAGTGGCTCGTCCTCACGGGCTGCCGCAAGGGGGCCGTGCGCTCCGCGCTGCTCACCGAGGGGCCGCGGGCCGCCCGGCGCGAGCTCGACCGGCTCGTGCAGGTCTTCGGCGTCGACAACGTGGCCGTGGAGATCACCGACGCGGGCGACCCCCGCGACAGCGACCTGTGCGACGCGCTCGCCGAGCTCGCCGCGGACGCGCACCTGCCGCTCGTCGCGACCGGCAACGTGCACTACGCGCGCCCCCGCGACGCCGCCCTCGCGGGGGCGCTCGCGGCCGTGCGCGCCCGGTCGTCGCTCGACGACATGGACGGTTGGCTGCCCGGCGCCCCCACCGCGCACCTGCGCTCGGCCGCCGAGATGCTCGACCGGCACCGCCGTCACCCGCAGGCCGTGGCGACCGCGGCGGAGCTGGGCGCCGAGTGCCAGTTCGACCTGCGCCTCGTGGCCCCCGAGCTGCCGCCGTACCCGGTGCCCGCGGGGCACGACGAGAGGTCGTGGCTGCGCGTGCTCGTGGAGCGCGGGGGCACCGACCGCTACGGTCCCCGAGGGGCCGAGCACGAGCCCGGGGCGTGGCGGCAGATCGACCACGAGCTCGCGATCATCGAGCAGCTCGGCTTCCCGGGGTACTTCCTCATCGTGTACGACCTCGTCGAGTTCTGCCGCGCCCGCGGCATCCTCGCGCAGGGGCGCGGCTCGGCCGCGAACTCGGCCGTCTGCTACGCGCTGGGCATCACGGCCGTGGACGCCGTCAAGCACGGCCTGCTGTTCGAGCGCTTCCTCGCGCCCGAGCGCGACGGCCCCCCGGACATCGACGTCGACATCGAGTCGGTGCGCCGCGAGGAGGTCATCCAGTACGTGTACGAGCGGTTCGGGCGCACGCACGCGGCACAGGTCGCCAACGTCATCTCCTACCGGCCGAAGTCCGCGGTGCGCGACGCCGCACGGGCCCTCGGGCACGACGTCGGGCAGCAGGACGCGTGGAGCAAGTCGATCGAGCGCTGGGGGTCGCTGCGCGGGCCCGACCCGTCGTCGCCCGCCGCGGACCGCGCGGCCCGCGACCGGGCGATCGCCGCGCGCGGGGCGCACGGGGCAGCCCCTGGGATCGCCAGCGCGCCCGCGGTCATGACCCGCACCGCGGCCAAGGACGCTCGCACGGCCGAGGTCTGGGGGACCGGCGAACCTCGGCAGCGCGCACCGCGCCGACGCCCCGGCCGCCCGCACGCGGGGCACGCCGACTGGACCCCGGACCTGGCGGGTCGTGTCGTCGACCCGCTGGCCGAGGACCAGGGCGACAGGCGCGGCAGGGGCCAGGGCGCTGACCCCACGCTGCGCTCCGACGACCCGCACGACGTCGTGCCCGCCCACCGGCCGCCGTCGGCCGCCGAGGAGGGGGAGATCCCGGGCCCGGTGCTGAGCCTCGCGGAGCGCCTCCTGAGGCTCCCGAGGCACCTCGGCATCCACTCGGGCGGCATGGTCATGTGCGACCGCCCCGTGATCGAGGTGTGCCCGGTCGAGTGGGCGCGCATGGAGGGGCGCACGGTCCTGCAGTGGGACAAGGAGGACTGCGCGGACGCGGGGCTCGTGAAGTTCGACCTGCTGGGCCTGGGGATGCTCACGGCGATCCGGGTCGCGTTCGAGCTGATCGCCGAGCACGAGGGCCTCGCCCTCGAGCTGCACGCGCTGCCCGACGACGACCCTGCGGTGTACGACCTGCTGTGCGCGGCGGACACGGTCGGGGTGTTCCAGGTCGAGTCGCGTGCCCAGATGGCGACGCTGCCGCGCCTGCGGCCGCGCACGTTCTACGACATCGTGATCGAGGTCGCGCTCATCCGTCCCGGTCCCATCCAGGGCGGCTCGGTCCACCCGTACATCAACCGCGCGCGCGGCCGGGAACCGGTCACGTTCCTGCACCCGCTGCTCGAGAAGTCGCTCGCGAAGACGCTGGGCGTGCCGCTCTTCCAGGAGCAGCTCATGCAGATGGCGATCGACGTCGCGGGCTTCAGCGCGGCCGAGGCGGACCAGCTGCGCCGCGCGATGGGGTCCAAGCGGTCGGTCGAGCGCATGGAGGCGCTGCACGGGCGGCTCCTGGACGGCATGGCGAGGAACGGGGTCGCCCCGGACGTCGCCGAGCAGATCTTCGACAAGCTCAAGGCGTTCGCGGACTTCGGGTTCCCCGAGTCGCACGCCTACTCGTTCGCGTACCTCGTGTACGCGAGCGCGTGGCTCAAGGTGCACCACCCGGCCGCGTTCTACGCGGGCCTGCTCGCGGCGCAGCCCATGGGCTTCTACTCGCCGCAGTCGCTCGTCGCGGACGCCCGTCGTCACGGGGTCACGGCGTTGCGCCCGGACATCAACGCGTCGGGCGTCAAGGCCGGGGTCGAGCGGCTGCCCCGCGTGCCGGCGAGCCGGGCGGTGAAGGAGGGGGCGCCGTCGGGCAGGGACGTGCGGCCGGGCGCCGCCGCGCACCGCCGCGGTCCCGTCACCCCGCGTGCCCCCGCCCGGCCCGACGGCGCCCCGCGCCCCGACCTGTCCCTCGCGGTGCGCATGGGGCTGGGCAGCGTGCGCGGGGTGGGCGACCCGGTCGCGGAGGCCGTCGTCGCGGCGCGCGCGGCCGGTCCGTTCACGGACCTGCGCGACCTGGTGCGGCGCGTCGACCTGACCACGGTCCAGCTCGAGGCGCTCGCGACCGGTGGCGCGCTCGAGTCCTTGGGCGTGGCCCGGCGCGAGGCGCTGTGGGCCGCAGGGGCGCTCGCCCAGGAAGGCCCGGGCACGCTGCCGGGGGTCTCGGTCGGGGTCGAGGCACCCACGCTCCCGGGCATGAGCGAGGTCGAGACCGCGGTCGCGGACGTGTGGGCCACGGGCGTCTCGACCGACTCGTACCCGACCCGGTACGTGCGCCCCGGGCTGCGACGGGCGGGGGTCATCACGGTCGCGGAGGCCACCCGGCACGAGGCCGGTCGGCGGGTCGCGGTCGGGGGAGTCGTGACCCACCGCCAGCGCCCCGGGACGGCGGGCGGCGTGACGTTCCTGTCGATCGAGGACGAGACGGGGCTGCTCAACGTCATCTGCACGCCCGGCCTGTGGCAACGGTTCCGGCGGGTCGCGCGGTCGTCGCCCGCGCTCGTGGTGCGGGGCCGTCTCGAACGCGCCGACGGCGCCACCAACCTGCTCGCGGAGCACCTCGCGCCGCTGTCGCTGCAGGTCGCGTCACGGTCGCGGGACTTCCAGTAGAGGCGCGGACTTTTCTCGGCACCTGGTGTGCGTCAGGCCCGTCGAGATGCGGCCAACCGGGGTCGTCTCGCCCGAGGAACCCCAGATAGCCGCATCTCGACCGGCCGCCGTCTACCCCCGCTTGGCCCCGATCTCCAGGGCCCGGCCGTGGACGCCGCCCAGGACGTCTGCCCCGGCGAACCCCTCCCAGGTCGAGGCGGACACCTCGAGCGAGACCGCGAGCCCGAGCACGTAGTCCACACCCCAGCTCTCGTCGACCACCTCGAAGCGCCACGGGCGCGGGCGAGGGCCCGGCCACGGCGGAAGCTTGGGGCGGCGCGGGGGAGTGGGGCACCAGTCGTCGATGTCGATGTCGAACCCGACGTGCAGGTGGTGCGCCGTGAACGCGAGCTGGACGAGCGCGGCGCCCGCGTGGAACCCGGTGCGCATCCCGTCCGGAGGTCCGGGCGGCAGCGGCTGCGGGTTGAGGAAGACCTCGGCCCCTCGGGAGCCGGTGAAGGGGCCGTACGGGTTGCCCAGCAGGTCGAAGATCGCTGGGTGCCGTCGGCCGATGAGTGTCAGCGCGCTGGTCGTGAGTGCCATGGTGCCCCCTCCTTCGGTGGGCGGGCGCGGATGCACCCGCTACCTGGAAGGAGACCGCCCGGACCGACGGTGATGCACCGCGTGGCGGTCAGGCGAGCGGCTTGCGCATGCTGAAGTTCGTCAGCGAGACCCCTCGGAGCACGGGCTGGCGTTCCTCGACCACGACGAACCCGTGCCTCTCGAAGAAGGGACGTGCGGTGAGGCTCGCGTACGTCGTGAGCTCGACGGCTCCGTGCTCGCGGGCCGTGCGTGTCACGTGGGCGAGCAGTGCCGAGGCGACGCCGCGTCGGGTCACCGCGGGATCGACGAACATCATGTCGACGTAGCCGCGCTCGTCGACATCGCTGAAGCCCAGGACCTCGTCGCCCTCGACCGCGACGACCGTGCCGGTCTGCAGGCGCTTGACCGCCCAGACGTCGAGCGGGATGTCGTCCGAACCCCAGGCGGCGATCTGCTCGGGCGAGTAGTCCTTGCTCGCCGTGACCCGCACCGCTCGGAGGAACACGCGGAGCGTGGCTTCCGCGTCGGACTCGTCGTAGGCACGCAGGGTCATGGCGTCGAGCCTAGTCGGGGGCGGACTGGGGCGTGGGCGAGGCGGGACCGGTCTGCTGGTGAGGGGAGTCCGGGCCGTGGCCCCGACGCGTCATCCGTCCTGCGGGTCCGCCGTGTCGTCAGGGGCGCGGTCCGCACCTGCCGACAGCGACCACACCATGCTCACGGTGAGTGCGGTGAGGACGGAGTAGATGATCAGCGCGATCCAGGCGGCGGCGGCCGGCTCGCCGCGGCTCGGCACCCAGACGTCGGCGTCGGGGCCGCGTGCGAGGAGCACGACGAGGGCGTAGACGGCTGCGCCGCCCGAGGCGAGCACGAAGGGGGCTCATGGCAGCCAGCCAGAGGAGTCGTCGGCGGGTCATGGGCATCCTGCATCTCGCTCGGTGGGGTGGTGCGGCGACCTCGCTCTGGGCGGGGCGGTCGCCGGTGGGGTGCCGGTCGACCCTATCGCCGACGGGCCCGTGCTGACCGCCTGCCCGCTGAGCTCGGGTAGCTACGCGCCGTAGTGAGGTTGCCCGACGGGTAGGTGGGAACGCCCTGTCGGATGACCTTCAGGATCTCGCCATGAGTAGCGCGGGCCTCGCCGAAGCCGGCGAGTGCCTTGAGGATCAGTGGGTAGTTGTCGTACTGCCGCACCGTCTGCTTCACGGCGAGGGCCAACTCGAAAGCCGCCTTGACCTGCGGTGCCCGCATCCGACCGTAGGCGTCCTTTGCCTGCTGCAGAGCCTCCGGGGTTGCGACGACACGCTCAGGCGCGGGGGCGGTGACCCCGAGTTCGCAGCAACTTCTCCGTGAACCGGTCCGCGTCCACGACCAGCCAGGCGTCCTTGCCCAGGCCCAGGACGTTGCCCTGGACGAGTCCTTTGCCGGCCCCGGGAGGACCGGCCAGGACGATCGCCTGGCCCTCCTGGCGGGCCCTGGGCGTCTCTACCCAGGCGCCGCCACAGGGCGCGTCGACGCGCGGTGGGCTTCTCGACCTTGCCGTCGATGAACCACGCCCACCAGCTGAACCCTCTGAGCGCGCGCCACCAGTCTCGACCACGCGGCGGATTGAGACGATGCGCCAGCCATCTGGCAGACCGGAGCGCAGGCGTCTCCATGCGGCGTCGAAGTCCTCGAGAGGAGCCAAGTCAGACGGCCTCGCGGCCGCGCACGCTCAAGGACGAGTCGGCGGCCGTCCGACGGTCATGACGCCCGACCGGGTACCGGCCGCGCACGTCGCCCTCGCCGACGGACAGTCGTGCGCCGTCGTTGCACGCGCTTCGGGAGTATCGCGCGACACGCTTTGCCGGCACCTAGCGATGCTCGAGTGACCCCAGCCCTCACCGCTCAACAAGGACGTACGCATGGGTAGAGAAGAGGACGCGCTCGAGGCGGTCAGGAGGACGCTGCTGCTGCACGAGAGCCTTCGCCCCGCGAGCGGCACGTTGCGGATCTCAGCCGTGGCCCGCGCATTTGGTAGGGCTGATGAGCACTACGAAGTCCCGCCGGTCGAGAGCCGTCACCGTGATCGCCGCCGTCGTCCGGGTCGCGGGCGCCGTCGCATTGCGCCTCGTCGAATTGGTCGCCAGGCATTGACAGGAGCAACACGCCCGGGCATGCTCGGGGTGGAATCGCGTATCACATCATCAACGCATGGGGGTTTCAATGAGGAAATTTGCGTCGACCGCGTTGCTCGCCATCGCCCTTGTTATGGGGGGGACGACGACATCAAGTGCAGTGAGTGGACCAACCACACAGGCTGAAGACCCCGTCGTCACACCGCTGCACGACGTCGTCTGCTCAATCTCAATCGACCCACCCTCGATGATCACCGGGTCGGCAGTCGGCGCGTACGGTCGAGTGCGCTGCAACGCCTCGCCGGACGTCGCGATCACCTCCATCCAGCTCCAGATCTACCGCAACGGTAAGTGGTCAAACTTCGGTACGGGAGTGGATCAGGCGACGACGCAGCCAAACTTCGGCTTCTCCGACACCGCGGGTGCGGCTGCGGGCTGCTTCTACTACCGTGCACAGATGGTCCGTGAGGCGTTCCACGGCACCTGGGACACCAGCTCAGCAACCTCTGGTGAGCAAAGGCTCTGCAGCTAAGAACATGGGGGCCCACGTGCAGGAGATCGACTGGGATGCGATCGACACCGAGCGTGCCCAAGAGGCGATTCGGAGACACCTAAGAGGCGATGTTCACGGGAACGCAATCCTTGCCCACGCTCAAGACGGCGATGCGCACCTGGTACTTGCAAGCACGTCGTCGAGCACGTGGGCCCTCCTGGCAGTCATCCTTGATGACGGCACGAGCACTCAAGAACTGAGTCGGCGGCTTATTGACCTAACAGAAGAGCGCCAACTCTTGCGTGGGAGCACCGCTAAGGTCAAGGGCGTCGGACTCATCGTTCACTATGCCGTGGTTCGATCCCCGACGAAGGAGGTCGCCCGCGTGCGCCTACCTGAACAAGAATGGCAGTCCTTGCGATGGGACAACGACTGGCAACTCGACGTGCGCGTGACCGAGCAACCAGACGTCGCCCCGCAATACGAATTGAGGCAGAAGCTCTTCGGGTGGTCGCCTTTCTAGAGCGCTACGGACGCGGTCAGGCATCGGCTTGTCCTCGCCCTGGTAGCGCATCGCGACTTCCTTCAGAACCGGGACGGCGAGAATCGCGATCACCTCGCCGGGCGCAAGAAGGAACTCTGTGCACAGGTGGACTCCTTCGTAGTAGACATATTCCCGTCGCACGGCCCGGACCCAGACCCTCGAACTCAACCGCGGCGGCCGTGAAGCCAACGCCCAACCGCGCCCCAAAGTCACCCTCCTCGACACCTCAAGTGCGGCCGGACGCCTCATGGTCCATGTCCTGGCGGCCGTTGCTCGAACGGCATCTTGATCCTTGACGGGCCGGTTCACCTCGCACGCCGGGCGGATCAGGGCGCAGGGGACCGAGGACCCAGCACGACCCGGATCGCGCCCCGGGCGTGCTCGCGCGCCTGAGCCACGGTCGGAGCGGGAGCCAGGCCGAGCAGGCGTCGCCGGTGCGCCTCGCCGAGGAGGAGCGTGTACAGCGCCTCGGCGAGCGAGCGGGTCGGAGCGTCGACCGGGTCGCCCGGGGCGGCGCCGAGGTGCACGGCGAGGTGGTGGGCGAGCGCCTCGGTCGAGCTCACGGGCCCGTGGGTGTAGAACGCTGCAGCCAGGTCGGGGAACTGCAGCGCCTCCGCGATGACGAGCCGGTGCAGGGTGACCGCCTGGTCGCCGTGCAGGGTGTGGACGATCCGGGTGGCGAGCGACTCGAGGTCCTCCCCGGCGATCGTGTGCTCGTGTGCGTGCTGGCTCTCGACCGCGGCGACGAAGAGCCCGGCTTTGTCCGTGAAGTGCTGGTAGATCGTGCGCTTGGTCACGCCCGCCTCGCTCGCGACGGCCTCGATCGTGGTCGCGCCGTACCCGCGCGCGCCGAAGATCCGGATCGCGCCGTCGAGCAGCCCGGCCCGACGAGCCGCCCGCTCTGCCGTGCGCGGCCGCCCAGGGCGTCGCGCCGGCGTCGGGCCTGTCAATCCGTCCGCTGTCGTCGTCATGCGTTAATGATACGGTCGCGTTTCATTTCCTGCGAACGAGGAGATCACCGATGGGTGGACACAGAGTGCTGCACGTGGCCTTCAGCGACGACTGGGAGGCCTGCGAGCGCTTCGGCGAGTACAACGTCGCCACGCGCAACACGTTGTACGAGGTCGAGGGGTTCGTCCACGCGACGACCCTGGCGGGGTTGCCGTCGGTGCTCGACGGCCGCTACGCCGACGCCTCGATCCCGCTCGTCCTCGCCGTGATCGACGAGGACTCCCTCGCGGACGAGGGCATCGAGGTCGTGTGGGAGCCGCAGGACGGAGCCCCCGGTGGCCTGGTCCCACGGATCCTGGGCGCGTTCCCCATGGACGGGCGGACGGTCGCGGCGGTCGTCGAGCTCGACCGCGTCGCCGGCCGGTGGGTGGTCCCGGACCTGTCGGGGCTCTCGGTCCGCCCCTGACCGTACCCCCGACCGTCTCACGCCCGGGTGACGACGTTGACCACCCGCGGGGCTCGCACGACGACTCGGACCACCGTGCGCCCGGCCACAGCGCGCCGGACGGCCTCGCGCGCCAGCGCGGTCTCGCGGAGGTCGTCCTCGCCGACCGACGCGTCCACCGTGACCCGGTCCCGCACGCGGCCGTCGACCTGCACCACGGATTCGACCGTCGACTCGGCCAGCAGGGCGGGGTCGACCTGCGGCCATCCGGCCACTGCGACCGAGGGGTCGTGCCCGAGCGCCGCCCACATCTCCTCGGCCGTGTACGGGGCGAACATGCTCAGCAGGATCGCGAGGGACTCGGCGGCCTCCCGCACGGCGGGGTCGGCGGGCCCCGGTCCGGCGTCGATCGCCCGCCGTGCCGCGTTCGTGAGCTCCATGAGGCGCGCCACCGCCACGTTGAACCGGGACGTGTCCAGCAACCCCGTGACGTCCTGGACGGTCCGGTGCGTCACCCGGCGCAGGGCGGCGTCACCGTCTGCCGCTGCGGGGCAGGACGTCGACCAGGAGCCGGCGGCGGCCGGGCTCCTCACGTCCTGGGCCACGCGCAGCACCCGACCCAGGAACCGCTGCATGCTCCCGGGGGACAGGTCCGCCCAGTCGACGTCGTCCTCGGGCGGTCCGGCGAAGACCATCGTGAGCCGCACCGCGTCGACCCCGTACGCGTCGAGCTGGGCCCCGAGGTCCACACCGTTGCCGAGCGACTTGCTCATGGCCCGGCCCTGGTTGATCACCTGCCCCTGGTTGAGCAGGGTCGCGAACGGTTCGACGACGTCGACCAGGCCCATGTCGTGCAGCACCTTGGTCACGAAGCGGCTGTAGAGCAGGTGCAGGACGGCGTGCTCGACGCCCCCGACGTACTGCGCCACGGGCATCCATCGACGCACCGCCTCGGGGTCGAACGGCCCGTCGGTGTGTCCCGGGGAGCAGTAGCGCAGGAAGTACCAGGACGAGTCGACGAACGTGTCGAGCGTGTCCGTGTCCCGTCGGGCCTCGCGCCCACAGCGCGGGCAAGCGGTGCGTACCCAGTCCTCGGCACCGGCCAGGGGCGAGACCCCGCGAGGGGCGAGGGCCTCGCCCCTCAGGTCGGGCAGGCGGACGGGCAGGTCGTCGTCGGGCACGGGGACCTCCCCGCACGCGGTGCAGTGCACGATCGGGACGGGGGCTCCCCAGAAGCGCTGGCGCGAGACCAGCCAGTCGCGCAGGCGGTGCACGACCTGCGGCCCGCCGCGCCCCCGGGTCCCCAGCCACGTCGTGGTGCGCGCGGCGGCCTCGGCGGGGGACAGCCCGTCGAGCGTCAGCCCCCCTCCGTCCGAGTGCACGACGACGTCGCGCGCCTGCGAGGTCTCCTCGCCCGGCGCGGTGGTCAGGACCGGGCGCACGGCCAGCCCGTGGCGTGCGGCGAAGGCCCGGTCGCGCTCGTCGTGCGCGGGGACTCCCATGACGATCCCCGACGCGTACCCGGGCAGCACGTGGTCGGCGGCCCACACGGGCAGTCGTTCGCCCGTCGCCGGGTGCTCCACCCAGGCCCCCAGGAAGACGCCGGTCTTCTCTCGTGAGGTGGCCTGGCGGTCGATGTCGCTCAGGGTCAGGCTCGCGGCGCGGTACGCCTCGAGCGCCTCGGCGCGCTCGGGTGCGCAGAGCGCGCGGGCGACGTCGGCGTCGGGGGCCACGGCCAGGAACGTCACGCCGAACAGGGTCTCGGGCCGGGTGGTGAACGCCGACACGGTGCGCGGGCCCGCGTGCGGCGTCCGGGCACCGCGTGCGTCGGCCACGTCGACGACCGCGAAGTCGACCCGCGCCCCCGCGCTGCGCCCGATCCAGTGGCGTTGCATGGCCAGGACCTTCTCGGGCCAGTGCCCGACGAGCGCGTCCATTTCGTCGACGAGCCGGTCGGCGTAGTCGGTGATGCGCAGGAACCACTGGGTCAGGTCGCGACGGACGACCGGCGTGCCGCACCGTTCGCAGGCTCCGTCCACGACCTGCTCGTGCGCGAGCACGGTCCCGTCCTGCGGGCACCAGTTGACGGGCGCCGTGGCACGGTATGCCAGCCCACGCTCGACCAGGCGCACGAACAGCCACTGCGTCCACCGCAGGAACGCGGGGTCGGAGGTCTGCAGGCGGCGGGACCAGTCGAACGAGACCCCGTAGCGCCGGATCGAGCGGGCCTGGGTCGCGATGTTGGTCTCGGTGAAGACCTCGGGGTGCTCGCCCCGGCGGATCGCGGCGTTCTCGGCGGGCAGGCCGAACGAGTCCCACCCGATGGGGTTCAGCACGTCGTACCCGAGCTGGCGCCAGTAGCGCGCGACGACGTCCTCGAGCGCCAACACCTCGGCGTGGCCCATGTGCAGGTCACCGGACGGGTACGGGAACATGGTCAGCAGGTAGCGGCGCTCGCGGGCCCCGTCGTCGCGGGCGCGGAAGACCCCGAGCGTCTCCCAGACCTCCTGCCAGTGGTCCTCGACCTCGGCGTGCCGGGCCCGGCCCGTGGTGGTCGGCGGGATGGGCGCTGTCGTCCCCGTGGTGTCCTGGTCCTGCGTCATGGCGTCTCCTCCGCGGTGCTCCGTCCTGTGCGTGGGCACAAAAATGCCCCTCGGGGTACGAGGGGCTGCCGCGCTGATCGTGCCTTGTCAGCGCGGCGGTGTAAGGAGGAGCGAGGAACGCATGGCGGGGAGCCTAGCAGCCGGCCCGTCTCACGCCAACGGGTCGACGGGCACGACGACGCAGATGTGGAACGTGTCGCGCCCGCGCCGCAGCAGGTAGCGGAAGCTCTCGGTGTCGGCCTCGGCCGCGTACTCGTCGCGGTAGCTCCAGCGCACGTCGGCCCACACGAGGCCCGCGCTCGTGGTCCCGAGCGACCGGATCTGCGCGACGGCACCGACGAGCCCGCGTTCACGGTAGCTCTCGGCCGCGCTCCGGAAGGACTCGCGCACGGTGTCGGGTTCGCTGATGAGCACCGAGGCCTCGTCGGTCACGACGAGCGCGGGGAACGCGTACGTCTCGGCGATCGTGTCGAGGTCACCGGCCGCGAGCGCCACGCCGTACGAGTTGAGGAAGGCCTGGACGTCGTCGTGGTCGTAGGCGGTCGCGTCGGACGTGGGGGTCGTCATCCGTTCACGCTAGGCCGGGTGCGCCGAGCCTGCACGAGATGGCGCCCGGACCGACGCCTGCATCGCGGCGAGGAGCGCGACCGGGCCCACGAGCTGGGTGCGCGTGTCGGGTACGGTCGTCCCGGCGACCTGGGCGAGGAAGTGCGCGAGGACGGGCGCGAGGTAGTCCGGCCCGACGTCCAGGTCGCCCTCGACGGTCCCGCCCGTGGTGGTCACGGTCGCGTGGAACGGCTGGGTGGGGTGCGCGGCGGGGTCCACGCACCGCAAACGCACGACGACGTCGCGTCCGCCCGTCGTCGCGGTCACGGTCGCGGTCACGGCGTCGTCCTCGTGCCCGACGGCGGGCTCCCCCCACGTGAGGTCGGCGTCGCTCCCGAGGAGCGAGCGGGCGGCCTCGACGAGGTGGATGCCGAGGAAGTGCAGGCCGTCGTGGGGCGAGACCGGGTCGGCGGGGCCGGACACGGTCAGCGTCGTGATCGCGCCCTGCGCGAGGGCGGCGGCCCGCAGCCGTGCGACGTCGGGCACGAAGCGCAGCGCCGAGCACGAGGACAGGACGGACCCGTTCACGCGGGCCGCGGTCACGAGGTCCTCGGCGTCGGCGACCGATGCGGTGAACGGCTTGTCGACCAGCACCGGCAGCCCGGCCCGGACGAAGGGCAGGGCCGCCGCGTGGTGGAGCCGGCCCGCGCGGTGGGCGACGACGACCGCGTCGACGGACGCGACGTCGTCGGGCCCACCTGCCCGGACCGCGACGCCCGCCGCCGCGCTCCGGGCGGCGAGCTCCGCGACGCGCCCCGGGTCGCCGTCCGCGAGGACCGTGATCCGTACGCCGGGGAAGCGCTGCTCGACGTTCAGCAGGCGCACGTGCTGGTCGGCGTGCGAGGAGTCGAGCCCGACGAGCGCGAGGCGGACGGTCTGGGTCATCCGGTCATTCTTCCTGACCGGACCAGCTCACCACGCCTGCGCGATGAGCTCGGCGAACAGCTCGCCCTCGTCGACGTCGAGCCCACGGGAGCGGAACCACGTGCACATGGTCCGGCAGTCGCGCATCAGGAGGTCGGTGCCGTGCGGGTTCGCGACGAGGTCGAGGACCTGCGGCAGGTCGATGATCACGATGCGCTCGCCCTGGGCCAGCACGTTGTAGGGCGACAGGTCGCCGTGCGCGTACCCGAGCGCGGCGAGGACGCCCATGGCGTGCCGGAGCTGGTCCCAGTACGCCTCGACGGTGCCGGCGTCGGGCCGGACGCGGGCCAGGCGCGGGGCTGCGACGCGGCTGGCAGCAGACCCGTCGGCCTCGCCGCTGCTCGCGTGCTCCCCGACGAACTCCATGAGGATCTCGGTCCCGTCGATCTGGACCGGGTACGGGACGGGGGCCCCGGCGGACCACAGCATGGTCAGCGCCGCGAACTCGGCGCCCGCCCACTGCGCGGCCGCGGCCTCGCGCCCGTACGACGACTTGCGCTCGATCGCGCGCCGGTCGCGCGAGCGCCGGACCTGGCGGCCCTCGACGTACGCGGAGTCGCGGTGGAAGGCGCGGTGCTCGGAGCTGCGGTATCGCTTGGCGGCGAGCAGCGAGAACTGGTCGGGGTCGTCGGGCACGGCACGCTCGAGCAGGAAGACGTCGGCCTCCTTGCCCGTCTTGAGGACGCCGAGGTCGGTGTCGATCGCGGCGTCGGCCGTCACGACCCAGCCGGGCCGGGGCTCGGGGCCGCGCATTCCCTTCTCGACGCTGGACCAGGTGGACCAGCGCTGGTCGGGGTGGAGGCCCGGGTCGAGGTCGTACGGGTCGACGCCGGAGGCGTCGAGAGCGTCGGGGGCGCCGGTGTAGCGGGGGAGTGCGGGAAGGTCGATGTGCTCGTGCACGGGTGGGGCTCCTCGGGTGAGGTGAGGAGCCGGCGTCAGCGGCCGGGGCTCCTCGGGAAGGTGGAGGCGTGGGGAACGACGACGACGGTCATCACGACACCTCTCCTTCTCGCAGCCCCTGGCTGCGCGCTCGCGCCGGACCTTCTCCGGCGGACGTGCCCACCCTCGCACCCGGCGGCGGGGGTGGGCAACGGAATTGTCCGCCGGTCCCGGGGATCCGTCCTTGGCGGACCGCCCCGAGTGAGCGGAGGTCAGCCTCCGAACGAGGACACGAGCAGCGTGTACGTCCCGCTCGTGTCGAGGCCCATCTGGGTCAGCAGCGACCACACGACGCCCGCGACGGCGTACGCGGTGACGGGGATCAGGAACAGCCACTCACGCACGGACCCGGCGTTGCCCAGGACGGGCAGCGCGAAGTTGCCGCCCGGGCGCCAGATGTCGTTGAGCACGTTGGTCCTGCGGACCCAGCGCGGCGCCTTGAACGTGATCGGCCACAGCAGCGGGCACCCGCCCGTGGTCATGACGTCGCCGATGATGTGGACCGTGACGCCGATCCCGACCGCGACGGGGAGCCAGTTCCACTCCTCGGGGGCCAGGAGCGCGACGAGCACCGCGATCGTGATCGACCCGATCCATGGTCCGAGCTTGCCGCCGCGCGTGAGCTTGAGGGCCTTGAGCGCGAACGCGACGAGCAGGATCGCGACGACGCCCGCGCCGACCGCGACGGTCCCGAACGTGTCCGACTCGTACGTCACGAGCCCCGCGAGCCACGCGAGCGCGGTGAAGACCGCGATCCCGAGGATCGAGTGCGTCCCGCGGCGGTGCCCGCCGGAGATGGTCTCGACGAGGTTCGCTACGCCCTCGGAGACGGGCGGCAGCGAGTGCGCGATGGTGCCCGAGTGGTGGTCGGCGTCGGGCAGCAGGGCCGCACCGGCGCACACGATCGCGCCCGTGATGACGCCCACGTCCGAGACGGGGTAGATGCCGAGCGTGTACGGGGCGGTCGAGGTGACCGCCACCCATGCGGCCGCGCCGCAGGCGGCGTGGTGGCCACCCATCATGATGCGTTCGTCCTGTCGGTCGTGTTCGTCCAGCAAGCGTGGTTCGCGCGGTCTGTCCCGACGCGACAGCACACCCTACCCGCCAGGGACCGACACCCGACCTCACGTCTTGTCGGACCCCGGCGTCTACAGTGCATGGGACACCACGACGAGCAGGCGACGACCAGGACGGGAGGCACGGCCGTGTCGGATCTGCATCACGCGGTCTTCGACTCGCCCGTGGGCGAGCTCACCGCGGTCGGCACGTCCGACGGGCTGCGCGCGCTGTACTTCGACGCGCACAAGCGCCGCCCCACGGGCGAGACCTTCGGCGAGCGCGACGACGACGCGTTCGAGGAGGTCCGCGTCCAGATCGGCGAGTACTTCGCAGGGACGCGGCGCGACTTCGACCTGGACCTGACCCCGGTCGGGGACGGCTTCCAGAAGAAGGTCTGGGCGTTGCTCGCCCGGATCCCGTACGGCGAGACGCGGTCCTACGGCGACCTCGCGGTCGCGCTCGGTGACCGGAACCTGGCCCGCGCGGTCGGTGCGGCCAACGGCCAGAACCCGCTGAGCATCGTCGTGCCCTGCCACCGCGTCGTCGGGGCCGACGGCTCCCTGACGGGGTACGCGGGCGGGCTCGAGCGCAAGCGGTTCCTCCTGGCCCTCGAGGAGTCCGACGAGACGCGCGCGAGCAGGCTCTTCTGATGGTCACCGTCGTGCGGCGCCGTCGGGCACCTCACGTCCCGCGCGCCCGGGCCGTCTACCCGACGTGAGGCCCTTCGAACGCGTCGTCGCCGAGCACGGCGCCACGGTCCTGCGCGTGTGCCGCGCGGTCCTCGGCCCCGTGGACGCCGAGGACGCGTGGTCCGAGACCTTCCTGTCGGCCCTCAAGGCGTACCCGAGACTCGAGGAGGGGGCCAACGTCGAGGCCTGGCTCGTGACGATCGCGCACCGCAAGGCGATCGACGTCACCCGCGTCCGTGCCCGCGCCCCGATCGCGGTGCCCGACGTCGCCGAGCTCACCCACGAGCCCAGCCGCGACGGCCTCCCCGAACGGGGCGTCGAGCAGCGCGACGACGACCTGTGGCGGGCGCTCGCGGCCCTGCCGCCCAAGCAGCGCCAGGCCGTGGCCTACCACCACGTCGCGGGCCTGCCCTACCAGGAGGTCGCCGCGATCCTCGGCGGCAGCACCGAGGCCGCACGCCGCGCCGCCTCGGACGGCATGGCGACGCTGCGGCGCACCTACCCGCCCGCCGGCCCCTCGGCCGCGGGCGCCCCCTCCTCCGTTCGCGCCTCGACAGGAAGTGCCTCATGAGCGACACCTCGTTCGACGACGTCGCCTTCCTCGCGACCCTCGGCACCACCCCCGACTCCCAGGCCACGCTCTCGCGGCTGCACGACCGCCTCGCCGCGGGCGCTGCGACGTCGGGCCTGCTCGACGTCGCCTACCGCACCCTGGACACCCCCGTGGGCGCGCTGCTGCTCGCCGCGACCGACCAGGGCGTCGTGCGCATCGCGTTCGACGTCGAGGGGCACGACGCCGTGCTCGACCGCATCGCCCGCACCGTGAGCCCGCGCGTCCTGCGCGCCCCCGGACGCCTCGACCGGCTCGCGACCGAGATCGACGAGTACTTCGCCGGCGAGCGTCGCACGTTCGACCTGCCGCTCGACCTGGCCATGGCCTCGGGGCCCTTCCGGCGCGAGGTCCTGACCCACCTGCGCGACATCGGCTACGGCCGCACCGAGTCCTACGCCCAGGTCGCGGCGGCCGCGGGCAGCCCGCGTGCCGTGCGGGCCGTGGGGACCGCGTGCGCCAAGAACCCGCTGCCGCTCGTCGTGCCGTGCCACCGGGTCGTGCGCTCGGACGGCACGTCGGGCAGCTACGCGGGCGGTGCGGAGGCCAAGCGCCTGCTGCTCGCCCTGGAGCGAGCCGCATGACCGCCCTGCCCGACGGCGTCGCGACCGCCCCGCAGGTCTGGTTGCCCGAGGCGGGGGCCTGGACGCGGCACGTGCCCGTGGTGCAGCCCTTCGACGCGGCCTCGGCCCTCGCGACGCTCGTCGCGCACGCCGTGCCCGGCGTCGACCGGGTCGACCGCCCCGACGTCGGGCGCGGAGAGGTGACGCGGCTCGTCGAGACGCGCTCGGGCACCGCGGCCGTGACCGTGCGGCTGAGCCCCGAGGGGATCGAGGTGCGGGGGAGCGGCGCCGACCCGGATCAGGTGTGCGCCCTGGTCGCCCGCTGGTTCGACACCGACGCCGACCTCGCGACCGTGCACACGGTCCTGGGCGCCGACCCGGTGCTCGCACCCCTGCTCGCCCGGCGACCCGGGCTGCGCGTCGTCGGGCACCCCTCCGGGTTCGAGGCCGCGGTCACGACGGTCCTGGGCCAGCAGGTCTCGCTCGCGGCGTGCCGGACGTTCGCGGGGCGGCTCGCGGCGGCGTACGGGCGCGACGCAGACGTCGTGGGTTCCGAAGGCTTGCGACTCTTCCCCGACCCGGACACGCTCGCGGGCGCGCACGCCACGGAGCTGCAGTCCGCCGTCGGGATCACGTGCGCCCGGACCCGGACCCTGCTCGCGCTCGCCGCGGCCTGCGCGGACGGGCTGACGCTCGGACCGGGCACGGCGGGGGACCCGGCGGCGCTCGCGGACACGCGTGCCCGGCTGCTGGCCCTGCCGGGCATCGGGCCCTGGACCGTGGACTACCTGTCGGTCAAGGTGCTCGGCGACCGCGACGGGTTCGTGCCCGGGGACCTGGTGCTGCGCAAGGCCCTCGGCGGGATCGACGCGCGCGCCGCGGCCGCGACCGCGCAGGCGTGGTCTCCCGTGCGGGCGTACGCGCTGTTCCACCTCTGGACGCACACGGCCTACTGACGTGCCGTGCGGACGGCGCGATACTGGGACAAGGACCACCGACGGGAAGGCAGGACCCATGAGCACCGTGACGGCAGGGACGGGCAGCCCGGCGAGCACGAGAAGCACGAGCAGTCCCGACCCCGACGACGTGCGCGACCAGATCGAGGCGGGCGTGCTGTTCGCCAACGGGCGCCTCGCGGGGCGCCGCTTCGCCTCGCTCGCCGAGGCCCAGGCATGGGCGCACCCCGAGCTCGGCGACCAGGTCGTCGAGTTCAACCCGGTGTGCGACTGCTCGGTCTGAGGCCAGCCGCCCCGGGTGCGCTCCCGCCCGAACGGCGGCCCGACGCGCCCCTTCGCCCAGCCCGAACGGGCGGCGCGACCTAGGGTGGGAGCGTGACCCGCGAGAGCGCGCCCGACGCCGCCCGCAGCACCGCTGCGCGCACCGACGTGCCCGCGAGCCGTCCCGCCGCGTCCGCGGTCGAGGCCCCCGACGCACCACCCGGTGAGCCCGGTCCGCCCGGGCAGCACGGTGGGCGCGGCTTGCGCCGCCGGCTCGTCGAGCTGGGCGACGGGTTCTTCTTCGTCTTCGCGGGCCTCGCGGCGGTGTGGCTCGCGTGGCTCGTGCTGAGCGAGTCGATCCACCTCGGCTGGTTCGCGATCCTCTACGTCGTCGCGGTATGGCTCGTCATCGCCTACCTGGCCCTGCCGCGACTGCACCGCATCCTCACGACGCTCTACGTCCCCGAGTACTTCATCGGCCGCACGCGCACGGCCAACGGGCTGCTGGGCGACCCCGTCAACCTCGCGCTGCTGGGCGAGGAGTCCCAGGTGCGCGCGGCGATGGAGGCAGCGGGCTGGACGCTCGCCGACGACGTCACGCTCGCCTCGAGCGGACGCATCGTCGCGGCCACGCTCAGCCGCCGCAGCTACGACCAGGCGCCCGTGAGCCCGCTGTTCCTCTTCGGGCGCCAGCAGGACTTCGCGTTCCAGCAGGAGGTCGAGGGGAACCCGTCACGACGCCACCACATCCGGTTCTGGCGCTGCCCGCCGGGCTGGCCGCTGCCGGGCGGGCGCCGCGTCGACTGGCTCGCGGCGGGCACGTACGACCGCTCGGTGGGCTTCTCCCTGTTCACGCTCCAGGTCACGCACAAGATCGAGGCCGACACCGACCAGGAGCGCGACCACGTCGTGGCGACGCTGCTCGGGGCCGACGTGGGTGTCGACGTCGAGGTCATCGAGGACTTCTCGACCGGGTACCACGCACGCAACGGCGGCGGTGACGCGATCCGCACCGACGGTGACCTCCCGGTCGCGGACGTCCGGGGCGTCGCGGCGCCCGGGCCCCCTGCTGCGTCGGCGAGCCTCGCGGCCGGACCCGACGGCGCGGGCGGGGCCACGAAGCGCGCCGCGCAACGTCCGGCGGCCACCACGGTCGGTGCGCTGCTCGTCGTGCTGGGGGTCGTGGCCGACCTGATCTGGCTCGCGAACCTCGCCCTGCACTGGGAGCAGACGCTGCGCTCGCTCTTCCTGGGCGGCGACGTGACCCAGGCCGACATCGACCAGGCGTCCGGACCGCTCCTGGTGCTCGTCGTGGTGCTGCTCTCGCTCGTCGCCCTGTTCCAGCTCTTCCTGGCCTGGCGCGTCTACCTGGGCCGCAACTGGGCGCGGGACCTCGTCATGGTGCTCGCCGCGATCAGCACGACGTCGTCGTTCGTCGGGTGGGCCGTGTCCGGGAACCAGATCACGTTCCGCACGACGCTGCTCACCGTGGCGCTCGACATCCTGGTGCTGCTCACGCTCTCGAGCCGGGACGCGGCGGCGTACGCGAAGAGCCGTCGCGAGCTGCGACTCGAGAGACGGGCCGCGCGCCGAGGGTGACGCACCTGACCGCCGAGGGTGACGCACAGACGCGTCGAGGGCGACGCTGTGAGCAGGCCGAGGCCGCAGACGGCTCACGACCATGCATAGGAGTCCAGCGAGCGGCGCGCCGGAAGGTCACGGCACCGTGCCCTCGACGCCGCACGGAGGAAGGAAGAGGCCCAGATGGACGCCATCACGTCGATCGCGCAGCGGGTGGCTGACATCGAAGCGACGTTCCGCACCGCGGAAGCCGCCAGGACGCCGGTCGTCGCCGACTCCGGTGTGCGCTTCGACCAGGTCCTCAGCGGCGTGGTCGACGACTCGACCGCCGTCGGTTCTGCTCTCACGGTCGACGGCGTCCCCAGCGAGCTCGCGGTCTACGGCAACGGCAAGGTCCCGCGCGCTGCCCTGCAGGAGGTCGGGACGACCGGCCATCGGCTCTGGGCGCCGGCCGGGCAGGCGCTCGAGTCCCTCCTGGCCGCCGCGGCCCGCGACGGTGTCCAGATCGGTATCACGGACTCGTACCGGTCCTACGAGGCGCAGGTCGACGTCGCGCAGCGCAAGGGCCTGTACACCCAGGGAGGCCTTGCCGCCGAGCCGGGAACCAGCGCCCACGGGTGGGGCCTCGCGGTCGACCTGGACCTGGACGCCAAGGCGCAGGCCTGGATGCGGACGAACGGCGAGCGCTTCGGCTTCGTCGAGGACACGCCCCGCGAACCGTGGCACTGGGTGTACCGCGCCTGAGCGCACGAGTGCCTCGACGGCGGACACGCCACCTGCAGAAACGACGAAGCGGACCTGGTTTCCCTGGTCCGCTTCGCCGTTCGCTGTCTCAACGAGTGTCCGGAGGGGGACTTGAACCCCCACGCCCGATAAAGGGCACTAGCACCTCAAGCTAGCGCGTCTGCCATTCCGCCACCGAGTGTCCGGAGGGGGACTTGAACCCCCACGCCCGATAAAGGGCACTAGCACCTCAAGCTAGCGCGTCTGCCATTCCGCCACCACTGGGGAGCGTCCCCGGACCCGTCGCACCGGTCGGTGCAGGTCAGGGGTGGTTTCGCCGGCGGACCGACAGCGGATGAGGTGCTCGTGGCTGAGGACAAGGACGCAGGACCCGACGACGTCTCGGCGCCCGGCCCGGGGGGCGGGGCCGACCGTCCGGCAGCGTCCGTCAAGCATCTGGCCGGGCTGAGTCCCGCGGCCAAGAAGGTCGCGGGCGCACGCCGTAACCCGTCGGTCGTGGGGGTCGACGACTCCGTGCCGGCCTGGCTGCGCACGAGCGCGGGCTGGTCGTGGCGGATCCTGCTGCTGGTCGCGGCGGTCGGCCTGATCTTCTACGCGACCGCGCAGGTGCAGATCGTCTTCATCGCGGTCTTCCTGGCTCTCGTCATCACCTCGGTCCTCAACCCCGTGACCGACTGGTACGCCAAGATCATGCCGCGTGGTCTCGCGACGGGGCTCGCGCTCCTCTCTGCCTTCCTGGTGCTCGGCGGTCTGCTGACGTACGTCGTCACCTCGGTCGCGGGCCAGTGGGAGAGCCTCGCCGGGCAGTTCAACAGCGGTATCGAGAAGATCTTCGACTTCCTGGAGAACGGGCCGCTGCCCGTGACGATCACCTCTGAGGACATCGAGACCTGGATCGACAACGCCCGCACCTGGATCACCGAGCACGGGGGAGACATCGCGAGCCAGGCTGCCGCGAGCGCAGGCTCGGTCTTCGAGGCGTTCGCGGTCCTCGCGCTCGCGATCTTCTGCACGATCTTCTTCCTCGCGCGTGGCAAGGACATGTGGACGTGGTTCCTCAACCAGCTCCCGACCCGCTCGCGCGAGACCTGGACGCTGGCCGGGGGAGCCGGGTGGTACACGTTCTCCGGCTACGCCAGGGGCACGGTCATCATCGCCCTCGTCGACGGGATCCTCGCGGCGATCGTCCTGGTGGTCCTCGGGGTGCCGCTCGCGGCACCGCTCGCGGTCCTCGTGTTCATCGGTGCGTTCATCCCGCTGATCGGCGCCCCGGCGGCGATGGTCGTCGCGATGGTCGTCGCGCTGGCGGCGAACGGCATCGTCAACGCGGCGCTCGTCGGCATTTTCATCGCCCTCATCGGCCAGTTCGAGGGGCACATCCTGCAGCCCCTGGTCATGGGCAAGCAGGTCTCGTTGCACCCGGTCGTGGTCGCGCTCGCGGTGACGTCCGGGACGTTCATCGCGGGGATCCTCGGCGCGGTCGTGTCGGTGCCGCTCGTCGCGGTCGCGTGGGCGGTGTTCAGCAAGCTGCGTCGCAAGGACCCGCCCATGGAGAAGGAGATCCCCACGGCCAAGGAGATCGCGTTGTCGGGCCGTGAGCGCTCGTCGAGCAGCAAGGGGAACGACACCGAGGTGACGGCCGACGCCTGAGGCGAGCTACGTCGTCGGGCAGGACGACGGCCCGACGGCGCCGCGCACCCCTCGCACGTGGCCTCGCCTGCCGGGGGGCGCGAGCGACGCAAATCGCTCGCTGCCGCACCTCGCCGCCTGCCACAGTTCTCGCCATGACCACGAACATCCGGGCGACCCCGAACACCCGGGCGACCACGACGACCGCGGCGACCCGCCTGACCAAGACCCTCTGGAGCTGGGCCTCGATCCTCGACGACGGAGCGCGCGAGCAGGCCGAGCGCACGGCGACCATGCCGTTCGTCCACCCGCACCTGGCCCTCATGCCCGACGCGCACCTGGGCCTCGGCGCGACCGTGGGCTCCGTGATCCCGACGCTGCGCTCGATCATCCCCGCCGCGGTCGGTGTCGACATCGGCTGCGGCATGGTCGCCGTCCGCACCCGGTACACGGCGACCGACATCGCAGGGCCCGCGCTGCGCGACCTGCGGCTCGCGATCGAGCAGGCCGTGCCCACGAGCGCCGGCTCCTACAACCAGCGCCTGACCGACACGGCGACGGCCCGCGTCGCCGAGCTCGAGGCGCTCGCGGACACCGCCGGGTTCGACCCTGCGCGGTACGCCGGGAACTGGCGCCTGCAGCTCGGGTCGCTGGGGTCCGGGAACCACTTCATCGAGGTCAGCCTCGACGAGGAGGACCGGGTCTGGTTCTTCCTGCACTCGGGGTCCCGCGGGGTCGGGAACAAGATCGCGCAGCACCACATCGCGGTCGCGCGCGAGCTCATGACCCGGTACTGGATCGACCTGCCGGACAAGGACCTCGCGTACCTCGTCGAGGGCACCGACGAGTTCTGGGCGTACGTCCGCGAGCTGCGGTGGGCCCAGCACTTCGCCCTGCTCAACCGTGAGGAGATGATGGACCGCGTCGTGGCCGCGTTCGACGCCTGGTCGGGGCTCGCCCCCGTCGAGGAGGCCGAGCGCATCAACTGCCACCACAACTTCACCGAGCGCGAGCACCACTTCAGCAAGGAGGTGTGGGTCTCGCGCAAGGGCGCGATCCGTGCCCGCGAGGGGGATCCGGGGCTCATCCCGGGGTCCATGGGCACCGCGTCGTACGTCGTCGTGGGCAAGGGGAACCCGCTCGCGCTCGACTCCGCGCCGCACGGTGCGGGACGCGAGTACTCGCGGAGCAAGGCGCGCAGGACCTTCACGCACGAGCAGCTGCGCGAGGCCATGGCGGGCATCGAGTACCGCGACACCGACGCGTTCGTCGACGAGATCCCGGCCGCCTACAAGTCGATCGACCGGGTCATGCAGGACGCGGCGGACCTCGTCGAGGTCCGCCACACCCTGCGCCAGATCGTCAACGTCAAGGGCGACTGACCGGCCGGGTGCCGAGAACGGGGTTGAGGTCGTCTTCCGGTCGGAGGCGACCTCAACCCCGTTCTCGGCACCAGGACGGGGGCCGACGGCGGAGCGTACCCCTCGACGAGGGTGCGCTCCCGGGGCCCTCGGCGCGCGCGATCGGCGTGCACGCGACACGCTGGCGGCATGAGGATCGGGATTCCCACCGAGGTCAAGAACAACGAGTACCGCGTCGCGCTGACCCCGGCGGGTGCCCATCATCTGGTCGCGGCGGGGCACGAGGTCCTCGTCCAGGCCGGTGCGGGGACCGGATCGGCCATCTCCGACGAAGACTTCGCGTTCGCGGGCGCGCACGTCCTGGACACGGCCGAGGAGGTCTGGGGCCGGGCCGAGATCGTGTGCAAGGTCAAGGAGCCCGTGCCGAGCGAGTACCCGTTGCTGCGCGACGACCTGCTGCTGTTCGCCTACCTCCACCTGGCCGCCGACCCCCTCGGCACGGCCGCGCTGCTCGATGCCGGGACCACCGCGGTCGCCTACGAGACCGCCCAGGCCCCCGACGGCTCCCTGCCGCTCCTGGCCCCCATGAGCGAGGTCGCCGGGCGCATGGCGACCCAGGTGGGTGCCTACCACCTCATGCGGCCCGCGGGCGGCTCGGGCGTGCTGCTCGGCGGCGTCCCCGGCAGCAGGCCGGGCCGTGTCGTGATCCTCGGGGGCGGGACCGCCGGGCGGCACGCGGCCGAGATCGCGGTCGGCATGCGCGCCGAGGTCACGATCCTCGACCTCTCGTTGCCCGCGCTGCGTGCGCTCGACCAGGAGTTCGCCGGCCACGTGCGGACCGTCGCGTCGAGCGCGTACGCGATCGAGCAGGAGGTGCTGGCCGCCGACCTCGTGATCGGCGCGGTCCTCGTCGCGGGGGCCAGAGCCCCGCGTCTGGTGACGAACGACCTCGTGTCCCGCATGAAGCACGGCTCGGTGCTCGTGGACATCGCGGTCGATCAGGGCGGATGCTTCGAGGGCACCCGGCCCACCACGCACGACGACCCCACCTTCCGGGTGCACGGCTCCACGTTCTACTGCGTCGCGAACATGCCGGGCGCGGTCCCTGTGACCAGCACGCACGCCCTGACGAGCGCGACCCTGCCATACCTCGCGCTCCTCGCGGACGGCGGGACGGGCGCGCTGCGCAGCGTCCCGCTGCTGCGCAACGGGTTGACGACCGTGGCCGGGACGCTCGTCAACGAGCAGGTCGGTGCCGCGCTCGACCTGGCCTGGGCACGGGTCGGGGACGTGCTCGGGGAGTAGCGCCGGTCGCTCCCGAAAAGCGCTGTCGACGCCCACCATGCAGTGGCATGCTGTCCGGATGGAACCTTTCGTCCTCGCCAACGAACGTGTCCACCTCGCGATGCCCACCGCGGCGGACGTCGACCGCATCACCGCGCTCTGCCAGGGAGCGGAGATCGCCGCGTGGACCACGGTGCCCAGCCCCTACACGCGTGCGGACGCGGCGACCTTCATCGAGGACATCGTTCCGGAGGCGTGGCGCACGGGCCGCGGGCACACGTGGGCGATCCGCCGTCCGGACGCCCCGGACGGACCGGTCCTCGGCATGGTCGGGATCACGCTCGACTCCTCGCCCACGAGCGACACGTCGGCCGAGATCGGGTACTGGCTCGCGCCCGAGGCGCGCGGCGAGGGGCTCATGACGGAGGCCGCCCGCCTCGTGGTCGACTGGGCGTTGGACCCCGAGGGGCTGGGGCTGTCGCGCGTGGTCTGGACCGCGTTCACGGGCAACTGGGCCTCGCGCCGCGTCGCGTGGCGCCTCGGGTTCCGGCTCGAGGGCACCGTGCGGGGTCACGGCATCCAGCGAGGCGCACGCCGGGACGCGTGGATCGGCACGCTGCTCGCCGACGACCCGCGCGAACCGGTCGAGCCGTGGCCTTCCGCCGAGGCAGGGGACCACGCAGGGCAGACGTGGGCCCGCTGACGCGGCCGACAATGATGTCGTGAGCCGGGCGCGCGCCGGGTGAAGATAGGACGCATGACGAGCACCCTCGACCCGGCCAACCCGTTCGCCGCGGCGTCCACCCTCCCGTACCAGCTCCCCGACTTCACGACCATCCGCGAGGAGCACTACCTCCCCGCCCTCCGCGCCGGCATGGAGGCCGAGCGTGCGGAGGTCGAGCAGATCGTCACCAACCCCGAGGCGCCCACGGTCGCCAACACGCTCGAGGCCCTCGAGTCCGCAGGACAGCTCCTGACCCGTGCGGTCACCGTCTTCTACAACGTCGCGAGCGCCGACTCGACTCCGGGGCTCGAGGACATCGAGGAGACCGTCGCTCCCGAGCTCTCGGCGCACCACGACGCCATCTACATGGACGCGCGCCTGTACGCGCGCGTCCGTGCGCTCCAGGACCAGGTCGACGCCGGCGAGCTCACGCTCGATGCGGACACGGCCTGGCTCCTGCACACGCTGCTGGTCGACTTCCGCCGCTCGGGCATCGAGCTCGACGCCGCGGACCAGGAGCGCCTGCGCGACCTCAACGGGAAGCTGACCTCGCTCGAGGCCGCGTTCGGTCGCAAGCTCCTCGCGGGCGCCAACGCCGCGAGCGTCCTGGTCGACGACGCCGCCGAGCTCGAGGGCCTGCCCGAGGACGCGATCGCCGCAGCGGCGGCAGCCGCCGCGACGCGCGGGCACCAGGGCAAGTACCTCCTCGAGATGCAGCTCCCGACGCAGCAGGGCGTCATCGCGTCCCTCGCGCGCCGCGAGACCCGTGAGCGCGTCCAGCAGGCGTCCGTGACGCGCGGCGCGACGGGCGACGACAACGACACGCGCCAGATCGTGCTCGACCTCGCGCGCCTGCGCGCCGAGCACGCCCGGCTCCTCGGGTACGACCACCACGCGGCGTACATCGCCGAGGACGCGACGGCCAAGACGACCGACGCCGTCAACGCGATGCTCTCGCGCCTGGCCCCTGCGGCCGTCGCGAACGCGCGCCGTGAGGCCGGCGACCTCGAGGTCGCGCTCGCCCGCGAGGCGGGCGACGGTGCCGAGCTTCGCGCGTCCGACTGGGCGTACCTCGCCGAGCAGGTCCGCAAGGAGCGCTACTCGCTCGACGACGCCGCGCTGCGCCCCTACCTCGAGCTCGACCGCGTCGTGACCGACGGCGTGTTCAAGGCCGCGAACCTGCTCTACGGGATCTCGTTCGCCGAGCGCACCGACCTCGTGGGATACCACCCCGACGTCCGCGTGTTCGAGGTCTTCGACGGCCCGGTCGGTGAGCCCGACCACGGCCTCGGGCTGTTCCTCGCGGACTTCTACACGCGCGAGTCCAAGCGGGGTGGCGCGTGGATGAACAACCTGGTCGACCAGAACCACCTGCTCGGCCAGCCCCCCGTCGTCGTGAACAACCTGAACATCGTCAAGCCCCCGGCGGGTGAGCCGACGCTGCTCGTGTGGGACGAGGTCATCACGCTCTTCCACGAGTTCGGCCACGCGCTGCACGGCCTGTTCTCGGACGTGCGCTACCCGTCGCAGTCGGGCACCGAGGTGCCGCGCGACTTCGTGGAGTATCCCTCGCAGGTCAACGAGATGTGGGCCTGGGAGCCCGCGATCCTCACGTCCTACGCGGTCCACCACGTCACGGGCGAACCCATGCCGGCCGCGTGGGCCCGGACCATGCTGGCCTCGCGCCAGTTCAACGAGGGCTTCGGGACGACCGAGTACCTCGCGGCTGCTCTGCTCGACCAGGCCTGGCACCAGCTCGCCCCCGAGCAGGTCCCCACGGGCGTCGACGAGGTCCTGCCCTTCGAGGCCGCGGCCCTCGACGCGGCCGGGGTCGCCTTCGCGCCCGTGCCGCCGCGCTACCGCACGACGTACTTCAACCACGTGTTCGGCGGCGGCTACTCGGCCGGCTACTACTCCTACATCTGGTCCGAGGTCCTCGACGCGGACACCGTGACCTGGTTCGAGGAGAACGGTGGCCTGAACCGGGCCAACGGCGACGCGTTCCGCAAGAAGCTGCTCGCGCGCGGCGGATCGGTCGACCCCATGGTCGCGTTCGCGGACCTGCGTGGCCGCGACCCGGAGATCGCGCCGCTGCTGACGCGTCGCGGGCTCGACGCGTAGTCGTCCCGCCCGGTGCGCCGGGGTGGACCTCCCGGAGGTCCACCCCGGCGTCTGTCGTCTGCCGTCTGCCGTCTGGCGTCGGCGCTGACGCAGCGTCGTGACGTGATGCCGGTGCCCCGGAGCGTGCCACGACAGCGGGTACCGTGTGGCCATGACGAGCAACGCCCACCCCGCGAACCCGCCGCAGACCCAACCGACCGCCGAGCAGGAGGTCGCGCGCATCTGCCAGGACCTGCTGCGCATCGACTCCTCGAACTTCGGGGACGGGTCGGGGCCTGGGGAGCGTGCCGCGGCCGAGTACGTCATGGCCTCGCTCCACGAGGTCGGGCTGAGCCCCGAGCTGTTCGAGTCCGCGCCGGGGCGTGCGAGCGTCGTCGTACGCCTGCCGGGGCAGGACCCCACGCGGCCCGCGCTCGTCCTGCACGGTCACCTGGACGTCGTGCCCGCCCAGGCGGCCGACTGGTCGGTCGACCCGTTCGCGGGCGAGGAGAAGGACGGCCTCCTGTGGGGGCGCGGCGCGGTCGACATGAAGGACATGGACGCGATGATCCTCGCGGTCGTGCGTCAGATGGTCCGCGAGGGGCGCAAGCCCGCCCGTGACGTCGTCGTCGCGTTCTTCGCCGACGAGGAGGCCGGCGGCACGTACGGGGCGAGCTGGGCCGTCGAGCACCGCCCCGAGATCTTCGAGGGCGCGACCGAGGCCATCAGCGAGGTCGGCGGCTTCTCGGTCGACATCGACGGCAAGCGCGCCTACCTGCTCCAGACCGCCGAGAAGGGCATCGCCTGGCTCAAGCTCGTCGCCGACGGGCGCGCAGGGCACGGCTCGCAGGTCAACACGGACAACGCCGTGACGCACCTCGCGGCCGCGGTCGCGCGCATCGGGGCCTACCAGTGGCCCTACACGGTCACCCCGACCGTCGACGCGCTGCTGCGAGGGGTCGCCGACCTCACCGGTCTGCCCTACGACCCGCGCGACGAGGCGAGCATCGACGCGCTCGTCGCAGCCCTCGGCCCGGCCGCGAAGTTCGTCGGCGCGACCGTGCGCCACACGTCCAACCCGACCCAGCTCGGCGCGGGCTACAAGGCCAACGTGATTCCCGGCCGCGCCGAGGCAGCGGTCGACGTCCGCCTGTTGCCGGGGCACGAGGACGAGGGCCTCTCGGTCATCGAGGGCCTCGTGGGCGAGCACGTGCGCATCGAGCCCATCCACCGTGACATCTCGCTCGAGGTGCCCTTCGGGGGCGACCTGGTCGACGCCATGGTCGCGTCGCTGCACGCCGAGGACCCCGGCGCGACGGTCCTGCCGTACACGCTCTCGGGCGGTACCGACAACAAGTCGCTCGCTCGCCTGGGCATCACGGGCTACGGGTTCGCCCCGCTCCAGCTCCCCGCGGACCTGGACTTCTCCGGGATGTTCCACGGCGTCGACGAGCGCGTTCCGGTCGAGTCCCTGAAGTTCGGCGTGCGCGTCCTGGACCGGCTGCTGCGGACCTGCTGACCTGCGGGCGCTCGACGCCTCAGAGCGTCGAGCGCACCCGCATGATCTTGCGGCGCAACCACACGCGCCGCTCACCGCCCACGTACAGGCGGGTGCGTTCGAGCTCCCACCTCCCGTACTCGGCCTCGTCCGTCAGGAGACGGACGGCGTCGTGGCGGCTCACGGACCGGTCGATCGTGAGCACGCGGTACTCGTACTGGCTCCCGGTCTCGGCGCGGGCCACGCGCTGCGGGGGAGGAGTGCTCGCCATCTGTCACCGTCCTCGGGTCGGTCGTGAGCGGGGGAGCCGTGAGCCGTACCTCACTCTCCCGCGCCGGGATTCCGAGTGCCATTGTGCCTCTCGCAGGGCTACCGTCAGGGTATGACCGCTGACCCGCGCGCCGCCCTCGACCGATTCATCGCGGCCCTGGAGGCCCACTACAACGCCGTCGCCGCCCGTCGTGGCGAGGACGACCCCGCGGTCGACGACGCCTATTACGTGCTCGCGGACGCCTACGAGGTGTACGACGAGGCGCTCGCGCAGGTCCACGGCGAGGCCACGCCGTTCTACCTCGCGGAGGACGACGACGAGGACGAGGACTCTGACGAGGACGACGACGAGCGGGACGGCGACTCTGACGACGAGGACGACGACGAGCGGGACGGCGACTCGGACGACGACCGGCTCGACGAGGAGTTCGACGAGGTCGACCTCCACGACGGTGTCAGCCGCTGACCTCCCGCGCGGGTCGTACTACCAGCGTTCGGGGTAGCCGAGCGAGAGGGCGCTGACGTCGTCGAGCGCGTGGTGGACGGCGTCGGGCAGCTCGAGGTCGCTCGCCGCGAGCGAGGCGCGCAGCTGCGACGGGGTCCGGGCCCCGACGATCGCGCTCGACACCCCGGGGCGTTCGAGGAGCCACGCCAGCGCCACGTCGAGCGGTGCGCGCCCCAGGCCGTTCGCGGCCGTCACGACAGCCTCGACGATGCCCGACGACGGGCCGTCCAGGTAGGGCTGGACGAACCCCGCCAGGTGTGAGGAGGCTCCGCGCGAGTCCGCTGGCAGGGAGCTGCGGTACTTGCCTGTGAGCACGCCCCGACCCAGAGGTGACCACGCGAGGACCCCGAAGCCCATCTCGGTCGCGGCGGGCACCACGTCGCGCTCGATCCCGCGCTGCAGCAGCGAGTACTCGAGCTCGACCGCACTGAGCCCGACGTCGCCGCGCGCGTCGAGCGTCGCGGCGGCCCGCGCGGCGGCCCACCCGGGGTGGTTGGACAGCCCGACGTAGCGTGCGCGCCCGGTCGTCACGGCCAGGCGCAGGGCCGAGAGCGTCTCGTCGAAGGGGGTCCGGGGGTCCGGGGTGTGCACGAGGAAGAGGTCGACGTGGTCGGTCCCGAGGCGTGCGAGCGAGGCGTCGAGCGAGTCGAGGAGCGCGCCGCGGGACGCGTCGACGGTGTTGCCGTCCGCGGTCGTGCGGATCCCGGCCTTGGTGCACAGCAGCACGTCGTGGCGGTCGACCTTGCCCGCTGCGAGGAGCGAGCCGATCATCGACTCGCTCGCGCCGCCGCCGTAGGAGGCTGCGGTGTCCACCAGGTTGCCGCCGGCGTCGACGAAGTCCCGGAGCTGCTCCGCCGCGTCGATCTCGTCGGTGTCCCGACCCCACGCCATGGTCCCGAGACCCAGCGGTGAGACGCGAAGGCCGGTGCGGCCGAGCTGACGAAGTTCCATGCGCGGCAGGTTACCGGCGAAGCGGGCACGATGCCCGGAGACGTGGCACGGTCGGGAGGGTGAGGTCCGTCGCTCCGGCCGCGCGAGCGGGTCCCCAGGTGCCCGGCCGGTGCCCGGTGTGGCTGCGCGGTGGCCGCACGGTGTCCGCCGGGCGACGCCCAGGTGACGCTTTCCCCGGTCCGGCCTGTCCGGCCGGGCCCGGGCTCGCGGCGCCGGTATCGTGCCCTTCGTGAATGCGTGGGAAGCCGTCCTCCTCGGCCTCGTCCAGGGCCTGACCGAGTTCTTGCCCGTCTCCTCGAGCGCGCACCTGCGCATCGTGGGTGAGCTGATCGGCTCGTCGGACCCGGGGGCGGCCTTCACGGCGATCACCCAGATCGGCACCGAGACTGCGGTCCTGCTGTACTTCCGGCGGGACATCGCGACGATCTGTCGCGCCTGGTGGCGTGCGGTGCGCGGGGGGAACGGCACCGACTGGCGCGCCCGGCTGGGCAAGGGCGACCACCATGCCGCCATGGCCTGGTTCATCGTCCTGGGCTCGATCCCGATCGTGGTCCTCGGTCTGCTGTTCCAGGACGCGATCGAGGCCTCTCTGCGCAACCTGTACATCACGGCGTTCATGCTCGCCGCGTTCGCGCTGCTGCTCGGGATCGCGGACCGGGTCGGGGCCAAGACGAGGACGCTCGACGAGCTGACCCCGCGCCAGGCCGTCGGGTTCGGGCTGGCGCAGGCGCTCGCCCTGGTCCCCGGAGTCTCCCGGTCAGGGGGGACCATCACCGCGGGCCTGCTCATGGGCTTCACACGGGAGGCTGCCGCACGCTACTCGTTCCTGCTCGCGATCCCCGCGGTCCTCGGCTCGGGGTTCTACCAGCTCGCGAAGTCGGTCGCGGCGGACCCCGTGCCCGGCTCGCCGGGCTTCGGGGCGACGCTGATCGCGACGCTCGTGGCGTTCGTCGTCGGGTACCTCGTGATCATCGCGTTCCTGAAGATCGTCTCGACGTTCAGCTACACGCCGTTCGTGATCTACCGGCTCGTGCTCGCCGGTGTCGTGGTCCTGCTGCTCACGTTCGGTGTCCTGCAGCCGCTCGCCTGACCAGCGTCCCGCCCCGGTGGGCCGGGTCGGCTACATCCAGCCGACCTTCTTGAACGCCGCGTACAGCCCCAGGCAGCCGGCCACCATGATCACGAGTGCCATCGGGTAGCCGAGCGACCAGTGCAGCTCGGGGATGACGTCGAAGTTCATGCCGTAGATGCCGCCGACGATCGTGGGGAACACGAGGATCGCGGCCCAGGCGCTGATCGTGCGCATGTCCTCGTTCTGGCGCACCGAGACCTGCGACAGGTGCACCGAGAGCATGTCGGACAGCAGGTCGTCGTGCGCGTCGAGGTGGCGGTCGATGCGCTCGACCGTCGAGACCAGGCGGTCCATGAGCCGCTTGTCGAACGTGATGCGGGACCGGGCGCTGCCGGACGCGAGCTCGGGCAGCTCGGCCGTGATGGGCAGCAGCGCCCGCCGGGCCTCGGTGATCTCGCGCTTGAGACCGTAGATGGGCAGGACGGGGTCGGCGTGCCGTCGGGGCTCGAACACGATCTTCTCGACCTCGGCGACCGCGTCGCCCAGAGCCAGCTCGACGTCGGAGGCGGTCGCCACGAGAGCGAACAACGCTTCGCCCGCGAGGCGCTGGACGCCCTTGCCGCGCCCGTGCGACGGGCCCGTCAGGTGCTCGCGCATCCGGTCGTGGACGCCTCCGGCGCCCTTCTCGACCGTCACGACGACGTCCGGTCCGACGAGGATGCAGAAGCTGCCCGTGCTGACCTGCCGGTCCTCCTCGGAGAAGGCCAGGGTCGGGGTCACGACGAGCAGCCAGTCCATGCCGATGTGCTCGACGTGCGCCAGCGGGTGCTTGACGTGCTTCACGTGCACGGGCAGGTGCCCGCGCCCCCACTGCGTGCTCAGACCCACGCCGAGCGCCTCTGCGGCCTCCACGAAGTCGTCGAGCGTGCGGACCTCGTACCAGTGCGCCCCCTTCTCCTGGCCGGCCGTACCCGGAGCGCCGGAGTCCGCGCGGTCGGTCGGCCCCGTGCGGCCGTCGACCGGTCGCACGCGTCCGTCTGCACCCTCGACCCACAGCTCCTTGTAGCGCGTCGGCGCCGTGCGCGACGTCTCGGGGGTGTCCGGTGCGGAGGATCGGGGGTCCGGGGGACGTGTGGGTTCGGTCACCCCTGCATTCTTGCCCGACGTCGCAGGCGCGCCACCCAGGGCGGGCTCGCGGCGCCGTCGGGCGGGCTGGGGCGCCCACGCACGGCGACCGTCGAGGAGGCCGGGACCGTTCGCGGCTAAGGTTGTCGCGTGCACAGCTGGCCCATGCCTCAGATCCCGTCCCTGCCCGGTCGAGGACTCCCGATCCGGGTGCACGACAGCACCACCGGGGAGCTCGTCGTCGCCGCGCAGGGGGACACCGCGACCATGTACGTCTGCGGGATCACCCCGTACGACGCGACCCACATCGGGCACGCCGCGACCTACGTCGCGTTCGACCTCCTGAACCGCGCCTGGCGCGACGCCGGGCACGACGTCACGTACGCGTCCAACGTGACCGACGTCGACGACCCGCTGCTCGAGCGCGCGACCGCGACCGGCGTCGACTGGTGGGACCTCGCCGTCGAGCAGACCGCCCTGCTCGCCGAGGACATGACCGCGCTAGGCGTCGTGCCCCCCGACGTGTACCGGGGCGCGGTCGAGGCCATCCCGGAGGTCGTGCAGGCCGTCGAGGCCCTCATCGAGGACGGGTTCGCGTACCGCGTGCCCGTCGAACCCGGAGCAGGCGGCGACACCCCGGAGCTCGGCGACGTGTACGCCGACCTCAGCGCCGACGCGCGCTTCGGCGCCGTGTCGCGGCTCAGCCGCGAGGACATGCTGCGCCTGTTCGGCGAGCGCGGTGGAGACCCCGAGCGCGACGGCAAGAAGGACCCGCTCGACCCGCTGCTGTGGCGACGCGAGCGCACGGGCGAACCCACCTGGGACGGCGCGAGCCTCGGTACCGGGCGCCCCGGCTGGCACATCGAGTGCGCCGTCATCGCACGCGACGGCCTCGGACTGCCGTTCGACATCCAGGGCGGGGGAGCGGACCTGCTCTTCCCGCACCACGAGATGTCGACCTCGCACGACCGCCTGCTCGACCACGGGTTCGGTGCACGCAACCACGTCCACGCGGGCCTCGTCGCCTACCAGGGCGAGAAGATGAGCAAGTCGCGCGGGAACCTCGTGTTTGTCTCGCGGCTGCGCGCCACGGGCGTCGATCCCATGGCCATCCGCCTGGCCCTGCTCGCCCACCACTACCGCTCCGAGTGGGAGTGGACCGACACCGACCTCCCCACCGCTGTCGAGCGCCTCGAACGGTGGCGCTCGGCAGTGTCCGGCAACGGCGGTCCCGACGCCGACGCGACCCTCGCGGCGGTGCGTGCGGCGCTCGCGGACGACCTCGACGCGCCGACCGCGCTCGCCGCGGTCGACGCGTGGGCCGACGTCTCGCTCGCCGACGGGCGCGACACCTCGGCCGACACCGAGGGCGCGCCCGGCGTGATCTCGCGCGCGGTCAACGCGCTGCTCGGCGTGCGGCTCTAGTCACGGCCGGCGGCCCGCTGCTCAGGCCAGCGGGCCGCCCGTGCCGTCGTCCCGGCGCTTGAGGTAGCGCTCGAACTCGCGCGCGATGGCCTCGCCGCTCGCCTCGGGCAGCTCGGCCGTGTCCTTGGCCTCTTCGAGCTGGTGGACGTACTCCGCGATCTCCTCGTCCTCCGCCGCGAGCTCGTCGACGCCGGCCTGCCACGCCTCGGCCTCCTCCGGGAGGTCGCCCAAGGGGATCGGGTCGGACAGCAGCTCCTCGACCCGGGACAGGATCGCGATCGTGGCCTTGGGCGACGGCGGGTTCGCGACGTAGTGCGGCACCGCGGCCCACAACGACACGGACTGCATGCCCCGCTCTGCGGCGGCGTGCTGGAGGACGCCCACGATCCCCGTCGGCCCCTCGTACGAGTTGGGCTCGACGTCGAGGACCGCGCGCAGCCCCGCGCTCTCGGACGTCGCGGTCATGGGGATGGGGCGGGTGTGGGGCACGTCGGCGAGCAGCGCCCCCAACGTCACGACCGTGGTCACGCCCTCACGCTCCGCGAGGTCCAGCAGCTCGCGGCAGTACCGGCGCCAACGCATCGAGGGCTCGATGCCGTGGACCAGCAGGACGCGGCGCCCGCTGCCGGGGACGGTCGCGGACACGATCGTCGTCGCGGGCCACGTGATCTCGCGGCGGCCGTTCGCGTCCGTGCCGACGACCGGGCGGATGACCTGGAAGTCGTGGTACTCCTCGGGGTCCAGCTCCGCGAGGTCCTGGGCGTCCCAGAGGTCGTGCAGGTGCAGGAGCGCCGCGGTCGCGGCACTTCCGGCATCGTTCCATCCCTCGAAAGCGGCGAGCATGACCGTCTGGCGGTGCTCGGCCGGCTCGGCCGGGAGTGTCGGCTCGGGCAGGTCGGCCGGGTCGAGCGGTTCCCTGGTCTCTTTCATCGTCCCAGCCTAGGACGCGGAAGGTCCGGTGGCCGACGCGGCAACCCGGTGCGCGCGCCGCCGGCCGCAGCAGGGAGGCGTGGGGGAGCCGTGGGAGGACCGCCAGCTAGGGTGGCAGGACGGCCACGAGCCGTTCCCCGAAACATGGAGTACTCGTTGAACCCCCTGGAATCACCCGATCTCGCACGCCCCGACACCGCCTCCCGTGAGGCGCTGGTCCTGCCACAGGCCGTCCTGTGGGACATGGACGGCACGCTCGTCGACACCGAGCCCTACTGGATCGCCGCCGAGCACGAGCTCGTCGAGGCGCACGGCGGGACCTGGTCGCACGAGCAGGCGATGCAGATGGTCGGCAACCCTCTGACCGAGTCGGCCAGGATCCTCCAGGCCGAGGGCGTCGACCTGCCGTCCGAGCAGATCATCGACTTCCTCATCTCACGCGTGATCGCGCAGGTCGAGGTCGAGGTCCCGTGGCAGCCCGGTGCGCGTGAGCTCCTCGCCGAGCTGCGCGAGCGCGGGGTGCCGTGTGCGCTCGTGACCATGTCGTACCGGTCGCTCGCCGAGCCCGTCGTGGGGATGGTCCCGCCCGGGTCGTTCGCGACGCTCGTGTGCGGGGACGAGGTCACGCACGGCAAGCCCCATCCCGAGCCGTACCTCGTGGCCGCAGAGCGCCTGGGCGTCGACGTCACGCGTTGCGTCGCGATCGAGGACTCGCCCACGGGCATCGGGTCCGCCCGCGCGGCGGGGGCCGCGACGCTGGGCGTCGAGGCGGTCGTGCCCGTGCCGGTCCTGCCCGGGCTGAGCCGGACGCCGTCGCTCGCGCTCGTGGACGTCGACACGCTCGCGCGCATCCTTGCGGGCGACGTGATCGACCTGATCGAGGACTGAGGCCAGGTCGGCGTCGAGCCGGGCGCACACCGCACGGTCCGGACGTGTGGCACCAGTACGACGGGGGCCACTCCGGTCCGGATGTGTGTTCTGCGGAGCACCAACAATTGTTGGTGCTCCGCAGAACACAGACCCTGGGGTCCCGAGGCCCAGGGCTTCGTCCGCGCCGTGGCCGGGGTGCCAGTTCGGCCCGACCGCGCGACGCGCCTACGACGCCACGGCATCCGGCGCGATGCCGAGCGCGAGCTCGACCGCGCCGTCGGGGATCTCCGGAGGCGTCCCGCCGAACTGCGGGCACACGGCCTGATGCGCGCACCACCCGCACAGCGGGGTCCGGCGCGGCGCCCACTGGCCCGTGCGCGCCGCGGTCGCGATGGTCGACCAGAGCGTGCGCACCTGCTCCTCGACCGCGAGCAGGTCCGCCTCCTGCGGCTCGGCGCGCAGCACCTGGCCGTCACCCAGGTAGACGAGCTGGAGCATCTTGGGGATCTCGCCCCGCTCGCGCCACAGCACGAGGCCGTAGAAGCGCATCTGGAACAGGGCCGAGCCCTGGTACTGCGGGCGGGGCGACTTGCCCGTCTTGTAGTCGACGACCCGCATCGCCCCTGTCGGGGCGACGTCGAGCCGGTCCACGATGCCGCGCAGCAGCGGGCCGTCCTCGAGCTGGGTCTCGACGAACATCTCGCGCTCGGCGGGCTCGAGACGGTTGGGGTCCTCGAGCGTGAAGTACGTCCCCAGGAGGTTCCCCGCGCCGTCGAGCCAGGCCTCCACCCCGGCGTCGGCCGAGCCCGCAGACCCAGCAGCGCCTCCGGCGAACAGCTCCGCGTACCGCGGCTCGGCCTCCTGCAGCCGCTCCCACTCGCCCGGCAGCATGGCCTGGGCGGCCGCGAGGGTGCGCTCGCCCAGCGGGGCGTCGTACAGACGCTCGAGCACCGAGTGGACCAGGGTGCCGCGCGCGGCCGCAGCGCTGGGCGGCTCGGGGAGCCGGTCCACGACACGGAACCGGAACAGCAGCGGGCACTGCATGAAGTCGTTCGCGCGCGACGGCGACAGCGCCGGGCGCCGACGCTCACGGGGGGAGTCGCCGACGTGCTCGACCGTCACGTCGGGGGAGTCGGTGCCGGCGAGGTCGGGGGCGAGGGACGTCATGCGTCGAGCCTACGTGTCGACTCCCACACGCCTGCGACGCTCCACAGCCCGGGTCCGGCCCAGGTGCCCGACATAGGGTGTCGACGTGGAGACCACCCCGGCACCGGCACGTCGCGCCCCCCGAGACCCGCAGCTCACGAAGGGCTGGATCATCGGTCGGGTGTCGGGCGCCCCCGTCATCCTGACCCCGTCCTGGTTCCTGGCCGCAGCCGTGCTGACGTTCCTGTTCGTCCCCACGGTGCGCAGCTTCGCGCCGCACCTCGGCAGCAGCGCGGTCTACCTGGTCTCGTTCGTCTTCGTGCTGCTGCTGTTCGTCTCGGTGTTCCTGCACGAGGTCGCGCACGCCGTGGTCGCGAAGGCTCGGGGGCACCAGGTCACGGAGCTCGCCGTGACGCTGTGGGGCGGGCACACCGCGTACTCGGGTGCGTCGAGGCGTCCGCTCGACGGGATCCTGGTCTCGGTCGTCGGCCCGCTCACGAACCTTCTCCTCGCAGCGGTGTGCTGGCTCGTCTTCCAGGTGCAGCCGACCATGACGATCCCCGCCCTGCTGCTCTACGCGGCGGCGTTCTCGAACGCGTTCGTGGGCATCTTCAACCTCCTGCCCGGCCTGCCGCTCGACGGCGGTCAGATCCTCGAGTCCGCGGTCTGGGCCGCGACGGGTTCCCGCACCACGGGCACGATCGTCGCGGGCTGGGTCGGGCGCGTCGTGGCCGTCGGCGTCGTGCTCTGGGCGCTCGCGTGGCCGCCGCTCAACGGCTATCAGGTGTCCTTGTTCACGGTCGCGTGGGCCGCGCTGATCGGCGCCTTCCTGTGGTCCGGGGCGGGGGCCGCGATCAAGAACGGCCGCACGCGCGCAGCCGTCGCGGACCTGTCGGTCGCGGCGCTCGCGTACCCGGCCGTCGCGGTGCCCGTGACCAGCACGGTGGCCGACGCCGTCGCGTCGGCCCAGCGCGCCGGCGCAGGCCACGTCGTGCTTGTCGAGGCGGACGGTCACCCCGTGGCCTTCGCGGACCCCGCGGCCGTCGCCGCGGTGCCCCCGGCGCAGGCGCCGCTGACCCCGGTCGGGGCGGTCGCCGTCGGGCTGCCTCCCACCGCGTGGGTCGACGTGCACCTGCGCGGCCAGGCGATGCTCGACGCCGTGGCCGCGGTGACCCGCGACGCACCGGTGGTCGTCGTGACCGACAGCGGGCGTGTCGTCGGGCTCCTGGACGTCACCCGGGTCGTCGCGGCGCTCAAGGGGACCCGCGGGCGCTGACCCGTCACCGGGCCGCGTCCACGGCGAGGGCGGGGCACGCCGCCGCGCCCGACTAGGATGGTCGCCCGTGACCCACGACCCCGCGCACGACGCCTCCGCCCTGCCCGTCCCGGCCGACGACGCCGCCACGCAGGCACCCACGCCGACCGGCGCCGACGTGCGGCGCGGACCGCTGCGCCTGGGGGACAAGGTCCAGCTCACCGACCCGCGCGGACGCCTGCACACCATCACGCTCGCGACGGGCGCCACGTTCCACACGCACCGCGGCTACCTCGCGCACGAGGACCTCGTCGGCCTGCCCGAGGGGTCGGTCGTGCGCAACACCGCAGGCATCGAGTACCTCGCGCTGCGCCCGTTGCTCGCCGACTACGTGCTCTCGATGCCGCGCGGCGCGGCCGTGGTCTACCCCAAGGACGCGGGCCAGATCGTCGCGATGGCCGACATCTACCCCGGTGCGCGCGTCGTCGAGGCGGGCGTCGGCTCGGGCGCGCTGACCATGTCGCTGCTGCGCGCCGTCGGCGACCAGGGTTCGGTCCACTCGATCGAGCGCCGTGAGGACTTCGCGGCGATCGCGCGCGGGAACGTCGAGCTGTTCTTCGGCGGGGAGCACCCCGCGTGGGAGCTGTCCGTCGGCGACCTGTCCGACGTCCTGCCGCAGGTCGCCGAGAAGGGGGCGATCGACCGCGTCGTGCTCGACATGCTCGCGCCGTGGGAGAACCTCGACGCCGTGGCCGACGCGCTCGCGCCCGGCGGGGTCCTCATCTGCTACGTCGCGACCGCGACCCAGCTCTCGCGCCTCGCAGAGGACCTGCGCTCCGACGGTCGCTACGCCGAGCCCTCGGCGTGGGAGTCGCTCGTGCGCGGCTGGCACCTCGAGGGGCTCGCGGTCCGCCCGCAGCACCGCATGGTCGGGCACACGGGCTTCCTGCTCACGGCACGCCGCCTCGCGGACGGCACGGTCGCGCCCCTGCGCAAGCGTCGCCCTGCGAAGGGGTCCTACCCCGTGGCCGAGGAGTGGACGCCCGAGGACCTGGGCGAGCGGTCGGTCTCCGACAAGCGCGTACGCCGCGTGCGCCGCGACGTCGGCCAGGGCCCCCAGCTCGACCCCCGCACGGGCCAGCCGCTCGAGCCGGTCGACGCCGCGGACGGCGTCGACGAGCCCCTGGCGGACCCCGCGTCCTCGGCCGAGGACGCCCGGGACGTTTCGGGCGCCGTCGACAACGATTGAGGAACGGCCGTCTCAGCCCGGGTGTTCTGGCAGCGCTCGCGGGAGACTTGTGCGTAAGGTCGTGCCTCGATCACCGGGTTGCCGGAGGTCGGTGACGCACCGGTGACGGGGTCGACCGCACGACCTCCTGACGGTGCCTGCGAGAGGGAGAAGCCGGATGACCGACACACCTGGACTGACACCTGGACAGACCCCGAGCCGTGACGCGGAGCGCCAGCAGGCGATCCTGTCCGCGAAGAACGAGCGGCTCGCCGAGGCCCTGCGGGCCGCGCGGGACCAGATCATCGACCTCAAGCGGCAGATCGACGAGCTCGCCAAGCCGCCGGGCACGTACGCGCTGTTCCTCGGTGCGCACCCCGACGGCACGGTCGACGTGTCCGCCGCGGGCCGCAAGATGCACGTCGGGGCGAGCCCGGGCCTGGACGTGTCGCGGTTGGCGCCCGGCCAGGAGGTCAAGCTCAACGAGGCCATGACGGTCGTGGCGGCGGGCGGGTACGAGCAGGTCGGCGAGCTCGTGACGGTCAAGGAGCTCCTGGGCTCCGACCGTGCGCTGGTCGTCGGGCGCTCCGACGAGGAGCGCGTCGTGCGCCTCGCGGGCTCGCTCGCCGACTCGCCCCTGCGCGTCGGGGACTCCCTGACGATCGACACGCGCAGCGGCTTCGTGTTCGAGATCGTGCCCAAGTCCGAGGTCGAGGAGCTCGTCCTCGAAGAGGTCCCCGACATCGACTACTCCGACATCGGAGGCCTGGGGCCGCAGATCGAGCAGATCCGCGACGCGGTCGAGCTGCCGTTCAGCCACCCGGACCTGTTCCGCGAGCACGGGCTGCGCCCGCCCAAGGGCGTGCTGCTGTACGGCCCCCCCGGGTGCGGCAAGACGCTCATCGCCAAGGCCGTCGCGAACTCGCTCGCGCACACCGTCGCCACGGCGCGCGCCGCGGCGGGCGAGCTCGCGGGGGAGACGGTCGTCTCGGACCCCCAGGGCGCCAAGAGCTACTTCCTCAACGTCAAGGGGCCCGAGCTCCTCAACAAGTACGTCGGGGAGACCGAGCGCCACATCCGGCTCATCTTCGCGCGCGCCCGCGAGAAGGCCTCGCAGGGCACCCCGGTCGTGGTGTTCTTCGACGAGATGGAGTCGCTGTTCCGCACGCGCGGCACGGGACTGTCCTCTGACGTCGAGACGACGATCGTGCCCCAGCTCCTGAGCGAGATCGACGGCGTCGAGCGCCTCGACAACGTGATCGTGATCGGCGCTTCCAACCGCGAGGACATGATCGACCCCGCGATCCTGCGCCCCGGGCGGCTCGACGTGAAGATCAAGATCGAGCGCCCCGACGCCGAGGGCGCCAAGGAGATCTTCGCGAAGTACCTCACCACGGACCTGCCGATCCACGCCGAGGACCTGGCCGAGCACGGAGGGAGCCCGCAGGAGGCCCTCGACGCGATGATCACGAGCGTCGTCGAGCGCATGTACTCCGAGGAGGACGAGAACCAGTTCCTCGAGGTCACGTACGCGAGCGGCGACAAGGAGGTCCTGTACTTCAAGGACTTCAACTCGGGCGCCATGATCCAGAACGTCGTGGACCGCGCCAAGAAGTCCGCGATCAAGGACCTCCTGGCGACCGGTCAGCGCGGCATCCGGGTCGAGCACCTGCTCGCGGCGTGCGTCGACGAGTTCAAGGAGAACGAGGACCTGCCGAACACGACCAACCCCGACGACTGGGCGCGGATCTCCGGCAAGAAGGGCGAGCGCATCGTCTTCATCCGCACCATCGTCCAGAAGAAGGGCGACGGCGCGGGAGCGACGGCTCGCACGATCGACACCGTCACCAACACGGGGCAGTACCTGTAGGAGTACCTGTAGGCACCTGCAGGCACGGGTGTCGGCGCGCAGCGCCGCACGACCGGGCCCGACGGCGCACCCCGCCGCCGGGCCCGGCTCGCGTCCGGAGGAATGCGTCGTGACGATCCTCTCCATGGACATCGCGACCCGCCGCGGCGGCCCCGGCATAGGGTGGTGCTCGTGACCGTGCGACGCGTGATGGGGATCGAGACCGAGTACGGCGTGCTGCAGCCCGGGCGGCCGCTCGCGAACCCGATGCTCATGTCGAGCCAGGTCGTGACGACCTACCGGGCGCTCGCGGCCCGTGCCGACGGCGCCCGCGGCAAGGCCCGCTGGGACTACGACGACGAGGACCCGTTGCAGGACGCCCGGGGGTTCCACCTCCAGCGCGCCTCGGCCCACCCCTCGCTGCTGACGGACGACCCGACCCGGCCTGCGCCGTCGGGCCCCGTGGCGCAGCGCCCCGGCGTGGCGACGTCCCTGCAGGAGGTCGCGCGCCCCACGCACCAGGAGTACGACGACCCGAGCGCGGCGAACGTCATCCTGACGAACGGTGCGCGGCTGTACGTCGACCACGCACACCCGGAGTACTCGTCGCCCGAGGTCACGAACCCGGCCGACGCGGTGTGCTGGGACGTCGCGGGCGAGCGCATCATGCTCGCGGCCTCGCGCGAGCTGAGCGCCGTGCCGGGCTCGGAGGTCGTGCTCTACAAGAACAACGTCGACGGCAAGGGCGCCTCGTACGGCACGCACGAGAACTACCTCGTCGAGCGCGACGTCCCGTTCGGGACCATCGTCGAGCTGCTCACCCCGTTCCTCGTCACGCGTCAGGTCTTCACCGGCTCGGGGCGCGTTGGCCTCGGCGCCGTGGGGCAGGAGCCGGGATTCCAGCTCTCGCAGCGCGCGGACTACATGGAGGCCGAGGTCGGCCTCGAGACGACGCTGCGCCGTCCCATCGTCAACACGCGCGACGAGCCGCACGCCGACCGTCAGCGCTGGCGCCGACTGCACCTGATCATCGGTGACGCGAACCTGTTCGAGGTCGCGACCTACCTCAAGCTCGGCACCACCTCGCTCGTCCTCTTCGTGATCGAGCAGCTCGACGCGCTCGCGTCGGTCGAGGCGGCGACCGGGGCCTCGCTGCGCGCCGAGCTCGCGGCCCTGCGCCTGCACGACCCCGTGACGGACGTCCAGAAGGTCAGCCGCGACCTCGACCTGACCGCTCCGCTCCTGCTCGCCGACGGGCGCCGGCTCACGGCCCTGGAGATCCAGCGCGTGTACGCCGACGTGGCACGCCGCGCGGCCGAGCACCTGGGCACGCTCGACGACGAGACCCGGTCCGTCCTGGACCGCTGGGACTCGGTCCTCGAACGCCTCGGGACGGACCCGTCCTCGTGCGCCAAGGAGGTCGAGTGGGTCGCGAAGCTGCGCCTCCTGGACCGGCTGCGGCAGCGCGACCACCTCGACTGGGACCACCCACGCCTGGCCGCGATGGACCTCCAGTGGTCGGACGTGCGCCCCGAGCGCAGCATCTACCACCGGCTGCTCGCCGCGGGCGCCGCCGAGCGCGTCGTCGACGAGCGCGCGGTCTCCCAGGCCGTGCACCACGCGCCCGAGGACACGCGCGCCTACTTCCGGGGCGAGGTCATGGCCCGGTTCGGCGACCAGGTCTCGGCCGCGAGCTGGGACTCGGTGATCTTCGACGTCGTGGGTGCCCCGTCGCTCCAGCGCGTGCCCATGCTCGACCCCCTGCGCGGCACCCGGGCCCACATCGGCGCGCTGCTCGACGCGAGCACGGACGCGGGGGCCCTCCTCGCAGGCCTCTCGGGCAGCCGATGACGGACCCCGCCGTGCGCTCGCGGCTCGTCGCACCTCGCGATCGGCACGCAAGAGCCTAGGCTTCAGGAAGACGCGGACCTCGCGCAGGGCCGCCCACGGACCAGCAGGACAGCACGCACACCCAGGAGGCGAAGATGGCCCAGGAACGCACCAGCGCATCGCACGAGGACCGGCGTCCCGACGACGACGCGGCCACCCCCGCGCCCGTCGCACCGCAGGCCCAGAACCGGGACGCCGAGGTCGACTCGCTCCTGGAGGAGATCGACGAGGTGCTCGAGTCCAACGCCGAGTCGTTCGTCCGAGGGTTCGTCCAGAAGGGCGGCGAGTAGCCGGACCGGCCAGGAGCTGATGACCATGGACTTCTCCGGGCGTCTGCCGCACGCCTTCACCACGCCGGGCTCGTCCTCTTTCGTGGAGTTCCTCGCGAGCCACGCCCCTGACCTCCTGCCCTCTGCGAAGGCCGTCGCGGGGCCCTCCGCCGCGGGTGGCCACGGGGCTGCCGGCGCGCAGCTCGCCCCGCACGCCACGACGATCGTCGCGCTGACCTTCGGGGACCCCGGGGCCCCGGGTGCCGGGGTCGTCATGGCGGGGGACCGCCGCGCGACGATGGGGTCGATGATCGCCAACCGTGAGATCGAGAAGGTCTTCCCGGCCGACGAGTTCTCCGCGGTGGGCATCGCGGGGACCGCGGGCATCGCGGTCGAGCTCGTGCGCCTCTTCCAGCTCGAGCTCGAGCACTACGAGAAGATCGAGGGCGCGCTGCTGTCGCTCGACGGCAAGGCCAACCGGCTCTCGACGATGATCCGGGCGAACCTCGGCCTGGCCATGCAGGGCCTGGCGGTCGTCCCGCTGTTCGCGGGGTACGACCTGGACCGCGGGCTGGGACGCATCTTCTCCTACGACGTCACGGGCGGACGCTACGAGGAGCGCGACCACCACAGCGTGGGATCGGGCTCGGTCTTCGCGCGTGGGTCGCTCAAGAAGCGCTGGCACCCGGGTCTCGCGTCCGCCGACGCGGTCCACGTGGCCGTCGAGGCCCTGTACGACGCGGCCGACGACGACTCGGCCACGGGCGGCCCGGACGCGGTCCGTCAGATCTGGCCCGTCGTGGTCACCGTGACCGCCGAGGGGTACCGCCGGGTCACCGACGACGAGCTCGCGGCGGTCGCGGCGCGGATCGTCGCGGAGCGCACCGAGCAGGCCGACGGCAACCGTGCGGCCCGCGTGCGCATCGCGCGCCCGACGGCGGGGCTCGCCCCGGAGCCACCGGGGCTCCCGGCCGACCCGCCGCACCCGGACCCGGCCGACCCGCCGCACGAGGGAGGGGACGCACGATGAGCATGCCGTTCTACGTCTCGCCCGAGCAGCTCATGAAGGACCGGGCCGACTTCGCGCGCAAGGGCATCGGCCGTGGCCGTTCGGTCGTCGTGCTCGCCTACGACGAGGGCATCGCGTTCGCGACGCACAACCCGTCCCGGTCGCTGCACAAGATCTCCGAGATCTACGACCGCATCGCGTTCGCGGCGGTCGGCAAGTACAACGAGTTCGAGAACCTGCGCGTCGCGGGCGTGCGGTACGCGGACCTGCGCGGCTACTCGTACGACCGGTCCGACGTGAACGCGCGCGGGCTGGCGAACGCGTACGCGCAGACGCTCGGCACGGTCTTCACGACCGAGTCCAAGCCGCTCGAGGTCGAGCTCGTCGTGGCCGAGGTGGGGCCGAGCCCGTCCCAGGACCAGATCTACCGCCTGTCCTACGACGGGTCGGTCGCGGACGAGTCGGGCTTCGTCGTCATGGGCGGGCAGGCCGAGCAGCTCGGCCGGGACCTGGGCGAGGCCTGGCACCCCGGCATGACGCTGCCCGAGGTGCTGCGCCTCGCGGTCGCGACGCTCGGCGGCGCGGGGGCTCACGACGCACGAGACGCGCTCGAGGGGGCAGAGGCGATCCCCGCCAACCAGCTCGAGGTCGCGGTCCTGGACCGCGCCCGCCCCCGGCGCGCGTTCCGCCGTCTGACCGGCGCGGTGCTGGCCGGGTTGCTCGAGGACACCCCCGAGGAGGCTCCGGATGGACCGTAGGATCTTCGGTCTCGAGACCGAGTACGGCGTGACCTGCGCCTCGGACGACGGCCGTGGCCTGTCCGCGGACGAGGTCGCGCGCTACCTGTTCCGCAAGGTCGTGGCGTGGGGCAGGTCGTCGAACGTGTTCCTGCGCAACGGCTCGCGCCTCTACCTCGACGTCGGCTCGCACCCCGAGTACGCGACGGCCGAGTGCGACGACGTGCGCCAGCTCGTGGCGTACGACCGCGGCGGCGAGCGCATCCTGGAGGGCCTCGTGGCCGACGCCCAGGAGCGGCTCGAGCACGAGGGGCTGCCAGGACGCATCCACCTGTTCAAGAACAACACCGACTCGGCGGGCAACTCCTACGGGTGCCACGAGAACTACCTCGTGCGTCGTCAGGGCGACTTCGCGCGCCTGTCTGACGTGCTGGTGCCGTTCCTCATCACCCGTCAGGTGCTCACGGGGGCCGGGAAGATCCTCGCGACGCCGCGCGGTGCGATCTACGCCCTGTCGCAGCGAGCGGACCACATCTGGGAGGCCGTCTCGAGCGCGACCACGCGCTCGCGCCCCATCATCAACACGCGCGACGAGCCGCACGCCGACGCCGAGTCCTACCGGCGCCTGCACGTCATCGTCGGCGACTCGTCGATGGCGGAGACCACGACGATGCTCAAGGTCGGGACGACCGACCTGATCCTGCGCATGATCGAGGCGGGCGTCCCGATGCGGGACATGGCCCTCGAGAACCCGATCCGGGCCATCCGCGAGATCAGCCACGACATGACCGGCAAGCACCCCGTGCAGATGGCGAACGGGCGCACCGTGACAGCCGTGGACCTGCAGGGCGAGTACCTGCAGCGGGTCAAGGAGTTCGTCGACGCGAACGAGACCCCCACGCCGGTCGTGAAGCAGGTCCTGGACCTGTGGGAGCGCGGACTGCGCGCCCTGGAGAGCGACGACCTGTCGCTCGTCGACCGTGAGCTCGACTGGGTCATCAAGCTCAAGATCCTGCGCCGCTACCAGGAGAAGCACGGGCTCGAGCTCGACGACCCGCGCATCGCCCGCCTGGACCTGGCGTACCACGACATCTCACGGACCGACGGGCTCTACAACATGCTCGCGGCGCGCGGCATGGTCGAGCGCATCACCACGGATCTCGAGGTCTTCGAGTCGACGGCGATCCCGCCGCAGACGACCCGGGCCAAGCTGCGCGGGGACTTCGTGCGCAAGGCGCAGGAGGCCCGGCGCGACTACACGGTCGACTGGGTGCACCTCAAGCTGAACGACCAGGCCCAGCGGACCGTGCTGTGCAAGGACCCGTTCCAGAACGTCGACGAGAGGGTCGAGCGGCTCATCGAGTCCATGTGACGTCCGCTGTGACGTCGGCCGTGACGTCGGCCCGAGGGTCGGACACGCGCAGGGGCGGGGTGGCGCCACCGTTAGGGTGGTGGCACCCCGTCCCTGCGCGTCCCGAGGAGCTCCGTGCGCCGCCAGCACCACTGGTCGTCCGTCGTCGCCGTGGCGCTCGTGCTGACCGTCACGGCCTGCTCGGAGCTGCCCGAGCGTGAGGACGCGTCGGCGAACACCGAGGTCACGGTCTCGGGGAAGATCGGGGACCCGCCCGTCGTCGAGTTCCAGCAGCCCCTGAGCGTCCCGGACGAGCGCGGCGAGGTCCTCGTCCCCGGCACGGGCGCGGAGCTGGTCGAGGGGCAGGACGTGCTCGTCAACATGTACGCGCTCGACGGGCGGGACGGCACGGTGCTGCAGAACACCTACACCGACGCCCCCACGTCGCTCGCCCTGTCCGACGCCGAGGCGGGGTCGGACATCGTCGACCTCCTGGCCGGGCAACGGGTCGGGGCACGCGTGATGTACCTCGAGGAGGCGAACGACGTCCCGCTCGTCCTGGTCATCGACGTGCTGCCCACGCGCGCGACGGGGGACACGATCCCACCGGTCGAGGGGCTGCCCGCGGTGGCGCTCGACGACGACGGGGCTCCCACGGTGACGATCCCCGCCGACACGGCTCCCCCGGGCGACCTGGTCGTCCAGCCGCTCGTCCGCGGCACCGGGGTCCAGGTCGAGGCCGGGCAGGTCATCACGGTCCGTTTCACGGGGGTCGCGTGGTCGTCGGGCGAGGTCGTGGACTCGAACTGGCCCGAGGGCAGCAAGCCGGCGTCGACCATGATCGGGATCGGGCAGATCATCGAGGGGTGGGAGCGGGGACTCCTGGAGCAGAGCGTCGGCAGCCAGGTGCTGCTCGTCGTCCCTCCGACGCTGGCGTACGCGGGCACGGGCCTGCCGTACGCGGACGAGACGCTCGTGTACGTGGTGGACATCCTGGACGCGCACTTCCCGGTGGTCGACGAGACGCCGGGCCAAGAAGGTCAGACGGAAGGTCAGTAGCTCATGTCGGTCACGGTCCGTGTCATCCCCTGCCTGGACGTCGACGCAGGGCGCGTCGTCAAGGGCGTCAACTTCGAGAACCTGCGCGACGCGGGCGACCCCGTCGAGCTCGCGGCGCGCTACGACGCCGAGGGCGCCGACGAGATCACGTTCCTCGACGTCTCGGCCTCGTCGGGCAACCGCGAGACCACGTACGACGTGGTGCGCCGGACGGCCGAGCAGGTCTTCGTCCCGCTCACGGTCGGCGGCGGTGTGCGCACGACCGACGACGTCGACAAGCTGTTGCGTGCGGGCGCGGACAAGGTCGGGGTCAACACGGCGGCGATCGCGCGCCCCGAGCTCGTCGCGGAGATCGCCGACCGGTTCGGCAGCCAGGTCCTGGTCCTCTCGGTCGACGCCCGGCGCGTGAGCGGCGAGGTGCGGACGCCGTCGGGCTTCGAGGTGACGACGCACGGCGGTCGCCGGGGGACCGGGATCGACGCGGTCGAGTGGGCCGTGCGCGCCGCGGAGCTGGGTGCGGGCGAGATCCTGCTGAACTCGATGGACGCCGACGGCACGACGGGCGGTTTCGACCTGGAGATGTTCGCGGCCGTGCGCTCCGAGGTCACGGTCCCGCTCATCGCGAGCGGGGGAGCGGGCACCCCCGAGCACTTCGCCCAGGCCGCGCAGGCGGGCGCGGACGCGGTGCTGGCCGCGAGCGTCTTCCACTTCCGGACGCTGACGATCGGCGACGTCAAGAAGCACATGCGCGAGGCGGGCCTGCTCGTCCGCTGAGGCCGTGCCAGACGACGGCGCGCGCCTCAGCGTGGTCCGGGCACCACGGCGTCGAGCGCCTCGACGTCGGCCGCGTCGCCCTGGACCGTGACCCCGGCGTGGCGCCCGCGACCGAACGCGTGGAGCACGAGCTCGCCGACCTGGCCCGTGACGACGACCGTGCCGGGGAGGCGTCCGTCCTCGGCCGGACGCCGCGGCGGTGCCTTGACCGCCAGCCGCTGCCCACCGGGGACGACGAGCACGACCCCCACGGGGGACCGGCGGAAGAACAGCGGTGCGGCGCGGCGGAGCTGGCCCCAGAGCGCGTCCCGCAGGCCGGGCGGCAGGTCGCGGGCACGCGCGTCGGAGGGGTGCGCGGCCTCGGCGCCGCCGCCTGTCCCCGCAGCGCCAGGACCTGCTTCCCACGTGCCCCGTCGCGCGTCCTCGGTGTGCACGAAGTACTCGGCGAGGTTGACGAGGTCACCGGCCCAGGACCACGGGCTCCACTCGGCGGGCGGCTGCTCGACGCGGGCCAGGAGCGCGGCGTAGCCGCCGGGCTCGAGCGCGGTCGTCGCGAGCTCCTGGAGGTGGCCCTCGGACCAGCCGTGCAGCGGCCCCCCGTTGGCGCCGGCCTGCGTCCAGGGCCGGTGCTCGCGCAGGACCACGTGCGCCGCGAGGTGCCGGGTGCGCCACCCCTCGCACAGGGTCGGGGCGTCGGGGCCGGCCTGGGTGAGGGCGTGGACGAGGGCGGCGCGCTCGTGGGCGTGCCAGGCGGTGGGCTGCATCCGGCCATGCTCGCACGAGCACGCCATGTCCCGTGTGAGAAGATCGTGACAACCCCCACGAAAGACGAGGATCGTCCGTGTCCGCGCGACGGAGCACCCCCACGAACACCACGCCCCGGACCCAGGACGCGCGCACCGGCGCTGCGCCCGGCCGGTCGGAGTCCACCCACCCGCACGCCGACGCACCCGCAGGGTCCACCGGGCGGACGGCGCCGCCCGGACCGTCGTCGAAGACAGCGGCGGCGGGCAGCACGCGGCGCCATGCCCTGACAGGCTCCCGCACGCGACGCTCGCTCCAGCTCATGGGGCGCGGCATCCGGTCCGAGTGGCGCATCTACATCCTCGCGATCGGCGCCTCCGCGCTGTTCGGCGCGACGACCGTGGGGATCAGCCTCGCGGTCGGTCGCGTCACGGACGAGGTCGTCGTCCCGGCGCTCGCGGGGGACGCCGACGCCCGGGGCGATCTGTGGCTCGCGGGACTCGTGCTCGTGGGCATCGCGGTCACGCTCGCGCTGACCGTCGCGGGCCGTCGCATCTTCGCGGGGTACGGCTACGCGAACATCCAGGCCCGGCACCGCACGGCCGTCACGCACCAGTACCTGCGCCTGCCCATGTCGTGGCACCGTGCCCACCCGGCGGGCCAGCTCCTGTCCAACGCCAACTCCGACGTCGAGGCCGCGACGGGCGTCTTCAACCCGCTGCCCTTCGCGCTGGGCGTGGTCGTGATGATCGGCGTGTCCGCGGTCATGCTGTTCCGCATCGACGTGTGGCTCGCGTGCGCCGCGCTGATCGTCATCCCGCTCGCGGTCGCGGTCAACGTCGTCTTCCAGAAGTACATGTCGCCCGCGATCACGCACGCTCAGCAGCTGCGCGCCGAGGTCTCGGACGTCGCGCACGAGAGCTTCGAGGCCGCGCTCCTGGTCAAGTCGCTCGGCACCGAGGCGCGTGAGGAGCGCCGTTTCGCGGCCCGCACCGACGAGCTGCGCGCGGCCAACGTGCGCGTCGGGATCGTCCGCGCGTACTTCGACCCGGTCATCGAGCTGCTGCCCTCGCTGGGCACGCTCCTGGTCCTCGGGGTCGGGGCCGCCCGGGTCTCGGCGGGGGCGGTCGACACGGGCGAGATCGTGACGGCGGCGTACCTCCTGACGATCATGGCGGTCCCGGTCCGCGCGTTCGGGTGGGTCCTGGGCGAGCTGCCGCGTGCGCTCGTGGGGTACGAGCGCATCGCGAGCGTGCTCGACGCCCCGGGCATCCCGGTCGCGGGCGAGCAGCGGCTGCCCGTGACGTCGAGGGGCGCGCACGTGCGCTTCGAGGACGTGGGCGTCGACGTCCGTGCGGGCGGTCGCGACGTGACCCTGCTCGACGGCATCGGGCTCGACCTGGCCCCCGGGCGGACGGTCGCGGTCGTCGGCCCCACGGGTGCGGGCAAGACCACGCTCGTGTCCCTGCTCTCGCGCCTGTCGGACCCGACGCGGGGCCGTGTCCTGATCGACGGCGTCGACGTGCGCGACGCGCTCGCGTCCGACCTCACGGGTCAGGTCGCGCTCGTCGGGCAGTCCACGTTCATCTTCGAGGACACGGTCCGTTCCAACGTGACCCTCGCGGACGACGGGGTCGGCCCGACCGACGAGCAGGTGTGGGACGCGCTGCGCCTGGCCAAGGTCGACGACGTCGTCTCCCGCCTGCCCGGTGGTCTCGACTCGCCCCTGGGCGAGCGCGGCTCGAACCTGTCGGGCGGGCAGCGGCAGCGGCTCGCGATCGCGCGCGCCCTGGTGCGCTCCCCGCGCCTGCTGGTCCTGGACGACGCGACCTCCGCCGTCGACCCGCGCGTGGAGCAGCAGATCCTGGCGGGGCTGCGCGGCGAGGGCCCCACTGCCGTCGCAGGCGCACGCCCGACGGCGGAGCACCCGACGGTCGTCATGGTCGCCTACCGCATGTCGAGCGTCGCGCTCGCGGACCAGGTGGTCCACGTCGAGTCCGGGCGGGTGGTCGACGTCGGGACGCACGAGGAGCTGCTCGCCCGTGACCCCGGCTACCGCGAGCTCGCGACCGCCTACCAGCGCGAGGCCGAGCGCCGCGCGGAGGCCGACGAGCTCGACGGCGACCTGCCGGCCGGGCACGAGGAGCACGACCGGGACGACGAGCGGCGCGAGGAGATCGAGCGCTGCGAGCAGGAGGAGACCGACGAGATCGTGCGTCATGCCGAGGAAGGGACGGTGACCGAGTGAGCACCACGACCGCCACCCCGCCCCGCGAGCGTCGACGCCGGGGCCGCGCCGCGAAGCCCGAGGTCGTGGTCGAGGACGCGACCGGCGCACGCATCGCCTCGGCGAGCGCGCTGGGGGTCTTCGCGACCCTGCGCAAGGGCGTCCAGATGTCGCCGGAGATCCTCCAGGGCGTGTGGATCACGTTGCTCCTGGCCGTCGCGGCAGCCCTGGGGCGCATCGTCGTGCCGATCGCGGTGCAGCAGACCGTCGACACCGGCATCATGGCGCCGGGAGGTCCCGACACGAGCCGCGTGACGCTGCTCGTGGGTGCCGCGGCCCTCGTCCTGGTCGTCGCGGGCCTGTGCTCGGCGCTCGTCAACGTGCGCCTCTTCCGCTCGACCGAGGCAGGGCTCGCGAGCCTGCGCGTGCGCGCGTTCCGGCACGTGCACGACCTGTCGGTCCTCACGCAGAGCACCGAGCGGCGCGGCGCACTGGTCTCGCGCGTCACGAGCGACGTCGACACCATCTCCCTGTTCGTCCAGTGGGGCGGCATCATGCTGCTCGTCTCGGTGCTGCAGATCGGTGCCGCGACGATCCTCATGGCGTTCTACTCGTGGCAGCTCACGCTGCTCGTGTGGGCGTGCTTCGTGCCGCTCTTCCTGATCCTGCGCCCCGCGCAGAAGCACGTGAACGGGGCGTACACCGCGCTGCGCGAGCGGGTCGGTGCGATGCTCGGGGCGATCTCGGAGTCCGTCGTGGGCGCCGAGACGATCCGTGCGTACGGCGTGGGGGAGCGCACGGGACGCCGGATCGACGCGGCCGTCGAGAGCACGCGCACGGGCATGGTCCGGGCGCAGAAGCTCGTCTCGGCGGTCTTCTCGAGCGGCGTGCTCGTCGCGAACCTGGTCCTCGCGGCGGTCGTGGTCGTGGGCACGCTGCTCGGCATCGACGGGACGATCACGGCCGGCAAGCTGCTCGCGTTCCTGTTCCTCGTCCAGCTCTTCACGGGGCCTGTGCAGATGGCGACCGAGATCCTCAACGAGCTGCAGAACGCCGTCGCGGGCTGGCGTCGCGTCCTCGCGGTCGTCGAGACCCCGATCCAGGTCGTCGACAAGGGCGAGGGAGGCGTGCGCTCGCCGCGCGGCCCCGCCCACGTGACGCTCGAGGACGTCCGCTTCGCCTACCCGGACGGCCCCGAGGTGCTCCACGGCGTGGACCTCGACTTCCCGGCCCGCACCTCGGTCGCGGTCGTGGGCGCCACGGGCTCGGGCAAGACGACGATCGCCAAGCTCGTCACACGCCTCATGGATCCGACGTCGGGCGCGGTCCGGCTCGACGGCGTGGACCTGCGGGACCTGTCGGCCGCGAGCCTGCGCGAACGCGTGGTCCTCGTGCCGCAGGAGGGCTTCCTGTTCGACGGGACGCTCGCCGAGAACATCGCGTACGGCGTGCGGGACGCCTCCGGGCAGGGAGGCCGCCCGACGGGGGAGACCGCCGCGCAGGCCGCAGCCCGGCACGCCGGGCGCATCGACGCGGCGGTCGCCGAGCTCGGCCTGAGCGACTGGGTCGCGGACCTGCCGCACGGGCTGGGCTCCGCCGTCGGGCAGCGTGGTGAGGCGCTGTCCGCGGGGGAGCGGCAGCTCGTCGCGATCGCGAGGGCCTACCTCGCGGGCGCCGACCTCCTGGTGCTCGACGAGGCGACGTCCGCCGTCGACCCCGCGACCGAGGTGCGGATCGCGCGCGCCCTGGACTCGCTCACGGCCGGCCGCAGCACCATCACGATCGCGCACCGTCTCTCGACCGCCGAGGCCGCGGACCTCGTGGTCGTGGTCGACGCGGGCCACGTGGTCGAGGTCGGACCACACGCCGAGCTCGCGGCCGCGGGTGGCGTCTACGCCTCGATGCACGCGTCGTGGGTGGCGCAGACGCGATGAGCGGCGTCGAGGTCGACGGGCCCGGACGGGCCGAGGCGCGGACCACGGACGAGGGCAGCCCGGGGATCTGGCAGGATTCTCGGGTGCCCCAGAACGCAGCCCCGTCCGCCGACCAGCCCGTCCCTGCGGACAAGACCTCCGACGCGACGCCGGACGCCGCTCCCGCCGCGCTGCCCGCGACCCTCGCCGCTCGCCTCAAGCGCGACGCCGACGGCCTCGTCGCCGCGATCGTCCAGCAGCACGACACCGGTGAGGTGCTCATGCTCGGCTGGATGGACGACGAGGCGCTGCGACGCACGCTGACGTCCGGCCGGGTCACCTTCTGGTCGCGATCGCGGCAGGAGTACTGGCGCAAGGGCGACACGTCGGGTCACGCGCAGTGGGTCAGGTCCGTGGCGATCGACTGCGACGGCGACGCCCTGCTCGTGCGCGCCGACCAGGTGGGCGCGGCCTGCCACACCGGTGCCCGCACCTGCTTCGAGGCGGGCGGGGACCTGGGCGCCGTCGTCGGGACCCGCCCCGAGACCGAGACCTCCGAGGAGAAGACGCAGTGACCGGACCGTCCCCCGTGACCAGCTCGCCCGTCCCCGTGGTGCCCGCCGCGGGCCTCCCGTGGGGCGAGACCTGGCCCGCGGTCGAGGGCTTCCGTGCGCTCGCGTCGTCGCGCCGCGTGGTCCCGGTGGTCCGCCGCCTCCTGGCCGACGACGTCACGCCCGTGGGCCTGTACCGAACCCTCGCGCAGGGACGCCCGGGCACGTTCGTGCTGGAGTCCGCCGAGGTCGACGGGTCGTGGGCCCGCTACTCGTTCGTGGGCGTCGCGTCGCGCGCGACGCTCACCGCGCGCGACGGCCAGGCCGTGTGGACGGGTGACGTCCCCGCGGGCGTCCCCACGTCCGGGGACGTCGTCGACGTGCTCGAACGGACCCTCGACGCGCTGCGCACCCCCGCGATCGACGGTCTGCCGCCGCTCACGGGAGGTCTCGCAGGGGCCCTGGGCTGGGACGTCGTACGCCACTGGGAGCCCACGCTGCCCGCGAACGCGCCCGACGAGCTGGGCGTCCCCGAGGTCACGCTGTGCCTCGCGACCGACCTCGCGGTCGTGGACCACCGCGAGGGCAGCGTGTGGCTCGTGGCCAACGCGATCAACTTCGACGACACCGACGAGCGGGTCGACGAGGCCTACGTCGACGCCGTCGCACGCCTCGACCGGATGCAGGGCGAGCTCGTGGCGGGGACCGCCCGTGGATCCTCGACCGCTGCCGTCGTCGCCGACGTCCCCGAGCCCGGGCTCGAGTTCCGCTCGACGCGCGAGGAGTTCGAGGACGCGGTGCTCGCGGGCAAGGAAGCGATCCGCGACGGCGAGGTCTTCCAGATCGTCATCTCCCAGCGGCTCGACCTCGACTGCCCGGCACCGCCGCTCGACGTCTACCGGGCCCTGCGGACCATCAACCCGAGCCCGTACATGTACTACTTCCAGCTCACCGACGCCGACGGCGCGGACTTCGCCGTGGTCGGGTCGAGCCCCGAGACGCTCGTCAAGGTCGACGACGGGCACGTGATCACGTTCCCCATCGCCGGGTCGCGTCCGCGCGGAGCGACCCCCGAGCAGGACGTCGCGCTCGGCGAGGAGCTGCTGGCCGACCCCAAGGAGCGCGCCGAGCACATCATGCTCGTCGACCTCTCGCGCAACGACCTCGTCAAGGTGTGCGAGCCCGCGTCGGTCGAGGTCGTCGAGTTCATGGCGACCAAGCGGTTCAGCCACATCATGCACCTGTGCTCGACCGTCGTCGGGACGCTGCGGGAGGGCGCCCGGGCGCTCGACGTGCTGCGTGCGACGTTCCCCGCGGGCACGTTGTCGGGGGCGCCCAAGCCGCGGGCGATCGCCCTGATCGACGAGCTCGAGCCCGCCTCCCGTGGCATCTACGGCGGGACCGTGGGGTACTTCGACTTCGACGGCAACATGGACATGGCCATCGCGATCCGCACCGCGCTCATCCGCGGCGGACGAGCGAGCGTCCAGGCGGGCGGGGGCATCGTGGCCGACTCCGTGCCCGCCCTCGAGTACGAGGAGTCGCGCAACAAGGCGGCGGCCGCGGTGCGCGCCGTCCAGCTCGCGGCGCGCCTGCGGAGCCTGGCATGACCGTGGCGTCGTCCGGCGCGGCCGGGGCCGCACGAGGTGCCGGGCCCGCCGGGAACGCGGCGGCCGCTCGTACGCCGCGGTCGTGGCGCCTGGCGCGCCGCAGCGCGATCCTGCTGCTGCTCGTGCTCGGTGGCGGCGCCCTCGCGGCTGCCGCGCCCACGTGGCTGCGCACCACGGGGGCCACGCCGCTCGACCCCGACGTCCTGGTCCAGGTCACGGGCACGTCGGCCGCGCCGGGGGTCGGCGCGGGCGCTCTGGTCGTCGTCGCGAGCGCCCTGGCTCTCGGGCTGGTCGGGCGGATCGGTCGCTGGCCCGTGCTCCTGGTGTCGGTCGCGAGCGGGGTCGTCGTCGCCGCCTCGGCCGCCGCGATCCTGCGCGACCCCACCCAGGCTGCGCGGACGGCGGTCGCCGAGGCGACCGGGGTGACGGACATGACGAGCGGCATCGTCGTCACACCCTGGCCCTACGCCGCCTGCGCGGTGGGCGTGCTCGTGATCCTCGTGGCACTCTGGGCGGCGGCGTCCTCCCCGTCCTGGGGGCGGGGCTCCACACGCCACGAGATCGTCCGCACCGAGGCCGCACCGTCGGCGGGCACCGGTCGCGCTGACGGGCCCCGCTCCGGCGCCGCCGGGCCGACGGGGCGCGCCGATACGTCGACCACCGGGGCCACCGCGGCGGGCGACGCCGCGCACGCCCCGGAAGGCACCGAGCCCGACGAGCAGGAGACGTGGGACTCGCTGACCCGCGGCGAGGACCCGACCGACCGCTGAACATCACGTCCTGCCAGCAGGAACAGACCGACCTGCGTCCGATAGGCTGGGCGCACATCTTGACGAAAGGCACACCCCCATGGCCGAGAAGCCGCAGACCACCGAGATCTCCTACCTGCCGCCGTCGGCGCCTCCCACGAACCACGGCCACACCGTCGCGGCCTGGTTCACCATGATCGGCATCATCGTGGGCGCGGTCGTCGCGGGTATCGCCGTCGCACTCGCGCAGGTCTGGCTCTTCTGGGTCGGGATGGGGGTCGTCGGCCTGGCCCTCGTGGGCGGCGGCGTGCTGCGCAACATGGGGTACGGGCAGCCGAAGCCCGGGGTCACGCCCCGGACGACGACGCAGCACTGACCCCTCCCGGGCGAGAGCCCGGACGTGCCTCCACGCGCCGCGCACCCTCCGGTGCGTGGCGCGTGCCGTACCACCGGCAGCAGGACCGGCATCGCCCGGGCCGCGCAGCCGTCTCGTAGAGAGCAGGTCGCACCATGAGCTACCCACCCACCCCTCCGAACGACCCCTACCGCCCCGAGGGCGAGCAGCCCGGCGGCGAGCCCGTGGAGCCGCAGGCCCCCGGCCAGGCGCCGCCGCCCGCACCGGGGTACCCGACCTACCCCGGAGCGCCTGCGCAGCCCGGGTCGCCGTACGCGGCACCCACGGGGCAGCCGGTCCCGGGTTCCGTGCCCGGCGGCGAGCAGGGCGGGCACTCCCCGTACCCGCCGCCCGCGCAGCCGCCCTACGGTGCGCCCCAGCAGGCTCCGTACGGTGCCTCCCCGTACCCGCCCCCCGGCGCTCCCGGAGGCTACGGCTACTACCCCCGCAACGACCTCGGCATCTGGGCGCTCGTGCTGGGCATCGCGTCCTTCGTGCTGTCGTGCGGGTTCCTCACGGGCATCCCGGCCATCATCGTCGGCACGAAGGCCAAGCGTGCGGTCGAGGCCGGCGAGGCGAACAACGGCGGGCTCGCGCAGGCGGGGATCATCCTCGGCTGGGTCGCGTCGGCGCTCATGCTGCTCGGGATCGTGGTCTTCGTGATCCTGCTGGCCTTCGGGCTCGCGAACGCCGAGTTCGACTCGACGTACTACTGACGAGCGGCGCAGGACGAGCGGGGAGCACGCAGATGACGAGGCCACCGGTGACGTCGCGACCGGGGGAGCGGTCGTCGGCTCCGGCCACGGCCGCCGAGCCGAGCCCGCGTGCCCTGCGCACGCCGCTCGCGGTCGGGGCGGGCGTCGCGGGGGCCACCGTGCTCCTCGCGCTCGTGGACCCGCACGAGGGCGGCTACCCCTTGTGCCCGCTGCTCGCCGTCACCGGGTGGGCGTGCCCGGCGTGCGGCGGCCTGCGCGCGACGCACGACCTCGCGACGGGCGACCTCGCGGGGGCGTGGGCCATGAACCCGCTGTGGGTCCTCGTCGTGCCGTTCCTCGTCGTCGCCTGGGCCCTGTGGGTCCGGCGGGCCTGGCGCGGCACGACCGCGAGGGCCGTCCCCCCGTGGATCGGGGTCCTCGGCCTCGCGGTCCTGATCGGCTTCGGGATCGCGCGCAACGTCCCCGCGCTGGTGCCCTTCCTGGGGCCGGCCTGAGGTCCCGGCAGGCACGCGGAGCACGTCTCGCGAGGTGACACGTGTTCCTGGTCACTCTCGGGCGGCCCTACGATGGCAGGTATCTCCTTGTCAACGGTTCGCGGAGAGGTGCTGCGGGTGACCCGTCACGGTCCCGGCGGACGGACGCGAGCCTCTGGTGGCACGGAGTCGACGACGAGCACGGGGAGATATCACATGACGGTTCTGGAGGACATCGTCGCGGGAGTCCGCGAGGACCTTGCGGAGCGCCAGGCGAGGACGACCCTGGACGAGCTGAAGGAGCGCGCCTCGCGCGTCCACGGAGCGCTCGACTGCATCAGCCGGCTCAAGGCCGAGGACGCCGTCGCCGTGATCGCCGAGGTCAAGCGCTCGAGCCCCAGCAAGGGCAACCTGGCGGCCATCGCCGACCCCGCGTCGCTCGCCTCGGAGTACGAGAAGGGCGGCGCAGCCGTCATCTCGGTGCTCACCGAGCAGCGACGGTTCAACGGGAGCCTGGCCGACCTCGACGCCGTGCGCGGCAAGGTCGACATCCCGGTCCTGCGCAAGGACTTCGTCGTCACGCCGTACCAGGTCTGGGAGGCCCGCGCCCACGGTGCGGACCTCGTCCTGCTCATCGTCGCGGCGCTCGAGCAGACGGTCCTGACCTCGCTCGTCGAGCGTGTCCACTCGCTCGGCATGACGGCCCTCGTCGAGGTGCACACGGTCGACGAGGTCTCGCGCGCGATCGACGCCGGTGCCCGCGTCATCGGGGTCAACGCCCGCGACCTCAAGACCCTCGAGGTCGACCGCACGACGTTCGCACGGCTCGCCCCGGCCATCCCCGACGAGTACGTCCGCATCGCGGAGTCCGGGGTGCGCGGCCCCCACGACGTCATGGACTACGCCCGTTCCGGGGCGCACGCCGTCCTCGTGGGCGAGGCCCTCGTCACGGACGCCGCACCGCGTGCGTCGGTCGCCGACCTCGTCGCGGCCGGGTCGCACCCGTCGCTGTGGTCCGTCCGCCACTGAGCAAGCCCCCGACACCCCAGATCCCGTACCGAGGAGGTCAGGCCGCGTGCCCGACGCAACACCTTCCCTGCAGAACCAGCAGGGCCCCTACTTCGGGGACTTCGGCGGACGTTTCGTCCCGGAGGCCCTGATCGCCGCTCTCGACGAGCTCGAGGCCGAGTACCGCAAGGCCGTCGTCGACCCGACGTTCCAGGAAGAGCTCGCCCGGCTGCACCGTGAGTACACCGGGCGACCCAACCCCCTCACGGAGGTGCCCCGCTTCGCGGAGCACGCCGGGGGAGCGCGGGTCTTCCTCAAGCGCGAGGACCTCAACCACACGGGCTCGCACAAGATCAACAACGTGCTCGGCCAGGCGCTGCTCGTCAAGCGCATGGGCAAGAAGCGCGTCATCGCGGAGACGGGTGCCGGGCAGCACGGGGTGGCCACGGCCACCGCGGCGGCCCTCATGGACCTCGAGTGCGTCGTCTACATGGGCGAGGAGGACACCGAGCGCCAGGCCCTGAACGTGGCGCGCATGCGCCTGCTCGGTGCGACGGTCGTCCCGGTCACGATCGGCTCGCGCACCCTCAAGGACGCGATCAACGAGGCGTTGCGCGACTGGGTCGCGAACGTCGACACGACGCACTACCTGCTGGGCACGGTCACGGGGCCGCACCCCTTCCCCGAGATGGTCCGTGACTTCCACCGCATCATCGGCGAGGAGGCGCGCGCACAGATCCTCGACCGGATCGGCCGTCTGCCCGACGCCCTCGCGGCGTGCGTGGGCGGCGGGTCGAACGCGCTGGGGCTGTTCAACGCGTTCCTCGACGACAAGGACGTCGCCCTCCACGGGTTCGAGGCCGGGGGAGAGGGCGTCCCGACCGGCAGGCACGCCGCCCGGTTCAGCGGTGGCGCGCCGGGTGTGCTGCACGGCGCGCGGTCCTACCTCATGCAGGACGAGGACGGCCAGACGCTGCCCAGCCACTCGATCTCCGCGGGCCTCGACTACCCGAGCGTCGGTCCCGCCCACTCGTGGCTCCACGACCTGGGCAGGGCGACGTACGAGCCCGTGACCGACGTCGAGGCCATGGAGGCGTTCCGCCTCCTGTGCCGCACCGAGGGCATCATCCCGGCGATCGAGTCGGCGCACGCGCTGGCCGGCGCGCTGCGGATCGGTCGCGAGGCGCAGGCCGCGGGCAAGGAGGACACCGTGATCCTGGTGAACCTCTCGGGCCGCGGGGACAAGGACGTCGCGACCGCGGCGCGGTGGTTCGACCTGATCGACGCGGACACCGTGGTCGACGGCGAAGGGAGCAGCCTGTGAGCGGGACCGTCGGGGGCGTCCGTGCCCCCCACGCGACGTCGGCACGGATCGACGAGCTGGCGGCCGAGGGGCGCGCCGCGCTCATCGGCTACCTGCCCGTCGGCTACCCCAGCGTCGAGGGCACCGTCCAGGCCGCCACGGCGCTGGTCGAGTCCGGGGTCGACATCATCGAGCTCGGGCTGCCCTACACGGACCCCGTCATGGACGGGCCCGTGATCCAGCGCGCCGTCGAGCACGCCCTCGCGGGCGGCACGCGCGTCCGCGACGTGTTCACCGCGGTCGAGGCCGTGGCGGCGCTCGGGGTCCCCGTGCTCGTCATGACCTACTGGAACCCCGTGCTGCGCTACGGCGTCGAGGCCTTCGCCCGCGACCTGGCCGCCGCCGGGGGAGCCGGGCTCATCACGGCCGACCTCGTCCCGGACGAGGCGGGCGAGTGGATCGCCGCCGCGGACGCGCACGGCCTCGACAAGGTGTTCCTCGTCGCGCCGAGCTCGACCCCCGAGCGCCTGCGCCTGACGGCTGCCGCGTCGCGCGGCTTCGTCTACGCCGCCTCGACCATGGGCGTGACCGGAGTCCGCGCCGAGGTCGGCAGCAGGGCCGAGGAGCTGGTCGCCGCGACCCGCGCCGCGGGTGGCGAGCACGTGTGCGTGGGGCTCGGCGTCTCGACGGCCGCGCAGGCCGCGCAGGTCGGCCGCTACGCCGACGGTGTGATCGTCGGCTCGGCCTTCGTCCGCCCGCTGCTCGGCGACGAGCCCTGGGAGGAGCGCCTCGAGAACCTGCGCACGGTCACGCGCGACCTGGCGGAAGGTGTCCGCACGGCTCGCGCGGTCGACGGGACCACCGGGCAGGTGACCGCATGAACGGGCTGATCTCCGCCGTCGGGCCCGTGGTCGCCTCGATCCCCAGCCCTTCCGAGCACACGTGGTACCTCGGCCCCTTCCCGCTGCGCGCCTACGCGCTCGCGATCCTCGCGGGCATCGCGGTCGCGGTGTGGCTCACGCGCAAGCGGTGGGTCGAGCGTGGCGGCGACGCCGACGACGTCCTCGAGATCGCGTTCTGGGCCGTGCCCTTCGGCATCGTCGGCGGGCGCATCTACCACGTGATCTCGTCACCGGACGCCTACTGGGGGCCGGGCGGTGACCCGCTCAAGGCCCTGCGCATCTGGGACGGTGGGCTCGGGATCTGGGGCGCGATCGCCCTGGGCGCCGTGGGTGCCTACATCGGCTGCCGACGCCAGAAGGTGAGCTTCCCGGCGTTCGCCGACGCGCTCGCCCCGGGACTGCTGCTCGCCCAGGCCCTCGGCCGGCTCGGCAACTGGTTCAACCAGGAGCTGTTCGGCAGCCCCACCACCCTGCCGTGGGGCCTCGAGGTCGACCCGAGCGTCGCGGACTACGTCTGCAGCAACGCGGGACTCACCTGCGAAGCCGGGACGCTGTTCCACCCGACGTTCCTCTACGAGATGCTGTGGAACGTCGCAGCGGCCTTCCTCCTGATCTACCTCGACCGTCGCTTCAGGTTGGGTCACGGTCGGGTATTCTGGCTGTACGTTCTCTTCTACACGCTTGGCCGCGTGTGGATCGAGATGCTGCGCATCGACGACGCCGAGCTGGTGCTCGGTCTCCGACTGAACGTCTGGACCTCCATCCTGGTCGGAGTCGGTGCGTTGATCGCGTTTATCGTCGTCGGGCGCCGAAACCCAGGGCGCGAAGAGACAGTATCGCTCGATGCTGCGGAGCCCGAGCAGGCAGATGCTGCCAGACCCGACCCAGGTCGCTGAAGCATCCGTCTTTTCATAGGCGAACCCGCTGGACAACCATCCAGCAGGTTCAGTCATGTCCGTTGGGCCGATGAAGTCCCACAATCCCCCAAGTTGGATCAAAGCCCGGCCCATGGCCGGGCGCCTGTGAGGACGGTGTTGATGACCACGCCGCTGCACCGGGCTGCTGCGCCTTCGGCACAGGGCCTGTACGACCCTGTGGCCGAGCACGACGCGTGCGGCGTCGCCTTCGTGGCGACGCTCCGCGGCACGCCCGGACGCGACATCGTTGACGCGGGGCTCACGGCCCTGCTCAACCTGGACCACCGCGGCGCCGTCGGCGCCGAGGAGAACAGCGGTGACGGGGCAGGCATCCTGACCCAGATCCCCGACGCCTTCGTGCGGGACGTCGTCGACGTCGAGCTGCCGCCCGCGGGCCACTACGCGATCGGCATGGCCTTCCTGCCGCAGGACCCCGTGGCCGCGGCCGAGGCGGTCCGACAGGTCGAGGCCATCGCGGCCGAGGAGAAGCTCGTCGTCCTCGCCTGGCGCGACGTCCCCGTGACGGCGGACCTGGTCGGACCGAGCGCGCGCGCCTCGATGCCGACGTTCCGTCAGCTCGTGGTCGCCGACCTGACCCGCGAGCTGTCCGGCCTCGAGCTGGACCGCCGGACGTACCGACTGCGCAAGCGCGCCGAGCACGAGCTCGGGCTGTTCTTCGCGTCGCTGTCCTCGCGCACGCTCACCTACAAGGGCATGCTGACCGTCGCGCAGCTCGAGCCGTTCTTCCCGGACCTCTCGGACCCGCGCTACGCGAGCGAGCTGGTGCTGGTGCACTCGCGCTTCTCGACCAACACGTTCCCGTCGTGGCCGCTCGCCCAGCCGTTCCGCATGATCGCGCACAACGGTGAGATCAACACTGTGCGCGGCAACCGCAACTGGATGGCCGCACGTCAGGGCATGCTCGCGAGCGACAAGCTCGGCGACCTCGAGCCGCTGCTGCCGGTCTGCTCGGAGGGTTCGAGCGACTCGGCCAGCTTCGACGAGGTGCTCGAGCTCCTGCACCTGTCGGGCCGCTCCCTGCCGCACGCCGTCCTGATGATGGCGCCCGAGGCGTGGGAGAACCACACGGAGATGGACCCGGACCGTCGGGCCTTCTACGAGTACCACTCCACCCTCATGGAGCCGTGGGACGGCCCCGCGTGCCTGAACTTCACCGACGGCACCCTCATCGGCGCCGTCCTGGACCGCAACGGACTGCGTCCGGGGCGGTACTGGGTGACCGAGGACGGCCTCGTCGTCCTGGCGTCCGAGGCCGGGGTCCTGGACCTCGACCCCGCCACGATCGTGCGCAAGGGTCGGCTCGAGCCGGGCCGCATGTTCCTGGTCGACACCGGTCAGGGCCGCATCATCGAGGACGAGGAGATCAAGGGGCAGCTCGCCGCGCAGCGTCCGTACGCGCAGTGGGTCGCCGAGAACTCGGTCTACCTCGACCGCATGCCCGAGCGTGAGCACGTCGCGCACAGCCCCGCCTCGGTCCAGCGTCGCCAGCGTGCGTTCGGCTACACCGAGGAGGAGCTGCGCATCCTGCTCACCCCCATGGCAGCCACCGGCGCCGAGCCGCTCGGTGCCATGGGCACGGACACGCCGATCGCGGTGCTCTCCAGCAGGCCGCGGCTGCTGTTCGACTACTTCACGCAGATGTTCGCCCAGGTGACGAACCCGCCGCTCGACGCGATCCGCGAGGAGCTGGTCACGTCGATCGGCGGGGCGATCGGCCCCGAGCCGAACCTCCTGGACGACAGCCCGCTGCACGCGCGCAAGCTGATCCTGCCGTTCCCGGTGCTCGACAACGACGAGCTCGCGAAGATCCTGCGCGTCGACCGGGACCCGGCCCTCGAGGGCATCTTCCGGGCCGTGACCGTCAAGGGGCTCTACCCCGTCGGTGGAGGCGGCCAGGCGCTCCAGGAGCGCCTCGAGGAGATCTTCGCCGAGGTCGACCAGCACGTGGCCGAGGGCGCGAGCTTCATCGTGCTCTCCGACCGCGACTCGAACCAGGAGCTCGCGCCGATCCCGTCGCTGCTCCTGTCGAGCGCGGTGCACCACCACCTGCTGCGCCGCCACACACGCACCCAGGTCTCGCTCGTCGTGGAGGCCGGGGACATCCGCGAGGTGCACCACGTGGCGCTCCTGATCGGCTACGGCGCGGCCGCGGTCAACCCGTACCTCGCGATGGAGACCGTCGAGGACCTCGCCAAGTCGGGCTTCGTCCCGGTCAGCCCCGAGCAGGCCGTGAAGAACCTCATCAAGGCGCTCGGCAAGGGCGTCCTGAAGGTCATGAGCAAGATGGGCATCTCGACCATCTCCTCGTACCGCGGTGCCCAGGTCTTCGAGGCGCTCGGCCTCTCGCACGAGCTCGTCGCCGACTACTTCGCCGGGACGACGAGCCGCCTGGGCGGCATCGGTCTCGACGTCCTGGCGGCCGAGGTCGCCGCACGGCACGCCGAGGCCTACCCGGCCTCGGGCAACCACCAGGCGCACGTCCGCCTCACCACGGGCGGCGAGTACCAGTGGCGCCGTGACGGCGAGGAGCACCTCTTCGACCCGGAGACGGTCTTCCGCCTGCAGCACTCGACGCGAGAGCGCCGGTACGACGTCTTCCGCCAGTACACCCAGCGGGTCGACGACCAGTCGACGCGTCTGATGACGCTGCGCGGGCTCCTGGAGTTCCAGGAGGGGCAGCGCCCGGCGCTGTCGATCGACGAGGTCGAGCCGGTCAGCGAGATCGTCAAGCGCTTCAACACGGGCGCGATGTCCTACGGTTCCATCTCGGCCGAGACGCACGAGACCCTCGCGATCGCGATGAACCGGCTCGGTGGGCGGTCGAACACGGGTGAGGGCGGCGAGGACCCGGAGCGCCTGTACGACCCGGAGCGTCGCTCGAAGGTCAAGCAGATCGCGTCGGGTCGCTTCGGCGTCACGTCCGAGTACCTGACCAACGCGGACGACATCCAGATCAAGCTCGCACAGGGCGCCAAGCCCGGTGAGGGCGGTCAGCTGCCGGGCCACAAGGTCTACCCGTGGGTCGCCAAGACGCGTCACTCGACGCCGGGCGTCGGGCTCATCTCCCCGCCGCCGCACCACGACATCTACTCGATCGAGGACCTGGCGCAGCTCATCCACGACGCCAAGAACGCGAACCCGTCGGCTCGCGTGCACGTCAAGCTCGTGAGCGAGTTCGGCGTGGGCACCGTGGCGACGGGTGTGTCCAAGGCGCACGCGGACGTCGTCCTCATCTCGGGGCACGACGGTGGTACGGGCGCGAGCCCGCTGACCTCGCTCAAGCACGCGGGCACCCCGTGGGAGCTCGGCCTGGCCGAGACCCAGCAGACGCTCGTGCTGAACAACCTGCGCGACCGCATCGTGGTCCAGGTCGACGGCCAGATGAAGACGGGGCGCGACGTCGTGATCGGTGCGCTGCTGGGGGCCGAGGAGTTCGGCTTCGCGACGGCCCCCATGGTCGTCTCCGGCTGTGTCATGATGCGCGTGTGCCACCTGGACACGTGCCCGGTCGGCGTCGCGACGCAGAACCCCGAGCTGCGCGCTCGTTTCACGGGCAAGCCGGAGTTCGTCGTGAACTTCTTCGAGTTCATCGCGGAGGAGGTGCGCGAGCACCTGGCCCGGCTCGGCTTCCGTTCGATCGAGGAGGCCGTCGGGCACGTCGAGGCGCTCGACACCCGCAAGGCGGTCGAGCACTGGAAGGCTCAGGGGCTCGACCTCGGGCCCGTGCTCGAGAAGCCGCAACCGGTCGAGGGGTCGTCGCTGCGCAACACGACGACGCAGGACCACGGGCTCGACCGCGCGCTCGACAACCAGCTCATCGCGCTGGCGACCGACGCGCTCGAGAACCGTGAGCCCGTGCGCATCGACCTGCCGATCCGCAACGTCAACCGCACCGTGGGGACCATGCTCGGTCACGAGGTGACCAAGCGGTACCGCGGCGAGGGCCTGGCCGACGACACGATCGACGTCTCCCTCACGGGGTCGGCCGGTCAGTCGATGGGCGCGTTCCTCCCGCGAGGCATCACGCTGCGCCTGTTCGGCGACGCCAACGACTACGTGGGCAAGGGCCTGTCGGGCGGACGCATCATCGTCCGCCCGGACCGTGCCGCTGTCCTCACGGGGTCGAGCAACGTCGTGGCGGGCAACGTCATCGGCTACGGGGCCACGTCCGGGCAGATCTTCCTGCGCGGCCTGGTGGGCGAGCGCTTCGCGGTCCGCAACTCGGGCGCCACGCTCGTCGTGGAGGGCGTGGGCGACCACGGCCTGGAGTACATGACCGGCGGTTCCGTCGTGATCCTCGGTCCGACGGGACGCAACCTCGGTGCGGGAATGTCGGGAGGCACGGCCTACGTGCTCGACCTGCGACCGCAGGCGATGAACACGACCGGCGTGTCCTCGGGGGAGCTGCTGCTCGACCCGCTCGACGACGCGGACGCGGCGCTCGTCGAGGGCCTGGTCCGGACGCATCTCGAGGAGACGGGCTCGACCATCGCGGCCGAGCTGCTCGAGGACTTCGACGCGGCGCGTGCCCGCTTCACGCGCATCCTGCCGGCCGAGTTCGCTCGCGTGCGCAAGGCGCTCGCGCAGGCCGAGCTCGACGGGCTCGATCCTGCCGCCCCCGGCGTGTGGGACCAGATCTTGGAGGTGGCCCGTGGCTGATCCCCGCGGATTCCTGAAGGTGCGGGAGCGTGAGCTCCCACCCAACCGCCCTGTCGAGGTCCGCCTGCGTGACTGGCGCGACGTCCACGAGCACCGCGTCGAGGGGCAGCCGTTCCTCAAGGAGCAGGCGGGCCGCTGCATGGACTGCGGCATCCCGTTCTGCCACCAGGGCTGCCCGCTCGGGAACCTCATCCCCGAGTGGAACGACCTGGTCTGGCGCGACCAGTGGGCCGAGGCCAGCGAGCGGCTGCACGAGACGAACAACTTCCCGGAGTTCACGGGGCGCGTGTGCCCGGCTCCGTGCGAGTCGAGCTGCGTGCTGGGCATCAACCAGCCGGCCGTGACGATCAAGAACGTCGAGGTCTCGATCATCGACGAGGCGTTCGCGCGGGGCCTCGTGACGCCGCACGTGCCGCAGCGCCTCACGGGCTCGACGGTCGCGGTCGTCGGGTCGGGGCCCGCAGGGCTCGCTGCGGCGCAGCAGCTCACGCGGGCCGGCCACACGGTCGTCGTGTACGAGCGGGACGCCGCGATCGGTGGGCTCCTGCGGTTCGGCATCCCGGACTTCAAGCTCGAGAAGACGCACATCGAGCGTCGCCTCGCGCAGATGGAGGCCGAGGGCACGCGCTTCCGCACGGGCGTGGAGATCGGTGTCGACATCACCTGGGACGAGCTGCGGCGCCGGTTCGACGCCGTCGTGCTCGCGACGGGCGCGACGATCCCGCGTGCGCTCCAGGTGCCCGGCAGCGACCTCGACGGCGTGCACTTCGCCATGGAGTTCCTGCACCAGGCGAACACCGTGGTCGCGGGGGGCACCGTCGAGGACCAGATCGTCGCGACGGGCAAGAACGTGATCATCATCGGCGGCGGCGACACGGGTTCGGACTGCCTGGGCACCTCGCTCCGGCAGGGGGCGGCGAGCGTCACGACGCTCGCGATCGGCAAGCAGCCGCCGCGTGAGCGGGCCGCCGGCCAGCCCTGGCCGACCGACCCGATCCTGTTCGAGGTCTCGACCTCGCACGAGGAGGGCGGTGAGCGCGCCTACCTGGCCTCGACCGTCGAGTTCCTCGCGGGCGAGGACGGTCGGGTGCGGGCGCTGCTCGTCGCCGAGACCGAGTACCTCCCGGACGGGCGACGCGTCCCGAAGGCCGGCACCGAGAAGGAGATCCCTGCCGATCTCGTGCTCGTGGCCATGGGCTTCACGGGACCGGAGACGGACACGCTCTCGACGCAGTCCGACGTCGGGCTGACGGCGCGCGGGCTCGTGGCGCGCGGTGACGACTTCGCGGCCACGGTGCCCGGTGTCTTCGTCGCGGGCGACGCGGGCCGGGGCCAGTCGCTCATCGTGTGGGCGATCGCCGAGGGTCGTGCCGCGGCGGCCTCGGTCGACGCGTACCTGCAGGGCAGCAGCGAGCTGCCCGCCCCGGTGCGCGCATCGACCGTGTCGCTGAGAGCATGACAGGGGTGTGAGACGCGCCCCGGCGTCCGTCCGGACGTCGGGGTGGAGACGGGGCCCAGGCAGGGGCCCGAAGCGGTCCGGTTCCGCCGGACACGAAGGAACAACGAGGCTGGAGAAATGCGCAGAGCAAAGATCGTTTGCACCATCGGACCCGCGACCGAGTCGAGGGAGCAGCTCCGGGCGCTCGTCGACGCCGGTATGGACGTGGCGCGGATCAACCGCAGCCACGGCAGCGCCGAGGAGCACGCAGCCGTCTACCACGGCGTGCGCGAGGCCGCTGCGGCGTCGGGCCGTTCGGTCGCGGTGCTCGTCGACCTGCAGGGCCCCAAGATCCGCCTGGGCCGCTTCGGCGGCGACGAGAAGCACTGGCTCAACGAGGGTGACGTCTTCACCATCACGACCGAGGACGTCGTCGGTACCAAGGAGCTCGTCTCCACGACGCACAAGGGCCTGCCGGGCGACGCTCGTGTCGGCGACCCGATCCTCATCGACGACGGCAAGGTGCTCGTCCGCGTCACCGCCGTCGAGGGCCCGCGCGTCGTGACGCGCGTCGAGGTCGCAGGCCCCGTGTCGAACAACAAGGGTCTGAACCTCCCGGGTGTCGCGGTCTCCGTGCCGGCGCTGTCCGACAAGGACCGCGACGACCTGCGCTGGGCGCTGCGCATCGGCGCGGACATCATCGCGCTGTCGTTCGTGCGTTCCGCCGCGGACTTCGACGACGTCAAGGCGATCATGGACGAGGAGGGCCGCACGGTCCCCGTCGTCGCGAAGATCGAGAAGCCGCAGGCGGTCGAGAACCTCGCGGAGATCGTCGACGCGTTCGACGGCGTCATGGTCGCGCGTGGTGACCTCGCGGTCGAGCTCCCGCTCGAGCAGGTCCCGCTCGTGCAGAAGCGCATCGTGGAGATGGCTCGCCGCAACGCGAAGCCGGTCATCGTCGCGACGCAGGTGCTCGAGTCCATGACGAACTCGCCGCGCCCCACGCGCGCCGAGGCGTCGGACTGCGCGAACGCCGTCCTGGACGGGGCGGACGCCGTCATGCTCTCGGGTGAGACGAGCGTCGGCGAGTTCCCGATCCTCACGGTCGAGACGATGGCCCGCATCATCGAGGCGACGGAGCAGGCCGGTCGCGAGCGCATGGCTCCGCTCGGCTCGACGCCGCACACCCGCGGTGGCGCGATCACGCGTGCCGCGGCGGAGATCGGTGAGATCCTCGGTGCGAAGTACCTCGCGACGTTCACCCAGTCGGGTGACTCGGCGCGCCGCATGTCGCGTCTGCGTTCGTCGATCCCGCTGCTCGCCTTCACGCCGCGTGAGCACGTGCGCAACGTGCTGTCGCTCTCGTGGGGCACGCAGACCTACCAGGTGCCGGAGGTCCAGAACACCGACGCCATGGTCGGCCAGGTCGACACGACCCTGCAGGCCAACGGTCTCGCCGAGGTGGGCGACCTCGTGGTCGTCGTCTCGGGTGCCCCCGTGGGCCAGCCGGGCACGACGAACTCGATCCTGGTGCACCGGATCGGTGACAGCACGGACGTCTGATCCGCGCTGACCCCTGTTCGACGACGGCCCCGGTGGCCGGCCGCGCTCCTCGCGCGACCGGCCGCCGGGGCCTCGTCGTCCCTGGACCTGTCAGGCCCCGATCGCCAGGTGCACCGCGAGGCCGAGGATGACGAGCCCGCCGACGGCCGCGGTGACCCGCTGGCCCGTGTCGTCGGTCAGGGCTCGCCCGAGCACCGCGCCGCCGCCCGCGACGACGAGCTGCCAGCTCGCGGAGGCCAGGAACGCCGCGGCGACGAACACGGCGCGCTCGGGCCCGGTCGCGTCGGGGCTGAGGGCCCCGCCCGCGACGAGCACCGCGAAGTAGACGACGGTCGCGGGGTTGACCAGGGTCAGCCCGAGGAGCGTCGCGTAGGCGCGCACGGGAGTGGTGTCGCTCGTCGCCGGGCGGGGCGTGGCGCCGTCGGGCACGACGCGCTGGAAGGCCGGACGGAGCGTGCGCCACGCGAGGAACGTCAGGACCGCGACCGACGCCCACGTGAGCGGTGTGCGGATCGACGCGACGAACGGCGCGACGACCGCACCGGCGACCACGGCGACCGTCGCGTAGACGCCGTCGGCTGTCGCGGTGCCCAGGCCTGCCGCGGCGCCCACGGCGAACCGCGTGCGCGCGGTGAGCGTCACCAGGTAGACCGCGATGGCGCCGACCGGGATGGCGATCGCGTACCCCGCGACGAGGCCCGCGACGAGCGCGGCCGTCATCGGTCCGGGTGAGGTCGCCGGGTCGGGAGGCCCTGCTGTCGGCCGGCTGGTCGCGCGGTGGCGGCGAGCGGGCGGTGAGCGGGCGTCGTCGGCATGGATCGAGGATCACCCCTGGCGGCCGGGCCGTCAAGCGTTCTTCGGTGCGTCACGTCCTGCCCGACGGCGTCGCTCGCCCGGGCGAGGACGCGGCGGTCGTCAGCCGACGAGCAGGGCTGCCGCTCCCGCGCCCACGACCGCGCCGAGCACGAGGCCCGTGACGACCTCCGTGCGGGTGTGCTCGAACACGGCGAGCCGTGCCAGGCCCACGACCACGGCGACGACCGCCAGACCGGTGGCGAGCCACCACGACAGCGAGGTCGCGACGCCGGCCGCGACCGAGAAGACACCCGTGTGCACCGATGCCCTGACGACAGGCGTCACGAGCGCGAGGGCGACGACCCCCGCGAGATAGGCCGTGAGGAGCTGGGACAGCAGCGGCGCTGCTCCCGTGAGGTGCAGGACGATGATCGCCGCGACCTCGATGAGGACGAGCCCCGCGAACACGACCATGCGCTGCGCGCGGGGACGCACGTGGCGGGACTCGAGCACACGTGCACGGGCCAGCCCGTGCACGAACAGGTAGGGCAGCCCGCCGCACAGGAGCACGGCGAGTGCGACGTGGCCGAGGCCCGACACGCCCGGGGAGGCGTACAGCGCGGTCGCGAGCACGAGCGCAGCCACCGCGTGGCCGGGCGCGAGCACGTCGGTCACGAGGACGGCCCACCGCGGGTGGGGCGCCACGGTGGCAGTGGGCGCGTCGGCGAGCGGTGCGGTGGGGGCGGGGTGGGCCATGGTTCTCCGAGTGGCGGGGTGTGGTCGCGGTCAGCGGTGGTCGTCGCGCTCGCTGCTCCGCGGGACGGGCGAGGTCTCGTGTCCGTCGTACCCGAGGACCGACACCAGGACGCTCGCGCGCCGCTCGCCCGTCTGCTCGCGGAACGCCCGCCCGAGGTCGCGCAGCGCCTGGTCGTCACTGACCCAGTCGCCCCAGTCGGCCGGGACCGGTGGGCGTTCGTCCATCCCTCTCCGCGTCGCGGCGAGGTCGATCTGCAGGGCACGCAGCACCGGTTCGGGGACGTCGCCGACGAGCGCGCGCACCCGGGCCGCGTCCTGCGGCTCGGAGTAGCGGGCGAGGGTCGCGAGGGCGTCCATGATCTCGATCGTGCGGTGGTACTCCGCGACCTCGGGCCGGACGGCCGGCAGCCGGGACTCGGCGACGGCGTCCACGAGGTGGGAGTGCAGCGCGCCGAGCTCGGCCCGTCGCCGCCGTCGCGTACGGGCTGCGGAGAGAAGGTGCCCCATGATCCCGACCGTGAGCAGGACGCTCGAGGTCGCGATGAGGTAGCGCGTGCGGATGCCGAGGAAGCGGAGCTGCTCGAGGCTCTCCGGTTCCTGCAGGATGATGTTGACGGCACTGAGCAGCGCCCACAGGACGCCGACGAACGCCCCGGCCGCCGCCAGGTCCATGCCCCACCTGCCGCCGCGCGGCCGCTCGCTGCGGGACCGCAGCGTCGAGATGCCGAACGTCGCCGTGGCCCACAGGAAGGCCCCGTAGTAGGCGGCCCAGTAGAGGGCCATCCAGGGTCTGCCGGCGGTCTGGACGTCGAAGTCCCGTCGTTCCCAGGGCCCGTGGAGGACGAAGACCACGACGAGCACGCTCACGACACCGACCACGCCCACGACGACGTGCCGGGGACGAGGACGGCGTCCCTGGGTCCCCTGCACCCAGGCCGCGATGCACAGGCAGCCCGCGACGAGCAGGGAGTGCTTCGCGAGCTCGTGGAACCCGGCCGGTGCGGAGGTCAGCAGGAAGGACTCGACGGCGTGGATCCGCAGTGCGGAGGCCGCGGCCACGAGTCCCAGAGCCCAGGTGAGCGCGCGGTCTCCGTCGAGGTGCGAGCGGTGCCGCAGCGCGGTCCACCCCGCGGCCCCGGCGAAGAGCAGGAAGGCGAGGTAGGTCACCGGTAGCGCTCCATGCCGGCGAGCCGGTGGGCGACACCGCCCGTCGCCTCGATCGACATCATGAGCTCGCTCGCGAGAGACTCCGCGCGGTGCTCGACGGGGTCCTCGTAGCGGTTGCGTCGTTGCGGGCCCGGAGGAGGGGCCGTGGGGTCGTCGCACGCGTCGAGGATGTGGACGAGCTCGTGGGCGATGATGTGCTGCCGGTGGCGCGGGGAGAGCGCGGCCTCGGAGCTGACGATGACCTTCTCGCCGTCCGGCATGCTGAGCCACATCCCCGAGACCCCCTCGCCGAGGGGGCCGTCGACGACGTCGACGGGGCGCCCGCGTCGGGTCGCGACGATCCCGCGCGCCTCGTCGATGCTGCGCGCGCGGTCGAGGCCCGCGGAGGTCAGCCAGGCGCGATGGTCGCTCACGGTTCGTCGTCGGTCGCGACAGCAGGCAGGGACTGCATGCGCCGCATCTGGTCGAGGAGCTGGGTCACCGCACGGACGTTCTCGGCCGAGAGACCTTCGGCGCGCATCGCGAAGGCCTCGACGCCGTGGTCCGACAGGGCGAGTCGCAGCTCCTTCTTGGGGTCCTCGCCCGTGTCGAGCAGGTTCTTGGGCTCGACGCCGAAGTACGCCGCGAGGCCTTCGATGATGCGCAGTGACGGAGAGGTGCGGTGGCCGCCGCGCAGCGCGCTCAGGTAGGCCTCCTTCACGGCGTAGCCGTGCTCGGTCATCCAGGTCGCGACCTCGCGGTTGGTCGCGCCGCGTCCGGCGCGCTGCCTGGTCGCGAACAGCTCGTTCAGCCGGTGCTGGAACGCGCGGCTGAGCCGCTCGCCCGGGGGGTTCTCCTGTGTCGTCACCTCTCGATTGTCCCAGGATCGAGGGGGTGCTGGTAGCACCGGTCCGCCCGGCCCGCGGGCGGCCACCGGGGTGGGCCGGTCGCCGTCGTCCGGGTGGCGTCCTCGGCGCGGGAGCACGTCGGTCGACGGGACGTGGTGGGCCGGTCTGATGTGGTGGCGATGTGAGGTCGACGCGCACGTGTGGTGCAGTTCACATGAGAGCTCTCTCATCTATTGGAACATCGTCGCCCCGCCGGCGATGCCCTCAGTAGAGTACGAACGTCGCGGTGAGTGACGGTCGAGGCCTTGGGGGTCGTGCGTCCCGTCACGCCGTGACCGCCCGGCGCCTCCGGGGGAGCAGGGGGTCCCCGGACGGCGCCGGCGCTGTCTCGCTGCGGCCTTCCAGCAGCTTCCTGCGCTGACGGTCAGGATTCCTCTAGGCCTGTGCGCCCGTCCGGCGCCTCGCGTGCGCGAGGTCGAGCGCCAGGTCCAGCTCCTCCAGGACGCGCCGGGCCTCCTCGACGTCCCACGTCGTTCCCTGCAGCTCGAACTCGAAGAGCACGGGGCGCCCCGACGCCCGGGCGATCTGCCGGCACGCGGCCTGGTAGTGCTCGCCGAAGTTCCGGTTGCCCGACCCCATGACCCCCACGAGGCGGCGCCGCGCGACGGGGTGCACGAGGAAACGGCGCACCGGCTCGGGGATGGTGTCGTTGTCGACGTTCCCCGTCGTGTACGACGGCGTGAGCAGCACCCACGGGCCCTCCGGCACGGAGCGGCGCACCGCGCGGTCTCCCAGGTCGAACACTTCTCGGCCCAGCCGGAGCGCGAACGAACGCACCATGCCCGAAGCCGACGAGTAGTAGTAGACGACCGTCCGCACCGGGACCACCCGCCCAGGAGCGCCCGGGGCGTCGGGAGAGCGTTCGGCGACGGGAGAGCGATCGGGACGGGCGGCGTCGGGCACGGCTTGGCAGTCCTCAGGTCGGGGGCCCTCCAGTCCACACGCAGCCTGCGCGCCTCGCCAGGGCACAAGGTCCCGCCCCGCCCGGCGTGCGCGCGCGACGGTTGCCGGCGCGACGACCCCAGGGGTGAACGGACCCGGACCCTGACCGGTGCGACCCCGCGGTCGCACTCGGCGAGGACGTCCGCCCGGCGACAGGTTGTGCGTCAGAACCGACAGGTTATGCAAACCGACCACCCCCCTCACCAGGGGTGCGCTGTGATGAGTTCGTTATCAGCCGACCAGCGACACCACCGTCTCTGGGCGCCGGGGCGTCGCAGCCCTCAGCGGACGTGGGACTCGACTCCGACGTCACCCCAGTCCGCCCGGTCGACGGTGCGGAGGACGCCTCGCCCTGCGCCCGCTCTTGGACAGTCGAAGGAGACACACACGTGGACCCACGCACGCATCACGCACCTGAGGCCGCCGTCGTGCGCTGCAACCACGTCGTGGCTGCCCCGAGGGAGGCCTCGTCCCATGCACCGACGCAGTCCCGAGGAAGTCAGGGGGGCTCCCGTGCGCACGTTCTGGGCTGATCTCTCCGAGCGACGCCCCACGGTCGCGCAGTTCATCATGTTCTCGCTCCTGAGCACGGGCATGACGGTGCTCCAGCTGGCGCTCATGCCGTTGTTCAAGGGGGTCTTCACCCGGACCTCGCTCGTGGACCAGACGTTCCAGGCGTTCGCCGTGAACGTGAACGCGGACGGTTCCCCGTTCTACCTCTTCGACTACGCGGCGGGTGCCCTGCCCGCCGGAGGTGGTGGCCTGGCGTACTTCCTGGCGGTGCAGCTCACCCTCCTCGTCGCCCAGGTCATCAACTTCTTCCTCCAGCGCAACGTCACCTTCAAGTCGGACACGAACATCTGGCGTGCTGCGGCCTGGTACTTCGTCGCCTACGTGCTGATCACCTTCGCGGCCGCGGCGCTGCAGGGCTTCTACAAGGCGCCGATCTACCAGTGGATGGTCGAGCGCTGGGGCAGCACCGGGGAGGTCGGGGCGGACCTCGTCACGATGATCATCAACGCGTTGATCTCGGTGCTCGTGTACTTCCCGATCCTCAAGATCATCTTCAGGCAGGCACCCGGGACCGACGGCGTCCCGGGCCCGGGCCCGACCGTCGCCGTGCCGGTCACCGAGGTGGCCCGCTAGTCGCGACGCCCGCCCCAGAGCAACGCAGCCCGTCGGACCGGTCGGGCGTGCAGAACCACACCAGTGCACCCACGAGGCAAGACCTCCGTGGGGGAACGGAAGCAGAACCATGACGGAAGAACTGACCACGCTCGAGAAGGCCGCACTCCTCAGCGGGGAGAGCGTCTGGGAGACGCGGGCGGTACCTCGGCACGGGATCCGGACGTTGTGGCTGTCCGACGGACCGCACGGCATCCGCAAGCAGACGGGCTCGGCCGACCACCTCGGCCTGGGCGCGTCGCAGCCCGCGACCTGCTTCCCGACGGCGGCCACGGTCGCGAACAGCTGGGACCCCGAGCTCGCGTTGTCGGTCGGGGAGGCGCTCGGCGCCGAGGCGGCGGACCAGGGCGTGGACGTGCTGCTCGGTCCCGGGCTCAACGTCAAGCGCAGCCCGCTGTGCGGGCGCAACTTCGAGTACTTCTCCGAGGACCCTCTGCTCTCCGGGCGCCTCGCCGCCGGGTACGTGCGAGGGATCCAGTTGCGAGGCGTCGCGGCGTGCCCCAAGCACTTCGCCGCCAACAGCCAGGAGCTGCGGCGCATGACGAGCGACTCCGTGGTGGACGAGCGGACGTTGCGCGAGATCTACCTGACGGGCTTCGAGGTGGTCGTCCGCGAGTCCTCGCCGTTCTCGATCATGTCGAGCTACAACCTGATCAACGGCACGTACGCCAACGAGAACCCCTTCCTGCTCCAGCAGGTGCTGCGGGACGAGTGGGGCTTCGACGGTGCGGTCGTGACGGACTGGGGCGGCGGCAACGACGCGGTCGAGGCGGTCCGTCGTGGCGGGACGCTCGAGATGCCCTCGCCGGGCCTCGACTCGGCCGCCCAGATCGTGGCGGCCGTGGAGCGCGGAGACCTGGACAGCGCGGACCTGGACGCGCGCGTCGAGGAGATGAAGGTCCTCGGGAGCCGGATCGGTGGGGCAGGGCGCGAGGTCGACCTCGACGTGCACCACGAGCTGGCACGCACGGTCGCCGAGCAGAGCGCGGTGCTGCTGCGCAACGAGGACCGCCTCCTGCCGCTGGCGTCGAGGACCCGGGTCGCGGTCGTCGGCGACTTCGCCGCGACGCCGCGCTACCAGGGGGCCGGCTCCTCGGTCGTCAACCCGACCCGGCTCACGACGGCACTGGACGCCCTGGGCGCCTCGGAACTGCAGGTCGTGGCAACCGCACAGGGCTTCACGCGTGGCGGGGACTCAGACCCTGCGCTCGTCGCGGAGGCCGTGGACGCCGCGCGTACGGCGGACGTGGTGCTGCTGTACCTCGGTCTGGACGAGATCAGCGAGTCGGAGGGGCAGGACCGCAGCCACCTGCGCCTGCCCCAGAGCCAGGTCGAGCTGCTGGCGCGGATCTCCTCGGTCACGAGCCGCATCGTGGTCGTCCTGAGCGCCGGGTCGGTCGTGGAGGTGCCGTGGCTGTCGCAGTGCGGGGCCCTGGTCCACGGGTACCTGGGCGGCCAGGGTGGCGCCGAGGCCGTGGTACGGGTCCTGACGGGGGCGGTGAACCCGTCGGGTCGCCTCGCGGAGAGCTACCCGGTCCGGCTCGAGGACGCGCCCAACGTGCGCTACTACCCGGGCGAAGGGATCGACGCCGAGTACCGCGAGGGTCCCTACGTGGGCTACCGCTACTACTCGACGGTCGGCGTTCCTGTCGCGTTCCCGTTCGGGTTCGGCCTGAGCTACACGACGTTCGCCTACACCGACCTCACGGTCGACGCCGACGGCGTGACGTTCACCCTGACCAACACGGGTGACGTCGCGGGGGCCGAGGTCGCCCAGCTCTACGTGGGGCGTCAGGACACCGACGGCGTGCACCGCCCCGTGCGCGAGCTCAAGGGCTTCGCGAAGGTGCACCTCGCGCCGGGCGAGAGCCGGCGGGTGCGCATCGACTTCGACCGGTTCACCTTCCGGCACTTCTCGACGACGTCGAACGCCTGGGAGACCGAAGGCGGCGCCTGGACGCTCTCCGTGGGCTCCGACGTGGAGACCGTGCTGCTGACGGCCGAGCACGTCGTGGCGGGTACGGCCGCTGCCGGTGTCGACGCGGTGCCGGACGAGTACCGCACCGGTCGCGTGACGGAGGTCTCCGACGAAGCGTTCGCCGTGCTCCTGGGCCGACCGCTCGCCCCGCGAGACCGGGTGACCGGGCCGCTCGGCGTCAACAGCCCGTTGTCGGACATGGAGCACGCACGGAGCCCGCTGGCCCGGTTCGCCTACCGCGAGCTCGCGAGGCGGAGCGCTCGCGCCGAGGCCAAGGGCACCCCGGACCTCAACCTGCTCTTCCTGCGCGGCATGCCGTTCCGGGCGATCGCGAAGATGACGAACGGCGCCATGAGCATGGACATGGCCGAGGGCCTGCTCACGATCGTCAACGGCCACTTCTTCCGTGGAGCGGGGGCCCTGATCGCCGGGTTCTTCCGCAACCGCCGCTCGACCCGTCGGATGCGGGCCGAGCTCGCGCGCTGACGCGCGCGTCCGGTTCGTTCCATCTTCCTGAGAGTGAGTGTGTGATGTTCGGTCGGTTGGGTCAGGCGTGGTCGGGGTTTGCTGAGCGGCGTCCGGGGGCGGCGCAGTTCGTGGTGTTCTTCGT
>NZ_JOFV01000014.1 GCF_000718325.1 Oerskovia turbata
CTACTACCGGGCGAACGTGGAGTTCTTCGATGATCTGGGGTCGCCGGGTGGTGCGGCGAAGATGGGCATGATCGACAAGGACGACCCGATGATCGCGGCACTGGCCCCGCAGGCCTGAGAGCGGCCGTTCTCGACAGGTGTCAGCCCTGCGGCTCGACCGGCCCGCCCGGGTCCGCGCCGCCCGCGACGAGGTCGCCGCAGCTCGTCTCCTGCGCGGTGACGACGACGGGATCGGTCGCCGCAGCGCCTTCGGCGACGGTCTCCGCCTGACCGTTCGTGGCGTTCCGTGCTTCCGCGTCGAGGTCGACGAACGTCCGCTCGACGGTGTAGGTCGAGCCGTCGGCCGAGGTCGCGTTCAGCCCGGCCAGGCGCAGGACGCCGTCCGCGGACGTGCAGCCGACTCCTGTACCGAAGCCGCTGAACCCCTTGTCGAACGTGTACGGCTGGCCCTGGGCGTTCTGCGTCACGGTCACGGCGCAGTCCGCGACGGAGAACAGCAGGACCTCGCGTCCCACGTCGACGAGCGCGATCGGCGCCTCGCTGTCACCCGCCGCGACGAGGTTGACGATCGCGCTCGCCGGGACGGGGCTCGCGGACGCGACGGGAGCGGAGAACGTCGCTCCCGACGCGGTGGTGATGCCGAACGTCCGGTCGGCGCCTCCGGTGAGCCAGGCGGTGTCGGGGCGCCCGTCGCCGTCGACGTCGAGGATCTGGTGCGTGCTCGCGCCCGCGGGCGTGCCGGCGTCGGTCGCGGTGCAGCCCGCGGCGGGCGGGGGCGTGGTGGTCGTGGGCTCGGGGGTCGGCTCGTCGGACGGGCTCGGTGAGCTCACGGTGGCCGACGGCGTCGGGGCGGGCGAGGCGGCGGCGTCACCGTCCGCGTCACCGCGGGTCGCGAGCCAGATGCCGACCGCCACGATCCCGAGGAGAACCAGGCCGCCCAGCGCCCACCACCACGCGCGGTTGCTCGGCGGCTCGGCCGGGCCCCCTGGTGGTGGCTCGCCGGGCCCGCCGGGCGGCGTCGAGGCTCCCGTCGCGGAGAACGGGTCCGCCGCGTTCGGGATGGGCTCGGCGGGCGGGACGCTCCCCCCGGTGATGCCGCCTGGCGCCGGGAAGTCGGGCCGGATCGGTTCCGTGGGGTCCTGGTCGCCGGACGGGCCTGGTCGCTCCTTGTCGTCGGTCATGCCTCCAGCGAAACATCTCGTGACGGACGGGGCATCCCGGACGTCACGAGCCCTGTCCCAGGCCAGGTTCAGCGCAGGGCGCGCCCGAGTGCGCGAGCGAGCGCCCCGCCGTCGGGCCCGCCTGCCGTGGGGACGCCGTGTGCCGGGCGCCGGGTGCGGCGCGACCCCGGTGCGGCGACCGTCCCGAGGAAGGTCCCGCCGTTCTTGCCCGACGACGGCGCGGGAGGTTCGTGGGCGAGGATTCTCTGCGCGGGACTGAGCTGGCGGATGCCGATCGCGGCGACGTGCGTCGGGTGGCGTGTCGCGGCGGCGGCGTAGATCGCGGGGTCGTGCTGACCGTCGTCGCCGAGGAGCAGCCAGCCGACGTCGGGCAGCTCGCGCACGAGCCGGTCGATCGCGTTGCCCTTGTGCTCCTGCCCGCTGCGGAACCAGCCCGTGGCGGTGGGCCCCCAGTCGGTCAGGAGGAGGGCGCCGGGCGGGAAGCCGTTGTGGTCGAGGAATCGCTCCAGGTTGCCCGCAGAGTTCCACGCGCCGTTGGAAAGGTACACGAAGGGTGCGTCCGGATGTACAGAGGCGATGCCCTGGTAGAGGTCGGCCATGCCGGGCACCGGGCGACGCTCGCTCGCGTGCAGCCCGAACGTGTTCCACACCGCACGCAGCAGGCTGGGGACCATCGTGATCATGACGGTGTCGTCGATGTCGCTGATGACGCCCAGGCGCCGCCCCGGCCCGACCACGAAGACCCGCGCCGTCGCGACCGCGCCGCTCGCCGTGGCGAGCTGGACGTCGTGCCACCCCGGGGCGAGCGCGACGTCCAGCATCCCGTCCACGTACCCGTCGCGGTCGGCGGGCAGGTCCGTCACCAGGCGCTCCTCCTGGCCCGACCCGTCGGTCCGCGTGACCGACGCGCGCACCACCTCGCCCGGCGCGGAGACCGTGAGGTAGTTGCGCCACCCACGTCGGTTCCAGACCAGGTCGGACCGGCGGTGCGGGCGGCTCAGCAGCACCCGTGCCAGCACGCGCACCGACCCCTCGTTGCCGTACCCGACGTACGCCTCGATGCGCGGGGTCCAGCCCCGCGACCGCAGGAACCTCACCGCAGCCGCACGGACACGGTCCTCGAGGCGGGCCGAGAGGTGCAGCCGCTGCACGGGAGGAGTCGGGGACGGGAGATGCGTCTGGTGCATGGGATCCGCTCGTCGAAGGTGCTGGTCTCCCACCTTGGCACACGGACACGTCGTTCATCGGCTGAACCAGGGAGAGCCCGCCGGTCAGGACGTGCGGCGGCCGCAGACGCAGATCCCCCGGCTGCTCTCAGCACTCGATGACGTTGACCGCGAGGCCACCCGTCGACGTCTCCTTGTACTTGGTCGACATGTCGAGGCCCGTCTGGCGCATCGTCTCGATCACGGTGTCGAGCGAGACGACGTGCGCGCCGTCGCCCTGGAGGGCGAGCTTGGCGGCCGAGACCGCGGTGCACGCCGCGATCGCGTTGCGCTCGATGCAGGGGACCTGGACCAGACCGCCGACCGGGTCGCACGTGAGCCCGAGGTTGTGCTCCATCGCGATCTCCGCGGCGTTCTCGACCTGCGCCGGGGTGCCGCCGAGCACCGCGCAGATGGCGCCCGCGGCCATGGAGCACGCCGAGCCGACCTCCCCCTGGCACCCGGCCTCCGCGCCGGAGATCGAGGCGTTGCGCTTGTACAGCGCACCGATCGCGCCCGCGGTGAGCAGGTAGGTGCGCATGGCCTGGCGCGTGGCTTCCTCGTCGGCCGCGAGGTCCGGGTGGATGCGCAGGAAGTGCCGACCGACGGCCGGGATGATCCCGGCCGCCCCGTTGGTGGGGGCCGTGACGACGCGGCGGGCGTCGGCGTTCTCCTCGTTGACCGCCATGGCGTACGCCTGGAGCCACTCGATCGAGAGGTCGGAGGCACCGTCTGCTTCTGCCGCCTCGAGCCTCTCGCGCTGCGCGCTCGCCCGGCGCCGGACCTTGAGCCGTCCCGGAAGCATGCCCTGGCGTTCGAGGCCCGCATCGACGCACTCGCTCATGGTGCGCCAGATCCGGTCGAGCCCCGCCCCGACCTGCGCGGCAGGGCGCAGCGACACCTCGTTCTCCCACGCGGTCTCGGCGATGCTCCGGCCGTCGAGCGTGCACGACGCGAGGAGCTCGGCCGCGTTGGCGAACGGGTGCGGGACGTCCGAGGGCTCGGTCGCTGGGTCGATCGGTGCACCCGCGAGCTCGGCGGCGTGCTGGGCCTCCTCGTTCGCGGCGGCGGCCTCGAGCTCCTGCTCGGTGAGGACGAAGCCCCCGCCGACCGAGTAGTACACCTGCTCGGCGACCACGTCACCGGCCGCGTCGAAGGCCGTGAAACGCATTCCGTTGGGGTGGCCGGGCAACCGGGTGAGCGGTGCGAGGCGGACGTCGGCGGTCGCCATGGTCACGACCCGGCGGCCGAGCAGCCGGACCTCGTGGCCGTCGCCCAGGCGCTCCCAGCTCCCCGGGACGTCGTCGGGGTCGCACGTCTCCGGGTCGAGTCCGCGCAGGCCTGCGACGACCGCGTCCGGTGTCCCGTGCCCGATCCCCGTCGCGCCGAGCGAGCCGCACAGCACGACCTTGACCGCCGTGACCTGGTCGAGGGCCCCCTGCTCGTCGAGCGAGCGCGCGAACGTGGTGCCCGCTCGCATGGGGCCGACGGTGTGGGAGCTCGAGGGTCCGATGCCGACCGAGAAGAGGTCGAGGACGCTGACGTACGAGGACATGGTCCTCATGATCGCATCCTGTCTCAGAAGATGGAACCGTTCTGCTATAGCAAATGCTCGTCGGTCACGACCGGGCACGTCGCCAGGTGGTCGTCCACGAGCCCGCACGCCTGCATCGCCGCGTAGGCCGTCGTCGGGCCGATGAAGCGGAAACCCTCCTTCTTGAGCGCCTTGGCCAGGGCGACCGACTCGGGAGTGCTGGCCGCGAGGTCCGCGAAGGTCGCGGGACGTGGGCGACCGAGGGGAGTGCCGCCGTCGGGCGCGCGCGAACCGCCCGGGGCGAACGACCAGACGAGCTCGTCGAGCGTCCTGCCCTGCTCGTGCAGCGCCAGCAGGGCGCGCGCGTTGGAGACGGTCGCCTCGATCTTCATCCGGTTGCGGATGATCGAGGCGTCCTGGAGCAGGCGCTCGACGTCCTCCTCGGAGAACTGCGCGACGACCTCCGGGTCGAAGCCCGCGAACGCTTCGCGGAACGCGGGGCGCTTGCGCAGCACCGTGATCCACGCGAGGCCGGACTGGAAGGCCTCGAGCGCCAGCCGCTCGAACAGAGCCTCGTCCCCGTGGACGGGGAGCCCCCACTCGGTGTCGTGGTACGCCTCGTAGAGCGGATCACCGTCGCCGAAGCAGCGGGCGCCAGCGGGAGGACTCGCGGGGGCGTCGGCCGGCGCGGCGAGCGGCGCGGTGGGCTCGGGGACGTGCTGGCCGGTGGCCTCGGTCGTGGTCATGGCTCCCACTCTTCCGCACGGCACCCACGCATGACCCGCCGCGCGGTCGTCCTGTGGGGGCGGGTCCCGGTGGACCGCCTGTGCACGGCTCGCATCCACAGCCTCCTGGCCCGGCGGAGCCCGGCGCCGAGCCGCGTCGCGGCAAGGCGGCCGCAGAGCGAGGGCGGCGGGAGCCGCGTCCAGGTCATGGACGCGGCCCCGCCACCCTCGAGAAGCGCGGCGTCACCGTCGACTGTGAGGCGCCGCGCGGGATCACGCAGGTCAGCCGGTCAGATGGTGAGCCGGCGGCGCAACCCCAGTCCGACCCCGACGACACCGGCGAGCAGGCTCCCGCCCGCGATCGCCGACATGCCGAGCGAGAGCTTTCCGGCCGGGCTGTTCTCGACGTCCGACCTCATCTTGGTCGTACCGTCCGAGATCTCGACCGTGCCGTCCGCGAGCGTGCCCGCACCGTCGGCGAGCGTCGAGCTGCCCTCCGCGAGCTCGCCCGCGCCGTCCGCGAGGGTCGTCGTGCCGGCGTGCAGGGTGCCCGCCCCCTCGGCGAGTGCGGTGTTGCCCGCGGCGAGCGTCGCCGCACCGCTCGACAGGGCGTTGATGCCCGTGTGGAGGTCGAGCGACCCGTCCTCGAGCTTCGTGGTGCCCGCGAACAGGTCCTTGGCGCCCGTGGCGAGCTGGGCGTTGCCCGCGGCGAGGTCCTTGGCGCCCGTCGAGAGGGTTCCCGAACCCTCCGCCGCCGCCAGCGCACCGACCGAGACCTTCGCCGCGCCGGGGGCGAGCTCGCCGAGCTTGACGTTGAGGGTGGTGGCGCCGGTGGCTGCGGCGGCTGCGCCGTCGGAGACCCGCTGCGATCCCGCGTTCACCCGCGCTGCCCCGCTCGAGAGGTCGCTCAACCCGGTGGACAGCAGAGCGGAGCCGTCCGCGACCTGCTGGGCTCCGACCTTGAGCGACTGGGCTCCCTCGTCCAGGTCCGCGCTCCCCGACCGCAGCCCGGCAGCACCTGTGCTCAGTGCGCGAGCGCTGTTCACGAGCCCCTTCTCGGCCGTGAACCCGCCGTGGAGGTCAGCAGTTCCCTGGGCCACTGCCGCCGCCCCGCCCTTCAGCGTCGACGTCCCTGCGGAGAGGTCTCCTGCGGCGCCGACGAGGCGGTCGAGCTGAGCCTTGAGGGGCGAGTCGGCGGGCACCGATGCGGCGAGAGCCGTCAGGTTCTCTGCGAGCGACGCGGCCCCGGCCTGGACGCCGTCGGCCCCCGCGGAGACACCAGCGGCCCCGGCCCGCAGGGACTCTGCGGCGCCCGCAGCCTTGTCGATCCCCGCCGACAGTGCGCCGGCACCGGCCTGAACCTGCGATGCCCCGGCAGCGACCGCAGCCGATCCGGTCGCGAGGGCGGTTGCGCCGTCCGAGACGTCACGTGCTCCGGAGGCGAGCGCTCCGCTCTTCGTGGACGCGGCGGCCGCACCGGCAGAGACGTTCGACGCGCCCTGTGCGAGGTCCGCTGCGCCGGGTGCGAGCTCGGTCGCGAGCTTGCCGCTGAGCTCGCCGGAACCGGCATGGAGCTGGGCTGCGCCGTCGGCGACCTTGGCCGCACCGGGTGCGAGCTCCGCGGCCAGCTTGCCGTTGAGCGTCCGTGCGCCGGCGGCCAGCTTGTTCGCGCCGGTCGAGGCGTCGGCCGCCCCCGGTGCGAGCCTGGCCGCTCCGGCGTTGAGCTCGTCGGCCCCGGCAGCGAGCTGGGCGGCGCCGTCGAGCGCAGTCATGCTGCCTGTGGCGAGCTGGGTCGCTCCGGTGGACGCCTGGGTCGCTCCGGCCGAGAGGGTCTCGGCACCGTCCTCGAGGTCCTTCGAGCCGTCGGCGAGCCTGCCTGCGCCCTCCTGGGCGCGTGCGGCGCCGTCGGCGAGCTCGGCCGCGCCCGCTTCGAGACGGGTGGCTCCGTCGTCGAGGCGCGTGGCGCCGTCGGCGACCTTGCCGTTGAAGATCAACAGGTAGGCGACGAGCGCGACGACGGCGAGCGTCAGCACGACGAGGGCGCCGATGGTCAGGGCTGAGTGCGCGCGCGAAGGGCGCGGGAAGGCGTGGTTCGTCATGTGCGAGGGTCCTCTCGTGGCCGGCGTCGTTGCCGGTCTGACCCCGGAGCGCCCATCACCTTGGTGCAACTCCGAGTATCAGATAAATCACCGTCGACGCTAGCAACGGCCGCGAGGGGGAGGAAAGCAAGTATCTGATACTTCGAAAATCACAAGTTGGTAAAGACCCGCCGCGGCTCGCGGCTCGTGGCACGCAGAAGGCGGCCCGACGACGTCACGCGCGTGACGCCGTCGGGCCGCCTCCTCGAGGTGAGCCGGTCAGGTCACCAGACCTTGTCGCCCCGGATGACCACGTCCGAACCGCCGTCTACGAAGACGACCTGTCCGCACATGTGGCTGTTCTCCGGGGAGACGAGGAAACGCAGGAGGTTCGCGGGAACCTCGGGACCCATGATCCCGCCGAGCGGCATGGGGACGTGGGACTCGACGGCCTTGGTCGACTCCTCGGTCGCGAGCATCTCGGCCGTCATGCCGGTCTGGACGATGCCCGGGCCGATCGCGTTGAGGGGGATGCCGGCCCCGGCCCAGTCCGCGCTCGGCGCGACGCGGCGCAGCCAGTGCGCGACCGCGGCCTTGCTGCTGCCGTAGATGATGTCGCCCGTCCCGGCCGCAGCGAGCTCGGCCGCGCGTGCCAGTGCCGCGGCCTCGTCGCCCGCGACGGTCAGCTCGACGAGCTGGTCGTCGACGGGCAGGAGGCTCGCCATGGAGCACGTCACGGCGGCGCGCGGGGCGTCCGAGCCCGCGAGCAGCGGGCGCAGGCCCTCAAGCGTCGCGAGGGCGCCGAAGTAGTTGACCGCGAGCGTCGCCGGGCTGCCGTTCGACAGGCCCGCGTTGGCGACGACCGCGTCGATCGTGCCGCCGCTGAGTGCGGTGACCTGGTCGACGAGCGCGGCGCGACCCGCAGCGGTCGTGAGGTCGACCGTGACGTCGGCGTCACGCAGGTCGACGCCGATGACACGCTGGCCGTCGGCCTCCAGCATCCCCTTGAGGGCCTTGCCGATGCCCGAGGCGGTTCCGGTGACGACGACGGTGCGCATGATGCCCTCCAGAGCAACAGGTGCGGCCAGCGATCCCTGGCCGTCCCCTTCAGGTTAGGTGGCAGAACCGCGGAAAACGGGCACCTGGGACCTCCGCCGCGGGGATCGTGACGAAGGTCCCGCGCTCGGCCCGGCGCGGTCCACCTGCCGGGCGACCGCCTACCAGCCGCCCGGCGCGAGCACCTTCCGGATGCGCTTCTCGCTCACGGGCCCATCGGTCCCGAGCTGCTGCGCGAACAGCGACACCCGGAGCTCCTCGATGAGCCACCGGGCCTCGTCGAGCTCGGCGAGGCGAGCCGGGTCTGCGGGGCCGGCCGCGTAGGACGCACGTGCCTTGGCGTACGCCTCCTCGACGTCGTGCACGCGCCACGCGAGCTCGGCGTCGCGGTGCGGGTTGGTCGCGGCCTTCTCGATCCGGTACGACGCGGCTCGCAGGTAGCGGGTCAGGTGCGGCAGCCTGTGGGCCGGGGTGCGGGACACGAAGCCCACGCCCACGAGCCCGGCGACCTGGTCGCGCACGTCCTGGAGCGTGTTGAGCAGCGCGAGGCTGTTGGCCGACCGGATCTCGCCGTCCAGGTTCCGTGCGGCCGTGAGCGCGGCGACGACGTGCCCGACGATCTGGTGCACCTCGCTCTCGAGGTGCCGCTTCACGAGGTCCCGCGTAGCGACGTACGAATCGGCGCTCCGGATCTGTACAGCATCAGGCAGCGGCCCGTACTGCGAGGCCTTGGCCCCCGACGTGAGTGCGATGATGGCCGCGAGCTGCAGGTCGGCGACCAGCGCCTCGGTGTTCCGGTACGGGCTCGCGGCCATGGTCAGGGACTGCGTCCCGGTCCAGCGGCTCGTGACCCGCGCGCTCTGCAGGGCCGTCTCGCCGAGCAGCAGCCGCCGGACGCCGCGCGCGTGCTCACGGTCCTGCGTCGAGCGGTCGGCGAGCACCCGTAACGCGACCGACGGCTTGCCCTTGGCGTCGACCTCCTCGACGAGCGCGGGGTACCCGCGCACGACCATGCCGGCCCCGGCGGGCGTCGACACGACCTCGGGCAGCACCCCGTCGGGGAGCCCCGTGGGCCATGTGGTGAGCCCGGTCGCCTCGGCGACGACCACGGACGGCGCGCCGCCGTCGGGCGCCCGCGACGCACCAGCACCCCCTGAGCCACCACCGGGTCGCCCTGCGGACGGCGAGCCGGAAGCGGACGCGGGGAGGGGGGCGGCGGCGCCGGAGGGCGTGGCGGGGCTGGCGGGAGCGTCGCGAGGAACGAGCGACGCGGATGGTAGACCTCGAGCCGGCGCCCCCCTCCCCGCGTCCCCCGACCCAGCCCCAGCCTCAGCAGCCTCAGCAGCCACAGCAGCCTCACGCAACGCCGCACCGACCGCCCCCTTGACCGCCGCCCGCACCGCGGCCTGCGCCTGGGGCGCGAGGCGTCGTTGGAGCGAGACGAGGTCCTTGGACTCGTCGAGCACGACCTCGCCGCCGCGGCGTTCCTCGATGACGCGGAACGTCATGCGCAGGTGGGCGGGGAGGCGTTCGGTACGGGCGTCGTCCCAGGCGTCGTCGGGGATGATCACGTCGCGCAGGGCGCGGACGGCGCGCGTGAACGCGACGTGGAAGGGCTCTGCCATGTCGCCCGCGCGGGTGACGTCCTCCCAGGCGGGCGTGTTGTCGCGGAGCCAGCCGACGACGTCGCGCGCGACGTCGGGGGCGGGGACGAGCTGGACGCGCACGGGCTTGGGCAGCGAGCGGATGGTCGCGGTCGCGAGCTCGTCGAGGAGCCCGGGGACCATCCAGTCGAAGCCGTCGGGGACGACGCGGTTCAGCACGCTGATGGGTATGTGTACGGTCACGCCATCGGCATCTGTACCGGGCTGGAACTGGTAGGTCAGGGGGAGTGTGAGGTCGCCCTGGGCCCACGTCTCGGGGAACAGCGAGGTGTCGACGGACTCGGCGTCGGGCACGAGCTGTTCGAGCGTGAACGTGAGCAGGTCGGGGTCGCGGCGCTTGGCGGACTTCCACCAGGTGTCGAAGTGGCGGGCCGAGACGACGTCCTCGGGGATGCGCTCGTCGTAGAACGCGAACAGCACGTCGTCGTCGACCACGAGGCCGCGCTGTCGGGAGCGCGCCTCGAGCTCCTCGGCCTCTTCGAGCAGGCGACGGTTCTCGTGGAAGAACTGGTGGTGAGTGGTCCACTCGCCCTGGACGAGGGCGTGGCGGACGAACATCTCGCGCGCGGCCTCGGGATCGACCTTGCCGTAGAGCACGGTGCGGTCGGCCACGATGGGCACGCCGTAGAGCAGGACCTTCTCCTTGGCCTGCGCGGCGCCCTGCTTGGTGGACCAGTGCGGCTCGGAGTAGGTGCGCTTGACGAGGTGCCCGGCGAGCTCCTCGGCCCACTCGGGCTGGATCTTCGCGACGTCACGGCCCCACAGGCGGCTGGTCTCGACGAGCTCGCCCGCCATGACCCATACGGGGGGCTTCTTGGACAGGGGAGAGCCGGGGAAGATCGCGAAGCGTGCGCCGCGCGCGCCGAGGTACTCGTTGCGGGCCTGCTTCTTGGCCCGCTTCATGGCGAGCTCCTTCTGCGGGCCGCGCAGGTGCGCGACGGACGACGCCTTGACCTCGGTCGCCTCCTGCATGCCGATCTGCGACAGCAGCCCGGCGAGGAGCGACTGGTGGATGGTGTCGTCGTCCCAGGTGAGGCGGCGCTCGACGGGCTGGTCGGTCGCCTCGGCGATCGTGGTGCCCGACGGCGTCGCTCCCCTCCCGGAGGTCGCGTCGCCGCGGGTGCGGGGCGTGTACGACATGTCGATGCCGAGGGGCTTGCTCATCTCACGGAGCTGCGCGACGACGTCCTGCCACTCGCGCACGCGCAGGAAGTTGATGTACTCGGCCTTGCACTGGCGCCGGAACGCCGACGACGACAGCTCGTGCTGCTGCTCGCGCACGTACTCCCACAGGTTGAGGTACGTGAGGAAGTCGGAGCGGGGGTCGGCGAAGCGGGCGTGGAGCTGGTCCGCCTGGGCGCGATACTCGGCGGGGCGCTCGCGTGGGTCCTGGATGGACATGACGGCCGCGATGATCGCGACCTCGCGCGCGACGCCACGGCGCGAGCCCTCCCAGATCATGCGGGCCAGGCGCGGGTCCATGGGCAGCTGGGCAAGAACCCGACCGACCTCGGTGAGCCGCGTCGTCGACGTGTCAGAACGAGCGTGGTCTCCAGACCTCGCTCGTTCTGACACGTCGCCGGTCACGGTCTCGAGCGCACCGAGCTCGGTCAGGAGCTGCACGCCGTCCCGGATCGAGCGCGTGTCCGGGGGCTCGACGAACGGGAAGCGCGCGACGTCGTCGGGCGAGGAGACCACGCCCACCGAGATCATCTGCAGCAGGACCGACGCGAGCGACGTGCGCAGGATCTCCGGCTCGGTGAACTCCGGGCGGGAGAGGAAGTCCTCCTCGGAGTACAGGCGGATCGCGATGCCGTCCGCGACACGGCCCGAGCGCCCCGAGCGCTGGTTGGCGCTGGCCTGCGCGATGGGCTCGATCGGCAGGCGCTGCACCTTGGTCGCCTTGGAGTAGCGCGAGATGCGGGCCGTGCCCGGGTCGACGACGTAGTGGATGCCCGGGACCGTCAGCGACGTCTCGGCGACGTTGGTCGCGAGCACCACGCGGCGCGAGGAGTGCGCCTGGAACACGCGGTGCTGCTCGGCCGAGGACAGGCGCGCGTAGAGCGGCAGGATCTCGACGAAGTCGGGGCGCTTGGCGTCGCGTGTGCGCTCGCCCAGGCGGGACTCGAGGGCGTCGGCCGCGTCGTGGATCTCGCGCTCGCCCGACAGGAACACCAGGACGTCGCCCGGGCCCTCGGCCATGAGCTCGGTGACCGCGTCGACGATGCCCGTGACGAGGTCCTTCTCCTGGGTGCCCTTCGCGGGGGCGCGCTTGGCCTTGCCCGACTCCGGGTCGACGTCGGGCGACAGCGGTCGGTACCGGATCTCGACGGGGAACGTACGACCCGTGACCTCGATGACGGGCGCCGTCGGCGGAAGGTGCGTGGCGTCGTCGGGCCCCACGGTGGTGTCAGAACCAGCGTGGGCCATGGCGCTCGCTGGTTCTGACAGCTCAGCCGCGGCCAGCTCGTCGGCCGTGAGCGGCGGCAGGGGACCGCCCGGCGCGAAGTGCCGCGCGAACCGCTGCGAGTCGATCGTCGCCGACGTGATGACGACCTTGAGGTCGGGACGCTGCGGCAGGAGCCGCGTGAGATACCCGAGCAGGAAGTCGATGTTGAGCGAGCGCTCGTGCGCCTCGTCGATGATGAGCGTGTCGTACGCGAGGAGCTGCGGGTCGCGCTGGATCTGCGCGAGCAGGATCCCGTCGGTCATGACCTTGACGAGCGTCTGGTCGCTCGACTGGTCCGTGAAGCGCACCTGGTAGCCGACGATCTCACCCAGCGGCGTCCCAATTTCTTCGGCGATGCGCTCCGCGACCGTGCGCGCCGCGATCCGGCGCGGCTGCGTGTGCCCGATCTGGCCCTTGCGGCCACGCCCCAGCTCCAGCGCGATCTTGGGGAGCTGCGTCGTCTTGCCCGAGCCCGTCTCGCCCGCGACGATCACGACCTGGTTCTCCGCGATGGCCCTCGCGATGTCCTCGCGCCGCGCCGAGACGGGCAGCTGCTCGGGATAGGTGATGGGCGGCACGACGACCTGCGCGCGCCGCTCGGCGGCCTTCGTGAGCTGGGCGAGGCTCACCTGCTGGCGGCGGGCGCCGCGCTGGTTGCCACGCTTCGAGGTGCCCGACGTCGGACGCTCGCCCCGGTCTCTCTTCTCACCTTCGGGAGTTCTCTCACCGCGGGCCCGGTCGGTCCTGCTGCGGCGGGCCGAGTCCTGGCCGCCGGCGGCCTGCTCGGGGGAGGGGTTCTGCTCGCTGACCTGGGGCTTCGCCCGTCCGCGTCCTCCGCGTCGGCGGCGTGGGCTCGCGCCCGTGCGCGGCTCGCGTCCCGCCTCGCCCGTGGGGGCGCTCGCAGGGCTGTCCACGGCGGGCCGTGCGGGGCCGTGCGGTTCGGTGCTCACGACCAACCATTCTCTCAAGCGGTCGCAACTTCAATTGCCCGGACATGACACGGCTGCGCGAAACGTGGGAGCGGGCGGCAGCGCGGCGGTCTACGGTGACGATGTGAACTCCATGGCCGAGGTCGTCGGCGCAGCACTTCCCCTCGCAGTGGCTGTCGCGCTGAGCCCGCTGCCGATCATCGCCCTCGCGCTGCTCCTGACCTCGGACCGGGGGCGCGCCTCGGGCGTGACCTTCGTCGTGGGCCGGCTGCTCGCGCTCGCGGCCCTGCTCGGCGTCGTCGTCGCGGCGTCGGACGTCGTCGAGCATCTCCTGGGGTCGAGCGAGCTCCCGGTCTGGGTACGGATCGTCCTGGGAGCCGCGCTCATGCTGCTCGGTCTCACGCAGTGGCGCCCCAAGCCCGAGGACGAGTCGGCGAGCCTCCCCGGCTGGTTGGCCTCGATCGCGGACGCGTCACCTGCGCGCGGTCTCGTCCTCGGTGCGTTGATCACGGTCGCCAACCCCAAGGAGCTCGCGTTCGTGGTCGCCGCGGGCGTCTCGGTGGGTGGCGCGGCGCTCGGGTTCGTGCAGGAGGTCGTGGTCGTGCTGGCGTTCGTACTGGTGGGCGGGCTGTCGGTCCTGGTTCCCCTCGTCGCGACGCTCGTGGCCCCCGCCCGCGTCGCGCCGTGGCTCGACCGCCTGCGGGAGTGGCTGACGGCCAACACGTCGCTCGTCATGGGCGTACTGCTGCTCGTGATCGGGGCGACGGTCCTGGGGAACGCGATCGGAGAGCTGTAGGGCCTGGTTTGGGGTTGCGTGCCCCTAGGGGCCTCGAGCGCCGTTCCCGTGCCTGGTGTCTCACAGACCTTCATGTACTGAACGAAGCCCACGCTGAAACGGCGACCTGACAGTGCGACGTGGGCCCTGCGCCGAGAGTGCAAGGGCACATCGGACATGGCGAGTGAAGCAAGCAACAAGCAATCTGAGTCGCCTTGGTGGTGCATTAGTGCAGGTCAGGGCCCTGCGCCGCGGCCCAAGTTGCGACGAAGGGAGCTGTGAGTGAAGCAACGGTCAAACAACGGCGTCGTCGGCTGCCCAGAGGGGGATGTAGCGGCGAGCCCGGTACCCGGCACTGGGGTCGAAGACCGCGATGAGCCCGTCTGAGACGGCGTCGTTGAGGAGCTTGGACGCCTGCGCTGAACTCTGGTCAGGGATGCTGAACCGCTCGCGAACGCTGGCGTTGGTAGTGCTTTCGTCCGAGACCTGGCGGAGACAGGCATGGAGATAGACCGCGCGGGTCTTGTCCTCGCGGTCCCGGGGACCGAGATGTGGTTCGAGGGCACGGAAAGGCGCCGAGGACGGCGCGACCGCCCCGTTCTTCCGAGCCGACGACGAGGACCTCGCCGGCTACGTCGCCGTCGACTTCCAGGCATTCGACTGGTTCGCCGAGGAGCAACCTCTGGCCGCTCACCCGCGTGACCCCTTCAAACGGGTCGACGTCGTGCCCAGCGCGCGCCACGTCGTCGTCTCCCTGGGCGGCGTGGTGCTCGCCGACAGCGACCGGGCCATGGCGCTCACCGAGACGTACCTGCCGCTGCGCTGGTACGTCCCCCCCGAGGACGTGCGCTGGGAGGTCCTGACGCCGAGCCCGACGACGAGCGACTGCGCCTACAAGGGGCAGGCGCGCTACTGGTCGCTCGCGTCGGGCGACCCCGACGGCGCCGACATCGGCTGGAGCTACGAGGACCCGCTGTCGGACGGCGAGAGGGTGCGCGGGTACGTCGCGTTCTGGTGCGAGCGGACCGACCTCATGCTCGACGGCGCCCGGATGCCGCGTCCCGAGAGCCTGTTCTTCCCCCGCGGACGCCGCTGACCAGCGTCCGCCCGGTACCTCCCAGCCCGGTACCTCCCAGCCCGGTACTTCCCCGCCTGGTGCCGAGCATGCGGTTGCCGTCGCAGATACCCCGGATACGGACGCCAACCGCATGCTCGGCGGACGCCAACCGCATGTTCGGCGAGCCGTGGTCGCGGGCGGGCCGGTGGGGCCCGCCCGACCTCAGCCGACCCGGACGCTCAGGACGAGCTGCTCGCCGACGTCGAGCCGGACGTCCGAGAGCGTCACGCCGGGCGGCAGCGACGACGCGAGGTCGATGCGCTTGCCGTCGACCTCCTCGAGCTTTCCGCGCACGGCCAGCAGGAGGGCGGCGACGACGGGGTTGCGGCTCGAAGCCCCCACGTCGCTCAGCGTGAGGACCATGGCCTGGTCGATCGACGCGGTCGCGTTGATCTGGGCGCTCGCTGACAGGAAGCCCTTGCGGATCTTCGCCGAGGCCACGATCGACGCGGCGCGCGGGCCGCGGGACGCGATGTCCACATCGAGGGCCGTGAGCGTGAAGCCCTGGTCGGCGAGGGCCTGGGTCGCGAGCTCGCGGACGGTGCTGACGAGGGCGTCGCGGCTCGCTGCGGCGCGCAGGTGACCGCTCACAGGGTGCTCGGTGCTCTGGCCGGACTCCTCGATCGAGAGGGACCCGTCGGTTCCTTCGACCCAGGTGAAGCGCAGGTCGCGGATCTCGGCATCGAGGTCGACGGCGACACCGGCGAGCGTGACCGGGTGCCCCTGGGCGCGGATGGTCCGGGCCACCGCGGGTTCGCGGCCGGTGACGTGCTCGACGTTCTCGGCCGGGTCGGGGGCGTCGGCGGCACCCATGGCGCGGACGACGAGCCCGGTCACGTCGACGTCGAGGCTCTGGACGTCCGGGCTGTCGGGGACGGTCGCGGCGTCGATGCGAGCACGGTCGAGGCCCGTGGCGTGGTCGCCCAGGTTCCTGGTCATGACCTCGCGCAGCCGGTCGGCGAGCGCGGGGCCGGTGTCCGGGCGCGGGGCACGGCCGAACGGGAGGACGTCGTGGGCGGGGCTCAGGTCGGCGGACATGCGCCGAGCCTACGACGAGGGTGACGGACCGGACCGCCGAGGGTGACCATGTCGGATGCCGAGGGTGACGCCATCCCCCGTCGAGGGTGACCGTGCGGTCACCGTCGGCGGGCAACCCCGTCACCGTCGGCCTGCCAGTCGGTCACCCTCGGCATCCGACGTGGTCACCTTCGGCGGGCAGCACCGTCACCCTCGGCAGCGGGCCCCGGGAAGACGCAGCGAGGCCGCCGCCCGGGAAGGGCGACGGCCTCGTGGGAGACCGGGGGTCAGTACGAGCTGAGCTCGCCCGACGCGGCCAGCGCGACGATCAGGACGAAGTAGAGGATCGCGCCGACGAAGCCGATCACCGTGAAGACGATGCTCAGGACGAGGCCCCACTTGGCGAGCTGGTTGTCGAAGCCGGCCTCGCGAGACTTCTTCTTCGCGATGGCGCTGACGACGATGCCCGCGACCGCGCACACGAACGCCAGGATGAAGCCGACGATGCCGAGCGTCTTGCCCGGGTCCTCGACGGGGGCGCCGTAGTACTGCGGTGCGGGAGCGGACTGCGGGGCCTGCGGGGCGCCGTAGGGGGTGGTCATGGGGGTTTCTCGTTTCTGTCGCGCACCCGATCCTTGTCGGGTGCGTGGAGGCCGTGACGCTGGGCGCCACGAAGTGCGGTGCTCATTCTGAAGGAGAACGGCACCGCTGCACAGGGGGATTTCTCCCCATGCGGGTGAAAAACGAGAGAGAGGCCCCCACCGGGCCCGGAGAGCCGGGGCTGGGGCGGGCGGTCAGGACGCCGCGCGGCTCGTCTCGCCGCGCAGGTGGTCGATGGTGTTCTGCACGTCGCGCAGCGTGGATCCGACGTCGGCTCCCTGGGCCACGGTCTTGTCGGCGACGTACCGGAGCTGGGCGGAGGCGGCGTCGAGCGCGACCTGGGCGTCGGTGAGTGCGAGGACTGCGCGGCCGTCGCCGAACGGGTCGGCGGCCGCCTGGGCGAGCGCGGCGTTGGCCTCGTCGGTCGCGGCCTGGGCGTTCCCGACGGCGTCCTCGACCTCGCTGCGCAGGTCGGCCGGGAGGGTGGAGAGCTGGGTCGTGGCCTTCTCGAGGTCTTCGCCGATCGAGTCGACCTGGCACTGGGTGTCCTCGAGGAACTGGGTGACCTCGGCGGCCGATGCGGTCGCGCTCAGCGGCAGCATCATCGCGAGGGCGAGGAAGCTGGCGGCGGCGAGCCGGGCGGCTGGTCCTGATGTCTTCGGCGACGTCATGTGGAGAAGTGTGCACGGCGAACCTGGGAAAAGACAGGGAGGACATGGACAGGTGGTGGAGATTTCGCCCACAGTCGTGGGTGAGGGGCGCACGGGGCGCGTCGGCCGTGGTGGCCCGCCCGCGCGGGTAGCGTTGCCGTCGTGCCCCGCCTCGTAGCTCTCGCCCCGCCCGGCCTTGCCGGCGTCCCCGCCCGATGATCCGCCGCGCCCTGGCGCGCGCCTACTGGGCCGTGAGCAGGTGGACGCTGCGCACCGAGCAGCCTCCGACGGACCGGCCGGGCATCCTCATCGGGGCCCCGCACACGTCCAACTGGGACTTCGTGCTCATGCTCGCGATCTCGACGAGCGTGGGCGTCAGGGTCCGCTGGCTCGGCAAGCACACCTTGTTCAAGGGCGTCATGGGGCCGTTCGCGCGGGCGCTCGGCGGGATTCCCGTGGACCGGACGGACCCGAGCGGCGTCGTCGACGACATCGTGTCGCGTGTGCGCAGGGGTGAGGTGTTCTCGCTCGTCATCACGCCCGAGGGCACGCGCAGCAAGGGCGAGTACTGGAAGTCGGGCTTCTACCGGATCGCGCGCGAGACGGGCATGCCAGTGACGCTCGGCTACGTGGACCGCACGACCATGACCGCGGGCCTCGGCCCCACGCTCGAGCTCACGGGTCACGTGCGCGCCGACATGGACCTGGTGCGTGCGTTCTACGCGGACAAGGCCGGGTTCGACCCGTCGCGTCGCACGGAGCCGCGCCTGCGCGAGGAGGACCGGCCGGCGCCGGACGCGGCCACGGGCGAGGCTGCGCCGACGGTCTGAGGTGGGCGACGCCGTCGGGCGTGCTGGTCGCCTGCCCGACGGCGCAGCGCACGTCTCGCGGCCCGGCACCCTCGTTCTGACGCAACTCCGATAAGTTCTCCCTATGGGCACCACCCCCGACCCGATCCGGGTCTTCCTGCTCGACGACCACGAGGTCGTCCGCCGCGGCGTCGCCGCCCTCCTCGAGGCCGAGGACGACATCACGGTCGTCGGCGAGGCCGGCACCGCCGCCTCAGCGCTGACGCGCATCCGCGCCGTCCGGCCGGACGTGGCCGTGCTCGACGTGCGCCTGCCCGACGGCTCGGGCGTCGAGGTCTGCCGCGACGTGCGTTCCGAGATGCCGGAGATCGGCTGCCTCATGCTCACGTCCTTCGCGGACGACGAGGCGCTGTTCCAGGCCGTCCTCGCGGGCGCCTCGGGCTACGTCCTCAAGCAGATCCACGGCTCGGACCTCGTGGGTGCCGTGCGGACCATCGCGGGCGGCGGTTCGCTGCTCGACCCGGTCAGCACCGCTCGCATCCTCGACCGGCTGCGCACGCCGCAGGCCCAGGAGGTCGACCGCCTCGAGGGGCTGTCGCCGCAGGAGCGTCAGATCGTCGACCTGATCGGCGAGGGCATGACGAACCGGCAGATCGGCGAGCGCCTGTTCCTCGCGGAGAAGACCGTCAAGAACTACGTGTCGCACATCCTCGCGACGCTCGGGCTGCAGCGTCGCACGCAGGTCGCGGTCCTCGCGACCGAGCTGCGCACGGAGGACCGCCCGCGCGGCTGAGCGGTGTGATGTCCGACGGCGGAGCGCACGGGGGTGCGTCGGTCGCGCAGTGCTTGTGGGTGTTCGACAGATGTTCAACACGCCCCTAGGGTGGGAACATGTCGCAGAGCACCGTCGGCTTCCGACCGACCGCCGAGGAACGCCGGCTCCTGGAGGAGATCGCACGCAAGGGCATGTCCACGAGCGATGCCCTGCGCCGCGGCCTGCACCTCGTGGCCCACGAGCAGTGGCTCGACCAGGCGCGTGCCGATGCCGAGATGCTGCGTGAGGAGAACCTGAACGACGAGCCGGACGCCTGGTGATCCGCGGCGCCGTCTACCGGGTCGACCTCGGTGCCCCGCGGGGGCACGAACAGGGCGGGCGTCGGTACGGGCTCGTCCTCTCGCCCTCGGAGATGAACTGGTCGGTGGCGACCGTCGTGCCCACCTCGACCAGCGCCCGACCGGCGACGTTCAGGCCCGAGCTGGTGATCGACGGGCAGCAGACCGTGCTGCTGGTCGACCAGATCCGGACCGTGGACACCGCCTACCTCGTGGGAGACCCCGTCGACTACCTCAACCACGACGAGCTCACCACGGTGGAGCAGGCCGTCATCCACTACCTCGGGCTGGTGTGATCGAGCTCCGCAGCCGGGCGGGCGCTCCTGGCTGACCGTCAGGCGTTCGGGATCCGCCACACGAGCGCGGTACCGCGGCCCGTGGGGACGACACCCGTCGACCCGTCCGCCCTCGACGCGTCCCCCGGCCCGCCGGCGGCGCCCGCGAGCTCGCGCGCCGCAGCCTCGGCCGGTCCGACGGACAGGGTCCCGCGCAGCGCCTCGGCGCGCGTCGCGAGGTTGTGCAGGCCGCCGCGGTGGTCGCCCGCGTCGACGCCGGTGCAGCCGATCCCGTCGTCGACCACGGACAGCGTGATGGCGTCGTCGGTCACGCGCAGCCGCACGTCGACCCGCGACGCGCGCGCGTGGCGGGCCACGTTGGTCAGGGCCTCTCCGACGACGACCACGAGCTGGTCCGCGACCTCGGCGGGCACGAGCGAGGAGTCGTCGCTCTCGATGATGATCGAGGGAGCGAACCCGAGCGCGGACGTCACGGCGCCGGCCGCCGCGGTGAGCCGCTCCTGGAGGCTCGCCTCGGGGGGAGTGGTGGCCTGGAGCGCGAAGATCGTGGAGCGGATCTCGCGGATCGTGTCGTCGAGGTCGTTGACCGCTTCCTCGACGCGCGAGCGCACGAGCTCGTTCTCGATGTGCTTGGTCGTGCTCATGAGGGTCATCGCGGACGCGAAGATGCGCTGGATGACGACGTCGTGCAGGTCGCGTGCGATGCGCTCGCGGTCCTCGAGCACGGCGACGCGGCGCCCGTCCTCGTACAGGCGCGCGTTGTCGACGGCCACGCCCGCGGCGGCGGCCAGGGCCCGGACGGCGGCCTCGTCGTCGCGCGTGAAGGGCGACCCGTCGCGCTTGTCGGTCAGGTACAGGTTGCCGTAGACGGAGTCGCGGACCTGGATGGGGACCCCGAGGAACGTGTGCATGGGCGGGTGCCCGGCGGGGTAGCCGGATGCGGCCGGGTAGCCCTCGATCTTGTCGACGCGCAGCGGGTGCGGGTTGCGGATGACCTCGCCCAGCAGGCCGTGCCCGTGGGGCCAGTGGCTGATCGCCTCGACCTCGGAGTCGTTCATGCCGACGGGCACGAACCGGCCGAGGCGCTCGCCGTCGCGGACGCCGAGCGCCCCGTACCGTGCTCCGGTGAGGTCCATCGCTGCTTCGACGATGCGGCGCAGCACCGTGTCGAGGTCGAGGTTGCTCGTGATGGCGACGACGGCGTCGAGCACGCGGTGCGCGACGGCAGAAGGAAGAGACTCGGTCACCCACGTGAGTCTGTCAGACGTTCGGACCGGAACCGGCCTCGGCAGGACCGGGACGGCGCTCTGGTGTGCGTGGTAGGTCTTCAGGTAATCCATCACTACCCCCTCGTCTCTCCGTGAGCCCCGACGGTGTGTCCCCGGCCGGTCGGCGGGTGGCCGGCCGGCCGGGGAAAGAGCGACGGCCCTCCGGGAGGTGACCGGGAGGGCCGTCGGGCGGGGCAGGGTCTCGCGTTCCCTGGTGTTCCCCGCGTCTTCCTGGGTGTATCGCCGTGGCGAGCGGATCGCGTCGCCGAACCGGGGATCAGACCAACCAGGAGTTCTTGCGGACGAGCGGCAGGCTCTTCCACTGTCGGCCGAGGCCGAGGGTGTCACCGGCGCCGATCATGGCCAGCGAGATGATCGCGAGGGCCTCGACGACGTGGCTGTCGATGATCGGGTTGGTGGTCAGGGGCAGGGACGCCAGGTACATGAAGCCGAGGAGGACGGTCCCGGCGATGGCCGCGATCCGCATCCCGATCCCGAGCGTCAGGGCGAGCCCGATGCCGAGGAGGCCTGCCATGAAGAGCCAGTCGGCCCAGGCAGCACCGGCCATCCCGTTGAAGAAGCTCGCGAACGGACCCTGGACGCCTCCGAGGAAGCCGGACGTGGGGCTGCCTCCGTTGATCCAGGCACGCTCCGCGGGGGTCGAGAACCCGAGCCCGAACGTCTTGTCGAGGAATGCCCACACGAAGTAGAAGCCCATGACGATCCGGAAGATCCCCAGGACGACCTGCGTCGGGAGGGTTCCGCGGACCGCGAGGCTCGCGGTCGTGGTGGCCCCCGAGACCTCGTGAGGGACGGCACGTACTGCTCGGGCCGAGCGGGCCGAGCCGGCCTGACGTTCGATCGTTGCACTCATGTCGTCTGTCTTCCTCTCCAGGACCGGATCCCCATCCGGTGCGTTGACTCCATTCCACCGGAGCGGGAGGGGCCGGACCTGGGGCGAAGGTCGAGGAACGTCGGGGACCTAGGTCCTCTCGTGCCGGGACCAGCGGTGCGTCAGGAGAACGCGGGATACCCGCCCGACGGCGTGGGGCCCCACTCGCGCTCGGCCCACGCGACGGCGTCGGACAGGACGGTCGCGATGCTCGGGGTGACGTCGCGCAGGTGCTCGGCCCCCCAGCGCCAGCGGGACGTCATGAGCTGCCGGTACGACGGCGACCTCCCCTCGGGTCCGACGCTCGGGCGGTCCTCGACCGCGCCGTCGAGGAGCCAGCCCGTCATGGCGAGTATCCAGCCGGCGCATGCGAGCAGGACGTCGCGGGTCCAGGCGGGCTCGACGACGGCGTCGGGCCGGTGCCTGCCCAGGCCCGTGGTGAACGCGGCGAGGAGGCTGTCGGTCAGGCCGGGCGGCGGGTCGAACACGCACCAGCAGGTGGAGAACGGCATGAGCGTGTACGCGGCGTCGAGCGCGGGGTGGTGGACGTTCGTGTCCTCCAGGTCGAGGAACACCCACCCGGTGGGGGTGCGGACGGCGTTGTCGGGGCACGTGTCGCCGGGGGAGACGACGGCGGAGCTCGCCGCGGCGCGCAGGCTCGCGACCGCCTCGAGGTCGTCGTGCACGAACGCGAGCATCGCGTCGAGCGGTTCGCGCGTGAGGTCCGTCGGGGTGGGCAGGGCCTCGACGAGCCGGTGCACCCCGGCGCGGGCGTCCGCGTCGAGGTCCCACCCCTTGACGATGCCGCGCGCCGCGAGCTCGGCCGAGAACCGTTCGACGTGCCGCCCGGAGGCGCCCGCGAGCTCGCCGAGGGCGCTCGCCCAGTCGTGCGCGCCCTGCCAGGCGGCGTCGCGGTCGGTGCCGAGCAGGAGGTCGGCGAGCGTGGGGCCGTCGCCGACGTCGCTCATGACGACGAGGCGGTGCGCCTCGTCGACGGCCAGCAGGACAGGGGTGTGGTCGAGGGTCACGAGCCCCGCGACCTCGTGCTCGAACGGCAGGCCGTGCACGCCCGGACGGTCCAGGAAGCGCTTGACCACGACCGTGCTGCCCGGTGCGTGCGCGACGGCGCGGGTCGTGTCGAGGCGGTCGTCCGTGAACCCGGCGACGACGCGGGCGCGGACGACCAGCGACCGCGTCGACCCGCCGAGCGCCTCGGGTTCGGCGAGCGCGGCGCCGAGGGCGATGCCGGCGAGCGCGAGGGTCTCGTCGAGGTCGGGTACCGGTGTCCTGGCGGGCTCTGGCGTCGGAGCGGCGGAAGGCATGGCCCAGTGTGGCGGGGGCGCGTCGGACGGTCAACGGGGACGTGCCCGCGTGCCCGCGTGGCCGGGGCCGGGGCCGGGGCCGGGGCCGGTACCGGGGCCCGTGACGCGCCGGACGTTCCTCGTTCGTCACGCGCGGAGCCGCTAGGTTCGGCGGATGAGCATCGACAGGTTGTCGGAGGCGTACGTCCGGTGGGCGGACCTCGAGGTGCGCGCGTCCTCCCCTCTGTACACCGAATGGGCGCTGTCGATCGCGGCCGACGAGGAGGTCCTCGGGCTCGTGCTGCGCCTGCCGGAGCTCAAGCGGCAGCCGAACCTCGTGTTCGCAGCGGCACGGGCGGCCGGTGCGCCTCTCGGCGCGTTCGAGGGGGTGCGGCCGTGGCTGCTCGGGCACTGGCCCGAGGTCGAGGCGGTCGCGCTGGCCCGTTCGACGCAGACGAACGAGGCGGCGCGCTGCGCGGTGCTGCTGCCCGTGCTTTCACGGCTCGACGGGCCGCTCGCGCTCCTGGAGGTCGGGGCGTCCGCGGGGCTGTGCCTGTACCCCGACCGGTACTCGTACCGCTACGCGACGCCCGACGGCCCCGTCGTGCTGGACCCTGTGGACGGTCCGTCGTCGGTCCTGATCGACTGCGCGGTCGACGACTCGGCGCTGGTCCCGTCGTCGCTGCCTCAGGTGGCGTGGCGCGCGGGGATCGACCTCAACCCGCTCGACGTGACCGATCCCGACGACGTCGCGTGGTTGCGCACGCTCGTCTGGCCCGAGCACGACGAGCGCCGCGCACGCCTCGACGCCGCGTGCGCCCTGGTCGCGGAGGACCCGCCGCACGTCGTCCGGGGCGACCTCCTCGACGACCTCGACGACCTGGTCAGTCAGGCACCCCGCGACGCGCACCTCGTGGTCCTCCACGGACACGTCCTGGTCTATCTCGACCCGGCGGACCGGCAGCGGTTCGTCGACCGCATGGGCGCGCTCGACGGCACGTGGGTCGCCAACGAGGGAGTCCGCGTCCTGCAGTCCTCGACCGGCCTGCCCGACGACGGGCGGACCGTCCTCAGTGTGGACGGCGTGCCCGTCGCCAGGACGCACCCGCACGGCGCGGCGATCATGCGCCTGTAGCGCACCTGGCGCTCAGGGCACGGGCCCCGGCGCCTGTGACGACGCGGGACGTCGTCAGGACGTCGCGCCCTCGACGTCCTGCGAGAACTTCTCGACCTCGCCGCGCAGGTCGTCGAGCGAGCTGCTCACGGCCTCGTCGGCCGACCTCACGGCCTCGGATGCCGACTGGAGCTGCGCAGACGCCTCGTCGAGCCTCGCGCGGGCGTCCGCGACGCGCTGCTCGGCCTGCGCCTTGGTGTCCTCGGTCGCGGTGGCCGCCTCGTCGAGGGCCGTCTGGAGGTCCTCCGACGCGGTCCTGGCCGCGGTCACGGCCTCCTCGACCTGCGCTCGCTGGTCTGCGGGCAGCGAGCCGAGCGAGTCGACGAGCGACTGGACGTCGCCGCCGATGGTCTCGGCCTGCGCCTTGGCGTCGTCGAGGAGCTGGTCGAGCTGGTCGCTCGAGATGGTGATCTCGGGGATCGTGATGCTGCCGTCCTCGCCGCACGCGCCCAGCACGGACGTGGACAGGACGAGCGCGAGCCCGACGGCGACGCTCCGGCGGGTGCGCCGGGTGCCGGTGGTGTGCTGCGTTGCGTGGGTGTCCATCCCTCCATTGTGCAGTCACCGGACGAGAAGTCACCCATGGAGTTCCCAGGCAAGGGGTGGCGCGCACGCCCAAACTCCCTCAGGCTGGAGTCTGGTCGTGTTCGCGGATACTCTCGCACGGTCGAACGTCGCAGAACGGACATGGGAGTCTCGTGGTGACCTTGCCGACGCACCGGGTGCGTTCCAGCGGCCCAGGGGGCCGGCCTGGCGCGTCTCGCGCCGAGCCCGCCGCCAGCGCGCCTGCCGCCGTCCGTGCCGACGTCGCCGTCGCGCCCACCGGGCCGGACCGGCCGCACCCTCCCGTCCACGTCCGTCAGTCGCGACGCCCCGCGCGGGCCGTCCCCCTGATCCTCTCGTCGACCCTCGTCCTCGGATCGGCCATGACGGTCGGGTTCGTCGGGTCCTCGATCACGCACCGGGAGCCGTGGTCGGTGCAGTACGCGGCCGACGAGCCAGCCTCGGGTGCCGCGTTCGGCGTGCAGCCGGCGGCCTACGAGCCGCCCAGCGAGGACGTCCAGCTCGACCGCGTGGTCAAGATGCTCGACCGGTCGGACGAGGCGCTCGGTGCCGACGCCGTCGTCTCGGAGACCGTCCTGCAGGCGCGCTCGGAGCTCGGGATGCTGCTCGCGACCTACCAGGCCCAGCAGGCTGCTTCCGGCGGGGGCCCGCGGGGTTCGGTCGACGCCCCCGGGCCCGTCGCGCCCGGAGCCCTGCCCGGCGAGGGGCTCGCGACGCCGCCCGCTGCCCCGGCCCCCCTCACCCCGACGACGCCCGACGCCCCCGACACCTCGGGCGGCCCCGGCGTTCCGGGAGCCGTCGAGGGGCAGACGCCGACCGAGCCGCCGACGGCCGGTACGCCGTCGACCGTCGTGCCGGCCGGGGCCGCGGCCGCCGCGAACCCGGTGGCCCCGCCCCAGACCACGCCCGACGAGGGGGCCGGGGCCGCGGACTCCCTGGCGACCGATGGTGAACCTGGCAGCGCCGCGGAGGGGACGACGACCGTACCCACGGTGCCTGCCGCTCCGGCGGGCGAGGCAGCCGACGGTGTCGACCCTGAGACGGGCCTTCCGGCGGAGCCGGCGCCCGACCCGGTGGACCCGCTGGACGACGAGTCGCCGTCGCACGAGGGACTGGTGACGATCGACGACGTCGTCGCCGCTGCGACCCAGCTCGCCGAGCTCATGGGCCCCGCGTACGCGCTCGCGGCGGTGGGCGTCGTCCCGGCGGACGGCGCGGCTCCCGCCGGCGGCACCCTGGCGGACCAGCTCGCCGCCGCCGTCGCGAAGTACGCAGACAGCACGTCCCAGTACGCCAACGGACAGCTTCCGGACTCGGTGCTGTGCCCGCTCGCCTTCGCGCCCGGGCAGAGCCTGCGCTGCGACGCCGCCGAGCAGCTCGAGGCGCTCGCTGCCGAGTACCAGAAGGCGTTCGGCAAGCCGCTGCGGATCACCGACTCGTACCGCAGCTACGAGGACCAGGTCGCCGTCAAGGCCGCGAAGCCGTTCCTGGCAGCCGTCCCCGGTACCTCTCAGCACGGGTGGGGCCTCGCGATCGACGTCGGCTCCCCGGTCTCGACCGGGGCGAGCGCCGAGTACCGGTGGATGCGCCTGCACGCCCCGGACTACGGCTGGGACAACCCCACGTGGGCACGTCCTGACGGGCGCAAGCCCGAGCCGTGGCACTTCGAGTTCTACGCGGCCGGGGCCATGCCTGACCGGTACACGCCGGGCGCCGAGGGGACGCCGACGGGGCCTCCCTCGCCGACGGCCCCCACCTCGCCGACGACTCCTCCGCCATCGCCTGCGCCGACGACCCCGGTCCCGACGCCGACCCCGACCACTCCCGTCCCGACGGAACCGGTGCCGACCCCGACGCCGACGGAACCGGTGCCGACCCCGACGCCGACGCCGACGGAACCGGTACCGACCCCGACCCCGACGCCGACGGAACCTACGCCGTCGCCGACCGAACCGACCCCGACGCCGACGCCGACGGACCCGCCGACCACCCCGGCTCCGTCGCCGACGCCCCCGGAGCCGACCGAGTCGGTGGCCCCGTCGACCTCACCGACGAACATCCCGGCGCCGACCGAGGAGTCCTAGACCGGTGACCGTCCCGCCCCTCGAACCTCCTCGACCCCGCGACCAGGTGTTCCTGCGGGTGTGCGTCGACCTCGCACGGGAGGCGCTCGATGTGGGCGACGAGCCATTCGGCTCGGTGCTCGTCGATGCCGCGGGGGAGATCCTGCGTCGGGGGCGCAACGGGGTCGGGGGCGGCGACGCGACCCAGCACCCAGAGCTCGCTCTCGCCCGCTGGGCTTCCGAGAGCCTCGACGTCGAGCAGCGTCGCACGAGCACGGTCTACACGTCGGGAGAGCACTGCCCGATGTGCAGCGCGGCTCATGCGTGGGTCGGGCGGGGGCGGATCGTGTACGCCGCGTAGACCGCCGACCGGGATCGTGGCGTCCGGGGGGCAATCGGCTCGCGGCCCGTCGGCGCGACCCCGTAGGGTGGCTCTCATGTGGATCTGAGCCTGCCCGCGAGACCCCCTTCCTCTCGCGCCCCGACGTCGCCCCGCGACACGACGTTCCCGTCGTGCCCCGGTCGGGTTCGACGTCGGCAGGCAGCCTCCGTGCCGCCGCGGCGCCCTCTTCGTCAGGTGATTCCGTGCCTCAGCCCTCTTCTGCTCTTCTCACTGCCGTCGACCTCACCCGGTCCTACGGCGACCGCACCGTCCTCGCGGGGGTGAGCCTCGCCGTCGACCCGGGTCACCGGACCGGGCTGGTGGGTGAGAACGGCGTCGGCAAGTCGACGCTCCTGCGCCTGCTCGCGGGGGTCGAGGACCCCGACTCGGGCACGGTCACGCGGCCGCCGGACCTCGGCTACCTGCACCAGGAGCTCCCGTACGGCCCGACGACGTCGGTCGGCCAGGTCGTCGAGGAGGCTCTCGCGGGGGTCCGGGAGGTCGAGCGTGACCTCGAGGCGGCGGCGCTGGCCCTCGCCGGCCCCTCCTCCGCCGACGTGTCAGAACGAGCGAGCGCCATAGGTCACGCTCGTTCTGACAACCCGCACGACGTCGACGCTCTCACCGCGGCCTACGACCTGGCCCTCGCGCGCGCCGAGCAGTCGGACGTGTGGGGGGCCGACGCCCGTGCAGCCCGTGCCCTCGCAGGCCTGGGCCTCGACGTGATCCACCGCGACCGCCTGGTCTCGCGGCTCTCGGGCGGGCAGCGCACGCGGCTGGGCCTCGCGGCGCTCCTCATCCGCCAGCCGGGCGCGCTCCTGCTCGACGAGCCGACCAACCACCTGGACGACGAGGCCGCGGAGTTCCTCGCCTCGGCCCTGCGCGCCCTGCCCGGGGCCGTGCTGCTCGCGAGCCACGACCGCGTGTTCCTCGACGAGGTCTGCACCGAGATCCTCGACCTCGACCCGTCGCAGGAGGCCAGCTCGGCGGGCCGTTCGGGCGGCACCCTGTACGCGGGCAGCTACCGCGACTACCTGCGGGCCAAGCGCGTCGAGCGCGCCCGGTGGGAGCAGCGGTTCGCGGCCGAGCAGGACGAGCTCAAGGCGCTGCGCCGGTCGGTCGCGACGACGGCCCGCAACGTCTCGCACGACCGTGAGCGCGGCAACCAGTCGAAGCTGCTCTACGACGCCAAGGGTGAGCGCGTGCAGTCGCAGGTCTCTCGGCGCGTGCGCAACGCGCAGCAGCGCCTCGACACGCTCCAGGCCGAGCAGGTGCGCAGGCCGCCCGAGCCCCTGCGGTTCGCGCCGCCGCACCTCGTGCGTGAGCGTGCGACGGGCTCGTCGCCGGGTCGCTCGGGCGGCCGGCGCGGCTCCCAGGGTGCGTCGAACGGGACCGGCGGCCTGGTGCTGTGGGCGCGTGACGTCGTCGTGCAGGGTGGGGCGACCGAGCCGGGTCCCGCCGCCCCTGGGCGCCCCCGGCTCGACCTGCGGGCGGCCGGTGTGCCGTCGATCGATCTCGCGCCGGGCGCCAAGCTGCTCGTGACGGGCGCCAACGGGTCCGGGAAGTCGACGCTGCTGCACGTGCTCGCGGGCGACCTCGCGCCGTCGTCGGGCACGGTGGGGCGCGCGCGAGGCGTCGAGGTCGCGCTGCTGGAGCAGGACGTCCGCCTGCACGACGACGCGCGCACCCCGCGCGACCTGCTCGCCCTCGTCACGGGGCAGGACCCGGCGGACCGCCCGCACGTGAACGCCCACGGCCTCGTGGCGCCCCGGGACCTGGACCGGCCGCTCGGGGTGCTGAGCGTCGGCCAGCGGCGACGGGTCGTCCTCGCGATGCTCGTGACGCAGGCCCCCGACGTGCTGCTGCTCGACGAACCGACCAACCACGTGTCGCTCACGCTCGCGGAGGAGCTCATGGCCGCGGTCGAGACGTGGCCTGGCGCCGTGGTCGTCGCCTCGCACGACCGGTGGCTGCGGCGGACCTGGAAGGGCGACGTGGTGCACCTCGGCTGAGGCGACGCGGGGTCGGTCGGCGGCGCCGTCGGCGCCCCTCAGACGGGCAGGGTGAGCTGCGCGCGGATCTCCCGCACGACCTCCTTCTGGACCTCCACGGGGGGAGCCCCGTCGGGATGCAGTCCCAGAAGCGTCGCGAGCCGGAGCTGGGCCTCCTGCAGGTCGGCCAGCCGTCGGCTCTCCGCGCGCCCGCCCGCGCGCCGGGCCGCCTTGCGCGCTGCACGGCGTCCGTGGACGGTCCGCAGGGCCTCCCTCTCGCCAGGGGTCACGACGTCGTCGGGCTGGTCGGCGAGCGCCGCCTCGAACCAGCGGTGGTCGACGTGCCGCGCGTACCGGACCACGAGCACGAACGCGAGGATCAGGACGACGTACTTGAGGACGACCGACGCGAACGCGCCGGCCTCCGACGACGGGAAGAAGACCTCGGGGGCGTTCCACGCGAAGTGCAGCACCCAGGCGAGCGCGTAGGCCACGACGGCCACGGTGACGCGCCGCACCGTGGAGACGTGGAACGCCACGAGGGCGTAGGCGATGCCGAAGCCCGCGATCGCGGTGAACATCGCGTGCCCGCCCAGGCCGACGAGCACGCGGCTCAGGCCGACCTGGAGAGCCCCCACGGCGTCGGCGTTCGGGTCCGTGATCGCGCCCTGCACGATGTAGCTGATGTTCTCGCTGACCTCGAACCCCAGGCCGACCATCGCCCCGTAGACCAGGCCGTTGAGCGGGCGGGTCACGTGCGCGCGGCCCGCGTACAGGACCAGGACCACGCCGAGGAGCTTGATGAGCTCCTCGTCGGTCGGCCCGACGACGGCGGCGGCCCAGGAGGCGAGGCCCACCCGCTCGAACACGGAGATGAGGTGGTCGTTCGCGACCACGACGAGCGTCGGCGCGACGACGAAGCCCCACGCGTAGGCCGCGACGAGCATGCCGCCCGGCTCGTCCTCGAACAGGTCGAGCCGCCGGATGATCGCCGTGAGGAGCAGCGTGACGACGGCCGCGAGCAGGATCCCGATCCCCAGGCCCTCGGGCGTGAGGAACACGTCCTGGACGGCGACCCGGAGCATCCCGACGCCGGCGACGACGAGGCACACCCCGTACAGCCACGTCGCCCACTGGTAGGGGGGGAAGAGGCCGCGCCGCCGCCGCCCGGGGGCCCTCGTGGGGAGGACCACGGGGACGTTGCGCGGGCCCTGCTCGGTCATGAGATCGTCACCGCCTCCACCAGGTCCGCCACGGCCCCGGCCTGCGCCTGGAGGTCCGACGCCGTCCCGTACGCCAGGATCGACACCCCGCCCTGGGCGTGCTGCGCCGTGACCTTGACCGAGAGCGTGGCAGCCTCGGGGCCGCCCGACCGGAAGACGCCCGAGACCTCGGCCGGGTCGCCCTCGGACACGATCTGCGCGTCGTACAGGGTCGTGCCTGTCGCCAGCTCGGCGAGCCGGGCCCGCCGCGTGAAGAACACGTTCGGGTTCTCGACGCCGGAGACGACCTCGATCTGGACCTCGACGCCCCGGCGGTCGACCGTGAGGCTGCCGCCCTCGAACGTCGACTCGCTCGCGTCGCCGGACGCGCTGATGTCGGCCGTGGTGGACCATCCCGCGGGGAACCGGATCGTCGCGGTCGAGACGCCGTCGGACACCGTGACGACCCTGCCCGCGGGGATCTCCGTCTCGGTGGGCGGGGTGCCTTCGTCGACCGCGGTCGGGACGAGCCACAGGGCGATCATCGCGAGCAGCACGACGGCCGTCGCGACGGACCCCACGCGGTCCATGCCGAAGCGCCCGCGGCGCTCGGGCCGCAGCAGCGGGGGAGGTTCGGGGCGCATCTGCTCTCCTTCGGCTCGTCCGGGTCGGACGTCACCTGATGCAAGCATCGGGACGTCAGGTCCGCGACCGGGGCGCCCGCGGACGCCGCGGGGAGGTGACGTGGACGACACGTGCTGATCCGCCCCTCACGTGGTGGGTGTGGGCGGCGATGCCTAGGGTCGAGGCATGAGCGAAGAGCGGGCACGCGCCGCACTGGAAGCGTCCGGGATCGACGTCACGATCACCCGTCACGGCCCGGTGAACTCTCTCGAGGAGGCGGCGGCGGCGCGGGGGATCGACCCGGCGAACATCGTCAAGACGCTCGTGGTGCGCCGCGGGGACGACGACTACCTGTTCGTCCTCGTCCCGGGCGACCGGACCATCTCGTGGCCCAAGCTGCGGACCTTCCTGGGCGTCTCGCGCCTGTCCATGCCGGACAAGGAGGTCGCCCGCGAGGTCACGGGGTACGAGCGAGGGACGATCACCCCGTTCGGCGCGACGACGGCCTGGCCCGTCGTCGCCGACTCCCGCGTCGTCGACCGGGAGGGGACGTCCCCGCTCGTGTCGATCGGCGGGGGTGCTTTCGGCGTCGCGGCGAGCGTCGACGGCGCGAGCCTCGCGGCGACGTTGGGCGCGCAGGTCGCGGACGTGACCGAGCCGGTCTAACCTCTCAGAGTTTGACCTTCACGGATCCCGACCGCGGGAACACCGTTCATTGCCCGATCGTTGACCAGGAGGACGGTCCGCGAGGCCACCCTCACCGACTGACGGAGCACGAGAAGAGCATGACCATCCCCAGTACGTACGACTCAGGCATCAGCTACGAGGCGACCCCCGAGGGGTCGCTCATCTCCCTGTGGGGAGAGATCGACGCAGCGCTGCGGGACCGCGCGAGCGACGCCATGGCGCAGGTGCTCACGCACCCGGGACCGGTGACGATCGACGTCGGGCGCGTGACGTTCATCGACTCGTCGGGCATCGCCTTCATCCTCCAGGTCTACATGCTGGGTTCCGAGGACGGGCGCCCCGTGGTCCTGCAGGACCCGACGACCTCGCTCGAGGACCTGCTCGACATGATCGGCATGGGCGGGACCATCCCCGTCGTGCGGACCGCGACCGCAGGGTCGTAGCCCGCAGGGCCCTCACGGCCTGCACGGGGTGACGACGAGGTCGCCCCCGGGCCTGGGGCTCCGTCGCAGGGCTGTGGGTGGCGCCCGCTACCGTTCGGGTCATGCGCATCCTGCACACCTCGGACTGGCACCTCGGTCGCACGCTGCACGGCGTCGACCTGCTGGACCACCAGGCTGCGTACCTGGACCACCTCGTGGACGTCGTCCGCTCGGAGGGGGTCGGGGCGGTCCTGGTCGCGGGCGACGTGTACGACCGCGCCATCCCGCCCGTGGACGCCGTGAACCTCCTCTCGGACACGGTCGCACGGCTCGCCGAGCACGCGGACGTCGTGCTCACGCCGGGCAACCACGACTCGGCGATCCGGCTGGGGTTCGGGGCGTCGCTCATGCGTGCGGGCGTCCACTTCCGGACGCGCGTGCCCGACGTCGGCACGCCCGTCGTCCTGGACCCCGCCTCGCGCGGTGGCTCGGGCGGGCGTGTCGCGGTGTACGCGATGCCCTACCTCGACCCGGACGCCGTGCGGTGGGAGCTCGCGGACGGGTGCGGCTGTGGTGGAGACGGCGAGGTGCCGGGCGAGCCCGGGCGAGAGCACGGGCGTGCACCCTTGCCGCGCTCGCACGAGGCTGTGACCGCGGCGGCCATGCGACGGGTCAGGACGGACGTCGCGCGCCGCCGTGAGGGTGGCGGCGCCCCGCTGCGGAACGTGGTCGTGGCGCACGCGTTCGTCGTCGGTGGGCAGGCTTCGGAGTCCGAGCGGGACATCCGGGTGGGCGGTGTCGACTCGGTCCCTGCCGGGGTGTTCGGGGGAGCGGGCGTGGACTACGTGGCACTGGGTCACCTGCATGGCCCGCAGACCGTCACGTTGCCCGGTGTTTCACGTGAAACCACAGGTCACGATCGCGACGGGACGACCACGGCCCGCTACTCCGGGTCGCCGCTCGCGTACTCGTTCTCGGAGATGCACCAGAAGAAGTCGACCGTCCTGCTGGACCTCGACGCGACCGGGGACGCCCGGACGGAGCTGCTCCCGGCGCCGGTCCCGCGCCGTCTCGCCGAGGTCACCGGGACGCTCGACGACCTCCTCGGGGCTTCCGGTGACCCGCACACCGACGACTGGCTGCGCGTGTTCGTCACTGATCCCGCCCGGCCCACCGAGATGTACGCGCGCGTCCGCGCACGGTTCCCGCACGCGCTCCAGGTCCAGCACCGCCCACCGGTGACGGCCGAGCGCGAGGTGATCTCCGTCGTCGGGCAGGGGCGCGACCCGCTCGAGGTGACCCACGAGTTCGTCCAGCACGTCACGGGGACGGGCCCCGACCAGGCCGAGAGGGCCGCGCTGCGCACCGCGCTCGAACGTGCCCTCGCGAGCGAGCGGAGCGCCTGATGCACCTGCACACCCTGACCCTCCAGGCGATCGGGCCGTTCGCCGGGCGCCACGTCATCGACTTCGCCGAGCTCGCGACCTCGGGCATCTTCCTGCTCGAGGGCCCCACGGGCGCCGGGAAGTCGACCATCATCGACGCCGTCGTCTTCGCGCTGTACGGCAAGGTCGCGTCCGAGGCCGCGAGCGAGGACCGGCTGCGCTCGGCGTACGCCGCCCCCGACGTGGAGTCGTTCGTGGACCTCGTCTTCGAGACCGGGTCCGGGGTCTACCGCGTGCGACGGACCCCCGAGTTCCAGCGCGCCAAGAAGCGCGGCACCGGGACCACGACCCAGCAGGCCGGAGTGAAGCTCTGGCGGCTCGCGGGCGCGGACCAGGCCGTCGCGGCGCCGGGGGCCGACGCCGACGACGTGCCCGGCGAGCTGCTCTCGACGCGGCTCGACGAGGCCGGGCTGGAGATCCAGCGAGCCGTCGGGCTCGACCGCCGACAGTTCGTCCAGACCATCGTCCTGCCGCAGGGCGAGTTCGCGAACTTCCTGCGTGCGGACCCCGAGCACCGTCGCAGCCTGCTCCAGAAGGTCTTCGGCACCGAGATCTACGACCGCGTCCAGACCGAGCTCGCAGCCCTGAACCGCGAGGCGCAGGGGTCCGTGTCCGCCGCGAAGGGGGCAGCGACCGGAGCCGTCGAGAACTTCGTCGGCGCTGCGGGGCTCACGAGCGAGGCCGCGGCGACCCTGCGCGAGGCCGCGCGCGACGAGACGCGCCTCGCGGGGCCGCTCGACACGGCCGAGGAGCCCGTGGGCGAGAGTGACGGTGAGGGGGACGGACACAGCGGCGGGGCTGGTGGAGCGGGCGAGGCCGGCCAGGCCGGCGCCGACACCGCCCACGTCGCGGCCGTCGCCGCCCAGGACGAGTCCGTCGCGGCTGCTGCCGCACTGCCCTCGGTCCGGACCCTCGTCCACCGGCACGTCGCGGCCATGCAGCGGACGGCCGACGAGCTCGGCGCGCGCGAGATCTCGGCCAACAGCGCGCTCGTCGCGGCCCGTGACGCCTTCGAGGCGGCGCGCACGCTCAGCGCAGCGGTCGTGCGCCGCGACGCCCTGCTCGCCGAGCAGGCGGCGCTCGACGCCGCCGCCGACCAGGTGGCCACCGACCGGGAGGTCCTCGCCGCCGCGCGGCGGGCCGCCGTCGTGGAGCCCGTGCTCGCGGGTGCGCGCCGCGCCGCGACGGAGCACGCCGCCGCGCGCGAGCGGCTCCTGCTCGCCCGCACAGGGGTGCCGGAGTCGCTAGCGACGGCCGACGTCACGGCCCTCGACGTCCTGCGATCGAGCCTCGCGGCGGCGAGCACGCGCCTCGCCCGGCTGCTGCCCGTCGGGGAGTCGTTGCCGATCCGGGAGCGCGACCTCGTCGACGGCCGCAAGGAGGTCGAGCGCGACCGCGAGGAACGCGCACGGGTCCTCGCCGACCTCGCCGCGCGCCCCGCGGGACGGGCCGAGCGGGAGTCGCGTCGCGACGAGCTCGCCGACGTCGCCGGACGGCTCGGTGAACGGCAGGAGAAGGTCCTCACGGCCGAGTCCGTGCTGCGCGCGGCCCGCCAGGCCGTCGAGACAGGTACCGCCCTCGACGCCGCCCGGGTGGGTCAGGAGCAAGCGGTCGCCGCTGCCCGCGCCGCGTCCGATGCCGAGCACGCGCTGCGCACGGCCTGGCTCGGCGGGATCGCGGGGGAGCTCGCGGAAGGCCTGGAGCCCGGGGACGCATGCCCGGTGTGCGGCGCGCACGAGCACCCCGCGCCCGCCCGGACGAGCGACGAGCACGTGAGCCGGGACGACGTCGAGACCGCGGAGGCCGCGCGCCGGAACGCGGAGGAGGTCGTCGCGGCCGCGTCCGCCGAGGTCGCCACCCTCGCCGAGCGCCTCGACGGGTTCCAGCGGGCGGCCGGAGGCGTGGGCGTCGGCCAGGCGCAGGCTGCGCTCGCCGCGGCCAAGGAGCTCGTGTCGGCATCCGCTGCGGCCGCCACCGCACGGGCCGAGGCGACCGCGGCTCTCGCGGCCTTCGACGCCGAGACCGCGCAGCTGACGACCCTGGCCTCGACCCTCGCCGAGCGGATCGCGGGCGAGAGCGCACGCCTCGACGCCCTCGCCGCGGGGATCGCGCAGGACCGCCACGACATCGTCACCGAGCTCGACGCGACCGGACCGCTCCTCGCCGACGCCGACCTCCCGGACCCGTGGGCCGACCAGGGCGCGTCCGCCAACCCCGTCGCGGTGCTCGCGGCAGCGCTGCGCGACCGCGACCTCGCCGTGAGCACCCTGCTCGACGCCGAGGCCGCCGTCGCGCGCACGTCGGCCGCGGTCGAGGCACGAGCCGCCGAGGTCGCTGCGGTCCTCGCCGAGGCCGGGTTCGACGACGAGCAGCAGGTGGTCGACGCGCTCGTGCCGGCCGAGCGACGAGAGGAGCTCGAACGCAGCCTCCGCATGGTCGACGCGGACACCGAGCGCATCAGGCGGGGCCTCGCCGAGGAGGCGATCGTCGCCCTGCCCGCGGACGTGGACGTCGACCTCGACGGGGCGCGCGACGCCGTCGGGCAGGCAGAGGACGCCGAGCGGATGGCCGCCCTCCAGGCGAACGGCGCGTCCCGGCGGGCGACCGCCGCGGCGACCGCCGCGACGGAGATCGAGTCGACCGTGGCGGCCTGGGGCCGTGCCCGCGAGGACGCGGCACCCGTCGCCCGCATGGCCGCGCTCGCCGCCGGATCCGGCGCCGACAACGCCAAGGCACTGTCCCTCGCGACGTTCGTGCTGGTCAGGCGCTTCGAGGACGTCGTCGCGGCCGCCAACGAACGGCTCCGTGAGATGTCCGACGGCCGGTACGAGCTCGAACGGTCCGACGAGAAGGAGGACGTCCGCACGCGCCGGACCGGCCTCGCGATGAAGGTCCTCGACCACCGCACCGAGCAGGCGCGCGACCCTCGCACGCTCTCGGGCGGCGAGACCTTCTACGTGTCGCTGTGCCTCGCGCTCGGCATGGCCGACGTCGTGACCGCCGAGGTCGGCGGCGTGGACCTCGGGACGCTGTTCGTCGACGAGGGCTTCGGGACGCTCGACCCCGAGACCCTCGAAGCGGTGCTCGGTGAGCTCGGCAAGCTCCGCGCGGGGGGCCGCGTCGTCGGCGTCGTGTCCCACGTCGACGCGCTCAAGGCGTCCATCGCGGAACGCGTCGAGGTGCGGCGGCTCGCGAACGGGTCGAGCACGCTCACGGTGCGGGCGTAGCACCGGCCTCCTGCTCGTCGGCGCAGGGCGTCAGCGGGCGAGTTCTCGTGCCCTCAGCAGCACCGCGTCGAGCATCTCGGGCGTCAGCCGACCCGTGAACGTGTTCTGCTGGCTCACGTGGAAGCAGCCCAACAGGGTCAGGCTGCGCCCGTCGGGGTGCGCGAGGCGCACCTCGGCCCCGTGACCGAACACCGGCCGCGGCCGCGGCACCGCCCACCCCTGGTCGGTCAGCGTCGCGAGCAGCGCCTGCCAGCCGAACGCCCCGAGCACCACCGCGACGCGTGGGCCGACGAGCTCGAGCTCGCGCCCCAGGTACGGCGCGCACGTGCGACGCTCGGTCGGGGTCGGCTTGTTCGCGGGTGGGGCGCAGCGCACCGGAGCCGTGACGCGGATACCGGTCAGCACGAGCCCGTCGTCCGCGCCCACCGACGTCGGCTGGTTCGCGAACCCCGTGCGGGACATCGACGCGAACAGGAAGTCCCCCGACCGGTCGCCCGTGAACATGCGTCCCGTGCGGTTCGCGCCGTGCGCGGCAGGCGCCAGCCCGACGACCAGGACCGCGGCCCGCTCGTCGCCGAACCCCGGCACGGGCCGCGCCCAGTAGGTCTCGTCACGGAACGAGGCCCGCTTCTCCGCCGCGACCCGTTCGCGCCACGCGACCAGGCGCGGGCAGGCCCTGCACCCGACGAGCACCTCGTCGAGCGCCGCGACGCTCCCGGCGGGACGGACCTGGAGGGGGTACGTGGCGTCGTCGGGCCCGACGACGGCGCTCACCTCACGCGGCACGTCACCTCCCGAGAACCTCGCCCGACCGTTGCCGTCACGCCTGCGGGACGATCTGCTGCAACGCCCACGTGTTGCCGTCGGGGTCCGCGAAGTACGTGAACCGGCCCCACGGCAGGTCCTCGACGGGAGGGGCGTCGACGCCGCGGTCGAGGAGGTGCTGACGGGCCTCGTCGGCGTCGGGCACGACGATCTGCAGGCCGCGCTGCGCGCCCGACGGCATGTCGGTCATGTTGACGTCGAGCACGATCGAGCAGGCGGAACCCGGTGGGGTGAGCTGCACGAACCGCAGCTCGTCGTTGACGGGGATGTCGTGGTCGGCGTCAAACCCGACCTGGTCGACGTAGAACGCCTTGGCCCGGTCGATGTCCGACACGGGCACGGGGATGAGCTCGAGCTTCCAGTCCATGGTCGTCGCTCCTGCTGATCGGCTGGTGACCTGCACGGCCCGCCGGGGGGGCGGGCAGATCTCCACCGTACGAAGAGAAGCGGCCAACCGCTGACCGGGACTCCCCGCGGCACCCCCGTCGGTGCCGAACATGCGGTGGGTGTCGGAATCCGGGGGAATCCGGACGCCGACCGCATGCTCGGCAGACGCCGACCGCATGCTCGGCGAGCCATGATCGGGACGACCAACCCCGCAGGTCACAGATGTGCAACGGCCAGGCATCGTCCAGATTCGGCACCTAGTGTGGGCGGATGAAGCGATGGTGGTGGGTGGTCGGTGGGCTCGTCGCCCTGGTGCTCTTGCTCGTGGTGGTCGACCGGGTCACGGTGCGCATCGCCGAGGCGACCGCGGTGCGGTCCATGGAGCAGGGGGACGTCGAGCTGACCGACGCGAACCTCGACATCCGGGGCTTCCCGTTCCTGACCCAGGTCTCAGGTGGCGAGCTGGACCACGTCACGGGGTCCGCCGCGACGGCGACGTTCGGCGGGTACACCGTGACCGACCTGCATCTCGACGCCCACGGCGTCTCCACGAGCGACCCCTACGTCGTGCGGTCGGGAACCGCGACGGGCCTTCTCGCGCCCTCGTCGCTCGACGCGGTCGTGAGCGAGGCGGCCGGCGACCAGGTCACGTTCAGCACCGCGGGGGACCTGCTCGTCGCGAGCATGGACGTCCTGGGGGTGCCGCTTTCCGCGAGGCTCGCGCCGCGCGTCGACGGGAGCGCGATCGCGGTCGACGTCTCCGCGCTCACCCTGGGCCCCGCGACCATCACGATCTCGGACCTCCCGGCGCCCATCGCGATGCTCGTGACGAACCTGACGGTCCCGCTCGACCTCCCGCCCGGGGTGAGCCTGACGTCGGTCGGGGTGACCGACGGGGCGATCCGGGTCGAGCTGTCCGGGAAGGACGTCGCGCTCGCGGACCTCGCGGTGTCGTGAGCGGGCGCCGGACCGAGGCGGGCCGGGCGGCTCTACCGACCCGCCCGACCCACCTCGGGTGCGACCCCCTACGCGTACGCGCCCGCCTGGAGGCCGAACAGCTCCGCGTACAGGTCGCCGCGCGCCATGAGGGCCGCGTGGTCGCCGTGCTCGCGGACCTTCCCGGCGTCGAGCACCACGATCTGGTCCGCGTCCCGCACGGTCGAGAACCGGTGCGACACGAAGCACGTGATCGCGCCCCCGGCCCGCCCGGCCTCGTCGGCCGTCGCGACGAACCGCTCGAACAGCGCGTGCTCGGCCGCGGCGTCGAGCGCTGCGGCGGGCTCGTCGAGGACGAGCAGCAGCGGCTCGCGGCGCAGGAGCGTGCGCCCGAGCCCGAGGGTCTGCCACTGGCCGCCCGACAGCTCGACACCGTTCCCGTACCCGTGCCCCAGGAGCTGGTCGAGACCGCCCGGCTGCTTCTCGACGATGCTGCGACCGCGCGCCCGGTCGAGCGCGGCCCACAGGTCCTCGTCGACGTCGAGCGACGCGAGCCGCCCCACGCCCACGTTCTCGCGGATCGTGAGCTCGAACCGTGCGAAGTCCTGGAACAGGGTCGCGGTGCGCGCCTGCCACTCGGCGTCGTCGAGGTCGCGCAGGTCGACGCCGTCGACGAGGATCCGCCCCGACGTCGGCCGGTAGAGCCCGCACAGCAGCTTGACGAGCGTGCTCTTGCCCGCGCCGTTGTCGCCCACGACCGCGAGGGTCGACCCCGCGGGCACGTCGAGGCTCACGCCGTCGAGGATGACGCGGTCCGTGTCGGGGTACGTGAACGTCACGTCCTCGAACCGGATGCCGCGCGTGAGCCTCGCCGGGACACCGCCCGAGCCCGCGGGTTCACCCACGGGCACGGTCACGGTGCCCGACGACGCGGTCACCGGGTCCTCGCCGACCAGGGCGCCGGACGCACCCTGGTGCGCGGCGCCGTCGGGCACGGGCTGTCCAGGTCCCGCCGCCGAGGCAGGTCGCGCGACCGCCGCACGCAGCTCCTCGACGTGCGTCACCGTGCGCCCGACCCCCTGCAAGGTACCGAGCAGTGCGAGCGCGCCCGAGACCTGGACGCTCACCTGGACCGCGAGCGTGATGACCAGGACGACCTGACCCACGTTCGCGGACCCCGTGACGGCCTGGCGCACGACGAGGAACACCGCGACGCCGTACGCGCACGCGAACCACGCCTGCCCGGCCGCGCGCAGCAGGGCGCTGCGACGGTGCGCCGACCACACGCGGGCCGTCGTCGCCGACCACGCCGCACGCTGGCGCGCGACGATCGGGGCCTGCGCGCCGAACAGGCGCACCTCCTTGGCGGAGCTGCCCGTGGTCGCGAGCGAGACGAGGTGCGTCGAGAGCTGGATCTCGTGCGCGGACGCGTCGCGTGCGGAGTCGAGCACCTTCTGCGCCGTGTTGTTGAGGAGGACGGGCGGCAGCGCGGCGAGCGGCAGCAGCAGCAGCCACGGCTCGACCATCGCCAGGATGACGGTCGTGATCGTGACCTGGAGCAGGAGCCCGCTGAGCTGGAGCGTCGCCTCGAGCGCGGACCGCACCCGCTGCAGCCCCTCGGTGACCAGGGTCAGGAGCTCGGCGAACCGCGGCCGGTCGAACTGGTCGATCTGCGGGTTGCCGTGCGCGAGCCTCGTGACCTCGTCGGTCAGCTCGAGCTGCTGCAGGTCCGCGAGCTCGAAGTAGTACAGGTGCGCGAAGTGGCCCATCATGAGCTCGAAGATCAGCAGGACCGCGACGCACACGCCCAGGCTGACCGCGAGGCTCGTCCGCTGGTCGAGCGCGGCGTTGGTCAGCGCGCCGAGCGCGACGCCCACGAGCGGCCCGGCGAGGTAGCCGATCGTCATGAGGATCGCCGCCGTGAGCAGGCGGCGCCTGTCCGTGCGGTAGCCCAGGACGAGGAAGAAGCGTGCGGCTCCGAGCATGGTCCTCACGATGCGGTCTCCTTCTCTGCGGTGGAGCGGCTGGGGTCGTCGGTCTCGGCCGACGTGGTCGCGCCCACGGACGCCGTGTCGCGGAACCGTTGCGCCTGGAGCTCGAACAGGTCGGCGTACCGGCCTCCGAGGGCGACGAGCTCGACGTGGTCGCCGCACTCGACGACGCGGCCGTGCTCGATGACCGCGATCCGGTCCGCGTGGCGGACCGTCGAGAAGCGGTGCGAGATGACGACGCTCGTGATGTCCTCCGCGGTCGCGAGGAAGCGGTCGAAGAACTCCGCCTCGGCACGCACGTCGAGCTGCGCCGTCGGCTCGTCGAGGACCAGGACGGACGAGCCGCCCTGGATCGCGAGGAGCGCCCGGGCGAGCGCGACCCGCTGCCACTGCCCGCCCGACAGGTCGCGCCCGCCGGGGTAGCGGCGCGACAGCGTGGTGTTGAGCCCCTCCGGCAGGCCGCTCAGGGCGTCGAGCGCCCCGGCCCGGCGGGCCGCGGCCGTGATGGCGTCACGGTCGTCGAGCAGCGCAGGCGCACCCAGGCCGATGTTCTCCGCGGCCGTGAGCTCGTAGCGCACGTAGTCCTGGAAGATCAGCGCGAGCTGCCGCTGCCAGTCCTGCGTGTCGAGGTCGCGCAGGTCGACGCCGTCGACCAGGATCCGGCCCTCGACCGGTGCGTAGAGCCCGGCGAGGAGCTTGACGAGCGTGGTCTTGCCTGCGCCGTTGAGCCCCACGATCGCGGTGGAGCGCCCGGCACCGAGCTCGAGGTCGAGACCGTCGAGCACCCACGGGGCGTCGTCGGCGTAGCGGAAGCGCACGCCTTCGAAGCGGATGCCCTGCTCGGGGCGCCGCACGGCGACGGGGGCCGCCGGGCGCACCGGGCGTGCCGACGCGATCTGCTGCTCGAACGTCCGCAGTGCGTGGAACGAGTGCAGGCCGAACTGGGTCTGCACGTCGGCCTCGGGGAAGTACACGCCGAACCGCATGGGGATCAGCACGGCCTGGATCGCGACCCCGAGCTGGAACAGGTTCAGCCGGCCGGCCGCGGCGGCGTCGGCCAGGAGCGCGAGGACCACGGCACCACCCACGAGGCCCACGCACGAGAGCCCGATGATCGGCCAGAACTGGAGCTTGCGGCTCCCCGCCCAGGCGGGCTCGTAGGCGGCCATGGTGTCCGCACGCAGGCGGGCCCGCACCCACGGGAGCAGTCCCAGCAGGCGGATCTCCTTGGCCGCCCGGGCGCTCGTGGCGAGGTCCCGCAGGTAGAAGACCCTGCGGCGCGATCCCGACAGCGCGTCCCACATGTCGGCGAACTTCCCGAGGGTCCCGCGCACCCCGAACCGCATCGAGAGCCCGGTCGCCAGGATCACGACCCCTGCGAGGGGAGAGATGACGACGCCCACCAGCACGATCGCGCCGAGCAGCTGGACGTAGCGCGACAGGAGGGAGAGCAGCGCGGCGGCCGCGTCGCCCGGCGGGCGGGCCTGACGCGCGAACGCGGCACGCGCCTCGGCCAGCAGGTCGAGGGCCTCGGGGCTCTCGAGCGCGTCCAGCGGTGCGTCGTGCAGCGCGGCGCTCATGAGCCGGTCGATGCAGTGCTCGTCGACGCGGCGCGCGATGACCTCGGTGACGCCCGCCTGGAAGGGCGCGAGGACCTGCTGGACCACGAACACGCCGACCGCGAGGGCGAGCGTCGTGAGCAGGTCGGACCATCCGGGAGACGCTCCTGCGGAGGCCGAGCCGGCGGAGGCCGCGACCTGCGGGACGAGGTACAGGACGTAGCCGATGAGGACGATGAACGCGAGCGGCAGCAGCCCCAGGAGGACGTTGAGCAGCGCGGCCGCGGCGACGAGCGGCCTGCCGGCCTGCGGCAGGAGCTGCGCGAGGTCGATCCAGCGCGAGGCACGGGCGGCGAGCACGGCCTTCAGCGAGCTCGTGCGGGGGAGGGGCGCTGCGGCGTCGGGATCGTGCGCGGGCGGGTCGTCGGTCATCGGTGCCTCCGGTCGGTGGGACGTGTCGATGCGAAGGAAGGGGCGCGGGCTGCGCGGGGCGCGGACGGCCACCGCCGGTGGCGGCCGTCTGTCGGGTGCGCGCCGACAGTAGCGCAGGTGGTTGGTGAGGGGCGCTTCCTTTTCGGAGCGCGGTCTGCTGAGGGGCCTGGGCGGGCGAGGTGCCGAACCGAAACCCCTCCGTGACGCGAGCGAGACGTATCACCCCTAGAGTGGCGCGCCTCGACGTACCCACCCGATCGGAGCTCTCATGCGCAAGATGCCACTCCTCGTCGCGGTCACGGCCGCGGCGGCCCTGGCCCTCACGGCCTGCACGGACGCCTCGCAGCCTGCCGACTCCTCGCCTGCCGCAGGATCGGGCGCGACGGCTGCGGTGACCCCCTTCGATCTCACGTCGGTGCAGAAGGACGACGCCGCGGCGGCGTTGCTGCCGGCCGAGATCGCGAGCGCGGGCAGGCTCGTCGTCGCGTCGAACACCGAGTACGCGCCGGCGGAGTTCATCGCGGCCGACGGCTCGACGCCGGTCGGGTACGACATCGACATCATCTCGGCCGTGGGCGCGGTCCTGGGGCTCGAGGTCGTCGTCGAGTCGGCGGACTTCCCCGGCATCATCCCGGCGCTGGGGACCAAGTACGACGTCGGGATCTCGTCGTTCACGATCACGGCCGAGCGCATGGCCGAGGCCAACATGATCAGCTACTTCAACGCGGGCGAGGCGTTCTCGGTGCAGAAGGGCAACCCGAAGGACGTCGACCCGACGAACATCTGCGGGCTGACCGTCGCGGTCCAGACGGGCACGGTCGAGGACGAGGGCGCAGCCGAGATCAGCACGACCTGCGAGGAGGACGGCGAGGCGCCGCTCCAGATCCTGCGCTACGACAACCAGGCCGACGCGACGACCAACCTCGTCGGCGGCAAGGCCGACATCATGTACGCGGACTCGCCCATCGTGTCGTACGCGATCGAGCAGACGAAGGGCCAGATCGAGCAGATCGGCGAGGTCTTCGACTCGGCGCCCCAGGGCATCGTGACCGCCAAGGCCGACACCGAGCTCGCGGCCGCGATCCAGGCGGCCCTCACGGTCCTCATGGAGGACGGCACGTTCACCGACATCCTGGCCTCGTGGGGCAACGAGGAGGGCGCTCTCGACGAGGCCGTGGTCAACCCGCCGGCATCCTGACACGGGGCAGGACGGCGGCCCGCGGCGGACGGCGGGGGCCGCCGTTTTGCCAGTCCGGCCGCCCGCGCGGGAAACTGGGAGGGCAACGGTGCGGCGCCGCTCCGTGCTGCCCGCGTTGCGCGGTGCACGACCCACCCCCCTGAGGCCGGCGCCGGAGATCACCACCACGAAACGAGAGACCCCCCATGCGCAGGCTGCCCGTCCTCACCGCCCTCACCGCCGTCGCCGCGACCCTCGCGCTCACGGCGTGCACCGACGCCTCCTCGGGCTCCGGTGCCTCGCCCACCGAGGGCGGCTCGTCCGCCGAGGCGTTCGACCCGTCGACCATCGCCAAGGACGAGACGATCGCCGCGATGCTCCCGGCCGACGTGGCCGAGGCCGGCACCCTGACGGTCGGCACCAACGCGACGTACGCCCCGGCCGAGTTCATCGGCGACGACGGCAAGACCATCGTCGGGTACGACGTCGACCTCGCCACGGCGATCGGGGCGGTCCTGGGCCTCGACGTCGAGGTCGCCAACGCCGACTTCGCGTCGATCATCCCGGCGATCGGCAGCAAGTACGACATCGGCGTCTCGGGCTTCACGATCACCCCGGAGCGCATGGCCGAGGTCAACATGGTCAGCTACTTCCGCGCGGGCGAGGCGTTCGCCGTGGCCAAGGGCAACCCGAAGGACGTCGACCCGTCCGACGTGTGCGGCCTGAGCGTCGCCGTCCAGACCGGCACGGTCCAGGACGACGCGCTCGACGGGCTGATGGCGGACTGCGAGGCCGCGGGCAAGGCGGACATCACGCCGCTGCGCTACGCGGGCCAGGCCGACGTCACGACGAACCTGGTCGGCGGCAAGGCCGACGTCATGTACGCGGACTCGCAGGTCGTCGCGTACGCCGTGACGCAGACCGGCGGCCAGATCGAGCAGCTCGGCGACATCTTCGCCGACTCGCTGCACGGCATCGCGATCGCCAAGGACGACACCGCGCTCGCGCAGGCCGTCCAGGCCGCGGTGCAGAAGCTCATCGACGACAGCGACTACACGACCATCCTCGACGCCTGGGGCAACACCTCCGGTGCGGTGACCACGGCCGAGCTCAACCCCGTGGTCTCCTGAGCTGATCCCCTGACAGAACAGAGGTAGCCATGGCCCCGCCGCCCAGCACCCCGACTCCCGACGGTTCCCCGAGCGGTGGCTCTGCGAGCCACCGCTCGGCGACCAAGCCCGCAGACCGGATACCGGACCGCATCCACGCGGTCCCGGTGCCGCGGCCGGGGCGATGGGCGGCGGCCGTGGTCCTCCTGGTCCTCGCGGCCATGGCCGTGCACGGCCTGGTCACGAACGAGAAGTTCCGGTGGGACGTCGTCTGGCTCTACCTGCGGGACGTGCAGATCATGCGCGGCGTCGGGTGGACGCTCATCCTGACGTTCTCCTCGATGGCGATCGCGGTCGTGCTCGCGGTGATCCTGGCGATCATGCGACGCTCGGACAACCCGGTCATGCGCGCGACGAGCTGGTTCTACATCTGGTTCTTCCGCGGCACCCCGATCTACACGCAGCTCGTGTTCTGGGGCCTCATCTCGGTCCTGTACCCCAAGCTCAGCCTGGGGATCCCGTTCGGTCCCGAGTGGTTCGTGTTCGACACCGCGGACCTCTTCACGGCCGCGCGCGCCGCGATCCTGGGCCTGGCGCTCAACGAGGCCGCGTACCTCGCGGAGATCGTCCGCGCGGGCCTCGGCTCGGTGGACCCGGGCCAGGCCGAGGCCGCCAAGGCCCTGGGCATGAAGGACGGCAAGATCCTGCGGCGCATCATCCTGCCGCAGGCCATGCGCGTGATCGTGCCGCCGACGGGCAACGAGACGATCTCCATGCTCAAGACCACGTCGCTGGTCCTCGCGGTGCCGTTCAGCCTGGACCTGACGTTCGCGTCCAACGCGATCGCAAACCGCATCTTCCTCCCGATCCCGCTGCTCATGGTCGCGGCGATCTGGTACCTGCTGATCACGAGCATCCTCATGGTCGGCCAGCACTTCATCGAGCAGTACTACGGGCGCGGTTTCGGCACGTCGACGGGCTCGTCGCGTCGTCGCAAGCCGGGCAAGGGCCCGAAGAAGCCGAGCAAGCAGGAGGCGATAGCGGCGTCGGGCACGACCGCGAACGCCGACCCCTTCCTGGAGGTGACCCCGTGACCGCGGACGCACTCGACCGCCCGTCCGGCGCTGCAGCCGGGGCGGCAGGCCCGACGGCGCCGCTCGCCGACGCGTCCGTCGCGCCCATGGTGGAGATCGCCGGGGTGCACAAGGCCTTCGGGGACGTGCACGTCCTCAAGGGCGTCGACCTCGAGGTGCCGCGCGGCTCGGTGTGCGTCGTGCTGGGCCCGTCGGGCTCGGGCAAGTCGACGCTGCTGCGCTGCGTCAACGAGCTCGAGGACCTCACGGCGGGGCGCATCTACGTCGACGGCGACCTCATCGGCTATCGCGAGATCGAGAAGAACGGCAAGAAGCGGCTGCACCGGCTGCACCCCAAGGTCGTCGCGGAGCAGCGGTCGCGCATCGGCATGGTGTTCCAGCGCTTCAACCTGTTCCCGCACATGACGGCGCTGCAGAACGTCATGGAGGCGCCGGTCCAGGTCCGGGGGCTGTCGCGGGCGCAGGCCCGGGCACGAGCCGTGGAGCTGCTCGAACGGGTCGGCCTCGCGGACCGCATGGACCACTACCCGGCCCAGCTCTCGGGCGGCCAGCAGCAGCGCGTCGCGATCGCGCGGGCGCTCGCGATGGACCCCGAGCTCATGCTGTTCGACGAGCCCACGTCGGCGCTCGACCCCGAGCTCGTGGGCGAGGTCCTCGCAGTCATGCGCGACCTCGCCGAGAGCGGCATGACGATGATCGTCGTGACCCACGAGATCGGCTTCGCGCGCGAGGTCGGCGACCACGTCGTGTTCATGGACGACGGCGTGATCGTCGAGCAGGGCGACCCCCGCGAGGTGCTCACGAACCCGCGCGAGGAGCGGACCCGGGAGTTCCTGGCGCACGTGCTGTAGGCGCGACGGCGCGTGCGCGTGCCGCTCGTTCTGAGACGACTGCGGCCCCTGGATCTCCGGATCCAGGGGCCGCGGCTCGTTTCTCGGGGTGCGCGGCACCTTCGGGGGTGTGGGGCGACACCGTCGGCGGGTCCGGACGTCACCCTCGGCGGGGCGGGACGTCACCCTCGGCGGGGCGGGACGTCACCCTCGGCGGGTCGGGGCGTCACCGTCGGCGTCAGCGTTCGCAGGCGACGCCGTTGCCGTCCCAGTCGAGCGCCGGGTTGAAGCCGGCGTCGCCCTGCTTGAGCGGGGCCTTGCCGTCGCGCTTCGCGGCCTCGCACGTCAGGTAGATGCCGTTGACCTTGCCGTCCTGCCAGCCGCCGCCGTCGTTCCCCGCCTCGGACTCCTTCTCCGCGATCGCCGCCTCGCGCTCGTCGAGGGCGATCTGCCGCTCGTCGAGCTCGGTCTCGCGCGCGGAGACCGCGGTCTCCCGGGCGGCGACCGCCTCGGTCGAGGCCGCGATGCCTGCGAGCTGGGTGTCGAGGTCGGCGCGCTCGGCGTCGAGCTTGGCCCGTTCGGCCGCCATCTGCTCGGTCGTCTGCGCTGCGGCTGCGGTGGCGTCGCCGGCCTCCGACTGCGCCTTGAGCGTCACGCCAAGCCCCAGGATGAGCCCGACGGCGACACCACCGACACCGATGCCCAGCGGCAGGAGCCAGCGCAGGTACGAGCGCTCCTCCCGGGGCTCGTCGTCCGCCGAGAAGATCGCGAGCGGGCCGTGCGCCGACGCGGCAGGGCCGGCCGAGGGCGCGGGGAGCGGGACGGCGGGACCGGTCGCGTGCCCGGCGGTGCCGGTGCCCCCAGCCGCCCCGGGGGCACCGCTGACGACCGGCAGGACCATGGTCGACGACGGCGACTCGGCCGGTGCGCCGCCGTCGCTGCCCACGTCGCGCAGCGAGCGGCGCGTCGGCCCGGACGGTGGGCCCGCCGGTGACGGTTCCGAGGGGGGCGCGGCCCCGTGCCCCGACGTCACCGGGACGATCGCGGTCGGGAAGTGGAGAGGGATGCCGCCGCCCGGCGTCTGCCGCGACCACGCTTCGGCCCCTGCGGTGGGCGGTGAGGGGGCGGGTGCGGGCGGGGGCGTCGGTGCCGCCTCGACCCAGAAGACCCAGCCCGCGGGTGCGGCCGGCCAGGCCGGGTCCGGGTGCCAGTCCGACGACGGGGAGAAGCCGGGAGGTACCAACCAGCCGGGCGGCGGATTGAACTGTACGGCCATGGGAGCTCTCCTTCGACGGTTCCTGCGCGCTCACTATGCTGCAGAACCGCCCGGATGTGCCAATTCCGGCGCGTTGAGCCGTCCCGTCGCCGTGGGCCTCCGCGCCGCCCGGGCGCGGCCCCGGTCCACGTGTGGGCGGCGCCCGGTAGAAAGGAACCGGGTCGGACGAGCGTCACGGCTCTCGATCGGCCGCGGTCGGCGTCGTCCGACGGTGATCGCCGCAGGAGGTACGAGGAGTCGCCGTGTTCCTGATGGACCAGCAGGACCCGTCCACCGAGCCTCTGCTCGTGTTCTCGGCGAGCGACCTCGTCGCGGCGAGCGAGTGCGAGTACCGCTTGCTGCGCACGCTCGACGAGAAGGTGGGGCGTGCCGCGCACGCCGCGGTCGAGGTCGACGACATGCTCGAACGCACCGCGACCCTCGGGGACGTGCACGAGCAGCAGGTGCTCGCGGGCTTCGTCGACCTCGTGGGGGCCGACGCGATCCGTGAGGTCCCGGTGCCGCGCACGGTGCGGCGCGCGGACCTGGAGGCCGCGCACGCCGCGACGCTCGACGCTCTGCACGACGGCGTCGACGTGGTCTACCAGGGCTCGTTCTTCGACGGACGCTTCCACGGGCGCGCGGACTTCCTGATCCGCACCGACAGCCGGGCGGCCCACGCCTGGCCCCGCGCGGCCGGCCCGACGGCGTCGGGCACCCTGGGAGTGCCGGGCACCGGCGGGCCGGAGTACGCCGTGTACGACGCCAAGCTCGCGCGCCGCGCGAAGGTGCCCGCGCTGCTCCAGCTCGCCGCGTACGCCGACCAGCTCCTCGCGGCCGGGGTCGAGACGTCACCGGTGCTGCACCTCATCCTCGGGACGAGGGCCGTGACCGACCACCGGCTCGCGGACGTCCTGCCCGTCTTCCGCGAGCGGCGCACCGAGCTGTTGCGGCTCCTGGACGCGCACCGGGCGAGCGGCGAGCCCGTGGCCTGGGACGCGCCCGGCCTGCGACAGTGCGGCACGTGCGCGTACTGCGCGCAGCAGGTCACCGAGCACGACGACGTGCTGCGCGTCGCGGGTCTGCGCAGCACCCAGCGCGTGCGGCTCCGCGCGGCCGGCATCACGACCATGACCCAGCTCGCGACCGCCACGTCGGCACCCCAGGGGCTCGCGGCGCGCACGTTCGAGACGCTGCGCGTCCAGGCCAGGCTCCAGGCCGGGCTCGTCGACGTGCCGACGGGCGGGGGAGGGGTGCCCGACGTCGGGCCCGGCCCCAGCGGGTCGGTCACGTGGAGCACGCCCGCGGTCGGAGGCGAGGCGGGCAGGGGTGACGGAGACGCTGCCGGTCCCGAGGGCACGGCCGAGCCCGAGCAGCACACGCTGTCCTACGTCGTCGTCGACCCCGCCCCGCTGCGCGACCTGCCGCGACCGGACCCGGGCGACGTGTTCTTCGACTTCGAGGGCGACCCCCTGTGGTCCGTCACGGACCCCGCCACGCGCGACATCACATGGAACATCGACTACCTGTTCGGGCTCGTCGAACGACCGGGCAGCCCCGGCGAGAAGCCGCCCTTCACCGCGTTCTGGGCGCACGACCTCGACCAGGAGAAGCAGGCGCTCGTCGACTTCGTCGACTACCTCGCCAAGCGCCGCGCCCAGTACCCGGGGCTGCACGTCTACCACTACGCGTCGTACGAGAAGACGCACCTGCTCTCGATCGCGGCCCGGCACGGCGTGTACGAGCAGGAGGTCGACGACCTCCTGCGCCAAGGCGTCCTCGTGGACCTCTACGCGACCGTGCGCCACTCGCTCAAGGTCTCGGCGCCGTCGTACTCGATCAAGAAGCTCGAACCCCTCTACATGGGCGACCAGCTCCGTGGCGGGGACGTCACGGACGCGGCGGCGTCCGTCGTCGCGTACGCGACGTACTGCGCGGCGCGCGACGCAGGCCGAGCCGAGGAGGCCGAGCGCCTGCTGCACGGCATCGCCGACTACAACGAGTACGACTGCCTCTCGACCCTGCGCCTGCACGAGTTCCTCCTGGGGCTCGCGGGGCGTGCCGCTCCCGCGACCTCCGCCCCGGGCCTGCTCGCGACACCCCTCGGCAACGGCTGGGAGGACGACCTGCCGCCCGCGCTCGAGCTCTCCGACGCGGAGGTCGCGCGGCGCGCCAAGCGTGCCGAGGCCGAGCAGGTCGAGCTCGACGTCAGGGCGCTCGCGGGCGGCGTGGACGGTCGCTCGGGGGACGGACGGAGCGACGACGAGGAGGCCGTCGCGCTCCTGGGCGCGGGCGTCGGGTACTACTGGCGCGAGGCCAAGCCGTTCTGGCAGGAGTTCTTCGCGCGTCTCAAGGAGCCGGTCGACCAGTGGCAGACGCCGCGCGCGTACTTCCTGGTGGAGCGCGCCGAGGTGATCGAGGACTGGGCGAGGGCCACGCCGCGCAGCAACCCGTCGCGGCGCCTGCGCCTGTACGGCGAGCTGCCGGACGGCTCGGAGCTCAAGGCCGGGTACGACGGCGCCACGGCGCTCTTCGACGGACCGGCACCCGACGGGATCGAGCCTGCCCGCGGCGCGGTGCGCTGGTCGACGGGGAGCGTGCGCGTCCACGGTGTCGAGCGGGGCCGTCTCGGGAACGGGCGCGAGGTCGACGTCCTCGACGTGCGCCTGCCCGTGCCCAAGGGGGTCTCACCGCACGACGCGCTGCCCATGGCGCTCGCGGTCGGGCAGGTGCTGCCGACGCCGCAGCAGGAGGCGTCGATCCGGGCGCTGGCCATGGCGGTGCAGGCGCAGAACCCCGGCGGCCCGCAGGCGCCCCTGGTGCTCCCGGACCACCCCGCGCTCGACCTGCTCCGTCGTCGTCCGCCGCGCACGGTGTCGGGTGCCCCGCTGCCCGTCCTGGGCGACGGCCCCGAGCGGTACATCGACGCCGTGACCGATGCGGTCAGGGACCTCGACGGCTCCTACCTGGGTGTCCAGGGGCCGCCCGGCACGGGCAAGACGCACCTCGCGTCGAAGGTCGTCGGTCGCCTCGTCGCCGAGGGGTGGCGCGTGGGCGTCGTCGCGCAGTCGCACGACGTCGTCGAGAACGTCCTCGCCGGGGTCATCAGCAAGGGGGGCGTGCCCGCGGACCGCGTGGGCAAGAAGGCCTCGGGTCCCAAGGGCCGCGACGTGTCGGCCGTCGGTCGCGACGAGGGTACGGGCCTGCCCGACGACGTCGCGGCCGCCGCCCTGCCCGACGGCTCGCGGCTCGTTCCCTGGCGCCTCGTCGACTCCCCGCAGACCGCGGCCTTCGTCGCCGAGGGGCCCTGCGTCGTCGGGGGGACCGCGTGGGACTTCGCGCACGCCGAACGGTTCGGCGACGGCGAGCTCGACCTGCTCGTGATCGACGAGGCCGGGCAGTTCTCGCTCGCCAACACCGTCGCGGTCTCCCGGGCCGCGCAACGTCTCCTGCTGCTCGGCGACCCGCAACAGCTCCCGCAGGTCTCGCAGGGGCAGCACCCCGAGCCCGTCGACCAGTCGGCGCTCGGGTGGCTGACCCGAGCGGGCGGCGGCCACGACGTGCTGCCGCCCGAGTTCGGCTACTTCCTGGCCCGCTCGTGGCGCATGCACCCCGCGCTGTGCGACGCCGTGTCCGAGCTCGCGTACGAGGGCCTGCTGCACGCCGAGGCCGCCGCAGGCGAGCGGCTCCTCGTGGGCGTCGAGCCCGGAGTGCACGTCGCCCTGGTCGAGCACGCGGGCAACGCGGTGTCCTCGGTCGAGGAGGCCCAGGAGATCGTGCGGCAGGTCAAGGCCCTGCTCGGGACGACGTGGTACCCGGGAGGGCCCGCGGCCGGGGCGCGTCCACTGGACCAGGACGACTTCGTCGTCGTGGCCCCCTACAACGCGCAGGTGTGGACCGTGCGCCACGCGCTCCAGGCCGCGGGCCTGGGGGACGTGCGGGTGGGCACGGTCGACAAGTTCCAGGGCAAGGAGGCGCCCGTCGCGATCGTCTCGATGACGGCCTCGGCCCGCGAGGACGTGCCGCGCGGCATGGAGTTCCTGCTCTCGCGCAACCGGGTCAACGTCGCGGTCTCGCGCGGCCAGTGGTGCGCCGTCGTGGTCCGTTCGCCCCGGCTCACGGACTACCTCCCGAACCATCCCGAGGAGCTCGCCGAGCTGGGGGCGTTCATCGGGCTGTGCCGGTCGGGCGTGGAGCCCCTCCGCTGAGTGCGGAGTACTTGTCGTCGTTCGGGGCTCTCGGCGACAAGTACTCCGCACTCAGGCGTTGGACTCAGAAGTCCCCGAAGCCGCCGAAGTCCCCGCCACCGAAGTCACCGAAGCCGCCGAAGTCGCCGCCGGCTTCGGTGAAGTCGCCGCCGCCCGCGTCGCCCGCTCCCGGGTCGGTCTCGCCGCCGGCCTCGGTCGCACCGGGGTCCCCCTCGCCGCCCGTCCCGCCGTCGCCCGCGAGGTCCGCGGTCGGGTCGCCGAACATCGGACCGAACATCATGTTGGCGACCGCGGAGCCGATCACGACGCCCGCGATGGTGCCGAGCATGCTCGAGCCGATCATCGAGCCCATGCCAGGGCCGCCAGGGCCGCCAGGGCCGCCGACCCCCTGCCTGCCGCCGAACGACCGCTCGAGCGTGCCGGGGTTGCGCATCTCGGCGCGGGTCGCCATGCGGGCGAGCGACCGCGGGTCGTCGGCGGTCGCTCGCTCGGCGGGCGGCAGGTTCTCGCCGAGGTCGGTCAGCACGCGGCGCCGCTGCTCGGGCGTGAGCCGCTCGAACGCCTCGGCGTGCGCCTGCTCGACGGCCTCGGGCGGAGCCGTGCGCAGCAGGTAGCGGTAGCGGTCGATCGCGACGTCGTCCTCGCTGCGTCCCGGACCCGTGGGGGCGGGGGGCGGGGTGCCGTACACGGGGGACTCGTGGCCGGCGTAGGTCGCGTGGCGGCGCGGCGTCCCCTCGTCCTGCGGGGTGCGGCCGAGGAGGCGGTCGAGGAATCCCATGAGCGTGTCCTTCTGGTCGAACCGTCGAGGGCGGGCGCCCTCACCGGTTCAACGCGGTGAGCCGCCCCTCCGTTCCGTCGAGTGCATGGTTCGGCAGCGACACGCCCGGCGAGTCGCCGCAGAACCATGCACTCAGCGCTGAGCGCGCACCGGTTCCGGCGCCGGGCCGACCCCGCCGAGCAGCCGCACGTTGAACCCTTGGCCCTCGACCTCGAGCGCGTGGTACTGCTCGTGCACCCGCACCGGGGTCCCGGTGCCGAGGGCGAGCGCCGTGTGGTGCCACACCCGGCACGCTCCCTCGCCCGTCGCGTACTCGACGACGACCTCGACGCCGCCGTCGCGCGCCCGCACCGCGAGCACGACGCCCTCGCGCCAGCCCCAGGGCCGGTTGCGGAGCATGCGCTCGTGGACGGGGTGCAGGAGGTGCCCGGTGCCGTACCGGTCGCACGCGGCGGGAGGGGGGCAGGCGACGACCGTCGCCAGGTGTTCCATGACGCGCTCGGCGGCCATGGGGGCTCCTTCTCTCCGTGCCCGACGGCGGAGCTCGCCCCCGTGCGCACGCTCACCCGGGAGGGTCCCCGGGTGAGGGGCGCGAGGAGGCGCCCTACGACGTCGGGCCTCGCTCTTCCCCCACGGTCGTGGGGGCGGGTCTTCCTCCGGGAGCACCGTGCGCGTCGCGCGGTTGCCGGACCAGCACGCCGGAGGGCGGATCGCTGGTCCTCTGGACCGTTCTCAGTTCTACCACGGCGTCACCGACCGGGCACAGGGGCTCGTGGTCGTGGACGCACGAGTGCCCCCGACCGAGACGGTCGGGGGCACTCGTTCAATGATCAGCTACGCCCGGAGGCGAGTGAGATCAGAGCGGGCGGATGTTCTCCGCCTGCGGGCCCTTGGGGCCCTGCGTCACGTCGAACTCGACGCGCTGGTTCTCCTCGAGCGAGCGGAAGCCCTGCGTCTGGATGGCGGAGTAGTGCGCGAACACGTCGGCGCTGCCGTCCTCAGGTGCGATGAAGCCGTAGCCCTTTTCGCCGTTGAACCACTTCACGGTTCCCAATGCCATGGGGATCTCCTTCTAGAGTTTCAAACAGCTCCATGATCTGGAGCCGAACATCACGGTGTTCGTCGTCAACTCTTGGGTAACAAGGTTCGCGGTGGCATGGGGCCGTTGCGCAAGGACAAGCGAGGCACTGCAATCTCACCGGCTACGGTACAGGGGTTACTCCGACTGTGCTAGCCCTGATGCTAACGATTGAAGTACGTCTGCCCGCCAACCAGGTCAGGGCCGAGCAAATCGGGCACCGTCACCAGCGTGTACCCGGCGGCCCGCAGCCCGTCCACGATGCCCGGGACGGCGTCCACGGTCGAGCCGTGGATGTCGTGCATCAGGAGGATCGCCCCAGGTCGGGCGCCTGCGAGGGCCCGCTCGGTCGTGGTGGCCGTGTCCTTGTCCTTCCAGTCCTCGGTGTCGACGTTCCACAGGATCGACGGCTCGTTCCGCTGGGAGAGGACGCTCGTCACAGTGTCGCTGGTCGCGCCGTACGGAGGACGCACGAGCGTCGGCCGGACGCCCGACGCCGCCTCGATCGCGTCGGCCGTCGAGCCGAGCTCGTCGGTGATCTGGTCCGTGCCGAGCTTCGAGAGGTCCGGGTGGGACCAGGTGTGGTTCCCCACCGCGTGCCCCTCGGCGACCAGGCGACGGACCAGGTCCGGGTGGGACTCGACGGAACGGCCGACGAGGAAGAACGTCGCGCCGACCTGCTTCTCGGCGAGCGTGTCGAGCAGTCGCGACGTGTGCTTGCCCGGGCCGTCGTCGAAGGTCAGGGCCACGCACCGCAGCACCGAGCAGTCGGGGGCGCCGGACGGGTCGGGCACGGCCGGCGGGGTCACGGGCGGCGGCTCGACGGGCGGCGGAGCGATCCCCACGAACGGGGTGCCGCTCGCCGCGGCGTCCGCGACCTGCTTCCCGACGGCGGACAGGACGGTCCGCGTCGCGTCCGGCTCGACGCGCACGGCCAGCTCGCCGTCCGAGCGTGCCGAGACCAGGCCGGGCGAGAAGACCAGGGTCGCGGCGCCGTCGGGCCCGAGACGCACGTCCCGGAACGTGTCCTGCGACGACGGCACCGGCTCGTCGAACCCCAGACCGGCCGAGCCGAGCGCCGCGTCGACCCACTGCGCGGCCTGCGTGCGGCCGTCGGCCGTGAAGAGGTCCGACGACCACGTCGTGGTCGCACGGGCGAGGTCGGTGTAGAACGTCTGGGCGCCGACCTCGCCGTTCGCCCCGCCCGTGAAGGCGTACGTCGTGGCGCGCACACCCAGCACGTCGCCCTGGGCGAGCACCAGGTCCCACCCGACGTTGAGCTCGTTGCCCACCGCGTCCGGGTCGATCGCGGCGTCGTACGCCCTCTCCGTCGCGTCGACGAACCGGCCGAAGGCACGCGCGAGCGAGCGCTCGCCCGGGATCGAGACCGTCGAGATCGAACGCGCGTCACCGGCGTCCGCGGTCGACTCCTGGTCCACCGCGAGATTCTCGACCGACGCAGGGTCCAGGACCTCAGGCGGGTCGACCCGCTCGGCAGGCGCCAGGGTCTGCGCGGGCGACGGCGCGCTCGTGGGGGAGGGCGTCCCCGACGGCTGCGCCGACGCACGCGTCAGGTAGAACATGACCCCCGCGGCGACGACCAGGAGCGGCACGATCACGGCGAGGACCCAGACGGCACGGTTCCGCGGGCGCGCCGGAGCGGAGCCGCCCGGCGTCTGGTCGCGGGTCGGAGGAAGGGGCTGGGGCACCGGACCACCGTGCCACCCGCACCCGGTGCGCGTCGCGACCGGCGCGGCCGATGAGAGCAGCGCCACAGCCGTCCTCGCCGACGAGGCCGTCCGTCGCCGGGACAGGTGGTGCGCACCGCAGGCGCCGGGGTAGAAAGGGGTGATGGTCTCTCCCACGCAGGTTCCCGACGTCGTGCTCAACAACGGCGTCACCGTCCCGCAGGTCGGGCTCGGCGTCTTCAAGGTGCCCGACGACGCGACCCAGCAGAACGTCGAGCAGGCGCTCGAGGCCGGCTACCGGCACATCGACACCGCGGCCGGCTACTACAACGAGGCCGGAGTGGGAGCCGCGCTGCGCGCGAGCGGCCTGCGCCGCGACGAGATCTTCGTGACGACCAAGCTCCGCAACGGCGACCAGGGGTACGAGTCGGCGCTGCAGGCGTTCGAGGACTCGCGCGAGGAGCTCGACGTCGAGTTCGTCGACCTGTACCTCGTCCACTGGCCCGTCCCCAGCAAGGACCTCTACGTCGAGACCTGGCGGGCGTTCGAGAAGCTCTACGCCGACGGCGCGGCCCGCGCGATCGGCGTCTCCAACTTCCTGCCCGAGCACCTCGCGCGCCTGCTCGCCGAGACCGACGTGGTGCCGGCCGTCAACCAGATCGAGGTCCACCCGACCTACCAGCAGCGCGCGACCCAGGCCGCGACCCGGGCCGCCGGGATCGCGGTCGAGGCGTACTCGCCGCTCGGCCGCGGAGCGGACCTCGGCCACCCTGCGGTCGCCGCGGTCGCCGACGCCCACGGCGTCACGCCCGCCCAGACGATCCTTCGCTGGCACGTCCAGAGCGACCGGATCGTGATCCCCAAGTCCGTGGACCCCGAACGCCTCGCGAGCAACATCGACCTGTTCGGCTTCGCGCTCTCGCCCGACGAGGTCGCGGCGATCGACGCGCTCGACTCCGACGCGCGGCTCGGCTCCGACCCCGCGACGGCCGCGTTCTCCCAGTACCCGGCCTGACCACCCGGCCTGACCACCCGGCCTGACCACCCGGCCTGACCACCGGGCCTGACCCGGCGGCCCGTCCGCCGCTCCCGTACCGGATCGAGACGGTCTCGTGACGGCCCCGTCACGAGGGACGGAGTCTCGCGTAACACGGCCCGCGTACGTTCCAGGAACTCAGGTCGCCGGACCCGGGGTCCAGGACCACAGGGGCCCCGTCCGGTTCGCCGCGTATGAGCCCGTGGTTGCGATTGTGCATCTGGGGTTTCGCGCTGGTCCGACCTGTGCCATCGTCAGCACGTTATTCAGTGCTGAATATCAGGTGATCCACCGCGGGTGCGAGGTCTCCGAGCGCCCGGGTGCGATCTGGCGCACGGAGGTTCGGAATGCAACGCACAGCACGTCGAACGACGGGTGGTCTGGCTCTCGCGCTGGCAGCCGCCCTCGCCATCACCGCATGCGGTACCCAGTCTCAGGGGGACGACGGAGGATCGACGGAGTCGTCGAGCGAGTCAGGGTCGGCCGATCTCAGGATCGTGCCGTCCGTCCAGATCGACATCGACGGTGCCGAGGTCCCGGTCGAGGCCTCGGGAGACCCCGTCGACCCGGCCGGTGACGGTGCGGCCGAGTGTGCCGAGGGCACCTCGATCGCCATGGCCGGTGCTCTGACCGGCCCCAACGCCGCGCTCGGGCAGAACATCCTCTACGGTGCCAAGGTCGCGGTGGACGCGTTCAACGCGGCGAACGCGGGCTGCCAGGTCACGATCAAGGAGTTCGACACCGAGGGCGACCCGCAGAAGGCGACGCAGGTCGCACCGCAGATCGTCGGTGACGCGAGCATCGTCGCGCTCCTCGGCCCGGCGTTCTCCGGGGAGACGTCCGCGACGGGCGACGTCTTCAGCCAGGCGGGCCTCCCGTCGGTGTCGGCGTCGGCCACCAACCCCGACCTCACCACGAACGGCTGGAAGACGTTCTTCCGCGGTCTCGCGAACGACGCCGTCCAGGGTCCGGCCGTCGCCAAGTACATGGTGGACACGCTCGGGTACGAGAAGATCTGCGTGGTCCAGGACAACTCGGACTACGGCGTCGGGCTCGCCAACGAGATCACGGCAGGCCTCGGTGACGCGGCGGACGACTCGTGCTCGGCCGAGGTCAAGGTCGGCGACAAGGACTTCGCGGCCGCGGTGCAGCTCATCTCGAGCTCCGAGGCCGATGCCGTCTTCTACGCCGGCTACTACGCCGAGGCCGCGCCGTTCGCGCAGCAGCTGCGCGACGCGGGCGTCGACATCCCGTTCGTGTCCGCGGACGGTACGAACGACCCGCAGTTCGTCACGCAGGCGGGGGCTGCGTCCGAGGGTGCGATCCTGTCCTGCCCGTGCGGTCCGGCGCCCGACGAGTTCGCGGCGACGTACGAGGCGCTCAACGGTCAGGCTCCGGGCGTGTACTCGGTCGAGGGCTACGACCTGGCGACGATCATGCTCACGGGCATCGCGTCGGGCGTCACGGACCGTGCCGGGATGCTCGACTACGTGGCGGGCTACGACGGCGAGGGCCTGGCCCGCACGTACCAGTGGGACGACACGGGCGAGCTCTCGTCCGCGCTGATCTGGATCTACGAGGTCCAGTAGCCGCCGAGCGGACCGCGGTGCGCCCGCCTCCTCGGGGGGCGGGCGCACCGCGGTCGGCCGACCGCCCGCCCACCGGCTCGAAGGAGCAGCATGTCGATGCTCGTCCACGACGTCCTCGCCGCAGACCCACTCATCGGATTCGACCTCGCGGCGCTGGGCCGCAACTTCTGGGCCCTCACCGTCGACGGCCTGACCTACGGCGCCGTCTACGCGCTCGTCGCGGTCGGCTACACGCTCGTCTACGGCGTGCTGCGCCTCATCAACTTCGCCCACTCCGAGATCTTCATGCTCGGCATGTTCGGGCAGTACGCCACGCTCCTCGCCCTGGGCTTCTACCCGAGCGGCGACGCGTTCGACAAGGGCATCCTGCTCACGGTCCTGTACCTGGGGATCGCGATGATCGGTGGCATGGTGGTCGCGGGAGGGGCCGCCGTCGGGCTCGAACGTGTGGCCTACAGACCGCTGCGCAAGCGCGGGGCCCCGTCGCTCGTCTTCCTCATCACCGCGATCGGGGCGTCGTTCGTCATCCAGGAGTTCGTGCACTTCGTGCTCCCGGCCCTGACGGGTGGTGAGCTGGGCGGCGTGAACGCCGAGCAGCCGATCAGGCTGGTCGAGCCCGAGGTCCAGTTCACGCTCTTCGGCGCCAACGTCACCAACGTGACCCTCATCATCGTGCTCTCGGCGCTGATCCTGGCGCTCGCGACCGACATGTTCATCAACCGGACCAAGTTCGGCCGCGGCATCCGGGCGGTCGCGCAGGATCCCGTGACGGCGACCCTCATGGGGGTCTCGCGCGAGCGCATCATCATGCTGACCTTCCTCATCGGCGGCATCCTCGCCGGGGCCGCGGCGCTGCTGTACACGCTGCGCGTCCCCAACGGGATCATCTACTCGGGCGGCTTCATCCTCGGGATCAAGGCGTTCTCCGCGGCGGTCCTCGGCGGCATCGGCAACCTGCGAGGCGCGCTGCTCGGCGGTCTGCTGCTGGGCGTCATGGAGAACTACGGTCAGGTCGTGTTCGGCACCGAGTGGCGCGACGTGGTCGCGTTCGTCCTGCTGATCGTGGTCCTGATGTTCCGCCCGACCGGCATCCTCGGCGAGTCCTTGGGGAGGGCACGAGCATGAGCACCAGCACTCCTGCGGGGAACGACGGCACGACCCAGCCCGCGCGCCCTCGCCCCGAGCTCCCGCCCGCGGGGCAGACGCCCGTCTCCCAGCGCCCTCACGGTGGGGTGGGGGACCGGTTCCGGCTGTGGTGGGACGCGCTCGCGCGGCCCGCGCAGTGGGGGATCGGTGTCCCGTTCATCCTGCTCGTGGCCCTGCTGCCGATCCTGAACATCCCGGTGCTGACCACGGTCGGCACCAACTTCGGGGCCGTGATGGCGCAGTTCGGGATGTACGCGCTCATCGCGATCGGCCTGAACGTCGTCGTGGGGCAGGCGGGCCTGCTCGACCTCGGCTACGTGGGCTTCTACGCGATCGGTGCGTACACGCTCGCGATCCTCACGAGCCCCGACAGCCCGTGGAACGTGACCCAGCCCGAGGGGTGGCTGTCGGACGACTGGGCGTGGCTCGCGATCCTGCCGGTCGCGGTCGCGATCACGGCCATGTCGGGCCTGGTCCTGGGGTCGCCCACGCTGCGTCTGCGCGGCGACTACCTGGCGATCGTGACGCTCGGCTTCGGTGAGATCGTGCGCCTGCTCGCGGACAACCTCGACGAGATCACGGGCGGCGGCCAGGGGCTCAAGTCCGTCGCCTACCCGCGGCTCGGTGTGACCGAGGAGCTGCCCAACGGCGTGTTCTCGGCGGGCAACGTCGGGACGACGCTCAACTCGGGCGTGTGGTGGTTCTGGCTGTCGCTCGTCTTCATCATCATCTCGCTCCTGCTCGTGGGGAACCTCGAGCGCTCGCGCGTGGGCAGGGCGTGGGTCGCGATCCGCGAGGACGAGGACGCCGCCGAGATCATGGGAGTGCCGACGTTCCGGTTCAAGCTGTGGGCGTTCGTGATCGGGGCGACGATCGGGGGCGTCTCGGGCGCGGTCTACGCGGGCCAGGTGCAGTTCGTCATCCCGACGAACTTCAACATCATCAACTCGGTCCTGTTCCTGTGCGCGGTCGTCCTGGGCGGACAGGGCAACAAGCTGGGCGTGATCCTGGGGGCGTTCATCATCGTGTACCTGCCGAACTTCTTCCTGGGGCGCACGTCCCTGTTCGGCATCCCGATCGACGGCAACGAGATCGCGAACTACAAGTACCTGTTCTTCGGGGTCGCGCTCATGGTGCTCATGATCTTCCGGCCGCAGGGGCTCATACCCGTCCGGCAGAAGCTCCTCACGTACGGGCGCGAGCTGTACGTCGCGGCGCGTCGCACGCTCGCCAGGATGCCCGACGGCGGCCCGCAGGCCGCGTACGCGACGTCCGCTCCGGCGTCGGGCACGGGGGGCGGGACCGGGCCCGGCTCGACGGGGAGCGGGACCGACGGTCCCGCCGGGAGCGGTGCGGGCGAGCACGACGAGACCACCGACGGGGGGAACCGATGAGCAACGATCCTGGCGGCATGGGGGCCGGCGGCGAGGTCGGCGACGCGCACCTGTCGTTGTCCGCGGACGCGGGCGAGCCCATGGCCGAGAAGTACCTGCCCGGTGCCGGTCTCGCCGAGCCCGCGCTGGTCGACGTGACCGAGGTGCGGCCCGAGCTCGCGGACTCCGCGCTGGTCGACGCGATCGTCGCGGCCGACCGCACGGTCCGCACCGAGGTGGGCGAGCCGCTGCTGCGCATGGAGGACGTGTCGGTCGTGTTCGGCGGCCTGACCGCGCTGGACTCGGTCACGTTCGACATCCGTCGCGGGGAGATCCTGGGGCTGATCGGGCCCAACGGGGCCGGGAAGACCACGGCCTTCAACGCGATGACGGGCGTCTACCGGCCCACCACGGGCCTCGTGCGGTTCGACGGGCAGGTCCTCGGCAAGGCCAAGCGCAACCAGATCACGCGCCTCGGCATCGCCCGGACCTTCCAGAACATCCGCCTCTTCAACGAGATGACTGCCCTGGAGAACGTCGTCGTCGGGACCGACGCACGGCACCGGACCTCGGTACCGGGCGCGCTGCTGCGCACCAGGAGGCACCGGCAGGAGGAGCGCGACGCGATCGACCGGTCCATGGCGATCCTCGAGTTCGTCGGGGTCGGGGCGCGCGCCACGGAGAAGGCGCGCAACCTGTCCTACGGCGAGCAGCGGCGCCTGGAGATCGCGCGGGCGCTCGCGACCGAGCCCAAGCTGCTGTGCCTCGACGAGCCCGCGGCCGGCTTCAACCCGGCGGAGAAGGAGGCCCTCATGGACCTCATCCGCCACATCCGCGACGACGGGTACACGGTCCTGCTCATCGAGCACGACATGCGCCTCGTGCGGGGCGTGACGGACCGCATCGTGGTGCTCGAGTTCGGCAAGGTCATCGCCGAGGGCACCCCCGAGGACGTCACGTCCGACCCCGAGGTCATCGCCGCCTACCTGGGCGTACCCGACGAAGAGCTGCCCGAGGGAGACGCAGATGCCCCTGCTTGAGATCACGGACATGACGGTCGCGTACGGGCGGATCGAGGCCGTGCGCGGCGTGTCGATCACGGTCGAGGAGGGCGAGCTCGTGACCCTCATCGGGGCCAACGGTGCCGGGAAGACGACGACCATGCGCGCGGTCTCGGGGATCCGGCCGCTGTCGCGCGGGAAGATCGTGTTCGACGGCAAGGACATCACGCGCATGAAGCCGCACCTGCGGGTCCTGGAGGGGATCGTGCAGGCGCCCGAGGGGCGCGGGATCTTCCCCGGCATGACGGTCCTGGAGAACCTCGAGATGGGGGCCTACGGGCGCGCGTTCGAGAACAGGGCCGTGCACGACGAGACGCTGGCCCGGGTCTTCGAGCTGTTCCCGCGGCTCGAGGACCGTACGTCGCAGGTGGGCGGGACCATGTCCGGGGGCGAGCAGCAGATGCTCGCGATCGGGCGCGCGCTCATGGCCAGGCCGCGGCTCATGCTGCTCGACGAGCCGTCGATGGGCCTGGCGCCCATGGTCATCCAGCAGATCTTCCGGATCGTCTCGGAGATCAACGCGCAGGGCACCACGGTCCTGCTCGTGGAGCAGAACGCGCGGCAGGCGCTCTCGCGCTCGCACCGCGCGTACGTGCTCGAGACGGGGGAGGTCGTGCGTTCCGGGGGCGGTCGGGAGCTGCTCGCGGACCCGAGCATCAAGGAGGCATACCTCGGGGTCGCGTGACCTCGTCACCCGGGTGACTGTCCCCAGACCTGTGGATAACTTTGTGGACAGTTCTGGGGACAAGGTGTGGAGCACGGTGTGGACAGGTGCGACCGGCGGTCCTTCATGACCCCAGGCGCTCCTTGGCCGCCAGCACCCGCAGCACCGCGGCGTCGACCTTGCCGGCGAAGGCGGGGTCGGCCTGCGCGCGCTCGACGAGGGCGGTCGCCATCTGGGGGATCACGGTCGGGTCGGCCGAGGCGAGCACCAGGTCGCCCCCTGCCGCGATCGTCAGGACCGCCCGCTCGCCGGGCGACCACGCCTGCACCTGCTCGGCCGCCGAGACGTCGTCGGTGACGACGACGCCCCCGAAGCCGAGGTCGCCGCGCAGCAGCCCGTCCACGACCACGGGCGAGAACGCCGCGGGGAGGCTGCCGTCGATCTGGTCGTAGATCGCCGTCGACGTCATGACGAACGCCGCGCCCGCCTCGATCCCGGACCGGAAGGCCGCGACCGACGGGTCGTCGCGCGTCGTCACGGTGTCGCGCACGTCCGCGGTCGTGTCGGTGTTGCCTCCGACGCGTCCCAGCCCCGGGAAGTGCTTGATCGCGACGTCGACGCCGCTCGCCTCCATGCCCGCGCTGAACGCGTTCGCGTGCGACGTCACGCTCTCGACCTCGAACCCGTAGTTCCGTTCGAAGTACCCGATCGGCGCGTTGGTCGCCGCCGTCCCGGGGCTCGTCACGACGTCCATGACGGGTGCGAGGTTGAGGCCGATCCCCGCGTCGGCGAGCTCTCGGCCCCACGTGGTCGCCTGGCCCTGGAGGTCCGCGGGGGCGAGCGCGGACTGCTCCATGGCGCTCGGCACGTCGGAGAAGCCGGGTCCGCGGAGCACCTGGACCCTGCCGCCCTCCTGGTCGGTCGCTACGAGCATCGGCGTCCCGTGCGTCGTCTCGTCGGTCACCAGGGCCGTGAACGAGTCGACGAGGTTCTTGACCGGTGCCACGCCGGCCTGGGTGCGCCCCGCGAGGAACACGTTGCCCACGTGGTGCTGGTGGACCGCGTCGTAGCTCGCCTGGTCGATCTTCCCCACGTCGACCCCGACCATGAGGAGCTGGCCCACCTTCTGCTCCAGGCTCCACCCGGCGAGAGGGTCCGGGGCGTCGGTGGTCGGGTCGGGTGCGGGGGCGGGCGTCTCGGTCGCGGTGGGAAGGGTCGTGCCCGACGGCGGAGCGCTCGTCGGGGAGGGCGTCCCACCTCCCGGCGAGCACGCGGCGAGCAGCAGGACGGTGGTGAGCAGGGTGGCGCTCGTGGCGCCTCGACGGGACGGCCTCATGCTTCGACCCTAGGACGGTACCCGGGTGCACCGCGTCGCAGGTCGGCGCCAGGGGCGTGTTCTTCGCGTCACGTGCTGGTTGCGGGGGGCTCCGCTGCCGAGCATGCGGTTGGCGTCGGCCGAGCATGCGGTTGGCGTCCGAGATCGGCCGAAAAGCGACGTCAACCGCATGCTCGGCACCGAGAGGGGGCGCAAGATCACCCTCCCGCTCCCTCGCGGGCGCGCGCCCGCGGGTCTAGCGTCGACAACAGGTACGCCCGTCGATCGACCGGGGGGATCTCATGTGGGCGATCCGTGGACGCGTCGTCGCACTCTCGGACGACCGGTCGGTCGCGCCGTCCGAGTCCGCGGCCTTCACGGGCCGCGTGTGGATCGACGACGACGGCCGCGTCGCCGACGTCACCCGGAGCACGGCGAAGGGCCCCGCACGCTTCGACGGCTGCCCGGTCGTCGACGTCGGCACCTCGCTCGTCCTGCCGGGCCTGATCGACCTCCACAACCACCTGGCCTACGACACGCTGCCCCTGTGGACCGAGCCGTCCCAGGCCGTCCCGTTCGCGCACCACGACTCGTGGCCCCGTGCCAAGACCTACGCCGCGAGCACCACGTGGCCCGCGTACGCGTTCATCACCGCGAGCCCGCACGAGCTCCTCGCGTACGTCGAGACCAAGGCGATCGTGGGCGGCACGACCTCGATCCAGGGCTCGCCGCCCATGAACCGTCCGCGCGACGGGTGGCTCGTGCGCGAGATCGACGACGAGAGCTTCGGGACGGGCAACCGCAACATGGTCCTCGCGTCGGTCCTCACGGCCAAGCCCGCCGACCTCGCGGACCGCGCCAACCGTATGCGCGCCGGCTCGCTGTTCGTCTACCACTGCGCCGAGGGGCAGCCCGGCAGCCTCGTCGCGCGGGAGTACACCGACGCCGAGTCGGCCGGCTGCCTCCAGCCCCGGTTCGTCGCGGTCCACGCGACCGCGGTCGACGCGACCGGCTTCGCCCGGTGGACGGACCCCGGCGCCGTCGTCTGGTCGCCCTTCTCCAACCTCTGGCTCTACGGCGTCACCACCGACGTCCCCGCGGCGAGGGCAGCGGGACTCGACGTGTGCCTCGGGGCCGACTGGGCGCCGTCGGGCTCGAAGAACGTCCTGGGCGAGCTCAAGGCCGCGCGCCTCACCGCCGACCACGCCGGGTGGAACCTCACCGACGAGGACCTCGTGCGCATGGTCACGTGCGTGCCAGGCGACGTCCTCGCACGCGGCTGGGGGCGGCAGACCGGGCGCCTGCAGCCCGGGGCGCTCGCGGACGTCCTCGTGCTGCGCGCCGAGCGACGCGCCGACCCGTTCCGCACGGTCGTCGCCGCGACCGAGGACGACGTGGACCTCGTCGTGATCGACGGCGTCGCCCGCTACGGGACGCCCGCGCTCATGGCAGCGGCCGGCGCGCCCGACCGCACGCCGCTGACGGTCGGCTCGCGCGACATGCGCCTGAGCCTCACTCACCCCGACGACGGCACGACACCCTGGGAGTGGGGCGACGTCGTCGACCGGCTCGAGGCCGTCCGCGCCGACCCGCAGGCCGAGATCACCACGGCCCAGGCGCACGCCGCGGCATGGGCCGGGAGCATGAGCGACGAGGGCGCGCCCCTGCGCCTCGCGCTCGACATGCCCACGGGCGTCGGCCCGGTCGGCGGGCTCCCGCGCGACCTCGGGACGATCACCGTCCCGCCGCTCGAGTCCCTGATGCCCGACGACGCCTGGCTCGCCCAGGTCGTCGGGCGCGGCTTCCACGCGGGCGTGCTCGACGGCCTGCGCGCCTACTACTGAGGGCAGCCACCACCGCAGGACCCACCGACCGGGGGAGGGAGCACGATGACCGGGAGCGAGAGCCCCGACCCGCGCGACGCCCGCGTCCGGCGCCTCCTCGCCGAGGCCGTCACGGCCACGACCCTCGCCGACGTCCCCGCGGCCGCGCACCTCGACGGCGGCGAGCGGCTCCAGGTCCTCGACACGTTCGTCACCGTCCTGGGCGGCCTCTACTCCCACCTGCCCGCCAAGCGCGCGGCCTACGCGAGCGACCCCGTGCAGGCCCTCGTCCTGCTGCGCCGCCGCGCCGTCGACCTGACCGACGCCGAGTTCCACCTCGCCCTCACGGGCATCCTCACCGGGCTGCGCGACGCACACACCCGGTACGTCGGGCCCGTCGCCGCACGCGGACAGGTCGCGACGCTGCCGTTCCTCGTCGAGGCCCACGGCTCCGACCGCGACCCGCACTTCCTCGTGACCAAGGTCGGCCCCCGCGCCACGACCGACAGGTCGTTCGTCCCGGGCATCGACGTCCTCGCCTGGAACGGCGTGCCCATCGCCCGCGCGGTCGAGGTCCACGCCGACCGCGAGACCGGCGGCCGGCCCGACGCTCGGCGCTCGCGGGCGCTCGAGTCCCTGACGTTCCGTGCCCTCGACTACGGCCCGCCGCCCGACGAGCACTGGGTCGTCGTCGAGTACCGGACGCGCCGCGGGGCGACCCGGGAGACACGTTTCGACTGGACCGTCGTCGCGCCCGGGCGGGCCGGGACCGCCGTCGCCCGGGCCACGCGGGCCGCGCTCAAGATCGCGGTCGACCCTGCTGCCGACGCCGTGCGCCGCGCCAAGAAGCTCACGTTCGCGCCCGAGCTGTGGGCCACCGAGGACGAGCCGGAACCCCCGGCGACCCCGCCCGCACAGGCCGCTCGGCCACTCGACGTGCCCCACCGCGCGACCCGGTCCGCCACGGCCCTCACCGGGGTCGCGGACGAGGGGCGCGCCGCGCCGTCGGGCCGCAGGAACGGCACGGACGTGGACACGGCCTGGATCCCCACGCCGCTCCAGGACCTCCTCGCCGCGCGGGCGCTCGACGCCGAGCACGGCCTGCTGCGCCTGTGGTCGTTCGACGTGGGCGACGACGCCGCCTACCTCGACGAGATGACCCGGCTCCTGGGGCTGCTGCCCACGGGCGGGGTCGTCGTGGACCTGCGTGGCAACCCCGGCGGGCTCGTCTGGGCCGCCGAGCGCGCGCTGCAGCTCTTCACGGACCACCCCGTCGTGCCCACGCGCTTCAGCCTCGTCGCCACGCCGCTCACCCGGCTCATGGCCGCGAGCCCGTTCAACCGGCTCGAGCTCGAAGCCTGGAACGGTTCCCTCCAGGACGCCGTGTCCACCGGCGAGCAGTACGCCCAGCCCCTGCCGCTGACCGAGCCCGCGTGGTGCAACGACCGCGGGCGCGCCTACCCGGGGCCCGCGGTCGCGGTCGTCGACCCGACCACGTACTCGTCGGGCGACCTGTTCGCCGCCGGGTGGGTCGACAACGACGTGGGGCCGCTCGTCGCCGTCGGGCAGGCCACCGGGGGCGGCGGGGCCAACGTCTGGACGCTGTCCCAGGTGCGCGACGCGCTCGCGGGCACCGAGCGCGCGCTGCCGCCCATGCCCGCCGGGACGTCGCTGACCGTCGCGGTGCGGCGGACCATCCGCTCGGGCCGGGGCGACGGCATCCCGATCGAGGACCTCGGGATCGGCGGCGTCCCCTACGACATGACGCGGGACGACCTGCTCCAGGGCAACGTCGACCTCCAGGCGTTCTGCCTGGGCCTGCTCCGTGGCAGCTGATCCCGGACGACAGGAGAAGTGACATGAGCACCGACCACGACCCCGGACCGCCGCCCCGGATCGCCGAGATCTTCGAGCGCCTCCCGGGCTACGGCGAGCACGCCGCGCTGTTCTGGCACGACTGGGGGCCTGTGTTCTACCGGGGCCGCCTCGACGGGTCCGCGCGCCTGCTCGTCATCGCGTCCGACCCCGGCCCCACCGAACGCATCGCGGGCCGCTCGCTCGTGGGCAACGCGGGCCAGCGCGTCCAGGGCTTCCTCACCAAGCTCGGGCTGACGCGCAGCTACGTGTGCCTCAACGCCTACGCGTACGCAACGCTGCCCTCGCGCGCGGACGAGGCCGCGCGCGAGATCCTGCGCGCCCCCGAGCACACGCGTTGGCGCAACGAGCTGTTCGACGCCGTCACAGGGCCCGACCTTCAAGCGATCGTGGCGTTCGGGGCCCAGGCGCGCGATGCCCTGCGCCGCTGGGAGAACGCGCCCAACGTGCCCGTCCACAAGGTCCCGCACCCCTCGAGCCGCGACCCGCAGGCGCTGCTCGACGCGTGGCGCGACGCGGTCGGCGACCTGCGCGGCGTCGTGACCCCGGACGCCGACGGCGACGCGACCGTCCCGACCTACGGTGCGACCTTCGAGGAGAGCGACTACGCGCCGATCCCGCGCGGCGACCTGCCCTACGGCATGCCCGCCTTCTTCGGGGACGACGCGTGGATCCGGGCGCTCGGCGAGAACGGCGCCGTGCAGCGGCCGCGCAGCGACCCCCGGCACACGCTGGAGTGGAGGGCGCCGGGCGGGGACGGCTGACGAGGCGGACGATATGACTGTCCTCCAGGGCCCTTCACTATGACGAGATCTGTCGCCACAACGGCTCGATCTGAATGCTGAGCTCGTCATAGGTGAACGGAGCATCCATGAGCGGCTACAGGATCGACCGACAACGCGGCTGGTCGCCATCGAACTTGAAGAACATGCGTCGCATCGCGGAGGTCTGGCCGACTCCCGATGAGTTCGGCCAACAACCTGTTGGCCGATTGCCCTGGGGGCATGTCGTCGTCCTCTTGGAGCGGCTCCAGTCGCGCGGGGAGCGCGATTGGTATGCGGCTCGCGCTGCCCAGGACGGCTGGTCACGCGCCGTGCTTGAGCACCAGATCAAGGCCAACGTGCGCTCGGCGCTCGGTGGGGCGCCGACGAACTCTCACCGATACATCTGATGTTTATCCGATGTAGGCTGGCGCCATGACGACCGCAACCCTGACCGAGTTCCTGCGTACCCCGAACGCGGTGATCGCGAAGACCGACGAAGGTGCCGTGCGGATCACGCGCCGCGACGCGGCAGACCTGGTGGTTCTGCGCGCCGATGACCTGGAACATCAGCAGGAGGGCATCGGCCTCTCGAGTCGGCTCATGCGCGCGGTCTTGGCCGCCGAGGGCGACATGCGTGTTGCAGTGAGCAGCGTGTGCGCCTGGTCCTCGCTGCTCTCGGCCACCGAGCTCGACGCGTTCGCCGCCGCCATGGACAAGCATCTATGGAGCTCAACCGAGCTTGGTCACTATGAGGCGCTGCTGCTCGAATTTGGACGCTGGCGTGAGACGGCCGAAGCCTATGCCGCAGGCCTGCCCCGCGGGTCCGGTGAAGATCTGACCTGGCTCGACGAAGCAGCCGACGTCCAGGAGCCGTGAACGTGGCTAAGGATGCCTCTGGCGACATCGAGCGACCCCTCAAGATCACCGAGTACCGGCTGCGGTTCGCTACCCGCGAGGCTGAGAAGGGGTGGCGCGACCTGCGCGCGACGGCGCGCAACGCAACCGTCGACGCCTGGGACTTCTTGACCAAGACCCCGCACGAGGAAGGCGGGGGCTGCTACCGCCTCCTGGGTGACCTCGCCGTCGTTCGCATCGACGGCACCGACTTCGACCGGTGGCAATACAAGCCCACCGGCGGCGGACGCATCTGGTACGCCATCCTCCCGCCCACCAAAGGCAGCAAGGAACCCGGACTCGTACTCCTTGAACGCGTCACAACCGGGCACCCCAACCAGACCCTCAAGAACCACAGGTAGCCGACGATGACTCGTTCCATCCACGCGCTACTGCGGGACGCGCTCGCGTTTAACCCCGACTTGCCGTTGCGCGATGGGCTGTCTCAGGACGCGACCGGTCTTGCTCGAGGGTGGATCGAGAATGTGCGGGCTAGTGCCCGTGCCGCGGCACTTCTCCATCGCAAGGGTCTTACTGCTGCAGCGGCACCGATCCGTCGATCGATACTTGAGCACGCGCTGGCCCTTGCCTACCTGGCCCACGACCCAGAAGGTGCGGCACGGGCCTACGTTCGCAAGAGCAAGGAAACTCTGGAGAAGAAACTCTTGCCGGGGCTGGTGGCAGGGGACTGGAGCGCGCGTGATGTTGCTGCTGTCGCACTGGAAGCCCTGACGGCTGCTGACGCCGCGAACGAGTTACAAGGCGCGGTCCACACTCACAAGGTCGCCTTCGCCCATGCGCTCAAGGCCTACGGTGATGGCGACAACCTCGCCGTCGTCTACGCCTATGAGTCCAACCTGTCCCACCCGTCACTCACCAGCGCCAAGGCCAGACAGCGCGGTGACGACGAGAGCATGGTGCTGGCATTGCTGATGATCGCCTACGAAGGCTTCAGCCCGCTGCTGGCCCAGGACGCATGGCGCACGCAGATCGACAAACTGGTAGAGGACTTCGCTGCAACCATCAACACGAAGTGACGCCGAGCCCAGCAGCGCGGCCATGGTTCGCCATAGCCTCTGGCCGGATGCACATTGTGAAAGCAGGCAACCAGCCACCGGGCACCAGCCCTAGACGGAGAACCTTAACGAAACTACCGGGAGTCAAACAGGTCAGGCGCTACGTCGCGGACGAAGTTGCCTCGCGCCGGACTGGTTCACTCGTCGACGCCTACCGGTGGTAGTGCGCGGTGGGGCGGCCGTCGATGTGGTGCACGGTGCAGGGGGTGTCGAAGATCGACGTCAGCACGTCGTCGCGCATGATCTCCTCGACGGTCCCGGCCGCGGCGATCCGACCGTCGCGCAGCGCGACGATGCGGTCGGAGTACGCGGCCGCGAAGTTGATGTCGTGGATGATGAGCACGATCGTCTTGCCCAGCTCGTCCGCGGCGCGCCGGAGCTGGCGCATCATGAGCACCGAGTGCTTCATGTCGAGGTTGTTGAGCGGCTCGTCGAGCAGGACGTAGTCCGTGTCCTGCGCGAGGACCATCGCGACGTACGCGCGCTGCTTCTGACCGCCCGAGAGCTCGTCGAGGAACCGGCCCTGGAACTCCTCCAGGTTCAGGAACGCGACGGCCTCGTCGATCTTGACCTGGTCCTCGGGGCCGAGGCGCCCTTTCGAGTACGGGAAGCGCCCGAAACCCACGAGGTCCCGGACCGTGAGCCGCGCCGTGAAGTGGTTCTCCTGCCGCAGGATCGACAGCCTCTTCGCGAGGACGTCGGACTTCGTGGTGTGCACGTCGAGGCCCGCGACCGAGATCTCGCCCGACGACGGCTGGAGCAGGCGGCCGATGATCGTCAGGAGCGTCGACTTCCCGGCGCCGTTGGGCCCGACGAGCGACGTGATGCCGCCCTCGGCGATCGTGCCGGAGACAGGACCCAGGACACGCTGGTCGAGGTAGTCCTTGGTGACGTTGGCGAACTCGATCACAGAGCGCCCCTTCGCAGGAGGAGGAACAGGAAGACGATGCCGCCGACGAACTCGATGATGACCGTCAGCAGGCCCGCGGCGTAGAACACGTGCTGCATGACGAACTGACCGACGACGAGCGTCGCGAGCCCCAGCAGGAAAGCCATGGGCAGCACGAACTGGTGCTGGTGGCTGCCCGTGAGGCGGTACGCGAGCGTCGCGACCACGAACCCGAAGAACGTCATGGGGCCCACGAGCGCGGTCGACATCGAGATGAGGAGCGCGACGAGGATGAGCACGATCGTCAGCTCGCGCTTGTGGTCGATCCCGAGGTTCGTCGCGGTGTCCCGGCCCAGCATGAGCGCGTCGAGCCGGAAGCGCCGGCGCCACACCACGACCCCGACGCCGACGCACACGAGCACCGCGAACGGCAGGTGGTCGGCGTCCACGTTGCTCATCCGGCCGAACAGCCGCGTCGAGAGCAGGTCGTAGTCCGTGGGGGACAGCAGGCGTTGCAGGAAGGTCGAGACGCTGCTGAAGGCCATGCTGAGCACGACCCCGACGAGCAGCAGCACGTACAGGTTCCCGAAGCGCCCCGAGAACAGCCACCGGTACAGCAGCGTCGCGAACGCGACCATGAGCAGGGTCTGTGCGATCACCTTGGGCAGGCCCTCGGTGCGTGCGAGGACCTCGCCGCCGAACACCACGACCATGAGGGTCTGCATGAGCGTGTAGAGCGAGTCGAAGCCCATGATCGACGGCGTGAGGATGCGGTTGTTCGTCACCGTGTGGAACAGGACGGTCGCGACGCCCTGCGTGAACGCCGCGATCACCATCGCGCCCAGCATCGTGGCCCGGCGCTCGATCACGAACTCGAACCCGCCCCGGATGAACAGCAGCAGGAAGCAGGCCGTCGCGACCACGACCACGGCCGAGACCAGGGCGAGGCGGACGCCCGGGGTGAGCGGGCGTCGTCGGGCGCGCTGCTTCGTCCCGCCCGACGGCGCCAGGTCGCCCCGCGTCCCCGGCTCGGCGGACGCCGTGGTCGGCACGGCCGGTGAGACTTCAGTACGTGACATGACGACGCTGCCTGAGGACGAGGACGATGAAGCCCACGGCGCCCACGGTGCCGAGCACCACCGAGACCGGGAGCTCCAGGGGGGCGATGACGACGCGACCGATCAGGTCGCAGACCAGGATGAGTGCGACCGACACGAGCGCGACCCACGGGAGGTTCTTGCGCACGTCGTCGCCGCGGACCATCGAGACCATGTTCGGGACGATGAGCCCCAGGAACGGCAGGAACCCGACGACGACGCTCGTGACGCCCGTCGCGACCGCGACCACGAGCGTCCCCAGGAGCACGACGCGCTCGTACCGCAGGCCCACGTTGGTCGCGAGGTCCCGGCCGAGGCCCGCGACAGTGAGGCGGTCGGCCAGGAAGAACGTCGCGACGGTCGTGCCCGCGACGATCCACAGCGGCTCGTAGGCACCGCGCACGATGCTGCTGAACCCGCCCGAGCGCCACGTGTCCATCGCCTGGAGCAGGTCGAACGTCGCGGCCAGGTACGTCGTCACCGCGCTCACGACCGCGCCCAGCATGATGCCGATGAGCGGGACGACGATCGAGGACTGGAGCGAGACCCTGCGCACGATCGCCATGAACGCGAGCGTGCCCGCGAACGCGAACACCGTCGCGACCGTCATGCGGAGCATCATCGACGCGCCGGGCACGAGGATGAGCATCACGAGGATGCCGAAGCCCGCCCACTGGCTCGTGCCGATCGTGGTCGGCTCGACGAAGCGGTTCTGCGTCAGGACCTGCATGATGACGCCCGCGACGGCCATCGCGACGCCCGCGAGGACGAGCGCGAGGGTCCGGGGCACGCGGGAGATGAGGAACATGTTCCACGCGTCGGCCGTGAAGAGGTTCGCGAACGTGATGTCGTACCCGCCGACCATGAGCGACGTCACGAGCAGGGCGAGCACGAGGAGGGCCGTCGCGGGCAGGGCCAGGCGGCGCACGGCGGCGCGAGCGCCAGGACGGGGCCCGACGGCGGAGCGGGGGGTGAGGTTCATGGGACGTGCCGCCCGGTGCCTCTCGCAAGGGGTCGCGGCGAGGTGCACCGGGCGAGCAGCCGTGCGATCAGGCCGCGAACTTCGCGCTGATCTGGTCGAACGCCTGGGTGTAGGCGTGGATGCCCTCGGTGATGTAGAAGTTCGGCTCGAGGTAGATGACCTGGTCGTTCGTGGTGAACGTGGTCTCGGCCCAGGCGGCCTGCGAGGCGAAGATCTCCTGGGCGGGCGTGAACTCCTCGTCCGAGGTCGCCGCGTCGCGGTCGAAGACGATGACCCAGTCCGGGTTGGCCTGCGCGACCGTCTCCGGGGCCAGGCCCTGGTCGGTGTGGTGCGAGCCGTCGTCGAGCTTCTCGGAGTCGACCGCGAACACGTCGGTGAGGTCGAGCGGCTCGATGATGCGGGCCAGGCGCCCGGCGGCGTTGTCGACCCGGCCCACCGAGGTCGACGCGAGGAACACGGACTCGCCGTTGGTGGCTCCGGCGGCCGCAGCGGTGGACTTCTCGAGGTCGGCGACCAGCTTCTCGGCCTCCTCCTCCTTGTCGAAGATCTTGCCGAGCGTGAGCGTCTGGGCCTTGAGCGCCTCGACGTAGCCGCCCTCGGAGTCGTCGGCCGGTGCGATGTCGATCGTCGTCGCGATCTTGCTCAGGTCCTCGGTGTAGTCCGCGAAGCGGTACCCGCCGATGATGAGGTCGGGAGCGGCCTCGCTCACGGCCTCGAGGTCCGGCTCGCGGTGGCTGCCGGCGTCGAGGACGTCCGCGTCGTCGACCCAGGCCTCGAAGCCCGTCGAGGGCAGCAGCGGCTTGGGAGCGACCACGGGCTCGATGCCGAAGGCCAGCAGCGTCTCGAACGCCGTGCTGTCGAGGGCCGCGACGCGCACGGGCTCGACGGGGACCTCGACGTCGCCGTTGTTGGTCTCGACCGTGATCGTGGTGGCGGCGGGCGCCTCCTCGGCCTCGGCGCTGGACGAGCAGCCGGTCAGCGCGATCGCTGCGGCGATGCCGGCGCCCGTGAGGGCGGTCCACCTGCGGGGGCTGGTCGTGAGCTTCAAGGCGTGTCTCCTGGTCGGTCGTCCGGCACGGTGCTGTGCTGTCGGTGGCGCAGCGGAGGGTGCCTCCGGCCGCGCCTGGATCAGGTTAGCCTAACCTGACTCAGGAAAGTGCACGCGTGTCTCAGGTGGACGCCTCACGTGCCGGAGGTCCGGGTGAGCCGGGCCGTTCGTCCCGTCAGAGGTTGAGGAGCGCGCCCGCGCCGATGCCCGCGAGGACGCCGAGGGCCATGGTCGCGGACGTGAGCGCGACCGGGTGCGACGGGCTGCTGTGCAGGCGCTGCCAGAGGCTCGGGGCAGGGGCGGAGGTCTGGGCGTGGTGGATCTCGCGGCGCGAGAGCCCGGCCGTGACGGGGGCGGGCTCGGTGACCTGCTGCGTGCTCATGGTGCGTACCTCCGGGGTTGTGCGTTCACCACGGTAGACACGGTTGCGGGGCCCACGTGACGCGAGATGCGCGTGAAGAGAGTCACGTGGCCCCCGGTGGCGAGGCGTGCGGGGCTGGGGTATCGGCGCACCGCCAGGGCCCCGCCGGCCCGCCTCAGAGCCCCGGCGACTCGATCGGGTCGAGGCGCATCGTCGCCGCGGGCTGCGGCTCCTCGAGGGTCTCGACGTCCGCGGCCTGCGGGGCCAGGAGGCGCTCGACCGCGCCGTCCAGGTTCGCGGTGATCGCGGCGACCAGGCCGTCGGCGTCGCGGGCCTCGAGGCGGTCGACGATGTCCTCGTGGTACTCGGCCGAGTCCTTGCGCACGGCGTACTCGCCGCTCACCGTGAAGCTCGCGACGCGGACCTCGACGATCAGGGTCGTCATGTACCGCAGGAGCCACGGGTTCCCGCTCGCGGCGACGAGGGTCCAGTGCACGTTGAGGTCGGCGTCGCCGATGCGGCGGGCGTCCTCGCTGCGGCCGGCGGCCACGAGGTCGTCGTGCGCGGCGCGCACGGCTGCGACCTCGGTGTCGCTCGCGTGGGCCACGGCGAGCCGCGCGGCGGCCGTCTCGACGGTCCGGCGCGCCTCGTAGAGCGCGGGGACGCGGTCGAGCCCGATGCGGACGACGCTGAGGCCGCGCCCGGGGGTCGCGGTGAGCAGGCCTTCCTGGACGAGGCGTTGTGCTGCCTCGCGGAGCGGTCCGCGGCTCACGCCGAGCTGTCCGGCGATCTCGATCTCGCGCAGGGGTGACCCGACGCGCAGGACGCCCGAGTAGATGGCGTTGCGGAGCTCGACGGTGATCAGGTCGACGGTGGACGGACGGGTCACCGGGGACATGAGGGGGGCGGTGCCGAGTGGTGCCCGTGACGTCGGGGCCATCGACTCTCCTTTCGATTCGGTCACGATCTGGTCTCTCATCATCCTCGGTTCCGGGCCGGGAGGCACCACCGTGACGGGTGCGTCAGGTGCGGGATCCTGCGGTTGTTCCTCGATGACCACCTCAGTGTAGACAATCCGACAGTCGGATCTGCCGATTGTTCAATGGTCCGACACGCGCTAGCGTGGCCGACCATTCAGCCGTTACGCCCCGGGGCCCGGTCCAGCCCGAGCCCCGGAACCCGAAGGGAACCATGTCCTCCTCGCACCACGCCCCCACCCGCCGCCCCGCCTCCTCGGCCCCCCGCGCACGCCGGTCGCGCTCGCTGGCCGTCACGGCGACGGTCCTCGCGCTCGGTCTCACGTCGGCGTGCACGAGCACCTCGTCGGAGACCGGGAGCAGCAGCGCGCTCGACCGGCTGCGCGAGTCCGGGACCGTGACCGTGGGCTTCGCGGGCGAGGCGCCCTACAGCTACGAGGACGGCGGTGAGCTCACCGGCGCCACCGTCGCGCTGCACCGCGAGATCTTCGCCGAGCTCGGGATCGAGACCGTCGAAGGCGTCAACACCGAGTTCGGTTCCCTGATCCCGGGCCTGACCGCGAGCCGCTTCGACGCCGTGAGCGCGGGGATGTCGATCCTCCCCGACCGTTGCGAGCAGGCCGCGTTCAGCGAGCCCGAGTTCATGTACACGACCGCCCTGCTCGTGCCCGAGGGCAACCCCGCCGGCCTCACCGACATGCAGTCGGTCCAGGACGCGGGGATCAAGCTGGCCACCATGAGCGGCGCGATCGAGGGGGACTACGCCCGGGCGCTCGGTCTCGACCACCTCGAGGTCGGGACCCCCCAGGACGGCCTCGACGCGGTCGTCGCGGGTCGCGCCGACGCGTTCGCCCTGACCGGCATCTCGCTCAACAACCTGGCCGAGGGCACGTCCGCCCCGGTCGAGGTCACGGAGTCCTTCGTGGCTGAGATCGACGGCGTGCCGCAGATCGGCGCCGGTGGCACGGTGTTCCGGACGAACGACACCGAGCTGCTCGAGGCCTACAACGAGAAGCTCGCGGAGATCGTCGCCGACGAGGAGCGCTACCTGGGGATCGTCGGCGAGTACGGGTTCACGGCGGCCGAGCGTCCCGTCGACGGCCTGACGACCGAGGCGCTGTGCGGCGGCGACCTGGACAAGGTCGCGCAGGACCTCGCGGCGGAGCTCGGGCTGGAAGGCTGAGAGGCCGCTGCGGATGTCTGACGATCTCCAGACCCTGGTCGACGCGCTCCCGAGGCTGGGCGACGCGATCCTGGTCACCCTCCAGCTCACGGTCGGCGGTGCGGCGCTCGCGTTCGTCGTCGCGCTGCTCCTGGGGCTCGGGTCGCGGACCAGCTCCCTGCTCGTCCGTGGCCCGTCGCGCGTCGTCGTCGAGCTCCTGCGCGGCACCTCGCTCGTGGTGCAGCTCTTCTGGCTCTTCTACGTCCTGCCGGTCTTCGGGTTCCGGCTCGAGTCGCTCGTGTGCGGGATCCTCGCGCTCGGGCTCAACTTCGGGGCGTACGGCGCGGAGGTCGTGCGGGGCTCGCTCGCGGCGGTCCCGACCGGCCAGTGGGAGGCCGCGGTCGCGCTCGACCTCGGTCCGGTGCACCGCATGCGGCGGGTCATCTTTCCGCAGGCCTGGCCGCTCATGATCCCGATGTTCACGAACCTCCTCATCCAGCTCGTCAAGGGCTCCGCCCTCGCGACCTACATCCTGCTGCACGACCTCAACTACTTCATCGAGCAGCTGCGCCGCAGCACGCAGGACACGGTCTTCTCCTACGGCGTGGGCCTCGTGCTGTACTTCGCGCTCGCCTACGCGCTGACGCTCCTGATGAACGCGCTCGAGGTCCGGGCCAAGCACCGGGTCGGTGCGGGCCCGTCGCTGCGGCAGGTGCTCTCGTTCGCACCTCGTCCGCGGCTGGCGAAGGCAGGTGTCGCATGAGCGACGTCTGGAGCTGGCAGCGGGCGGCCGACGTCCTGCCGTTCATCCTCGAGGGCTTCAGGATCACGCTCCTCGCGACGCTCGTCGGCACGGCGATCGCCGCGGTGCTGGGCCTCGTGGTCGCTCTCGCCCGACGCTCGTCGAGGCGTTGGCTGACCGTGCCGCTGGGCATCGCGGTCGAGTTCGTGCGTTCGACCCCGTTGCTCGTGCAGCTCGTCTTCGCGTACCTGCTGCTCACGGACCTGTCGGCCATGACGATCGGGTTCGCCGTCCTGGGGATCCACTACGCGACGTACATGTCCGAGGTCTACCGGGCGGGGATCGACGCGGTGCCTCGCGGCCAGTGGGAGGCAGCCAAGGCGCTCAACCTCCCGCGTGCCCGGACGTGGCGTGCGGTGGTCCTCCCGCAGGCGATCCGCAAGACGCTCCCGGGGCTCGGCAACTATGCGATCTCCATGTTCAAGGAGACGCCGTTCCTCTTCGCGATCGGTGTGGTCGAGATGTTCACGGCGGCCGAGCAGTACGGCAGCCGCACGTTCGTCTACACCGAGGCGCTCACGCTCGTCGGGATCCTGTTCCTGGTCGCGAGCTATCCGACGTCCCTGCTGGTGCGCAGATTGGAGACCCGCCTTGCGTAGCACGCCCCCTTTCCCGATCCCTCCGGCCGACGCCCCGGTGGCTCCCGCCGTGAGTCCTTCCCGTCCGACGGCGCCGCTCGCCCCGCGCCCTCCCGTGTCCGGGGCGGTGGTCGCCCCGGACGGGGCGGTGTCGTCGTCCGGGGTCGTGGCACCTCCGGCGATCGAGATGCGCGGGATCGTCAAGCGCTTCGGTGCGAACACGGTGCTCGACGGGCTCGACTTCTCGGTCGCGAAGGGGGACCGGGTCACGCTCATCGGCCCGTCGGGCTCGGGCAAGACGACGATCCTGCGGCTCCTCATGACGCTCGAGGAGTCGGACGCGGGTCTGATGCTGGTGGACGGTGACCCCTACACGCACGAGATGAGGGGGCGTCGTCGGGTCGCGTTGAGCGAGCGGCGCCGCAGCCAGGTCCGCAAGCGGGTCGGGATGGTGTTCCAGCAGTTCAACCTGTTCCCCAACATGACGGTCCTGGAGAACATCGTCGAGGCGCCCGTGCACGTGCTGGGCATCTCGAAGGAGCAGGCCGTGCACCGTGCGAAGGAGCTGCTGGACCAGGTGGGCCTGGCGGACAAGGCCGACGCCCGGTGCACGCAGCTCTCGGGCGGGCAGCAGCAGCGGGTCGCGATCGCGCGGGCGCTCGCGATGGACCCGGAGATCCTGCTGCTCGACGAGGTGACGAGCGCGCTCGACCCCGAGCTGGTCGCGGACGTGCTGGGTGTGCTGCGGGAGGTCGCGGAGACCACGGACATCACGATGCTCATCGTGACGCACGAGATGCAGTTCGCTCGTGACGTGTCGAACCGTGTGCTGATGTTCGACCACGGGCGCATCGTCGAGGAGGCGGACCCCGAGACGATGTTCAGCTCTCCCCGCGAGGAGCGCACGCAGGAGTTCCTCAAGGCGGTCCTGGCGGGCTGAGCCGCCTGCACCGTTCCCGGCCCGTCGCGCGGCGTCAGCCCGCGGCGGGCCTTCCTGTGCTCCCACGCACCACGAGGCTCGTCGCGAGGTCCATGCGCGTGTTCGTGACGTCGCCGTCGCGCGCCTTGAGGACGAGTCGCGCGGCGGCCTGGCCCATCTCCTGGAGCGGCTGGTGGACCGTGGTCAGCGCGGGGCTGGACCAGCGGGCCACGGGGACGTCGTCGTACCCGACGATCGAGAGGTCCTCGGGGACGCGCAGCCCGTGGCGCCGGGCGGCCTCGAGCACGCCGAGGGCCTGGAGGTCGGAGCCCGCGAAGATCGCGGTGGGTGGCTCGGGCAGGCTCAGGAGCTCCTCGGCGCGGTCGGTGCCGCCCTGCGGGTGGAAGTCGCCGAACCGCACCAGGTCGGGGTCCGCCGCGATGCCTGCCGTGCCGAGCGCCGACCGGTAGCCGTCGAGCCGGGCGAGCGAGCACATCATGTCCTCGGGGCCCGTGATGACGCCGATGCGGCGGTGGCCGAGCTCGATGAGGTGGCGCGTGGCCATGAGCCCGCCCTGCCAGTTCGCGGAGCCGACCGACGGCACGTCGGGTTCGGGGTCCCCCGCGGGGTCGATGACCGCGAACGGTATGGCCCGTGAGCGGAGCTGTTCCTTGACGGCTGCGGGCAGCGTCGAGAAGACGAGCACGACGCCGAGCGGCCGGCGGGCGAGGACGCCCTCGATCCACTCGGGACCGGGGGCGTGCCGGGTGCCCGACTCGGTGAGGACGACGCTCGCCCCGTGCTCGCGCGCGACGTCCTCGACGCCGCGGATGAGCTCCATGGCCCAGATGCTCTCGAGCTCGTGGAACACGATCTCGATGAGCGGCGCGGAGGCGGTGGGGCTCTTGCGGCGCCGGTAGCCGTGCTGGACGAGCAGCGCCTCGACCCGGTCGCGGGTCCCTGCGGACACGTCGGTGCGCCCGTTGAGCACCTTGGACACGGTCGAGAGGGACACCTGGGCCTCGGCCGCCACGGCGGCGAGAGTGACCCGGCCGGGAAGAACGTCGTCGGTCATGCGGGTCAGCGTAGCGCCTCGGGCGGAAAGTTTCGATGGGTGCTCCGCGGGGTCTCGGACGGAGGTTCCCAGGCTTCTCGCAGCAGATAACAGTTCGGCCTCAGTGTTGACCGCGAGGAATTCGCGTCTTAGAGTCCAGGGCAACCGAGTACTTTCGGCGTAGACGCCGAAACTTTCGAAAGGGTTCGATGATGAACACAAGAACGCGGAAGTCGCTCACGGCCGCGGCCGTGGCGTCGGCACTGGTCCTCCCGCTCGCAGCGTGCGCGAGCGGCGACTCCGGTGGGTCGAGCCGCCCCGAGAACGAGATCCACGTGATGGTCTACGGGGACGCGACCAACAAGGTCGAGCAGCAGATGGTCGACACGTTCAACGCGACCTCGGACGTCAAGGTCGTCCTCGACACCATCCCCGGCGCCGACTACCAGCAGAAGCTCCAGACGATCATCGACACCAACGCGGCGCCGGACGTCTTCTTCAACTGGGGCGGAGGCTCGATCGAGCCCTTCGTCGACGCCGACCTGCTGCTGCCCCTCGACGACTTCATCGCCGAGGACCCCCAGCTCGAGGACGCGTTCCTGCCCGCGGTGTTCAACTCGGCCGTGATCGACGGCAAGCCCTACGGCATCCCCATGCGCGGCACCCAGCCCGTCATGCTGTTCCACAACAAGCAGGTCCTCGCGGACGCAGGGCTGGAGGCCCCCGAGACCTGGGACGAGCTCCTCGCAGCGGTCGAGACCCTCAAGGCCCAGGGCGTGACCCCGATCGCCCTCGGCGGCGCCGACCAGTGGCCGACCCTCATGTGGTACCAGTACGCGTTCGACCGCGTCGCGGGCCCCGAGCTCTTCGAGAAGGCCCTCGCGGGCGAGAGCGACGTGTGGGACTCGGCCGAGAGCCACGAGGCGCTCGACAAGCTGTCCGAGCTCATCGACGCCGGCGCGTTCGGCACCAACTTCGACTCGGTCAAGTTCACCGACGGCGGCTCGCCCGCGCTCCTGCGCACGGGCAAGGCCGCGTTCGAGCTCATGGGCTCGTGGAACTACTCGACGCACTACGACGTCGAGCCCGAGTGGACCGACGCCAACCTCGGCTACACGGCCTTCCCCGCGATCGACGGCGGCAAGGGCGACGCGGCGAACATCACGGGCAACACCAACAACTTCTACTCGGTGCTCGCCAAGACCCGCTACCCGGACGCCGTGCGTGACTTCCTCAAGCTCATGTACTCGGACGAGTTCGTCGAGGCGCAGCTCGCGATCGGCAACCTGCCGACCACGACCAACACCGAGCAGTTCCTGGACCAGGCCGCGAGCCCCGAGTACGCCGCCTTCCAGTTCGACCTCGTGAAGAACGCGCCGCACTTCCAGATGTCCTGGGACCAGGCCTTCCCCCCGGCTGCCGGCACCCCGCTCAAGATCGCGGTCCAGCAGTTCTTCAGCGGCCAGATCGACGCCGACGGCTTCATCGCTGCGATGAAGTCCCTGCCGGCCTCGCGCTGACCCGGTCCCCCGGACGGAGATCGTCATGACCACCCGCGCACCCCAGGGGCGCACGCGCCCGGGCGCCGCCGACCTCCAGGTCGGACGCCCGGGCGTGGTCTGGGCCCTGCCCGCCGCCCTGTTCTTCGGGCTCTTCGCCCTCCTGCCCATGGTCCTCGTGCTCGTGCTGTCGTTCACGCAGTGGAGCGGCCTGGGCAGCCCCGAGCTCGTCGGGACCGAGAACTGGTCCCGCCTCATCGACGACCCCGTGATGCTCAAGAGCATCGGTCTCTCGCTCGTGCTGACGGCGCTGGGCGTCGTGACCCAGACCCCGGTCGCGATGCTGCTGGGCGTGTGGGCCGCAGGGCACCAGTGGAACCGTGCGGTGCTCTCGGCGATCTTCTTCGTGCCGCTGCTGCTGTCCGCGGCCGCGGTGTCGGTCCTGTGGCGCGCGGTGCTCGACCCGAACTTCGGCGTCCCGGCCCAGATGGAGTGGCTGTTCGGCGACGGCAACCTGTTCGGCAACCAGTCGACCGCGATCGCGGTGCTGGTGTTCGTGAGCCTGTGGCAGTTCACGCCGCTGCACGCCCTGATCTACCAGGGCGCCGCGAAGGCTGTGCCGCCCATGCTCTACGAGGCGGCCGAGATCGACGGCGCCGGGCGCGTGCGCTCGTTCTTCGCGATCACGCTCCCGCAGCTGCGCAACACCATGATCACCTCGGTGATCCTCATGGTCGTCGGCGGCCTGACGACGTTCGACACCGTCCTCATCCTGACCAACGGCGGGCCCGGCACGGACACGACCATCACGGCCTTCTACATGTACCAGAAGGCGTTCCGCGGCTTCGACTTCGGGCTCGCGTCGGCGATCGCCGTGGTCCTGGTCGTCGCGGCGACCGCGATCTCCCTGGTCATGGTCCGCCTGTCCGGTTACGACAAGATGCGCAGCGAGCTGGAGGGCGTGTGATGAGCAACGACCTGAGCGTCACCCCCGCGGAGCAGGTCTCCGGCCCGACGACGTCACCCGCCTCGGGTGGTGCGACCCGCCCGGGTGGGACGCAGGACGGCGGCGCGCGGCGCCGTCGGGCAGGTGGCCGGGCAGGGAAGGGCAGCCGCAACCGGCCCAACTGGGGCGCGGGCGTCGCGGTCACGATCTGGCTCCTGATCGTCGCGATCCCCCTCTACGTGCTCGTCACCGCGTCGTTCCAGACGCAGGCCGGGTACGCGCAGGGCGGCCCCCTGTCCCTGCCGACCACGTTCACGCTCGACAACTTCACCAACGCGTTCGACCAGGGCTTCGGCCGCTACTTCCTCAACACGCTCGTCGTGACGGTCGCCGTGGTCGGGATCGTGGTACTGCTCGTGCCGCCGCTGTCGTACGCGATCGTGCGCAACCGCTCGCGGGCCACCACGGGCATCTTCCGGATGTTCCTCCTGGGCCTCGCGGTCCCCGCGAGCGCCGTGATCGTCCCGATCTTCTACGTGATCTCGGTCGTGGGCCTGTACGACAACCTGATCGGCGTGATCCTGCCGACCGCGGCGTTCTGCCTGCCGATCTGCACCATCATCCTCAGCGGCTCGATGCGTGACATCACCAACGAGCTCTACGAGGCCATGGCCCTCGACGGCGCGTCGCCCAGGCGGGTGTTCCTGAGGCTCGTGCTGCCGCTGTCCAAGGGCGGCGTCGCGACGATCGTCGTCTACTCGGCGCTGCAGGCGTGGAACGGGTTCCTGTTCCCGCTGATCCTCACGCAGTCCGAGGCGACCAAGGTCATCACCCTCGGCCTCTTCAACTTCCAGACGCAGTACGGCGTCAACATCCCCGGCCTCCTCGCGGCGGTCGTCATGTCGATGATCCCCATCCTGCTCGTGTACCTGTTCGCCCGGCGTGCCCTGGTCCAGGGCCTCATGGGCGTCGGCGGAAAGTAGCTCCACCATGACTCTTCAGACGAACCAGACCGACCTGCCCGTGTGGTCCGACCCGACGGTCGGAACCGCCACCCGCGTCAAGGCCCTCATGTCCGAGATGACGCTGCGCGAGAAGGTCGCCCAGCTCTTCGGCGTGTGGGTCGGCGCGTCGGCCGAGGGCGGCGAGGTCGCCCCGCACCAGCACGACATGGAGGACGGCGTCGACCTCGACACGATCCTGCCCGACGGGCTGGGGCAGCTCACGCGGCCCTTCGGGACCAACCCGGTCGACCCGGCCCTGGGGGCGCTGTCGCTGCTGCGCACGCAGGAGCGCGTGCGCTCGGCGAACCGCTTCGGCATCCCGGCGCTCGCGCACGAGGAGTGCCTCGCGGGCTTCTCGGCGTGGGGCGCGACGGCCTACCCCGTGCCCCTGTCGTGGGGTGCGACGTTCGACCCCGCGCTCGTGCGCCGCATGGCGACGCGGATCGGGCAGGACATGCGCTCGGTCGGCGTGCACCAGGGCCTGGCGCCCGTGCTCGACGTCGTGCGCGACGCCCGCTGGGGCCGCGTCGAGGAGACCATCGGCGAGGACCCCTACCTCGTCGGGACCGTCGCCACGGCCTACGTCCAGGGCCTGGAGTCTGCCGGGATCGTCGCGACGCTCAAGCACTTCGCCGGGTACTCGGCCTCGCGCGGCGGACGTAACCACGCGCCCGTCTCGATGGGCTCGCGCGAGCGCGCCGACGTGATCCTTCCGCCGTTCGAGATGGCCGTCCGCGAGGGCGGCGTGCGCTCGGTCATGCACGCCTACACCGACACCGACGGCATCCCCTCGGCCGCCGACCGCGAGCTCCTGACCGGGCTGCTGCGCGACACGTGGGGCTTCGACGGGACCGTCGTCGCCGACTACTTCGGGATCGCGTTCCTCAAGATCATGCACGGCGTGGCCGGGGACTGGGCCGAGGCCGCCGCGACGGCGCTCGCGGCCGGGGTCGACGTCGAGCTCCCGACCGTCAAGACGTTCGGCGAGCCGCTCGTCGCGGCCCTCGAGGCCGGGGAGGTCGACGTCGCGCTCGTGGACCGCGCGCTGGAGCGCGTGCTGCGCCAGAAGGTCGAGCTCGGCCTGCTCGACGCCGGCTGGGACCCCGTCCCGGCCGTGCTGCGGGACGTGCCCGCGGACGTGCTCGCCGCCGTGTCCGGGGCGGGGTCCGCCGCGCAGGACATCGATCACGCCGCGCTGCGCGGGACCGTCGACCTCGACGGACACGCCAACCGGGCCCTGGCCCGCGAGGTCGCCGAGCAGGCCGTGGTCCTGCTCGCGAACGACGGCGTGCTCCCGCTCGGTCCGGACGTGCGCCGGATCGCGCTCGTCGGCCCGACGGCCGAGGACCCCATGGCCGTGCTCGGCTGCTACTCGTTCCCCGCGCACGTGGGACTGGCCCACCCCGAGATCCCGCTCGGGATCTCGCTGCCCACGCTCGCCGAGTCCCTGCGTGCCGAGCTGCCGGGCGTCACGGTCGACGTGCTGCCCGCGATCACGCTCGACGGCACGAGCGACCCGTCCTCGACCGGGGCCGTGAGCACGGCCGAGGTCGCGGCCGCCGACGCCGCGGGTATCACCGCGGCGGTGAACCTCGCCCGCGAGGCCGACGTCGTCGTGGTCGCCCTGGGCGACCGGGCCGGGCTGTTCGGCCGCGGCACGAGCGGTGAGGGCTGCGACGTCGAGTCGCTGCGCCTGCCCGGCGCCCAGCAGGACCTGCTCGACGCGCTGCTCGCCACGGGTCGCCCCGTGGTCGCGACGATCCTCTCGGGTCGACCCTACGCGCTCGGCGCGGCCGCGACCCCGGCGCCCGGTGAGCCCGGCGCCGCGGCGATCGTCCAGGCGTTCTTCGCGGGCGAGGAGGGGACCCGCGCGGTCGCGGGCGTCCTGTCGGGGCGCGTGGCGCCGTCGGGCCGGCTGCCCGTGAGCGTGCCCGGGACCGAGGGCGCCCAGCCGACCTCCTACCTGGCCGCGACGCTCGCGCAGGCGACCGACGTGTCGAACATCGACCCGACCGCGGCCTTCGCGTTCGGCCACGGGCTCACCTACACGAGCTTCGACTGGTCGGACCTCGTGGTGGGCGCGGCCGAGGCCGCGCCCGACGGGGCCTTCGAGGCGTCGTTCGTCGTGCGGAACACGGGCGGGCGCGACGGCGTCGAGGTCGTGCAGGTCTACGCGCACGACCCCGTGGCGTCGGTCGTGCGGCCAGTGCAGCGGCTCGTCGGGTACGTGCGCGTGCCGCTCGCCGCGGGCGCGTCGGCGCGCGTGAGCGCGACCGTGCCCGCCGACGTGCTCTCGTTCACGGGGCGCGACGGCCGCCGGATCGTCGAGCCGGGCGCGATCGAGCTGCGGTTCGGGGCGTCGAGCGCCGACGTGCGGCTCGTGGCCCAGGTGTCGCTCGTGGGCGACGTGCGCGTGGTCGACCACACGCGCGAGCTGCACGCACCGCTCGTGGTGGGCAAGGTCTGAGGTGACCTTCACGAACCCCGTCCTGCCCGGGACGCACCCCGACCCCAGCATCTGCCGGGTCCCCGGGGTCACCCGGGCGGACGGGACCGTCGCACCCGACGACTACTACCTCGTGACCTCGACGTTCGAGTACTTCCCGGGCCTGCCGGTCTTCCACAGCCGCGACCTGGTCACGTGGACGCAGGTGGGCCACGCGATCCACCGCACCGACCAGGTGGACCTGTCGACCGTGCCGTCGTCGGGCGGGCTGTACGCCGCGACGATCCGGCACCACGCCGGGACGTTCTCCGTCGTCACGACGCTCGTCCACACCCAGGGCCAGGGAGGGCACCTCCTCGTGACCGCGACCGACCCCGCCGGACCCTGGTCCGACCCGGTGTGGCTCGAGGGCGACGGGATCGACCCGTCGCTGTTCTTCGACGACTCGACCGGGCGCGTGTGGCTCACCGCGACCCGCCTCGCCGACCCGGGGGAGTGGGACGGCCAGACCGAGGTGTGGCTGCGCGAGCTCGACCTCGCCGCGGGCGCGCTCGTCGGCCCCGAGCACGTCCTGTGGCGCGGCGCGCTGCGCGGCGCGGTCTGGGCCGAGGGCCCGCACCTGTACCGGGTCGGCGACCACTACTACCTGCTCGCCTCCGAGGGCGGCACCGAGCACCACCACGCGGTCTCGGTCGCACGCGCCGACACCGTCACCGGCCCGTACACGGGCAACCCCGCGAACCCGATCCTCACGCACCGCCACCTCGGCAAGGACTTCCCCGTCGTCGGCGTCGGGCACGGGGACCTCGTGGAGACCGCTGCCGGCGAGTGGTGGACGGTCCTGCTCGGCAGCCGCCCCTACGGCGGCTACTTCCCCAACCTGGGGCGCGAGACGTTCCTCGCGCCCGTCGTCTGGGAGGACGGGTGGCCCGTGGTCGCCCCGGCCGTGGGCCACGTCGCGGGGGACTTTCCCCTGCCCGACGTCGGAGCGCGGCGTCCGGGGAGCGGCTCACCGGCTGAGGCGGGCCAGCCTGCCGGGGTGGGCTCCGTCGTCGTGCACGAGACGTTCGACGGTCCTGACCTCGACCTCGCGTGGAACCAGGTGCGGACCGGGGAGCGCTTCTGGTCGCTCACGGAGAGGCCCCGGCACCTGCGGCTCCCGCTGCTGCCCGCGACGCTGTCCGACGTCGCGACCCCCGCGTTCCTGGGGCGCCGCCAGCAGCACCGGGACATGGACCTCACGGTGCGCGTCGACGTCGACCCGGCCGGGCCCGACGAGTGGGCCGGGCTCGCGGTGCGCCAGTCCGAGGAGGCGTGGATCGCGGCGGTCGTGACGCGGGCGGTGCCTGCTGCTCCTGGTGGGCTCGGCAGGCGCGAGGTGCTCGTGGTCGAGCGCTTCGGCGGCGAGGAGGTCGTCGTGGGGCGCGCGGCGCTCGGGCCGCTGGGGCTGGCCGAGGGGCCTGTGGACGTGGTGCTGCACGCCACCGGTCAGGAGTACGCGCTCGGGGTCCGGACGTTGCGTGGCTTCCACGCCGTCGCGACCGTGCACGGCGGGCGGCTCAGCTCACCCGAGGCGGGCGGGTTCCTGGGCGTGTGGCTCGGCCCGTACGCGACGGGCCGCGGGACGACGACCGCGACGGTCGCGGACGTCGAGTGCGTGGAGTACCGAGGGCGCTGAGACTTGCTTCGTGGTGGCGCGAATGTCCTCTGGCTACCGGAAGCGCCAGTCCGGTGCGCTCGAAGCGCCCTGTTCCCATTGCCTGCCGTCTGGCGGGGGGCCGCCTGGTGGCTGCATGCCAGCGTAGAACCAGTGCGCGGACGGATCGGACCGCGCTCCAATGCCGAGCACCAGTCCGCTTGGTGTGCGCCGCCATGCGTGCCAAGACCTGCCACCTTTGGTGACGGTCATCTGGATCCCGTGATCTGGGGGTAGGCCCTTCTGGGGGAAGTCCCCGAGCACATGCAGAAGGTCCGCTCGATAACGCCCACGGTTGCGATGATGCCCCATGTGGCACAGGGCGAGCCACTGCAAGGCTTCGCGAGTCTCACCTAGCTCGCGTTGGTCGAGTTGACGCCCATCCAGATCGACGCCCCTCACGCCGGCAAATCGGCGCAGGCGTTGCGCGGCGAGCGCAGGCTGGGCACGCCGACGATCTCGCTGCCTGCGGTAGACGCGCACAGCATCCCATGTCTCGCGCCAAGTCCCGGTACGGGCGATGACCTGCAGGTCGTCGTGACGGTTCGACAGGTCATGAGCGGTTCGCAGATCCGGACCTAGTGCCACAACCGTAGCGACGCGGGTCTTCAGGGGGGCCGGAACCCCGAAGATTGGCATACGCAGGCGGCGGAGGAGCGTGTCGTATGACAGGTAGAGAGCCAGAAGCCACACGAATGGCAAGATCCCGAGCGGCAGCCAAATTGACAGCGCGAGCCCCAGGAGCGTCTGACGCACGTCAAGCGTCTCCAAGTTCGCCGTGAGTTGGCGGACGGTTAGGGTGATCAAGGTGAGGCCGACGAGCACATTGAGCGTGACTAGAAGTCGCCTCGCTGACATGTGGCGAGGGTCGCGTTCAGAGAAGGCGATGAGCGCGACGAGAAGGATGAGGCCGAGTTGAAGCATCACCTCAACGAGGTAGTTGAACGTGCGTAGGTTCATCGCATACTGGATGAATACAGCCATCCCGACCGCTTGTTTGATCGCCGTTGCAAAGTACCGGTCGCGCTTCGCGGCGCTCAGTGCGGCGAAGATCGTCCCGAAACCTGATACGACGAACCAGACGACCGTGTCCTTGACTAGTCCAGAATTCCAGAGACCGAGGTGCGAGGCGCCTATGACGAGTGCGGCCACCCACACGGTAAGCGCAACGAGTGGGATGACGATGGCCCCACTCGAAGCCCCTCGCAGAAGTTGCGGGACGTGCTTGCGAGTACTTGGGATCGAGAGCACGACGACGGCGAAGATGATTAAAAGGGTGAGAATTGCCCACTCGCGTGAGTTCAGCACGCCCGACGCCGATCAGGCCGCAGTCGCGGAGAAAGTGAGCAGTTCGGCACTCAGAGGAGGTGTCCGCGCCAGTGCCTCCACGGCTGCGCCGTCAACGACTGGAATCGCAGAGAGCCCGGCGTGCACGAGCGCCTCGGCGAGTTCACGCTGAATGCTCGGAGATGCGGGCGGTTCGACGGGCAATCTCCGTGTCTCTGACATGAGAGCAGGTAACCATGCCCCACCGACAGCACGTGTCGTGACAACAGTGTGAGGTTGGAGGGGACAAGACGAAGTAGGTGTGTGGAGTACCGAGGGTGCTGAGGTCCCGCTACGTCCTCAGGAAAGGTGTCACCCGCGCTGCGCCGCGTCGACCTCGGCTCCGCGGACCTCGACCTCGTGCCAGCGGAACCGGTCGACGACGGCGCTGACGGACGGGACCTTCACGAGCGCCGAGAACACCGCGAAGCCGACCGCCCCACCGGTGATGTTGAAGATCAGGTCGTTCACGTCCGCGATGTGCCCCCCACCGAGCAGGTGCGCCGTCACGAGCTGGGTGGCCTCGATCGTCAGGCTGAGGACCGCTGCTGCTGCCACGGCCCGTCGCCACGAGGCCCGGGGCACGAGCAGCGGCACGAGGACGCCGACCGGGACGAAGACCAGCACGTTCATGACCGCATCGGCGACCTCGTAGTCCGCGAACGGCACGACGGCGAGATGGCTGGCCCAGGGGGCGCTGCTGACGGGCTTGTCGAGGAAGACCGGGAAGACGGTGTTCGCGACGATCCCGGCGACGTAGACGCCGAGCGCGAGGGCGACCGCGGCTCGCGGCACGGAGAAGCGCCTGCTGCGGATCAGCGACCACATCAACCCCGCGAACACCGCCGCGGCCAGAGGGACGACGACCGGGAGGACCGGGACCTGGTGGAACACGGGTGATCTGCACCTTTCTCCGAGACGTGTGCTGTGGCTGGTGCCGCGGCTCCACGCCACAGTGCCCGTCGTGCCAGGAGCTCGGCATCCGTCCGTGGTCGGACCCGAGGAGACAGCGAGTACGACCGTCGCCGTCACCCGGGCGTGCTCGCGCGGCCCCCGGATCAGGCGGACGGGGCGTCGGGCCGGTCGAGCAGGCGGCGAAGGCGGGTCTTCTTCTCGTTCTCGCGCACGATCCACGCCACGTCCGGGTCGTCTGAGCCGCGCAGCGCGGCGAAGCGCGGCAGACCGGCTGCCGGGTCGCCCGCGACGGCGACGCTCCAGCAGTACCCGAGGGCCTGGCGCAGCGACCCGACGCCCGTGTCGCGGCGGGTGTCGGGCGCGAGCGCACGGATCGAGGCGGTGGCGACCTCGCAGGCGTCCAGGGCGGCCGTCGCGGTGGCGGGGGTGCGCAGGAGGCGCGGCTCGCAGATCCCGGCGACCGCGGCGCGGCGGACCAGCGGGTCCTGGTCGTCGACCCAGGAAGCCACGAGCGAGCGGAGGGTGGCGGGCTCGGCGTCACCGATGCGCTGCAGCCCCATCGCGACGGCCTCGCGGACGCGCCACGACCCGTCGGCCGCGCGGACGCGCAGCAGGTCGGTCAGGTCGGTGCGTGCACCGCTGGGGACGTCGACGACGAGCCGGCCCAGGCCGACCGTCCCGCAGCAGCGCAGGTACTCGTCGGGGGGAGTCGGCCAGGGCGAGCACGAGGCCCGCCGGCGCGACGTCGGCGAACGCGCCGATCAGCTCGAGGTTCGCCCGAGGCCCGGGCAGCCCTGAGCGGGTCGAGAGGTACACGCGCACGGCGGCCGCATCGCCGTCGAGCGCGCGCAAGGCGGCCCGGTGCTCTTCACGCACGCTCATGACCAGCACGCTATGGCTCCCGTCCCGGCTGGGGTAGGGCCGAAAGGCCTCCTCGGGCCCGAGGCTCAGGCGCGTGCCGCCTCGTCGGAGGATTCTGGCTCGTGCGACGGCCACCGTCGTACGGCCCAGATCGCGGCACCGGCCAGGACGGCGCCGATCGCGGCCCCGATCGAGTTGGTGAGCCAGTCGTTCGTGTCGCACGACCGTCCGAGGGCGGGGAGGAGTGCCTGGACCAGCTCGACCGCGGCGGAGCCCCCGACGCCGCCGAGGAACGCGACGAACGGGCGACGGCTCGCGATCGCCGCGAGCAGGACGGGCGGCACGAAGAGGATCACGTTGGCCATGAGCTCGACGCGGCCGAACGTCGGCAGAGCCCAGGCGACGGTGCACCGCTCGACGATCTCCCGGCTGGAGGGGACGAGCGTGAGCAGCGCGATCGGCACGAGCGAGATCCCGCACAGCGTCCAGGCGATCCGTGGGCGCCCGTACAGCCACCTTCCCGCGACCGGGCCGACGATCACGAGCAGAGCGAGGACCGCCGGGGAGAACCACGGGTACTGGACCAGGAGGGTAGAGATCACGGTGCGAGGACGCTCCAGCTCGATCGGGCACGGGCGCCCCACCGTAGCCGTATGCGCAACCTGGACGCGCAGGGGCCTCCGTCCCCAGCGCGGCGAGTGAGACCGGGCGCCTTGGAAGGGACTAGGTGTACCCGGTCACGAGGTTGGTGTCAGTTCGGGTTGTGGAAGGGAGGACCTCCGGGCTTAGTGGAGATGTCGAAGTCTTCACAACCCGGAGGTCCTCATGTCCCACGCTAATGCCCGCCTGACCGTTCGCGGCAGGAAGCTGATCATCGAACGCCGCCGTGATGGCTGGAAGCAGGCCCACATCGCTGCCGCGATCGACGGGCCTAGCTGTACTGACTCGTTGCGTTGTTGACTCGGTCGATGGGTCGTAGGCCGCCGATGCCGAGGTGGGGTCGTTCTAGGTTGTAGTGCTGGAGCCAGGTAGGCA
>NZ_JOFV01000015.1 GCF_000718325.1 Oerskovia turbata
CGCCCGCGCCTACGACCCCGCCCTGTACCGCCGACTACGCCGCACCACCCTGCACCAGATCTCCAACCTCCCCGGCAGACCCGGACGCCACCTGTCCGTTCTGGCCTACAAAGCCGCACAACGCGTCATCGGCTTCAACTAGACACTTCGACCAGACCCCTGAAAGGGCCCGACACCACCACGGTGCCGGGCCCTTTCGGCACGCTCACCGCCAGACCCGGGCAGACGGCTCGGCGTGCCGCCCGGGCCCGGCCGGGTGACCGGCGGACGCGTCGCGCCCCGGGGCCTCCCGACCGGCTGCCCAGCCCTGCCGCGACGAGGTGCGGGCGCCCGTGGCTCGCCCCGGTACGCCGACAGGTGCGTGACACGGTCGCTCGGAACTCCCTCGCCGACGGCCCACGAACCGCCTCGGGCGACAGTTTGTGCTCTCAAATCGACAGGTTGTGCAGAACGGGCCGGAGGCCGTCGTGAAGCGCGCTGTGATGAGTCCGCTGGGCTCCGCCGATGGGACACCGCGTGTGCCATACGTAGCGCAGCGTCGTCCGGGCTGGACTCGACTCCGATGTCGACCAGGCCTGCACGACCGATGTTGCCACGAGGGGGCATCTAGGGCGCGGCAGCACTTGAAGAGTCGAAGGAGACACACGTGTACACCCGCAAGCGCGACGAAATGGGATGTCGATGAAGACTACGGCTACGGCACGACGAGGCCAGATGAAGACCAGAGGGGTCAGGGGCGCAGCAGCGCTCTCGGCGATCGCCCTGATCGCGGTTGCGGGTTGCACCAGCGGCACCTCGGACGAGAACGAGTCCCAGGGCGGGAACGCCTTCACCACCCGTGAGGTCACCGACGGCAAGACCGACTTCGTCGTCGTCACGAACCCCGGTGACGGGCCCGTGCTGTCCTACGGCGCCGACAGCGGGATGGAGCTCCTGACGGAGGAGGTCGACGGCAAGAAGTCCGCGTTCAAGGACATGAACGGCAACGGCAAGCTCGACACCTGGGAGGACTGGCGCGAGACCTCTCAGGACCGTGCGGCCGCCTTGAGCGAAGAGCTCACGATCGAGCAGATCGCCGGCCTGATGCTCTTCAGCTCGCACGAGCGTTCCCAGGCGGACGGGCTCACCGACGCGCAGAAGGAGTACCTGAAGGACTCGAACCTGCGCAACGTGCTGCACGCCGGCGCGAGCGACGCCGAGGCGACGGTCAAGTGGGCGAACGCGATGCAGGCGTACACGGAGACCCTCGCGGCCGAGGGAACCCCGTACATCCCGGTGAACTTCGCGTCCGACCCACGCTCGACCGCGGGCTCCGGCGGCTACAACGCCGAGGGCGCGGACATCTCGCGCTGGCCGTCCAACCTGGGCCTCGCCGCGACCTTCAACCCCGAGCACACCAAGAACTTCGGCGAGATGTCCTCGGCGGAGTACCGTGCGCTCGGCCTGACCACGGCCCTGTCGCCGCAGATCGACCTCGCGACCGAGCCTCGCTGGCTGCGAGTCGGTGGGACGTTCGGCGAGGATGCGGACCAGAACACCGAGCTGGCCGCTGCGTACGTCGACGGCTACCAGGGCAGCGAGGGCACGGACGAGTGGGGCCCCGAGTCCGTCAACGCGATGATCAAGCACTGGTCCGGTGACGGTCCGGGCGAGGGTGGTCGCGAGGGGCACACCGACGCGGGCAAGTACGGCGTGTACCCGGGTGACAACATCGCGGCGCAGCAGCAGGCGTTCCTCGGCTCGCTCGACTCCGCGGCGGTCATGACCGCCTACTCGATCGCCCTCGACGCGAACGGTGACCCGAAGTTCACCGACCGCATGGGGACGGCGTACGACCAGGACCGCATGGACCAGCTCCGCAAGGAAGCCGGCTACGAGGGGGTCGTGGTCACCGACTGGGGCGTCATGAGCGGCGCCGGCGACGAGGGCGAGATGTTCGGCATGGCGTGGGGTGCCGAGGCGCTCACCCCGGCCGAGCGTTACCTCAAGGTGCTGGGCACGGGCCACGACATGTTCGGTGGCGTCAACGACGCGACGCACATCCTCGAGGCCGCCGACCTGTGGCAGCAGAAGTTCGAGGCCGGTGAGCTCGAGGAGGACGCGCAGACCCGCTTCCAGGAGTCCGGTGCTCGCATCCTCACGATGTTCTTCAACCCGGGGCTCTACGAGAACCCGTTCCTCGACCTCGAGCAGTCGAAGTCGGTCCTCGCGAGCGACGACAAGGTCGAGGCGGGCTACGCGGCCCAGCTCGACTCGGTCGTCATGCTGAAGAACGACGGCGAGACCATCTCGGCCGCGGACGCCGCGGACTGGAAGGACAAGACCGTCTACATCCCGCGCAACGACAACACCGGCTTCGCCAGCGCGTTCGGCCCCGGTGAGTACACCGAGGCACCGAGCATCGACATCGAGACCGCCGAGAAGTACTTCGGCACGGTCGTCACCGACGAGGCCGTGACCGACGCCGAGGGCGTCGTGACGAGCTACACCGCTCCCGACCTCACCGACGTCGACGTCGTCCTCGTGGGCATGGACTCCCCGGACAACGGCGGCAACTTCTCCAACATCGGTCACGACCTGGAGAACGACACCTGGTACCCGCTGTCGCTGCAGTACCGCCCGTACACGGCTGACGGCGAGAACGTCCGCAAGGTCTCTCTCTCGGGCGACATCCTGGCGGACGGCACCAAGCAGAACCGCTCGTACTTCGGCAACACCTCGAAGATCGCGAACGAGTCCGACCTCGACGCGTTCGAGCGCGCCACGGCTGCCGTCGAGGCGACCGGCAAGGACATCCCCGTGATCACGGTCCTCAAGGCGATCAACCCGGTCGTCCCGGCCGAGTTCGAGGGCAAGTCCGACGCCATCGTCGTGGGCTTCGGCACCAGCGACCAGGCTCTCATCGAGGTCGCGCTCGGCCTCTACGAGCCGAAGGGCCGCCTGCCGATCCAGTTCCCGAAGGACATGGACACGGTCGAGGCTCAGCTCGAGGACGTCTCGAAGGACATGACGCCCTACACGGACGCCGCGGGCAGCTCGTACGACTACGGCTTCGGCCTGAACTACGCGGGGCCGATCACCGACTGACGGCAACGCACGGGTGGCCGGCGGCTCACGCCGTCGGCCACCCGGTACCGGGGCGTCCCGCGGACGCCCCGGTACACCCGTAAGGCCGCGGGACGTGCTCGCGGCCAGAACTCTCCAAGGAGCAGAAGTGAAGCAGAACAAGGTGCTGACCACCGGCCTCGGCGTCGTGCTGGGCCTGACGGGGCTCTTCGGGCTCACGGCCTGCGGCAGCGGCGACGGCGACTCGGGCGCGAACGCCTCCGCCGAGCAGGCCGTCGACGTCGACATCAAGGACGACCTCGAGAACGCCAAGACGGCAGTGGCGGACGCCCTGGCCGAGGACGACTCCTGGGCCCAGATTATGCTTGCCAGCGACGTCAAGGCCCCCACCGTGAAGTACGGCCTCCTCGTGGTGCCCTACACGCCCTCGGACGCCGCGTCGCGTGTGCAGGGCACGGTCGACATCAAGGACGGCAAGTTCACGATCGAGGGCGACTCGGCCGCCACGGGCCAGACCTGGCAGATCGACCAGGACGGAAAGATCTCCGAGGTCTCGGAGTAGCTCCACCGAGCACCGCCCGGTCCCTGGCCAGACGACGTCCGCGGGACCGGGCCGTCGACCCATCACGACGAGACGCTGGCAGTGCGTCACGTCCGCGGCGCAAGCCGGCGATCCACCTGACCTGATCGCTGCCCGCACTCGAGGAGGAATGCAGTGAACGCCAAGGCGAACAACGCCGACCGGCAGAAGAAGCCGATGTCGAACAAGAAGTACCTGTGGATCTGGGCCCCCGCGCTCGCCACGGTCACGGTGGTGACGGTCGTCGCGAACGTGGCGCTCAACGTCGCCGGCGGCTGGGTCGCGTCCCAGTTCGGCTCCGGGACGTACGAGTTCACGAACGCGGCCGAGTCCGCGGGCTGGGACACCGAGTACTACACGTCCGACTTCGGCAGCATCGAGGAGGTCGACGAGGCGGCCAAGTCCCTCGTCGAGGAGATCGCGGCAGGCGGCATCGTCCTGGCCAAGAACGAGGCGGGCACGCTTCCCCTGACGACGAGCTCGCGCGTGACGATGCTGGGCCGCGCGGCCGCGGACCCGGTGTTCGGGGGCTCGGGCTCCGGCTCGGTCGACACGAACTCGGCGGTCACGGCCCGCGCCGGGCTGGAGAACGCCGGCTTCGAGGTGAACGACCAGGTCTTCACCACGATCGAGGCGTTCGCTGCGGAGAACCCTCGGGGCTACATCGAGATGGACCGCCCCGACATCTCCACCTACTACATCGGTGAGCTGCCGGTGGGCGAGTACGAGGCGCAGTCCGCGTCGTTCGCCGACTACTCCGACGCCGCCGTCGTGTTCGTCGGCCGGCCCGGTGGTGAGGGCGGCGACCTCACGCAGGACATGACCGGCTGGGACGAGAACGCCGCACCCGGTCAGCACCAGCTCGAGCTGAACCAGGACGAGAAGGACATGATCGAGCTCGCGAAGTCGAGCTTCGAGAACGTGGTCGTCGTCGTCAACTCCTCCACGACCATCGAGATGGGCGCCCTGCAGGACGACCCCGAGATCGACTCGATCCTGCTGGCCGGTTCGCCGGGCGCCACGGGACTCAGCGCCCTGGGGCGCATCCTCGCGGGCGACGTGAACCCGTCCGGCCGCACCGCGGACCTGTGGGCCGCCGACTTCACGGCCGACCCGACGTTCGCCAACTTCGGCGGGTTCGTCTACGACAACATCGAGGCGTCCTTCCCGGTCCCCGCGATCGAGAAGGCCACCTCCAACGCGACGCTCACGTCCGACGCCCCGTTCGTGAACTACGCCGAGGGCATCTACTTCGGCTACCGCTACTACGAGACCGCGGCGGCCGAGGGCTTCATCGACTACGACGAGGCCGTCGTCTACCCCTTCGGGTACGGCCTGAGCTACTCCGACTTCGCCTGGAAGGTCGTCAGCTCCGAGGCCGGTGAGGTCGACGGGAAGATCTCCGTGACGGTCGAGGTCACGAACACGGGCACGACGGCGGGCAAGGACGTCGTCGAGCTCTACTACTCCGCCCCCTACACGGCGGGCGGCATCGAGAAGTCCGAGGTCGTGCTCGGCGGCTTCACCAAGACGGGGCTCCTGGAGCCCGGCGCGAGCGAGACGGTCACGATCGACCTCGCCGTCGAGGACATGGCGTCCTACGACCACCTCGGCAACAAGGCGTACGTCCTGGAGGCGGGCGACTACAGCATCTCGCTGCGGACCGACTCCCACACGGTCGCTCCGGGCACGGAGCCCATCGTCTACACGGTCGACTCCGACGTCGTGTACTCGGGTGACGACCACCGCGCGAGCGACCTCGCCGAGGTCACGAACCAGTTCGACGACGTCTCGGCGCAGTTCAGCGCCGAGCCGACCGAGGGCAAGATCCTGTCGATGTCCCGCGCGGACTTCGCTGGGACGTTCCCGACGGCGCCGACCGCTGACATGCTCGTCGCCGACGAGGCCGTCCAGAAGGGCTTCGAGCCCTGGGACCTCGAGGCGGCGGCTGCCGCGTTCGACGGCGAGAAGCCCACGACCGGTGCGCAGACGGACCTGACCCTCGTCGACATGCGCGGACTGCCCAAGGACGACCCGAAGTGGGACGAGCTGCTCGACGCGGTGTCCGTCGGTGACATGACGTCCATGCTCCTCAACGGCGCCTACCAGACGGCCGCGATCGGTTCGATCGCCAAGCCGCAGACCGTCGAGCCCGACGGACCCGCGGGGTTCTCCTCGTTCATCAACTCCTCGATCAACGGGGTGGCCTACCCCTCGGAGTTCCTCATCGCGCAGACGTGGGACGTCGAGCTCGGTGCGGCCATGGGCGAGATGCTCGGCAACGAGGCGATGTTCAAGGGCATCAACGGCTGGTACGCGCCGGCGATGAACCTGCACCGTTCGCCGTTCGGCGGTCGCAACTTCGAGTACTACTCGGAGGACCCGTTCCTCTCTGGCGCGATGGCGACCTCGGTGGCCAACGGCGCCGCGACGAAGGGCGTCTACACCGCGCTCAAGCACTTCGCGCTCAACGAGCAGGAGACGAACCGCGTCAACAACGGGATCGCGACGTGGGCGACCGAGCAGACGATCCGTGAGATCTACCTCAAGCCGTTCGAGATGGCCGTCAAGGGCATCACCATGGACGTGCAGTACGTGTCCGACGACGAGGGCACGATCTCGGAGACGACGATCGGTGCGGGCAGCATCATGAGCTCGTTCAACCGCATCGGCGCCACGTGGGCCGGTGGTTCCGAGGCGCTCATGACGAACGTCCTGCGTACCGAGTGGGGCTTCGAGGGCTTCGCGATCTCGGACTTCAACCTGTACCCGTACATGAACCCGAACCAGAGCATCAGCGCCGGCACGGACCTCACCCTGACCTTCCAGCCGTCGAAGTCCCTCGGGGACACCACGTCGGCCAAGGCGGTCAGCGACATCCGTGAGGCGACGCACAACATCCTGTTCACGGTCGCCAACTCCAACGCCATGAACGGGCTCGCGCCCGGGGCGACGGTCACCTACACGCCGCCGACCTGGGTCTACATCCAGATCGGGGCGACGGTGCTGATCGGCCTCCTGGTGCTGGCCGGCGGGTTCATGGTGACCCGTCGCGTGCTGCGCCACCGCAGGGCGGAGGCTCCCACCGCCACCCCGGAGCGGGTGGCAGTCGGCGCCGACTCCTGACGACCGACCTTCGCCCCCTTCCGAGCAGCCGCCCCCTGCCGCTGCTCGGAAGGGGGCGAAGCGCTTTCCCGCGCAGGCGTGCCCGGCGTGCCCGCGTCGGTGGATCCTCCGCGTGAACGGCGGCGGTGGCTCCACCACCCTGACCCAGGGGACCCGAGCACCGACGTCGTCCGCGTGCTCCGCCGACCGTCCGCACGGTTGCCGGTCAGCCGGCTCGCGGTCGGAGCGCCGTCTCCACCGCGGTGGTGACGGATGCGACGACGGGGGCGTCGGGGTCGACGGTGATCCGGTGCAGGAGCAGACCGTCGCACGAGGCCATCAGCAGCAGCGTTCCGGCGTCGGCGCCGGCCCCACCTATCCCCACGAGGAGTCGGCGGATCCAGTCCTCGAAGATCGCGCGCTGCCGCAGCAGAGGGGCCAGAGCGTCCGTGTCGGTCGCGTCGAGGAACAAGGCGTACCTGGCCCGGGTGCGGGCAGCCAGGGGACCCGACTGCACCTCGATCATCTCGACGAGCATCCGGGTGAGGTCCTCAGCCGTCCGGATCCCTTCAGGTGCGCCGCCGTCCTGGCGTTCGCCGTCGGCGATCCACTCGATGACCCCGGCGACGAGCGCAGCACGGGTGCGAAAGTGGTTCGACGTCGAGCCTGGCGGAATCCCGGCCGCCGCATCCACCCTGCCGTGCGTCAGCGCTCGGACGCCGCCGTTGCCGACGAGCTCTACGGCGGCGTCCAGGGCTCGTCGCCTCGTCTCGCTCATGATCCCCAGCCTAGGGGACTATGAATCTAGTGGCGGATGGTCCACAATGGCACTACGAACATAGTTGACCGTAGTTCGTCGAGCCGACACGGGAGGCTCCTCATGAACGAGCTGGGACCTCGGGACACGAGGGCCGCGGCCTGGTCTCCGCCGCTCCCCGAGGCGAACGGGTTCGAGCACGCGTTCGTCGAGACGCCGGGCCTCCGCACGCACGTCGCCTCGATCGGGCGAGGGGATCCGGTCGTGCTGCTGCACGGCTTCCCCGAGCACTGGTGGCAGTGGCGCCACATCGCGCCGGCGATCGCCACGCACGGGTACCGGGTGATCTGCCCGGACCTCCGGGGGTCGGGCTGGACCGAAGCCGCGGATCCACGGTTCGGACCGGAGTCACAGCTGGACGACGTCATAGCCGTGCTCGATGCCCTCGGGGTCGGCCGGGCACACTTCGTGTGCCACGACATGGGCGCCATCTCGGGCATGCAGCTCTCCTACCGCGACCCGGGGCGGGTGCGAACGATGCTGCAGCTCTCCGTCCCGCCGGGTTTCATGGACCTCACGCCGAAGATGATGCCTGCGTTCGCGCACATGCCGGCGCTGCTGACGCACCGGAGGAGCCGTTCGTTGCGCTACCTGTTCGGCCCGCGGTACGTGGCGAAACCGATGGCCGAGGACCTGATCGCGGCGTACTTGTGCGCTCACCAGCGGCGCGAGGTCGAGAACGCGGTCGCGGCGATGTACCGCGGCATGGTCGTCCCGGTGTCGGTGCGGCTCGTGCGTGGCGTGTACCGGCGCCTGCGGTTGCGCCCGCCGACATTGACCGCCTTCGGGCAGCACGACGGACCGTTCGCCGAACCGACCGCCCGGCGCATCTGCAGGAACCACGGACGTCACGCCGACCGGTTCGAGCTCGCGTTCATCGACGACGCCGCCCACTTCGTCACGGACGATGCCCCGGACGCCGTGGTCGCGCTCGCCCTGGACTGGTTCGTACGGGGCGCGTCCTCGCCCGCAGCGGTGGACGTCGAGTGAAGACGTCGGGTGATGACGACGGTGGGGCCGCGAGAGCCGGCCCTGCGGGCCGCGGGCGTCGACCCGGACGCGGTCCTGCACGGCAGCTGCTCTCGCCCTCGGTCGCCGAGTCCAGTTCCGGCTGCAGGGGGGAGATCCGTCGCGCGACGACGCCAGGCACGCGATGTGGAGCCCAGACGCGACGATGCAGGCCAGGCGCAAACGCTCTGACCTGCATCTACGGGTGCCCCGGGTGGGATTCGAACCCACACTGGATCGGGTTGGCTCGGGCCTTTGTCGTTGGTTGCCATGCCCTGCCGTTGCCGCAGAATCTCAACGATTTACGGGGCTGACCAGCGCCGGTCAGTGGTGTCGGGTCTGCTGTATGGATAGGTGACACTGTTGCGCCCCGGGTTCCGTGGAGGCTCGGAACTGACGCGTCGACGGTAGTCGGCGCGGTGTTGTGATGATAGTAGGTGTCCTCGAGCTCGGCGGGCGGGACCGTGCCGATCTCGCTGTGCGGGCGCCGGTGGCCCGACCAGTCGACGTACTCCGCGGTGGCGATCTCAAGGTCGTCGATCGACTTCCATGGCCCCTTGTTGCGCACGAGCTCGGCCTTGAATAACGAGTTGAACGCCTCGGCGGCGGCATTGTCATACGAGTCGTCCGTCGAGCCGACCGAGGCGACCGCGCCGGCCTCGGCCAGACGCTGGGTGTAGCGGATGGCGACGTACTGGACCCTTTGTCGCTGTGGTGCGTCAGTCCGGTCACGTCGTGCCCGTCGCGGGTGCGGGTCCAGATCGCCATCTCCAGGGCGTCCAGCGCGAGATCGGTGCGCAGCGACTTCGACAGCTGCCAGCCGACCACGCGGCGGGAGAAGACGTCGGTGACGAAGGCGGCATACACCCAGCCGGAGAACGTGCGGCAGTAGGTGATGTCGCAGACCCACAGCCGGTTCGGGGACTCGGCGGTGAAGTTGCGCTCGACCAGGTCCGGGCGGGTCTCCGGCCTGCGGCTTCCGATCGTGGTGCGCGGCACCTTCGCCCTGGTGATGCCCCGCAGTCCGGCCGCCCGCATGAGTCGCTCGACCGTGCAGCGCGCGACTCGGTGCCCGCGGCGGCGCAGTTCGGCGTGGACCTTGCGGGCACCGTGTACGCCGTAGTTCTCCTCGTGGACCCGTTCGATCAGCGCCGTGGTGCCCGTGTCGGTGACCGACCTGCGCGACGGCGCCCGCGTCTTGGTCGCGTAGTACGTGCTCGGAGCGATCTGCATCCCTGCACCGGCAAGGACCCTGCAGATTGGCTCGACTCCGAACACCTCGCGGTGCTGGTCGATGTAGTCGACCAGCACCGTGGTACTCACTTGATCTTGCGGTCGAGCTCTGCCGCGGCGAAAAGCGCTGACGCGGTCCGCAGGATCTCGTTAGCGCGCCCTTGTTCGCGGACCTCACGCTCAAGTTCGTCGATCCGCGCCTGCTCCGCCGTCGTCGTCCCGGGGCGTTCGCCAGCATCGACCTCGGCCTGGGGCACCCAGTTGCGCAGCGTCTCGGGGTTGATCCCGAGCTGGTCCGCGACCCGGCGCAGCGCTCCGGTCTTCGTCGCAGGGTCGCGCCGTAAGTCGACAGCCATCCGGATCGCGCGCTCACGCAGCTCGTCCGGGTACTTCCTCGGTGCAGCCATGACTCTCATCCTTCAGTGGATTGAGAGCCTCCATCAGACCCGGGGCGCAACAAGCGGCGTGAGCGGGCCAGTCTCCTCCTCCACCTGTCCCGGCAGCACCCCGGGGGCGGTGGAGCGGTCGGTCGGTTCGCCGTGCTGCTCGGCCTGCTCACGCTTGGCCTGATCGTAGGCAGCCAGCGGCTCGAGGGTCTCGTCGATCACGAGGGGCGAGGTGGGGACGACGGAGCCGCGGCCGGTACCCGTACGGGCCAGGCTCACGGTCCGCGTCGAGGCCTGCGGGGCAGGCTGCTCTGCGGTCTCGACCGGAGGCTCGGCGGGGAGCGGTGGCGCGGCGATGATGCCCACGACAGCGAACGGGTCGGGGCGTCGAGGTAGGCGAAGCGGTCACGGGTTGAGGTGCTCATGGGGAGTACATGTGCGGCAAGCTCCGTCGCGCGATGATGCCAGGAAGTGGGGGCCTGCCTGGAGAGGCAGTGACATCAGGAAAGCGGGTGAACTAGGTTCTCGGGGACGGATGTGGAATGTCACCCTTGATCGGTACCGGTGCTGTGATACTCAGGACCTATGAAGGGTCTGTCTCCGGTGATGGCGAGCGAACGGCGTCGGGGCGTTGCGGTGCTCTACGTCACCGCCGTGGTGCTCGTGATGGTTGGCGCGATGATAGGCGCTGGGGCGGTGTTCCTTGCCGCTTGGCAGAGCGGCGGCGACGCGGGGCTCGATTGCCTCTTGCGCACATGGCCGGAAGGGGCAACGCAGGATCAGTTGGTCGCTGCGGAGTACGCGATCGCCCCCTCTCGCCTGACATGTGACTGGCAAGAGGGGGCGAATGGTGCGTTGATCTCGCAGGTGTACCGCCTCAACCCTGGAACAGATGCGGTTTCGCTGCTGCTAGTGGTTGCGGGGATCGTCCTTGCCGCCCTCGCCACCTGGCGATTCGTGCGCCGGTAAACCTCCGGTCAGGAGAGGTCGCACAGCCACGGGGCGTCGGGCTGGGAGGGGTCCGGGTACGCCGCTGACCGGCAGCCTGGCAGCCAGCCCTTGGAGTCGCTCATGAACAGCAGGCTCTGGTTCGTCGATCCCAACGGGAAGGACTTGTTGGTCGACAGCCCCATGCACCAACTCGACGGGGTGCTGAACGTGGTCGCGCAGTCGTTGTAGACGGCCTGGTGGTATCCGCTCGCGGGGTTGCTCGTGAGCGTGCCGCGCGGGGCGCGGATCACTGTCTGGACCGTAAACTGCCCGCTCACGGAGCTGAGGTTCTTCGGCAGGCCGACGCCGATCCCCATGCTCTGACGGGTGCAGGGGTCGCTTGCGTCGTCCCAGTCCCAGTACGCGCCGATCAGGTTGTGAGACATCTCGCTCGTCGCGTTGAAGATCGCCCAGGAGTTGATGCCCGTGTTGTGCGAGTTGGCCCGAGCTGCCCAGAACCTGTTGAGGTAACCGTTCTCGCAGATCGGCCGGCTCGATCCGGTGATGTTGTTGTTGTACTGAGCGACGTCGATCTCCATGCCCCACCCCTCGGGCATCTTCTTCGGGCTTCGGTCACCGGTCCACGTGTTGTAGGTCGCGATGACGGCCTGGTTGCCGTCGACGAGTCCGGCGACCTCCGTGTAGCCGGGGGCCCACACGGACTTGGTGGTCGCCGCTGCCCGGGCCACCGGGCTCGTGGCGGGTCTCACGTTCTCACTCGACGCTTGAGCTCGTGCAACGAGGTCACCGTCAGCTGACGGCAGCGGAGCGGTGAACGGGTCGGCCTTCTCCACGCGTGAGACCTCGGCGCGAGCCCGACTCGCGGCCTGGGGTGATTCAGCGACGAGTCCCACGATCTGGGGGACCGTTCCGAAGTCCTCGGCGAAGTCCGCCACGAACTGGTCGACGGTGTATTCCTCGGATGGGAACACCTCCCCCTCGATTCCTGCCTGCTCGAAGCGGTATCCCAACGTCGGTGCGCTCAGCGAGGCGCTGAGGGAGACTGCGTTTTCGATTGTCACGGAATGGGGGAGCTTTACCGTGGTGGGGATGGCGTCGCCCTGGGGTGCTGCAGGAGCTGCTGCAATGCCCTCTCGCTCGACCCCTCCCGCGGCTGGGACCACGGCTAGCGTGGCCATGACTGCCGCGACGATTGCGCTTGTGACCAGTGTGCGCTGTGCGTGATGTCTCATACTTCGACCCCCTCATCGGAGCTGATGGATGGTGGGTCTTTTCTACCAGAACGCGCAGAGTCCAGGTCCGTTTATGCGGGTGAAGTTTCGAGCTCGTGCTCGGTCGTGCCGGCCGAATGAGGATTCGGCACCTATTCGCCTCAACATTGAGACGTGGTAGGTAGGGGCTTGACCCCGGATCTCGGGCACGCTGAATCCGCCGTGGGGCGGGGAAGCGAGAATCTGAGGATTGCTGGGAATATCTACGACGAGGAGTTCAAGCGTCGGGCGGTCGACCTGTACGAGTCGACCCCTGACGCGACGATCCAGGGGATCGCGACCGATCTGGGGGTCCCGCGCGAGACGCTGCGGCTGTGGGTGCGGGCCCTGGGGTCAGGGATCAAGACGGCCCGTGGCCCGGGGGCTGAGCTCGTGGCAGAACCGGAGTCGGATGCGGCGAGGACCGCCCGGCTCGAGGCCGAGCTGGCCGCGGAGCGGGCCGAGGTTCGCAAACTGCCGACCGAGCGGGACATCCTGCGGTCGGCGGCGAAGCATCTCGCTGGGGAGACGCGCTGGTGAACCGCTTCCAGTTCGTTGCCGACCAATCCGACACCTTCGAGGTGAAGCGGTTGTGCCAGGTCGTCGAGGTCGCCCGCTCGTCGTTCTACGACTGGGTAGGTGCCGCCGGGAGGCCGCAGGCCAGGGTGGCGCGGGACGCGGCGCTGGCCGTGCGCATCCGCGCTGCCCAGGATCCGAAGAAGGGCGGGGACCGCGCGATGAGCGCCCCCAGGGTGATCGGCGAGCTCAACGATGGCGCGCCCGAGTCCGAGCGGGTGAACCACAAGCGCGTCGCGCGCGTCATGCGAGCCCACGGCCTGGCCGGGATCCGGCTACGGCGCCGGGTGCGGACCATGGTCGGCGACCCCTCGGGCCGTCAGCATCCTGATCTGCTCGGCCGCGACTTCACCGCCGAGCAGATCAACTGCCGTTACGTCGGGGACATCACCTACGTCCCGGTCGCCGACGGTACGAACTGGTACCTGGCGACTGTGATCGACCTGCACTCGCGCAAGCTCGCCGACTGGGCGTTGGCCGACCACATGCGCACCGACCTCGTCGAAGACGCGCTGAGGATGGCACGCGCCGTCCGTGGCAGCCTCGACGGGGCGATCTTTCACTCCGACCACGGCTCGGTCTACTGCTCAAAGGCCTACGCCGACCTTTGCACCCGGCTCGGGGTGACACAGTCGATTCCGGGTCGGGCTGGAGCCGCGCTCGGCGCAGCGCAGGTGGACCATCTGGCCGCCCACGAGGGCCAGCCGGTCGGCTTGCGGTCGTACAGGTCGAGGAGCGCGAGCCATCCGACGGTCTGCGCGTCGGTCATGGCCGGCATGGCGACGCTCATGAGTCGGGGTCTGCGGAGGCTTGGCTGGCGAGCCATCGGCGGAGGAGGTCCCAGGCGCGCGCCTCCTCGCGAGGGCTGTCAGCGTCAGCGAGATCAGCGACCAGGAGCAGGTCGGGGACGGGGTCGGGCGGCAGGATGGGGGAGACGCGCAGTACTGCGTTGGCGCGGGCGCGGGGCGCGGGTACGAGCAGGTGGTCGGCTTCGACGTCCGCGAGGTCATCAGCGTGGACGTAGCCCTCGGCGTGACCGGCCGCAGACGTGCCTGAGCGCGGGTCGGAGACCCCTGACGGAACCACGCGTTCGTCGGCCACGAGCGCGACGGCGTCCTGTACCTGCATGTGGTGGACCTCCGCACGGTTGGCCATCCACGCGCGCAGGAGCGCCAGTGAGTCGTTGGCGGACCGCAAGCGCCGTGCTCGGGACCGCAGCCTGTACGCCTCGTCGGGGCCGAGCCACTGGTCTTCGGGACTGGGATCGAGCAGCAGCGCCCAGGCTACCCGTGGGCTCATCGGCCGGCCGGCCCGTTGGGGGCTGCGACGTAGGGATCCGGCGTCGACAATCCATCGGCCTGCGATCCGTTCGGCGTCGAGCTGTCCGGCGGCGATCATCTGGCGCACGCGGGCAGGGCTGACGTGCAGCTCGGCGGCTGCTTCCGGCACGGACATCCCTGGCATAGACACAAACCTATCGCCTGCGCAAGGATTGTGTCTATGGATGGCGAGGTTCGGTTCAGCGCGCGCGCTCGTGGCGAGTTGCCGGCCAGCGCGCGCTCCCGGAGCGACCCGGGCCCGCTCGGGCGTCACCGAGCACCGCCGAGGCAGGCGGGTGGAGCGCACATGGAGGTCGTCATCGTGCAGGGTAGATGTGCGGGCCACCGACGGGGTGTCAGCAGGTGACCGAACCCGCGACGTGAGTCCATCCGACGAGCTCGGGGTCCATCCGGAACTCCGGCGCGCTCACCGCGGCAACCGCGAACCGCAGCGTCGCCCCGTCCCACGAGGCTTGCGCGCTCGGCAGGTCACCTTGAGGAGCTGGGTCCCAACGACCTGGACGCCGTGTTCGTCACCCGCAACGGCACGTGGGTCTCGGCGCACAACATCCGCCGTGCCTGGCGCGACATCCGCTCCCAGGCTGGCCTGGAGTGGGTCGTGCTGACCGCTGGGTGGGCGCCCGCCAGAAGGACCTGGGGCCTGTGGACAAGGTCGTCCACAGTATGTGGATAGCGTTCCTGGTGAGGAGTGGCCCCGCCGGGCGAAGCCGCATCGCTGCTCGACGCCTGCCGACGTTTGTCGTCTTTCTCTGCGCGAGAACGGTGAGCTTGTGGTGAGTCCACGCGATGTGGAGCCCAGACGCGACGATGCAGGCCAGGCGGAAACGCTCTGACCTGCATCTATGGGTGCCCCGGGTGGGATTCGAACCCACACTGGATCGGGTTTGAGCCGAACGCCTCTGCCGGTTGGGCTACCGGGGCACGGGCCGTCAGGGACCTCGAGGAGTCCGCTGCGGTGCGTGGACCATCGAACCACAGAACTCGGACGAAACGAGAATCACACCCGTGGCGCAGGGCGACAGGGGTGTTCTCCCACTACGATGAGGGACGTGAGTGACGACAACGCGCAGCCCGATGCCACGGCACCGCTCGACCTGCCCCCCTTGATCCAGCCCGAACCGAGCGCCGAGCCCGAGGCCCCCGCTGCGCCGTCGGGCGCTCGCCCTGCGCGCCGTGCCGTCGTCGCGGAGGACGAGGCGCTGATCCGCATGGACGTCGTCGAGACGCTCCGCGAGGCGGGCTTCGACGTCGTCGGCGAGGCGGGCGACGGTGAGACCGCGGTCAAGCTGGCGCTCGAGCTCAAGCCCGACGTCGTCGTGATGGACGTCAAGATGCCCGAGCTCGACGGCATCTCGGCGGCCGAGCGCATCGGCAAGGCGCACGTCGCCCCCGTGGTGCTCCTGACGGCGTTCTCGCAGACCGAGCTGGTCGAGCGTGCGCGCGACGCCGGCGCGATGGCGTACGTCGTCAAGCCGTTCAGCCCCGCCGACCTGCTGCCTGCCGTGGAGATCGCGATCTCCCGCTACTCGCAGATCAGCGCGCTCGAGGCCGAGGTCGCGGACCTGGCAGAGCGGTTCGAGACCCGCAAGCGCGTCGACCGCGCCAAGGGCCTCCTCATGACCAAGATGGGCCTCTCCGAGCCCGAGTCCTTCCGCTGGATCCAGAAGACGTCCATGGACCGTCGCCTGACCATGCGAGAGGTCGCGGACGCCGTCATCGAGCAGGTCGGCGGCGCCTGATCCGGCGCATCGCGGCGTGGACCGGGTCGTGAACAGCCCCTTTGTTCGGGACGCTCAAGAAGGCTATCGTCGTGGACGGGTGTCCAGGACGACGGATTCGACGATCCGGACTCCCACGAAGCACCAGTCGATCGATGACCAGGGGCGCTCGTCGGTGGCAGACAGCCCTGCTGCCGCCGGGGTGCTCCGAGGTCGGAGGATCCTACGAGGAGGTTCCACGTGCGTGCAGCAGTAGTGGTCAGGCCTGCGGTCGGTGACGACCTCCCTGGTGTCGCTGCACTCTGTGCCGAGGCGAGGCGCGAGTCCGCGGCCGGTCCTCAGGTCTGCCTCTCCGACGAGTCCAAGCTGGTCCGCCAGCTCAGGGTCCTGCTGTCGGTCCCCGGCGGCACTGCCCTCGTGGCCTTCCACGACGACGTCCCGGTCGGCTTCCTCCTCGCCCGCGTGCTCGACCCGCACCTCTTCAACGACGAGCCGAGCCTGTACATCGAGGCGCTCTACGTGTCACAGGACGCGCGACGTCGCGGGGTCGGGCACGCACTGCTCACGGCGACCGCCGACCTTGCGGCCGAGCACGGCGCGATCGACGTCTTCTCGGTGCCGATCCCGGGCTCGCGGGGCGTGCAGCGCTTCCTCGCTCGGCTCGGCTTCGCGCCGGCCGCCGGGCACCGCGTGGTCTCGACGTCGGTGCTCCAGCGCCGGCTCGCCGCCGACTCGGGGACGCTGCGTCGGGGCGCCCGTAGCCTCGAAGACCTCATCGCGCGTCGCCGCAAGGCGCGGACCGACGGCCAGACGGGGCCCGTCGACCTCCGGGCCTTCCAGGACGACTACCGTCGCGAGGCCGCCGCAGGTCTCGACGCACCGCTCGTGAGCGAGCCCGCGGCCCGCTGACCCCGGTCCCGCGAGGAGCCCGGCTCGACCCATGAGCCGGGCTCCTCGTCGTCCGGACGCCGTGGCGTCGTGGCCGGGCGGGCCCCTGGACGTGCGCGCGCGACAGCAGGTCAGCGCCCGTCGAGCACCATGCACGTCAGGCGTGCGGTGCACACGCGTCGGGCCTCGTCGTCGACCACGACGATCTCGTAGCTCGCGGTGGTGCGCCCGAGGTGGAGCGCGGTCGCGACGCCGTGCACCGTGCCCGAGCGCACCCCGCGGTGGTGTGTGGCGTTGATCTCGATGCCCACCGCCGCGCGGCCCTCGCCCGCGTGGATCTGGGCCGCGATCGAGCCCAGGGTCTCGGCGAGCACGACCGACGCGCCGCCGTGCAGCAGCCCCGCAGGCTGGGTGTTCCCGGCGACCGGCATGCTGCCTGCCACACGGTTCGGGGCGACGTCGTCGAGCGTGATGCCCATGCGCTCGATGAGGGTGCCCACGGTGCTCGCACGCAGCGCCTCGAGCGCCGCGTCGTCAGGGGAGGTGGTCGGGCTCTCGGCTCCGTACGTGTCAGTCATAGCGGATAGGTTTGCACTCGTGACCACCACTGCGCGACCTCGCCTCCTGCTGATCGACGGACACTCGATGGCCTACCGGGCCTACTTCGCCCTGCCGGTCGAGAAGTTCTCGACGACCACCGGACAGTCGACGAACGCCGTCTACGGGTTCGTCTCGATGCTGACGAACCTGCTGCGCGACGAGAAGCCGACGCACGTCGCGGTCGCGTTCGACGCAGGGCGCGCGTCGTTCCGCACCGAGGTCCTTCCGACGTACAAGGGCACGCGCGACGCGAGCCCCGAGCCCTTCAAGGGGCAGGTCCCGCTCATCAAGGACATCCTCGCGACGCTCAACGTCCCCGTCCTGCAGAAGGAGAACTTCGAGGCGGACGACATCTTCGCGACTCTCGCGACCCAGGCCGCGGCCGTGGGCATGGAGGTCCTGATCTGCTCGGGGGACCGCGACTCGTTCCAGCTCGTCCGCGACGACGTCACGGTGCTCTACCCGAAGGTGGGCGTCTCGACGCTCGCGCGCATGACGCCTGACGCGGTGCTCGAGAAGTACGGCGTCCCGCCCGAGCGTTACCCGGACCTCGCGGCCCTCGTGGGGGAGACGAGCGACAACCTCCCCGGGATCCCGGGCGTGGGTCCCAAGACGGCCGCCAAGTGGATCAACGCGTACGACGGCCTGGACGGCGTGCTCGCCTCGGCCGACAAGATCACGGGCAAGGCGGGGGAGAACCTGCGGGCCAACCTGGACCAGGTGCGCCTCAACCGGCAGCTCAACGCCCTGCTGACGGACATGGAGCTCCCGCTCGGTCCGGACGACCTGCTGGCCCAGCCGTGGGACCGCGAGGCCATGCACCGTGTGTTCGACGCCCTGGAGTTCACGGCCCTGCGCGAGCGCTTGTTCGCGCTCGCCCCCGAGGGGGAGGAGGACGTCGAGGAGGGCTTCGACGTCTCGCTCGCGACGCTCGGGCAGGGCGAGCTCGGCGGCTGGCTCACGGCCCGCAAGGAGCGCCCCGTGGGCCTCGTGGTCGCGGGCAAGGCCGCCCCGGTCGGCGGTGACGCGTGGTCGCTCGCGGTGGCGGACGACGGCGCCGCTGCCGTCGCCGTGGACCTCGCCGACGTCGCGGTCGTCGACGAGCAGGCACTGTCGGCGTGGCTCGCGGACGCCGACGCGCCCAAGGTGGTCCACGGCGCCAAGGCGACCTGGCACGAGCTCGCCGCTCGCGGCTTCGACCTGCAGGGTGTCGTGTTCGACACCGAGCTCGCGGCCTACCTGTGCCACCCGGATCAGCGGGGCTACGACCTGGGCGACCTCGCGATCCGGCACCTCAAGCGCGAGCTGCGCGTCGAGGAGGTCGACGAGCCCCAGGGTGCGCTCGACCTGTCGCTCGACGGCTCGGGCGAGGACAAGCGGGACGCCGTGCGAGCCACCGGCGTCCTCGACCTGTCGGAGGTCCTGGTGGGTGAGCTGCGCGATCGCGGCGCGGACCACCTGCTCAGGGACCTCGAGCTCCCGCTCGTCGACGTGCTTGCTCGCATGGAGGCGCGCGGCATCGCCGCGGACGTCGAGTACCTCACCGAGCTCGAGAAGCACTTCGGTGAGCTCGTCGCGACCGCGGCGTCCGAGGCCTACGACGTGATCGGCCGCGAGGTGAACCTGGGCTCGCCCAAGCAGCTCCAGGAGGTCCTGTTCGACCAGCTGGGTATGCCCAAGACCAAGAAGATCAAGACGGGCTACACGACGGACGCCGCTGCACTCGCGGACCTGTTCGCCAAGACGGGCCACCCGTTCCTCGAGCACCTGCTCGCGCACCGCGACGCCACGCGCCTGCGCCAGACCGTCGAGGGCCTGCTCAAGTCGGTCGCCGCGGACGGTCGGATCCACACGACGTTCCAGCAGACCATCGCGGCGACCGGGCGGCTGAGCTCGACGGACCCGAACCTGCAGAACATCCCCATCCGCACCGAGGCCGGCCGCCGCATCCGCCGGGCGTTCGTGGTCGGGGAGGGCTACGAGACGCTGCTGACCGCCGACTACAGCCAGATCGAGATGCGCATCATGGCGCACCTGTCGGGCGACGAGGGCCTCATCGAGGCGTTCAACTCGGGCGAGGACCTGCACAGCTACGTGGGCTCGCGCGTGTTCGACGTCCCGACCGACCAGGTCACCCCGGCCATGCGCTCCAAGATCAAGGCCATGTCCTACGGCCTGGCGTACGGCCTGTCCTCGTTCGGCCTCTCGCAGCAGCTCAACATCTCCGTCGGCGAGGCGGCTGGCCTCATGGAGGACTACTTCACGCGCTTCGGCGGCGTGCGCGACTACCTCACGGGCGTCGTCGACGAGGCCAGGGTCACGGGCTACACCGCGACGATCCTGGGTCGCCGTCGCTACCTGCCCGACCTCACGAGCGACAACCGCCAGCGCCGCGACATGGCCGAGCGCATGGCGCTCAACGCCCCCATCCAGGGCAGCGCAGCCGACATCATCAAGGTCGCGATGCTGGGCGTCCAGCGCGCGCTCGACGCCCAGGGCCTGCGCTCGCGCCTGCTCCTGCAGGTCCACGACGAGCTCGTGGTCGAGGTCGCCCCGGGGGAGCGGGACGCCGTCGAGAAGCTCCTTCGCGACGAGATGGGCGCCGCGGCCGAGCTCTCGGTGCCGCTCGACGTCTCCGTGGGGGCAGGGCGTACCTGGCACGACGCAGGCCACTGAGCCGCAGACCCGGCGCCGGGAGGGTCCGCGAGTCCCTGCCCGGCGCCGTCGGCGCGGGAGCTCAGGCGGTCCGCCGCGCCCGGAAGATCGCCGTGCCCGGCAGGTATGCTCCCCGCACCGGCCCCCAGCCACCCCAGACCTCCTGGTTGTCGACGGGCCACTCGGGCTCGACCACGTCCTCGATCACGAGTCCGGCGCCCACGACCTCACGCACGTGGTCTCCGAACGTGCGGTGGTACTCGGCGTAGGTCACGCGACCGCCCGTGTCGGTCTCGACGTAGGGGCGCCGGTCGAAGTAGGAGCGGTTCGCCGTCAGCCCGTGCTCGCTCGGGTCGTCGGGGAACGCCCAGCGCGACGGGTGGGTCACCGAGAACACCCAGACCCCGCCGGGGCGCAGGACGCGGGCGGCCTCCCGGTGGATCGCGGCGGCGTCGGGCACGAAGGGGATGGCGCCGAACGACGTGAACGCGACGTCGAAGCTCGCGTCCGCGAACGGGAGCCTGCGCGCGTCGGCCTGGACGAGCGGCACGGCGACGCCCGTCGCGGCGTTGAGCCGTGCTCCTGTGGCGAGCATTCCGCCCGACACGTCCGTCGCGACCACCTCGACGCCGCGTGACGCGAGCCAGCGCGAGCACTGAGCCGCGCCCGCGCCGACCTCGAGCACCCGGCGGCCGTCGAGGTCGCCCAGCAGGTGCGCCTCGGACTCGCGCAACCCCTCGGGGCACCAGCAGAAGTCGACCGCCCCGAGGAAGTCGCCGTGCTCGTCGAGGTACTCCTCCGCGTTCGCGTCCCACCACGTGCGGCCCGCGGCTCCGCCCTGCTCGGCAGGCACGTCGCGGTACCCGACCGACCCGATCGTCTCATCCGTCATGCATCCATCGTCTCGCGAGGAGGGTCGTTCCGCGGCATCGCCCCAGGTGGTCGATAGGGTGGGGGCTGGTCGGTCGAGCGATGGCGCTGGTCCGCCTTCCGACGATCACTCATCACGAGACGAGGTTCGAGTTGCGCATCGGTCTGCTCACAGGTGGCGGGGACTGCCCCGGTTTGAACGCGGCCATCAGGGCCGTCGTCAAGCAGGGGATGGGCGAGTACGGACACACCATCATCGGGTTCCGCAACGGCTGGAAGGGTGTCGTCGACGGCGACATCATCCCGCTCGGGCGTCAGGACATCCGCAACGTGCTCCCCGTGGGGGGGACGCTCCTGGGGACGGCTCGCTTCCACCCCCACGCCTCCGACGGCGGGATCGACGCGGTCCTCGCGACGGTCGAGGCCGAGCGTCTCGACGCCATGATCTGCATCGGCGGCGACGGCACGCTGCACGCCGCGAGCAAGGTCGCGGACGCGGGCGTCAACATCGTCGCGATCCCCAAGACGATCGACAACGACGTGGAGGGCACCGACCTGTCGATCGGCTTCCACACGGCAGTCAACATCGCGACCGAGGCGATCGACCGCGTCCACACGACCGCGGAGAGCCACAACCGCGTCATGGTCGTCGAGGTCATGGGGCGCCACGCGGGCTGGATCGCCGTGAACGCCGGCATCGCCGGTGGTGCCGAGGTCGTGCTCGCTCCCGAGGACCCGTTCGACATGGACGCCATCGAGAAGTTCCTGCGCCACCGTCACCGCGCGCACGCCAACTTCTCGATCGTGGTCGTCGCGGAGGGGGCCGTGCCGCGTGAGGGAAGCAGCATGAACTTCACGCAGGAGCTCGGCAAGTACGGCGAGATCATCGCGGGGTCGATCGGGGAGCGCGTCTCGGCCGAGATCGCCCGGCGGACCGGGTTCGACACGCGTCTGACCGTGCTCGGTCACGTCCAGCGCGGTGGGGAGCCGACCCCGACGGACCGTATCCTCGGCAGCCGGTTCGGCGTGGCCGCGGTCGACGCGATCTCGCGGGGCGAGTCGAAGGTCATGACGGCGCTGCGCGGGGAGAGCGTCGTGCTCGTCCCGCTCGACGAGATCGCCGGCAAGGTCAAGCACGTTCCCGCCGAGTTGCTGCGGGTCGCGCACGCCCTGTCCTGACCTTGGCCCCTGCCTCGACGGCGAACTTGCGAAGGCCGCCCGTGGACCCCGCGGGCGGCCTTCGCGCGCCCGTGCTCCAGGCAGCGCACGGGACCCGGGGCGGTGGTCGGACGGGCGTCGCCGCGGCGAGCGGGTGAGAGCGCGTGCACCGGTCCGGCTCCCTTTGACCGCGTCGCCTTTCCGTCGATAAGATGTCTGACGGTGCAGTGCGCCTACCGCCCTACCTCCTGCCTGAGACGTGACGCGTCCGTCGTCTTCGTCGTGGCGGGGCCGTTCCGTGCTCGGAGCGGAGGTCACCGGTGGTGACCACCACAGCAGCATCCCTATCCGAACTACTTCCTGTCCGCATCGGAGCATCGAACTCAATGACCATCTCCACCCCCGCGAAGTCCGCACCTCAGGTTGCCATCAACGACATCGGCACCGAAGAGGACTTCCTTGCCGCCATCGACGCCACCATCAAGTACTTCAATGACGGTGACATCGTCGAAGGCACGATCGTCAAGGTCGACCGTGACGAGGTTCTCCTCGACATCGGCTACAAGACCGAGGGCGTCATCCCCTCCCGCGAGCTGTCCATCAAGCACGACGTGGACCCCGGGGACGTCGTCAAGGTCGGTGACGCAGTCGAGGCCCTCGTCCTCCAGAAGGAGGACAAGGAAGGTCGCCTGATCCTCTCCAAGAAGCGCGCTCAGTACGAGCGTGCCTGGGGCACGATCGAGAAGATCAAGGAAGAGGACGGCGTCGTCACCGGCACCGTCATCGAGGTCGTCAAGGGCGGCCTCATCCTCGACATCGGTCTGCGCGGCTTCCTGCCCGCGTCGCTGGTGGAGATGCGCCGCGTCCGCGACCTCCAGCCGTACGTCGGCAAGGAGATCGAGGCGAAGATCATCGAGCTCGACAAGAACCGCAACAACGTCGTCCTGTCGCGTCGTGCGTGGCTCGAGCAGACGCAGTCCGAGGTTCGCTCGACCTTCCTGCAGACCCTGCAGAAGGGCCAGGTGCGCCCCGGTGTCGTCTCCTCGATCGTCAACTTCGGTGCGTTCGTGGACCTCGGCGGCGTCGACGGTCTGGTGCACGTCTCCGAGCTGTCCTGGAAGCACATCGACCACCCCTCCGAGGTCGTCGAGGTGGGCCAGGAGGTCACGGTCGAGGTCCTGGACGTCGACTTCGACCGCGAGCGCGTCTCCCTGTCGCTGAAGGCGACGCAGGAGGACCCGTGGCAGACCTTCGCTCGTACGCACGCCATCGGTCAGGTCGTGCCGGGCAAGGTCACGAAGCTCGTCCCGTTCGGTGCGTTCGTGCGCGTCGAGGACGGCATCGAGGGCCTCGTGCACATCTCCGAGCTGGCTGTCCGTCACGTCGAGCTGCCCGAGCAGGTCGTCAACGTCGGTGACGAGGTCTTCGTCAAGGTCATCGACATCGACCTCGAGCGTCGCCGCATCTCGCTGTCGCTCAAGCAGGCCAACGAGGGCGTGGACCCGGAGTCGGACGACTTCGACCCCGCGCTGTACGGCATGGCTGCCGAGTACGACGAGCAGGGGAACTACAAGTACCCCGAGGGCTTCGACCCCGAGACCAACGAGTGGCTCGAGGGCTTCGAGGCGCAGCGCGAGACGTGGGAGTCGCAGTACGCGAAGGCTCACGAGCGCTGGGAGGCTCACCGCAAGCAGGTCGCCGAGGCTCTCAAGGCCGACGACGAGGCTGCGACCTCGGGCGAGTCCGCCAGCTCCGCTGCCACCTACTCCTCGACCCCGGTCCAGGACGAGGCTGCCGGCACGCTGGCTTCCGACGAGGCGCTCGCCGCTCTGCGCGAGAAGCTCACCGGTAACTGATCTCCTCCTGGCCTCACAGCCAGGGTGATGTCATGACGAGGCCCGCCACCTTCGGGTGGCGGGCCTTCGTCGTCCCCGGAGACGACTCCTTCCCGTCGCGGACGAGGGGCCGGCGTGCCGTAGCTCCCCCTAGGCTGTGACGATGCCGTGGACCACCGAGAGCACCCGCACCGCCTACGAGAACTCCTGGATCAGGGTGCGGGAGGATCGTGTGACCCGTCCCGACGGGGCGCCGGGCATCTACGGGGTCGTCGAGCTCCGTTGGCCTGCGGTCTTCGTCGTGGCCCTCACGGACGCTGACGAGGTGGTGCTCGTGACGCAGCACCGCTACACCACCGACACCCTCTCGATCGAGGTCCCGGCCGGGGCGAGCGACGGTGAGGACCCTCTGGTCGCCGCCCAGCGAGAGCTGCTCGAGGAGACGGGGCTCCGCGCCCGGGAGTGGGTGCGGGTCGGCGGGATGGATGCTCTCATCGGGGTCGCGAAGGCCCCTGAGCACGTGTTCGTGGCTCGAGGGCTGTCGGGGGCGTTGGACCGGTTGGTGACCGGCGGGCGCGGCGCACCGGGGCGCGCGGTGCAGGGGCCGTCGTCCAGTCAGGCGGAGGAGGGGATCTCGCGTGTCGAGGCCGTCCCGTTCGCCGACGTGCTGACGATGATCTCGGCAGGGACCATCCGTGACGGGGAGACGATCGCGGCCCTCGCTCTCGCGGGGCTCTGGCTGGGCCGGTTCGCCTGACCCTGGCGGCCGTCAGACCGTGACGGTCTCCTCGTCGTTCTGGCTCCTGAGCGTGTCGTCGGACGTCGGCCTCGCCGAGTCGTCCGTCGCGAACTGCGTCCGGTAGAGCTCGGCGTAGAGCCCTCCGCCGAGCAGGAGGTCGGTGTGGGTGCCGGTTGCCACGACCCGCCCCTGGTCGAGCACGACGATCATGTCGGCCTGGCGGATGGTGGACAGCCGGTGGGCGATGACGAGCGACGTCCGACCGTCGAGGGCGGCGTCGAGCGCGAGCTGGACGGCGGCCTCCGACTCGGAGTCGAGGTGAGCGGTCGCTTCGTCGAGGACGACGAGCGCAGGCGCCTTGAGGAACAGTCGCGCGATCGCGAGCCGTTGACGTTCGCCACCCGAGAGCCGGTAGCCACGATCGCCCACCACGGTCTCGAGCCCGGCAGGCAGGGAGTCGACGAGGTCGGCAACGTGCGCCTGGCGCAGCGCCGTCCACAGCTCGGCGTCCGTGGCGTCCGGCCGTGCGTAGCGCAGGTTGCCGGCGATGGTGTCGTGGAACAGGTGCGCCTCCTGGGAGACGACTCCCACGGTGTCCTGCAGCGACCGCTGCGTCACCTCGCGCAGGTCGCGGCCCGCGATGCGCACGGACCCGCCCGTCGGGTCGTACATGCGCGTGACGAGCTGCGAGATCGTGGTCTTGCCTGCGCCGGAGGGGCCGACGACCGCGACCATCGCGCCGGCCGGGACGTCGAACGAGACGTCCGTGAGGGTGTCGTTCGTCGGGTCCGAGCTCACGGTCGCGACGGCCTCGAGCGAGGCGAGCGAGACGTCGGCGGCGCCGGGATAGCGGAAGGTGACGTGCTCGAGGGCGAGGGACGCGCCGTGGTGGGCGACGTCGTCGGACAGGTCGCGCGCGTCCGGCGCGTCGGTGACGGACGGCTCGAGGTCGAGGACCTCGAGGACGCGTTCGAAGCTCACGAGCGCGGTCATGACGTCCACCTGGACGTTGGACAGGGCGGTGAGGGGGCCGTACAGGCGTGCGAGGTACGCGGTCAGGGCCACGACCACGCCGACCGTGAGCGTGCCCCGGATGGCCATGACGCCGCCGAGCCCGTAGACGATCGCTACGGCGACCGAGGCGACCGTCGTGAGCGCGACGCGGAAGACGGTCGCGTACATGGCCGAGGTCACGCCGATGTCGCGCACGCGCCCGGCCTGCTCGGCGTAGGTCGCGGACTCCTGCTCGGGACGGCCGAAGATCTTGACGAGGTGCGCGCCGGCGACGTTGAAGCGCTCGTTCATCATCTGCGCGGCGTCGGCGTTGAGCGCGTAGCTCTCGCGCGTGATGCCGGCGAGCTTGCGGCCGACCCACCGGGCGGGCAGCACGAACACGGGGAGCAGCGCGAGCGCGATGAGGGTCAGCTCCCAGGACATCGAGAGCATCGCGGCGAGCACGAACACGACCGTGAGCAGGTTCGAGAAGACGTTGGACAGCGTCGAGGTGAAGGCCTGCTGGGCGCCCAGGACGTCGCCGTTGAGGCGCTGGACGAGCGCTCCCGTGCGCGTCCGGCTGAAGAAGGCGAGCGGCATGCGCTGCACGTGGTCGAAGACCGCGGTGCGCAGGTCGAAGATGAGTCCCTCGCCCACCCGGGCGGAGAACCAGCGCTCGCCGATGCTGAGCAGACCGGACACGAGGGCGATCCCGGCGACGACGAGCGAGATCTCGACGACGACGTCGACGCGGCCGGCCGTGATGCCGTTGTCGATGAGCGACTTGAACAGGAGCGGGGTCACGGCGCCGGCTGCGGCGTTGAGGGCGATGAGCACGAGGAACACCGCGAGCTGCGCCTTGTAGGGGCGCGCGAAGGCGAGGATGCGCCGGACCGTGCCGCGGTGGAGCCGCTGCTTGGCCACGGACGAGTCCTGGCGGAAGGTGCGCATGCCGGAGCCGCCACCGAAGGACGAGGGGAAGGACATGGAGCCTCCTGGGGTTCGGAGGGGGAGGTCGGCGGAGGAGGGGCCTCGACGCCGTTAGTGAGCCTACCTCACCATGAGTTGGTTCACAAGAGGGCGTCGGGCGGCTAGTCTCGTGCCTGTGACGACAGACTTCGACGCCGAGAACGCCGAGTTCCTCACCCTGCTGCACGCCGCGATGCGCGCCGTCCGGCGGGAGGCGGGGGAGCGGCTCGAGCGCGCGCGGACCACGCCCGGGCAGTACCGCATGCTGCGGGTGCTCGACCGGTGCGACGGCCCGCAGCGGCCCGGCGCGCTGGCCGGCATCCTCGACGTCGCCCCCCGGTCCGTGACGTCCAAGGTCGACGACGCCGAGGCCGCCGGGCTCGTGCGCAGGCTGCCGGACCCGACCGACCGGCGTGCGACCCTCGTCGAGCTGACCGACGAGGGTCGCGAGACCCTCGCGGCGGTCGCCGCCGAGCGCGAGACCAGCGCGGGCACCCTGCTCTCGCGCCTCGACCCCGACGACCGGCACGAGCTCCTGCGCCTGCTGCGCGTCGTGGCAGGGGAGGGCGGAACCTCCTCAGGGCGTGCGCACGGGGCATGACTGGCAGGATGGACCCATGTTTCGCGTAGGCCTGACCGGCGGGATCGCAGCAGGAAAGTCCGTGGCCCTCGATCGGTTCGCCGAGCTCGGGGCCTGCGTCATCGACGCCGACGTGCTCGCCCGAGAGGCCGTCTCGCCCGGCACCGTGGGCCTCGAGGAGGTCGTCGAGGCCTTCGGTGACGGCGTCCTCGCGCCCGACGGGTCGCTCGACCGTGCACGTCTGGGGACCATCGTGTTCGGCGACGACGAGGCGCGGCGCCGGCTCAACGGGATCGTCCACCCGGAGGTCCGTCGCCTGTCGGCCGAGCGCGAGGCCCTCGTCGCCGCGCGTGACCCGCGTGCCGTCGTCGTGCACGACATCCCGCTGCTCGTCGAGACGGGACAGGCCGAGTCGTTCCACCTCGTCGCCGTGGTCGTCGCCCCCGAGGACGTACGGCTGCAGCGCCTCGTGACCTCGCGAGGCATGAGCGAGGACGAGGCCCGGGCACGGATCGCGGCGCAGGCGACCGACGTCGAGCGGGTCTCGGTCGCCGACGTCACGCTCGACGGCAGCGGCACGCCCGAGGCGTTGCGCGCCGAGGTCGACGCCCTGTGGGAGCGCGTCGTGCGCGAGACCGCGGAAGAGCTCGCGTGACCGTCCTGCTCTCGGGCTTCGAGCCGTTCGACGGCGCCGTGACCAACGCCTCCTGGCAGGCCGTGAGCGCGTTGCGCGACGTGTGGGACGGGGCCGAGCCGCTCGTCGCGGTCGAGCTGCCGTGCACGTTCGCCGGGGCGTGGCCCGCCCTGGAGGCCGCGATCGAGGAGCATCGGCCCCGGGTCGTCGTGGCCGTGGGCCTCGCGGGCGGGACGAACGCCGTCCGCCTCGAACGGGTAGCGATCAACGTGATCGACGCGCGCATCCCCGACAACGCCGGATCGGCGCCTGTCGACGTCCCCGTCGTCGAGGTTGGCCCGGCCGCCTACTTCACGACCCTGCCCCTCAAGCCGTCGCTGGTCGCGGTGCGCGAGGCCGGGGTGCCCGTCACGGTGTCGAGCACCGCCGGGACGTACGTGTGCAACGCGACGTTCTACGACCTCGCACGCTGGGCCGACGGCCGTGCCGACGTGCGCGCGGGGTTCGTGCACGTGCCGGCGGTGAGCGGGCCGCAGGGCGGGGCGCCCGACGGCGGGTCCCTGCCGCTCGCTGCCCTCGTCCGGGCGCTGCGGGTCGTCGTGGAGACGGCGCTCGCCGACCTCGACGGTCGTCTCGCCTCGGACGCTGCGCGCACCGTGTCGGCGGGCGTCGAGCACTGACGCGACGACGGCCGAGGCCCCCAGGGACGTTCCCCCGGGAGCCTCGGCCGCTCGTCAGCGGGACGTCAGCTCGTGGCGCGCTTGCGTCGTGCCAGCAGGACGAGCCAGGTACCGCCCGCGAGCAGGGCCCCGGCGACCACGACGATCAGCGCGGTCTGGGCGCCGGTGGCTGCGAGGCCGCCCTCCTCCTGGCCGGGGGGCGTCTCGTCGGCCTTCGCGGGGTCGGTGGCGCTCGGGGCCGGCTCGGGGTCGGCGGTGGGCGTGTCGTCGTCCGCAGGGACCGTGGGGGTCGTGGGGGGCGTCGGCGTCGTGGTGGTGGGCGGGACGACCGGGGTGGTCGGGGTCTCGGGGGTCTCCTCACCGGGCTCAGGAGTCTCGGGGGTCTCGGTGATCGGCGGGATCACGGTCGTCGGCGGCACGTCGCAGCCGAGCGTCGACGAACCGATCCACGGGAAGTTGTGGTGCTCGAGGCCGGCGCTCGCGCCCGGGCCACCGAACGTCAGGTCGCCACCGACGTACAGACGACCGTTGGTGTGGGTCTTCTGGGCGACGTCCGCCCGCGGTGCGAGGATCGAACCGACCGTCTGGCTGCTGCTCGTCATGGTGAGCTTCGTGGCGTCGGGGAAGTTCCACAGGATGCGGGGGGCCCACTTGCCGAGGGCTGCCCCCGCGTCGATCCGGTCGCTTCCTGCGGCGATGTAGTTCAGCGAGAGGCTCGGCGTCTTGCCCGAGACGTTGACGACGATCGGTGCGGACGCCCCGACGTTCTCGAAGGTGACCTCGCCGCGGAGGCTCGCCAGCTGCTCCGCGGAGACGTCGAAGACCTGCACCGCGGACGTACCGTCACCGGTCAGTACCTTGCCGGCGAGGCTCCCGGTCGCACGCTTGCTCGCGAGGTCGGCCGAGACCTTGCCGAGCTCGGTCCCGAGCGCCTTGGCCTGCGGTGCGGGGACGGGCGAGTGCGGGGTCTTCTTCCCGCCGTTCAGCTCGAACGTCCCGTCGATGGTGCTCCCCGCGACGACGTTCCCCCCCTCCTCGAGGCGGTGCGCGACCTCGACCCGTCCGGACTTGACCGTGACGGCTCCGGCGGCCAGGACCATGTCGCTGCCGCTCGGCGGGGTGAACTGGGAACCCGCCCCGACGACCCCGAGGTTCATCAGGTCGCCCGTGTCGATGGTCACCGAGCCCTGGGAGACGAGGACGCCCTCGGACTCCTTGGCCCCGCCCAGCGCGGTGTAGTCGCCGCCGACGAAGACGGCCACGCCCTTGTCGGTGAACAGCGGCGTGTTCGTGAGGCCACCGGTGAAGTCGGGGCACTCGGACCCGAGAGCCGTCGCAGGCAGCGGGGTGACGGCGAGCGCGGGGGCCGCGCCGAGGCCCAGCAGACCGGTGGTCAGGGCGCCGGCGGCGAGCGCGCCGAGGAGGGTGCGCTGGGGTGTCCTGCGCGTGGAGCTGAGGAACATCGATGTCTCCGGGGTCGAGGCCGAAAGTAAGGTCTACGTACTAATCCGCGCCCCAGGATGGCCCGACGTCTGGTTTGTCAGGGGATATCAGGAGATGCGCGAGGATCATCGGCACAGTATTGGGCCCTGTCGCGACACGCCAAATCCCTCGCCGGGTGAAAGTGCGCGTTCAGGTCGCGCCGTCGTCGACCGTGGGCTAGCGACGGTCGACAGTCCTCTTGTCGGTGGTTCGCCGTACCGTGGAACCATGCGTCCCGTCACCGATCTTCAGCGCACCGTCGCCCCGTTCGAGGTCATCTCCGACTACACGCCGTCAGGGGACCAGCCCACCGCGATCGCCGAGCTCTCGCAGCGGCTGCGGGCAGGCGAGAAGGACGTGGTGCTGCTCGGGGCGACGGGCACCGGGAAGTCCGCGACGACGGCCTGGCTCATCGAGGAGCTGCAGCGTCCCACCCTGGTCATGGCACCCAACAAGACCCTCGCGGCCCAGCTGGCCACCGAGTTCCGGGAGCTGCTCCCCAACAACGCCGTCGAGTACTTCGTGTCCTACTACGACTACTACCAGCCCGAGGCGTACATCGCGCAGACGGACACCTACATCGAGAAGGACTCGTCGATCAACGACGAGGTCGAGCGCCTGCGGCACTCCGCGACGTCCTCGCTCCTGACGCGGCGCGACGTCGTCGTCGTGGCGTCCGTGTCGTGCATCTACGGCCTGGGTACGCCGCAGGAGTACGTGGACCGCATGGTCCGCCTCGACGTCGGCGACCAGGTCGAGCGCGACGCGATGCTGCGGCAGTTCGTCACCATGCAGTACACGCGCAACGACCTGGCCTTCACGCGCGGTACGTTCCGGGTGCGCGGGGACACCGTGGAGATCATCCCGGTCTACGAGGAGCTCGCGATCCGGATCGAGTTCTTCGGCGACGAGATCGAGGCGATCCACCTGCTCCACCCGCTCACGGGCGACGTGGTCCGGTCCCAGGCGAGCGTCAACCTGTTCCCCGCGACGCACTACGTCGCGGGTCCGGAACGCATGGAACGTGCCATCACCTCGATCGAGTCCGAGCTCGAGCAACGGCTGGCCGAGCTCGAGCGGCAGAACAAGCTCCTCGAGGCGCAGCGTCTGCGCATGCGGACCACGTACGACATCGAGATGATGCGCCAGATCGGCTCGTGCTCGGGCATCGAGAACTACTCGCGGCACATCGACGGCCGCGAGGCGGGCACGGCGCCGCACACGTTGCTGGACTACTTCCCCGAGGACTTCCTCCTCGTGATCGACGAGTCCCACGTCACCGTCCCGCAGATCGGGGCGATGTTCGAGGGAGACATGTCTCGCAAGCGCAACCTGGTCGACCACGGCTTCCGGCTGCCGAGCGCGATGGACAACCGGCCGCTGCGCTGGGAGGAGTTCGTCGAGCGGATCGGGCAGACGGTCTACCTCTCGGCGACCCCGGGCAAGTACGAGCTCTCGATGTCGGACGGCGTGGTCGAGCAGATCATCCGACCCACCGGGCTGGTCGACCCGGAGATCGTCGTCAAGCCGACGACGGGGCAGATCGACGACCTGCTCCACGAGATCCGGGAGCGGGTCGAGCGGAACGAGCGCGTGCTGGTCACGACCCTGACGAAGAAGATGTCCGAGGACCTCACGGACTACTTCCTGGAGCGTGACGTGCGCGTCCGGTACCTGCACTCGGAGGTCGACACCCTGCGGCGTGTCGAGCTGCTTCGCGAGCTGCGCATGGGCGAGTACGACGTCCTGGTGGGCATCAACCTGCTCCGTGAGGGGCTCGACCTCCCCGAGGTCTCGCTCGTCGCGATCCTCGACGCGGACAAGGAGGGCTTCCTGCGTTCGGGCACGTCCCTCATCCAGACGATCGGGCGTGCGGCGCGCAACGTGTCGGGCCAGGTCCACATGTACGCCGACAAGATCACGCCGGCCATGGCGCAGGCGATCGAGGAGACCACCCGGCGCCGCGAGAAGCAGGTCGCCTACAACCTGGAGCACGGTGTCGACCCCACCCCGCTGCGCAAGAAGATCGCCGACGTCACGGACATGCTCGCCCGTGAGGACATCGACACCCAGGAGCTCCTGGCGGGCGGCTACCGGCAACCTGGCAAGGGGAGAGCGCCGGTCCCTGGTGCCCCCCAGGGGGGTGCGACGACGGCCAACCGCTTGGCAGGGGTCGCCGCGGGCGAGCTCGCGGACCTCATCCAGGAGCTCAGCGACCAGATGCACGCGGCGGCGGCCGAGCTCCAGTTCGAGCTCGCTGCTCGCCTGCGCGACGAGATCTCCGGGCTCAAGAAGGAGCTGCGTCAGATGCAGTCGGCCACCGCCTGAGCACGTGCACGACCGGGCCGACGACGTCGGTCCGGTGGCCGCGACGGAACGAGGGATGCCATGGCACGCACGGTCCAGATCACGTTCGACGCTGCGGACCCGCGAGGCCTCGGGGCCTTCTGGTGCGTCGCGCTGGGGTACGTCGAGCAGCCACCGCCGGACGGGTTCGTCGACTGGGCGTCGGCCATGGCTGCGTGGGGCATGAGCCCGGACAGGTACAACGCGTTCTACGCGGTCGTGGACCCGGACGGCGTGGGGCCACGGATCTTCATCCAGCAGGTCCCCGAGCCGAAGACGGCCAAGAACCGCATGCACATCGACGTCGGCGTGGAGGGAGAAGGGGCCGAACGGGTCCGCAACGTCCGCGAGCACGCCGAGCGTCTCGTCGCGCTGGGGGCCTCCCTGCTCCAGGAGATGGACGAGAACGGCGAGTTCTGGATCGTCCTGCAGGACCCGGAGGGCAACGAGTTCTGCGTGCAGTGAGGCCCGGGGGCGACGCAGGACCGCCGCCTCGGGGATGGATCCGGTCCGCCGGGCCGTTGTGGGAGGCGTGGGGGCTCGCCTCGTGCCATGCCCTATGCTTGCTCAGTTGAAGGGGAGTATTCCCGAAACGGTGATGTCGTCATCACGGTCGGCGCAGTCGTCGGCCCGGTGTCACCGGTCCTGCACGGTCACCTCTTGCGAGCGCCCTCGGCGCATCGGTGGCCGAGAGGGCGGAAGAGACCTTCGGTACTCGACACTACGTACCGGAGGTATGTGTGATGGATGTTCCTGTCTGGATGTGGGTCGCGACGGTCGGCATGATCGTCGCGATGCTGGCCTTCGACTTCGTGGGCCACGTCCGCACCCCGCACGCTCCGACGCTCAAGGAAGCCTCGTGGTGGTCGGCCGGCTACGTCGGCATCGCGATCCTCTTCGGGGTCGGGGTCTGGGCCTACTTCGGCGCGGTCTACGGCGGTGAGTACTTCGCCGGGTACATCACCGAGAAGAGCCTGTCGGTCGACAACCTGTTCGTGTTCGTCCTCATCATGACGAGCTTCCGGGTGCCGCGGCTGTATCAGCAGAAGGTCCTGCTGATCGGCATCACGATCGCCCTGGTCCTGCGCACGGTCTTCATCTTCCTGGGTGCCGCGCTGATCGAGAACTTCAGCTGGGTCTTCTACATCTTCGGTGCGTTCCTCATCTACACCGCGTACGCGCAGATCAAGAGCGCGCGAGAGCACGAGGACGAGGAGTACAAGGAGAACGGCGTCCTGCGCCTGACGCGTCGCCTCTTCCCGACGACGGACGCGTACGTCGAGGACAAGATGTTCACGAGGATCGGCGGCAAGCGCTACATCACGCCGATGCTCATCGTGATGATCGCCATCGGCAGCGCCGACCTGCTGTTCGCGGTCGACTCGATCCCCGCCATCTTCGGTCTCACGCAGGAGACGTTCCTCGTCTTCGCGGCCAACGCGTTCTCGCTCCTGGGGCTGCGCCAGCTCTACTTCCTGATCGACGGACTGCTCGACCGGCTCGTGTACCTCGCCTGGGGACTGGCCGCGATCCTCGGCTTCATCGGGATCAAGCTCCTCATCCACGCGCTGCACAAGAACGAGGTCCCGTTCATCAACGGTGGCGAGCACATCACCGTCATCCCTGAGATCTCGACGGCCGTCTCGCTCAGCTTCATCGTGGTCACGCTCGCCGTCACGACGATCGCGAGCCTCGCCAAGGACAAGAGCGACCGTCGTCGTCTGGAGAAGGAAACCTACTGATGCAGCACGAGCTGCCGTTCTGGTTCGAGGCGGCGTCCCTGACGACCCTCGTCGTCCTCCTGCTCGTCGACCTGGTGATCGTGGGCCGTCGCCCGCACGTGCCGTCGATGAAGGAGAGCGGCCTGTGGGTGGCGTTCTACGTCGCCCTGGCACTGGTGTTCGGCGGCCTCGTCGCCCTCGTGGGCGGCAGCGCTCCCGCGGTCGAGTTCTACGCGGGCTGGCTCACCGAGTACAGCCTGTCGGTCGACAACCTCTTCGTGTTCGTCATCATCATGACGAGGTTCGCCGTGCCGCGGGAGCACCAGCAGAAGGTGCTCATGGTGGGGATCATCGTGGCCCTCGTGCTGCGGGGGGCGTTCATCCTCGCGGGCGCAGCGATCATCGCCCAGTTCGTGTGGGTCTTCTACCTCTTCGGGGCGTTCCTGATCTACACCGCTGTCAAGCTGGTCGCAGGCGGGGACGAGCCGGAGGAGTACCAGGAGAACCGGCTCATCCGGTCGTTGCGTCGCGTGCTGCCGCTGTCGCCGACCTACGACGGCGGCAGGCTGCGCACCGTGGTCGACGGCAAGCGGCTGTTCACGCCCATGCTGATCGTGTTCCTCGCGATCGGCAGCACGGACCTGCTGTTCGCGTTCGACTCGATCCCGGCGATCTTCGGGCTCACGCACGACCCGTTCATCGTGTTCACGACGAACGTGTTCGCCCTCATGGGGCTGCGCCAGCTCTACTTCCTGCTGGGCGGACTGCTCGAGCGGCTCGTGTACCTGCCGATCGGGCTCGCCGTGATCCTGGGGTTCATCGGGATCAAGCTGATCCTCGAGGCGCTGCACGAGAACACGCTGCCGTTCGTCAACGGGGGGCAGCACATCGAGGCCGTCCCGACGGTCCCGGTCTGGCTCTCGCTCGTGGTGATCCTGGGTGCGCTCGGGGTCACGACCGCGGCCAGCCTGCTGCGTACGCGGGGGCGGCAGAAGGACGATTCCGTGCCCGACGACGTCGACGCAGCCTCGTAGGTCCCTCGCGGCGGGCGCTGCTCGCCCCGTGACGCATGACGGCCCGTCTCCCTCCGGGGAGACGGGCCGTCGTGCGTTCGCGGACGTCGGTGACGGACGCCGGTCGGGGATCCCGCGAGCGGTCAGGCGCGGTCGGCCCAGGGCCCGATCACGGGCGCCCACGGTCGGACCGTCCGGCGCGTGATGACGTTCTCCCGGGCGAACGGGTCGGCGTCGAACGTCGACGCGACCGCCGCCTCGTCGGGGGCGTCGACGAGCAGCAGCGCGCCGGCAGGGTTCGCCGCGTCCTGGGCGAGGGGCCCGGAGGCAAGCAGCGTGCCCGCGTCGAGCAGGCCGCGCAGGAACGCGCGGTGCTCCGGACGGAACTCGTCCAGGACGGCGGGCTTGTCGGCGTAGGTGTAGGTCACGGCGAAGATCGGCATGGCGCACATTCAAGCACCATCCGGCGCGGGCTCCGCCGCAGGTCCGCCCGCGGACCGTGCAGGACGCGGACGTCGCCGCCGCGACGCCACGGAGCGACGAGTGCTACCAGCCCCGCTCGCGCCACTCGTCGAGGTGAGGGCGTTCGGCCCCGAGCGTGGTGTCCGCGCCATGGCCCGCGTACACCCACGTGGCGTCGTCGAACCTGTCGAAGAGCCTGGTCGTGACGTCCGCGTAGAGCTGGGCGAAGCGCTCCGGGTCGTTCGACGTGCTCCCCACCCCACCGGGGAACAGCGAGTCCCCCGTGAACAGGTGGGCGCGGCCGGGCACCGCGCCCGGGGCGCTCGCGTGCTCGGGCTCGCGGTAGACGAGCGTGACCGACCCGGGGGTGTGGCCGCGCAGGGCGATCACCTCGATCGTGAGATGACCGAGGACGATCGTGTCGCCGTCGTGCAGGGGGCGTGAGATGCCGACGCCGGTCGCCTCGGTGATGGCGTCGACGTCGGGGGCCCCGGCAGCGAGCTGCGCGCCGGTCGTGGCCTCGATCGAGGCGAGCGCCCCGATGTGGTCGAGGTGCCGGTGCGTCGTGACGACGAGGTCGAGGCGGGCGGTCGGGGAGCCGTCCCGGACGAGCTCGAGGAGGCGGTCGGGCTCGGCCGCCGCGTCGACGAGGAGCTGGGCGCCGCTCCTGCGGCACGTCAGGAGATAGGCGTTGTTCCCCGACGGCCCGACGGCGAGCTTGCGGACCTCGACCTCGTCCAGGACCCGCAGGTCGCTCGGGCCTGCGACCGTGACGTCTCCGGTGTATCCCACGCCGATCTCCTCGCTGTGCTGGTCGGCGTCCGCGGGCGGCCGGTCGCCGGTGTGACGAGCCTCTCGTGCCGAGTCTCGCACGCCGGGGACGGTGCCTGGCACCGTCCAGAACGGTGTGATGCGGACGAGAAGGACACGCCCTGGGGTCCAGCGACGTGGCGACCGACGGGATCCTGGTCGAACAGGTGTGCGAATGTCAGAGGTGAGGCATACGATGCTTCGGTGAGCAACCGCCTTGTCATCGCTGGTGCCCGTGAGCACAACCTCCGCAACGTCGACCTCGACCTGCCGAGGGACCAGCTCATCGTCTTCACGGGACTCTCCGGGTCCGGAAAGTCCTCCCTCGCGTTCGACACCATCTTCGCCGAGGGGCAGCGCCGCTACGTCGAGTCGCTGTCCGCGTACGCCCGCCAGTTCCTCGGGCAGATGGACAAGCCGGACGTCGACTTCATCGAAGGGCTGTCACCGGCGGTCTCGATCGACCAGAAGTCGACCAACCGCAACCCGCGCTCGACCGTGGGCACCATCACCGAGGTCTACGACTACCTGCGCCTGCTCTTCGCGCGTGCCGGGACGCAGCACTGCCCGGTCTGCGGGGAGAAGGTCCAGGCGCAGACTCCGCAGCAGATCGTCGACCGCCTCCTGGAGCTGCCCGAGGGGACCCGGTACCAGGTCCTTGCGCCCGTCGTGCGCGGGCGCAAGGGGGAGTACGGCGAGCTCTTCAAGGAGCTCCAGTCCAAGGGCTTCGCGCGTGCCCGCGTGGACGGGGAGGTCGTCCAGCTCACGGATCCGCCCGCTCTCGAGAAGAAGCTCAAGCACGACATCGAGGTCGTGATCGACCGCCTCGTCTCGCGCGACGGCGTCCAGCGCCGGCTCACGGACTCGGTCGAGACCGCGCTCGGGCTCGCGGGAGGACTCGTCCTCGTCGAGCTCGTCGACGCGGACGCGGACGACCCGCAGCGCGAGCGGCGGTTCTCGGAGAAGCGCGCGTGCCCCAACGACCACGAGCTCACGCTCGACGAGATCGAGCCCCGCACCTTCTCGTTCAACGCCCCCTACGGTGCGTGCCCCGAGTGCACCGGCATCGGCTTCCGTCTCGAGGTGGACCCGGACCTCGTGGTCCCGGACGACGAGAAGTCCCTCGCCGAGGGCGCGGTCGCGCCGTGGGCGCAGATCTCGTCGGAGTACTTCACCCGTGTCCTGACGGCCCTGGCCTCGGACCTGGGCTTCTCCATGGACGTGCCGTGGCGCGCGCTGCCCCAGCGCGCCCAGCAGGCCGTGCTGTACGGGCAGAACCACGAGGTGCACGTCCGGTACAAGAACCGTTGGGGGCGCGAGCGCCAGTACTCGACCGGCTTCGAGGGGGTCGTGACGTTCCTGGAGCGGCGCCACGGCGAGACCGAGTCCGAGTGGTCCAAGGAGAAGTACGAGGCGTACATGCGCGAGACGCCGTGCCCGGTGTGCCAGGGCACACGGCTCAAGCCCGAGGTCCTCGCCGTCAAGGTGGGCGACAAGTCGATCGCCGAGGTCTGCCGGCTCCCTCTGCGCGAGGCCGCGGCCTTCCTCGGGTCGCTCGAGCTGGGTGCACGCCAGAAGGCCATCGCGACCGAGGTCCTCAAGGAGATCGACGCGCGTCTCGGCTTCTTGCTCGACGTCGGCCTCGACTACCTGTCCCTCGAACGCCCCGCCGGGACCCTCTCGGGCGGCGAGGCGCAGCGTATCCGGCTCGCGACGCAGATCGGCTCTGGCCTCGTCGGCGTCCTGTACGTGCTCGACGAGCCGAGCATCGGTCTGCACCAGCGGGACAACCGCCGGCTCATTGACACTCTCACGCGCCTGCGGGACCTCGGGAACACCCTCATCGTCGTCGAGCACGACGAGGACACCATCCGGGCTGCCGACTGGATCGTGGACATCGGGCCCGGCGCCGGCGAGCACGGTGGGCGCGTGATCCACTCGGGCGACTACGCGGGCCTCCTGGAGGCTCCGGAGTCCGTCACGGGCGCCTACCTCGCCGGACGCCGCAGCATCCCGCTGCCCGCCGCGCGTCGCCCCGTCGACAAGGACCGTCGCGTCACGGTCATCGGTGCCCGCGAGCACAACCTCGAGGGCATCGACGTGAGCTTCCCGCTCGGCACCCTGACCGCGGTCACGGGGGTCTCGGGGTCGGGCAAGTCCACGCTGGTCAACTCGATCCTCTACACCGTCCTCGCCAACGAGCTCAACGGCGCACGCCAGGTCGCGGGGCGTCACCGTCGGATCACAGGACTCGAGAACCTCGACAAGGTGGTCCACGTCGACCAGGGGCCCATCGGGCGTACCCCGCGGTCCAACCCCGCCACCTACACGGGCGTCTGGGACCACGTCCGCAAGCTCTTCGCCGAGACGAGCGAGGCCAAGGTCCGCGGCTACACGCCCGGTCGGTTCTCCTTCAACGTCAAGGGCGGCCGCTGCGAGGCGTGCTCGGGCGACGGCACCATCAAGATCGAGATGAACTTCCTGCCGGACGTCTACGTCCCGTGCGAGGTGTGCCACGGCGCCCGGTACAACCGCGAGACGCTCGAGGTGCACTTCAAGGGCAAGACGGTCGCGGACGTGCTCGACATGCCCATCGAGGAGGCCTCGGAGTTCTTCGCCGCGGTCCCGACGATCTCGCGGCACCTCAAGACGCTGTCCGAGGTCGGCCTCGGGTACGTGCGCCTGGGGCAACCGGCGCCCACGCTCTCGGGTGGTGAGGCCCAGCGCGTCAAGCTCGCGAGCGAGCTGCAGAAGCGCTCGACGGGACGGACCATCTACGTCCTGGACGAGCCGACGACTGGGCTGCACTTCGAGGACATCCGCAAGCTCCTGGCAGTGCTCCAGTCGCTCGTCGACAAGGGCAACTCGGTGCTCGTGATCGAGCACAACCTTGACGTCATCAAGAACGCCGACTGGGTCATCGACATGGGGCCGGAAGGCGGGTCCGGCGGTGGTCGGGTCATCGCGGAGGGGACGCCCGAGCAGGTGGCTGCGGTCCCCGCGAGCCACACGGGGCGCTTCCTCGCCGAGGTCCTCACGGGCGACCCCATCCCGGTCGCGCCCCTACCCGAGAAGTCGCCCGCCGCCAAGGCCGGGACGGGCAAGGCGACGGCGGCGAAGGCCCCCCGCAAGACCGCTGCGCGCAAGTCGTCCACGACAGCGGCGGCCACGGAGGGCTCCTCGTCGGTCACGGCCGCGGCCGCCCTGAAGAAGGCTGCGCCCGCGAGTGACTGAGCCCGCCCGTCGAGCACCCGCAGGAACCATGCCCGACGGGGCCCGGGACCCGCTCCCGTCGGAGCCCGGGACCCGGGCGCCGGGGGCTCCTCAGGCCGCGTGCGTGCGCAGCGGTGCGGGTTCGAGGAGCACGGGGAAGTTCACCGAGCGCGCCAGGAAGCAGTGGTCGTGCGCGCGGCGGTGGATCTCGGCGACGGCGGCCTCGCTGACCCCAGGCCCGTCGTCGACCACGACGTGCGGGTGCAGCGTCACGTCCGTGAACTGTCCGGCCCCCGCGGACTCGACCCGCATCGTGCCGGTCACCTCGTCCGTGTAGTCGCGCACGACGACCCCCGCAGCCGACGCGAGGTGCAGGAACCACAGCATGTGGCACTGCGACAGGCTCGCGACGAACAGCTCCTCGGGGCTGTACCGGCCCGGGTCGCCGCGGAACGCGGGGTCGGCCGAGCCAGGGATCGTCGGCCGACCGGCGAGCGCGACGTCGTGGTCGCGGCTGTACGCGGTGTAGGTGGTGGTTCCGGTCTGGCCTGCGCCGGTCCAGCGGACCGTCGCGGCGTAGGAGTGAAGAGCGCCCATGCGGTCACCCTAGCGGCGGTCGGGCTCCCGCGTGTGACCGGCGTCACGCGAGGCGGGCCTCCGAGGTCCCTGACTGTGGGTGCGCTGTCCTAGGCTGGCGGACATGGCTGATCCGTCCTCGTACCGCCCCGCACCGGGGGAGATCCCCACGTCACCGGGCGTCTATCGCTTCCGCGACGAGCACGGCCGCGTCATCTACGTCGGCAAGGCGAAGAACCTGCGAGCACGCCTCGGCAGCTACTTCCAGGACCTGACGAACCTCCACTACCGCACCCAGACGATGGTCACGACCGCCGCCTCGGTGGAGTGGACGGTCGTGGGCACCGAGGTCGAGGCCCTCGCGCTCGAGTACTCGTGGATCAAGGAGTTCGACCCGCGGTTCAACGTCAAGTATCGCGACGACAAGTCCTACCCGTACCTCGCGGTGACCCTGGGGGAGCAGTTCCCGCGCGCCCAGGTCATGCGTGGTGCCAAGCGTCCCGGGACCCGCTACTTCGGCCCCTACGGGCACGCGTGGGCGATCCGCGAGACGCTCGACCTGCTGCTGCGGGTCTTCCCGGTCCGCACGTGCTCGGCGGGCGTCTTCAAGCGGGCCCAGCAGACGGGACGCCCGTGCCTGCTCGGCTACATCGACAAGTGCTCGGCGCCCTGCGTGGGACGCATCACGCCCGAGGACCACCACGCGCTCGCCGAGGACTTCTGCGACTTCATGGCGGGCGACACCGCGAAGTTCATCCGCCGGGTAGAGGCGAAGATGAAGGAAGCGGCAGCGGCCATGGAGTACGAGCAGGCCGCCCGCCTGCGCGACGACATCCTGGCTCTCGAACGAGCCATGGAGAAGAACGCCGTCGTGCTCGGCGACGCCACGGACGCGGACATCTTCGCGCTCGCGGGCGACGAGCTCGAGGCCGCGGTGCAGGTCTTCCACGTGCGCGGAGGTCGAATCCGCGGCCAGCGCGGCTGGATCGTCGAGAAGGTCGAGGACGTGACCGACGCCGAGCTCGTCGAGCACCTCCTGCAGCAGGTCTACGGCTCGGTCGACGAGGCCCTCGGCGACTCCTCGACCCCGTCGTCGAGCGTCGTCCCCCGAGAGGTGCTCGTCCCGGTCCTGCCGCCCGACACCGAGCAGGTCGTCGCGTGGCTCACTGGCCTGCGGGGCGCCAAGGTCGACGTCCGCGTGCCCCAGCGGGGCGACAAGCGCGAGCTCGCCGCGACCGTGCACAAGAACGCCGAGCACGCCCTCGCGCTGCACCGCACGCGGCGCGCGGGCGACCTGACCACACGCAGCCAGGCGCTGCGCGAGATCCAGGAGGCGCTGGGGTTGGACACCGCGCCCCTGCGCATCGAGTGCTACGACGTGTCCACCACGCAGGGCACGCACCAGGTCGCCTCCATGGTCGTCTTCGAGGACGGGCTCGCGCGCAAGAGCGAGTACCGCCACTTCGCTGTCCGCGGGCCTGAGGGGCTGGGAGCGCGCGACGACACCGCAGCCATGCACGAGGTCATCACGCGTCGCTTCAAGCGCTACCTCGCCGACCGCTCCCAGGCCACGGACGTCGAGATGGACCTGGGCGCCGACGACGACACCGCGAGCGACGCGGACGCCGTCGCCGCAGGCTACGTCCCGCGCTCGGGCGAGGTGGGCGCGGACGCCCCTGCGGGCCGCGCCGCCCGCTTCGCCTACCCGCCCAACCTCGTGGTGGTCGACGGTGGGCCGCCCCAGGTCGCCGCGGCCGCCCGGGCCCTCGCCGAGCTCGGCATCGACGACGTCGCGCTCTGCGGTCTCGCGAAGCGGCTGGAGGAGGTCTGGCTCCCGGGGGAGGACTACCCCGTGATCCTGCAGCGCAGCTCCGAGGGGCTGTACCTGCTGCAGCGGGTCCGGGACGAGGCCCACAGGTTCGCGATCTCCTACCACCGCAAGAAGCGCGGCAAGGCCATGACCGCCTCGGTGCTGGACGACGTCCCGGGCCTCGGGCCCGCGCGCAAGAAGGCGCTCCTCACCCACTTCGGGTCGCTCAAGCGGTTGCGTGCCGCGTCGGCGGAAGAGATCGCGACCGTCCCCGGGATGGGCGCCGCGACCGCGGCGGCCGTCGTGTCCGCGCTCGGGCCCGCGACGCCGTCGCCCGCCGATGCGACGTCCGGCGACGCCCCGACCGACAGCTCCGAGGCTGCCCCCGTGACCGGCACGTCGGGGGAGACGGCGCCGGCGTGACGGCTCAGGGCGCGTCCTCGTCCGCGGGGACCGCTCCGCGCAGGGTGCGCGACGTCGTCGGGCCGGAGGCAGGGCCCGAACACACGTCCGGACACGCCCGGGACGCGCACCACGGCCCACGGGACCAGGGCTCCGCGACCGGGCTGGCATGCTGGTGACATGAGCAGCGAACCCTCCCCGACGACCGTCCCGCAGGGCATCCCCGCGATCGAGGCGACCACGCACGCCCCCGAGCGGTCCGACGCCGAGGTCCTGGTGATCACCGGGATGTCGGGCGCCGGTCGCTCGCGAGCGGCCGCGGTGCTCGAGGACCTGGACTGGTACGTCGTCGACAACATGCCGCCGCGCATGCTCGTGCCGCTCGTCGACATGATGACCCGCGCGGGGTCGAGCGTGCAGCGGATCGCGGCCGTCGTCGACGTGCGCGGGGGCGGGTTCTTCACGGACCTCCTCGACGTCCTCAAGCATCTGCGGGACGCCGGGGTGTTCTACCGGATCCTGTTCCTCGACGCGTCCGACGAGGTCCTCGTGCGTCGCTACGAGCAGGTCCGTCGTCCGCACCCGCTGCAGGGCAACGGGCGCATCCTGGACGGGATCGCGGAGGAGAGGCGGCTGGTCGCGAGCGTCGAGGAGCGCGCCGACGTCGTGATCGACACCTCGGAGCTCAACGTCCACGATCTCGCCCGAGAGGTCCGCGCCGCCGTCGCCCAGGGGACGCCCGACACGCTGCGCATCAACGTGGTCTCTTTCGGGTTCAAGTACGGGATCCCGCTCGACGCGGACCACGTCGTCGACATGCGGTTCCTCGCCAACCCCTACTGGATCACCGAGCTGCGACACCTCACGGGACGAGACCGCGCCGTACGGGACTACGTGCTGGCCCGCCCGGGGGCCCTCGAGTTCGTCGACCGGTACGTCAGCGCGCTCGAGCCCGTCCTGGCCGGATACCTGGCCGAGGAGAAGCGGTACGTGACCATCGCCGTGGGCTGCACCGGCGGCAAGCACCGGTCCGTCGCCATCTCCGAGGTGCTCGCCCAGCGGCTGCGCGCCGCGGGGCAACGCGTCACGGTGACGGCCCGCGACCTCGGCAAGGAGTAGTCGTGACCCTCGTCAACCCGGCCGTCGTCGCGCTCGGTGGCGGGCACGGTCTGTCCGCGACGCTCTCGGCGCTGCGTCTCATGTCCGACCGCATCACGGCCGTCGTGACGGTCGCCGACGACGGCGGGTCCTCCGGTCGGCTGCGCACCGAGCTCGGCGTGCTCCCGCCCGGGGACCTGCGCATGGCGCTCGCCGCGCTGTGCGACGACTCGGAGTGGGGACGGACGTGGAGCTCGGTCCTGCAGCACAGGTTCTCCTCGAGCGGCGACCTCGACCAGCACGCGGTGGGCAACCTCCTGATCGTCGCGCTGTGGGAGCTGCTCGACGACCCGGTCGCAGGTCTCGACTGGGTCGGCAAGCTCCTCGGCGCCCGGGGGCGCGTCCTACCCATGGCCGCGGTGCCCCTCGGCATCGAGGTCGACGTCCGGACGGACGAGGGCCTCTCGACGATCGTCGGGCAGAGCAAGGTCGCGGTGACGCACGACCGCATCGAGCAGCTGCGTCTCGTGCCCCCCGACCCGCCGGCCTGCCCCGAAGCCGTGGAAGCCGTCATGGGGGCCGACTGGGTGGTCCTCGGGCCGGGGTCCTGGTACTCCTCGGTCATGCCGCACCTGCTCGTGCCCGAGCTCGCGCGCGCACTGCACGAGACCACGGCCCGGCGCTGCGTCGTCCTCAACCTCTCGAACACCGCGGGTGAGACCTACGGGATGACCGCCACCGACCACCTCGAGGCGCTGCACAAGCACGCACCCAGCCTGCGCATCGACGCGGTGCTCACGGACCCGAGCGCGGTCGACGACATCGGCCTGCTCGCGGACGAGTCGGCCCGGACCGGCGCCCGGCTGCTGCTGCGCCAGGTGGGGCGCTCGGACGGCACGCCGCGGCACGACGCGCTGCGGCTCGCGGCGGCGTTGCGCGACGTGTTCGACGGGGTCCTGGGGGACGTGGGGCCCGCGTCGCGCTGAGACTCGCCCGGACGCGCGAACCCTTCCGAGCAGGCCGCTGCCACGACCACCGGGCCTCGTCAGACCACAGGGCCCCCGGCACCCTATGCAGGTGTCCGAGCGGTCGGCCGTGCGGTCGGCGTGGCGCCGTGCCGCGGTGCGGCGCCTGGCAGAAGGCGGTCACGATCGTTGCTCGTTGATGGGAGGATGTCGGCATGGCGTTGACGGCACAGGTGAAGGACGAGCTCGCGCGACTCAAGGTGGACAAGACCTCCTGCCGCAAGGCGGAGGTCTCCGCCATGCTGCGGTTCTCGGGAGGGCTGCACATCATCTCGGGGCGCATCGTGATCGAGGCGGAGCTGGACACGGCGATCGCGGCCCGACGGCTCCGGCAGACGATCAGCGACGTGTACGGACACACGAGCGAGCTGATCGTGGTCTCGGCCGGAGGGTTGCGCCGCAGCAGCCGGTACGTCGTGCGGGTCGTCAAGGACGGCGAGTCGCTCGCCCGGCAGACGGGCCTGCTCGACAACCGTGGCCGTCCGGTGCGCGGGCTGCCTCCGCAGGTCGTCTCCGCCGGGGTCGGGGAGGCCGAGGCGGCGTGGCGCGGCGCCTTCCTCGCGCACGGCTCGCTGACCGAGCCCGGTCGCTCGTCGGCCCTCGAGGTGACGTGCCCCGGGCCTGAGGCCGCGCTCGCCCTCGTCGGCGCCGCGCGGCGCCTGGGGATCGCCGCGAAGGCGCGCGAGGTCCGTGGCGTGGACCGGGTCGTGATCAGGGACGGTGAGGCCATCAGCGCGATGCTGACGCGGCTGGGGGCTCACGAGACCGTTGTCGTCTGGGAGGAGCGGCGCCAGCGCCGCGAGGTGCGCGGGACGGCCAACCGCCTCGCGAACTTCGACGACGCCAACCTGCGCCGGTCGGCGCGTGCCGCGGTGGCTGCCGGGGCCCGCGTCGAGCGGGCGTTCGAGATCCTGGGCCCTGACCTGCCGGACCACCTCCGCGAGGCCGGAGAGCTGCGGCTCGCCCACAAGCAGGCCTCGCTCGAGGAGCTGGGGCAGCTCGCCGAGCCGCCGCTGACCAAGGACGCCGTGGCGGGCCGCATCCGCAGGCTCTTGTCGACCGCGGACAAGCGGGCGGCCGAGCTCGGGATCCCGGACACCGAGGCAGGCCTGAGCCCGGACCTGCTCGACGTCTGACTGCTCGGCACTCACGAGCCACGCACGAGCCACGCACGAGCCCAGGTCCGCCGGCTGTACGCCGACGCGAGGAGGCCCGGACGACACGCCGACGAGGGGCGCGCGCCGCACGGCGCGCGCCCCTCGTGCGGTCGCGACCGGTGCCCCCGTGTGACGTCGATCTCTGACCCCGGTCACATTCCCACGGTGCGTCCAGGGGCGTCTCAGATCCGTCTCCAGGTCACGGGATGGGGAGCATTGGGTATAGGATCGGGGATGTCAGGTGACAAAGACGTGCTCCTTCACTGAGGTCTTCGGGACCCTGTTGAGTCGCAGCTGTCGCTGTGACCCTGCGAGATCCCCGGAGTCCACGCCGCGAGGCATCCAGTGGGGGAGTACTTCGCCGTTACCACCTACGTACGCCGTAGTACGTGATCGTTCGGCATCAACCGTGTGCGTCGGAAACACCGGCGCGCCCTGAGGAGGGCATTGTGACCATCCGCGTCGGTATCAACGGCTTCGGTCGTATCGGACGTAACTTCTTCCGCGCCATCATCGCGTCGGGGGCGGACATCGAGATCGTGGGTGTCAACGACCTCACGGACAACAAGACGCTCGCGCACCTGCTGAAGTACGACACCGTCCTGGGTCGTTTCCCGCTGAGCGTCGACTTCGACGAGAACAACATCATCGTCGACGGCAAGGCCATCCGTGCCCTCGAGGAGCGCGACCCCGCGAACCTGCCCTGGGCCGAGCTCGGCGCCGACATCGTCATCGAGTCGACCGGTTTCTTCACCGACGCGACCAAGGCCAAGGCTCACATCGAGGCCGGCGCCAAGAAGGTCATCATCTCCGCTCCGGCGAAGAACGAGGACGGCACCTTCGTCGTCGGCGTGAACCACGAGCAGTACGACCCCGCGACGCAGCACATCATCTCCAACGCGTCGTGCACCACGAACTGCCTCGCCCCGATGGCCAAGGCCCTCAACGACGCGATCGGCATCGAGCGCGGTCTCATGACCACGATCCACGCGTACACGGGTGACCAGAACCTCCAGGACGGCCCCCACAAGGACCTGCGTCGTGCCCGTGCGGCCGCGCAGAACATCGTCCCCACCTCGACCGGTGCGGCCAAGGCCGTCGCCCTCGTGCTCCCCGAGCTCAAGGGCAAGCTCGACGGCTTCGCGATGCGCGTCCCCGTCATCACCGGTTCGGCCACGGACCTCACGTTCACCGCCTCGAAGACCGTCACGGTCGAGGAGGTCAACGCTGCGGTCAAGGCTGCCGCTGAGGGCCCGCTCAAGGGCGTCCTGAAGTACGTCGACGACGACATCGTGTCCTCGGACATCGTCACGGACCCGCACACCTCGATCTTCGACTCGAAGCTCACCAAGGTGAGCGGCGACCTGGTCAAGGTCGTGGCCTGGTACGACAACGAGTGGGGCTACTCCAGCTCGCTCGTCTCGCTCACGCAGTACGTGGGTGCTCGTCTCTGATCTCCGTCCTTCGTGACGTGAGGTGAATTCTGCGTCCGCGTGCGTGGCCGGCCCGGTTGGCCGCCCATGCACGCGGACGCAGTCATGTGTGACGTGACCTGTTTCGACCCTGTTCAGACCAGGAGTGTGCTCATGAAGACCATCGACTCCCTCGGCGACCTGCGCGGCAAGCGCGTGCTCGTCCGCTCGGACTTCAACGTCCCCCTCGACGGGACGACCATCACGGACGACGGCCGCATCCGCGCCGCGCTCCCCACGCTCAAGCGGCTGACCGACGCCGGCGCGAAGGTCGTCGTGACCGCGCACCTCGGGCGTCCCAAGGGTGAGCCCGACGCCAAGTACTCCCTCGCCCCGGTCGCAGCCCGCCTGGGCGAGCTGCTCGGCGCTCCCGTGACGCTCGCGGGCGACACCGTCGGTGAGTCCGCCAAGGCCACGGTCGCCGCGCTCGGCGACGGCGAGGTGGCGCTGCTCGAGAACATCCGCTTCGACGCGCGCGAGACCTCGAAGGTCGACGCGGAGCGCGAGTCGCTCGCCGCGGACCTCGCGGCCCTCGCGGACGCGTACGTGTCCGACGGGTTCGGCGTCGTGCACCGCAAGCAGGCATCGGTCTACGACATCGCCAAGGTGCTGCCGTCCGCGGTCGGCGAGCTGGTCCTCAAGGAGGTCGACTCCCTCAAGAAGGCGACCGAGGACCCCGCGCGCCCCTACGTCGTCGTGCTCGGCGGGTCGAAGGTCTCCGACAAGCTCGGCGTCATCGCCAACCTGCTGACCAAGGCGGACCGCCTGCTCATCGGCGGTGGCATGGTCTTCACGTTCCTCGCGGCCAAGGGGTACTCGGTGGGCAACTCGCTCCTCGAGACGGACCAGATCGACACCGTGAAGGGCTATCTCGCGGACGCCGAGAAGGCGGGTGTCGAGATCGTCCTGCCGACGGACATCCTCGCCGCGGACTCGTTCGCCGCCGATGCTCCCTACGAGGTCGTGCCTGCGGACGCCATCCCCGACGGCAAGATCGGTCTGGACATCGGACCGGAGTCCGCCAAGCTCTTCGCGAGCAAGATCGTGGACGCCAAGACGGTCGTCTGGAACGGCCCGGCGGGCGTCTTCGAGTTCGAGGCGTTCTCCGGCGGCACCCGTGCCGTCGCGCAGGCCCTGGTCGATGCGACCGCGAACGGCGCGTTCACGATCGTCGGCGGTGGCGACTCCGCCGCGGCCGTGCGCATCCTCGGCTTCGACGAGGCCGGCTTCAGCCACATCTCGACCGGTGGCGGCGCGAGCCTGGAGTTCCTCGAGGGCAAGTCCCTCCCGGGGCTCGCAGTCCTCGAGGCCTGACCCCACCACCGCAGCCTCTCGGCTCACAGAAGGTAGACACACCATGACTGATGCACGTACCCCGCTCATCGCGGGCAACTGGAAGATGAACCTGGACCACCAGGAGGCCATCCACACGGTCCAGAAGCTCGCCTGGGCCCTCAAGGACGCCAAGCACGACTTCTCGGCCGTCGAGGTCACCGTCCTGGTCCCGTTCACGGACCTGCGCAGCGTGCAGACGCTGGTCGACGCCGACAAGCTCGAGCTGACGTACGGCGCGCAGGACGTCTCGCAGCACGTCTCGGGCGCCTACACGGGTGAGATCTCGCCCGTGTTCCTGAGCAAGCTGGGCGTGACCTACGTCGCGATCGGCCACTCGGAGCGTCGCCAGTACCACGGTGAGGACGACGCGCTCGTCAACGCCAAGTCGAAGGCCGCGCTCGCGCAGGGCCTGGTCCCGATCATCTGCGTCGGCGAGGCCCTGGAGATCCGCAAGGCGGGCGAGCAGGTCTCGTACACGCTCGCGCAGGTCGACGGTGCCCTCGAGGGTCTGTCCGCGCAGGACGCCGCCAAGGTCGTCATCGCGTACGAGCCCGTCTGGGCCATCGGCACGGGTGAGGTCGCCACGCCGCAGGACGCGCAGGAGGTCGCGGGCGCGATCCGTGCCCGTCTCGCCGAGCTGTACTCGGCCGAGGTGGCCGACGCCGTCCGCGTGCTCTACGGCGGTTCGGTCAAGTCCTCGTCGATCGCCGAGCTCATGAAGGAGCAGGACGTCGACGGTGCTCTGGTCGGCGGCGCGAGCCTCGACCCCGAGGAGTTCGCGAAGATCGCACGCTTCCAGTCGCACCACGGGGCCTGAGTCCCTCTGCTGCCGGGTCGCGCCGCACGGCGCGGCCCGGCAGCGTGGCCACCGCGCGAGCGGTGGCCTTTTCTCGCGGTAGCCCGTCCGGCGGGCTGTCCCGACCGGCAGCATCGACCACCGGGCGGAACGGTTCGTCGGATCGGGCCCGCGTCGCCTACCCTTGTCCTCGGTGCCGTACCTGTGCCTCAGGTCGGTCCAGGACACCCGTTGCGGTCCGCCCTCGACTTCTCGGGCGTGGACCCAGAGCCAAGGACGTACTCGTGGACGCGCTGCGCATCATCCTTCAGATCCTGCTGGTCATCACCAGCGGCTTCTTGACCCTCCTCGTGCTCATGCACAAGGGCAAGGGCGGCGGCCTCTCCGACATGTTCGGTGGCGGCATCTCGAGCAGCGCCGGCAGCTCCGGCGTGGCCGAGCGCAACCTGAACCGCATCACCATCACGTTCGCGATCACCTGGACCGTCGTGATCGTCCTTCTGGGGCTCATCCAGAAGGTCAGCTGACCCGGCGCCGACGCCGTCGGCACAGGGTGTGGAACCGTTCCGGTACGCGGGCGGTCGGAAGTCAGGGGAGTGAAGTCGTGGCTGGTGGTAGTGCTATCAAGGGGTCGCGCGTCGGTGCCGGCCCGCTGGGAGAGACGGAGCGGGGCGACGTCGCCCCGCGTACCTGGGTCTCCTACTGGTGTGCCAACGGACACGAGACGCGTCCGAGCTTCTCGTCCGAGGTGGAGATCGTCACGCCCGAGACCTGGGACTGCCCGCGCTGCGGGCTCCCCGGAGGGCAGGATCCGGCGAACCCGCCGAGCGCGCTGCGCAACGAGCCGTACAAGACGCACCTCGCCTACGTGAAGGAGCGTCGCAGCGACGAGGACGGGGTGGCTCTCCTCGACGAGGCGCTCGCCGCGCTCCGGGCGCGACGCGGCCGCTAGGACGCCCGTGCGGCCGTGAACGGTCTGCACCCACAGCAACAGCCCTCCGGGGCAGGTGTGACAGCACAGCGGGCCCCGTCCTTCCCGGACGGGGCCCGCTGTGCTTCCGGCTGAGTCTGCTGCCCTGCGCAGCGCCGGCAGCGGCTCCGCGGCTCAGCGGCTCAGCGCGTGGTGCTGGCTCGCCGCGAGGTCGACGAGCCACAGCGTGCGCTGCGTGCCCACGGCCCCGGCGGCCGGGGTCGTCGTCACGGGGTCGCCCGCCAGGGCGGAGGCGACCGCGGGGGCCTTCTCGGCCCCTGCGGCCACGACCCAGACCTCCTGGGCCGCCTGGATCGCGGAGAACGTCAGGGAGACGCGCTCGGGCGGCGGCTTGGGGGAGTCGTGCACCCCGGTCGTCGCCCCGTCGGTGTCGAGCGCCGCGTTCCCGGGGAAGAGCGACGCGACGTGCCCGTCCGGGCCCATGCCCAGCAGGAGGACGTCGAACGCGAGGTGCGCGCCGCCGTCGGGCGTGAAGCGCGAGAGCTCGTCCGCGTAGAGCGCGGCCGACTCCTCCGGGGTCCCGACGCCGTCGCCCGGCGCGGGCATCACGTGCACGTTGTGCGGGGGCAGGGTCGGCAGGTGGTCGAGGAGGGCCTCGCGCGCCTGCGTCTCGTTGCGCTCGGGGTCGCCCGTGGGCAGGAAGCGTTCGTCGCCCCACCACAGGTGCACGCCGGTCCAGTCGACGGCGTCGCGCACGGGGTGCGCCGCGATCGCCGCGAGCGAGCGGATCCCGACCGTGCCGCCCGTGAGGACGACGTGGACGGGCGTGCGGACGGACTGGATGTCGAGGATGCGGGTCAGCAGCCGGGCCGCGACGGCCTCGGCGAGGACACCCGCGTCGGGGTGCACGACGACGAGGCGCGCCCCGTGCGCGCGAGCGTCGGCCCCTGCGCCGGCCGTCATTCGACGATCCTCGCGAGACCCTTGGTGAGGACCTCGCCGTAGACCTCGTCGGGGTCGAGGCGGCGCAGCTCCTCGGTCAGGCACTCCTCGAGCTGGCGCAGCGGCAGCGAGATGCGTCGGTCGGGCTGGCCCGGCTGGGTCAGCGTCACGATGCGGCCGTCGGGCCGGGACAGCACGATCGGGCCGCCCTTGCGCTCGAGGGTCACCTTCGTGATGCCCGAGACGCCGCGGCGGCGGACCAGCTTGACCTGGCACTTGAGCTGCTGGGCGAGCCACGCGGCGAGGATGTCGACCGAGGGGTGGTGCTCCTCGCCCTCGACCTCGACGGCCGTGACGGACTCGTACGGCGGCTGGTCGAGCGCTGCCGCGATGAGGCCGCGCCACAGGGTCACGCGGGTCCAGGCGAGGTCGGTGTCGCCCGGGTGGTGGCTCCTGCTCAGCCGCTGGAGCGTCTGGAGCGACTTGCCCGCGTTGACGGCGTCGGTGATGCGGCGGTGGGCCATCTGGCCGACCGGGTCCGCGGACGGGTTGTCGGGCGTCTCCCGGGGCCACCAGGCCACGATCGGTGCGTCGGGCAGAAGGAGGGGCATCACGAGCGTGTCGGTGTGCGCGACGAGCGGGCCCGACGGGCGCAGGACGATGACCTCGCTGGCACCCGCGTCGCCGCCGATCCGGATCTGGGCGTCGAGCCGGGCCGACGTGCGCTTGTTCGCGGGCGCGACGACCACGACGCGGCACGGGTGCTCGCGCGAGGCGCCGTTGGCCGCGGCGACCGCGTCCTCGACGTCGGCCTCCTCGGCCAGGACGACGAGGGTCAGGACGCGGCCGAGGGCCACGGCCCCGCCCTCGTCGCGCAGCTTCACGAGGCGCTTGTTGACCGCATTGGTCGTCGTCTCGGGGAGATCGATGATCATGGGGTGAGGCTCCAGTTCGAGGTCCGGCCGGGGATCCGGGACAGGCGGGAGGTCGGTGCGTTCACTGTCACGGTCGCCGCCAGGTGCGTCCGTCGCGGGCCATCATCTCGTCGGCCGACTCGGGACCCCACGTCCCGGAGCGGTACGCGTCCGGCGAGCCCTTGGACTCCCAGTACGCCGTGATGGGGTCGAGGATCTTCCAGGAGAGCTCGACCTCCTCGTGGCTCGGGAAGAGCGGCGGGTCGCCCAGCAGGACGTCGAGGATGAGGCGCTCGTAGGCCTCGGGGGAGGACTCGGTGAACGCGTGCCCGTAGCCGAAGTCCATCGTGACGTCGCGGACCTCCATGGCGGTGCCGGGGACCTTCGCGCCGAAGCGGATCGTGACGCCTTCGTCGGGCTGGACCCGGATCACGAGCGCGTTCTTGCCGAGCTCGGACGTCGCGGAGGACTCGAACGGCAGGTGCGGGGCCGACTTGAAGACGACGGCGATCTCCGTCACGCGCCGCCCCAGGCGCTTGCCCGTGCGCAGGTAGAACGGCACGCCGGCCCAGCGACGGTTGTCGATGTCGACGCGGATCGCGGCGAACGTCTCGGTCGCGGAGTCGGGCGAGATGCCGTCCTCCTCGAGGTACCCGACGACCTCCTCGCCACCCTGCCACCCAGCCGAGTACTGGCCGCGCGAGGTGTGACGGCCCAGGTCGCGCGGGAGGCGCACGGCCGAGAGCACCTTGAGCTTCTCGGCCCGCAGCGACTCGGCGTCGAACGACACGGGCTCCTCCATCGCGGTGAGTGCGAGGAGCTGGACGAGGTGGTTCTGGATGACGTCGCGCGCGGCGCCGATCCCGTCGTAGTAGCCCGCACGGCCACCGATGCCGATGTCCTCGGCCATGGTGATCTGGACGTGGTCGACGTAGTGCGCGTTCCAGATGGGCTCGTAGAGCTGGTTGGCGAACCGCAGCGCCAGCATGTTCTGGACGGTCTCCTTGCCCAGGTAGTGGTCGATGCGGAAGACCGAGTCGGGGTCGAAGACCTTCGAGACCACGTCGTTGAGCTCGCGGGCGCTGTGCAGGTCGTGACCGAACGGCTTCTCGATGACGACGCGACGCCAGGCGTCCTCGCTCGAGCGCGACAGGCCCGACTGCGAGAGCTGCTCGCAGACCAGCGGGAACGCGCTCGGGGGGACGGACAGGTAGAACGCGTGGTTGCCGCCCGTGCCGCGCTCCTTGTCGAGGTCCTCGACCGTGGCGCGCAGGCGCTCGAACGCCTGCTCGTCGTCGAACTCGCCCTGGACGAACCGGATGCCCTCGGCGAGCTGCTTCCAGGTCGCCTCGCGGAACGGCGTGCGCGCGTACTGCTTGACGGCGTCGTGGACGACCTGGGCGAAGTCCTGGTCCTCCCAGTCGCGCCGGGCGAACCCCGTGAGCGCGAAGCCGGGCGGGAGGAGCCCGCGGTTGGCGAGGTCGTACACGGCGGGCATGAGCTTCTTGCGGGCGAGGTCACCCGTGACACCGAAGATGACCAGGCCGCAGGGCCCGGCGATGCGGGGGAGTCGAAGGTCACGCGGGTCGCGCAGCGGGTTGTGCTCTGCGCTGATCTTTGCCGGTCTCAACTGATGTCACCGTTCTCGTCGGCGTGGGCTGGAATGGTCGAAAGGTCCGTCCGAGGGACCGGGACAGAGCCTAGGCGGTGGTCGGTACGTGGTCCGTGGGCGTCCACGACCGTGTCCACCGTCGAGGGGCCTGGGTGGAGGGTGCGGGTCACGACGCGCCGCGGGCCGCGCGGGCCAGGCCGTCGTCGACCGTCGCGAGCAGGTCGGACCAGCTCGCCTCGAACTTCTCGACGCCCTCGTCCTCGAGGCGCTGGGTGACCTCGACGAGCGAGACCCCGAACGACTCGATGGTCTCCAGGACCGAGCGCGAGGCCGTGTAGGTGCCCGCGACGGTGTTCCCGAGCACGACACCGTGGTCGGCGAACGCGTCGAGCGTGGCCTGCGGCATGGTGTTCACGACGCCGGGGGCGACGAGCTCGTCGACGTACATGGTGTCGCGGTAGTCGGGGTTCTTGACGCCCGTCGAGGCCCACAGGGGGCGCTGCGGGTGGGCGCCCGCGGCCTCGAGTGCGCGCCAGCGGTCGGTCTGGACGACCTGCTCGTACGCCTCGTACGCGAGCCGTGCGTTGGCGATCGCGGCGCGTCCGCGCAGGTCGAGGGCCTCGGGGGTGCCGATCGCGGTCAGCGCCGAGTCGACGGCCGAGTCGACGCGCGAGACGAAGAACGACGCGACCGACGCGATGCGTGTCACGTCGTGCCCGGCGTCGCGCGCCTGCTCGAGGCCGGACAGGAACGCGTCCATGACCTGGCGGTAGCGGGCGAGGGAGAAGATGAGCGTCACGTTGACGCTGATGCCCTGCGCGAGCGTGCGCTCGATCGCGTCGAGCCCCTCGACGGTCGCGGGGATCTTGATGAGGACGTTGGGGCGGTCGACCGTGCGCCACAGGCGGACGGCGGTCGCGACGGTGGCGTCGGCGTCGCGCGCCAGGCGAGGGTCGACCTCGATCGACACGCGGCCGTCGACGCCGTCGGTCGCGTCGTGCACGGGCCGCAGGACCTCGGCCGCGGCGCGCACGTCGTCCGTCGTGATCTGCTCGACCGCGGCCTCGACGTCGGTCCCGGCGGCAGCGAGCTCGGCGAGCTGGGCGTCGTAGGCGTCGCCCGTCGCGAGCGCGCCCGCGAAGATCGTGGGGTTGGTCGTGACGCCGACGACGGCGCGTGAGGTGGTGAGGTCGGCGAGCCCACCGCTGCGCAACCGTTCGCGGGAGAGGTCGTCCAACCAGATGGAGACACCTGCCTCCGACAGCTCGCGGACGGGTGCTGGTGCTGCGCTGTGGTGCACGGTCACGGTTCTCCCTCTCGTCGTCTGGCGTCCGTCCTCACGGACGTCCCAGGAGGGGGCGGGCGGGACCCGCCCCCTCCTGGAATCTACGGATGGTCAGAGCTGGTCGCCAGTGCCACCGACCGAGGGGATCGCCACACCGCCGGGAGCGGCGCCGGTGCGAGCCGACTCGATCGACTCCTTCGCGGCGGCCGCAACTGCCTCGGAGGTGATCCCGAACTCGCGGTAGAGGATCTTGTAGTCCGCGGACGCGCCGTAGTGCTCGAGGCTCACGGAGCGGCCGGCGTCGCCGACCAGGTCGCGCCAGCCCTGGGCGATGCCCGCCTCGACCGAGACGCGGGCCTTGACGGCGGCCGGGAGCACGCTCTCGCGGTACTCGGGGCCCTGTGCGTCGAACCACTCGCGGCTCGGCAGCGAGACGACGCGCGCCGCGATGCCCTCGGCCGCGAGCTGCTCGCGCGCCTCGACCGCGAGCTGGACCTCGGAGCCCGTGCCGATGAGGATCACGTCGGGCGTGTCCTCGGTGTCGAGCAGCACGTAGCCGCCCTTCGCGGTGCCCGAGGCGTCGGCGAAGCCGTCCGTGCCGCGGGGGAACGTCGGGACGTTCTGGCGGGTCAGGATGAGGCCGGCCGGGCGGTCGGTGTGCTCGAGGATCGTGCGCCAGGCCCACGCGGTCTCGTTGGCGTCCGCGGGGCGGACGACGTCGAGCCCGGGGATGGCGCGCAGCGCGGCGAAGTGCTCGATGGGCTGGTGCGTGGGGCCGTCCTCGCCCAGGCCGATCGAGTCGTGCGTCCAGACGAACGTCGACGGGATCTCCATGAGGGCCGCGAGGCGGACTGCGGGGCGCATGTAGTCGGAGAACGTGAGGAACGTCCCGCCGTAGGCGCGGGTGCCGCCGTGCAGGACGATGCCGTTGAGGATCGAGCCCATCGCGTGCTCACGGATGCCGAAGTGCAGGGTGCGGCCGTACTCGTGACCGGGGAACTTCTTGGTCGCGTGCTCGGCGGGCACGAACGAGGGCTCGCCGTCCATGGTCGTGTTGTTCGACCCGGCGAGGTCGGCCGAGCCGCCCCAGAGCTCGGGCAGCGTGTCGGCCAGGGCCGAGAGGACCTTGCCCGAGGCGGCGCGCGTCGCGACGTCCTTGCCGGCCTCGAACGTCGGCAGGGACTCGGTCCACCCGGCGGGCAGCTCGCGGGCCTCGAGGCGTTGCAGGAGCGCGTGGCCTGCGGGGTTGGCGACCTTCCAGGCCTCGAACGCGGTGTCCCAGCGCTCGCGCAGCTCGGCTCCGCGCTCGCCCACGGCACGCGTGTAGGCCAGGACCTCGGCGGGCACGTCGAACGTCTTGTCGGGGTCGAGGCCGAGCTCGGTCTTGAGGCCGCGGATCTCGTCGGTGCCCATGGCCGAGCCGTGGATCCCGCCGGTGTTCTGCTTGGTGGGCGAGGGCCAGCCGATGATCGTGCGCAGCGCGATGATCGAGGGCTTGCCGGTCTCGGCCTGCGCGGCGGCGACGGCCGCGGCGAGGTCGTCGACGTTCTCGGCGTAGCCCGTGCCGCCCTGGGTCCAGTCGACCTTCTGCGTGTGCCAGCCGTAGGCCTCGTAGCGTGCGAGGACGTCCTCGGTGAACGCGATGTCGGTGTCGTCCTCGATCGAGATCTTGTTGTCGTCCCAGATCACGATGAGGTTGCCGAGCTGCTGGTGGCCGGCGATCGAGGAGGCCTCGGAGGTCACGCCCTCCTGCAGGTCTCCGTCCGAGGCGATGACGTAGACGTGGTGGTCGAACGGGCTCTCGCCGGGCGCGGTGGAGGGGTCGAGCAGGCCGCGCTCGCGGCGGGCTGCCATGGCCATGCCGACCGAGGACGCGAGACCCTGGCCGAGGGGGCCCGTGGTGATCTCTACGCCGTTGGTGTGCTTGTACTCGGGGTGGCCCGGGGTCTTGGAGCCCCACGTGCGCAGCGCCTCGATGTCCTCGATCTCCAGGCCGTAGCCCGCGAGGAAGAGCTGCAGGTAGATCGTGAGCGAGGAGTGGCCGGCGGACAGCACGAAGCGGTCGCGGCCGACCCAGTGCGAGTCGGCGGGGTCGTGGCGCATGACCTTCTGGAAGAGCAGGTACGCGGCGGGCGCGAGGGAGATCGCGGTCCCCGGGTGGCCGTTGCCGACCTTCTCGACGGCGTCTGCCGCGAGGGCCTTGATGGTCTTGACAGCCTGGTCGTCCAGGGGGGACCACTCGAGGGGCTGGTTGGCAGGAACGAACGCGTTCACCGGACCTCTTTCCCGTCCGGAGCCTGGCCCCGGATCATCGTCGGAACAACAAAGATCAACCGATGAACTATTCCGTCGCACGCACCCGGTCGCTCACAGGCGGAGCGGGGGGCCGGGCAGGCGACCGGCCGGTCGCGACGGTGGGTGCCAGAGGTCGAAGCCCTCGGGGGTGCCCACCGGGGCACCAGGCCGTCGGTTGCTCCACCAGCCTATACGTGCACCCCTGGGCGGGGCCCTGCCCCGCCCAGCACGTGGATTTCGGTCGGATCTCACACTTTTGTACGACCCGGTGGGCGGCGGCGGCGAAGGGGGCGACGTAACATAGGACGGATGTCCAGCGGTCCGGGGCCGACGCGCACCGACCGCCGGACGACGCCCCCCAGCTTTCCTCGCCAGAACGGAACCCCGAAGCGCGTGCACACCACGAGCCAGGCACCGATCGACGAGACGGGTCTCCCGTCTCGTGCTGCCGCGACCGCGCAGGTCGCCGGACAGCCCCGGGTCGCCGCGGACGGCAGCGCCGTCGCGGGGATCCGCGGCACGATCGGTGCGTACATCGCCCTGACGAAGCCGCGCATCATCGAGCTCCTGCTCGTGACGACGCTGCCCACCATGATCCTCGCCCAGGGCGGGTTCCCGGACTTCTGGCTGGTCGTCAAGACGCTCGTCGGCGGCACGCTCGCCGCCGCGTCGGCCAACGTCTTCAACTGCTACATCGACCGCGACATCGACGAGCTCATGAACCGCACCAAGCGGCGTCCTCTCGTCACGGGCGAGATCTCGCCGCGTGCCGCGCTGGTCTTCGCGACGGCGCTCGGCGTGGTCGCGCTCCTGTGGTTCGCGCTGCTCGTCAACGCGCCGTCGGCCTGGCTCACGTTCGCGGCCATCGCGATCTACGTCGTGGGCTACACGATGATCCTCAAGCGCCGCACGCCGCAGAACATCGTGTGGGGCGGCATCGCGGGGTGCATGCCGGTCTTCATCGGCTGGTCCGCGGTCACCGGATCGCTCAGCTGGTCCGCGGTCGCGCTGTTCCTCGTGATCTTCTTCTGGACGCCGCCGCACTACTGGCCGTTGTCGATCAAGTTCAAGAAGGACTACGCGGCCGCGGGCGTCCCGATGCTCCCCGTCGTCGCCGACGACCGCAAGGTCGCGCGCGAGATGATCGGCTACACGGTCGCGATGATCGCCTCGTCGCTCGCGCTGTGGTGGCTCGCCCCCATGACCTGGGTCTACGGGGTGGTCGCGATCGGTCTCGGTGCCTGGTTCCTGGCGCTGTGCGTCCTGATGCTGCGCCGGGCCAACGACCCGACCCAGGGCAAGCTCGGGGCCATGAAGGTCTTCCACGCCTCCATCACGTACCTGACGCTCCTGTTCGTCGCGGTCGCGGTCGACGTGTTCCTCCCCTTCTGACGGCCGGCCCGGGACCCACGGGATGACCGACCACCCAGCAGCCGGTGCGCGATGACGCGCGCCGCTGCGGGGGAGCCCGCGCTCGCCGTCGGGCCTGACGGCGCTACCGGGACCGTGGCCCCGGAGAACCCAGGGCCCGCACCCCTGCCCCCGGCGCTCGACCGCGCCGTGCGCGAGTACCTCGCGCACCTGACCGTCGAGCGCGGGCTGTCCCAGAACACGGTCGCGGCCTACCGGCGCGACCTCGCCCGGTACGCCGCCTACCTCGCGGCCCGGGGCCGCGCGGAACCCGCCGACGTGACCCCGGCCGACGTCGCGGAGTACGTCACCACGGTCCGCACGGGAGCCGACGGCGCCGCTCTCCTCTCGCCGTCGTCGACGGCGCGGTCCGTGGCCGCGGTGCGCGGCTGGCACCGCTTCTGCGCGCTCGAGGGGCACACCGACTCCGACCCGTCGGCCGAGGTGCGCCCGCCCGCGCAGGGCAAGCGGCTGCCCAAGGCGATCTCGACCGAAGAGGTCGAGGCCATCCTCGAGGCCGCCGGCGCAGGGGAGGGGCCGGGGCCGCTGCGGGACCGCGCGCTGCTCGAGCTCGTCTACTCCACGGGGGCCCGCATCTCGGAGGCCGTGAGCCTCGACGTCGACGACCTGGACCTGGGCTCGGGGGCCGTGCGGCTGTTCGGCAAGGGCGCCAAGGAGCGCGTCGTGCCCGTGGGGTCGTTCGCGGTGCGCGCGCTCGACGCGTACCTCGTGCGAGGGCGCCCGGCGCTGTCCGCGACGGGACGTGGGACGCCCGCGGTGTTCCTCAACACGCGCGGCGCGCGCCTGAGCCGTCAGAGCGCCTGGGCGGTCCTGCGCACCGCGGCCGAGCGTGCGGGCCTCGAGCACCCCGAGCGGATCTCGCCCCACACGCTGCGGCACTCGTTCGCGACGCACCTGCTCGCGGGCGGCGCCGACGTGCGCGTCGTCCAGGAGCTCCTGGGGCACGCTTCGGTCACCACGACGCAGATCTACACGCTCGTGACGCGCGAGACGCTGCGCGAGGTCTACGCGTCGGCCCACCCGCGGGCGCTGGGCTGACTCTCGGCGCGTCGCGCGGGTTCGCGCCACTCCGGCGCGTGCACGCGTCGCGCGCGAGCCCCTGGGGTACCGTGGCGGACGTGAGCAGCCAGGCCCCGAGCGAGATCCAGGACGCCGCCGGACCGTACGACGCACGCGTCGCCACGGCAGCGGGCGCCGCCGACGGTGGTGCGTCCGTCGCACCCGACAACGCCCCCCGTGTCGATCCGGTCGGCCGCGAGATCCCCGACTTCCCCGTGCCGGCGCGCCTCGCCACGCACGGGCCGGGACGCATCATCGCGATGTGCAACCAGAAGGGCGGGGTCGGCAAGACGACCACGACCATCAACCTGGGTGCCACGCTGGCCGAGTACGGGCGCAAGGTCCTGCTCGTCGACTTCGACCCGCAGGGCGCCGCGTCGGTGGGCCTGGGCGTCAACCCGCACGAGCTCGACCGCACGGTCTACAACCTGCTCATGGAGCGCGGCGCGGACATCCGTGAGGTCATCGTCCCCACGGCCGTCGAGGGGCTCGACGTGCTGCCCGCGAACATCGACCTGTCCGCGGCCGAGGTCCAGCTCGTGGGCGAGGTCGCGCGCGAGTCGGTCCTGGCCAGGGTCCTGCGCCCCGTGCAGGACGAGTACGACGTGATCCTCGTCGACTGCCAGCCCTCCCTGGGCCTGCTCACCGTCAACGCGCTCACCGCGGCGCACGGGGTCCTCATCCCGCTCGAGTGCGAGTTCTTCGCGCTGCGCGGCGTCGCGCTGCTCGTCGAGACCATCGAGAAGGTCCGCGACCGCCTCAACCCGCGCCTCGAGGTCGACGGGATCCTCGCGACCATGTTCGACTCGCGCACCCTGCACTCGCGCGAGGTCGTGGCCCGCGTGCACGAAGCCTTCGGCGACAAGCTCCTGCACACCGTGATCGGGCGGACCGTGAAGTTCCCTGACGCGTCGGTCGCGGCCGAGCCCATCACGGTCTACGCGCCCTCCCACCCGGGTGCGGTCGCCTACCGTCAGCTCGCCCGCGAGCTGGTCGCCCGTGGCGACGCTGCCTGACACCGCACCGGCGGCCACCCGGGCCGCCGCACCGCAGGACCAGCAGCCCGCCCCCGCGCCGTCGACCGACGCGCAGGACGTCACGGCGACACCTCCCGCGCCCCTCGCGACCGACCGGAACGGCAACCCCGCGTTCGAGGTGCACCTCGAGAACTTCTCGGGCCCGTTCGACCTCCTGCTCTCGCTCATCGCGAAGCACAAGCTCGACATCACCGAGATCGCTCTCGCGCAGGTCACCGACGAGTTCATCGCGTACATCCGCACGGCCGAGCGCCTCGCGCGCGAGGCCGAGGAAGCCGCACGCGCCGAGGCGGGTCCGGTCCCGCCCGGGGACACGGCGCCCGACGGCGGCGCGCCCGTCGCCAGGTCCCGTCGCCCCCGCCCGGGGCGGGGCGGGCACCCCGGCTGGGACCTCGGCACCGCGAGCGAGTTCCTGCTCGTGGCCGCGACCCTGCTCGACCTCAAGGCTGCCCGCCTGCTGCCCACCGGGGACGTCGAGAGCGCCGAGGACCTCGAGCTCCTCGAGGCCCGCGACCTCCTGTTCGCCCGGCTCCTGCAGTACCGCGCCTACAAGCAGGTCTCCGCGGTCATCGCGGACCGGCTCGCGACCGAGGGGCGCCGCTTCCCCCGCATCGTGCAGCTCGAGCCGCACCTCGCGGCCCTGCTGCCCGAGCTCGTGTGGAAGCTCGGCCCCGACCAGCTCGCGGCGCTCGCGGCCAAGGCCATGGAACCCAAGGCACCACCGCCCGGCGTGTCCCTGACCCACCTGCACGCACCTGCGGTGAGCGTGCGCGAGCAGGCGAGCATCGTCGTCGGGCTGCTGCGGCGCGAGGGCGCGGCCTCGTTCCGCGCGCTCGTCGCGGACACGGGCGAGACGCTGGTCGTCGTCGCGCGCTTCCTCGCGCTGCTCGAGCTGTTCCGCGAGGGGCTCGTCGCGTTCGAGCAGGTCGAGGCGCTCGGCGAGCTCACGGTCCGCTGGACGGGCGGCGACGGCGCGGACGACGAGGACGGCGCGTCGCTCGATGCCGTGGGCGGGGAGTTCGACGCCGACGACACCGACGTCCTCCCTGCCTCGGACGTGCACACCACGACACGGTCGGACCCATGAACGAGGAGCGCATGACCCAGGACACCGCGGACACCGCAGTCGCCGCGCGCGGCGCAGAGGCGGACGACGCGCCCGCGTTCAGTGCCGAGCACCTGCCCGGCGGGGCCCTCGCGGCCCTCGAGGCGGTCCTCATGGTCGCCGACGAACCCATCCCAGCGGTCCAGCTCGCGACCGCGCTCGGCCTGCCCCAGCGCGAGGTCGAGGACCTGCTGGGCGAGCTCTCGGCCGAGTACCGCGGCGAGCTGGGCGGGCGTCCCCGCGGTTTCGAGCTGCGCCAGGCGGGCGGCGGGTGGCGCGTGTACTCCGCGCCGGTCTTCGCGGACGTCGTCGGGCGCTTCCTCCTGGAGGGCCAGAGCGCGCGCCTGACACAGGCCGCTTTGGAGACCCTCGCGGTCGTCGCGTACCGTCAACCGGTCACGCGCGGCCAGATCTCGGCCGTGCGCGGCGTGAACGTGGACGGCGTCGTACGGACGCTGACGACCCGCGGGCTCGTCGCGGAGGTCGGCCAGGATCCCACGACGGGTGCGGTCCTGTACGGAACCACGGGATACTTCTTGGAGCGCATGGGCTTCTCGTCGCTCGACGAGCTCCCCGCCCTCGCGCCGCACCTGCCGGACGTCGACTCGATCGTCGACGCCGCCGACAGCACACTCGGAGCGTCCGGGGGTGGGAGCGACCACGCACAGCCGCGGTCGCCGGCCCTGCCCGCAGACGCTCGACCCAGCACGAACGACGAAGGAACATCATGAGCAGCGCACGCGAGGGTGGCCGACCGGCCGCCCGAGGACAGCGGTCCGAGAACTCCTCGGGAACCGGTCGACCGGGCAGTGGTCGCGCAGGCGGTGGCCGGCCGGCAGGTCAGCGCTCCTCGGCGCCCCGCTCGGGAGCGGGCCGCGGGTGGGCGGGCGACCCGCAGGCGGGCAAGAGCAAGCCGCCGCGTCGCCCCGCCGCCCCCCAGGGCCCGCAGCGCGACGTGCACGTCGCCGACGGCGTGCGGCTCCAGAAGGTCCTCGCGACCGCAGGCCTGGGCTCGCGTCGCGCGTGCGAGGACCTCATCGCCGCGGGCCGCGTCGAGGTCGACGGCGTCGTGGTGCGCGAGCTCGGCGTCCGCGTCGACCCCGAGAAGGCCGTGATCCACGTCGACGGCATGCGCGTCCAGCTCGACCAGTCGCTCGTGACGATCGCGCTCAACAAGCCGCTCGGCGTCGTCTCCACGATGCACGACCCCGAGGGTCGCCCCGCGCTCACGCAGTTCGTCGCGACGCGTCCCGAGCGCCTCTTCCACGTCGGGCGCCTCGACGCCGACAGCGAGGGCCTGCTGCTCCTGACGAACGACGGCGAGCTCGCCAACCGTCTCTCGCACCCCAAGTACGAGGTCTCCAAGACCTACCTCGTGTCGGTCGAGGGACGCGTCGCGGGCAACGTCGCGAACAAGCTGCTCCACGGCATCGAGCTCGAGGACGGCCCCGCGAAGGTCGACCGCTACCGCGTGGTCGACACGACCCCGCAGGCCAGCATGGTCGAGGTCGTGCTCCACGAGGGCCGCCACCGCATCGTGCGCCGCATGTTCGAGGAGATCGGCCACCCCGTGACCCGGCTCGTGCGCACCCGCATCGGGTCGATCCACCTGGGCAACCTGCGCCCCGGTGCGACCCGCGTCCTGGGCCGCACCGAGCTCGGCACGCTCATGAGCGAGGTCGGGCTCTAGCAGCCCTCCCGCCCCCGGGAGGCGCGTCCTCACGCGCTCCCGGGGCGGCGCCACGCTCGACCGACCCTCCCGTACGAAGGAGTACCACCCATGCCCGTCCGGGCCATCCGGGGCGCCACGCAGCTCGACGTCGACGAGCGCGAGCACCTCTTCGACCGCACGCGCGAGCTCGTCCAGGCCGTCCTCGACGCCAACGAGATCGACACCGCGTCGCTCATCTCGATCTTCTTCACCTGCACGCCCGACCTCGTGGCGGACTTCCCGGCCGCCGCGGCCCGCGAGATGGGGCTCGGCGACGTGCCCCTCATGTGCGCGGTCGAGATCGGTGTGCCCGGCGCGCTGCCCCGCGTGGTGCGGCTCATGGCGCACGCCGAGATCGACGTGCCACGGTCCGACGTGCAGCACGTGTACCTGCACGGGGCGACGTCGCTGCGCAAGGACCTGGCCCAGTGAGCGCGGACGGCACCGGGGCCGGTACACCCGCGGCTCGTGGACTGGTCGTCGCGATCGACGGGCCCTCCGGGTCCGGCAAGTCGAGCGTCTCGCGGGCCGTCGCGCAGCGCCTCGGCACCGCCTACCTGGACACCGGCGCGATGTACCGCGCCGCGACCTGGTGGTGCCTCGAGGAGAACGTCGACCTCGCCGACCACAACGCGGTCGCCGCGGCCGTCGACGTCATGCCGCTCGTCATGGGCATCGACCCGGCCGCGCCGACCGTGCACGTCGACGGCACCGACGTCGGCGAGGCGATCCGCACCACCGAGATCTCCACGGCCGTGAGCGCGGTCGCCACCAACCTCGCGGTCCGCGCCGAGCTGCGCCGCCTGCAGCGCGTCATCATCGCGGCAGAGTCGTCGGCGTCCTCGGAGAGCGCCGACGCGTCGTTCTCCGGCGGGCGCGGCATCGTCGCCGAGGGGCGCGACATCACGACCGTCGTCGCGCCCGACGCCGACGTGCGCATCCTGCTCACCGCGAGCGAGGAGGCACGCCTGGCCCGCCGCTCGCTCGAGGTGCACGGCGCCGCCGACGCGGCCGCGGTCGAGGCCACCAAGGACCAGGTGCTGCGCCGCGACCGCGACGACGCGACGGTCTCGCAGTTCCACGTCGCGGCCGACGGCGTCGTGACGGTCGACTCGTCCGACCTCGACTTCGAGCAGACGATCCAGGCCGTGCTCGACGTCGTCGAGCAGGTCATGGCCACCGCTGCGACGACGCCCGACGCCGTCACGGAGGGCGAGGGGACCGCTCGGTGAGCACCCCGCACGTCCCCTCTCCCGCCGGGCCCGCCTGGTCCCGGTGGGTGGGGCGCTTCCTCGCGCGCGTGATCTGGAACACGAGGGTCGTCGGGGCGGAACGCGTCCCGACGACCGGTCCCGTGCTCCTCGCGGCCAACCACACCGGCCTCGTCGACGGCCCCCTCGTGCTGGGCGTCGCGCCCCGGCCCCTGCACGTCCTCGTCAAGGAGGAGATGTTCGTCGGGCCGATCGGGTGGGTCCTGCGCGCGGCCGGACAGATCCCCGTCGACCGCCGCGGCGGACGATCAGCACTCGTGACGGCGCTCGCGGTCCTGCGTCGTGACGGGGGAGTGGGCGTGTTCCCCGAGGGCAACCGCGGGCGCGGCGACGCCACGTCCGCGCGCGCGGGCGTGGCCTGGCTCGCGCTCAACGGCCACGCGCCCGTGGTCCCCGTCGCGGTGCTCGGCACGCGCCGCACCGGCGACGGCGTCAACCGCGTCCCCGGTCTCCGTCGCCGCCTGTACGTCGAGTTCGGCGAGCCCGTCGTCGTCGGGAAGGCCGACGGCGTGCGCGGCAAGGCCGCCCTCGACGCCGCGAACGAGCAGATCCGGGCCGCGCTCGCCACGCTCGTGACCGGCGCCGTGGACCGCTCGGGCATCGCACTGCCGGTCGACGGACCCGATCGCCTCCTTCCCGGAGGACGCCCCGCGCAGTGACGTCGTGCACTCCGGGCGTGTCGCGCACGGTCCTCGTTCGGAGAACTGCCCGGTTGCTGGGAGAATGGTCGCCATGACCACACCCGACCACGCACAGCCCGATGCCCAGGCATCCCTCGACGAGGTGTCGCAGACCCCCGGTGAGACGATCGACCAGGCGAGCGACGTCGTCGGGCAGCCCGAGGACACCACCGAACCACTGCTCGCCGCCGACGGTGACGAGCTGGACGACGAGACCCGCGAGCGCGCCCTGCGCGCCGGCCTCGAGGACTACGAGCTCGCCGACGAGGACATGGCGCTCCTGTCCGGCGACGACTACGACTCCGCCGACGACGTCCCTGCCGCGCCGCTGCCGGTCCTCGCGATCGTCGGCCGCCCCAACGTGGGCAAGTCGACGCTCGTCAACCGCATCCTCGGCCGCCGCGAGGCCGTGACCGAGGACAAGCCCGGCGTCACGCGCGACCGCGTCTCCTACCCGGCCGAGTGGGCCGGACGCCAGTTCACGCTCGTCGACACGGGCGGCTGGGAGGTCGACGTCGCCGGCATCGAGGCGCGCGTCGCCGAGCAGGCCGAGGTCGCCATCGCGCTCTCGGACGCCGTCGTGTTCGTCGTCGACGCGACCGTGGGCCCCACGGCCACCGACGAGCGCGTCGTGAAGCTGCTCCGCAAGTCCGGCAAGCCCGTCGTGCTGTGCGCCAACAAGGTCGACGGCGCGCGCGGCGAGGCCGACGCGACCGAGCTCTGGAGCCTGGGCCTCGGCGAACCGCACCCCGTCTCCGCCCTCCACGGGCGCGGCACGGGTGACCTGCTCGACGCCGCCATGGAGGCGCTGCCGCTCGTCTCCGAGCATGCCGTCGTCCTCCCTTCCGGGCCGCGCCGCGTCGCGCTCGTCGGCCGCCCCAACGTCGGCAAGTCCTCGCTCCTGAACAAGGTCGCGGGCGCCGACCGCGTCGTCGTCGACTCCGTCGCCGGCACCACGCGCGACCCCGTCGACGAGCTCGTGCTCCTCAAGGGCATCCCGTGGTGGTTCGTCGACACCGCCGGCATCCGCCGCCGCGTGCACCAGACCAAGGGCGCCGACTTCTACGCCTCGCTGCGCACCCAGGCCGCGATCGAGAAGGCCGAGGTCGCCGTCGTGCTCGTCGACGCGTCCGTCCCGCTCACCGAGCAGGACACGCGCGTCATCTCCCAGGTCGTCGACGCCGGGCGCGCCCTCGTCATCGCCTACAACAAGTGGGACCTCATGGACGAGGACCGCCGCCCCTTCCTGGAGCGCGAGATCGAGAAGGACCTCGTGCAGATCCAGTGGGCGCCGCGCGTCAACGTCTCGGCCCGTACCGGCTGGCACACCGACCGCCTCGTGCCCGCACTCGAGCGCTCGCTCGAGTCCTGGGACAAGCGCATCCCGACCGGGCGCCTCAACGCGTTCCTCGGCGAGCTCGTCGCAGCCCACCCGCACCCGCTGCGCGGCGGCAAGCAGCCCCGCATCCTGTTCGCGACCCAGGCGTCCACGCGCCCGCCGCGCTTCGTGATCTTCGCGACCGGCTTTCTCGAGGCCGGCTACCGACGCTTCATCGAGCGTCGCCTGCGCGAGACCTTCGGGTTCGAGGGGACGCCCATCGAGATCTCGGTGCGCGTGCGCGAGAAGCGCAAGCGCTGACGCGCCCCTTGCCGGGCCCCCAGGGGCTTCTGCGGGGCGTGTGAGACGTCGAGAGAGCCACGGGAGGGTCGTGCGTGCCGGAAGGTGCGCGCGGCTCTCCTGGGCGTTTGTGGGGCGCGCTGGGGGAGTGCTGGGACCGGGTGGGGGCCGACGGCGCACTGGTGGGGCACTGGTGGCGCGCTGGGCATGGCCTCGACATGGCCTGTGACGCGGCCGAGAACTCCCCGGACGCGCGTGACCCGTGCCACTCACCAGCGACGATGCACGGAGCACGCCCAAAGTGGGGTATTGTTTCTCTCGGCCCTGAAGGGCTGGTGAAGCCCTCCGGGGCTCACGGGCTGTGGCGCAGCTTGGTAGCGCACTTGACTGGGGGTCAAGGGGTCGCAGGTTCAAATCCTGTCAGCCCGACCAAAAGCCCAGGTCAGGAGGTGTTTTTCATCCTCCCGACCTGGGCTTCGTCGTTGGAAGCCTCCACAAACGGCACGTGGTGTCACGTCACGGCAGTGCAAGGGCGTCGGCGACGTCTCCACAAACCTGGACGTTGCGGTTCTCGGCAGCGGTGCGGCATCCAGTGCGAGGCCGACGGTCCCCGCGCTCGCCTGTGGCAACACGCCGTGAGGGGAGCCATTGGGCCGCCGCATAGAGACGGCATGACCCGCAACCACCGTTTGTTCACCGTGAGCGATCTCGCCACCCACCATGGCTCGTCCCGCCATGTCAGCCACCCCTTCCACGCATCCAGCGCCAGTCCGTGTGATCTACGTGGCGGTAGCAGGTTGCGGTACCGGCAGGACGATGGCCAGACGGGGCCTACTTGGTCACGATGGAGCCCACACTCGTTTCGATTTCTGGCGGCGATCGACCGCTGGACCGGACCCGGCGGTCGTCATGATGCGTAGTGGTGGAAGACCTCAGCGTTTGCCCGGCACGCACGGTGCCCTGGTCCCGAAGAAGACCGCGACCGGGCGTTGGAGGGTCGATGCCCGTGGAAGCGATAGCGACGGGAGAGAGCGCCGCATCCAGGTCACCGAAGACTCGCCGGCCGCCGCGATCACTGCGTGGGCGAGGAAGTTCTACTCCAACAGCGGACGCGCGGACAGCGTCACAGACCTGACTGCGAACACATTGTTCGAGACGGTGGCCCGCCTGTGGGTCACCTTGCGCATGGAGGAGGCTCACGCCCCTGGTGGACGGGTGCGGGTTCAGACAGTGGAGCAGGACCTACGGCTGCTGCGTGTCGACGTGGTACCCGTCATTGGGCAACTCAGGTTGCGTGACCTGACCACTCCGCTGCTGGAACAGTGGTTGACGTCCATCCGTGGTGCCGACGGTGCGGAACATTCCCTGAATGACAAGCGCCGCAAGTGCAGGTCCCTCGTCAAGCGGATTCTGGACTACGCGATCCGCATGGGTGCGATCGAGGGTGTGAACGTTGCCGAGCGAACCACTGTCCCACCCAAGAGGAGGAGCCAGCCCCGGGCGTTGTCCACGGACGAGATCCACGCTCTGCGGGACGCCGCGCGCCGATGGCGTGCTGACCCGGCGAGGCGTCTCGGGCCCGCCCCGTCCCTCAATCTGGCCGTGCTGGTCGACCTGCTCCTTGGATCCGGGATGCGAATCGGGGAGGCACTCGCATTGCGGTGGGGGAACGTGCACCTTGCGACAGGGCAGGGGGAGCGGTCGACAGTGACGGTGGTGGCGACGATGGTACAGGTTGGCTACCAGTCGGTTCGCCAGGAGGTCACGAAGTCCGAGCGCGGAATGCGCAGCATCACCGTTCCGCCGTTCACCGTCGAATCGCTACGGCTTCTGCGGCCCGACAACGCCGACCCGGATGACCCAGTGTTCAGGACCAGAGTCGGTACCCACTGGCAGACTCAGAACGCACGACGCTCCCTGAAGCAAGCGCTCGAAGCAGCTGGGATCGACCCGAGGTCGCTGCACCCGCACACGTTGCGAGCCACCGTCGCCACCGCCCTCCGGGCGGGTGGGTACGAGGTCGCCACCGCCGCCGCTGTCCTGGGGAACACCGAAGCTGTTACAGCGAACTACTACATCGAGGGCGGCACACCGCACCGGACGTTCTCGGCGTACTGCAGGACATCGTCGAACAGGCTGATCCACCGAACGATGATGCCTGACCGCCGCCTCGTGCCCGGCCGTGGTTCGCTACTGCCACTTCTGTACGGAGGCCGAGAAACGTGCCCATGCGCGTGGCCGACAAGGGACGCTTCCTGCGCGGGGTAGACCTCGCTGACCACTGCCTCATCGCCGCCCCCACCCGCAGCGTCTCGAGCTTCAGCGCCAGCACCCGTCGGGTACCGCACCGAGGTGCCGCGCGAGGCCCCAGACCGAACGCGGGTAGACGAGCGATCGTCAGCAGCGCCGTGTGCGCTTGGGTTGGGTCGAGCGGGCGCCGATCTCTCGCCGTACGACGACCGCGCGGCCCAGGCTCAGGCCTGCCCGTTCGGTTCGAGCCCAGGAGGTCACCTTGAAGCCCCCGACAGTCAACGTCAGCGATGTCATGTGGATCTGCGACGTCTGCCACAGTCAGATCGCAGACCATGACGGCTACCTCGGCGTTCAGGTTCTCGAAGCTAACCGCATCGCTGAGCTCTGGAAGGAGCACAGGGCCTCGCATCCGCTTGGCTCGTCACTCGAGGAGATGCCCGAGGAGATTGAGACGGAGTGGTACGCCGTCCACGCCAAGTTGGCCCCGACCCCGAGCGTGCGAGCGACTACGTGATTGGTATCGAACGGATACGGACCCTCCGACATGTCCTCCATCGGACCGGTCGCCTGATGGACAAGCAGTGGATTAGGTACACGAACTGGGGTCGGCTCGTCTGAGCGATGGGCACTCCCTCCTAGGGTTCACAACAGCTGGTCGTGGCCCGAGCAGGTCACAAGGTGCTGACCTGCGCAACGAGAAGCGTCGCAGGGCCTGTGACCGCGCCGGACTCGGAGACCCGTCACCGTCCCGGGGCAGCGCCGGGACCGTGACGGGTCTCCGGCTCGGGCTATTGGTGCCGCAGATCGGGTGCGCTGGCGCGCAGGAAGAGGTTTTCGTTCTCTCGCTCACACTATTCGACATCCCAGCACTGGCTGCGACGCGGCATTGCCAGCAGGTGGGAGTTGCCCGAGATCGCTTTCCCCGGCCGGTGCGTTGACGGCCTCTCTGCCCAGCCATCACCGCCGGTGCGACGCGGCCTCGACACCGTACTGCTTCACGAGAAGCCGCGAGCCAGAGGGGACATGTCGGTTGCGAACGGCAAGATAGCAGCGTGACGACGCGACAACTCGAGCTACCGGCGATGCTGTGGTCCGTTCCGAACGGACCATGGCCGGCACCGCCGGTGCAGACCCGGCAGGCGCTACTGCCCGTGGGTGACTTGACCCCTGAGAATGCTGAGCGACTGTTCACCCGGCTTCTGGAAACTGAAGCGCACATCGAGCACGCGACCCTGTACGGGTTGCCCGGGCAAGCCCAGGCAGGAATCGATGTGTATGCGCGAGCCGCACCCTCGCTCGACGCCTCGGCTGCAGCGGCGGGAAGAAGGTACGTAGCACTGCAGTCACGCCGGGTGAAGAGCCTCACCGCCGCCTCGATCACCTCTGCGGTCACCGACTTCCTCGACGGCGAGTGGGCGGACCAGTGTTCTCGGTTCTACTACGCCACGAGTTCGTCGCTTCGCGATACCAAGTTGGATGTCGCAGTCCGGTCCGCGCGAGAAACGCTCGCGGAGACCGGCGTCGAGTTTGAACCGTGGGGAGCGGAAGAGATCGCCTCCCGGCTCCGTGATCACCCTCAGCTGGTGGATGACTTCTTCGGACGGGCGTGGGTGGTCGAGTTCTGCGGAGAGGACCGCGCTGCAGAGCTTGCCGGGCGGATCATCCCCGAGCAAGCACGCGCAGCCCGCGCCGCCCTCGGAGGCCTCTATCGGGCCGCGTTCCGGTCGCAGGGCGCCTCGCCGACAGTCACTGGCACGCATACCCACGGCCTGTCGTACCTGATCCTCGACACACAACCGATATCGGAGGGCCCCCTGTCACGAGGCCCCGCAGTGGAGCCAGAGCAGACGGCGCCCCTGGTTGCGGACCAGCCACTTGAAGAGCTCGCGCGAACGCCCCTGAGGATGCGCCGCCGCATCCGCCAACCTTCGCGACGAGAACCGGTCCGATCGTCGGAAGCGGACCGGGCACGCACTCCTGTCGACGAATGGGCAGAATCCGAGCGCCTCCGGCTGCTGATCGGCGCGCCCGGGTCAGGAAAGTCCAGCTTCCTGATGTTTGCCGCCGCGGATATCCTCGCCGCCGAACCGCAGTCTGCGGCGCTGCAGCGGGCGCACGGCGGCAACTTGCCGTTGTGGTTGCCGTTCGGGTTCCTATGTCGTCACCTCGATGGATCCACCACGAACTCGGTCGTCTCGGCCATTCAGGCCTGGGTCACCCAACAAGGTGGACCGTCTGTTTGGGATCTCACCCAGCCGGCGCTCGACGACGAACGGGCGATCCTGCTCGTCGATGGCGTCGATGAGTGGAACGACCCCGCATCCGCGGAGTATGCGCTCGGACTGATCGAGTCGTTCGTGTCCCAGCGACAAATCGGCGCGATCCTCACTGCTCGCCCGTACGCAGTGGACCGGCTGAACTGGGTGGAGCGGTGGACGAAGGCGGTACTGGCGCCGCTCACCCACGCTCAGCAGGTCGATCTGGTCACCCGGGCGCTATCCGATTCCGACACGATCGGCACCGACGGTCTGTCCACCCCGCATGCGGAGTCATTCCTGGCCGAACTGGCCGAGATTCCGGCGTTGAGCCCTCTTTTGGGTACGCCTCTGTTTCTCGGGCTGTTGGCGAAGTCATGGCGGGGAGAGTCGTTGCCGCCGCAACGGTTCCACCTGTTCTCCGCGCTGGTCCAGCTTCTGGTGGACAAGCACCCCCAAATGCGCCGCCGTGCGTCCTACGCGGCGGGATCGGAGTTCTCCACCAGCGACATGCTCACGGTGCTCCGTGGCGTCGCCTACCAGGCCCGCATGGAGGGCGGTTCGGCGATCCGATCCCGACAGGAGATGGAACGGCGGTTCCGCGAGGAGCTTCGCCGTGACGATGGTCTGGCCTATCCGGCAGCCGATGCGGCCCGGGTCGCGGCAGCAGTGCTGTCGCAGGCAGAGGACGAGTACGGCCTACTCGTCCCGCAAGGCGTCGGCATGGTCGGGTTCCTCCATCGGGTTCTGCTCGATCAGCTCGCAGGTGAGCACCTGGCTACCCTCCCGCCCGAGGAGCAGGAGATCGTCCTGACCGCCCGGGCAGGCGACGCCACATGGCGGGATGTACTCATCGCCGGGCTCGCCAGCCAGGTCAACGCACACGTGAACGCGTCACTGCTTAACCAGCTATGCGAGCACTCCGATGTCGACCCGGTCGACAAGTATGAGCTGATCGCCCACGCGATCGCCGCCGACGTAGCGATCTCTACGCTTAGGCAATCGCAATGGGTGACGGAGATTATCAACCGGGTCAACGAGCACGCCGACAACGCCCACCGTGCCACGCTGGTCGAGTCGCTGGTATCAATGACGAAACACGCGTCGCTGCGACCGCTTCTGCTCGCCACGTTCACACGTTGGCTCAACGCCGCGCATCCCGAGCCGGCTTCGCCGCTGTGGATGCTCCGACACGCCGCGGTCGCGGAGACTGGGGTCCTTCCCACGTTGCTCTGGGGTCTGCGGCACGAGGACGACGCTGCGCAGTTGAACGCCGCCCACGCGATAGCGATCCGATATGCCGGCGACGCGACGGTCGGCGCTCGAATCGAAACGAGCATCCTCGACGGGGCGAAGGCCATCGACCAGGCGTTCGCGCTGCTGTGCTTGGGAATAGGTTGGCAGGACTGGCCACGGCTACCCGCCCTCCTCGAATGGGCGCGATCGCAGATCACCCCGGAGCTACGAGTCTGCGCCATGCACTTGCTGCGGGAAGCGGCGGGAGGAGATTTCGATTGTCTATCTGCCGAGGAGCGGCAGTGGTTCGGGGGATTCCTGCGACAGGAGGGGCTGCGGCCGCAGGAGTACTGGGCGACCATCGCCATCCCGTTCGTGCAGCATGCGCTGGCTGGGCAGACGGAGGCGGCGCGGTTCACGCTGGAAATCCTCTCCGGCAATGGCATGAATGGCGGCAACCGGTCGATGGCTTGGCTGCTGGCTTGCACCACGTTCAGCGACGACGACGCAATCAAGAACTGGGTGGCCGACGAGCTTGAGCATCCCGACCGTAACGGACTCTCGCTATTCAGCCTTGCGCTCATCCCCGAGTCGTGGCGCGCAGACCCCGGTTTTGCGCGCAGCGCCGCGACGACCATCCGGGAAGACGTCTCAAAGCCACATTTTGATAATGGCGCTGTCGGTCTTGCTGAAGCGTTGCCCGACGACGAAGCGCTCGACGTTCTTCTGCCGGCACTGGATTCGTGGCGTCCCGTCCCCATCGGTTCAACGCTGCTGCAACGGTTCGGTGACAGGCCCGAGGTACGCGCGGCATTCGAAGAGCGCCTGCATGGGCCCTTGGAGTCGGCAGCACCACTCGCACCGCTGGCACTGGATGCGCTCGGTGTCGCGGAGGGGTTTCGGGCGCTCGTCTCATTGCTGCGGTCGTCGGCCGACGAAGGCGACGGGGAAGCACGGGTCGTGGTGGCGATGGCCGTCGCCGAAGCCTGGGCCCGGGTCGCCAGCAGCCCGGCGGACTCTGAGTTCACTGCGATCCTGCGCGAACACGATCTGGACGAACTCGCGACACGCTGCACTGCAGTCGGGACGAGCCACCTCGATTGGCATGTCGACGCGATCATCACTGCGTGGCCAACGCATAAGGCGGTCGTCGCGTTCGCGTTGAAGGCCTTGCAGCATCCCCGGTACGTCACCAGCGGCATTCACGACCCAGCACCGTCGGCGATCGTGCGCGCCTACGGCGATCGTGCCGACGCCACCGCAAACATGATGATGGATGCGGTTCTTGACCAGCTCGTCTACTTGCCTCCGCAATTGCGGGAGGTACTCGTCGATGCTCTGACCCGCTCCGACCTCACCCCGACTACCCTGCGTGGCGTGCTCGAGGACTGGGGAGAGGACCCCGACGTCTGGGTACAGCGCACAGCTCTGACCGGGCTGATCCGTCGTGTCGAGCGGTACCGGATCTCACCGAACGCCGAGCACGAGCAGACCAAGGAGACCACCAACTGGCTGCGGACACAGGTGCAAGCCGAACTCTGCGGTTACGGCCCGGCTCTGGACCACCGGCGGCAGACCGGGTGGGTCGGGATGCTGCTTCTCGGTGATCTCGGGCTGCATGACGGTCTCCTGGAGACGATCGGAGAGCCCACGCCACCGGGTGTGCAACTCCGACAGCGGTTTGGAGGCATCGATCGGGAACTGATCGACCTGCTCAACGTGAACTGGGAGGAAGTGTCTACTCACTTCGGCGATGGCCTGTTCACTCTGCTGTCCACCTCAAACGCCAGGGATGCGCGCGAGAACGCTCGAGCAACCGTACTCGGCCAGCTCAGCATCAGCTCGTCACCGCACCCGTCGATCAATGATCTCATTCGCTTGGAGGCAGACGCGAACCCCCAGTTCCGCAGCAGTGCCGAGTATCTTCTCTGGTCGCATCGCGGCGGACGCCGCGATATCGACCTCTTCGTCGCTTGTCTGACAAGCGTGAGTTCCTCTACCTCGGTTTGGCGAGCGACGAGCGAGATTTATGACCTGCTGGTCGACCGAGACTCCTGGCAGATCCCCGCTGACACGCTCCGCGACGCGCTGACGCAGCAGACCGGCTTTGACATCACCCCGCAACTGCGGGCGTTGTACTGCGAGCTCTTCCCGATCGACGCGCGCAGCCGCACGATGTTCGCCGACCTTGAGGCCTGGTTCCGCATCGGCAAGCCACGGAAGCGTCGCGAGTGGATTGACTTGCTTGCCGTCGCTATACGGTCCTCACCGCCCAGCGCTTTGCCCGCAATCGTCGAACGAGCACACCACCAGATCTTGGTCCGGGACGCCGCCCATCTGTTCCCACTGCTGACGGGCCCCCTCGTCCGCAGGCTTCGCCACGACGCGGACGCGGTCATCGCACTGCGATCCACAATCGAGGATCCGGCCGCCGCAGATGCCAGCACCCCGATCTGGGCGCCGACACCCGGGATCGGGGATGTCCGCACCCCAGCGATCATCACTCAACGGTCCTATCTAGCGGCAATGGCCCTTGACCACTGCGGGCTACTCGACGAGAGCACCGCGACGATAGCGCGGGACATGTTGACCGTCGCCAACCCAGACGTGGTGGTTCATGATCCCTTCACTGGAGCCGAACGCCCAGCCCATGCAGCGGCATCCACACTGACTCAACGCCCCTTGACGCGAAACTGACCCCTATCCGTCCGCGCGCGTCACAGTCGGTGCACACCGCTGCCTCCGGTACGACACCAATCCGACGCAAGAGGTCGTCCGTGGGACTCTGCACACACTCTCGGGTCACTTGCGCGCTCGCTCTCAGACTCTCGCGTCCGAACTTGACGGCACAACTCGCATGGTCGGGTAAGAGTTCCACGATCGCGCGGCGATGTGGGTCCAAATCCCCGACAAGGCGAGGGAGTTCGATCGGCGTCTTTCCCAGTGAGATCCGAATAGGGTGGCGCACCCAGGCGCCGACAACGACGTCCCAACATACATCTCGGCCTCTACGACCACGGATCATCCACCCTTTGGTGCATTGATCGGTTGAGTCAGCCGTCGGTTGTGCGGCGTCCGATTATCTTACCCGTATCGCAGCGGCACCAGTCCGGCGCTCATTCAGCCATGACCGCTGATCCTCAAGGCTCGCGCGATCCTTGAGCTCGAGTTGGCTGTCGGCGCCCTGGTCCGCCGTCATCCCGCTAGGTTTGCGGGTGACGAGAGGGGGAACCCGATGGCTATCAGCGACGAGGAACGCGCACTGCGGGAGAACGACGTGCGCCAGGCCCGGGCGAGCACCGAGCTCGAGGGCGGGCGCACGAGCGACGAGGCCCGCGCGATCCAGGACGCGTACGCGCGCGGGGAGATCGATCAAGACGAGCTCATGAGGCGCACGCGCGCCTACCTCAACCTGCCCGAGAAGAGCTGAGCGTGGCGCACCCCTGGGAGACCGGCAGCGAGTTCGACCGGTTCCGCGGATAGCTCCAGGCCGCTGGCCAGACCCTGCGTAACAAGCTGGGCGCGACCAACCCCCACGACCTCCGCCGAGCAGAGGACGCCTTCGTTGAGGCCCGCGCACTCTCGCTGCGCCAGGCCGGCATCCCCGCGACGTACGACCGAGATCCGCAAGGGCAGGGCCGGGCAGGTGCTCAAGGGCAAGATGGGTTTCTTTACTCCGCGGGCCCAGATCGCCGACAGCGTGCGCGAGGTCGCCGAGGTGCTGCGCGAGACCGACAACCTGCGCCGGATCCCGTAGGAGAAGGTGCCGACAGTCCTGGCGGGCGCGTATGACGTCGTGAACCAGGTGCACCCCTTCGGGAGGGCAACGGCCGCACGCAGCGCGAGTTCGTGCGGGCCCTGGCCCGCGAGTCCGGCCACGACATCGACTGGCACAGAGTCACCCGCGCGGCGCCCGGCATCGCCTCCGAGAACGACCGCGCCAGCGAAGCTGCCCGCGCCGGGGACCCGAAGGCGCTGCGCGAGATGTTCTCGCGCATCGTCACCCGCCCCACCGCGTTCGACCAGCACACCAGCGACGCCCTGCGCCTGGCTCAGACCATCCGCCTGGCCCAGGCCTCTCGCCCCACCCCCGGCCGCGTAGGCCCAGCGGGACCGGTGCGAGGCCATGGAGACCGACCCCGGCCGGCCTACGGCACCACGTACGGGACACCGGGCCACGAGCGGTGAGGCGCACTGCCAGCGTCCTGGACGCGCTGGTTCTCCTGTCCGGGTGCGGGGCGCCGACCAGCATCGTGACCATCGGCGAGCAGACCTTTACCGTCGAGGTCGCGCGCACACCCGACGCCCAGCGTGCTGGGCTCAGCGACCGTGACGACGTCCCCGCAGGCACCGGGATGCTGTTCCCGTTCGACGAGCCGGACCTCGCGAGGTCTGGATGGCCCGCACCCGGGTCCCGCTCGACATCGCTTGGATCCTCGACGGCCAGGTCGTCGCGGTCGAGGCCTTGCCACCGTGCGATCTCGACGTCGTGACCGACTGCCCGATCTACGCCTCACCCGGCGCTGTCGACTCGCTGCTCGAGGTCGCGGCCGGGGCTCTCACTACCGTAGAAAGCGGGGACGCAGTCCTCATCCCTGCACCTGAGGCAGCTGCCTGGCTCTGGGACCGAGAGGATTTCACCCCCTCGCTCGCGCTTCTGACGATTATCCTGCTCGGATGGGTGAGAAACCGCTGGGCGCGTTTGAAATTCAGGTGCTGCACTTGAATGGAACTCTGACGCTCGACGAAGTACAGGTGATAGAGCGCCAACTTGCCGCGCACCCGGCGCTCGTAGCGCAGCAGAACTGGATCGGGGTTCAGCGTGCCTCTCACGTCATGCAAGCGAACGGTGCTGAACTTAAGGACTACATTAGCCGATTCGAAAACTCCGCCCAGTTGATGCCGAGTGGAGTTGACGGCGAGGTCTTTTACCTTATGGCGCTCCGCCACCTGCTCAACTATGTCGGGTCGGCTTTCACCCTAGTGGATCACACCAGAAACCTGCTCGCTACCTACGAAGGAGAGAACTTCCTGGCCGAGTACGAGACGCGCAAGATGGCCGTAACCGGAACCCGTTCCGCTGCGATCTTGAAGGCTCTCCGCAACTACATGATCCACCGCGGCCAGCCAGTTTTGGGTATTGACCTGGAGGCCGACCCCCGGGGTTCCGCTCAGTGGGTTGTCGTAGACGCATCAGACATGCTCTCCTGGAAGAAGTGCCCTGCGCCAGCCAAGAAGTATCTCAGTGAGAGTCGGTCCATTCGAATACTTGATCTCGTGCAGGAGTATGAAACCTCCCTGGGGGAACTCTACGAATGGGTCTTTGCTCAGTATCAGATCCTCCACGGTGGCGAAATTGCGGAGTTCCAGGACCTGGTCCAAAAGCTTGAGGCTGCCTATCGCCCGGTATCAACCTTCCCGCTCGACGCTTCAGACGAGTGGTCGCTGAAACTACACCTACGTGATTGACGACGACGGATCCTGAATGGTCGTCGCGAGTGGAATGCTGAGTAGGTGGCCAACGAACTGTTCGAGCCAAGCACTGCACTCGTCGACCACCGGGCGTGACGGCCGCGGCACATGCCCGTGAACGAGCTTGCTCCGCAGTTCGTAGCTGTAGGCGAAGAAGTCGACAGCGGAGCGCCCGAGGTATTGACGAGGAGACAGCCCCGCAGCAAGGCGTCGACCCGCCTGCCCCACGGACTCTCGTTTGAGGCTCCGTAAACTGCCCACGAGCGAGGCAATCGCACCCTGCTCAAGGTCGGACTCCTGCAAACTACGGATCATCGCATCGATCTGGCCGCACTCGGCCGTTGATCTCGGCGCTTGCTCGATTAGGGTCTCAAGTGCCATAGAGAGCATCAAGAATCTAGCGTCGGAAGCCGGCTGCGAGAACGATGCGCTGAAGAGGTCGTAGGCCAGACGCTGCCGCTCGTCAAGGGTGGCGTCATGTTCTCTGGCTCGCTGGACCGCGAGCACGACCCCTGGAGCCCCATGGCCGCGAACTGCTGTTGCTTTGGCCCCATGGAAGAGTACTGGTGGATACGCGGCAAAGACCTGAACTCCCGGAGAGTCGTTGAAATGCTGGTATCCAGGCGCTTCGTCCCTGAAGAGTTGCAGGCCAGTCTCAGTGAGGCCACCCTCTGGTTCCCGCTCACCGAAGTCCGCGCCGAAAGTCAGACTGGAGAACGCAACCATCACATGCCCATGCCAGCGATCCCCCTCCCGAAGAGCGTCCTCTTCGGTTGGATAGCCCGAGCCACGGATGACTATGACTCGAGAGTCGGTGAGCGGCAGGTCGTCGGCAGTTGAGCGGATAACGACGCGCACGTCCTCCTGTCGAAACACTTCCAGTTCCGCTTCGGACGAGGCGATCATCACGGGCGCACCAAGAGTTGCCCGAACGCGAAAGTCATAGGTCACCGGCCCAGCATGTCTTAGTGGATCCTTGACTGCCAGTCCGTGGCCATTAGGCCTTGCCTTTGGTGAGCTCGACATCGTCGACCGACTTCCCTGCCTACGCCTCGCCCGGCCACGTCGACGCGCTGAATGTGGCTCGGCCCAGGCTCGGTCGGGGTCACTGTCTGCGGCAACGCACAGTCACGCGGCCCTTGACCGGCGGACAACCCCGAGCGTTATATCCTTGGTTATAGATGGAGGTAGATCTCATGACGACGACTCAGAACGTGGACGTCGCGGTCGCGGTTCGGCTGCGGCATCGGCAGGACGTGGACCGGCGCGATGAGCTGCGCACGCTGCGCAGGCTCGCGGCGACGATGACGCAGACGCAGATCGCGAAGGAACTGCGGATCAGCCAGCCCGCGGTGAACAAGGCGCTCAAGGCCGCCGGGCGGGTGCCCGACGTGCGCGAGGGGTTCAGCGGGGCGAGCCCGTACGAGATCGCCGAGCGTTACGCCGCCGGGCAGATCGACCGGGCCCAGCTCGTCGAGGAGCTCATGCGCTGGCCGTACGCCGAGCAGACCAAGACGGACGGGTTCGACTGGCTGGTCGAGGAGGCGCCCGGCACGTTCGAGGAGGTCGGGCGTGCGCTCGATGAGGGCCTGATCGATGACGAGACCTATGACGCGGTGCTCGCCGCCAAGAGTGGACGTTGACCGGCTTGACCCTCTAGATGTACTGACCTGACAGGTTGGTCAATCGGGTGACTGGTGGCTTGTTCCCGCAGGCGGTGTGGGGTCGGTGGTGGTTGTACTCGTGGATCCATGCTGCCAGGGCGGCTCGTCGTTCGGCTTCTGAGGCGTAGC
>NZ_JOFV01000016.1 GCF_000718325.1 Oerskovia turbata
GGACACGAGAGACCTCCGTTGGTCAGAGCCGGGTTCCTAGACAGCTCCCACTCGACACGGAGGTCTCTCTTCACGTCAACAACGATCCTGGTCAGTACAGCTAGTCCTCCCAGCCCATCCTCAGCACCTCGAACGCCGTCGCATGCTCGACGCCCATGCGAGCGCCGTCCGCCCGGGACATGGTCGCGAGGAACTCCGCCGGGTCGAAGTGCTCCCACCCGAGGCCGGCGATATAGGCGGCATGGGCTTTGAGCGAGGCCACGCCCGCGTCGAACGTCCCCGTCACGTCGACGCCGTGGGCCGCGTCCGGGGAGCCGGCGACCCAGACCTGCCGCACTCCGCCCCACGGTTCCAGGCCCGCCCCGACCTGGTCGTGGAAGACCCAGCGGTTGCCCGCGTCCCGCACGGCGTCGACGACGGCACGGCCTGTCGCGATGTGGTCGGCCTGGTTGAGCATCCCGCCCGGGAACGTCTCACGGTAGTTGCCCGTGATGACGACCTCGGGGCGGTGACGCCGGATCGCCGCCGCGACGGCCGACCGCAGCGGCAGCCCGTACTCGAGCACGCCGTCGGGCAGGCCGAGGAACTCGACCTCGTCCACGCCCACGATCGCGGCCGACGCGACCTGCTCGGCCTCGCGCACGGCGCGCGCCTCGGCGGGCGCGAGGCCGTCGATCCCCGCCTCGCCGCTCGTGACCATGGCGTAGACCACGGTCTTGCCCTGCCCGGTCCAGCGCGCGACGGCCGCGGCCGCGCCGAACTCCATGTCGTCCGGGTGGGCCACGACCGCGAGCGCCCGGGTCCAGTCCTCTGTCAGCGGGGTCAGGGGTGTCTGAGGTGGGAGGTCCATGCCTCCCACGGTATGCCCGGGCGCCCTCGCGTAGTGGGGTCAGCGGATCGCCGCGACCGCCTCGACCTCGACGAGCTGGTCGTCGTACCCGAGCGCGGCGACGCCGAGCAGCGTGCTCGGCGGGTCGTGCGGGGCGAGCGTGTCTCGCACGACCTCCCACGCGGCGACGAGGTCGTCCTGCGACGTCGAGGCGACGTACACGGTCGTCTTGACGAGGTCCGCGAAGGTCGCGCCCGCGTCCTCGAGCGAGACCCGCAGGTTGGACATGGTCTGCGCGGCCTGGGCCCGCACGTCCCCGACGCCCACGGTCGCTCCGGCGGCGTCGAGCGGGCACGCGCCTGCGGCGTACACGAGACGGGCGCCGGACGGGACGACAGTCGCGTAGGCGTACTCGGCGACGTCGGACAGGCGGGGGCTGCGCACGAGCCGTGCGACGGGGGTCGACGGCTCGGTGGTCGACGGTGCAGCGGGGGCAGAAGGCACGGGTTCTCCTCGGGGTCGATGGGGTGTTCCTCGATCCTCCGTCATCCGGGCGCGGGGATCCAGGCATTTCGGGCTCGGCGTCGGCCCGGGGGTGCGCGATGGCGTGGCTCGCACGACGTCGAACGGTTCTCCGGTCACGCACCACACCACGGCGACCCTCCACGACGGGAGCACCATCCCCGTCGAGGTCACGGGGACGGGCCCTGCCGTCGTGCTCCCGGCCAACCCGGTCCCGGCCACGGGGCCGCAGGCCGACGAGCTCCGGGCGTGGGGCCTCGACCCCGCGCTCGGCCGCACCTTGGTCGACGCCCTCTCCCCCACGTTCTGCGTGGTCGCGTCCGACGACGAGGGGCACCGCATGGCTCACCCGGCCCCGGACACGCTGACCCCGGAGAACGTCGCGGCCGACCTGCGCGCGATCGCCGACGCCGCAGGCGCCGAGACCTTCGCGTACTACGGGTACTCGTGGCTCGCGCTGAGCGGCCTGCAGCTCGCGCTGCGCACGACGCGCCTGAGCGCGCTCGTCATGGGTGGCTTCCCTCCGCGGGGCGGGCCGTACGCGGGGATGCTCGCGGTCACGCGCGCGACGCACGCCAGGACGTCCGAGGCCCCGGCCGAGCCCACGGACGGCCCGACGGCGCAGCGCGAGGCGAGCGACGTCGTCGGGCAGGAGGAGCGCGCGCAGGCGACGGGCGGCGCTGACCGCGGTGCCCTGCCCGCGCCTCGCGTCCGCGCTCGCCGAGAAAGGAGCTGTGGCCCCTGGATCGGGCGATCCAGGGGCCACAGCTCACGTCTCGAGGTCGGGCGACCGGTCAGTAGACCGTGAGGCCCTTCGCCCGGAACTGGTCGCGCACGCGCTCGACCAGCTCGACGTCGGGTGCGGGGGTGTCAGTGAGCTCGTACTCGCGCCCGAGCGTCTCCCACTTGTCCCGGCCCATCTGGTGGAAGGGCAGGACCTCGACGCGCGTGACCGTACCGGGCCGGATCTCGTTGAGCGAGGCCGCGTAGTCCGCGACGACGTCGACGTGCTCGGCCTGGTCGGTCAGGCCCGGGACCAGCACGTACCGGATCCAGACCTCGACCGGGCGCTCGGCCGTGACGCCGCCGGGCAGGCCGGACTCGGCCAGGCGCCGACCGAACGTCAGGGTCGGCTCGAGAGCGCGGCCCGTGACCTTCTCGTACGTCGCGGGGTCGCCCGACTTGACGTCGAGGAGCACCAGGTCGGTGTCCGCGAGCATCTCGTCGCTCAGGTTCGCCCCGAGGAAGCCCGAGGTGTCGAGCGTGGTGTGCACGCCCATCTCCTTGGCTCCCGCCAGGATGCGCGCGGCGAACGCGGGCTGCATGAGCACCTCGCCACCCGAGAGGGTCAGCCCGCCCTTGGTGGCACGGAAGACCGGCAGGTACCGCTTGACCCGGGCGAGGAGCTCGTCGGCCGTGACCGGCTCCCCGTCCTTCATCTGCAGGGTGTCGGGGTTGTGGCAGTACAGGCACCGCAGGGGGCACCCGTTGAGGAACACCGTCAGGCGCGTGCCCGGGCCGTCCACCGCAGTCACGAGCTCCCACGAGTGGACGGAGCCCAGCTCGCCCGAGCGCATCATCGCGAGCTTGTCGTGCCGGTCGAGGTCCTCTGCCGTCGAGAGGCCCGAGACACCGGCCCCCGTCCGGCGGCGGGGGGCCTCCGGTGCGTCCAGGTCGCTGTCGTGACCCAGGCCGTCACCGGAGGTCCGCCACGGCAGCGGAGCCGAGGCGACCCCGTCGACCCCGTAGCGGGCCGCGGCACGCGCGGGCACCTGGCCTGCTGCGGGCGTCGAGAGAGTCGTCATGATGGTTCCGCCGTTCTGCGCTCAGAGAGCGCCGTGGAAGGTCCGCGAGAGGACGTCGAGCTGCTGCTCGCGGGTGAGCCGCACGAAGTTCACGGCGTACCCGGAGACGCGGATGGTGAGCTGCGGGTAGTTCTCGGGGTGCTCCATGGCGTCCTCGAGGGTCTCCTTCACCAGCACGTTGACGTTCATGTGGTAGCCGTCGCCACCGACCGACGCGTCGAGCAGACCGGCAAGGTTCGCGACCTGCTCGTCCCGGGTGCGGCCCAGGCCGCTCGGGACGACCGTGTTGGTCAGCGAGATGCCGTCCTGCGCCTCGTTGTACGGCAGCTTCGCGACCGACAGGGCCGAGGCGAGCATGCCGTGCGTGTCGCGCCCGTTCATCGGGTTGGCACCCGGCGAGAAGGGCTCGCCCGCACGGCGGCCGTCGGGCGTGTTGCCCGTGGCCTTGCCGTAGACGACGTTCGACGTGATCGTCAGGACGGACTGCGTCGGCAGGGCGTCGCGGTACATCTTGTGCGAGCGGATCTTCGCCATGAACGACTCGACGAGCTCGACCGCGATCGAGTCGACGCGGTCGTCGTCGTTGCCGAACGCGGGGTAGTCGCCCTCGGTCTGGTAGTCGACCACGATGCCGCGCTCGTCGAACACGGGCGTGACCTTGGCGTACCTGATGGCCGACAGGGAGTCCGCCGCGACCGCGAGACCCGCGATACCGCAGGCCATGGTCCGCAGGACCTCCTTGTCGTGGAGGGCCATCTCGAGACGCTCGTACGCGTACTTGTCGTGCGACCAGTGGATGCAGTTGAGCGCCTCGACATAGGTCTCGGCGAGCCAGTCCATGGTCTTGTCGAAGCGGGCGCGGACGTCGTCGTAGTCGAGGGGCTGACCCTCGGCCACGGGGGCGACGACCGGGGAGACCTGCTTGCCCGTGACCTCGTCCTTGCCGCCGTTGATGGCGTACAGGAGGGTCTTGGCGAGGTTCACGCGGGCACCGAAGAACTGCATCTGCTTGCCGACCGCCATGGGCGAGACGCAGCACGCGATCGCGGCGTCGTCACCCCAGGCAGGACGGATCTGCTCGTCCGACTCGTACTGGACGGCCGAGGTGTCGATCGAGACCTTGGCGCAGAAGTCCTTGAACCCCTGCGGCAGGCGCGGGCTCCAGAAGACCGTCATGTTGGGCTCGGGGGCCGGGCCCAGGTTGTACAACGTCTGCAGGAAGCGGAACGAGTTCTTCGTGACGAGCGGACGACCGTCGTCGCCCATGCCACCGATCGTCTCGGTGACCCACGTCGGGTCGCCCGAGAAGAGGGAGTCGTACTCCGGGGTGCGCAGGAAGCGCACGATCCGCAGCTTGATGACGAAGTCGTCGATGATCTCCTGCGCCTGCTCCTCGGTGATCACACCGTTCGCCAGGTCGCGCTCGAGGTACACGTCGAGGAACGTCGAGGTGCGGCCCAGCGACATCGCGGCGCCGTTCTGCTCCTTGACCGCGGCGAGGTAGCCGAAGTACAGCCACTGGACGGCCTCGCGGGCGTTGGTGGCCGGGCCCGAGATGTCGTAGCCGTAGGAGGCCGCCATCGCCTTGAGCTCGCCGAGCGCACGGATCTGCTCCGCGTGCTCCTCGCGCTCGCGCACGATCTTCTCGCTGAACGGCTGGGTGTCGAGGTCGAGCTTGTCGAGCTTCTTGGCGGCGACGAGCTGGTCGACACCGTAGAGCGCGACACGGCGGTAGTCGCCGATGATGCGGCCGCGGCCGTAGGCGTCGGGCAGGCCCGTGATGATGTGCGAGCTGCGCGCGGCGCGGACGTTCGGCGGGTAGATGTCGAAGACGCCCTGGTTGTGGGTCTTGCGGTACTCGCTGAAGACCTTCTTGAGCTCCTGGTCGACCGGGTAGCCGTAGGTCTCGAGCGCGCCCTCGACCATTCGCCATCCGCCGTTCGGCATGATCGCGCGCTTGAGCGGGGCGTCGGTCTGGAGGCCGACGATGACCTCGGAGTCCTTGTCGATGTACCCGGGTGCGTGCGCCGTGATGCCGGCGGGCGTGTGCGGGTCGACGTCGTAGATGCCCTTCTCGCGCTCGGCGGGGAACATCTCGGAGAGCTTGGCCCAGATGCCGGTCGTGCGCTCCGTCGCTCCGGCGAGGAAGGAGTCGTCACCCTCGTACGGGGTGTAGTTGCGCTGGATGAAGTCGCGCACGTCGACCGTGTCCTGCCAGGGACCTGCGGTGAAGCCGGCCCATGCGGGGACGGTCGCGTCGTCCTGGCCGCCAGTGGTGCTGCGAGCCTCGGAAATGCTGGTCATATCACTCTCCTCGACGTCCACGCCGCGCTGCCTGCGCGGCGGGGGTAAAGACCTTGGTCGACGCGGGAAATCCGTGCCGTCCTGCCGTTCTCCTTCGCCCTTTCAGGCTACGACCTGCAGAGGGTGTCGGCGTGGCAAAGACGCTGTCACCTGGCTCACAGGCCGTGGCTCCAAAAGGAGGATCGACGTCGGACGAACGGCGGAATTCCAACCCTTCTACGACCTTCAACATGCATCTAAGCGACTTCATTCCACCTTGTGACGGTCTTCACATGACCTTTTCGTGGGAGTCTTTAGACCCGGCACTCGGGACCAAGGTCCCTTGCGGATCGTCGCTCGATCCGCAGTACACATCGAGATGCCGCCCGCCACCACCCGGAACTGGGTCCGGGCCGGCGACGAGCGGCATCCTCAGGCGAGCTGTCCGACACGCCTCGACGCCCCTATGCACGAGGCGGCCACGTCACCGCGCACCCCGGTCGCCCGGGCCACGCTCCGCCGTCGGGCTCCCCGCGCGCGCGGGCGCAGGCCGCACACCGGACGCCCCCCTGCGTGCGAAGCGCACCCCGGGCGTGTGAGACTGCCTCGATGCGAACCATGGGAGTCGAGGAGGAGTTCCTCCTCGTCGGGCCCGACGGCATCCCCACCGCCGTCGCGACCGAGGTCATCGAGTCGTCCGGCACCACCGAGGCCACCGAGGGAGGGCTCGGGGCGTCGGGCGGCTCACGCCCCGACCGGCCCGACGACGCACCCGGCGGCGACCTCGAGCTCGAGCTCATGGAGGAGCAGCTCGAGACCGGCACCCGTCCGTGCGCAGACCTGACCGACCTCGCCCAGGAGATCCGCGACGGGCGCACCCGGGCCGGCGCGGCCGCCGAGCAGCGCGGCGCACGCATCGTGGCGCTCGGCACCTCGCCCGTGCCCGTGTCCCCCACGACCGTGGGAAAGCTCCGCTACCTCGAGGCCCGCGCCGCGTTCGGGCTCACGGCGCGCGAACAGCTCACCGGAGGATGCCACGTGCATGTCGCGGTCTCCTCCGACGCCGAGGGCGTCGCGGTCCTCGACAGGATCGGCCCCTGGCTCGCCCCGCTCCTCGCGCTGAGCGCCAACTCGCCGTACTGGCAGGGCGAGGACAGCGGCTACGCGAGCTTCCGCTCCCAGGTGTGGTCGCGGTGGCCGACGGCGGGCCCCGCCCCGTCGTTCGGCACGCCCGAGGCGTACCGCGCCACGGTCGACGCCCTGGTCGCCACGGGCACGATCCTCGACACAGCGATGATCTACTTCGACGCCCGGCTGTCCGCGTCGTACCCGACCGTCGAGATCCGCGTCGCCGACGTGTGCCTCGACGCCGACACCGCGACCCTCCTCGCCGCCCTGGCCCGCGGGCTCGTCGAGACCGCCGCACGCGAGGCCGCGGCGGGCGCCGCCGCACCCATGCTCCACCCCGAGCTCCTGCGCACCGCGTCCTGGAGGGCCGGGCGCTCCGGGATCTCGGGCGACCTCGTCTCGCCGCTCACCTGGAAGCCCGCGACCGCGCACGACGTCGTCGGCCAGCTCGTCGCGCACGTGCGCGAGGCGCTCGTCGACGCGGGCGACCTCGACGCCGTGACCGAGCTGCTGGGCCGGCTGTGGTCGACCGGCGGCGGCGCGGGACGCCAGCGGACGTGGTTCGCAGGCTCGGGCGACCTGCGCGCCGTGATCGAGCGAGCGGCAGAGGCGACGCTGGCCTGAGGCCCGGGCGCACGGTCGTACGCCTCCCCGACCAGCGGGGATCAGAGCAGCGCGAGCGCCGTCAACGCGTCGCGAGTCACGTCCTGCGCCGTGAGGCGGTGTGTGGCCTTGATCTGATCGATCGACATGTGGTCGAGGAAGACCGTCGGCAGACCCAGGGGGACGACCGGGACCGTGACCCCGGCCTCGACCGCACGCTGCCCCAGGAGCGAGCCCACGCCGCCGTCTGCCAGGCCGTCCTCGATCGTGACCACGAGGTCGTGCTCGCCCGCGAGCTTCACGAGCGCAGACGGCATGGGCAGGACCCAGGTGGGCGAGACGACCGTGACGTCGAGCCCGTGGGACGCCAGCGCCTCACCGGCCGCCATCGCGGTGCCCGTCATGGACCCGACACCGACCAGGAGCAGCCTGCGGGTCGGCGCGGTCGAGGTCGTGGCGGTCTTCCTGGCCGGGACGGCGTCGTGACGTGCGACGACGTCGACACCGTCGAGCGTCTCGATCGCGGGGATCGGCTCGACGACCGCCCCCTTGGGGTAACGCACCACCGACGGCGCGTCGTCGATGTCGACCGCGTGGCGCAGGGCGTCGCGCAGCGTCGGCTCGTCGCGCGGCGCGGCCAGGTGCAGGCCCGGCACGATGCGCAGCATGGCCATGTCCCACATGCCGTTGTGGCTCGCTCCGTCCTCACCCGTGATGCCCGCACGGTCGAGCACGAACGTGACGCCCGCCCTGTGCAGCGCGACGTCCATGAGGACCTGGTCGAACGCGCGGTTGAGGAAGGTCGCGTAGACCGCGACGACCGGGTGCAGGCCCGCGAAGGCCATGCCCGCGGCCGAGGTCGCGGCGTGCTGCTCGGCGATGCCGACGTCGAACGTGCGCTCGGGGAACGCCTCGGCGAACGGCGCGAGCCCCACGGGGTGCAGCATGGCCGCGGTGATCGCGACGACGTCGGGGCGGCGTCGGCCGATCCTGACGATCTCGTCGGCGAAGACCGAGGTCCAGCCGAAGCGCGAGGGCGCGACGGGCAGGCCCGTCTCGGGGTGGATCTGGCCCACCGCGTGGAAGCGGTCGGCGACGTCCTGCTCGGCCGGGGTGTACCCGCGGCCCTTCTCGGTGATGACGTGCACGATCACGGGCGCACCGTAGGCGCGGGCCCGCACGAACGCGTGCTCGAGGGCCTCGATGTCGTGGCCGTCGACCGGGCCGATGTACTTGATGCCCAGGTCCTCGAACATGCCCTGGGGCGCGACGACGTCCTTGAGGCCTTTCTTGAGACCGTGCAGCCACTCGTACGCGAAGCGTCCCGGGGCGCCCGAGCGCGAGAGCGTGCGCTTGCCCCAGTCGAGGAAGTTCTCGTAACCACGCGTGGTGCGCAGGGTCGACAGGTGGTGCGCCATGCCGCCGACTGTCGGCGAGTAGGAGCGGCCGTTGTCGTTGACGACGATGACCAGGCGGCGGTCCTGGCTCTCGGCGATGTTGTTCAGCGCCTCCCAGGCCATGCCGCCCGTGAGCGCGCCGTCGCCGATGACCGAGACGACGTGCCGGTCCCGCAGGCCGCGCACCACGTTGGCCTTGGCGATCCCGTCGCCCCAGCTCAGCGCGGTCGACGCGTGCGAGTTCTCGACGATGTCGTGGGGCGACTCGGCGCGGCTCGGGTACCCGGACATGCCGTCGCGCTTGCGCAGCGCGGAGAAGTCCTGGCGGCCCGTGAGCAGCTTGTGCACGTACGACTGGTGACCCGTGTCGAACACGAACGAGTCCTTGGGCGAGTCGAAGACGCGGTGCATCGCGAGGGTCAGCTCGACGACGCCGAGGTTCGGCCCGAGGTGCCCGCCCGTGCGGGAGACGGCGGAGACGAGGAACTCGCGGATCTCCGCGGCGAGGGTCTCCACCTGCTGGGGGGTCAGCCGCCGGAGGTCCTCCGGGGACATGATGCTGCTCAACAGGGTCATCACCGCTCCGTTCCGCCTGCCATTCGACTAGCCCGACAACTCTAGGCCGTCAGGGAGGGTGCTCGCGCCCTCAAAGGACTGGTCACGACGTCTGCACGTGCTGGTCACCCCATCCCCCCTCCCCCTCTGGCATCCCTCCGTAGACTGCTGTGGTGCGCTTCCTGCCGGGCCAGCGGCCCACCACAGACCTGACCTACGGCGACGTGTTCCTCGTCCCGTCCCGTTCCGAGATCACGTCGCGCTTCGACGTGGACCTGTCGTCCGACGACGGCACGGGCACGACGATCCCGCTGGTCGTGGCGAACATGACGGCGGTCGCGGGCCGGCGCATGGCCGAGACCGTCGCACGGCGCGGCGGGATCGTCGTCATCCCGCAGGACGTTCCGACCGACGTCGTCGCGGACGTGATCGCGGACGTCAAGAGCAAGGACCCCGTCATCGAGACCCCGGTCGTGGTCTCCCCCACCGACACCGTGCACACCGCCCTGACGCTCATCGGCAAGCGGTCGCACGGTGCGGCCGTGGTGATCGAGGGAGACCGCCCCGTGGGCGTGGTCACCGAGGCCGACTGCCTGGGCGTGGACCGTTTCACGCAGGTCCGCCAGGTCATGTCCGCCCAGCCGCAGGTCGTCGAGGCCGCCATGGTCGGCGGCCCCGGCGGTCTGGAGGCCGCGTTCGACGAGCTGCACCGTTCGCGCCGCAAGGTCGCACCGGTCGTGCGCGACGGCCGGCTCGTGGGCGTCCTGACGCGTCGCGGCGCGCTGCGCTCGAGCGTCTACTCCCCCGCTCTGGACGGCGTGGGCCGGCTGCGCGTCGCCGCGGCCGTCGGCATCAACGGTGACGTCAAGGCCAAGGCTGCCGAGCTCCTGGCGGCGGGCGCCGACGTGCTCGTGGTCGACACGGCCCACGGCCATCAGGTCAAGATGCTCCAGGCCCTGGAGGCCGTGCGCTCGCTCGACCCGCAGGTGCCGATCGTCGCGGGCAACGTCGTCACGGCCGACGGCGTGCGCGACCTCGTCGCCGCGGGCGCGGACATCGTCAAGGTCGGCGTCGGACCGGGCGCCATGTGCACCACGCGCATGATGACGGCCGTGGGCCGCCCGCAGTTCTCCGCGGTCCTCGAGTGCGCCGAGGCGGCACGCGAGCTGGGCAAGCACGTGTGGGCCGACGGCGGTGTGCGCCACCCGCGCGACGTCGCCCTGGCCCTCGCGGCGGGCGCGTCCCAGGTCATGATCGGGTCCTGGTTCGCCGGGACGCACGAGTCCCCGGGCGACCTGCACGACGACGGCACGGGCCGCCTCTACAAGGAGTCGTTCGGCATGGCCTCGGCCCGCGCGGTCGCGGCCCGCACCGCAGGCGGCTCGCCGTTCGAGCAGGCCCGCAAGGGGCTGTACGAGGAGGGCATCTCCTCGTCGCGCATGTACCTCGACCCGGCCCGTCCGGGCGTCGAGGACCTGATCGACGAGATCACCGCGGGACTGCGCAGCTCGTGCACGTACGCGGGCGCGGACTCGCTCGAAGCGTTCGCCGAGCGCGCCGTGGTCGGCATCCAGTCGGCCGCCGGGTACGAGGAGGGGCGCCCGCTGCCCGCGGGCTGGTGACGGTCTCCCCGTCCGCGAGGTCGGCCCGCGCCGACCTCGCGGCCCTCGCCCAGGACGGTGCACCGTGGCCGCGCCCGTGGCGGTACGCGATCGGCACGCTCGACGAGTCGCGCGTGCGTCAGGCCGCGGTCCTGGTCCTGTTCGGCGTGCTCGACGACGTCGCGGCGGCCCGTGACGCTTCCAGGACCGGCGCGGCGCCTCTCCCGGTCGCGGCCGACCTCGACGTGCTGCTGCTCGCCCGGGCCTCGACGCTGAGCCATCACCCGGGGCAGGTCTCGTTCCCCGGTGGCCGCCTCGACGACACGGACGCGGACCTGGTCGACGCGGCCCTGCGCGAGGCCGTCGAGGAGACCGGTCTGGACCGCGACGGGGTCGAGGTCCTGGGGACGCTGTCCCCGCTCCCCCTGCCCGTGAGCAACCATCTCGTGACACCCGTCCTGGGGTGGTGGGCGCGGCCCACCCCCGTCGCGGTGGTCGACTCGGCCGAGTCGGCGCACGTCTTCCGGGTACCCGTCGCGGACCTGACGGACCCCGCGAACCGGCGCACCGCCGTCGTGCACCGTGGGCGGGACACGCACAAGAGCCCCGCGTTCCTGGTGTCCGCCGAGGGGCGCGAGCACCTCGTGTGGGGGTTCACGGGCGCGATCCTCGACGCGCTCCTGGACCGGCTGGGCTGGGCCGAGCCGTGGGACGCGGCGCGCACGGTCGAGGTGCCGATCTGACGATCGGCCGAGCAGGGGTGACCGGTCGCCACCTGCCCGCTAGGGTTCCTCCGTGCCCGACATGCCCTCCGCCGACGTCGACGTGACGGTCGAGCTCGTCCACGCCCTGCTCGCCGCCCAGCATCCCGACCTGGCCGACCGCCCCCTGGTCGTCGTCGCGAACGGCTGGGACAACGTCGTGCTGCGCCTGGGCGACGACCTGGCGGTCCGGGTCCCTCGGCGCGAGGCCGCGTCCGGCCTCGTGCGCCACGAGCAGGAGTGGCTGCCGGGCCTGGCAGCGCGCCTTCCCGTGCCGGTCCCCGCTCCCGTGCGGGTCGGGCTCCCCTCGGACGGGACGGCCGGCCCGTCCTACCCCTGGTCGTGGAGCGTCGTCCCGTGGTTCGACGGCCTGAGCGCCCTCGCGGTCGACCGTGCGCTGCGCCGCGCGTTCGCGCCCGACCTCGCCGCCTTCCTCGCCGCCCTGCACGTCCCGGCCCCGCCCGAGGCGCCCGTCAACCCGTTCCGCGGCGTCCCTCTGGCCGCACGCGACGAGTCGGTCCGGGAGCGCCTCCAGCTGGGCCACGTGCCCGACGACGGCGCTCTCCTCGACCTGTGGTCCCGCCTCGTGGAGGTCCCCGCGTGGGACGGGCCGGCGCTGTGGCTGCACGGCGACCTGCACCCGGCGAACCTCGTGCTCGCGCCCGGCGACCGCCGGTTGGGGGCCGTGGTCGACTTCGGGGACATGACGAGCGGGGACCCGGCCACCGACCTCGCGACCGCCTGGATCACGTTCGACGCAGCGGGACGCCGGATCTTCCGTGAGACCGTGACGGCCCGCTGCGGGACCGACGACGCGACCTGGGAGCGGGCCCGCGCCTGGGCCCTGGTCCTCGGCACGGCGTTCGCGGCCCACTCGGACGACAACCCGGCGTTCGCCCGACTGGGCGCCGAGACGCTCGCGCAGGTGCTGGGCGACGACTGAGCCGCCCGACCTGGGCACATGGCCACTCACTTCGAGATACTGGCACATGGCCTCGGACAACAAGACCCGCCCGCACGACGGTGACGTGGACGCTTTCCTCGCGACCGTGACCCACACGGTCCGCCGTCGCGACGCGGACACGCTCCTCGCCCTCATGCAGCGAGTCACGGGGGAACCGCCCGTGATGTGGGGGCCGTCGATCATCGGGTTCGGCCAGTACCACTACGAGTACGCGAGCGGGCGCCAGGGCGACGCGGGAGCGGCGGGGTTCTCGCCGCGCAAGGCCGCGTCCACGGTGTACCTGCCGGACGGCACGCGAGCCCACGAGGACCTGCTCGCGCGCCTCGGCCCGCACACCACCGGTCTCGTGTGCGTGTACCTCAAGGACCTGTCGACGAACGACCTCGACGTCCTGGAGGAGATCGTGCGGCGCTCGTACACAGCCGTGACCGCAGGCACTTTCACGCAACGGGCGCGCGACTCCTCGTCCTGACCCGGAACGACGACGGGGCGCCCCACCCGAAGGTGGGACGCCCCGTCGTCGTACGTCCTGGGCGGGGTGCGCGGCGCCGTCGGGCAGCTGGGAGATCCCGGCCCGACGACGCCGCTCACCCCACGCGGTGAGCGCGTCTCAGTCGTTGACGAGCGAGCGCAGCACGTACTGCAGGATGCCGCCGTTGCGGTAGTAGTCGGCCTCTCCGGGGGTGTCGATGCGCACGACGGCGTCGAACTCGACGGAGGTGCCGTCGGTCTTGGTCGCGGTGACCTTGACCGCCCGGGGCGTCGTGCCCTCGTTGAGCGCCGTGACGCCCGAGATGTCGAACGTCTCGGTGCCGTCCAGGCCCAGCGACCCCGCCGACTCGCCGGCCGGGAACTGCAGCGGCAGGACGCCCATGCCGATCAGGTTCGAGCGGTGGATGCGCTCGAAGCTCTCGGTGATGACGGCCTTGACGCCCAGGAGCGCGGTGCCCTTGGCGGCCCAGTCACGCGACGAGCCGGAGCCGTACTCCTTGCCACCCAGGATGACGAGGGGCGTGCCGGCCGCGGCGTAGTCCTGCGCGGCGTCGTAGATGGTGTCCTGAGCGTTCTTCACGAAGTTGAACGTGAAGCCGCCCTCGACGTTGTCGAGGAGCTGGTTGCGCAGGCGGATGTTCGCGAACGTGCCGCGGATCATGACCTCGTGGTTCCCGCGGCGCGAGCCGTAGGAGTTGAAGTCGCGACGCTCGACACCGTGCTCGGCGAGGTACACACCGGCCGGCGAGTCCGCCTTGATGGACCCGGCAGGGCTGATGTGGTCGGTCGTGACCGAGTCGCCCAGCTTGGCCAGCACGCGGGCGCCCGAGATGTCGGTGACCGGCGACGGCTGCGCCGACATGCCCTCGAAGTACGGGGGCTTGCGGACGTAGGTGGACTGCTGGTCCCACTCGAACGTGTTGCCCTCGGGGGTGGACAGGGCGCGCCAGCGCTCGTCACCCGTGAAGACGTCCGCGTAGTCCTTGGTGAACATCGCGCGGTCGATCGAGGAGTCGATCGTCGCCTGGACCTCTTCGGGCGTGGGCCAGATGTCGCGCAGGAAGATCGGCGAGCCGTCCTCGTTGCGCCCCAGCGGGTCGTGCTCGAAGTCGAACTCCATGGTGCCCGCGAGGGCGTACGCGATGACCAGCGGCGGGGAGGCCAGGTAGTTCATCTTGACGTCGGGGTTGATGCGCCCCTCGAAGTTGCGGTTGCCCGAGAGCACCGAGACGACCGACAGGTCGTGCTCGTTGACGGCCTCGGAGACCTTCTCGTCGAGCGGGCCCGAGTTACCGATGCACGTGGCGCAGCCGTAGCCCACGAGGTGGAAGCCGAGCTTCTCGAGGTAGGGCCACAGGCCCGCCTTCTCGTAGTAGTTCGTGACGACCTGCGAGCCCGGGGCCATAGAGGTCTTGACCCACGGCTTGGCCTCCAGGCCCTTCTCGACGGCCTTCTTCGCGAGCAGCGCCGCGGCGAGCATCACGGACGGGTTCGACGTGTTGGTGCACGACGTGATCGACGCGATCGCGACCGCACCGTGGAACAGGTCGAACTGCTTGCCGTTGGTGTCCGTGACCGGGACGGTCCGGCGCCCGTTGGCGTGGATCGCGGGCGAGTCGGAGGCGGGGAAGGACTCCTTCTCGGCCTCGTCGACCATGTCGACGACCTCGGGGGCGTAGGTCGGCAGGTCGCGGGCGAACGCCGACTTGGCGTTCGACAGCTCGATGCGGTCCTGGGGACGCTTGGGGCCGGCGATCGAGGGGACGACCGTCGAGAGGTCGAGCTCGAGGTACTCGGAGAAGACCGGCTCGACGTAGCTCGGGTCGGTCGGGTCGAGCCAGAGGCCCTGCTCCTTGGCGTAGGCCTCGACGAGCGCGAGCTGCTCCTCGGAGCGGCCCGTCAGGCGCAGGTAGTCGACCGTGACCGAGTCGATCGGGAAGATGGCGGCGGTCGAGCCGAACTCGGGGCTCATGTTGCCGATCGTGGCGCGGTTGGCCAGCGGCACGGCCGCGACACCCGCGCCGTAGAACTCGACGAACTTGCCGACGACGCCGTGCTGGCGAAGCATCTGCGTGATCGTGAGGACGACGTCGGTCGCGGTCACGCCCGAGGGGATCTGGCCGCTCAGCTTGAAGCCGACGACGCGCGGGATGAGCATCGAGACGGGCTGGCCCAGCATCGCGGCCTCGGCCTCGATGCCGCCCACGCCCCAGCCGAGCACGCCCAGGCCGTTGACCATGGTCGTGTGCGAGTCGGTGCCGACGCAGGTGTCGGGGTAGGCCCTCAAGACGTCGCCGTCCGCAGTGCTCACGGTACGCGTCATGACCGTGCGCGCCAGGTACTCGATGTTGACCTGGTGGACGATGCCCGTGCCCGGGGGGACGACCTTGAAGTCGTCGAACGCCGTCTGGCCCCAGCGCAGGAACTGGTAGCGCTCGTGGTTGCGCTGGTACTCGAACTCGACGTTGCGCTCGAACGCGTCGCGGCGGCCCGCGACGTCGATCTGCACCGAGTGGTCGATGACCATCTCGGCGGGCGCGAGCGGGTTGATGCGCGACGGGTCGCCGCCGAGGTCCGCGACGGCCTCGCGCATGGTCGCGAGGTCGACGACGCAGGGCACGCCCGTGAAGTCCTGCATGATGACGCGACCCGGCGTGAACTGGATCTCGGTGTCGGGCTGCGCGTCCGGGTCCCAGGCGGCGATGGCGCGCACGTGGTCGGCGGTGATGTTGGCGCCGTCCTCGGTGCGCAGGAGGTTCTCCGCGAGGATCTTCAAGCTGTACGGGAGGCGCTGCGCGCCTTCGACCGCGGAGAGACGGAAGATCTCGTACGAGTTCTCACCGACCTCCAGTGTTCCCTTCGACCCGAACGTGTCGACGCTGCTCACGGTTGCTCCTTCTACCTGGCGAGGGTGATGACGACCACCGCGGGCGGGGCACCGCGCGGGCTCTACGGCCCGCGCCGTGCGCCCGGCACGGCAGGTCGTCGAATGACGATCAAGATGGTTCTGGGGGCTTTGCCCAGCCTACGCCGGGCCCGGCGACGCTCCGAAATGTCACCGACGCACAGCATAGCGCATTTATCTTGACGTCAAGATATCGGCCGCGGAGCGAACCGGCCCGGGCCCCCCGCGAGCCTCGGCGTGAGCACGCGGTACACGGCCTCGATCGCGGCCCAGCCCACGAGCACCGCGACGGCGATGACCAGCGCCTCGGACGCCGTCGGGACCTGGAGCGCGAAGAAGTCACGCACCCACGGGATCGCGACCGCCAGCCCCGCGCAAGCCGCGAGCGCCACGATCAGCGCGACCTTCCACCCGTTGAGCGGGCGCGCCTGGACGCCCACGATCCACAACGACACCCCGACGAGCACGAGCGTCGCGGCCGAGCGGGCGTCGTCGGTGCCCACGAGCGGGCGCAGGTACCCGTACACGGTCAGGATCACGGCCCCGACGACCACGCCGGCCGGGACGGCGAAGCCCAGCACGCGCCGCAGGAAGCCCGCGAGGTAGCGGCGGTCGTTGGGCGGCAGCGCGAGGAAGAACGCCGGGATGCCGATCGTGAGCGAACCCGCGAGCGTCATGTGCCGGGGCAGGAACGGGTACGGCCACACGAGCAGCACGACGGACACGGCGAGGATCGCGGCGTACGTCGTCTTGGCGAGGAACAGGCTCGCGACGCGCTCCATGTTCGCCATGACCCGCCGCCCATGCGCCAGGACCCCGGGCAGCGTCGCGAACCGGCCGTCGACGAGCACGACGCGTGCCACGGCCTTGGTCGCGGGCGCGCCGTTGCCCATCGCGATCCCGAGGTCAGCGTCCTTGAGCGCCAGGGCGTCGTTGACGCCGTCGCCCGTCATGCCGACCACGTGGCCGCGGGACTGGAGGGCATGCACGATCGCGCGCTTCTGCTCGGGCGTCACGCGGCCGTACACGTCGTGCGCGTCGACGACCTCGGCGAGGCGCTCCGGGTCGGCGGGCAGGGAGCGTGCGTCGAAACCCTCGACCCGGACCCCCTCGCCGTGCAGGGCGACCGAGGTCGCGATCGCCGCGACGGTGGCGGGGTTGTCGCCCGAGATGACCTTGGCCCGGGTTCCCTGCCGCCGGAAGTACTCGAGCGTCTGCGCGGCGTCCGGGCGGATGCGCTCCCCCAGGACGGCGAGCAGTGCGGGGGCGAGGTCGGTCGGGAGGGGCGCCTCCGCCGTCGGGAGGCCGCTCGGGGCGTGCGCGAGCAGCACCACGCGCGCGCCCGTGCCCGCGGCCTCGCCGACCTCGGCGAGCGCGGCCGTCGCCGGGCCGTCGGTGCGCCCGGCGAGCAGGATCTCGGGTGCCCCCAGCACGAACGCCCCCGCCTCCGTCAGCACCGCGCTCCACTTGCGTGCCGAGGAGAACGGGACGGACCCCGTCACCGCTGCGGGCGATGTGTCCGCGAGCCCGTCGGCGAGCGCCCTGGACGTCGCGTTGCCGTCCGGGTCGGCCGCGAGCGCCGCGAGCGCCTCGCGCGCGCCCCGGGCCGGGGCGAGGGGTTTCAGCGCGGTCAGGGCGACGTGCCCGTCGGTGAGCGTCCCGGTCTTGTCGAGGCACAGGACGTCGACGCGCGCGAGGATCTCGACCGCGGGCAGCTCCTGCACGAGGACCTTCTGGCGCGCGAGCAGCGTGGCCGCGATCGCGAAGTTGAGCGAGGTCAGCAGGACCAGACCTTCGGGGATCATCCCGACGACGCCCGCGACCGCGGCGACCACACCGTCGCGCCAGGTCCCGTCCGCGATCGACGCGCGCACGCCGCCCGTGTAGTTGAGCTGGCTCCAGAACAGCAGCAACGAGATGGGCACGATCCCGAACGAGACGACCTTGAGGATCTTGTTCACGCCCTCGCGCAGCTCGGAGCGCACGACCGAGAACTTCTTGGCCTCGGACGTGATGCGCTGGGCGTACCCCTCCTCGCCCACGCGCACCACGCGGCACACGGCGGTTCCCGCGACGACCGTCGAGCCCGACAGCACCTCGTCGCCCACGATCTTGTGCACGGGACGCGACTCCCCGGTGAGCATCGACTCGTCGACCTCGAGCCCCGTGACCTCGAGCACGCGTGCGTCGGCCGGGACCTGGTCGCCCGTCCCGACGAGCAGCACGTCGCCCTGCACCACGTCGTCCAGCGCGACCTGCTGCTCGGCCCCGTCCCTCACGACCCGGGCGGAGGGCGCGGTGAGGATCGAGAGCCGGTCGAGCGTCCGCTTGGCCCGGTACTCGGTGACGATGCCGATCGCCGCGTTGATCACCACCACGAACCCGAAGACCGCGTCGGGCCACCGGCCCGTGAGGAGCACGAGCGTCACGGCGACCGCGAGGATCAGGTTGAAGAGCGTGAAGACGTTGGAGCGCAGGATCGCGGTGAGCGAGCGCGACGTCGAGCGGGTCGTCCGGTTGGTCTGCCCGGCCCGGACGCGCTCGGCGACCTCCCGGGCGCTCAGCCCGGTGCCCACGTCGTGAGGTGCCGTCCCGTTCCCGGGTTCGGCCCCCCGGCCCGACGGCGGAGCGTCCGCCGGGCCCACCGGCCCGGTCGCGGACGTCTCGTCGTCGGCGAGGCTGCTCACCCCTCGATTGTGCCCGCTGGCGGGCGCGCCGCCCTGTCGAGGCCCGATCGCGCGCCGCTCCCCTCGACCCGGCCCCCCGACATGCGCGCGACGCACGTGCCGTTGTACGCACGTGCCGTGGCGCGCGTGCCTACTCCTCGTCGCGCGTCGTGATCGACGGTTCTCCGGTCCACGGCACGACGCGTTCCGGCGCGTCCTTGCGCGGTCGGTAGACGACCTGGGCGTGGAAGACGAAGCGCAGCAGGAACGCGACGACCAGGGTCAGGGCCTGCGCCAGGACGGGGGGCATTCCCGTCAGGACCACGAGCCAGTGCAGGAACGGCAGCCGGACCGCGGCCTCGATGCCGTTGAACGTGAAGGACTGCGCCGCGCGCTTCCACACGCTGCGCCCTTCCGCACGCAGGTCGTGGAACACGAAGTGCTCGAGGAGCAGGAAGTTCGTGACGATCGTGACCGCGGCCGAGACCACCGCGGCAGGCATGTAGTGCACCCCGACCTGCTCGAGCCCCCACATGATCGCCAGGTTCAGCACCGCACCGAACGCCCCGACGAGCGCGAACGTCGACATCCGACCGAACCGCAGCGCCGTGAGCTGCTGCAGGTACCGCAGACCGTTCGCGAACGTCGCCTTGGACTGCCCCGCGAACCGCTCCCCGAACACGAAGGGCTCCTCGACGACCGCGACCTTGTTGCGCGCCAGGATCTCCAGCAGGATCTTGAACCCCCTGGGGCGCAGGGCGACGAGGTCGATCGAGCCGGTCCGGACCGCGAAGAACCCCGTCATGGGGTCGGTCACGTTGCGCAGCCGCACCGGGAACATCGAGCGTGCGAGCAGCGAGGACGCCGTCGAGACCAGCCGGCGCCACCGCCCGTCGAGCCCGCCCGGGTCGCCGCCGCCCACGTACCGCGAGGCGACCACCACGTCCGCCCCGGTCGCCGCGGCGGTCTCCAGCAGGACGGGGACCATCTCGGGCGGGTGCTGCAGGTCGCCGTCCATCACGACGACCCACTCGCCCCGCGCAGCCCGAAGGCCTTCGACCACCGCCCCGCTCAGACCGCCGACGGGCTGGTCCCGGTGGAGCAACCGGACCGGCACCACCGAGGACGCCGCGACCCGACGGATCACGTCCGGCGTGTCGTCCCGCGAGTCGTCGACGAACAGCACCTCCGCGTCGAGCCCCCGCGTCGCGTCACCGATGCGGCGCACGAGCTCGCGGACGTTCGGCCCCTCGTTGAACGTCGGGACCACCACGGTGACCTGCATGTGCCCTCTTCTGCTCGTCGGACCGGCGGCTACCGGCACGTCCACCCATCGTCCCCCGGGACCGGTGCGGACGACAGGCGAACGCGTCCGCACGGTGGCCGGGTGGGCCGGACCGAGAGCGCGGACACCGGCACGACGCTACCTGGCGGGCCCTCCCGGCAGCACACGGCTCACCGCGTGAGGACGGCGATCGCCTCGACGTGGTGGGTGTGCGGGAAGAGGTCGTACCCGGTGACGGACTCGACGCCGTACCCGTGCTTCGCGAGGTAGGCGATGTCGCGGGCCAGGGCTGCGGGGTCGCACGCGACGTAGACGACGCGGGGGGCCTGGAGCGCGGCGACAGCGTCGACGACCTTGCGGCCTGCGCCCGTGCGCGGCGGGTCGAGGACCACGACGTCGGCCGTCGGCGCGGCGTGGTCCTTGGCCGCGAGCACCTTTTCGACCGAGCCGTGGTGGAGCTCGACCTGCGGCTTCTCGAACGCGTTGCGGCGGGCGTCCTTGACGGCACGCTCGTCACCCTCGATCGCGACGACCCGCCCCGTCTCCCCGACGGCGTCGGCGAGCGGCAGCGTGAAGAGTCCCGCGCCCGAGTACAGGTCGACCACGGTCGCCTCGTCGAGCTGTCCTGCGGCCCGCAGCACGGCCTCCGCGAGGAGCGCGGGCGCCTCACGGTGGACCTGCCAGAAGCCGTCGGCCGCTACCCGGTAGGAGTGCTCGGTCCCCGCGACCGTCACGGTCTCGGTGACCGCGCGCCGGGCGTGCGGCCGACGGTCGATGTGCCCCGAGTGCCAGACGATTCCGTCGACGAGCAGGATCGGGTCGGCGCCACCTGCGGGGGCGACGAGCTCGAGACGGGTCCCGGGTCGCCAGCGGCGCGTGAAGACCTCTTCGGCCTCGGCGAGGGCCGCGACCTCGGGTGTCGCGAGCGGCATCGCGTCGAGCGCGACGACGTCGTGCGATCGGAACACGCGCATGCCCGCACGGCCCGCGTCGTCGGCGACCAGGTCGATGCGGGTGCGGTAGCCGAGGCCGCCACGCTCGTCGTCCCCGGGCGCACCTTCAACCTCTACCTGAAGGTCAAGGCCGGCGAGGCGCTTGAGCTGCTCCTGGAGCACAGCAGCCTTCCAGCGGCGCTGCGCGGGCAGGGACACGTGCGAGAGCTCGCCACCGCCCGCTCCGCCGGGCCCGGCAGCAGGCCAGGCCGCGGGAACCCGGTCGTCGGAGGCGTCGAGGATCTCGACCGCGTCGGCACGCCAGAACTTCGCGTCCTCCCCGTCGTCGGTGATCCGGGCCAGCACCCGCTCACCCGGCAGCGCGTGCCGGACGAAGACGACGCGCCCGTCGAGTCGCGCGACGCAGTGGCCGCCGTGCGCGACAGGTCCGACCTCGAGCTCGACCAGAGGTTGAGACTCGGGGGCGGTGGACGTGGGGTTCAGGGTTTCAGACACTCCCCCAGTATCCCGGACGCGAGAGGTCCGCGGCTCCGGACCGTCGGCCGACCGGACGTGGGACGGCACACGTTCTCGACGAACCGGCCGACGAACCGGTGTCGGGCCCGAGCCGGGATGCCGCGTCGCGCTCCCGTGCAGGGCGCCGTCAGTAGCGGCGGTTGATCCGCTGCTGGGCCGCGAAGTTCTCCTTCTCGAGCCCTGTCTGCCCCTTGGTCGACGAGAGCTGCCACGGCACGGACGCCACGACCACTCCCGGGGTGAACAGAAGGCGGCCCTTGAGCCGCAGCGCACTCTGGTTGTGCAGCAGGTGCTCCCACCAGTGCCCCACCACGTACTCCGGGATGTAGACCACGACCAGGTCGCGCGGGCTCTCCCGCCGGATCGAGCGCACGTAGGACAGGATCGGACGGGTGATCTCGCGGTAGGGAGAGTCGAGGACGCGCAGCGGGACCGGGAGGTCGAGCGCCTCCCACTCCTCGGTGAACGAGGCGACCTCCTCGGGGTCCACGCCCACCGTCACGGCCTCCAGGACCGAAGGCCGCGACGCGCGGGCATAGGCGAGGGCACGCATGGTCGGCTTGTGCAGCTTGGAGACCAGGACGAGCGCATGGACACGGCTCGGCAGGGCACGCGCCGCGGCCGGGTCCTCACCCAGCGTCAGCTCCTCGCTCACCGAGTCGTAGTGCTTGCGGATCGCCCGCATGAGCACGAAGACGACACCCATCGCGAGGATCGCGATCCACGCACCGTGCGTGAACTTGGTCACCAGCACGATGACCAGGACCGTGCCCGTCATACCGAAACCGATCGCGTTCACGACTCGGGACCGCTTCATCTTGGTACGGAAACGCGGGTCCGGGGTCGTGCGCAGCTCGCGCGTCCAGTGCTTGATCATGCCGAGCTGCGAGAGCGTGAAGGACACGAAGACGCCGACGATGTAGAGCTGGATCAGTCGCGTGACCTGTGCGTCGAAGGCCCAGATCAGGGCGATCGCCGCGACCGCGAGCGTCACGATCCCGTTCGAGAACGCCAGCCGGTCGCCGCGCGTGTGCAGCTGACGCGGCAGGTAGCCGTCCTTGGCCAGGATCGAGCCCAGCACCGGGAACCCGTTGAACGCCGTGTTCGCGGCGAAGACGAGGATCAGGCCGGTCACCGCCGCCACCAGGTAGAACGCGAGCGGGAAGCCCTGGAAGATCGTCTGGGCGAGCTGGCCGATGACCGGGTCCTGCACGAAGTCGTCGGGCACGGGTCGACCGTCGATCGTGAGCTGCTCGGCCGGGTTCTCGGCGAAGTGCACGCCGGTCTTCTGCGCGAGGAAGAGGATCGCCATGATCATGAAGGCCGAGATGGTGCCGAGCAGCGCGAGCGTCGTGGCCGCGTTGCGCGACTTGGGCTTCTTGAACGCCGGCACGCCGTTGCTGATGGCCTCGACTCCCGTGAGGGCGGCACAGCCCGACGCGAAGGCTCGCGCGACGAGGAACGCCCCCGCAATCCCGGTCAGCCCCTGGTCGAAGTGGCTCTCCGCGACGAGCTGGTAGGACGCGCTCTCGGCCATGGGCAGAGTCCCCGTCGCGTACCGGACGAAGCCGACCACGGCCGTCATCCCGATCGCGAACATGAACAGGTAGACCGGGATCGCGAAGAAGGACCCGGACTCCTTGACACCCCTGAGGTTGACCATGGCGAGCAGGGCCACGAGCGTGATGGCGAACGCCGCCTCGTGGCCGCGCAGGAACGGCATCGCTGCCGCCGCGTACTGGGCTCCCGAGGAGATCGACACGGCGACCGTCAGGACGTAGTCGACCATGAGCGCGGAGGCCACCCCGACGCCGGCCGTGGGGCCGAGGTTGACGGTCGCGACCTCGTAGTCGCCACCGCCCGACGGGTAGGCGTGCACGTTCTGGCGGTACGACGCGACCACGGTCAGCAGGACCACGACGACCGCGAGCCCGACCCACGGCGAGATCGTCGTGGCCGCGAGGCCCGCGATCGACAGCGTCAGGAGGATCTCGTCGGGTGCGTACGCCACCGACGAGAGCGCGTCCGAGGCGAAGACCGGCAGCGCGATGCGCTTCGGCAGCAGGGTGTGCCCCAAGTCGTCGCTGCGGACGGGGCGTCCGAGCAACAGGCGTTTGGCGGCATCAGCGATATCCGACACGTTGGCCCATGCTAGGCCCTCCGGGAGCGGATGACCCGTCCACGGTCCCGACAGCTCTCGGTGAACCTCGGCGAATCTCGGCGAACCCGTACCGCGACGACGCCGGACCCGCCGCCGCACCGCGCGCCGTACCAGGACAGGACGGTCGCGCGGTAGCGTTTCGTCCGTGCACTTCGTGATCATGGGATGTGGCCGTGTCGGCGCCACCCTCGCCCAGTCTCTCGAGAACCGCGGCCACTCGGTCGCCGTCGTCGACCAGAACCCCGATGCCTTCCGACGGCTGTCCGCGGAGTTCTCCGGCAAGAAGGTGACGGGCCTGGGGTTCGACCGGGACACCCTGATCCAGGCGGGGGTCGAGGACGCCTACGCGTTCGCGGCGGTCTCCGACGGCGACAACTCCAACATCCTCGCCGCGCGCGTGGTCCGCGAGACCTACGGCGTCGACAACGTCGTGGCCCGGATCTACGACCCGCACCGCGCCGAGATCTACCAGCGCCTCGGCATCCCGACCGTCGCGACCGTCCGGTGGACCTCCGACCAGGTGCTGCGCAGGATGCTGCCCCTCGGCGCGACCGACGAGTACCGAGACCCCTCCGGGCAGGTCCGGCTCGCACAGACCGACTTCCACCCCGAGTGGGTCGGACGCACCGTGGCCACGATCGAGTCCGTGACCGGCTCCCGCGTCGCGTTCCTGGGACGGTTCGGCGAGGGCGTCCTCGCGACCCCCGGCACCGTCCTGCAGGAGAACGACGTGCTGCACGTGCTCATGCGCTCCGCGGACGCTCCCACGGTCGAGCGCCTCCTCACGCACGCACCGAAGATCGAGGAGAACTGATGCACGTCGTCATCGTCGGGGCAGGTTCCGTCGGGCGCTCGATCGCCCGTGAGCTGCTCAGCCACGACCACGAGGTCATGATCATCGACAAGCAGCCGGCCGCGATGCGCGTCGCGCAGGTCGCGGACGCCGACTGGCTCCTCGCCGATGCGTGCGAGCTCTCGACCCTCGCCGAGGCGAAGGTCGACGAGTGCGACGTCATCGTCGCGGCCACGGGCGACGACAAGGTCAACCTCGTGGTCTCGCTCCTCGCGAAGACCGAGTTCGGTGTCCCGCGGACCGTGGCGCGCGTCAACAACCCCAAGAACGAGTGGATGTTCGACGAGTCCTGGGGCGTCGACGTCGCGGTCTCGACGCCCCGCATCATGACGTCCATGGTCGAGGAGGCCGTCGCGGTCGGTGACCTCGTCCGGATCTTCACCTTCCACCAGTCGGGCGCCGACATCCTCGAGCTCACGCTGCCGCCCGACTCGCCGCTCATCGGCACGCGCGTCGGCCAGGTGGACTGGCCCCAGGACACCGTGCTCGCGGCGATCGTCCGCGGGACCCAGCCCATCGCGCCGAGCATCGACGACACCCTGGAGATCGGCGACGAGCTCCTCATCGTCACGGGACGCGACGTCGACGAGGCGGAGCTCCTGCGGGTCCTGGTCGACCCGTCGCCCGACGAGGACACCGGGACGGTCGACGGGTCGACCGTCCTGCCCGTCTGACCGTCCTGCCCGTCTGCCGAGACGGCTCTCGGACGTCCCCACAGGCAGCCGGCCGGCTGGCCGTCTCAGCCCTTCTCGGGGACCGCCTGCGCCCCGTGCGGGCGGCGGACCAGCAGCCAGGTCAGCCAGAGCGTCAGCGCCCACAGCGGGATGCCCATGACGAGGCGGGCCGTGCCCAGCCAGGCGACCGCGTCCTCACCGGCCATGAACAGCGGGACCTGCACGGCGAGCCGCAGCGCGAACATCCCGACCCACAGCCACGTCGCGAGCGCGTAGCGGCGCATGAGCACCGCGTCCCCGCGCCAGCGATCGGCCCACGCCCGGAACGCGCCAGGAACCGGCGCGCCCTGGTCGCCGTCACTGCCGCCGACGTCACCCACCGTGCTCTCGACGCGCTGCCCCGGGGCGACGCGCGCACCCGAGGTCGTGGCGCCGTCGGGCACGTCGCTCGACGCGACTGCAGGCTTGACCTTGTCCCCGTCCGTCCAGCCGCTGCGCAGCGCCTCGACGACCAGGCCCACGACGGGCCACCGGACCAGCACCGAGACCGCCATCACCACCAGGTAGGCCGCGTTCGTGAGCAGACCCGCCGCGTAGTAGTTCTGCGCCTCGCCCGAGCGCCAGGCCCACAGGACGCCGATCGCGACGCCCAGGAAGCCCCCGAAAGCCTGCGTGACGGGCGTGCGCTGCACGAGGCGTGCCGCCACGGCCACGAGCGCGACCGCGACCGACGCGACGAGCGCAGGCTGCAGCGTGTTGCCCGTCGCGATGAACACGACCACGAACACGAGGCCGGGCGCCATGGACTCCACGAGACCGCGCACCCCACCGATCGTCTCGGCGAGCGAGAACGACTCCCCCGCCAGGGCGCGCACGCCCCGCGCGGCACCCTCGTCCGGAGGGACGACGTCGTCGATCGCGTCCGCGACCACCTCGACCTCCTGGGCGGGGTCCACCGGGCCGCGCTCACGGATGGGCTCGTGCGTCATGTCGTCTCTCTCGCCGGCAGGAAAAGTCACGGACTCACTCGCCTGCGCGCGGGCGCAGCTCGTAGCGGGGGTTGAACATGGTGCGCCGGCCCGCGATCTCGCAGACCAGCCCCTCGACGCGGACGCGACGTCCCGGCTCGACGCCCGCGATACGACGACGGCCGAGCCAGACCAGGTCGAGCGACCCGGACCCGTCGTACAGCTCGGCCTCGACCGTCGGCGCGCCCTCCCGCGGGCGCAGGATGACCGAGCGCATCACGCCCGAGACGGTCGCGCGCTTGCGGTTCGCGAGCTCGGAGACGGCCGAGCACCCGACCTGGCTCGCGGAGTCGTGCCGCTCCTCGTCCGCCGCGATCTCCTCCTGGGAGGCCAGCACGGAGTGCAGCACCTGACGCAGCGTCATGGTCAACGCCTCTCGGTGATCTCCGGCCCGCGCGTGAGCGGGTCGAAGGTCGGGAGCGACGGAGCGGCGCCCTCCGGAGCGGCGACCGCGGGGCGCTGCGGCTGGCCAGGAAGGTGCATCGCGAGGAGGTCGCGGGGCGGGCGCGCGTTCTGGTCACGGACGACGACGATGTTCGCGAAGACCGACTCGAGCAGCCGGGCCGCCTCCGGGTCCGCGGCGGCCCTGCCCGTCAGGACACCCCGCAGGAACCAGCGCGGCCCGTCGACACCGACGAACCGGGCCGCACGGAAGCCCTTCTGACCGTCCGGCCCCGTGGCCGGGAGCTTCGCGAGCAGCTCGCGACCGAACGTGCCGGGGATGTCGTCGACCGTCCCGCCCTGCTGACGGACGGACTCGGCGATCTCCTCACGGATCTCGTCCCAGATTCCCATGGTCTTGGGCGCTGCGAAGGCCTGGATCTGCAACGCGGAACCGTTGACCGCGACCGCGGCCCCCGTGATCTTCTGCGTCTTCTTGTCGACCTCCATGCGCAGCTCCATGCCCGGGACACCCGGCAGCCAGATGGCCCCGAGGTCCGCGCGGGCACCGAGCTCGCTCACCTGCGAGGCGTCGAACGGGCCACGAGCACCCGCCGCGGGCGCGACCGGCGCCTGGGTCCCCGGGGCGCCGACCGCGCCTGCTGCGGTCTCCTCGGTCCCGGAGCCCTCGGCGGCGACCGCTTCGTCGCTCGACTTCTGCGACGCACTACGCCGGAACAAACCCACGGACCTTCTCCTTCAGCTCTTCGCCGTGTCGACCATCGACGACGGCTCGTTCGGGACGGCAGTACCGACCCCTGCTGCTCCCACCCTAGACCGGTGCGACGCCCACGTGACCGCCCTCGGCCACGGGCGAACACCCCGACGTCGCGGGGCTCACTGCGCGGCGACCCACCCGCCGCTCGACCCGAAGCCGCCCTCGCCGCGGTGCGAGCCGGGCAGCCGCTCGGCCTGCAGGAAGCGCGCGTGCTCGACCTTCTGGATCACGAGCTGGGCGACACGGTCCCCCCGGTGCAGCACGACGGGGGTCTGCGGGTCCGTGTTGTGCAGGACCACCTTGATCTCGCCGCGATAGCCCGCGTCGACGGTCCCCGGTGCGTTCACGATCGTCAGGCCGTGCCGGGCCGCGAGGCCCGAACGGGGGTGGACGAACGCTGCGTAGCCGTCGGGCAGCGCGATTGCGAGCCCCGTCGGGACGACGGCCCGGCCCTGCGGTGCGATCTCCACGTCGACGGTCGTCACGAGGTCGGCACCGGCGTCGCCCGGGTGGGCGTAGGCGGGGACAGGGGTCACGTCGTCGAGGAGCTGGACCAGCACCTCGACGTCGCCCGGTCGGGCGGGTACGGGCGCGAGGGCGGTCGGGGCCGCCGGTTCGTCGTTGGGCACCCGCAGAGCCTAGTCCGCGGCGGGCGGACCCGCGAACACCCTCGAGCGCCTCGGGTGCCCGGGCAGGGCCCGCCCGCCGGGACGCACAGCCGGACGCACGGCTGGACGCACGGCTGGACGCACGGCTGGACGCGCCCGCCGGACGCGCTGCCGGCACCTCGGGACGGACCTGGGATGATGGGCTCATGCCTCAGCCTGCCCCTGACTACAGCGAACGCCTGCTCCCCGGCCCGGGCGGGTGGTCCGCCGCCGTCGCCTTCGCCGCCGTCCTCGGTGTGGCCCTGTGGCCCGTCGACGACGTGCTGTCGATCAGCACCGCCACCGTGGCCCTCGTCGTCCTCGTCGCGCTCGCGTGGTGGACCTCCCCCGTGGTCTCGGTCTCGCCCGGCCCGGACGGCCGGACGCTGCGCGCGGGCCGAGCCACGATCCCGACGTCGCTCCTCGGGGCCACCACGGTGCTCGACCGCGCCGCCATGACCCGCGAGCTCGGCCCCTCGCTCGACGCCCGGGCGTACGTCTGCCTGCGGGCGTGGGCCCGGACCGGGGTGCGTGTCGAGATCGTCGACCCGGCCGACCCGACCCCGTACTGGCTCGTCTCCACGCGGCGCCCCGCCGAGCTCGCCGCGACCCTCGCCGCGAGCGGTGGCCCCGCGCCCCGCCCAGGGGCTTCGGCGACCGGCCCAGAGGCGTCGGGCGCCACGACCGATGCCGGGCCGGCCCCACGCTGACCCCCGGGCGCACGGACGGCGCTGACCCTGGACGCACGGACGGCCGCCACCCCTCGTGGGGTGGCGGCCGTCCGACGTGGGGCTCAGGCCGTCAGGCCGCGCACTCCGAGCAGATCTGCTGCCCGTTCTTCTCGTACGCGAGCTGGCTGCGGTGGTGCACGAGGAAGCAGCTCGAACAGGTGAACTCGTCAGCCTGTCGAGGCAGCACGCGGACCGAGAGCTCTTCACCGGAAAGGTCCGCGCCCGGGAGCTCGAACCCTTCCGCAGCCTCGGTCTCGTCTTCGTCCACAACGCCCGAGCTCTTGTCGGAGCGACGAGCCTGCAGCTCTTGGATCGAGTCCTCGCTGAGATCCTCTTCGCTCTTGCGGGGGGCGTCGTAGTCAGTTGCCATCTGTGGGGTCACACTCCGGAACGTCGTGGTCGAACATGGGGGTCGTTCGGTCCGGCGAAGGCCGTCGAACAGGCACTCCGTAGGACGTGTTGCTGGACGTCCTGACTGGTGTACGCGTGTAATGCTCCGCCGCCGGGAATTGTTCCCGGGGGCGAACGGATTCTGCACCATTTACCGAGCGCGCGCATCCCCGACGCGAGTGGTCCTCGTCACCCCTCACCAGGCCTGACGGGTTCCCTCACCGGTTGCCGTCGGAATCGGCACCGGCCGCCTCCAGGATCACGACCAGGTCCGACACCGCTTGCGGCGCGCCGGCGACCGTCATCTCGACCCCCGCCGCACGCCCGCGCAGGCCCGTGACCCTCGCGCCCGCCTCCTGCGCGACGAGCGCTCCCGCGGCGAGGTCCCAGGGGTTGAGGCCACGCTCGTAGTACAGGTCCAGGCTGCCGGTCGCCACCAGGCACAGGTCGATCGCCGCCGAGCCGAGCCGGCGGATGTCACGCACCTGAGGCAGCACGTCCACGAGCACCTGCGCCTGGTGGCGCCGCCGGTCGGCGTCGTACCCGAAGCCCGTCCCGACGAGGGACGTCGCGAGCGGACCCGCCGGGTTGACCGCCACGGGCTCGCCGTCGAGGGTCGCGCCCGCGCCGAGCCCGGCCGTCCAGGTGCGGCCGTCGACGATCGAGTGCACGGCGCCCGCGAGCACCGTCCACTCGGCGGGGTCGGGCGGACCGGCCACCACGGCGACCGAGATCGCGTACGAGGCGACCGAGTACAGGTAGTTGACCGTGCCGTCGATCGGGTCGATGACCCAGGTCAGCCCGGAGGTGCCCGCCGACGCCCCCTCCTCCTCGCCGAGGATCGCGTCGTCGGGACGCTCACGCGCGATGACGCGGCGCAGCAGGGCCTCCGACTCGGCGTCCATGGCGGTCACGACGTCGACCGCGCTCGACTTGGTCGCGGCCACCTCGACGTGCTCGGGTCGGCCGTCGCGCACGAGCGCCCCGGCCTCCCTGGCCATGCGCTCAGCGAGAGCGCGCAGCCCCGCGATCGTGACGTCGTCGGGCAGGCGGGGATCATCGATGAAGGTGCTCACGCCTCACATCCTGCCCGACCCCGCTCCCCCGCGACGCCCCGACCACGGGCCCGGGACCGTCCAGCCCAGGCGCAGCGAGAGCAGCCGGAAGCCGAAGATCAGCGCGATCGTCGCGAGCTGCGTCCACCCCGTGAGCCACCCCTCGCGCCACAGGACGGCCGTGATGAACGCGCCCACGATCGCCGGCACGGCGTAGAGCTGACGGTCCTGGAGGATGAGGGGCGCCTCGCTCGTGAGCAGGTCGCGCAGGATCCCGCCGCCGATCCCCGTCAGGGTGCCCACGATCACCGCGGCCATGAGACCGACCCCGTGGTCGAGACCCTTGGTCGTCCCGACGATCACGAACAGCGCGAGCGCGCCGGCATCGAGCACGACGATCCCGCGCCGCATCCGTTCGAGGCGCGGGTGGAAGAAGTAGATGACGACGCCCGCGGCGAGCGCGGCCACCACGAGGCGCCAGCTCGAGATCCCGACGGGAGGCGTCGCGCCGATCAGCACGTCGCGCAGGATCCCGCCGCCCAGGCCCGTCGCCCAGGCGAGCACGAGCACCCCGAAGATGTCGAACGACTTGCGGATCGCGGACAGCCCGCCGGACAGTGCGGCGCAGAAGACGGCGCCCAGCTCGAGGACGTCGTCCATCGGGAACTCGATCACGGGGAGAATCATCCCAGCAGACCCCGGAACGCGGCACACCGAGCCGCCTGCGCGGCGTGGGCGATCCGGGATGGCACTCTCGGGAGTGCAGGCCCACCGGCGACGAGCCGGTCTGCACGGAGCGGGAGGATTCATGGACGAGCTCGAGCTGGTGAGGTTGCACGAGGACGGGGAGACCCTCGTCCTCGCCGGAGCGGACGGTGCGCGGTTCACGCTGCCCATCGACGACGCGCTGCGCGCTGCGGTGCGCCGTGACCGCACCCAGCTCGAACAGCTGCGGGCCCAGGCCCCCGGCGTCCTGCCCGTGCGAGAGATCCAGTCCCAGCTGCGCGCGGGGCACAGCGCCCGCGAGGTGGCCGAGAAGGCAGGCATCCCGATCGAGCAGGTGCGCCGCTTCGAAGGGCCCGTGCTCGCCGAGCAGGAGTTCGTCGTCGAGCAGGTCCGCAAGAACCGGTTGGGGCACGACGAGGGCTCCCTCACCCTGGGCGAGCTCGTCACCGAACGCCTGACCGCCCGCGGCGTCGAGCCCGAGGACGTCGAGTGGTCCGCGGCACGACCCCACGGGGCGACGTGGACCGTCACGGCGCTGTTCCTGATCGGGGACCGTGCCCGCAGCGCGCGCTGGTCGTACGACCCCCAGTCCCGCTCGCTGCACGCCCTCGAGGACGAGGCCCGCTGGTTGTCCGGGGCCTCGCCCGAGGCCGAGCCCGTGCGCGGCGTGCGCGGCACGATCTTCGACCACGCGGCACGCGGGGGCGGACAGGCGCCCTCGGCACCGTCGGCGTCCTCGCCGGACCGGTCTGCGGGCGCCGACGCGTCGGACGAGCCCCCGCGCGCGAAGGTCGTCGAGCCCCTGCCGCTGCACGACGAGACGACCTCGATCCTCGACGACCTCAGCCAGCGGCGCGGGGTGCGTGCGCACCGCGACGAGGACACGGCGATCTTCGAGGGATTCGGCCCTCCCCAGACGTTCGACCTGGGCGACCGCTCCGCACGCCGCGACGACGCACGCGACGACGAGGAGCGCGCGGGGGCCAAGGTCATCACCCTGGGCCAGGGTGGGCGCCACGGGTCGCACCACCGGCCCGACGACGGCGCTCACCCGTCGCGGTCGGCCCGCCAAGACGCTGGCCGGGACGAGGGGCTCGATCCGTCCGAGGAGCCTCCTGACCAGGACGCTCGGGACGCTCGGGACGCCCACCCTGCCGGGTCGGGCGGCCACGAGCACCGCACGGGCGGCGACCGCCCGACCGATGTCGGCCCCGAGGAGCACGTGCCCGTGGGCGCCACGCGCGCCCACCGCGAGGAAGCCCGGGACCGCACCGAGCCTGCGGCGCAACCGGCCGAGCCACGACGCAGCGGCCGCAAGCCCCGGGCGAGCGTTCCCAGCTGGGACGAGATCGTCTTCGGGGCCAGGCCCGAGCACTGACGTCCCGACGTCGACGGCCGCGGCCGCCCGCAGGGCGCTCGTCGTCAGCGCGTCGTCGGGTCCTGCGACAGATCGAGGGCCAGCTCGTCTCCGGAGGCCGAGCGCAGCCGGGCCGACGCAGAGGTCATGCGCCGCATGTGGTGCCGTCGGCACAGGACCTCGTACGCGACCTCGCTCTCGCTGTCCCCCGTGTCGCCGACCACGACCTGCGCGCCCTCGACGACCATCCAGCCGTCGACCGTGCGCGCGTTGTGGGTCGCACGGGCGCCGCACCAGCACAGCGCCTGCACCTGGAGCACCTCGACCCGGTCCGCCAGCTCGATGAGCCGCGCCGACCCCGGGAACAGGCGCGAGCGGAAGTCCGCCGTGATGCCGAACGCGAAGACATCGATCTCGACCTCGTCCACCAGGCGCGCGAGCTGCTCGACCTGGGTCGTGGAGTAGAACTGGGCCTCGTCGCAGATCAGGTAGTCGACGGTCTCACCGTGCCGGCGCGCGTCCACCACGAACGACCAGAAGTCCGTGTCGTCGCGGACCTCGTGCGCGGCGACCTCGAGGCCGAGGCGCGAGGAGAGCCGGTCCGTCCCGGCGCGGTCGTTGCGGGAGAACGTGAGCCCCGACCGACCGCGCGCGGAGTGGTTGTGGTCGAGCTGCAGGGCGAGCGTGGACTTGCCGCAGTCCATCGTGCCGGAGAAGAAGACCAGCTCTGCCACGGTCGTGGGCCTTTCGGGTACGGGGACGGTCCCCTGAGGGCGCCCGGTCGCGTGTCTGGACCGGGTCGGGGTGGTTGCGTGCTCAGGTGGTCGTGACGAGCAGCGGGACCTGCATCTCGGTGCGCGTCAGCGACCCGTGGACGCCGACGAGCTGGAGGGAGGCCGCGGTCTGTGTGCGGGAGTCGACGACGGTGGCACGACCACGCATCGCGACGACGACGTCCCCGATCGCGGGGAGCACGTGGTCCGCGACCGGGCCGAACCAGCCCGCCGCGACCGCGTCCTCGCGCAGCGCCACGATCGCGTCGTCCCCCAGGACCGACGACCAGCGTGCCGCGACCGCCGGGGCCTGGTCCGGGCGGGCGTAGACGTGCACCGCACGGGGCTCGCCGCCCACGAGGGCGACACCGCGCCCCAGCTCGGGGGTCTGCGCGACGTCCCAACGCTTCGAGCGGTCGACGTCGACCATGCCGTGGTCGGCCGTCACGACCAGCAGCGTGCCGTTCGGCAGCGACCGGGCGAGACGCCCGAGCTCGCGGTCGAGGTCCGACAGCGCGTCGCCCCACTGCCGCGAACGCCAGCCGTGGTGGTGACCGGCCTTGTCGACGTCACCCCAGTAGAGGTAGACGAGCCCGGGGGCGGTGAGCTCGAACGCCACGGTGTCGACACGGTCCGCGATGGACTCGGCCGCGAGGTAGCGTGCGCCGCGCAGCGCAGCAACGGTCATGCCCGAGCCCGCGAACCGGGCGGGACCGACCGAGGAGACCTCGACCCCGGCCTCGGCCAGGCGCTCGAGCACGGGTGGTTCCTGCTGCAGGTCGCGCGGGTCGGCGGCGCCGTCCCACGAGACCATGTTCGCGAGCCGACCGGAGACGGTGTCGCGCTGGGTGTACCCGAGCATGCCGGTGCGACCGGGAGACGTCCCCGTCCCGAACGTGCCGATCGCTGCGGCGGTCGTGCTGGGGAAGCTCGACGTGAGGACGCGTGAGGTGCCGAGCAGCGACCGCAGGAACGGCGCGTGGCCTGCCCGCTCGGTGAGGTTCGCGTGGCCCAGGCCGTCGACGAGCACGACGCACACCCGGTCGGCGGCCGGCAGGCCGAGGTCTGCGCGAGCCTGGAGGGAGCCCGTGCCCGTCGAGGTCGTGAGGTCGAGCCCCAGGGCGCCCGCCGCCCCGGGCAGGACCGAGCTCAGGGCGAGCCCGTCGTAGCGCGGGGCGAGCAGCCCGTCGGGGAGGACCTCGGGCAGGACCGTCACCGGCTCGCCGGGCCCACGCCGTGGGCCGTCGCGGTCGACAGGGCCTTGGCGAACGCGAGGGCGTTGCGCACCGCGTCGCGCCCTTCCGCCTCGGCGCTCACGCGCACCACGATGTCGTCGGGCGTGATCTGTCCCGTCAGGCCGTGGTCCGCCTCGCACCCCGGGTCCGGGCACTGCGCCGGCTCGAGGTCCACGCGGGACACGGCCCCCCAGCCGATCGCGAGCGTCACCTCGATGGGCGGCGTGCCGCGGCGGTGCTTCTCCGGGTCGACGACCACGTGCGACAACGAGACCGAGCGCAGCTCGGAGATCGGCACCGACTCGGTCGTCGCCGCGGCCGACGCGGACGGGTTCTCGCTGTCCGCGGGGTGGTCGTCGACGTGCGCGGTGATCAGGCGGGTCGGCGTGAGCACCAGGACCGTCAGGTGGCGGCGCACCTCGACGTCGAACGTCGTCTCGACGTACACGAGGTGGGACACGAGGTCCTCCCCGGCGATGGCGACGTCGAGAACGTCCTGCACGAGCTCCGGGTAGTAGCCCGCACGGCGCAGCTGGGAGGTCAGGTCGGTCCGGGAGGGGGATTCAGCAGATGGCACCCGCGCATTCTCCCACCGCACGGTGCGGCGAGGCCACCCCGCCCGCGCGCCTGTGGACGGCTCAGCCCGGGAGCGCGCGTCGCAGGGTGTCCGCCCGCTGTGCGCCCGCCACCTGGACCCGTGCCCCGAGCACGGCCGCGCCGTGCTCGGCGACCACGACCGGGTAGAGCTCGACGCTGCGCAGCTCGGGCACCTCGTCGGCCATGAGCGACATGCGAGCGAGCAGGTCCTCGAGCGCCGCGGTGTCCGCCACGGGCGCACCCATGTAGCCGAACAGGCGCGGCGCTGCCCGGATCGAGCGCACCATCGTGGCGACGTCGACGTCGGTGAGCGGGGGCACGCCGTAGCTCACGTCACCCAGGAGGTCGACGGCGTCGCCCGCGAGGCCGAACGAGACGACCGGGCCGAAGAGCTGGTCCTCGGTCGAGCGCACGACGCACGCGACGCCCGCGTCGGCCATGCGCTGGACCTCGAAGGGTGCGGGGCCCGAGGGGCGGTCGTCCGCAGGGTCAGGGCCGGCGGTGTCGGGCGCCCCCGGCGTGGCGCGTCGCGGGCTCTCTGCGGGCAGCACGGCCGCGAGCGAGGCGCGCATCTGCGCGACGTCGGCGCGCAGCTCGTCCTCGTCGCCGATGTCGAGGCGCACGCCACCCAGGTCCGCCCGGTGGCGGAGCGACTCCGCCGTGCTCTTGAGCGCGACGGGCCAGCCGATCTGGTGCGCCGCGGCCACGGCCTCGTCGGCCGTGCGGACGCGGCGCGAGGGCCACAGCTCGATACCGTACGCCGCGAGGAGCCCGGCCGTGGTCTGCGCGTCGAGGTCCACCACCGAGTCGCCCGCCAGGGCCCCTTCGACGATCGCGCGGGCTCGGTCGGAGTCGACGCCCTCTGGACGGGCGACCGTGCCGTGGTCGGCGTCGCGCCAGCGCGCGTACCCGACGACCGCGCCGACCGCCGCGACGGCGTCCTCGGGCGTCGAGTAGGCGGGCACGTGCAGGCGGGGGCCGTCGGGGTCGGCGGGGTTCGGTGCGCTGAGCTCGGCGGCGAGGCCGTGGAGCCCGAGGACGCTCGCGACCGTGGTGCGTCCGCTCGCCGCGGCGGCCCGGGCGACGGCCCGCGAGACGGTGCCGACGCGGGGTCGGACGGTGGGGACGTGCACCGCGACGACGACGTCACACGCGTCCGGGGCGTAGAGCGCGGCGACCGCGCTCTCGATCCGCTCGTCGTCGGCGTCCTCGGGCAGGAAGGTCGAGCAGTCGGAGACCACGAGCCCCGCCGAGACCACGGCCTCCGCGACGAGCGCGGTCAGCGCGGCCGACGACGTGAGGATCCCGATGCGCCGCCCGGGCGGCAGCGGCTGGTGCGCGAGGAGCTGGGCGATGTCGACGAGGTGGTGGGTGTTCTCTGCGTGGATCACCCCGGACTGGCGCAGCATCTCGTCGAGCGTGCGGCGCGGGGCGCGCGTCGAGCGGACCGCGTGGCCCGGCGGCACGACCTGCCCCGAGCGTCCCGCGGTCACGACGACGACCGGCTTGACCGAGGCCAGCCGTCGGGCGATGCGGGAGAACTTGCGCGGGTTCCCGATCGACTCGAGGTACAGGCACACGACCGACGTCTCGGGGTCGTCCTGCCAGAACTGCATGAGGTCGTTGCCCGAGACGTCGGCGCGGTGCCCCGCCGACACGAACGAGGAGATGCCGATCCCGCGGCGCAGGGCCGTCGCCAGGAGGGTCACGGCCGTGGGTGCCGACTGGCAGAAGATCCCGATGCTGCCCGCGACCGGCTCGACCTCGGCGAGGCTCGCGTTGAGCCGGTGCCCGGCGTGCGTCGTCAGGAGCCCGTACGTCGCGGGGCCGACCACGCGCATGCCCGCGGTGTGAGCGGTGCGCAGGAGGTCGCGCTGGAGCGCGAGCCCGGCGGGCCCCGTCTCGGCGAAGCCCGCGGAGAGCACGACGACGGCGCGCGCGCCGAGGCGTTCGAGCTCGGCCGTCGCGGCGATCGCCTCGCGCGGGGGCAGCGCCAGCAGCGCGAGGTCCACGGGCCCGGGGACGTCCGCGATGCGGTCCCGGAAGCGGACCGGGGGCGCGGCATCGCCGTCGTCGGGCTCCTCGACCAGCTCCTCGGGCGGGGCGGTGAGCCCGGGGCCACCGGGCGCGGCGAGGCCGACGACCTCGAACGTCCCGTCGCCCGGGTCGCGGAGCGCGCCCGCGAGCACGCGCTCGGCCAGGAGCCGCTCCGCGGTGCCGGGCGCCGCCGTCGGGCCGGGACCCACGAGCAGGACCCGGCGCGCCGTGAGCAGGCCGTGCATGGACCGCGCCTCGGCGCGGTGCTCACGGTCCGCCATGACCTCGCGCGAGCGGTCCGTCGGGTCGAGGTCGACGCTCACCGCGACGATCCCGTCGTCGACGTGCTGGCTCACGACGTAGCCGGCCTCCTGGAAGACCGCGAGCATCTTGCCGTTCTGCGGCAGCACCTCGGCGCTGAACCTGCGCACGCCACGCTCGCGGGCAGCGGCCGCCAGGTGCTCCAGCAGCACCGACCCGAGGCCGCGGCCCTGCTCGGCGTCGGCGATGTTGAACGCGACCTCGGCCTCGTGGGGCGCGACCTTGTCGAAGCGCGCGACGCCGATGATGTCCTCGCGCAGACCCTCCCCCACACGCTTGACCGCGACCAGGGCCACGCGCTCGGAGTGGTCGACGACCGTGAAGCGCTCGAGGTCCCGGTCCGAGAGCCGCTCGATGTTCGCGAAGAAGCGCAGGTACGTCGAGCGCTCGCTCTGGCCCATGTGGAAGCGCTGGAGCGCCGCGGCGTCGGAGGGCCGGATCGGACGCACGTGCGTCGTCGTACCGTCGCGCAGCACGACGTCTGCCTCCCACTCGACCGGGTACTGGTCCGGCTGCGGCGCCGGGTCAGGGTCCGCCGGGACGTCGTGTCCGTTCACCCGCCCTAGGCTACTGGTCGGAGCGACGCTGGTCAGCGGCGCGCCCGGCACGCGGGAGAATGAGGGCCCGGATGTCGGTGGGCCGCGCTACCGTTCGCCGACGAGCACTGGTGCCCGGCCGTCCGGCCCGCCGCCCGCAACGCAGACCGCACTGCCGACCGCACCGAAGCCCCCGACCCATCGACCCGCAGGAGCCCGACGACCCATGGCGCGCAGACCGTCCGCCTCGAAAGCCCCGCTCGACCCGAGCGAGGTCCACGAGAAGATCATCGACATCGACGTCACGACGGAGATGGAGGGGTCCTTCCTCGAGTACGCGTACTCGGTCATCTACGCGCGCGCCCTGCCGGACGCGCGCGACGGGCTCAAGCCCGTGCAGCGCCGCATCCTGTTCCAGATGTCCGACATGGGACTGCGCCCGGACCGCGGGCACGTGAAGTCGGCGCGCGTCGTCGGCGAGGTCATGGGCAAGCTCCACCCCCACGGCGACACCGCGATCTACGACGCCCTGGTGCGCCTGGCCCAGCCGTTCTCGCTGCGCCTGCCGCTCGTCGACGGCCACGGGAACTTCGGGTCCCTCGACGACGGACCCGCCGCACCGCGCTACACCGAGGCCCGCCTCGCGAGCGCCGCGATGGCCATGACGGTCGGGCTCGACGAGGACGTCGTCGACTTCATCCCGAACTACGACAACAAGCTGACCCAGCCCGAGGTCCTGCCCTCCGCGATCCCCAACCTGCTCGTCAACGGCGCCGCGGGCATCGCGGTCGGCATGGCGACCAACATGGCCCCGCACAACCTGGTCGAGGTCGTCGCCGCAGCCCAGCACCTCATCAAGCACCCGAGCGCGGACCTCGACGCGCTCATGCGCTTCGTCCCCGGTCCTGATCTGCCGGGCGGCGGCAAGATCGTCGGCCTCGACGGCATCCGCGACGCCTACCGCACGGGGCGCGGCTCGTTCCGCACCCGGGCCACCGCGCGCATCGAGAACATCACGGCCAAGCGCAAGGGCATCGTCTTCACCGAGCTCCCCTACCTCGTGGGGCCGGAGAAGGTCATCGAGAAGATCGCCGAGGGCGTGAAGTCGAAGAAGCTCGTCGGCATCACCAACGCGACCGACCTGACCGACCGCGCGCACGGGCTGCGGCTCGTCGTCGAGATCAAGACGGGCTTCAACCCCGAGGCCGTGCTCGAGCAGCTCTACAAGGTCACGCCCCTCGAGGACTCGTTCGGCATCAACAACGTCGCGCTCGTCGAGGGCCAGCCCCGCACGCTCGGTCTGCGCGAGCTCCTCCAGGTGTGGGTCGACCACCGCATCGACGTCGTCCGCCGTCGCAGCTCCTACCGCCTCGCCAAGCGCAAGGAACGCCTGCACCTCGTCGAGGGCCTGCTGCTCGCGATCGTCGACATCGACGAGGTCATCCAGGTCATCCGGTCGAGCGACGACGCCGAGACCGCGCGCACCCGTCTGCGCGAGGTCTTCGACCTGTCCGAACCCCAGGCCGAGTACATCCTCGAGCTGCGCCTGCGCCGCCTGACCAAGTTCTCCCGCCTCGAGCTCGAGAAGGAGCAGGAAGCGCTGCGCCTGGAGATCGCCCAGCTCGAGGAGATCCTCGGCGACGACGCCAAGCTCCGCGCGGTCGTCTCGGCCGAGATGAAGGAGGTCGCGAAGGTCTACGGGACGCCGCGCCGCACCATCCTGCTCGAGTCGGCAGGCGCGTCCCCCACGTCCGCGCAAGGCGTCCTGGGCACCATCTCGGCCGTCCCGCTCGAGGTCGAGGACACCCCGTGCTGGGCGCTGATGTCCGCGACGGGGCTCCTGGCCCGCACGGGCGACGCGACCGAGCCGGGCACCGGCGGGCGCCGCCACTCGCACGACGCCCTGAGCGGCGCCGTGGCGGCCAGCGTGCGCGGCGACGTCGGGCTCGTGACGAGCGCGGGCCGCGTCCTGCGGCTCTCGGTGCTCGACCTGCCCGCCCTCCCCCCGACCGACGGCGCCCCGAGCCTGTCGGGCGGCGTGCCCCTGAGCGAGATCGTGAGCCTCGAGGCCGGTGAGAAGCCGCTGACGATCGTGTCCCTCGACCCCGACGCCCCCACGCTCGCGCTCGGCACCACGGGTGGCGTCGTCAAGCGCGTCATCGCGGGCGACATGCCGACCAACCGGGACGCCTGGGAGGTCATCTCCCTCAAGGAGGGCGACAGCGTCGTCGGCGCGGCCCCCGTGACCGACGCCGACGAGCTCGTCTTCGTGAGCTCCGACGCGAGCCTGTTGCACTTCGACGCGTCGGCCGTGCGCCCGCAGGGACGCAGCGCGGCCGGCATGGCGGGCATCAAGCTCGCCCCGGGCCAGCAGGTCACGTTCTTCGGCGTGATCGACGCCGCGAGCCGCGACCTCATGACGGTCGTGACCATCGCCGGGGCCTCCGACGCCCTGCCGGGCACGCAGGCCGGGTCCGGCAAGGTCACCCCGTACGAGCTCTACCCCGGCAAGGGCCGCGCGACAGGTGGCGTCCGCGCCCAGCGGTTCCTCAAGGGCGAGGACACGCTCATCTTCGCGTGGGTCGGCCGCGGTCCCGGCCGGGCCGTGGGGTCCGCGGGCCAGCCCGTCGAGCTGCCGCCCGTCGATCAGCGCCGCGACGGCTCGGGCGCGCCGCTCGACGTCCCGATCACGGCGATCGGCGTCGGCTGAGCCCTGGGGCAGCAAGCCCGCGTCGAGGTCTGCAGCGGTCGCGTTCGGCGGCCGGGGCGGGTCGGCGGGCCCGAGCGGGGGCGGGGTCGGCGGCCGGGCCGCGGTCGGGCGAGTGGTGTCTCGAGGACCTCCAACAATTGTTGGTGGTACTCGACGCACCCCCTCCCGCTCCCCCGACCATGCCGACCCACCGGCCGTCCTGCCCCTCCGAGCCGTGCAGCCGTCCTGCAGCCGGGCTGGGCGCGACCGTGCCGGGCACGACCGTGCCGGGCCCACGATCAGGCCGACGGCGCGGCCCGGCCCCCGTCCGAAGGGGCCGACGACGTCCCGGAGAGGTCAGCCTGCGCACCGTCGCGCACGTCCCGGCGCAGGATCCCCACGACGAGCAGCGCCTGCCCCGCGAGGTACGTGAGCATGACCCAGAACCCGGACGACAGGGGGCCCGGCACCGCGAACCCCGGCACGAACGCCCCGAGCGCGATGAGCGCGTCCGAGACGAGGAAGATCGCACCGCCGACGCCCGCGACCCGGTTCACCCCGGTCGACAGCACCGCCATGACCGTCAGGCACACGCCGTAGACCATGACCGGGACGAGCAGCGGACCGGCGTGCGGGGCGCACACCGCGACGAGGACGCCCAGCGCGAGCCCGTACGGAACGAGCACCAGGGGGCGGCGCAGCAGGCTCTGTCCCCGGCAGGGCCAGAACGCGGCCGCGTACGCGAGCTGGGCGAGCAGGAAGAACCCGACCATGGTCAGGAAGGAGACGTCACCGCTCGACAGGTCCGGCGCGCTGTCACCGAGCCACGAGAAGCCCAGCGCGACGAGCGTCCAGCGCACGAGGAGCGTCCGGCGGCCGCCGGACGTCGCCACCCACACGACCAGCGCGAGCAGCGGCATGACGAACCACTGCGTGACCTCGGCGAGCTGCTCGGCCCCGGCCAGGTGCGCCCCGAGGTGCACCGCCGAGAGCACCAGGAACGCCGCGGCCGCGAGCGCCGCTGGGCGCCGCCGCAGGAAGGTGGACGGGACGGGGGCGTGCGAGACGCGCGAGATCGAGGCAACCACGGTGTTCCCTTTCGAGGCGAGGGACACCGGGTCACGGGTGTCCCAGCAGCGCGGCACCGTTGCCGCGCTGAGCTGGGAACACGGTAGAGCCTCAGAGCTCGATCGAGTACATCCGTGAGCCGTCGGTCTTCTCGTAGCCGAGGCTCGCGTAGAGCCCGTGGGCGCCGGACGGGTTCTCGGTGTCGACGTCGAGCTCGGCGAAGTCGACGCCGCTCGCCCGGTAGGCGGCCATGCCCGCGCTGAGCAGGGCGACCGCGATCTTGCGCCCACGGTAGGCGCGGCGCACGCCCAGGGTCTCGGTGTACCCGCTCGAGTAGCCCTGGACCGGCCAGTCGTGCTCGTAGCGTCCCGACAGCAGGTACCCGGCCACGACCGGGCCGTCGCCCCTGCTCCCGGCGGGAGCGACGCCGTCGGGCAGGCTGCCCTCGACCGGCGACCCGTCCGCGGCTGCGGGTGAGACGTCCACGGCTGCGGGTGAGTCGTCCACGACGAGGACGCTCCACTCGGGGGCGAACATGCTGCGCCCGTGCACCCAGGACTCGGGCGTCGCGGGCTCGCTGCCCCAGTGGTCGCGGAACGCGTCGTTGTGCGCGAGGCGTGTGGCCTCGTCGAGCTCGGGCGACCACGGCACGACGCGCAGCCCGTCGCCCAGCGTGACCTCCGGTACCGGGAGCGACAGGTCGCGCCGCAGGTTCGAGTAGAAGCGGTTCGCGGTGAAGCCCGCGGCCTCGAAGAGGCGGCACTCGAGTTCGTCGTCGTCCTGGGCGTAGCCCGCGATGCGCGCGGGCAGCTCCTTGCCCGAGGCCGCGAGGAGCTGGCGGGCGCGCCCCGTGGACCAGGCGATGACCTGACGGCCGACGCCCCGCCCCCGCCACTGCGGGTGCACGGCGCCCTGGACGAACGCGCGCACGACCGTCGTGTCCCCGGGTCGCGTGTCGACCGACGCGTACGCACGCGGCTCGCCGTCGGCGTCGATCCCGACCAGGGTGTCGCGGGGCAGGTCGCGCCAGTCTCCCTCGAAGATCTCCCCGGTCTCCTCGAGCGAGGTGCGGTACGGGTGCTTGTCGTGCTCCTCGACGGCCGCGATCAGGCCGAAGAGCGCCGGGGTGTCCTCGACCACCAGGGGCCGCCACGTCAGCCCCTCGACGTGCGGGACGGGCACGACGTCGGGCGCGGCGACGCGCTCGACGATCGGGGCGAGGGTCTGACGGACGGAGGGTGCTGAGCTCATGGGCACCACGCTAGGGTCGGACGCCGGACGCGGCACCCTGTTTTTTCCGGACAGCCCGACGGCGTGGAAGCCCCCGGCGTTACAGTTCCCCCCATGTCCCACGACGCCGCCGACGCCCGTTCCGCCGCCTTCGCCGAGGCCCTGCGCACCCGCGTCGTCGTGGCCGACGGCGCGATGGGCACCATGATCCAGGAGCAGGACCCGAGCCTGGACGACTACCAGCAGCTCGAGGGCTGCAACGAGATCCTCAACGTCTCGCGGCCCGACATCATCGCGGCCGTGCACGACGCGTACCTCGCGGTCGGCGTCGACTGCGTCGAGACCAACACGTTCGGCGCCAACTGGTCCAATCTGTCGGACTACGACATCGAGGACCGCATCCGCGAGCTCGCCGCGGCCGGTGCACGCATCGCCCGCGAGCGGGCCGACGCGTGGTCGACCCCCGAGCAGCCGCGGTGGGTCCTGGGCTCGATGGGCCCGGGGACCAAGCTCCCCAGCCTGGGGCACACGACGTACGCGAACCTGCGCGACACGTTCGCCGAGCAGGCCGCGGGACTGCTCGACGGCGGCGTCGACGCGATCCTCGTCGAGACGAGCCAGGACCTGCTCCAGGCCAAGGCCGCGGTCAACGGCTCGCGCGCCGCGATGCGCGACGTCGGGCGCTCGGTGCCGGTCATCGTGCAGGTCACGGTCGAGACCACGGGCACCATGCTCATGGGCTCCGAGATCGGTGCGGCCCTCACGACGCTCCAGTCGTTGGGCGTCGACGCGATCGGGCTGAACTGCGCGACGGGCCCGGCAGAGATGAGCGAGCACCTGCGCCACCTGGCCAAGCACGCCGAGATCCCCGTGACGTGCATGCCCAACGCCGGACTGCCCGTGCTCGGGGCGAACGGAGCCTCGTACCCGCTGTCGCCCGCCGAGCTCGCGGCGGCACACACCCAGTTCGTCACCGAGTTCGGCCTGGGTCTCGTGGGTGGGTGCTGCGGCACGACGCCCGAGCACCTGCGCCAGGTCGTCGAGGCAGTGCGCGCACGGCCAGTCGCCGCGCGCAGCCCCGAGCGTGAGAACGGCGTCGCGAGCCTGTACTCGCACGTCGACTTCCACCAGGACTCGGCGTTCCTCGCGATCGGCGAGCGCACCAACGCCAACGGCTCCAAGGCGTTCCGCGACGCGATGCTCGCCGAGAACTGGGAGGAGTGCGTCCAGATCGCGCGCGCGCAGACGCGCGACGGCGCCCACCTGCTCGACGTCTGCATCGACTACGTGGGGCGCGACGGCGTCGCGGACGCCCGCGAAGTCGTCTCGCGTCTCGCGAGCGCGTCCACGCTCCCCCTCGTGATCGACTCGACCGAGCCGGCCGTCATCCAGGCGGGCCTCGAGCTCGTGGGCGGGCGCGCCGTCGTGAACTCGGTCAACTTCGAGGACGGCGACGGGCCCACGTCCCGCTTCGCGCGCATCATGCCGCTCGTCAAGGAGCACGGCGCCGCCGTGATCGCCCTCACGATCGACGAGGAGGGGCAGGCGCGCACGGCGTCGAAGAAGGTCGAGATCGCGTCGCGGCTCATCGACACGCTCGTGGGCGACTGGGCTGTGCGCCTCGACGACATCGTCGTCGACACCCTCACGTTCCCCATCGCGACGGGCCAGGAGGAGACACGGCGCGACGCGATCGAGACCATCGAGGCGATCCGCGAGCTCGTCGCCCGCTACCCGGGCGTACACACCACGCTCGGCGTCTCCAACGTGTCGTTCGGCCTCAACCCGGCCGCACGCACCGTGCTCAACTCGGTGTTCCTGCACGAGGCCACGCGGGCCGGGCTCGACTCCGCGATCGTGCACGCCGCGAAGATCCTGCCGCTCGCCTCGATCCCCGACGACCAGCGCCAGGCCGCGCTCGACCTCGTGTGGGACAAGCGCGAGTACGACGCCGAGGGCAACCTCACGCACGACCCCCTGGCCCACCTGCTCGACCTCTTCTCCGGCGTCGACTCCGCGGCGCTCAAGGACGCGCGCGCCGCCGAGATGGCCGCGCTGCCCGTGGGCCCGCGCCTCGAGCGGCGCATCGTCGACGGCGAGCGCAAGGGCCTCGAGGCCGACGTCGACGAGGCGCTCGCCTCCGGCATCAAGGCGCTCGACATCGTCAACGACCACCTCCTGGAGGGCATGAAGGTCGTCGGCGAGCTGTTCGGCAAGGGCGAGATGCAGCTCCCGTTCGTGCTGCAGTCCGCCGAGGTCATGAAGACCGCGGTCGCGCTGCTCGAACCGCACATGGAACGCGTCGAGGGCCAGGACTCCTCGAAGGGCACCATCGTCCTGGCGACGGTGCGCGGAGACGTCCACGACATCGGCAAGAACCTCGTCGACATCATCCTCACCAACAACGGGTACACGGTCGTCAACATCGGCATCAAGCAGTCCATCGGCGCCATGATCGACGCCGCCGAGGAGCACGACGCCGACGTGATCGGCATGTCGGGGCTCCTCGTGAAATCGACCGTCGTCATGCGCGAGAACCTCGAAGAGCTCACCACCCGCGGCCTCGCCTCGCGCTGGCCGATCCTGCTCGGCGGCGCGGCCCTGACCCGCACCTACGTCGAGGACGACCTCGCCGGCATCTTCCCGGGCGAGGTCCGCTACGCCCGCGACGCGTTCGAAGGCCTGCGACTCATGGAACCGCTCGTCCGCGTCGCGCGGGGAGAGGCGCGCGACGCCGTCGGGCTGCCGCCCCTCAAGAAGCGCCGCCACGCGACTGTGACCGTGACGCAGACCCCCGTGGAGGACCTGCCCGCCCGCTCCGACGTCGCCACGGACAACCCCGTGCCCACCCCGCCCTTCTGGGGCACGCGCATCGTCAAGGGCATCCAGCTCGCCGACTACGCCGCGTTCCTCGACGAGCGCGCGACGTTCATGGGGCAGTGGGGGCTCAAGCCGGGGCGGTCGTCCGGTGCGGAAGGCACGGCCGGCGCGTCGTACGAGGAGCTCGTCGAGACCGAGGGCCGCCCGCGCCTCAACGCGTGGCTCGAACAGGTCCGGACCGACGGCATCGTCGACCCGTCCGTGATCTACGGGTACTTCCCCGTCTGGTCCGAGGGCGACGACGTGGTCGTCGGGCACCACGGCCCCGGGCTCGCCGGCATCGGGGCGCCCGACGGCGGCTCGGGCGGCCCGGTGGGGACCGAGCGGTTGCGCTTCACGTTCCCCCGGCAACGCCGCGACCGTCACCTGTGCCTCGCGGACTTCGTCAAGCCCCGCTCGTGGGTCGAGGAGACCGGGCGCTTCGACGTCCTGCCCGTCCAGCTCGTCACCATGGGCGACACCGTCGACGTGCACACGGCCAGGCTCTTCGCCGCGAACAGGTACCGGGAGTACATGGAGCTGCACGGGCTGTCCGTGCAGCTCACCGAGGCGCTCGCCGAGATGTGGCACTCCCGCGTGCGCTCCGAGCTGGGGTTCGCGAGCGAGGAGCCCGACGACGTCCAAGGGATGTTCGACCTGAAGTACCGCGGGGCCCGGTTCTCGCTCGGCTATCCCGCGTGCCCCGACATGGAGGACCGGCGCAAGGTCGTCGAACTGCTGCGGCCGGAGCGGGCCGGGGTGGTGCTGTCCGACGAGCTGCAGCTGCACCCGGAGCAGTCGACCGATGCATTTATCACGCATCACCCGGAGGCGAAGTACTTCAGCGTGTGACAACGGCACAGGTGCGCAGGGGTGAACGCTGGCGTGGCAGGCGATCTGCCGCTCAGTGCCACTGCCACGTCTCGATGACCTGAGCGATGAGCTCGTCGCCGTTGTCGTAGGGGGTGACGATCGCTATCACGAAGAACTGGACCGTCTCCGTGCCCGGTGTGAACGGCGCGGGCGCGAACGCAGAGACGAACGCCTTCGTCTGCGTCGCGCTACTGCTCCCTTCGACCCGGGTGATGTTCGCCGGGACACCGTCGAGGGTGGCCGCTTCGTGCAAGCTGATGACCTTTCCGTTCTGGGCGAAGTACGAATCCGCGACCGCGTCGACGGCTCCGTCGACGTCCGTCCCGACCATCCAGGAGTCGGACGTCGAGACGCGCACCGGTTCGACGCTCACCTGTCCGTAGATCGCACCGACGCCCGTCGGCACCACCGTGCCTTCCCTGACCTCGCCCCAGAGCTCGAGGGCGCCCGCGCACAGGCGCTCCTCGTCGACCGAGATGTTGTTCACAAAGGTCTGCGGACCCTCGTAGGACCAGCACGGTGTGTCGATCAGCTGACCCGAGACGATCGAGATCTCCTCGGCCGCGGAGGGTGCGAGCGGCGCCGGGGTCCCCTCGCTCCGGGACGTGGCGGCACGGCCAGACCCGTCGCTGGTCGCGTTGTCGAATGCCACGGCGCAGCCGCTCAGCACCGCGAGGATGCCGGCGGCGGCAAGGCCGGCGATCCCGTGACCGACAGCCCGACGACGCATCGGGTGCTGGCCGGCGCGGGGGCGTGCCGTGTCGGGATTGGGCTGCGAGCAGGGCAAGTCGTGCAAGAGGATCCTCCTGGCCTTGGGCTTCTGGCCCCGAATGCTAGGCCTTGCAACGACCACGGCACGGAGTTTTCCACAGGCTCGTTCGCGCCCTGCGAGAGGGGGGCGGTGCCGTACGCGGCACCCTGGTGTCGAGAGTCTCGCTCCGATGAGTTCTCCCCCGCCTCCCGGTCTACCCCATGACCCTGCCACCGACCCACCGGAGCGCATCATGGGATCGATCGAGATCGAGCTGTTCACGACCCTGGACCTCGTCGGGCAGGCGCCCGGCGGTCCCGAGGAGGACACGGCGAACGGGTTCCCGTTCGGCGGCTGGCAGGCTCCTCTGCTGGACGACGTCGCCGGGGAGCAGGTCGCCGCCGCCTACGAGGGCACCGACGCCCTCCTGCTCGGCCGCCGCACCTACGACATCTTCGCCGCCTACTGGCCTCACCAGGAGGGCGGCCAGGACGACGACTTCGCCGCCCTCTTCAACCGCATCCCCAAGTACGTCGCCTCGCGGGGCACACCTGATCTCTCGTGGGCCGGGTCGACACAGCTCGGCCCCGACCTCCCGAGCGCAGTCCGCGAGGTTCGCGACCGGCACGAGCACGTCAAGGTCGTCGGCAGCCTGGGCCTGGTGCAGACGCTCCTGCGCGAGAAGCTCTTCGACCGCCTCGACCTGTGGGTGCACCCCATCGTCCTCGGTGTCGGGAAGTCGGTGTTCGACGGCGGCGCCGTGCCCACCAACCTCACCCTCCTCGAACCGCCCGTCGCCAGCCCTGCGGGCACCGTGCTGCTGCGTTACGGTCTAGCCGACGGCACGCCCTCGACGGGCGACATGGCGGCCGCAGACCGCGGCGTCGACCGGCAGGCCGAGAACACCTGAGACGGGACCACACATGGCGATCCAGCGACTCGACAACGTCGGCATCGTCGTCGACGACCTCGACGCGGCAGTGGCGTTCTTCGTCGAGCTCGGGATGGAGCTCGACGGCAGGGCACCGATCGAGGGTGCCTGGGCGGGGGACGTCGTCGGGCTCGACGGGATGCGGTCGGAGATCGCGATGATGCGCGTGCCCGACGGTCCTGGCCGGCTCGAGCTCAGCACGTACCACTCCCCTGCGGCCGTGGACGTCGGCCTGGGCAGTGCACCGTCGAACACCCTGGGCCTGCACCGCGTGATGTTCGCGGTCGACGACATCGACGACACGGTCGAACGCCTGCGTGGGCACGGGGCCGCACTCGTCGGAGAGATCGTGCGGTACGAGGACGCCTACCGGCTCTGCTACCTCCGCGGACCGGAAGGGATCATCGTCGCACTGGCCGAGCAGCTCGGGTGACCGCAGAGCCTTCACTCGTCGCCCTCGCTGTCCGACGACGTCACCCTCGGCGCGCGGTTCCGTCACCCTCGGCATCGGGGTACGTCACCCTCGGCGGCGCAGCTGGGGACACCCCGGAGCTCTGCCTCACGGCCCCGCGGGGGTGCCCCCTCGCGCGAGACGCCTCACACCGTCTGCGGCGCCACCACGAGTCCGTGCGAGCGCTCCAGCCGGTCGACCAGGAGCGTGCCCGCCGCCACGAGCGGCAGCAGCACGAGGTTCCCGATCAGCATGGTGCGCAGGAACGGCAGGCCGGCGACGTAGCTCGCCACGAGCCCGTCGACGCCTGCCGGGTACCAGACCCCGCGCCCCTGGAACCAGACACCGAAGTTGGTCCAGAGGAAGAACCACAGCGACCCGCCCACGCCCAGCCCGGCCGCAGCTCCGATACGCCCCCACCCGGACGTGCCCCGGGTGAGCAGCGCCGCGAGCCCGATCACGAGCCACGCGCTCCACGTGAACAGCGCGATCGACGTGTTGCCCAGCAGCAGGTCGGACACGACGGCGACGAGCAACGGGGCCAGGAACGCCAGGCGGTGCCGCACGAGCACCGCGGCCGCGAACGCCGCGGACGTCACGAGCTCGAGGTTCGGCGGGGCACCGATCTCCTCGCGCACGAGGCGGAACACCACGGCGAGCGCCACGACCGCGACCGCGATCGCGGGGCGCCACCATCGCGTCAGGAGGTGAACTTCTCGAGCTTCCACGTGATCTCGTCTCCCGTCTCGGTCACGAACGACCCGGCACCGACCGGAGCCATCTCGCCGTTGACGTACAGCGCCCAGAACTCACCGGCCGGGTCCGCGGCGACGCCGCCGATGCCCGTCACGAAAGCCATGTCGCCCTCGCCCTGGACGGTCGCGCTCGGGTCGGCCGCGAGCAGCAGCTCGAGCGCCGTCTTCCCGGTGACGCCCTCGTACGAGAGCTCGGAGTCGTCAGCAGCGTCGTCAGCGCCGTCGGTCGAGTCGTCGGAGGCGCCGGACGCGTCGTCGTCGGCAGCGACCGTCGATGACGCCGAGGTGTCGTCCGCCGGCGCGTCGTCGGCCGCACCGCAACCGGCCAGGAGGCCGACGGCGAGCAGGAGCGACGTGAGGGCGGTCAGCGAGCGTGCCGGTGTGGCACGGAGAGTCTGGGGGTTCACGCCGCAGAGTCTACGAACCGGCAGCCCGAAGCGACGCAGCCGCCCACCAGCCGGGACGTCACGCGTCGATCCGCGCGCGGTCCAGGCCCGCAGCCCCCGCGATGATGAAGTCCTTGCGCGGCGCGACGTCCGAGCCCATGAGGAGCTCGAACACGCGCTCGGCGGCCTCGGCGTGCTCGGCGGTGACGCGGCGCAGCGTGCGGTGGCGAGGGTCCATGGTGGTCTCCGCGAGCTGATCGGCGTCCATCTCCCCGAGGCCCTTGTAACGCTGGATGTCCTCCTTGTAGCGCTTGCCCGACTTGTCGAGCTTCTTGAGCGTCGCTGCGAGCTCGGCCTCGGAGTACGTGTAGATGTACTCGTTCTTGCGTGAGCCAGCGCCGATGACCTCGACGCGGTGCAGCGGTGGCACGGCCGCGTAGACCCGGCCCGCGTCCACGAGGGGGCGCATGTAGCGGAAGAAGAGCGTGAGCAGGAGCGTGCGGATGTGCGCGCCGTCGACGTCGGCGTCCGTCATGAGCACGACCTTGCCGTAGCGCGCACCCTCGAGGTCGAAGGACCGGCCCGAGCCCGCGCCGATGACCTGGATGATCGCGGCGCACTCGGCGTTGCGGAGCATGTCCGTGACCGAGGCCTTCTGGACGTTGAGGATCTTCCCGCGGATGGGCAGGAGGGCCTGGAAGTCGGAGCTGCGCGCGAGCTTCGCGGTGCCGAGCGCCGAGTCGCCCTCGACGATGAAGAGCTCGCTGCGCTCGACGTCGTCGCTGCGGCAGTCCGCGAGCTTGGACGGCAGCGACGAGGTCTCGAGCGCGTTCTTGCGCCGCGAGATCTCCTTCTGCTTGCGCGCGGTGATGCGGGCGCGCATCTCGGCGACGACCTTGTCGAGCAGCAGGGAGGCCTGCGTCTTCTCGTCGCGCTTGGTCGAGGTCAGCATGGCGCCGAGCTGCTGCTCGATGACGCGGGCCACGATCGCGCGCACGGGAGCCGTGCCGAGGACCTCCTTGGTCTGGCCCTCGAACTGCGGCTCGGCCAGGCGCACCGTCAGCACTGCCGTGAGGCCCGCGAGCACGTCGTCCTTCTCGATGCGCTCCGACGCGTCCTTGGTGGACACCTTGAGGCGGCGGGCGTTGGTCTCGACGCCCTTGCGCAGGATCTTGAGCAGCCCCGCCTCGAAGCCCGCGAGGTGCGAGCCGCCCTTGGGCGTGGCGATGATGTTGACGAAGGTCCGCAGCTCGGTGTCGTAGCCCGTGCCCCAGCGCAGCGCCACGTCGACCTCGCAGTCGCGCGTGACCTCCTGCGACGTCAGGTGCCCGCGGTCGTCGAGGACCGGCACGGTCTCCTTGAACGTGCCCGAGCCCGTCAGGTGCCAGGTCGCGGTGACAGCCGGGTCGGGGGCGAGGAACTCGACGAAGTCGACCGTGCCGCCCGAGTGCTGGAAGCTCTCCTCGACCGGCCCGTCCGCGCCGGGCGTGCCGGGCAGGCCGCGCTCGTCGCGCAGCGTGATCTTGAGCCCTGGCACGAGGAACGTCGTCTGGCGGGCCCGCGTCACGAGCTCGTCGTACGAGAACACCGCGGTCTTGGGGAAGACCTGGCGGTCGGCCCAGTAGCGCACGCGTGTCCCGGTCTTTCCACGGGGCGCCTTGCCGACCACGGCCAGCTCGGAGCGCTCGACGAACGGCGTGAACGCCGCGTCGGGGTCCGGCCCGCCCTTCGGGTCGGCGAAGATGCCGGGCTCGCCCCGGTGGAACGTCATGCGGTAGGTCTTGGAGCCGCGGTCCACCTCGACGTCCAGGCGCGAGGACAGGGCGTTGACGACCGACGCACCCACCCCGTGCAGGCCGCCCGAGGCCGTGTACGAGCCGCCGCCGAACTTGCCGCCCGCGTGCAGCTTGGTGAAGACGACCTCGACGCCGCTGAGCCCCGTCTTGGGCTCGATGTCCACGGGGATGCCGCGCCCGTTGTCCTTGACGGTCACCGAGGTGTCGGCGTGCAGCACGACCTCGATCGCGTCGCAGTTGCCCGCGAGGGCCTCGTCGACCGAGTTGTCGATGATCTCCCACAGGCAGTGCATGAGTCCGCGCGAGTCGGTCGACCCGATGTACATGCCGGGTCGCTTGCGGACGGCCTCCAGCCCTTCGAGGACGGAGAGGTGCCGCGCGGTGTAGCTGGACTCAGAAGTGGTCGTCACGAAGGGAAAGCCTAGACGCTGCCACCCACAGGATCGGTCAGCCTGGCCGCACCGGACAGGACCTCCACACGATCCCGACGTCTCCCCGGAACCACGCGGCTACGCGGGTAGCGAACCCGGGCCGTTTCGGTACGAGGAACGTGCCCCGAGGTGATTACATGGTCACGTGACTGCTACGACGACTCCATCGCTGACCGTGGCCGACCGTTGCGACCGCTGCGGCGCTCAGGCCTACGTGCGCGTGACCATGCCCAGTGGGGAGCTGCTCTTCTGCGCCCACCACGCCCGCGCGCACGCCGCTGCGTTCGCCGACATCGCGACGCACGTCCAGGACGAAACCGACCGCCTGCTCGCCGAGCACGGCGCCCGCTGACACGACCGGCGCGCACTCGTAGCGCGCCACCCTCCTGAACCCCGACCGGTGACCCCACCGGCCGGGGTTCTTTCGTCCCCGGCCCCGCCACACGGCGAGACGCCCATCGAACCGGAGCGCCGCCGTCGGGCCCGCGAGGCCTGCCCGACGGCGCCGCACTCCCCCCGCACCCGGCGCACCGGCGCCGAGCCCCCCCGGGCGACGACGCAAGAGGCCCGCACCCCGGACGGGGTGCGGGCCTCTCGGCACTGCTGTGGCGACCGGTCAGTCCAGGTAGTCGCGCAGGACCTGCGAGCGGCTCGGGTGACGCAGCTTCGACATGGTCTTGGACTCGATCTGACGGATGCGCTCACGCGTCACCCCGTAGACCTTGCCGATCTCGTCGAGCGTCTTGGGCTGCCCGTCGCTCAGGCCGAAGCGCATCGAGACCACACCGGCCTCACGCTCGGAGAGCGTGTCGAGGACCTGGTGCAGCTGCTCCTGGAGCAGCGTGAAGCTCACCGCGTCGGCCGGGACGACGGCCTCGGAGTCCTCGATGAGGTCACCGAACTCGCTGTCACCGTCCTCGCCGAGCGGCGTGTGCAGCGAGATGGGCTCGCGGCCGTACTTCTGGACCTCGACGACCTTCTCGGGCGTCATGTCGAGCTCCTTGGCGAGCTCCTCCGGGGTGGGCTCGCGGCCCAGGTCCTGGAGCATCTGGCGCTGCACGCGGGCCAGCTTGTTGATGACCTCGACCATGTGCACCGGGATGCGGATGGTGCGGGCCTGGTCGGCCATGGCGCGCGTGATGGCCTGACGGATCCACCACGTCGCGTACGTCGAGAACTTGTAGCCCTTGGTGTAGTCGAACTTCTCGACCGCACGGATCAGACCGAGGTTGCCCTCCTGGATCAGGTCCAGGAACAGCATGCCGCGGCCCGTGTAGCGCTTGGCGAGCGAGACGACCAGACGCAGGTTGGCCTCGAGCAGGTGGTTCTTCGCCCTGCGCCCGTCCGAGGAGATCCACTCGAGCTCGCGGCGCAGCTTGGGCTCGAACGTGTCGCCCGAGCTCAAGCGCTCCTCGGCGAACAGGCCGGCCTCGATGCGCTTGGCGAGCTCGACCTCCTGCTCGGCGTTCAGCAGCGCGACCTTGCCGATCTGCTTGAGGTAGTCCTTGACCGGGTCCGCGGTGGCGCCCGCGGTCACGACCTGCTGGGCCGGGGCGTCGTCGTCGTCGGCGTCGGAGTACACGAAGCCGCGCGACTCGTCGGGCTCCTCGCCCGGCTTGGCCGCGGGGGCCGCAGCCTCGGTCTCCTCGTCGGCCTCGACCAGGTCCTCGACCACGACCTCGTCGGTGTCCTCGTCGTCCTTGGCACCACGCTTCTTGCGCGTGGCGGCGGCCTTGGGCGCAGCGGTCTTGGCGGTCGCAGCACGCTTGCGCGTCGCGGGAGCCTTGGCGGCAGGTGCGGCGTCCTCGGCGGACGCCGGCTCGGGAGCGTCGGGCGTCTCGGCCGCCGCGGAGGTGCGCGTCGTCGTGACAGCGCTCGCCCGCGGGGTCGTCGCCTTCTTGGTCGCGGGCTTCACGGCTCGCGACGTCGTCGTGGAACGCGACGAGGTGGCCGCGGCGACCTTCGTCGCGACGGGGATCTCGACCTCGACACCGGCACCGGCCAGCGCGCGGAGCACGGCCTTCAGTCGCTTGGGGTCGCCGATCGTCGCGCTCTCGCAGGCGTTGCGGAAGCTCTCGGCGTCGACCCGACCGTTCTCGCTCCCCGAGCGCAGGAGCTCCTGCAGGGCGGGGTGTTCGAACTCGTGCGGGAGAGCGGGGTTCTGTGAAGAGGGCGCCACAAACCGACCTTTCGGCAATCACTGGAGGGGCGTGCCCGGGAGATCGGAGGACTCTCGGATCATGAGCGGACACCTATATTGTACCGGCCGATCCGTCAACGGTCGCCGGGGAAGAAGTTCCGACACGGGTGAGTCGCCGCCGACGGGCCTGCGCACGTCCACTCCGCTGGATGTCGTCCCCTGGTCAACGCCTCGTCCGCCCCGAAGATTCCCTCCCACCAGGATCACGTCACACCGTCGGCGCGCCCCGGGCTCCGCAGCGTCGCCGACCGCTCGCCTCAGGACCGGTCGGGCTTGACCGCCAGGACGGGGCAGGGCGCGTCGAGCAGGATGCGCTGCGCGTTGGAGCCGAGGATGAGCTTGCCGACGGGGCTGCGTCGCCGCAGGCCGATCACGATGAGCTCGGCCTGGTTCGTCTCTGCCGTGCCGACGAGATCCTCGGCGACCTCGCCCGTGCCCTCGACGACCCGGTGCTCGAGCCCCGCGGCGGCGAGAGGGGCGATGATCCGGGCGATGTCCTCGCTGCGTTCGCCGACCTGCTCAGGCGTCGCGTGCCCGCCCTTGTCGCTCACGACCACCAGGAGCTCGCTGCGACGGGCGAGGGACTCGTCGACCGCGGTCGCGAGCGCCTCGCGCCCCTCGGGGGTGGACAGGTAACCGACAACGACTGTCATGGGATTCCTCCGTCATGCCTGGGCATGCCTGCTGGCGCGCGTGGAGCGGGTGGCGCTCGGGCCGCGATCCGGGACCACCCCGGCACGTGCGACGGTACCGGAAGGGCCCCTGTTCCTCACGTCGCCTGCCACGGGCGTCCCTGCTGCCGAGCCCATCCCGGAGCGAGCCCCGCGTCGAGCGCCCTCTCGACGAGGAGCGCCAGGCGGTAGGACGGGTCCGCGTCGAGTGCTGCCGCGAGCCGGTCGGATGCGAGCACGCCGTCACCGTCCCACCACGCGAGCAGCGCCAGGAGCGTCAGTGCGGGCGCCTGCGCCCCGCGCCGCCCGGCCCCTGCGACGGCCTCGAGGACCTCGCGGGCGCACCGTGCCCGCAGGGGGTCCGGGGGCAGGCCCGCGACGGGGTCGACGACGGCCGCGAGCGCCACCGCGGTCCCTGTCTCGACCTGCTCTCCTGCGACGTCCGCGGCGGCGAGCGTGGCGAGCTCGTCGTTGCCGGCGACGAACGAGAGCAGCACCGCGTCCCGCACGGGGACGCTCTCGAGCGCGACCTCGAGTCGCCCCAGGACGGTGGCCGGTACAGCGGCAGGGAGCGCCTCACGGGCGCCGTGCTCGAGGCCGCGGTGCGCCCGCTCGACCAGCCCGGTCGCAGCGCGCCACGCGGCGAGCCCGTCCTGTCGCCACGCTGCGAGCCCCTCGTGGTCGTGCGTGGCGATCGCGGCGTCCCGCCGGGCCCGCCAACGGTTCGCGGCCCGCGACGCCTTGCGGCGGAGCACGGTGTCGAGCACGGGGATCGACGTGGCGTGGGATCGGCTCGGTGCGACGGTGGCACCGGCGAGGACCATGTGCGCGCCGACCTCGGTCGCCTCGAGGTCGGCGAGCGGGCGTCCGCCGGGAGGGCAGCAGGTCTCGTCCTGGCAGTCGGCGCCGTGGTAGCCGGTCGCCGAGACGACCCAGACCTCGGGCTCGCCGAGGTACTCCTCGGCGGCATCGGTCCAGTGCTCGACGGCGGCTCGCTCGCGGGCGGCCGTCGCCCCGCCGGCGCGCAGGTCGACGTCGGCGTAGAGCACGAGGACCGCGCGGGCGGCACCGTCCGAGCAGAGGTGCGACACGAGCGTGCGGGCCACCTGGGGTCCGTGCTCGAGGTCGGCCAGGTCGTCGAGGTCCACCCTCGCGACGAGCCCGACCCGCCCGCGGGACGTGCGCAGGCTGACCAGGACGCCGCTGTCCTGCGGGCGGTAGCCGAGGCGGAAGGGGATGTAGGCGAGGAGCTCTCGTGGCCCGCGGGCCCGGATCGTCGTTGTCATGCGGTCATCTCAGCGCTGTCGCAGCGCGCGCGGGTCGGGACGACGGGCCTGTGGACGGCCGGATGGACTGTGGTCGGGCTCCGTGCCGCGCACTGACTACGGTGTGGGGGTGCGTCGCTCTTCGCCTTCCTTCGAGACACCGTCCGGTCGCCGCCGTCCGGTACCGGTCCTCGTCGCCTCGGCCTGCCTCCTCGCGGGTGTGCTCGCGGGCTGCACGGACCCTGTCGACGGGGCAGGACCTGGCCCCGGGGCCGAGGCGCCGTCGTCGGACAGGTTGGACCTCCCCGTCGACGGGGCGTCCGCCCCCGAGGCGTCCCTGCCGACGTTCGACGACTCCTCGGTCGCCGGGTCCCTCGTCGTGGGCTTCCCGGTCGACGTCGTCCCCGTCCCGCCGGACGCGGACGTCCTGGCGAGCTCTGCGACCGACGTCGAGGGGGTGCCCTTGCGTCAGGTGACGCTCAACCTCTCCTCCCCCGCGACCGTCCAGGAGGTTCTCGACTTCTACACCGCGTCGATGACGGCCGCAGGGTTCGCCGCCCTGCCCGGGAGCGTCCCCGGAGGTCTCAGCGGCCAGGTGGCGTTCAACCGGGCGACGCCCGACGGGGCGACCGAGACGCTGTCCGTCGGGGTCCTCGACACGACCGACGCCCGCCTGGTCACGGTCAGTGGCCAGGTCATCCCGCCTGCGTGACCTAGGCTGCCCTCATGCCTGCCGACGCCTCTGCGCCCGCTCCGTCCCTGCCGGTCGACCGTGAGAACCTCCGCTCCGACGTCGACGCCAGGCTCAGCACCTTCCTCGAGGACCAACGCGTCCGTCTCGCCGCCATCAGCGAGGACGCAGCGCCGCTGTCCGAGGCGACCGCTGCACTCCTCACGGGAGGCAAGCGCCTGCGTGCCGCGTTCTGCTACTGGTCCTGGCGCGCCCACGGCGGTCGCGTCGACGACGGTCGGCGGGAAGCGGCCGTGCGCACCGGCGCGGCGCTCGAGCTGTTCCAGGCCGCGGCGCTCTTCCACGACGACGTCATGGACAACTCGGACATGCGGCGCGGCCGCCCGGCGGCGCACCGGGCGTTCGCCGGCCGCCACCGCGCATCCGGCTGGTCGGGCAGCGCCGCTCAGTACGGGTCGTCGAGCGCGATCCTGCTCGGCGACCTGTGCCTCATCGCGAGCCAGGCCGAGATCCGGGCGGGGCTCACGGGCCTTCCTGAGGACGTCGCGCTGCGCACCCGCGCGCTGTTCGACGACATGCAGACCGAGGTGACCGTCGGCCAGTACCTCGACGTGCTGGCCCAGGCCGTCCCGTGGGGCACGGACCTCGACGCCGACGAGGCCAGGGCACGTGCCGTGATCCGTTCGAAGTCCGCCCGGTACAGCGTCGAGCACCCCCTTGCGCTCGGTGCGGCGCTCGCCGGGGCCCCCACGGAAGCGCTCGATGCGGTCTCCTCGTACGGGCTGCCGCTCGGTGAGGCGTTCCAGCTCCGGGACGACGTGCTGGGGGTCTACGGCGACCCGTCCGTCACGGGCAAGCCTGCGGGTGACGACCTGCGCGAGGGCAAGCGCACGGTCCTCGTCTCACGGGCGCTGCGCACCGCGACCCCGTCGCAGAGCGCGTTCCTCCTGGAGTCCCTCGGGAACCCCGACCTGGACCAGGACACGGTCGAGTCCTTGCGAGGCCTGCTGGTCGAGACGGGGGCTGTGGCCGCGGTCGAGCAGCTCATCTCGCACCTCACGGACGAGGCCTTCGCCGCGCTCGACGCGGCCGCCTTGGCGTCACCCGGCACCGAGATGGTCGCGGAGCTCGCGCGCGCCGCGGTCCAGCGCTCGGCCTGACGGGCGCGGCGACCGTGCGGTGGCCGCGCCCGTCAGTGCGCCGACGGCGTCAGAGCAGCGCCTGCGCCACGCGCCGCACCTCTGCCTTGCGGCCAGCGCGCAGGGCAGCCATGGGCGTGGTCCCGAGCGCCTCGTCGGGCGAGAAGAGCCACTCGAGGATCTCCACGTCCGAGAAGCCGAAGTCGGTGAGCAGGGCGATCGTGCCCTGGAGCGACATGAGGACCACCTGGCGGCCCTCGTCGGGGTTCTCGGGGGCGGGCTTGGCGTTGGCCGGGTTGGCGAGGTGCGCCGGGACCACGAACGCCGCGGGGACCTGGAACGAAGAGCGCTCGCCGCGCTTGACGCCGACCACGCGCCTGTCCTGCGCGATCTTGCGGGCCTGGGTCATGTCGGTGCCGAGCACCTCGGCGAGGTCGGGAAGGGTCAGCCACTCGGTCACGAGCTGCTCGAGGTCAGTCACGTCAGTCACGGGTCAAGCGTACGTGGCGCGCGGACTCACGCCCGCCGGGTCCCGTCACGATCCGTCCGCACGACCCGCACGCGGCCCGGGCACTACCTCACCGTCTCCACGCTCCGGGACGCCTAGACTTCCGACGTGGCAACTGTGACGTCTGATCCGTTCGTTGGCCGCCTGGTCGACGGGCGGTACCACGTCGTGTCCAGGATCGCCCGGGGCGGCATGGCGACCGTGTACCTCGCGGTGGACCGGCGCCTCGACCGCGAGGTCGCGCTCAAGGTCATGCACCCGCACCTCGCGGAGGGCACCGACGGCGGCGAGTTCGTCGCGCGCTTCCGGCGCGAGGCGCGCGCCGCGGCGCGGCTGGCCCACCCCGGCGTGGTCGCCGTGTTCGACCAGGGGGTCGACGGCGAGACCAGCTACCTGACCATGGAGTACGTGCCGGGCACGAACCTCCGCCACGTCCTGCAGGACGAGGGCTCGCTGAGCGTGGGGCGGACGCTCGACCTGCTCGAGGAGATCCTGGACGCGCTCGCCGCGGCCCACCACAAGGGCCTGGTCCATCGTGACGTCAAGCCGGAGAACGTCCTCCTCGACGAGTCGGGGCGGGTCAAGGTCGCCGACTTCGGTCTCGCCCGTGCGGTCAGCGAGGGCGCGTCGACCGCGACGAGCACCATCCTCGGCACCGTGGCGTACCTCGGGCCCGAGCTCATCACGTCCGGACGGTGCGACGCGCGCACGGACGTGTACTCCGTGGGGGTGCTTGCGTACGAGATGCTCACGGGGCACCACCCCTTCACGGGCGAGACTCCCCTGCAGGTCGCCTTCCAGCACGTCAACTCCGACATCCCGGCGCCGTCCGACGTCGAGCACTGGATCCCCACCGAGGTCGATGTCCTCGTGTGCGCGCTGGCGGCCCGGTCGCCCGAGGACCGGCCGGTCGACGCGTCGGCGGCCCTCGCACTGGTCCGCCAGACCCGGCAGGCTCTCGACCCCGCCGCACTCGAGGAGCGATCGTCGCGCGCGACGGGTGCCGCCGCGACGTCAGGTGCCGAGCCCTCGCCCAGCGCGGGCTCGCCCGGCTCACCCGACACAGCCGCCTCGCCCGGCTCACCCGACACTGCCGTGCTCGGCGTCGCGACCGCCGCCCTCGCGGGAGCGCTCGCCCGGCCGGGTGACACGCCGTCGGGCGCTGCGGCGACGCCCGCCACGGCACGGACGACCGGCCCGGACTCGACGCCCACGACCGCCCTTCCGGGCCTGTGGGCGACGCGCGACGAGAGCGCCCCCCGGCCCACCGGTGACGCCGGCACGCAGCACACCCTGGCGCTCGACCGCACCACGGTCGCGGCGCACGCAGGCACGCCCGACCTCCCCTCCGAGCACGGCCCGGAGGTCGAGGTGCTCCGCCGTGCGGGCCGTCGTCGTCGCGCCTGGTGGTGGAGCCTCGCGATCGTCGTGCTGCTCGCCGGTGCGCTCACCGGTGCCTCCTGGTGGTTCCTCAGCGGCCCGGGCGCCTACACGATCGTTCCCGGGGGTCTCGTCGGCGCCCCGCAGGCCGGGGCGGAGCAGACCCTCGCCGCGGTCGACCTGCGCAGCGACGTGACCGAGGCCTACGACGACACCTTCACCGCAGGGACGGTCATCTCGACCGACCCCGGCGCGGGCGAGAAGGTCCGCAAGGACGGCGAGGTGCACCTCCTGGTCTCGCTCGGCGTCAAGATGATCGAGATCCCCGCCGGGCTGGTGGGCAAGCCTGCCGAGGAGGCCACGGAGGCGCTGAAGGACGCAGGCTTCACCGTCGGGGACCCCGTCGAGGCCTACAGCGACACCGTCCCGGCCGGGACCGTGGTCAGCGTCTCCGAGCCGGAGGGCACCTCGGTGCCCCACTCGACGGTCCCCGTGCTGACGGTCTCGCAGGGCCCGGCCCCGGTGACGATCCCCCAGGTCGTGGGCCTCGGGAAGGACGCCGCGCTCACGGCCCTCTCCGACCTGGGACTGGACTCGAGCTCGACCGACGACTACTCCGAGACGGTCGCCGCCGGCCTCGTCATCAGCCAGACCCCGGAGAACGGCACCGAGGGGCACCGGGGCGACAAGGTCGCGCTCGTCGTCTCGCTCGGCCCACCGCTCGTCGAGATCCCGAACACCTACGGCCGCAACGTCACCGATGCCGAGAAGATGCTCAAGGACGCCGGGTTCGTGGTCGAGGTCCGGCACCCGCAGGGGATCAGCCCGCTCAACATCGTCTACGCGCAGGACCCTGCGGGGGGCGCGGGCAAGACCGCTCCCAAGGGCTCGACGATCGTCATCAACGTCTTCTGACGTCCCTCGCGAGGTAGAGGGTCGGCGTCGAGGTAGAGGCCCAGGGCCCTCTACCTCGACGGGTTCCCTCTACCTCGCGCACGGTGCCCGACGGCGGCACACCTGCGGGTGCGCCGCCGTCGGGCTGCGGCTCAGCGGGCCTGGAGCATCTCCGCGACCTGGAACGCCATCTCGAGCGACTGCTGGTGGTTCAGGCGGGGGTCCACGAGGGTCTCGTAGCGCAGGGCCAGGCCAGCGTCGTCGATCTCCTCGCTGCCGCCCAGCACCTCGGTCACGTCGTCACCGGTGAGCTCGACGTGCAGGCCGCCGGGCACCGTGCCGAGCGCGCGGTGGACCTCGAAGAAGCCCCGGACCTCGTCCAGGACGTCCTCGAGCCGGCGCGTCTTGTAGCCGCTGTCGGACGTGATGGTGTTGCCGTGCATGGGGTCCGTGACCCAGGTGACGGGTGCACCGGACTCCCGCACCGCCTCCACGAGCGCGGGCAGCGCGTCACGGATCTTCCCCGCGCCCATGCGCGTGATGAACGTCAGGCGGCCCGGGATCGCGTCCGGGTTGAGCTTGTCGATGAGGCGCAGCGCGTCGTCGGGAGCCGTGGTCGGGCCGAGCTTGACCCCGATCGGGTTCGCCACGCGCGACAGGAAGTCGACGTGCGCGCCGTCGAGCTGGCGCGTGCGCTCCCCGATCCACAGGAAGTGGCCCGAGGTGTCGTAGGCGGCGCCCGAGCGCGAGTCGATACGCGTGAGCGAACGCTCGTAGTCGAGGATGAGCGCCTCGTGGCTCACGAAGAACTCCACGGTGCGCAGCGCGTCGAAGTCGACCCCGCACGCCTTCATGAAGCGGATCGCGCGGTCGATCTCCGCGGCCGTGCTCTCGTAGCGTGCGTAGGCCGGGTTCCGCATGAAGCCGCGGTTCCACTCGTGCACCTGACGCAGGTCGGCGAACCCGCCGCCCGTGAACGCGCGCACCACGTTGAGGGTGGCCGACGAGATCCGGTACGCCTGCATCAGGCGCTCGGGGTCCGGGACCCGGTCCTCGGGCGTGAACGCGTGCCCGTTGACCATGTCGCCCCGGTACGCGGGCAGCGTGACACCCTCGCGCGTCTCGTCGTTCGAGCTGCGCGGCTTGGCGTACTGCCCCGCGAGCCGACCCATCTTCACGACGGGCATGCTCGCACCGTGCGTGAGGATCACGGCCATCTGCAGGATGGTGCGCACCTTGTTGCGGATGCGCAGGGCGTTCGCGTCCGCGAAGGTCTCGGCGCAGTCGCCGCCCTGCAGGAGGAAGGCCTCGCCCCGGCCCGCGGCGGCGAGCCGCGAGCGCAGGGTGTCGGCCTCGGTGGGGACCACGAGCGGCGCGGAGGCCGCGAGCCGCGCGGACACGTCCGCGAGGGCCGCGGCGTCGGGCCACGTGGGTTGCTGCTGCGCGACGAGGGAACGGAACGCGTCCAGTCCCTGGCTGATCTCCGCGCCGGTCGTGGTCGCCATCAGCGGATCAGTGCTCCGCGGGGGCAGCCGGCACGAGCGGCTGGCCGATCTCGCCCAGCAGCTCGCCGAACCACTGCTGCGACACGTCGAACGCCTTGCCACCGGCGATGCGCGGGAACTCGATCGCGCGCAGGCGGTCGCCGTTCTCCTCGTCGTGACCGATCACGCCCGACTCGCCCTTGAACGCGCAGTCGACCGCGAGGTCCGTCATCGACTTGATGAGGCGCAGGTCCTCGGCGTTCGCGGCAGCCGCGCGGGAGTAGTAGCCCGACTTCTGGACCATGGTCTTCTCGGCGCCCAGCTTCTCCGCGAACTGCTTGGCGAACCAGGCACCCGGGTTGATGGTGTCGAGCTTGACGTGGCCGAACGGGTCGCGCTCGACCGTCTCGCCCGACTCCTCGAGCTGAGCCACGATCTCGTGCATGCCGGCACCCTCGGACAGGAAGATGTTGACGTTGCCGACCTCGTCCATGACGGTACGCAGGCGCGCGGCCTCGGCCTCGATGTCGAGCGCGAGCTCGGGGACGAAGACGGCGTGGATGTCCCACCGCTCCTTGGTCAGGCCGATGCCCGGGACCCACTCCTGCGTGTCGAGCCACTTGCGGTACTCGGCGGCGGACGCGGCGGTCAGCCAGCCGCAGTGACGGCCCATGACCTCGTGCACGATCAGCATGCGCGGGCCCGAGCGGTGCTCACCGATGATGTTGCGCGCGAACCCGGCGGCCTCCTCGGCCGCCGTCCACGCACCGAGCGACTGACGGATCGGGACCACGTCGTTGTCGATCGTCTTGGGCAGGCCCACGACCGTGAGCTCGTAGCCGTTCTCGTGGAGGTAGGCCGCGAGGTCAGCCGCCGTGGTGTTCGTGTCGTCGCCACCGATGGTGTGCAGGACGTCGACGCCGTCGGCCTTGAGCTGCTCCGCGGCGACCTGCAGCGGGTCCTGCCCCTCCTGGACGAGGCCGCGCTTGACGCAGTCCTTCGCGTTGGTGAGCTTGACGCGCGAGTTGCCGATCGGCGAGCCGCCGAAGCGGTGCAGCACGCCCGCCTTCTTGCGGGTCTCCGCGTCCACGACGATCTTCGTGCCGGTCAGCAGACCGTGGTAGCCGTGCTGGTAGGCGATGATCTCGACCTCGGGGGCGAGCTCGGTGTAGCGCTCGATCAGGCCACCCACGGCGGAGGACAGGCACGGGGCGAACCCTCCGGCCGTCAGGAGTGCGACGCGACGGACCTGCCGACGATCAGACATAGCAAAGGAGCCTCTCGTTGAAGGATGCCGCCGTGCCTGCGTCGTTCGACGCCGGGGATCACCCGGGGCAGCGGGACGGCCTGCTCCCTCAGTCTACTGACGGCGAGGGCTCCTCCTGCGGCGGTTCCGGAACCTGGACGTCCGGGACCGGCCTGCCGCCGGGCGCCGCGGGCGAGGCCGGAGGTGTGGTAGCGGTGGGACCGGTCGCGAGTCGGGCCTTGGCCGTCGCGGCGTAGATGTCGACGTACTCCTGGCCCGACAGGCTCATGATCGCGTACATGATCTCGTCCGCGACCGAGCGCAGGATGAAGCGGTCGTTCTCCATGCCCTTGTAGCGGCTGAAGTCGAGCGGCTCGCCGATCACGATCCCGATGCGCATGGGCTTGGGGATGACCTTGCCGATGGGCTGGGCGATGTTGGTGCCGATCATCGCGACGGGGACCACGGGCGCGCCGGACTCGAGCGCGAGCCGCGCGACGCCCGTCTTGCCGCGGTACAGGCGCCCGTCGGGGCTACGGGTGCCCTCGGGGTAGATCCCGAACAGCTCGCCGTCACCGAGGACCCTCAGGCCCGTGGTGAGCGCCGCCTCGCTGGCCTTGCCGCCCGCGCGGTCCACCGGGATGGTCCCCACGCCGCGCATGAAGCCGGCCGTCAGGCGCCCTTTGATCCCTTTGCCCGTGAAGTAGTCGGACTTGCCGAGGAACTGCACCTTGCGGTTCAGCACGAGAGGAAGGATGAACGAGTCGATGACCGCGAGGTGGTTGCTCGCGAGGATCGCGCCGCCCTCGTCGGGCACGTTCTCGACGCCGCGCGTCCACGGACGATAGAGCAGCCGGAGCAGGGGGCCGACCATCACCTGCTTCATGAACCAGTAGAACAACGTTCCTCCTTGGTGGCCCTCGCGAACACGAGGCGCTCTTCCGACTCTAGAGTGAACCCCATGGCCGCACCGAATGCAGGACCGCAGGGTGAGAACGACGGGAAGGACGACGCGATCGACCCGACCGACCCTGGATCGACCGACGCCTCGAGCACGCCCCACGACGACCTTCCCGACGTCGAGGCCCGCTGGGCCGACATCGTCGCGGACCTGTCCGACGTGTCCGCGGCGGCGGAGTCCGCGGCAGGCGCCGACCGCCCGTCACCCGCAGGCCCGCGCGACCTGCACGAGACCTTCCCCGTCGCACCCTGGGTCCAGGCCCCGGGACCCAGGGACTGGCCGACGACGCCCGAGGTCGAGGACCTGGAGGACGCCGAGAGCCACTTCGTTCCCCCTGACCCCGAGATCGGTGTGGGACGCGACCCGCTCATGACCATGGCGTGGGGGCTGGTCGCGGGCGTCCCCGTGCTGCTGCTCGTCGGCATGGTCGTGCTCCGCCCCTTCCCGACGATCGTCGCGCAGGTCGCGGGCGGGCTGTTCCTCGCGGGGCTGGGAGTGCTGCTCTGGCGCATGCCGCACCGCCGCGAGGACGACCACGCGGGACCGGGCGCCGTCGTCTGAGCCGGGTGGCGCCGTCGGGCCGTGGCCGGTGCGTCCGTCACGCGCCCTGCCCGGTTCGCCCTGCCCGACGGCGACGCTCGCCCGGGAGCGCGCGCTCCCCTGCGCGGCACGCGGCGCCGCGCAGCTCGGCCCCGGCCTCGTGCTGAGGCCGGGGCCGTGCGGGCGACTACCTGCGGGCGAGGTCGGCCGCGCCGACGATCCCGGCCTCGTTGCCCTGCTGCGCGAGGTCGATCTGTGCCTCGGGACGGTGGCCGCGGGCCGAGAGCTGGTCGGCGAAGGCCTTGCGGACCGGCTGGAGCAGCAGGTCGCCGGCCGCGCCCACGCCGCCGCCGATGACGATCAGCTCGGGGTCGAGCAGCGCGGTGACCGATGCGGCACCCTCGCCGATCCAGCGTCCCAGGGTCGCGAGCAGCTCGATCGCGAGCTCGTCGCCCGCCTGCGCGGCCTGCGTGATCTGGGGGCCGTTGAGCTTGGCCGGGTCTCCGCCCGCGAGCTCGAGCAGGAGGCTCGCACGGTCGGGCTGGGCGATGAGCGCGGCCTGCCCGTCACGCACGAGAGCGCTCCCGGAGGCGTACTGCTCCCAGCACCCCTCGTGCCCGCAGCCGCAGTAGTGACCGCCGGGCACGACGCGCATGTGACCGACCTCGGCCGCTGCGCCCCAGCGCCCGCGCACGAGCTTGCGGTCGACGATGACCGCGCCGCCCAGCCCGGTGCCGACCGTGAGCATGAGCATGTCCGAGGCGTCACGGCCCGCGCCGTACGCGAACTCGGCCCAGCCCGCCGCGTTGGCGTCGTTCTCGACGACGATCTTGACGACGTCGTCGCCGATGAGCGTGCGGACCTTGTCGGCCAGCGGGTACTCGCGCCACGCGATGTTGGGGGCGAACAGGACCGACGTGCGGTCAGGGCTCACGAAGCCGGCCGCGGCCAGGCCCATGGCCTCGACCTGGAACTCCTTGGACAGCTCCGCGTAGACGTCCGCGACCGCCGCGTCGATGCTCGCGACGTCGTCGGGCTCGGTGTCGCGACGCGTCTGCGCAAGGATCGTGCCGTTCTCGTCGACCACACCCGCGGCGATCTTCGTTCCGCCGATGTCGACTCCGATGGCATGCATGTCAGGTCCTCACTCACGTAGCGGTCTGGAACTCCCGATGAGAACACCAGCCGGTAACGGTTGTGCACCGCCTCGGCATCGGTTCTGCGTACGTCCGTCGGCTCCGAAGTCCGGTCGCTCCCGGTCTTCACCCAGGTTCGGCCTGAAATCTTGCGCAACAGCGCACAGCACCATGAAGAGTACCGACTCGACGGCGGTCAACGACACTTGCGACCAGTGGGTACTGTTCTCACACCGTCGACTTCTGCCACTGGAGCCAGCATGGACGAGTTCAGCGCACCGCGCATCATCGATGTCGATCCCCTCGACAACCTCAACGACCTCTTCGCGACCCGCGTCGCCGCCGGGCCCGACCTCCCCATGATCGAGGTCAAGAGCGGGCCGGGCGCCCCCTGGAAGACCCTCTCGGCACGGGAGGTCGACGCCGACGTCGTCTCCGTGGCCAAGGGCCTCGTCGCACTGGGCATCGAGCCCGGCGACCACGTCGGCATCATGTCCCGCACCCGCTACGAGTGGACGCTGCTCGACTGGGCGACCTGGGCCGCGGGAGCCGTGCCCGTGCCCCTCTACGAGACCTCGAGCGCCGAGCAGGTCCAGTGGATCCTCTCGGACGCGGCCGTCAAGCTGCTCGTCGTCGAGTCCGCCGCGCACGCCGCGACCGTCGCCGAGGTCCGCGAGGGGACGCCCGAGCTCCGCGACGTGATCGTGATCGACGACGGCGGGATCGCCGCGCTCAAGGAGGCGGGCAAGGACGTCAGCGACGACGAGATCACCCGCCGCCGCGGACTGGCGAACCTCGCCGACGTCGCGACCATCATCTACACCTCGGGCACGACCGGCCGCCCCAAGGGCGCCGAGCTCACGCACGAGAACTTCTACTCGCTGACCGTCAACGCGGTCGAGGCGCTGCCCGAGGTCTTCGCCGAGGCCAACGGCCGGACGCTGCTCTTCATGCCGCTCGCGCACGTGTTCGCGCGCTTCATCGGCGTGCTCGTGGTCGCGGGCGGCACGGTGCTGGGCCACACCCCGGACACCAAGACCCTCCTCGAGGACCTGGGCGAGTTCAAGCCGACGTACATCCTCTCGGTGCCCCGCGTGTTCGAGAAGGTCTACAACTCCTCCGAGCAGAAGGCCGCCGCGGGGGGCAAGGTCAAGATCTTCCACTGGGCCGCTGCGACCGCGATCGCCTGGTCGCGCGCGCTCGACACCCCCAAGGGCCCCGGCATCGGCCTCACGATCCAGCACAAGGTCGCCGACGCGCTCGTCTACAAGAAGCTGCGCGCGGCGCTCGGCGGCCAGACCAAGTGGGCCGTCTCGGGCGGCGCGCCGCTCGGCGAGCGGTTGGGCCACTTCTACCGGGGCATCGGCATCCGCATCCTCGAGGGCTACGGCCTGACCGAGTCCACGGCCCCGACGTCGGTCAACCGCCCCACGGCGACCAAGATCGGGACGGTCGGCCCTCAGCTGCCCGGCTGCGGCGCCAAGATCGCGGAGGACGGCGAGATCCTCCTCCAGGGGCACCACATCTTCCGCGGCTATCACAACAACCCGCAGGCCACGGCCGACGCGTTCGTCGACGGCTGGTTCCGCACGGGAGACCTGGGCTCGCTCGACGAGGACGGGTTCCTGCGCATCACCGGGCGCAAGAAGGAGATCATCGTGACCGCGGGCGGGAAGAACGTCGCCCCGGCCGTGCTCGAGGACCGCATCCGGGCGCACGCGCTCGTGAGCCAGTGCGTGGTCGTCGGCGACGGGCAGCCGTTCATCGGTGCGCTCGTGACGCTCGACCCCGAGGGCCTGCCGGGCTGGCTCGCGATGCACGGCAAGGAGCCCATGAGCGTCGAGGCCGCGGCGCTCGACGTCGACGTGCTCGCGGCGCTCGACACCGCGGTGGACCGCGCCAACAAGGCCGTCTCGCGCGCCGAGTCGATCCGCAAGTTCACCATCCTGGCCACGGACTTCACGGTCGAGAACGGGTACCTGACGCCGTCGCTCAAGGTCAAGCGCAGCGTCGTGCTCCAGGACTTCTCGGTCGAGGTCGACGCGATCTACTCGAGCGCGCCCGCGCAGTGACCTGACGCGACCTGAGTCGCCTGCACGTCGGGCGCGGCGGGCCCAGGCGGCCGGCCCCCACCAGGGGCCGGCCGTCGTCACGTCCCGGCAGGCTCCGCCGAGGGTGACGCACCCACGCGCCGAGGGTGACGCACCGGCGGACGCTCAGAGCCGCGCGAGCCGCCCGACGAGCGCGGGCGAGCCGATCGCGACCGCGCCCATGGCCTGGACGTCGTCGGCGACCTCGCGGTCGCTCGTCACGACGGCCACGGGCCGACCCTCGGGCTCCGCGGCGACCAGGCGCCGGATCAGGTGGTCGGCGATCTCCCCGGACGAGAACAGGACCCGGACCCCGCGCGTGCTCGCGGGCGGCATGTGCCCCAGCTCCTGGCCGTCGAAGCAGCACGTGACCTCGGCGCCCGTGCGCGAGGCGATGCGCACGAGCCCGTCGACGAGGCGACGCCTCTGCTGCGCGAGGGTGAGCGTGCCGAACCCCGACTTGCTGACGTTGTACCCGTCGACGATCAGGTGCATCTGGGGCACGGCGAGCACGTCGTCGAGCAGTGCCGGGTCGTCGCCCGCGCGGCCCCGTGAGCCCGGTCGTGTCGTGCTGCCCGTGCCGTGGCCGGCGGCGTCGACCTCGACGGGTGCCACGGTGTCGCCGGGTCGCAGCGTGGTCGGCGGGAGCCCGAGCTCCCGGCGGAGGCCGACCGCGGCGTCGACGACGGTCTCCAGCAGCAGGCGCGCCCGCGCGTTCGCGAGCTCGGCCCCGGTGTGCGTGAGGGTGCGCGCCTCGTCGCGGGCCGCGTGGGCCCGTTCGAGCACGACCGCGGCCTCGCGCCGCTCCGTGGCTGCCTGCGCGCAGAGCGCCTCGGCGGCCTGCGTGCGCGCGTCGGCCTCCGCGCGGGCCGCGCGCGCCTCGGAGCGGGCCCGGTCGGCGTCCGAGCGCAGCCTGCGCTCGGCGCGGCGCAGGCTCGCGACCTCGGCACGGGCCTCCTCGAGCGCCGCACGGTCCGCGGCCGCGGCCTGCTTGGCCGCGTCGAGCTCGGCGAGGGCCCTGTCGCGCTCGATCACGGCCCGTTCGGCCTCCTGGGCCTGGCGTTGCTCGTGCGCGCGCTCCTGGGCGTCCTGGAGCGCGCGCACGAGGTAGGTCTCCCAGCCGTCCGGACGCAGCAGGAACGCACCGACGGCCAGGTCCACGGCGTGCCCCGCCCGGTCGCGGGCGGCCGGTCCGGGCTCGCCGTCCTGCCCGACGGCGCCGCTCACCTCGGGTGCGACCGTGCGGTCGGCGTCGTCGGGCACGAGCTCGCGCGCTTCCCGCGGGTGCACCGTGCTCCACGCAGCCGCGACCGCGGACCGGAACGACGGGCTCGTCTCGAGCGCCTGCCAGAGCGGGACCGCGCCGGACGCGGCGCGCCGGCGGGGGGCGAAGGTCCTGACGCGGCGCAGCGAGGACGGGACCGCGGCGGGGTCCCACGCGCCGAGCGTGCGGGCGGCCAGCTCGAGGAGCTGGGCACGGACCTCGGGAGTGACGGGCGGGAGGGAGGCGTCACCCTCGGGCTGCGGGCCCGTGGACTGTCCCGGCAGGTCGGCCGAGTGCTGCACAGCGTCCTTGTTGTCCCGACTCGTCCCATCCATGGGTCAACACTACGGGCCCACGGGACGTCGGGGCCCGGCGGCACGGCGCGGGTGTGCGGGCGGGTGCGTGCCGCGTGCCGGCCGGGGATCCGCCGGGCGTGTCGGTACCCCCGGGTAGGTTCTGGCCCATGCCGTCCCCGACCGCCGCAGCCTCGGCCGCTCCCCCGCAGCTCTCGGTCCGTGCGTTCACCCCGGACGGCGTGCCCGGGAGCACGCCCGTCCAGCTCGGCCTCGACGAGCTGGGCACCCCGCTGCGGGACGTCACGTTCGTCGTGGTGGACCTCGAGACGACGGGCGGCTCGCCGGCCTCGGCGGGCATCACCGAGATCGGCGCCGTCAAGGTCCGCGGCGGCGAGGTCCTCGGTGAGTTCCAGACCCTCGTCGACCCCGGCACGCCCGTCCCGGCGTTCATCGCCCGCCTCACCGGGATCACCACCGCGATGGTCGCGACCGCACCCCCGATCCGGGCAGTGCTGCCCTCGTTCCTCGAGTTCTCCCGGGGCGCGGTCCTGGTCGCGCACAACGCGCCGTTCGACATCGGCTTCCTCAAGGCGGCCGCGCGCGACGCGGGCTACGACTGGCCCGGCAACCAGGTCCTCGACACGGTCCCTCTCGCCCGACGCGTCGTGACACGCGACGAGGCCCCCAACCACAAGCTCTCGACGCTCGCCGCGCTCTTCCACGCTGCCGTGACCCCGGAGCACCGGGCGTTGGCCGACGCGCGCGCCACGGTCGACGTCCTGCACGCGCTGCTCGAACGGCTCGCCCCGTTCGGTGTCACGCACCTCGAGGACCTCGCGACCGCGACGGACCCGGTCCCGCCCGACGTGCGGCGCAAGCGCACGCTCGCCGACGGTCTCCCGGACGCACCGGGCGTCTACCTGTTCCGCGGGCCGGGCGAGGAGGTCCTGTACGTGGGGACGTCGACCTCGATCCGCCGCCGGGTCCGCAGCTACTTCACGGCCGCGGAGAAGCGCAGCCGCATGACCGAGATGGTGCGCATCGCGCACGCCGTGACGCCCGTCGTGTGCGCGACCGTGCTCGAGGCGCAGGTGCGCGAGCTGCGGCTCATCGCCGAGCACTCGCCCCGCTACAACCGTCGTTCCAAGTTTCCCGAGCGCATGAGCTGGGTGCGACTGACGCGCGAGCACCACCCGCGGCTCTCGATCGTCCAGGACGTCAGGCCCGATGCCGCGCACATCGGCCCCTACTCGTCGCGGAGACAGGCCCAGCAGGCGATCGACGCGATGCACGACGCGCTGCCCCTGCGCCAGTGCACGCCGCGCCTGCCGCTGCTGCCCGCCCCTGGGACCAGCGCGTGCGCTCTCGCCGAGATGGGGCGGTGCGGCGCGCCCTGCACGACGAAGCAGGAACCGGACGGCTACCCCGCCGTCGTGGACCGAGCACGGCGGACGCTGCTCGCAGACCCGAGCGACGTCGTCGAGCCCCTGACCGCGAGGATCGCCGCGCTCGCCGCCGACGAACGCTACGAGCAGGCCGCCGAGGTCACCGCGCGCCTCGAGGCGTTCCTGCTCGGGGCGGGACGCGCGCAACGGCTCGGGCCGCTCGCGGAGTGCGCCGAGCTCGTCGCCGCCAAGGCCCTCGACCGGGGCGGGTGGGAGATCGTCGTGGTGCGCCACGCCCGCCTCGCGGCGACCGGGGTCTCGGCCCCGGGCGCCGACCCGTGGCCCACCGTCGAGGCGCTCGTCGCGACGGCCGAGGAGGTCACGCCGCCCGTCGCGCCCGCGCCCGCCTGCCACCCGCACGAGGCCGAGCTCGTGCTCGGCTGGCTGGAGCAGCCGGGTGTCCGGCTGGTCGACGTGACGCACCCCCTCGCGTGGCCCGTCCGCTCGGCACGCGCCTTCGCGGACCGCGACCGCACCGCGCAGCACGTCGCCCAGCACGTCGAGGCTAGATTGGACCCCGGTTCGTCGAACGACGAGCCCCGCGCCTCGGACCCGACGGAGGACCCATGCTGACCGCGATCGTGCTGATCGACACCGAACCGAACCTCATCCCCGAGGTGGCCTCGCAGGTCGCCGCGCTCCGCGGTGTCAGCGAGGTCTACTCGGTCACCGGGAAGGCCGACCTCGTGGCCATGGTCCGCGTCCAGGAGCACGACGACCTCGCCGACGTGATCGCCGACCGGGTCAGCAAGATCGAGGGCGTGCTGCGCACCGAGACCTTCATCGCGTTCCGCGCGTACTCCGACGTCGACCTCGAGCAGGCCTTCGCCCTGGGGCTCGACGACTGACCCACGCACGAGGGCGGGGTGCGGACGCTCTCCCGTCCGCACCCCGCCCTCGTCGTTCGCCTGTCGTCAGCGCGTCGAGGCGGCGACCCAGCGCTCCAGGACGCCCGCCGCCGCCCCGGAGTCCACGCTCGTCGCCGCGTGCGCCATGCCCGCGCGCAGACGCTCGACGAGGGTCCCCTCCGCGGTCCCGGGCAGGCTCGCGTCCGCGACGAGCGCGGCCGCGGCGTTGAGCAGCACGGTCTCCCGCACGGGACCGGCCTCGCCCGCGAGCACGCGACGCGCGACCTCGGCGTTGAACGTCGCGTCGGCCCCGCGCAGGTCCTCGACCGAGATCCGCTGCAGGCCGAGCTCGGCCGCGGCGTCGAGCGACCGGGTCGTGACCGAGCCGTCACGCACCTCCCAGACGGTCGAGGTTCCGGTCGCCGCGAGCTCGTCGAGGCCGTCGTCCCCCCGGAACACGAGGGCCGAGGTGCCGCGCGACGCGAAGACGCCGGCCACGAGCGGTGCCATGCGCTCGTCGGCGACCCCGACGGCGGTCGCGGGAGGCTGGGCCGGGTTCGTCAAGGGCCCGAGGAAGTTGAACGCCGTCGGGATCCCGAGCTCCTTGCGCGCGACCGCCGAGTGCCGGAACGAGGGGTGGAAGACCTGCGCGAAGCAGAACGTGATGCCGACCTCCTCGACCAGCTGCGTGACCCGCTCCGGGGACTGGTCGAGGCGGATGCCCAGGACCTCGAGCACGTCGGCCGAGCCCGACGACGACGACGCAGCCCGGTTGCCGTGCTTGACGACCCGCACGCCCGTCCCGGCGATCACAACCGCAGCCATGGTCGAGATGTTGACCGTGTGCGCTCGGTCGCCGCCCGTCCCGACGATGTCCACCGTCGGGCCCTGCACCGTGAACCGGGTCGCGTGAGCCAGCATCGCGTCGGCCAGGCCTCGCAGCTCGCCCACGGTCTCGCCCTTGGACCGCAGCGCGACGAGGAACGCAGCGAGGCGGACCGGGCTGACCTCTCCCGACAGGACCATGTCCATGGCCCACGCCGTCATCTGCGGGGTCAGCTCGCGCCCCGCGATGAGCTCGGAGAGGAGGCCCGGCCACGACGGCGCCGTCTGCTCAGGCACCAGGGAGGCGCCCTGGGGTGCGAGGACGGACGGGACGGTTGCCGGTGTGCCCGGTGTCGTGGTCACGGGATCTGCCCTTCATGAGGTCATTCGACCAGCGAGACGATCGCTCGCTGCAGCTCGATCGCGTCGAACGGCCGGGGGACGGCCTCGTCGGCGAGCGACCACGATGCTAGCCAACCGTCCTGCGGCCTGCCGGTGAGGACCAGAACCGGGGGGCACCGGAAGATCTCGTTCTTGAGCTGGCGGCACAGGCCCATTCCTCCGGCCTTGTCGGCCTCGCCGTCGAGCACGAGGAGGTCCCATCCGCCGGCGTCGGCCGCGGCCACGACGGCCGTGGAGGTCGCGACCTCCTTCCAGACGATGTCGGGTGCTCCTGCCCGCACGCGACGCCCGACGGCGAGGCGCACCTGCTCCCGCACCGTCACGTCGTCGCTGTAGAGCAGGATGTGCGGCGCGCGTGCGGCCTGGGCCGGCCCGACCCCGGACAGCGCGTCCTGCTCGGGGTGGGTGGTGGTCAGGTCGCTCGTCGTCGACGTCATCGTCGCCTCCTTCTGGGTCGGGTCTCGTCCGGTTCCCGGTCGAGCCTGCGTGCCTGCCGGTCGTCCGGTGGGAGACCACCGCGATCACCGAGCCGCAGGCACAGCACTCCTGGGAATCTTGGCACGTGCGGCGCCCGGGCGACATCCTCGCGCGCCGGGGCGGACGAGGGTGTTCCAGGCCGTGGTCACGGCTCCCGAAATACCGCCGTTTCATGGCACTTCACCGTGATCCGTCATGAAGTGCAGGGCTTGGTGGGAGAATCTGGAGAGTTTGTGAGATTCGCCGCGCGCAACCCCCCGATCCAGTGGTCCAAATCGCTCCGCGGTCGGCCATAATGGCTGATGTGTCGACCGCAACGGCTGCCCCCCACGCCCACCAGCACGTGAGCGTCAACCGACCGAACCCTGTCTCGGTCGGGACGATCGTGTGGCTGGCCAGCGAGCTCATGTTCTTCGCTGGACTGTTCGCTATGTACTTCACCGCTCGATCGGTGATACCCGCCGAGGAGTGGGCTTCTCAGACCGAGAAGCTCAACATCCCCTTCGCCGTGATCAACACGTCGATCCTGGTGCTGTCCTCCGTGACGTGCCAGCTGGGTGTCCTCGCGGCGGAGCGTTTCCAGCCCGTCCGCACCGGATCGATCCTCCAGGTCAACCGGTGGGGGATGAACGAGTGGATCACGCTCACGTACCTCATGGGTGCGTTCTTCATCGGCGGTCAGGTCTACGAGTACGCCGAGCTCGTGCACGAGGGACTCACCATCTCGTCGCACCCCTACGGCTCGGTCTTCTTCCTGGCCACGGGCTTCCACGGACTCCACGTCGTGGGTGGTCTGATCGCCTTCCTGTTCCTTCTCGGCCGGTCCTTCGCCGCCAAGAACTTCGGGCACCACGAGGCCACCACCGGCATCGTGACGTCCTACTACTGGCACTTCGTCGACGTCGTGTGGATCGCACTCTTCTTCGTGATCTACATCCTCCGTTGACGCGGTGACGCCCGCGGCACCGATGCCCGGACAACCACATCTGCCCCCTGCACCCCCCACTTGCGAGACGAGGATCATTTCGTGAAGGCACTCGCCGCCCGCAGGCACCACCGCTTCGCACCGGTCGTGCTGCTGCTGCTGGCGCTGCTGGTCACCGGCGGCGTCTACGCCGCCTTTGCCCCGAGTCCAGCCAGCGCTGACACCGCCAGCACCGAGGACATCGAGACAGGCCAGAAGCTTTTCCAGGCGAACTGCGCCACCTGCCACGGCCCCAGCGCCGAGGGATCGGACACCGTCCCGTCCCTCGTCGGCGTCGGAGCGGCCGCTGTCGACTTCCAGGTGTCGACCGGTCGTATGCCCATGCAGATGGAAGGCCCCCAGGCCATCCAGAAGCCGCGCCAGTTCGACGAGGAGCAGACGGCGCAGCTCGCTGCGTACGTCGCCTCCCTGGGCGCCGGCCCGGCGATCCCCACGGACGAGCAGGTCGACGCCTCGCTCGGTGACCCGTCGAACGGTGCTGCGGTCTTCCGCACCAACTGCGCGATGTGCCACAACGCCGTCGGCGCGGGCGGTGCCCTGTCCGAGGGCAAGTTCGCCCCCGCGCTGTGGGAGACCTCGGAGCGCAACATCTACCAGGCGATGCAGACCGGGCCGCAGTCCATGCCGGTCTTCAACGACATGAACGTGACGCCCGACGAGAAGCGCGACGTCATCGCCTACCTCGTCGAGCAGCGTGACGGTTCCGCCGGTGGACTCGACCTTGGTTCTCTCGGCCCCGTCAGCGAGGGCCTGTGGGTGTGGATCGTGGGCATGGGCCTGCTGATCGGCGCCGCTGTGTGGATCGGAGCGAAGTCGTCGTGAGCGACAACCAGAACTCGACAGACCTGACGACGCAGGACGGGCACGAGCTCGACCGCTTCCAGGATCCGGGTATCCCGGCTCACAAGAGCCGGATGGCAGACCGTGACCCGAAGGCCGCCAAGCGTGCCGAGAAGCAGGTCGTGATCCTCTTCACGATCTCGATCATCGGCACCATCGGCATGCTCGTCGCGTTCTTCGCGCTGCCGGAGGACACCTCGATCGCGGGGATCCGGACGGCCAACCTCGTCATCGGGCTCGGCCTGGCCTTCTCGCTGCTCGGCATCGGGCTGGCCGCCGTGCACTGGGCGAAGACCCTCATGTCGGACCACGAGCACGTCGACGAGCGGCACGCCCAGCGCAGCTCGGACGCGGTCCGTGCCGAAGCCGTGCAGGCACTCACCGAGGGTGCTCAGGACTCCGGTATCGCCCGTCGTGGCGTGCTCAAGGGTGCGGTCGTCACCGCTCTCGCGCTCTTTCCGCTCGCGATCGCTGTTCCCCTCGTGGCCGAGGTGGGTGGAGACTGGAACGTCAGCAAGTTCCGCCACACGCTCTGGAAGCCCAAGATGCGCCTCGCGCTCGACCCCTCGGGCCGCCCGATCAAGGCCGAGGACGTCACGATCGGCAGCGCCTTCCACGTCATCCCCGACGTGCCGGAGGAGGTGCGCACCTCGCACGAGTGGATCTCCGAGAAGGCCAAGGCGATCGTCCTGATGGTCCGTCTCGATCCTCGTGACCTCAAGGAGGCCGAGGACCGCAAGGACTGGTCGTACGACGGCATCGTCGCCTACTCCAAGGTGTGCACCCACGTCGGGTGCCCGGTCGCGCTCTACGAACAGCAGACGCACCACCTGCTGTGCCCGTGCCACCAGTCGACCTTCGACGTCGCGGACGGCGCCAAGGTCGTGTTCGGGCCCGCCAAGCGGCCGCTGCCGCAGCTGCCGATCACCGTTGACGACGAGGGCTACCTGATCGCGCAGAGCGACTTCCTGGAGCCCGTCGGACCGAGCTACTGGGAGCGCCTCAAGTGAGCACCAGCACCGCGGGACCCGCTGAAGCGACCGCAGACTATCTGGACCAGCGGACCGGCATCGCCGGGGCCGTCAAGGAGTTCGCCCGCAAGGTCTTCCCTGACCACTGGTCGTTCCTCCTGGGCGAGATCGCCCTCTACTCGTTCGTCGTCCTCATCCTCTCGGGCTTCTTCCTGACGATGTTCTTCGTGCCGAGCATGGGCCTGGTCACCTACCACGGCGAGCCCGCCACGATGGACGGCCAGCTCATGTCCGAGGCCTTCGCCTCGACGCTGCACACCTCGTTCGAGGTGCGCGGCGGTCTCCTGATGCGTCAGATCCACCACTGGTCGGCCCTGCTCTTCATGGCCGCGATCGTGACGCACATGATGCGCGTCTTCTTCACCGGGGCGTTCCGCAAGCCGCGTGAGCTCAACTGGATGGTCGGGTTCCTCCTGATGATCCTCGGGCTCGGCGCGGGCTTCACGGGCTACTCGCTCCCGGACGACGTGCTCTCCGGCAACGGTCTGCGCATCACCGACGGCGTGGTCAAGTCGATCCCGATCATCGGCTCGTACATGTCGTACTTCATCTTCGGTGGCGAGTTCCCGGGCGAGCACATCATCCCGAGGCTCTTCACGCTGCACATCCTCGTGGTCCCGGGCCTCATCCTGGCGCTCGTCGCCCTCCACCTGTTCTTCGTCGTGCTGCACAAGCACACGCAGTACCCGGGTGGCGGCCGCACCAACGCCAACGTGGTCGGCTTCCCGCTGTTCCCCGTGTACGTGGCCAAGGCCGGCGGCTTCTTCTTCGTGGTGTTCGGCGTCATCGCCGCGATGGGCGCCACGATGGCGATCAACAACGTCTGGAACTACGGACCGTACGACCCCTCCCCCGTCTCGGCCGGTGCTCAACCCGACTGGTACATGCTGTTCCTCGAGGGTTCTCTGCGACTGATGCCTGGGCAGACCGAGTACGTCATCTTGGGCTACACGCTCTCGCTGAACGTCCTGATCCCCGCCGTGGTGATCCCTGGTCTGCTGTTCACGTTCCTCGCGCTCTACCCGTTCATCGAGGCGGCGGTGACCAAGGACAAGCGCGAGCACCACGTGCTCGACCGTCCGCGCAACGTCCCGGTCCGCACGGGCCTGGGTGTCGGCTTCCTGACGGCGTTCATCATCCTGGCCCTCGCCGGGTCGAACGACCTCATCGCGACGCACTTCCACCTGTCGATCAACTCGATCACGTGGGTGTTCCGTGTGCTGCTGTTCGTCGGCCCGGTGATCGCGTTCTGGATCACCAAGCGCATCTGCCTCGGGCTGCAGCGCAAGGACCGCGAGCTCGTCCTGCACGGTCACGAGACCGGACGCATCGTGCGCTTCGCGCACGGTGAGTACATCGAGGTCCACCGCCCGCTCGACGACCAGGAGCGCTGGCTCCGTGTGAACTACACGGCACACGCTCCCCTGGAGATCGAGCCGGCGACCGACTCTCGCGGTGTGCGCCGCAAGGGCTACAAGAAGGACCGCCGGATGCAGCGCCTGTCGCGCTTCTTCTACGAGGACCGGGTCGAGCCCGTGACCCCCTCCGAGCTGGCGGCGTCCCACTCGCACGGCGAGCACGACGCCCTCGGTACCGCGGACCCCACGCACGCCGTGGAGTCGGGTTCCGCAGTGGGAGGCGGCAGCCACATCGTCAGCCCTGACGACACCGGCAGCACCAAGCACTGACCTGCTCCCCCTGCGGAGCACGACGACCCGTGAGACGGTCCGGCACCAGCCGGAACATCTCACGGGTCGTTCGCGTTCCACAGGTGTCGTGTTCGCCCGGTTGTGCACCGGCCGGACCTTTCGCCACAGTTGTCGCACCGTCCGCGGTACGGCGCACCGATCCAGGAGGCCTTCCGTCATGGCTGTCTACACCCTTCCCGAGCTGTCGTACGACTACGGCGCACTCGAGCCCCACATCTCCGGCCGCATCATGGAGCTGCACCACTCCAAGCACCA
>NZ_JOFV01000017.1 GCF_000718325.1 Oerskovia turbata
ACGAAGAACACCACGAACTGCGCCGCCCCCGGACGCCGCTCAGCAAACCCCGACCACGCCTGACCCAACCGACCGAACATCACACACTCACTCTCAGGATGAAGGGGTACCGCGCAGCGTGGAGGGATGCCGGGACCGCGGGGACGGGAACGTCTCGATCGTCATCGGCCTCCTTGCCGTTCGGGTGCGCCGTCGTGCTCCTCGGTGACGGGGTGCACGGACGACGTGTCGCCCGTGCACCCGATCCGGACGCCCGGCCGCAGGTGCGGCAGTCGTCCTCGTGGTGGGGGTCGTGAGTACTGCGGCGCCGTCTCCCCGTCCGGGAGTGGCGTCGTCGGCAGTCAAGCACTCCTGCGGCGCGCTTCCGGCCCGCCGTGCACAACCTGTCGATCCGAGCGCATGATCTGTCGGGCGTGGCCGCCCGACGAGCGACGTGACGGCAGCGCGTCAGGCGACGGGCTGCTCGTCGCGCTCCTTGAGGGCCTGGGCCACGGCCTCGGCGACCTTGCGCTCGTCGCGGGCGCGGCGCCGTCGGGCAGCACGCCGGCGCAGGACGACCGCCGCGACCATCAGGACGAGCAGCGCGAGCGCGGCCCACGGCACGGCGAGCGTCGACGCGGAGGCCGTCGCGGGGGCCACGACCGGGACCGCCTCCGCGTCGGTCGCGCCGATCGCGGTGACGACCTCCGCGGTCACCCGCACGTCGGCCGAGACCCGGCCGAGCGGCCACACGCCGTCGACCGTCACGGTGCGCGTCACGGACGTCCCCGGCAGCAGCTCGGGGAGCTCGACGCGCGGGGTGGCCTGCGCACCGGCCCCCCACGGGCCCGCGACCCGCACGACCTGGCCGGCGGCCAGGCGCGTGTTGCCGTCGTTCGTGACGGTGAACGTCACGGTCGCGTCGCCCGCCGCGAACGGGTTGAGCGTGCCGTCGTAGGTGACCGAGACGTCGTCGAGCACGACGGCGGGGACCAGGTCGCCTGCGACGCGCAGGTGCATGCGCGAGCCCAGGCGGCGGTCGACGCTCACGCCCTCGGCGTTCTCCACCAGCAGCGAGGACACGACGCCCGCCGCGTAGTCGCCCGGCGTCGCGTCGGCCGGGACGGTCAGGGTGAACGGCACGACGACGCTGTCGCCCCCCTCGACCGTGACCTCCTCGCCCGCGAAGGACACCCACGCGCCGAGCGCGGAGGACTCCTCGCCCGCGGGCAGCAGGTCGAGCTCTCCCGCGTCCGTCATGAACCCGTCGGCCGCGTAGACGCGGAACGTCAGAGGCCCCTGCGTGTAGTTGGAGACGACGATCCCGTCGTCCAGGCTCGCGCCCGGCTCCAGGGAGTAGGCGTAGTTGGGACGCTCGGTGCCGTGCACGGTGTCGGCGGGCCGCACACCCCACGTGACCGGAGTCGCGGGCGCCGGATCCTCGGGCCCGACGGCGGCGCTCACCGCGTGCGGGAGCGCGGCGGACCGCGAGGACGCCCCCAGGGCGGACGCACCCGGGGCGAGCAGCGAGACGAGCAGACCCACGACGAGGGTCACCGCGAGGACCGCGAGGATCCACAGGGCATGGCTGTGGCCGTTCTCCCGCTGGTGCGCGCGCACGTTGGTCAGCGCGGACCGCCCGTCGGTGTCCCGCTCGGGCCGGAGGAAGGGCTGCTGCATCGCCATGGTCGTGCCTGCTTTCGTGAGGTCCGGCAGGGAGGGCCGGGTCGTTCGCCCCGTCCGGCGGCGCGCGGGGCCGGTCGGACGGGCTGTCGAGCGGTGGCGCCGGCCGGCCTGTGGAGGAACGGGCCGGCCGGCACCACGGTCACGGCGTGACTAGCTGAGCGCGGTCAGCGTCATCGTCGCGTTGTAGGTCCCCTCGTTCACCGAGAGCGGGAGCTTGAGATCCAGCTCCGCCCCGATGACCGCGGAGCCGCGGACGTGCCCGGCCTCCGCGCTGCCCAGGGTGCGGGCGACGGACAGGCCGTCACCCTCGACGAAGCCCGAGGCGACGGCCGCACCCGCGACCGCTCCGCCGTCGTTCTCCAGGAGCTCGGGCGTCCACCCGAGGTACTTGCCGGACACGGTCTCGCCGCCCGCGACGAAGTCGCCGACCTGCGCCGAGACAGACCACGCCGGGGCGTCGATACGCGTGTCCGTGACACGGACCGGCACCAGGTCGCCCGAGGCCGCGAAGTGGTCGCCCTGCTCCTCGGCCACACCCAGGTCGACGAGACCCGCCGAACCCTCGAGGCTCCACGTGAGCTCGCCCGGGCGCGGCTCGGGGATCACGACCGCGACCGACTGGTCGCCCGCCGCGAGCGCGCCGGGGGCCGTGCCGGTGAGGTCGCCCTCGACCGAGCCCGCGGTGTTGCCCAGGCCGAAGTTCGCCGCCGGGGTGTTGTCCGCGAGGCGCACGGCCCCGTGGACCGTGGTGCCTGCGACCTGGAGGTTCGCGGTGTTGCCGGTCAGGACGAGGTCCCCACCCACCGTGTTGCCCCACTGGTCGGCGGTCCCGTCGGCGTTCGCGCCGATCAGCGCGTCGCGCGAGGTGCCCGTCACGGACAGGCTGCCCCCGACGACCGCGCCCCCGACGCTCACGCCGAAGTCGCTGTCGCCGAGCGTCGCGTCGCCGCCCACGCTCGTGCGCAGCACGTCGACGTAGGTCGCGGCCTGCGTCGTGAGGTTGCCCGTGATCCTGGTGTCCGAGATCTCGACGTCGACGCCGCCCGTCGCGACGCTGCCGCCCACGCGCAGGTCGTACAGGTAGAGGAACCCGGTGCGGGAGCCCACGGTGTACGAGCTGATGTCGCCGCCGACGCTCGCACCGTCGATCAGGACGCCGTACGCGTCGGTCGCGACGACGTCGCCCTCGATGACCGCCTCGGTCGCGTCGAGCCACGCGTCGTCACCGACCGTGATCGACCCCTGGACCGTCGTGCCGCCCAGGACACAGGTCGCGCCCGCGGGGACCACCAGGTCGCCCGCGACGACCGTGTCGTCGAGCTCGGTCGTGCACTGCGTGACCGCGGCGTGCGCCGACGGTGCGGCGACCGCGAGCAGCGCGAACGCTGCGGCAGCGGCTGCTGAAACCTTCCACTTCATGTCGATTCTCCTGTGATCTCGGTGGGTCAGCCGCGAAGGCCGTAGATGGAGGTGTAGCTGCGTCGTGCGTTGCCCAGCGAGTTCACGGGGTTCGGCGGCTCGGCGACCGAGCTCGCGTTGTCCTGCTCGTACAGGCCGAAGTGCTGGCCGCGCGTGCGGAGCTGCGAGAGGAAGGACTGGTAGTCGATGCTGCCGGCGCCGAACTCGATGATGTCGTAGCCGTTGGCGCTGCTCGGGTTGGCCTTGCCGTCCTTGAGGTGCAGCATCGGGAAGCGCCGCGGGTCGCGCTTGATGTACTCGATGGGCTCGAACCCGGGGTACTTGTGCTGTCCGACGTGTGCCCAGTAGACGTCCATCTCGAAGTAGACGAGCGACGGGTCGAACTCGTCCCACAGCAGGTCGTACACCCGACGGCTCGGGTCGTCGGACGTGAAACGGAACTCGCCGTCGTGGTTGTGCGCGTAGAGCTTGAGGCCCGCCGCCTTGGCCTTCTCCCCCATCGCGTTCCAGGTGTGCGCCGCGGCCGTCCACGCCGCGACCGTGTTGGTGCCGTTGATCGGGCCGCCCTGGCCCAGGTGCGGCATGCCGAGGATCAGCGCCTTCTCGATCTCGGCGTCGATGGTGTTCGGGTTGAGGTTGACGTGCGACCCCACGGCCCGCAGGCCGTTGTCGTCGAGGAGCTGACGGATCTGCGCGGGGGTGATCGCGCCGACCTGGCCCTGCGTGTACCCGGCGAACTCGACCTCGGAGTACCCGATGTCGGCGAGCTCCTCGAACACGGCCCGGAAGCCGAGCGAGCTGACCTTGTCGCGGATCGTGAAGAGCTGGATGCCGATGCGGTTGACCGGGACGAGCCGGTTGCGTCCGCTGCTGGGGGCCGCGGCCACCCCGCCGAGGGCGGTAGCCGCCGTCGGGCCCAGGGCCGCGCCGACGCCCACGGCGACCGTCGAGGCCGCGAGGGCCTTGAGCAGGTTCCGCCGGCTCATCGGACGAGCCGGGATGGACTCGTGGTGGTGCTCGTGTGAACTCATGTCTCTCCTTCGAGGTGAGGTTCGGTGGCCCGGGGCGCGAGCCCCGGGCCACCACGTGCTGGTTGCGCGGGCTAGTTGCGGACGGTGAGGTTGAGCGACGTCGCGCTCTTGGTGACGCCGGTCGAGCCCTGGTAGGCGATCTCGACCTTGTACGTGCCGACCGTGGGGAGCTTCGGGAGCGTCACGACGACGCCGCCCTCGGCGTCGAGCGTCCCGGTGCGGGTCGCGACCGTGGCGTTGTTGCGCTTGATCGTCACCGTGACGTCGCCCGTGGCGACGACACCTGTCGAGCTCTCGACCGCGATGGTCGCCTTGGCGGCGATCGACGGCTTGACCGGGTTGGGCGAGACCGACGCCGTGACGGTCGAGGAGGCCGCGGCCACCGTGAGGCGCACGGTCGACGAGGACTTCTTGAACACCTGGTCGGCCTGGTAGCTCGCCGTGAGGGTGTGCGTCCCGACGGCGAGCGACGGGTCGAGCGCGATCGTCGCCGTGCCCTCCACGAGGGTCCCGCGACCGACCTCGGTGCCGCCCGAGGTGAGGACGACGTCGCCCGTGGGCGTACCGCCCTCGCCCGTGACGGTGACCATGGCCTCGCCCGGCGCCCCGTACGAGACGCGGGCAGCCGGCACGGCGACCTTGGTGACCGACGAGACCGTGGGCTCGTTCGGGGCCGCGAGGTCGATCGTGAAGGAGACCGACCCGACCGTCGAGACGTTGCCGCCCGTGTCGGTCGCGCGGTACTGGAGGGTGCGCGCGCCGTTGGTCGTGAAGTTCACGCCGTACGCGCCGCCGGCCGCGGCCACGTTCGTCCAGGTCTGACCGTTGGTGGTCGAGTACTGGACGCTCGCGAGAGCGCCGTCGTCCTTGACGTCGAGGTTCATGCGCACGGCCCTGTTGTAGACGCCGCCCACGCCCGTGGGCGCCGCCGGGTCGAGCGAGTGCGTGATCGTCGGCGCCTTGACGTCGCCGACGCCCACGCCCTGGAAGTCGAACGAGTCGACGGCGAGCTCGTTGGCCGAGGTCACGAACAGCGTGCCCGAACCCTGCGGGGCGTTCGTGAACGGCACCGTGACCTCCTTCCAGCCTGCGCCGGAGGGGATCTGCGCGGTCGCGAACGGTGCCGCGTCGGCCGCGCCCCAGCGGAGCTGGAGCTCACCGCCGCCGTTGGCGACGACCTTGACGCCCGTGATCCCGGCGAAGTTCACCGGGCTGTAGGACAGGTGGTCACCGTTGCCGAGGCCGCGGATCGCCCGACCGGCACCCGCCGTCTCGTCCTCGTACGCCACGACGCCCTTGCTCTTGGCGTGCTCGGCCTGCTGGACGAACGGGTTGAGCTGGACGGTCGCCTCGCCGGGAGCGGCGGGCAGCCCGTTGTGCCCGTTGTCGGTGTAGGACACGACGACGGCGCCGTAGATGTGCGCGCCCTCACCGTGCTGCGGCGAGTCGGGAGACGTCCTCCACGCCCCCGTGCAGCCCGTGCCCGAGACCTCGGGGTGGGCGTGCTCGTCGTGGCCCAGGCCGTAGGTCCATGCGACGCGGTTGCACGCGGTCGCGGTCCCGTCCTCGGCGTCGTTCGTCGAGACCTTGAACGGCACGGCCTGGCCCCAGCTGAAGAACGACCCGTCGCCGGGGTAGTCGACCGTGACCGTCGGTGCCTGGTTGCCCACCGAGACGACCTTCGACGTCAGCGTGAACTTGCCCTGGGCGTCGGTCACGCGCAGGCGGGCGTTGTACTGGCCGAGGGTCGTGTAGGTGTAGCTCGCTGTGACGCCCGTGGCGTCGAACGAGCCGTTGCCGTCGAAGTCCCACTGGTAGGTGAGGGCGTCGCCGTCGGGGTCGCTCGAGGTGCCGGCGTCGAAGGCCACCGCGAGCGGGGCCTCGGAGGACGAGGTCGGGTTCGCGGTGAACCGGGCCTGCGGGGCCTTGTTCCCCTCGGCGTAGGACACCTTGTACAGGCCGGCGTCCGGGTTGGCGCGGAAGAAGCCGTCGCCGTAGTCGAGCACGTAGAGCGAGCCATCGGGCCCGAACTCCATGTCGATCATGTTGTCGTTGAGCGGCTGCGCGTTCTTCGCGAGCTGCGCGTTGGGCGTGAAGTCCTCGATGTGCGTGACCTCGTAGGAGTCCCAGTCGACCGTGAAGGCCGCGAGGTAGTCCTGCGAGAACTCACCGAAGAACGCCTTGTCGTCCCAGTACTCGGGGAGCTTGGACGTCGAGGGGTTCTCGGCGTCGTAGTGGTAGACGGGGGCACCCATGGGAGCCTGGCCGCTGCCGGCCCCGAAGTTCACGAGCTCGTCCCACGGCTGGTCGCCGGGGCGGTCGCCGTAGTAGAGCGTCGCCGCGCGTGCCGGCGGCAGGTCGACGAGGCCCGTGTTCCAGCGCGAGTTGTTCTTGAGCGCGGCCGGGTCGAAGAACGCCCCGGGCGTGCTCGTCGCGAAGTTCCACTCGTTGTAGGCGGCGTTGGGCCCGTGCACGTAGGGCCAGCCCGCGTTGTGCGGGTCGTCGAGGCTCACGGTGTTCCACTCGACGTACCCCATGGGGCCACGGTTCGGGTCGGCGTTGGCCGCGTCCGGTCCGTAGTCGCCCCACGAGAGGCTGTTCGTCTCGGGGTCGACGTCGATGCGGAACGGGTTGCGGACACCCATCACGAAGATCTCGGGGCGGGTCTTCTCGGTGCCGACCGGGAAGAGGTTGCCCTCGGGGATCGTGTACGAGCCGTCCTCCTCGACCGTGATGCGCAGGATCTTGCCGCGCAGGTCGTTGGTGTTGCCGGCGCCGCGACGCGAGTCCAGGCCGGGGTTCATCCCGGGGGCGTCGTTGTTGGGCGCGAAGCCGTTGGCTCCGGGTGCGCTGGCGGGCGTGTTGTCACCGGTCGACAGGTAGAGGTTGCCGTCGCCGTCCCAGTCGATGTCGGCACCGACGTGGCAGCACTGACCGCGCTGGACCTCGACGTCGAGGATCTTCTGCTCGGAGGCCAGGTCGAGCCCGGTGCCGGTCCACTGGAAGCGCGAGAGGCGGTTGACGCCTTTCCACTGGTCCCAGTAGCTCGCGTCCGCGCCGGCAGGCAGCGTGTTGGGCGCCGAGCCCGCGGGCGTGCCGCTGAGCGGTGCGTAGACGAGGTAGACCCAGTTGTTCTCGGCGAAGTCCGGGTCGACGGCGATGCCCTGCAGGCCGTCCTCGGAGTTCGCGTACACGGGGATCTTGTTGGTGACCGACGTGACGCCGGTCTGGGGGTCCGTGAGCCGGACGTCCCCGTTGCGTGCGGTGTGCAGGATCTTGCCGTCGGGCAGGATCGCGAGGTCGATCGGCTCGCCGACGTCCTTGGTCAGCAGGATCTTCTCGTAGTTGGACCAGTCGAGCGCGGCCTGCGCACCGGGCTCGCTGCCGTGGTCGACGCCGTCGTGCGCGGTGGCCGGGGCCGTCGCGGCCGCGAGGCCGGTCAGGGCCAGGACGCCGGCGAGGGAGGCGGCGACCACCCTTGCTCTCGCGGACCTTCGTTCAGGAATAGACTTCACGCTGATGCAGCTCCTCACGGGGGTTCATCGCGGACCGAGCCACCGCTCGCTGCTGGAACAGCGGGATCACGGGTGGCTCGGTCTGTGTCTGTACGGGGCGGCATCGGGGTCTGCGTGCCCGCGCCGCTGCTGCTGTCCTCCCCTCGCCGTCGAGTGGTGGTGGGACCCGGCGGGTCGCACCGACTGAGCACACCGGGGTCTCCCCCGTCAGGTCGAGCGTTCTGCCGTAAGGCGAGATGCTCGGTATGTCATGGATCAGGGTGGATCTACGTGCGAGAACGGCGGTCTTCCTCGACCACCTGGTAGGAATCTAGGGCGACTTATATCGCCTGTCAATCAAAAGTCGAAACCTGCCGCTCACTAGTAGGGCACAGATGCCGATCACGCGCGCGCGGGGGGACGGCCAGGATCGTCCCCCGACCGGGGCCCGTGGTGGTCCGGCGGACGCCCGCGCCGAGCGTGCGGTTCGGGTCGTCCGTGGCAGCCGGGGACGACCCGAAGTGCACGTTCGACGCCGCCTCGACGACCGGCCACGGCCGCACCGCACTCCCGCACGCCGCGTTCGGCGTGTCGTGCCGCTCGGAGGCTCGACGACAGATCCTGGTGATTGGCTGAAGTCATGATGCTCAACATCCTCGGCGCGGTCCTGCTGATCGTCGGCTTCTACGCCGCGTGGCGCCTCGCCCCGCGGCGCCCCGACGCCCCCGCCGCAGGCTGGTTCCCCGACCCCGCCTCGAAGTCCCCGCGCCGCCGCCTCTGGGACGGCCAGGCCTGGACGGCACGGGTCACGGACGGTGCCGAGCGGACGAACCGCGGCCACCGCTTCCGAGGCCGGTTCTGGGGCCGGTGGGTCTGGATCCTCGCCGCTGCGCTCGTCGTCCTCGGTATCGGGATCATCACCTACCAGGCGACCGAGAACGTGCACGTCATGGCCGTCACGAGCTTCCTGGCCATGGCCCTCGTGTGCTGGGCCTTCTACGGCTTCGTCGACCGCCAGCTCTCGCTGCGCGACGTGATCGGCCTCCGCCAGGTCGCGGCCGTCGCGGTCGCCTCGGCCGGAGCCACGTTCCTCGTCGCCCTGAACCTCAACGACCTCACCGGGGCGATCGGCGGGATCTCGCTCGCGACGGCCCTCGTCGGGTTCACCGAGGAGACGGCCAAGCTCCTCGTCCCGATCGCGTTGTTCCTGCTCGGCACCTACCGCAACCCGCGCGCGGGCGTCGCGATCGGCCTCGCGGCCGGGTTCGGCTTCGCGATCGCGGAGACCACGCTGTACGCCTACCAGATGGCCGCTGCCTCGGGGCCGGACTTCTGCGGTGGCGAGACCCCTGCGGTCACCACCGGGTCGGTCATCGCGGCGCAGGTCGCCCGCATCTTCGGCGTCTCGCCGTTCCACTGGCTCTTCACGGGCATCGCGGTCGCGATCGCGTGGCGCGCGTGGCACCTCTACGGCCGCAAGGGGATGCCTGCCGCGATCGGCGGGATCGTGCTCGTCATGGTCGTCCACTCGCTCAACGACACCAGCGCGACCCTGGGATGCGGCGAGCCGACGGTCCAGTCGCTCCTGGCCCTGGCCCGCTACGCCCTGGTGATCGTCATGTACCTGGTCTTCAAGGCCTGGGCACGCAAGCACACGCCGCCGCAGCTGATCGGCTCGGTCAGCAAGGGCTGGACCCCGAGGCACCTGGGCGAGCAGAAGGTCTCGGCCGGCGAGGCCCCCGCGCAGGAAGATCCCGCGCGCGAGCCCGCCGACGGCTGACCCACGCACGCACCAGCCCGACCGCGGTCGACGACGCCCCCGCTCCCCTCGACGGGGCGCGGGGGCGTCGGTCGTCCCGTGCGGTGGCGCCGGTCAGGCCCGGAAGTACCGCCGGGACGCCCGGTTCCAGAGCAGCGCGAGCACCAGGAGCGCGACGACGATCGTCAGCACGGCCCCCGTCAGGTGGTGCGGCCCGAACCGCAGCAGCAGGTAGACACCGACGCCGACCCGGACCAGCATGACGACCGTGATCGCCATGAGCGCCCACCTCCCCCGGGTCTGGAGGCCGAGCGCGACGAGCATGACGAGCACCCCGACCACGAGGCTCAGGAGCGCGAAGAACTGGACCTCGGCGCGGGTCGCGGCGAGCGCGTCCGTCACGGCGGCGTCGCCCGCGAGCAGGAACAGCGAGATGCTGGCCACGATGTCGGTCACCGCGGCTATCCAGGTCAGGACGACCGCGACGGTGACGCTCGTGGGCCGCGCCGGGGGCCCCAGTCCGGTGAGGTCGCTCATGCGGGTCACCTCTCTGCGTGAGGACGCCGTGCGTGCACGAGTCCCGGTCGGGCGGTCGGAGGTGGTGCGACACCCGGGCCTGCTACCCCGCGCGCCGCGTTCTGCGTCCCTCCGTGATACCAGCGCCGGGACGTGACCGCGCGGCGAAGCCTCCCCGCACGAGGCGATGGCTGGCACGCCCGTCGGGTAGGGTCCCCGGGTGCACACCGCTCTCGGCCCCCTGGACGACGTCGTCGCGCACCTCGGGCACAGCCCTCGCCGCGTCCTCGTGGCCGGGGTCTCGGGGTCGGGAAAGACGACCCTCGCGCGGCGGATCGCCGCACGGCTGGGCCTGCCGCACACCGAGATCGACGCGCTCTTCCACGGCCCGGGCTGGACTCCTCGGGCGACGTTCCTCGACGACGTGCGCGACGTCGTCGGGCAGGAGAGTTTCGTCGTCGAGTGGCAGTACCGCGCGGCGCGACAGCTTCTCCTGGACGAGGCCGACCTCGTCGTGTGGCTCGACCTGCCGGTGGCGACGACGATGCGCCAGGTCGTGGCACGCACGGTGCGGCGCGCGTGGCGGCACGAGGTGCTGTGGAACGGCAATGTCGAGCCACCGCTGCGGACGGTCCTCCGGGACCCGGGCCACGTCGTCCGGTGGGCGTGGTCGACGAGGCACTCGCTGCGCGGTCTCCCGGCCACGGTCGCACGCCAGGACCCACCGCCGATCCTCGTCCGCCTGCGCAGCAGGCGTCAGGTCGAGACCTGGGTCAGACGGCTTCCTGCGCCACCCAGTCGCTGAGCGCGTCGACGATCCGGACGTCGCCGTCCAGCCAGTCGACGCTCCCCCAGCTACCGGTCGGCAGCCAGGCCAGCGCGTCGTGCTCGACGAGCGGCTCGGGCTCCCCCGCGACGATGCGCGCGAGCCACAGGCGCATGACGTGCCGGTCCGTGATGTACCAGCCCCCGTCGTCGGGCCCGACGAGCTCGCCACCGAGCTCGACCTGCACCCCCAGCTCCTCGCGGAGCTCGCGGTGCAGCCCGTCGACGGGCGTCTCCCCCGGATCGACCTTGCCCCCCGGGAACTCCCAGCGTCCCGCGAGCTCGACCGGCCGAGAACGTCGGGCGGCGAGCAGCAGGCTGGGGCTCGCGAGGTCGTCGACGACGGCGGCGGCCACCACGAGACGGCGGGAGATCATGTGCGCAGTGTTTCACGCCGACCACGACGAGACCTGGTCGACCCCACGCTCCCGCCCGCGGAACGGGCGGGCCCTCCCCCGAGAGCAGAGGTCAGCGGACGCCCGCGTCCTTGGCCCACTGGACGGCTTCGGCGCGCGTCGAGACACCGAGCTTGCGGTAGAGGCTGCGCACCTGCGACTTCACGGTGTTGCGGGTGACGAACAGCTTGGTGGCGATCTGCTCCAAGGTGATGTCCTCGGAAAGGTTCGACAGCACGACCTGCTCACGGCGGGTGAGTGGTGCTGCGAGCTGGACGGCCGGCGACTCTGTCCGGGCCAGTTCGATGATGCTCATGCTTCCTCCATGTGCTGACCGGTCTTCCCATCGCGTCATGGGTCGATCCGGTGAGGTGCTGCTACTGGGAGAGATGGGCGAACCAGCGATTCATGACGCGGTTCTTCACCCTCAATCTCAGCGGTCTTTCACGACGGGGTCACCCGCGGCGTGATGCACAGTATCCACGCAGGTCAGGCGCCCAAAGACAGGGTGCCGACGACGACAGACGAATTCTCCTCTGTGGCACGGATCACTCCCTGTTCCTTGCGACAAGAAATGTGACCCGCCTCACAGTCTGGCGCGCCCGCGCGCCGAGTGACAACCGGAGACGACCGAGGGCCGCCCGGCGACGACGTCGCTGAGCGGCCCTCGGCGGGAACCTCGGGAGGAGCCTCGGGAGAAAGTGGCCGGTCAGCCGCCCACGAGCGCGCTGTACTCGTCGGCCGTGAGCACCGGACCGGTCTCGGTCACGTCGACCTTGATGAGCCATCCCCCGGCGAAGGGCTCGGCGTTGACGAGCGACGGGTCGTCGATCGCGGCCTGGTTGACCTCGGCCACGGTCCCGGTGACGGGCGAGTAGAGCTCCGAGACCGACTTGGTCGACTCGACCTCGCCGATCACCGCACCCGCCGTGACGGTCGCCCCGACCTCCGGCAGCTCGAGGTAGACGATGTCGCCGAGCGCCTCGGCGGCCGTGCTCGTGATGCCGACGACGGCGGGAGTCGAGTCGTCGAGCCACTCGTGCTCGGCGGTGTACTGCAGGTCGGCGGGGAAGTCTGCCATGAGGTGCTCCTGGTCTGCTGGTGGACGATCGGCGGGTTGGACGAGTTGGGCGGTCGGGCCGAAGGCCCGGGTCAGGACGTCTGAGGACGACGGTAGAACGGCATGGGCACGATGACCACCGGCTCCTCACGGCCCCGGACGTCGACCGCGAGCTCGGTGCCCTCGGCACTGAACTCGGGCGTCACGTAGGCCATCGCGATGGGGTGCCCGAGGGTCGGCGAGGGAGCCCCCGAGGTCACGACGCCGATCTGCACGTCGGGCTCCTTGCCCGGGATCACGACGGCGTAGCCCGCGCGAGCGGGTCGCTTGCCCAGGCCACGGAGACCGACGAGCACGCGCGCGGGCTGGGCCCCCTTGCGCGAGGCGAGGGCTGCGCGGCCCACGAAGTCGAGCGGCTCGCCCTCGGCATCGACCTTGTCGAGCTTGACGACACGACCCAGTCCTGCCTCGAAAGGCGTCGTGGTCGTGTCGAGCTCGTGGCCGTAGAGCGGCATGCCGGCCTCGAGGCGCAGCGAGTCGCGGGCCGAGAGGCCCGCCGGGACGAGGCCGAGAGGCTCCCCCGCGGCCTGCACCTTCTGCCACAGCTCGCGCGCCCGACCGGCGGGGACGAACAGCTCGAACCCGTCCTCCCCCGTGTAGCCGGTGCGCGCGACCAGGGCGTCGATCCCGGCGACCCTGAGCTCGACCGACGCGTAGTACTTCAAGTCCCTGACGATCTGTACATCGTCGGGGGCGACGAGCGAGCCGACGATCTCCTCGGCACGCGGACCCTGGACCGCGACCAGCGCGGTGTCCGCGGCCTGGTCGGTGACGGTCGCGTCGAAGCCCTCGCACCGGCGGACGAGCTCGCCGGTCACGAGCGGCGCGTTCCCGGCGTTGGCGACAACGAGGAACCGCTCCTCGCCCAGGCGGTAGACGACCAGGTCGTCGAGCACCGAGCCGTCCTCGGCGCAGAGCATGGTGTAGCGCGCGCGCCCCACGGCCACCGCGGTGAGGTTGCCGACGAGCGCGTGGTCCAGGGCGGCGGCAGCCTGCGGCCCGCTGACCTCGATCTCGCCCATGTGCGAGAGGTCGAACAGGCCTGCGGCCTCGCGCACCGCGCGGTGCTCGGCCAGGTCGCTCGTGTAGCGCAACGGCATCTGCCAGCCGCCGAAGCTCGTGAGCGAGGCGCCCAGGGCGACGTGCTCCTCGTGGAGCGGGCTGAGGCGGTCGACAGCCGGAGCTGCCGCCAGACCCGCGGACGCGCCGGTCTGCTTCTCGGAGTCCGACATGGGTGGTCCTCTCGTTGTGTTGTCAGACCCGGCGTGACCTCTGCATCACGCTGGTTCTGACACGGGGGTAGGTGGGTCCGACGTGTCAGAACGAGCGAGAGCTCGAGGTCACGCTGGTTCTGACACGTCGGTGGGTGGTCAGGAGTACGACTCGATCGGAGGGCACGAGCACACGAGGTTGCGGTCGCCGCGCGCCCCGTCGATGCGCCGCACGGGCGGCCAGTACTTGCCCGAGCGCAGCGTGGCGAGCGGGTAGGCCGCCACCTCGCGCGGGTACGGCTTGTCCCAGGCGTCCGAGACGACAGCGGCCGCGGTGTGCGGGGCCCCGCGCAGCGGCGACTCCTCGAGGCTCCAGGTACCTGCCGCGACCTCGTCGATCTCGGCCTTGATCGCGACCATCGCCGCGACGAAGCGGTCGAGCTCGGCGAGGTCCTCGCTCTCGGTCGGCTCGACCATGAGCGTGCCCGCGACCGGGAAGGACAGCGTGGGAGCGTGGAACCCGTAGTCCATGAGGCGCTTGGCGACGTCCTCGGCCGTGACCCCGGTCTGCGCGGTGATCGGGCGCAGGTCGAGGATGCACTCGTGCGCGACCAGGCCCGCTTCGCCCGTGTAGAGCACGGGGAAGTGTGCGGTCAGGCGGCTGGCCAGGTAGTTCGCGGCGAGCACGGCGGTCTTGGTCGCGGCTTCGAGGCCGTCGGGTCCCATGAGCGCGACGTACGCGTAGGAGATGGGCAGGATGCCGGCCGAGCCGAAGGGTGCGGCCGAGACAGGAGCCGCCCCCTCCCCCGTGAGCGGGTTGCCGGGGAGGAACGGGACCAGGTGCTCGGCGACCGCGACGGGGCCGACGCCGGGGCCGCCGCCGCCGTGCGGGATGCAGAACGTCTTGTGCAGGTTCAGGTGCGACACGTCTCCCCCGAACTCGCCCGGCCGGGCGAGCCCGACGAGCGCGTTGAGATTGGCCCCGTCGATGTACACCTGACCACCGGCTTCATGTACAAGATCGCAGACCTCGCGCACGTGCTCCTCGTAGACCCCGTGCGTCGAGGGGTAGGTGATCATGATGGCGGCGACCTGGGGACCGTGCTGGTCGAGCTTGGCGCGCAGGTCGCCCAGGTCCACCTCGCCCGCACCGGACGTCGCCACGACCACGACGCGCATGCCCGCGAGGGCCGCCGAGGCCGCGTTGGTGCCGTGGGCCGACGCGGGGATGAGGCACACGTCGCGCCCCTCGTCGCCGCGCGAGCGGTGGTAGTCACGGATCGCGAGCAGGCCCGCGAACTCGCCCTGCGAGCCCGCGTTGGGCTGCACCGAGACGCCCGCGTAGCCCGTGATCTCGGTGAGCTGGCTCTGCAGGCCGTCGATCAGCTCGGCGTAGCCGAGCGCCTGGTCGGCGGGCACGAACGGGTGCAGGTCCGCGAACCCGGGCCAGGAGATGGCCTCCATCTCGGCGGTCGCGTTGAGCTTCATGGTGCACGAGCCGAGCGGGATCATGGTGCGGTCGAGCGCCAGGTCCTTGTCGGAGAGCGCGCGCAGGTAGCGCAGCATCGCGGTCTCGGAGCGGTGCTGGTGGAAGACCGGGTGGCTCAGGTAGCCGGTCGTGCGCAGCAGGTCCGGGGTGAGCACGCTGCCGCCGCCGACGAACCCGAGGTCCTGGCCGGCAGCGAAGACCTCGACGAGCGCGAGCACGTCGTCGGGCGTCGTGGTCTCGTCGCACGCGATCTGTACATGTTCGGAATCTGGGTTGTACACATTGATGCCGGCGTCGGCGGCGGCCGCGACCAGCGCCGCCGCGCGGCCCGGCACCACGGCGGCCACGGTGTCGAAGAAGACGTCGTGCCGGACCTCGACGCCCGCGGCCCGCAGCCCGTTGGCGAGCGCCACGGCCCGCGAGTGCACGCGCTCCGCGATCTCCTTGAGCCCCGCGGGCCCGTGGTAGACCGCGTACATCGACGCGACGATCGCGAGCAGCGCCTGGGCCGTGCAGATGTTGCTCGTGGCCTTCTCGCGGCGGATGTGCTGCTCACGGGTCTGCAGGGCCAGGCGGTAGGCCAGGTCGCCGTCGGCATCGACCGACACCCCGACCAGGCGGCCCGGGAGAGAGCGCTCCAGACCCTTGCGGACCGCCATGAACGCGGCGTGCGGGCCGCCGTAGAACAACGGGACGCCGAAGCGCTGGGCCGAGCCCACCGCGACGTCCGCGCCGAGCTCGCCGGGGGAGACGAGCAGCGTGAGGGCCAGGAGGTCGGCCGCGATCGTCACCAGGGCGCCCTGCTCCTTGGTCTCGGCGACGAGGGGGCGCAGGTCCCGGACCACGCCCGAGGCGCCACTCTGCTGCAGCACCACGCCGATGAGCCTGCGATCCGCCACCCCGGCGGCGACGAGGCCCGCCGTCACGCCCTCGGACAGGTCGACGACGACCACCGGCAGGCCCACCGACTCGGCCCGTGCCCGGGTCACCGCGATCGTCTGGGGGAACAGCTCCGAGTCCAGGACGACGACACCCTCCCCGCCCTTGGCCGCGCGCCACATGAGCGCCACGGCCTCGGCGACCGCGGTGGCCTCGTCGAGCAGCGACGCGTTCGCGACCTCGAGCCCCGTCAGGTCCAGGACCACGGTCTGGAAGTTCAGCAGCGCCTCGAGGCGGCCCTGCGAGATCTCGGGCTGGTAGGGCGTGTACGCCGTGTACCAGGCGGGGGACTCGAGCACGTTGCGGCGGATGACCGGGGGAGTGATGGTCCCGTAGTAGCCGAGCCCGATCATCTGGGTCTTGACGACGTTCTTGGCTGCGATCGCACGCAGGTCCGCGAGGACCTCGGACTCGGTGCGGGCCGCGGGCAGGTCGAGCGGGCGGTCGGTCCGGATCGAGTCCGGGACGGCGGCGTCGATCAGCGCGTCGAGCGAGTCGTACCCGAGCTCGGCGAGCATCGTCGCGATCTCGCCCGAGGGCGCTGCGGCCTCGTCAGCGCTCACCGGGCGGGGCCCGAGGTGGCGGAACGGGAAGTGCGCGCGGTCGAACGCGTCGCTGGACTGCTGTGTCACGGAGGTCTCCGGGGGTCGGCGAGGAAGACGACGGCACGCCCAGGGGCCTGCCGGTTCCTCCCCGCTCTGTCATCGGACGCGCAGCGTCGACCTGAGAGTTTTGCCGGTCCGCCATGGTCCTCGCGGACCCGGGGCGCGCCGGCTTGCACCGTCGGTAGGGGACCCCTCCGCCCGAGGGCGGACGCGGGGTCGCCGCTTTCCAGAGTTGCCTCGCCACCGCGGTACGTCGGCCTGAGAGATTCTCGGGGAGGAGTTGCTCCTTCGGCGCCGACCTCACCCTGAGGTGGCCGGGCTCTCCCGCAGTGGTTCGAGCAGCAGTATGTGGTTGTGGGCTCAGCCTAGCGCCCGTGGTCGGGCGGCGGTGCGGCCTTCTCGCAGGGACCACCGTGCACGACGACGGAGCGCACCGTCGCGAGGCGTCCCACCGCACGCTCGAGCGCCCGGGCGCGGCGTTCGCTGGCCCGGAAGCCCACGTGGATCGTGCCCGCGTCGCCGTCGCCGTCGACCTCTTCGGTCGCGAGGTGCTCGAAGCTCACGCCGCGCGTCGAGAAGACACCCGTGAGACCGGTCAGCGTGCCCGCGCGGTGCACGCCCTCGACCTGGGCCACCCAGGACGGTTCGTCAGCCTCGAGGTCACCGGTCCCGTCGAGGCCGCCGTGCCCTGTGGTCCCCTCGGGTCGGGCCGGCCCAGCACTCGCTGCGGCCCCGGCAACCGCTGCCGCCCCAGGGGGCCCGGCAGCCGGTCCGCCCTCCGCTCCCGCCGCCTGCAAAGCCGACCCTACGGCCGCTGCCGCTCCGCGCAGGCGGCGCGTCTCGTCGTCGGGCAGGGAGTCCAGGAGGACGCGGGTCCATCCCTCGGGGCCCAGCACGATCGGGACGCCCAGGACCCCGTGCTGCTGCTCGCCCGCGAGCGCCACCTCGCCGTCGAGCGCGACCTGCCCGGCGACGACGATCTCGCGGCCGTCGAGCACGACCTCGACGAGGTCGACCGTAGCGGACGCCGTGGCGGTCGCGGTCTTGGCGCCGCTCTGGTGCGTCATCCAGGGGCGTGCGACGACGCGCAGGTCGGCGGGCCAGGTGTCGATCAGGCGGTACGCGGCGCCGACGTCGGTGGCCGCGAGCTCGACGAGCTCGGCCTTGGCGGCCGCGACCTCGTCCGGGAACGCGTCGAGCGTGCGCCCGCGCCGCAGGAGCCGCACGGCACGAGCCCGCTCGGCGAGGTCGTGCCCGCTGAGGCGGACGGTCGACCAGAGCGGCACGGCGTCCTCGCCGTGCTGCCCCCCGACGAACCCGCCCACCCGGTGCCGTCGGACGCCCAGCTCGACGGCGATCTCGCGCCGGAAGCGGAGCGTGTCGAGCCAGGCCCCCATCCCGACGACGCGGCGCGCGCCCAGCGTCCGGGCCATGACGGCGACGCCGACCTCGACGGGGTTGGACACCACGATCACGACCTCGTGCCCCGAGCCGTGCCGTGCGATCGCGTCGGCGTACTCGGCGAAGACCTCACGGTTGGCGACGGCGAGCACGGTCCGGTCGAGCGAGGCGCCCGAGCGGGCGGGCGTCGTCGCCCCGGCTGCGACGACGACCACGTCCGCGACGACGTCGGCGGGGGAGTGGGCCACGTCGATGAGGGGGGCGTGCTCGTCGTAGGCGTCGACGAGGTCGGCGCGCAGCCCGTGGACCGCACGACCCGACGCGCCGCCGGGGCGGCCGACGAGCTGCAGCCGGGAGGTCGTGGGCAGGACGCGCCGCTCGACGAGCTGCGTGACGACCTGCCGCCCGACGTCGCCGGTCGCTCCGAGCACCGCTACGTCCATCCGAGCAGGCTACGTCCGGTCGGTCCGCGCCGCAGGCACGGGCTCTGGACCGGGCGCGGCCCCGGGAGCGGCCCCGGCAGGGCGTGAAGCAGGCCGACGCCGCGCGTGCCGCATAGGAGGTGGAAAACCGACGTGTGCTCCCGGCGAGCACGCCCGAGATCGACGGAGGTGCGCCCGGTGACGAACCCCGAGAATCGCCGCACGGGGTTCTTGCTGACGACGGCCACGCTCGTGATGTTCCTGCTCCTCGCTCTGCTCGAGGGCTGCGTCGGGGACGATCGTGCGAGCACGACGGGACCGGCCGACGGGTCGTCCGTGGCCGACGCCGCTGCCTCGGCCCCGCCCGAGGAGCTGGCCGTCGCCACGGGGGAGACGATCGCCGTCGAGGACGTCGACAGGCTTCCGCCCGGCAAGCGCGCCTTCGTGCTGCCCGACGAGACACGGGTCGTCGTCGCGAGCGACGAACCTCTGCCCGAGCGCGTCCGGGCGTGGGTGCAGGGTCAGGTCGACAGGACGGTCCAGGACCCGGGCGTTCCGGGGCAGATCACGACGAACCGCAGCCTGATCGTCGACACGGCGCAGGGGATCGCCCGGAAGGTCGGTCTCCAGACCGGCAAGCAGATCGTCTTCGTGTACCCGCTCGTCGGGGGCTGCCCGGCGGACTCCGAACCGTTCCTCGGCTGGGCGCACACCTCGATCACGTTGTACGACGCGTTCGACTGCGACGTGCTGCCGACCAGGGAGGCGGCCGAGGCACGGGTCGCCGAGACCATCGCGGCCCAGAAGGACCCGGAGCGCTACCAGGTCTTCGTCCGTGAGTAGCAGCCACACGATCTCCACGACTCTCACCACTGTCCCGCCCACGTCCGAGGGCGCGCCTCCGTCGAGCCGCCCGCGGCGCGGGCAGGATGAGTTGCTCACCTCGTCGCGTGCCCGCGTCGGGGACCACCACGAGCGCCCGAGGGGGCTTCACCCAGCATGGACATGACCTCGCAGGACCCGCAGCCCCGGACGACCGCCTACGTCCCTCGGCACCTGGCCGCACCGGCCGCGCCGACCGCGCCGACCGGACAGGTCGCACCAGCTGCTCCGACCGGACAGGTCGCACCGGCGCGACGCGCCGACCTGCCCGCGGATCCTCGGTCGATGCGCTGGGACCGGTCGGCGGGCACCCTCACCCGGGTCCTGGACGAGCTGTCGGTGCTCGACGACGGCGGCCTGTCGCTCGGGAGCCGCTGAGCGGCCCGGCCCGGCCCTGCGCGGCCGGCAGGCCCGGCCCGTTCAGCCCAGCTCGATCGCCGCCGCTGCTGCGACCATCTCGTCGATGACCGCGTTCACGACGGGCCGGGGCTCGTGCCGGGTGGCCCGGTGCCGCGCGACGAGGCGTCGCGATCCGAGGCCCGGCAGCGGGACGACCGTGACGCCGTCGGGCATCTCGCCCTGGACGGCGAGCGCGGGGAGCATCGCGACGCCCTGTCCGGCCGCGACGAGGGCGAGCGCCACGTCGAAGTCGTAGTAGGAGTGGCGCGTGCGGAGCGTCGTGCCGAGCGTGCGCGAGAGGCGGCGCAGGGCGCGGGCGGCGGCCGTGCTGGGCTCGGGGCCGAGCCAGACGGCGTCGCGCACGTCGTCGAGGCGTGCGGGCGTCGGGAACGTCACGGGCACGACGACGCGCCACGGCTCGTCGAGCAGCGGGACCTCGCGCATGCCGCGTGGCGCGGGGGAGTCCGCGTCCTCGTCGCGTTCGAGGAGGACGACGTCGAGGTCTCCGCTGCGCAGGAGCCGCAGGGCCTCCGCGGGCTCGAGCTCCTGGACGTCGAGCTCGACGCCGGGGTAGCGCGACTCGAGCGACGTGAACGTGGGTCCGACGACCGCGCGGATCGCCGTCTGGAACGATCCGACCGACACCGTCCCCGTCATCTCCTCGCTCATCGCGACGATGGCCTTGCGGGCCTCGACCATCTCGGACTCGATGCGTTCGGCGGCCTCGGCGAGGATGCGGCCGGCGGGTGTCAGGGTCACGCCACGGGGCCCGCGGTCGAGGACCTGGACCTTCTCCTCGGCCTCCAGACGCGCTATTTGCTGAGACACGGCAGAGGGCGTCACGTGCAGCAGGTCGGCTGCTGCCAGGACACCTCCGGACCGGTGCACGGCAAGCAGGAAACCAAGTCTTCGTGGGTCCGTGGCCATGTAGAGATGCTAAACGGCCACGTCAGAGTTCTTCAATTGTGCTGAATGATTTTCGGGGTCACACTTGTGACGTGGCGCCGGCTGGTCCTCCTCAAAAGGGGCTGGCGCCCACAATCCACCTGGTCGCTGCAGCGTCGCAGCTCCCACCAGGACCCCCCTCCCCGATCCCTTCATGACCCCTGCCCGGAGACCGCCATGTCCGCTTCCCCCGCCCTCGTCGACCTGGTCGTGACCCCGCTCGGATGGATCGGCGCGATCGCAGCCGTCACGGCGTACGCGATGGTCACCCGGGGACGCTGGTCGGGCGACTCGCTGCGGTTCCAGCTCACGAACTTCGTGGGCGCGGGCCTCATGTGCCTGGTCGCCGCGGTCAACGGCGTGTGGCCCTCGGCCGTCGCGAACGTGGTGTGGATCGTCATCGGCGGTCAGGCCATCCTGGTGCTCGTCAAGGCCCGACGGCGCCGCGCGACCGAGGCCGTCGTCGTCCCGCTCGAGGTGCCCGCCGCGCACGCGCGCGCCGTCGACCTGGCGGCCTGACCGTTCCTCACACCCGCCGGTAGCCCGCCGCCCGCCACGCGACGATCCGGTCCACGGCCTCGGCCACGACCCCTGGTGCGGCGGCGAACGACAACCGCACCCACTCGTGGCCGCGCACGCCGTCGAAGTCCGTGCCCGGGGTGAGCGCGACCCCCGTGTCGGCGAGCAGCCGCTCGCACCACGCGACCGAGTCCATCCCCGACTCCGCGACGTTCGCGTAGACGTAGAACGCGCCGTCGGCCGGGGCGACCGGGTCCCAGCCCAGGTCGGCGAGCCGGTCGAGCACGAGCGCGCGCGAGTCCGCGTACCGGGCGACGTTCGCGAGCGCGGCCGCATACCCCTCGGCGGACAGCGCTGCGACGCCCGCGTGCTGCGCGAGGGCGGGCGGGCTCAGCGCGATGTTGCCCGCGAGCGCGTCGACCGGGGCCACGAGGTCCTCGGGCAGCACGAGCCACCCGAGCCGCCACCCGGTCATGGCCCAGTACTTGGAGAACGAGTTCACGACGACCGCGCCGTCGTCGAGGTACTGCGCCGCAGTCGCCGTCTCCCCGGCCTCCGACGCAGGGTCGGCGTAGACGATGCCGTGGTAGATCTCGTCGCTGATCAGGCGCACGTCGTGGTCGGCGCACCAGGCCGCGAGCTCCGCGAGGTCGGACGGCGGGATCATCGTCCCGGTCGGGTTCGCCGGGCTCGCGACGACGAGGCCGTCGAGGCCGCCCCCGTAGTACGCCTCCATGAGCTGGGAGACCGTGGGCTGGTAGCGGGTCTCCGGGCCGCAGTCGAGCTCGACGACCTCGCACCCCAGGGCCGTGAGGATGTTCCGGTACGCGGGGTACCCGGGGCGGGCCAGCGCGACGCGGTCGCCGGCGTCGAACGCGGCGAGGAACGCGAGCACGAAGCCGCCCGACGACCCCGTGGTCACCGCGACGCGCGACGGGTCGACGTGCACGCCGTAGGTACGCGCATAGTGCTCCGCGACGGCCTGGCGCAGCGCGGGCACGCCCAGCGCCTCGGTGTAGCCCAGGTCCCCCGACTCGAGCAGCTCGATCGCCCGGCGCCGCACGACGTCGGACGCCCCCGTCGCGGGTTCCCCGGCGCACAGGTTGAGGACCGACTCGCCGGCGTCGCGGCGCGCGTTCGCCGCGGCGAGGACCTCCATGACGGCGAACGGGGGGACGTGCGACCTGCGCGAGACCTTCATGAGGCCATCATGCCCGGGATTCCGGGCCTCGTGGGCCCCGCCGAGCCCCGGGTGAACTGTGTAGTTCCGGTGACGGCGCGAGTCCTGGAAGGAAACCGCGCCAGAAGTTCCGTAACCTGGCACGGTCCCGGTCGTCGCACGACCGGGCACGACGTCCCGCAGGTCACGATCGAGAGGCGAGCAGTGCCGGAGCACACGACGCAAGGGGGAGTCCGCATCGACGACTCCGAACCTCGATGGACGATGTGGGGCGAGGTCGACGCCGCGGTCCAGGACCGCTCCGAGGGCGACCTCGTCCGTTCGCTCGAGCGCGCCGACGGCCCCGTGACGATCGACCTGTCCGACGTCACCTTCATGGACTCGGGCGGGCTGCGGCTGCTGTACCTGTCCCTCCTGGCCGGCGGCGAGGCCCCGGTCCTGGTCGGCGTCCCGGAACGCATCAAGGACCTGCTCGAGATCAGCGGCGTCCTCGCACGGTTCACGCTCGTCGACTGACCACTTCCCGGCGCACCGGCCACCACCCCCGGCCGCGTCGTCGACCCCTTCCCACCGCACACCCCCAGGACCCATCGGAGGAAACTCATGGACACCTCGATCGCCTCGTCCCGTCCGCCCGAGAGCTTCCACGTGGTCCGCGTCTGGCAGCTCGACTCGATCGACGAGCTCTCGACGCTGCGCACCTCGCTCCACCTCGAGCTGACGGGGCGCCCGCTCGCCCCGGACGGCGCCCTGGCCGAGGTCCCCGAGAAGATCGTGCTCGTCGCGAGCGAGCTCGCGACCAACGCGCTGCGCCACGGTCGCCCGCCGACGACGGTCCAGCTCCTGACCGACGGCGACGAGTACATCATCGACGTGATCGACCAGGACACGAGCCGGGCCCCCGTGGTCGCGGCCCCGCGCCTGCCCGGGGACGGCGGGTTCGGGCTCGTGCTCGCGCAGCGGATCGCCCTGGACGTGGGCTGGTTCGTCGAGGACGGCAAGCACGTCTGGGCGAGGCTGGGTGTGCCGCGCGAGGCGGTCGCCCCGCCCCTACCCGCTGCGGCGGTCCCCTGACCGCTCGCTCCACCCGAGGGCCGGTCTGCGCGAGGCGCAGGTCGGCCCTCGGCCGTGGTCGGCCTCGTCGTCCCCCTCGTCCTCTGTCCGACGGCGCAGCACCAGCAGCGTCGCGTCGTCCTCCGACGTAGGGTCCCGAGTCTCGCGCAGCACTGCGTCGACGTCGCCGACGTGCTCGGCGAACGTCCCGGCGAGCCGGCGCAACCCCACCTTGAGCGACTCGTCGCGGCGCTCGAAGAGCCCGTCGCTGTAGAGCACGAGGGCACCGCCGGGCGCGACCGACGTGGTCCCGGCCTCGAACCGCAGCGCACCCAGGCCGAGCGGCGGACCGCCCAGCAGGCGCCCCCAGACGACGCCCTCGCCCGGCACGAGGAAGAAGGGCGGCGGGTGACCCGCCGTCACGTACTCGACCGAGCCCTCGTCGAGGTCGACGACCGCGACGACGAGCGTCGCGACCTGCCCCGGCATCGTCCATCGCACGGTCTCGGCGACCTGCTCGACGGCCCCGCGCGCGGTCCCGGCCTGCACCAGGGCGGCGCGCAACGTGTTGCGGAGCTGCCCCATCGAGGCGGCAGCCTGGAGCCCGTGGCCCGTGACGTCCCCGACGACGAGCCCGAGCGACCCCGAGGGCAGGCGCAGCGCGTCGTACCAGTCGCCGCCGACGAAACCGCCGCCCGCCGGCTCGTACCGCGCGGTGACGGTCCAGCCCGGTGTGTCCGGGAGCGACGCGGGGAGCAGGCTTCGCTGCAGGGCCTCGGCCGCACGCACGTCCCGGCGCCCTGCCAGGTAGAGCGCCTCGACGAGGTGGCTGCGCAGGGCTCCGGCCGTCTCGACGGCCTCCTCGGCCCAGGGTTCGCTGTGCCCGCTCACGACTTCGCGCCAGCGCTCGAACGACTTACGAGGGCTGAGCCGGACCGTGTCGCCCTCGCTGCGTGCGATGGCCTTGTTGTGCGGGTCGCCGCCCCAGTCGACGCTGCGCAGCACCTCGTCGCGCAGCCAGAGCACGACCTGACCGTCGTTGAGGTGCGCGCCCAGCACCCCCGCGACGTCGGGCAGGCGCTCCGCGAGGTCCGGGGCGGCCACGCGCAGGGAGTCGATCGCCACGACCTCGTCGTCCGCGGCCGCGAGACGGTCCGCGAACCACCCGGCGAGCAGCGCGACCCCCGCGTCGTCGGGCACGTGCCCGACCGAGGCCGAGCGGCCCTCCGCGACGACCACGGCCCCGTCGGCGCCCACGAGGTCGAGCAGCCGGCCGTCGGCCGTGAGCGCCTCGACGAGCGACGTGTCCTCGTCGCGGCTGTCCGCGACGAGGCCCGCGAGCAGGCGCGCCGACGCACGCGACGCGGCCAGGCGGTCCTCCTCGCTCTGCGCGACGAGCAGCACCGACAGCGCGGCCCCCAGGAACTCCGCGGCCGCGCGCACCGCGTACGGCGGGTGGTGCGGCCCCGCGTAGTGGTGGCACGCGATGAGGCCCCAGAGCTTCCCGTCGCGCAGCAGCGAGATCGACATCGACGCGCCCACACCCATGTTCGCGAGGTACTCGAGGTGGATCGGGGAGACGCTGCGCAGCGTCGAGAAGGTGAGGTCGAGCGGCTGCCCCGTGGTCGGGAGGGCGGTCGGGACGACGTCGCACGGCACGTAGCCCACGTCGTCGATCAACCGGATCCAGTTCTTCTCGTACAGCGCGCGGGCCTGGCGCGGGATGTCCGTCGCGGGGTAGTGCAGCCCGTAGAACGAGTTGAGGTCCTCACGCTTGGCCTCGGCGACGACCTCGCCGTTGTGGTCGGCGTCGAAGCGGTAGATCATCACGCGGTCGAAGCCCGTCAGGTGCCGCACGTGCTGCGCCGCGTTCCCGAGCAGCGCGGGCAGCGTCGCGGCCCGGTCGAGGTCTGCGAGCGCCGCGCGCACGGCTTGGTACGTGTTGGGGAAGCTGAGGGGGCGCACGACGGCGGGCTCGAGCTCGATCACGACGACGGGCTCGGCGCCGTCCGGCAGCGGCGGGCGGTGCAGGATCGCGTCGGTCGCGACGTCGCGGGCTGCCCCTGTGCGGATCTCGACGGGGTTGTGCGGCGCGAGGTCGGGGTGCTGCGCGACGTGCGTGAGGAGTCTCGCGCCGTCGTCGGCGCCGAGGACGTCGGCCAGGTGGGCGCCGAGCGCGTCCTCCACGGCCGACCCCAGGACCTCGTGCACGGTGGTCGAGCACTGCAGCACGCGCCCGTCGGACTCCCGTACCACGAGGAGGACGCCCCGGGGCTGGATCCGTCCGGGGACGTGGATGGGCTCGCGCGCGCAGTTCTCGAGGTCGATCGCCTCGGCCGGGCTGAGAAGCTCCTCGTCGGTGCTCTGTGTCATGTGCACTCCAGCTCCCGCAAGGTGCGGGCCGTTCACGGCAGCGGACTGCCGACCAGGTCCCAGCGGGCTTCATCACCGGGAACGAGCACGCCCGTCAGGAAATGCACGGGTGGCCCAGCGTACAACGCCCGCGATCGGCGAGGATGGGAGGAGTGCCCGTCGAGCGACGACCGTGGGAGGACCCGATGACCGAGGACGACCCGGTGCGCCGGGCCGCGCAGTACCGCGTGGACCGCGAGACCGCGCGCGAGGCGGCGGAGGCTTCGGCCGCTGCGGGTGCCCCGTCGGACGGCGAGGGCACGGACGGCGGGGGCACGACCGACGGTGACGGCGCCGCGCGCCCGCGGCTCCCGCTCGAGAACCGCGGCCAGTGGGTCGACGAGCTGGTCCGCCAGGCCATGGCCCGCGGCGAGTTCGACGACCTGCCGCTCGCGGGCAAGCCCATCCCGGGCCTGGGCGCCCGGTACGACCCCGACTGGTGGCTCAAGAACCTCGTCGAGCGCGAGCAGATCACGGGCATCCTGCCGCCGGCGCAGCTGCGGGCCGACGACGCCCGGCTGCGCGACGACCTCGACCGCCAGCTCTCCGAGGAGTCGGTGCGGGAGGTCCTCGCCGAGTTCAACGCACGCGTGGTCGACGCGCGGCGCCAGCTCCTGGGCGGCCCGCCCGTGGTCACGCCCCTGCGGGACGTCGAGGAGGAGGTGTCGCTCTGGCACGGACGGCGGGCGGCACGCAGCGCTGCGTCGTCCTCCGGCCCGACGGCGCAGCGCACCTCCCGGGACGGCTCGCCCCGGGACCGCTCGCCCCGGGCGGGCGACGGCTCGGACGCGACGGGTACGCGACGGTGGTGGCGCCGTCGGCGGGGCGGACCGGCGGACGGCACCGAGGCGACCTGAACCACCCGCTCCCGGCGCGCGCGCCCACCCACCGGCTCCTACCCTCGGGACATGCCCGAACCTCACGCCCCGACCGCCGAGACGACGGGCTGGGTACCCGACGTCCTCGACGGGTTCGAGCAGCTCACCCTGCCCCTCGACCCCGACGACGAGGGCGAGGTCGTCGCGACGCTGGTGCGACGCCGTCGGGGCGCAGAGGACGACGAAGCCGGCACCGCGCTCCCCGGGGGACCACACCCCGCAGGCGTGCCCGACCGTGGGATCGACGTCCTGTACGTGCACGGCTGGTCCGACTACTTCTTCCAGACCGGGCTCGCGGACTTCTGGGAGGCGCAGGGCGCACGGTTCTTCGCGCTCGACCTGCGCAAGTACGGCCGCAGCCTGCGCCCGGGCCAGACCCCCGGGTTCGTGACGGACCTCCTGACCTACGACGAGGACATCGAGGCCGCGCTCGCCGCGACGGGGCACGGCGTCCTGACCGCCGACCCCGTGATGCGCAAGCGTGCCCTGCTCCTCATGGGCCACTCCACGGGCGGGCTCACGCTGAGCCTGTGGACCGCGCGCCACCAGGGACGTGTCGCAGGGCTCGTCCTCAACAGCCCGTGGCTCGAGTTCCAGGCGCGCGACATCGGGCGCAAGGTGCTCGCCCCCGCGATCACGCTCCGGGCCCGGCTCGACCCCCGCGTCCCCCTGCCGCAGGTCGACCTCGGCTTCTACACGCGGTCCGTGTCCAGGACGCTCGACGGCGAGTGGGACTACGACCTCACGTGGCGGCCCGTGCGCGGGTTCGTCGTGCACGGCGGGTGGCTCGCCGCGATCCTGCGCGGGCAGGCCGCGGTCGAGCTGGGGCTCGGGATCCGCGTACCCGTGCTCGTGCTGCTGTCCACGAGCAGCACGCTCCTGCCCCGGTGGACCCCCGAGATGATGCACAGCGACACCGCGCTCGACGTCGTCGGGATCGCACGGCGGTCGACCGACCTCGGGAGCCTCGTCGTGCTCGCCCGCATCGAGGGTGCGCTGCACGACGTCGTGCTCTCGGCCGCTCCCGTCCGGGCAGCGGCCTACGCGCAGATCGCGACATGGGTGCGCGGGTACGTGCCCGGGGCGGGGCCTCAGGCCTGACGTCGCGCGAGCTCCCCGCGGACGAGGTCGACCACGCCGTCCGCGGCGGCCTCGACCTGCGCCAGGCAGTCCTCGAAGTCCTGCATGCCGCCGTACCAGGGGTCGTCGATGTCGAGCAGGTGCTCGTCGCGCTCGGCCCGCTCGGCCGGCACGACGGGCGCGGCCGGGTCGAACGTCCGGTACATGCGCACGTTCCCGTCGCCGTGCATCCGGCGCAGGGCGCGCGCGTGCTGCGACGTCATGGCCAGCACCAGGTCGCGGGACACGAGGTCGCTCGCACGGACCTGGCGGGCCCGATGGCCGTCGCCCGTGTCGTACCCGTGCTCGGCCAGGACCCGACGCGCGCGGCGGTCCACCGGGTTGCCGTGCTCCTCCGCGCTGATGCCCGTCGAGTCCACGACCACACGCCCGCCCAGCCCCGCGGCCTCGAACCGGTCGCGCAGCACGATCTCCGCCATGGGTGAGCGGCAGATGTTGCCCGTGCAGACCGTCATCACGCGGTAGGGGCCGTGGGCGGGGTCGGGGGTCGCGTCCTGGGGAGTCGTCACCCGACCAGTCTGCCCGAGCCGCGCGCCCGCCCCCGGGCACTTCCCGCGCGCCCGGCCTACCGTGGACGCATGACCATCAGGACGGACTCGGGGATCGTCGCGGTGACCGGCGCGAGCGGGCAGCTCGGATCGAAGCTCGCGATGCGGCTCGCGGCCGAGGGCGCCGCCCAACGCCTCGTCGTGCGGGACGCCGCACGGACGCCACGCCTGCCCGACGGCGCCCCTCTGCCGGACTCCGAGGTCGCGGTCACCGCGGGGTACACCGACACCGAGCGCATGGTCCGCGCCTTCCGCGGCGCCCGTTCGGTCTTCCTGGTGTCGGCGCGCGAGGCTCCTGACCGTGTCGCGGAGCACCGGGCAGCCGTCGACGCGGCCGTCGCAGCGGGCGTCGAACGCATCGTCTACGTGTCGTTCGTGGGCGCGTCCCCCGAGGCCACGTTCACGTTCGCGCGCGACCACTGGCACACCGAGGAGTACATCGAAGGCACGGGACTGAGGTACACGTTCCTGCGCGACAACCTCTACCACCAGGGCCTCGTCCACATGGTCGGGGACGACGGCGTCATCCGCGGCCCGGGCGGCGACGGGCGGCTCGCGTCGGTGTCGCACGACGACATCGCCGACGTCGCGACCGCGATCCTCCTCGACGAACGCCCCCACGTGCACGACGGGAAGACGTACGACGTGACCGGCCCCGAGGCGCTGACCCTCACCGAGGTCGCGAGCGTGCTCTCCGGCGTCACGGGCCGCACCATCACGTACCACCCGGAGACGATCGAGGAGGCCTACGCGTCGCGCGCGGTCTACGCCGCACCGCCGTTCGAGGTCGACGGCTGGGTCTCGTCCTACACCGCGATCGCGGCGGGCGAGCTGGCCGGGGTGAGCGACGTCGTCGAACGCTTCGCCGGGCGCCCCGCCCAGGGTCTCGCCGCGTGGCTCGACGACTACCCCGAGGAGTGGGACCGCCTCCTCCCGGCCTGACCGCCCAGCCCGTGGCTCCGCACGCCGAGGGTGACGCCCCCACCCGCCGAGGGTGACCGACTCAGGTGCCGACGGTGACGGGTCCGAACCTGTCGAGAAATACCCTGGCGACCCGGCGGACGGCGGGCGTAGCGTCGTCGGCACAAGGGAAAGGAGGTGGTCCACGAAGTGAAGAATCTTCGGACGCATGAGGTGGTTGCACGCTAGTCGTGCCATCGAGCAACGGACCTTGCGAGGAACCCGCGGCCGACAGGTGACCGTCACGTCACCCACGACCAGCGAGAACCGAGCAACCACCGGAGCCCGCGGGAGTCGCGCCCTTGTCCAGCGCGACAGGTGGAGGAATCCACCGGCCCGCGGGCTTCTTCACGCCCTGGTCGAGTGCGCCGTCTCCGGCTGGACGCCCTCGGCGAGCGTGACCGTCACCCTCGGCGAGCGTGACCGTCACCCTCGGCGGGTCCCGACGTCACCCTCGGCGGGTCCCGACGTCACCCTCGGCACGCGGGACCGTCACCCTCGGCGATCAGAACGGCTTGCGCGCCACCACGAGGAACCGCGGGGCCTCGTCCACGAAGTCGTTGCCCGCCGCGAAGTGCATGTGCAGCGCGCGCAGCGGCGCCTCGAAGCGCCCGATCGCCTCGGACGACAGGCTCGCGATCTCCGGGACCTGCCACGCGATGACCTTGAGGTACCAGAGCAGAGAGCTCAGGTCGTGGAAGTGCCGGGTCCCGACGTGCTCGCGCGCCACGTCGATCACGAAGCCGGCCTCGGCCAGGTCGGCGACCGCGCCCTCGAGCGTCACGTCGTCCGGGTCCCAGGGAAGCTGCGCGCCGAGCGCGGTGTTGACCCGGATGCCGTCCCGGGAGTCGACCTGCTGGGTGATGAACACGCCTCCCGGTTCCAGGACGCGCAGGACCTCGGACGGCTCGAACTCCTCGTGCCGGTCCAGCACGACCGCGAACCGGCCGTCGAGGAACGGCAGCATGAGCCCCTCGCCCTTGCTGCTCCCCACCTGCCGGACGTCCACGCCCAGAGGTTCGAGGCGCCGTCGGGCCACGGGGACGTTCGGGGGCCAGCCCTCCGTCGCGGCCGAACCCTCCGGCAAGGGCGCGAGCGAGCCGAACGCCTCGCCACCACCGGTCCCCAGGTCCAGGACCGGACCTCGACCGCTGCCCACGAGCTCGCGCGCGAGCACCAGGTAGTCCCAGGGCAGGGGGTCCTCGATGCAGCGGTCGTCGATGGGGGACAGGTCGAAGCCCACGACCGGCGTCGCCCGCGCCCACTCGACGTGCGCCTCGAACGGGGCGGCGCGGTCGGGGACGGGCAGGACTCCGGCTTCAGACATGCGTCGATTCTCCCCCGGCGGAGCACGCTCGGTCGAAACGGCACGCCCGTCCCGCACGACCCGGGGCGCCGTCCGCCCGACGTCCACCCGACGTCCATCCGACGTCCACCGCCGCTGTCGACCGACGCCGTCCACCAGCGCCGTCCACCGCCGCCCTCGACATAGCCACGGACCGGGACGAAGCGGTAGTTTTCGTGCGCCGCCTCTGCGCAGGTGCGCGCACCGCACAGCCCGCCCGACCCGAGGAATCCCCCTGAGCCCCGCACCCCACCCCCTCAGCGACCGCGCGACCCGCAAGGTCCGTGCCGTCGCGGACCGCCACCGCGCGACCCTCGGCGAGCTGCGCCACGTCGAGTCCTGCACGCTCTCGGCGCGCGCGATCGGGACGGTCGCCGGGATCTTCGCCGCGGTCGTCGCCACGATGGTCTTCAACGGGCGCGTCGTCGAGGTGATCGGTTTCGCCCTCGCGATGGGTCTGGTCCTGGCCGTGGTCCTGCGGTTCGTCGCGAGCGAGAAGCTCCTCGTGCTGGAGCGTGGCCTCGTGGTGGGCTCGTTCGGACCGTTCATGACGCCCTACGCGGTGCCGTACGCGGACGTCGTCGCGCCGAGCGTCTCGGCGATCGTCGGCACCCAGCGTCCGGTGACGCTGCTCAAGGCCGACCAGGGGGCGTCGGCGACCAACCGGACGGCCTTGTGGTCGCTGCGGTCTGTGACGTTCGTCGGGCCGACGGCGGAGTCCTCCCGCGCGTTCACCAGGACCGGGACGTGGCAGCCCCAGCCCGAGGAGCAGGATCTGTGGGTGTTCTCGGTGCGCGACGCTCGTCGCCAGGAGATCCTGGTGCACGAGCTCGCTGAGGCGCTGCACCGGTCCGGCCAACCGGGTGCCGAGCTCGTGCTGCCGCACGCCCTGCCTGCGCGGCGGCTTCGCGTGAGCGTCGCCGACGCCGACCACCTGCGCCTGCCCGAGCGGCTCCGCTCGACGATCGTCCAGGTCGGCGCCCGGGTCGGCTGAGCCCGCTCAGTCCAGGGCCGCGGCGACCTCGGCCAGCAGGGGCGAGACGGCGCCGTCGGGCCCGCTCGCCGCGTCGCGCAGCGCCGTGACCTGCAGGACCATCCACGGGCTGAACGCCCACGGCGTCGCGTCGACCGCGCTCCCGAGCGCACCCGGCGTGGCCCACTCGAGCTCGGCGACCTCGTCCGGGTTGGCCGTCACGTCGCTCGCTGCGCGCGCGACGTACACGGGGCAGATCTCGTTCTCGACCACGCCAGACGCGTCCACCGCCCGGTACCGGAACCCCGGCACGGCGACCTCGAGACCCTCGATCCGCAGTCCCAGCTCGTGCGCGGCGTGCCGCGTGATGGACTCCTCGGTCGTCTCGGTCCAGCGCGGGTGACCGCAGAACGAGTTGGTCCACACGCCCGGCCACGTGCGCTTCGACAGGGCGCGACGTGTCACGAGGAGGCGACCTGCGCCGTCGAGCACGTAGCAGGAGAACGCGAGGTGCAGCGGCGTCTCCGTGGTGTGGACGTCGCTGCGCGCGAAGGTCCCCTTGCGGTTCCCGTCGGTGTCGACGGTCACGACGTGGTCGGCGGCGACGGGCACGTGCACGTCGGTCATGGCTCCTCCAGGGTCGAGCAGCGCGGGCGCGGGTGCGCCCAGGGCATCCGGCCCACTGTCACACACCGGGGGAGAGGAAGGAAGTCCGTCCGTCGGGAGTCCCTTCGGGCCCGACGGCGCAGGGTCGCTCTGCGCCGTCGGGGCACCGGTCAGACGAACCCGAAGACCGGCGGGAACACCACGACCACGACCGCCGCCCACACGGCGTACACCGGCAGGAACTGCGTCTGCCAGCGCCCGAGGGCCGCGAACGGGCGCCGTCCCCGCAGGAACCCGGTGAGCAGCAGCGCCGACCCCACGAGGTGCACGAGCAGCAGGAGGTTGAGCCCCAGCGCCGCGACCTTGTTGGGGCTGAACCCGAACTCGGCGATGCGGGTCGCCATCGCGGCGAGCGCGACCGCGTCGACCGCGAACGCCGCGACGACCAGGGCGAGCAGGAGCGCGTCGAACAGGTGGGGCGGGGAGAGCGGGTCGCGTGCCGAGACCGAGTAGAGCAGCAGGCACAGGACGAGGACCAGGATCGCGTCCAGGAGGATGAGGAGCCCGCGGTCGGCGTCGAGCAGCGAACCGGAAGACGCGAGGACCACGAACAGCACGAGCAGCATCACGATCGTGAGCGGCGTGAAGACGCGGGTCAGGACGGGGGCGATGTTCTCGACCACGTTCTGCTTGGCCTCGACGAGCCAGGCCGCGACGACGAGCGCGCCGGGCACGGCGAAGGGCAGGACCCAGCCCTCGAAGAACGGCTCGGGGTCGATCCCCACGATGTTCAGGGTCCCGAACGTGAGACCGAGCAGGACGCCGCCGCCCAGGGCGAGGAGCGTGAAGTAGATCGCGAGCTCGCCCGTGAACCGGGCGAAGTCCATGCGGCCGCTGTCCGAGCGCCACCGCCCGCCGACGTACGCGATCCCCACGAGCGCCCACAGGACGACGGGGGCGTGCAGTGCGGCGAGGAGCAGGGTCGAGCCGTCGGCCTCGAACGGGTAGACGTTGAGCACGACCGCGAGCACCGCGAACGGGACCAGGAGCATCGCGCCCACGCCCCACGTGAGGCGGCGCTTCCAGGCGAAGTACCCCGCGAGGAACGGGAGGACGAGCAGGCTGATGTTGCGCAGCAGGACCGTCTCGTCGCCGATCGTCTCGGAGGCGATCTTGACCGCGACGCCCGCGCCGACCGCGAGCGCGAGGACGACGGCGAGCTCGCGCCACGACCGCCCGCCCTGCCCGGTCGCGGCCGTGTCGGGGACCAGCACGAGCTGCTTCCACAGGCGGTCCGAGTGCTCGCGAGCGAACTCGCGCGAGACCTCGTCGAGGTTGCCCATGCGCTTGACCGCCACGAGGAAGGCCTCGTCGTCGTCGAGGCCCGTCGCGGTCAGGTCGGCGACCTGCTCCCGCAGGTGGTCCTCCATCTCGTCGACGTCGGCGGTGGAGATCGCCTGACGGCGCTGGACGTAGCTGCGCCACTGGTCGATCTGGGCCTCGAGCTCAGGGGTGCCGACCATCATGCCCACCCCTCGGCCACGGCGCGGGGTGGCTGGGCGTCGCCCATGTCCTTCCACACCTGCTGGAGCGCGTCGGCGACGACCTGCCACTGCGCGCGGCGCTCGGCGAGCGCCTCGTGGCCCGCAGGCGTCAGGGCGTAGTGCTTGCGCCGCCGCCCGACGTCGGACACTCCCCACGTCGCCTCGACGAACCCGAGGCGTTCGAGCCGGTGGAGCAGGGGGTAGAGCATCCCGTCGGTCCACTGCATGTGACCGCCCGAGAGCTCGTTGACGCGTCGGACGATCGCGTAGCCGTACGACTCCCCGTCCGCGAGGATGCCGAGGACGAGCGGCGTGGCCGAGGCGGCGACGAGGTCCTTGTCGATGTGCATGATGCTCCAATACCTAGGACTGCTAGGGGTGTCTAACCTAGCAGATCTAGGTATTGCGTCGCGGGGCACTCCGACAGGCCGCGCGGTTGCCGACCCTCACGACCCGTGCCAGAAAGACGACCGTGGAGAACTCGCGGCCGAGCATCACGGTCCTCGCGCCGCACGGCACCGCCCTCGGCCCCGCGCTCCACGCCGGCCTCGTGGCCCGCGGGTGGACGGCCGACCTGCTCACCGTCTCTCGAGCCGACCCCACGCACCTGCGGACGAGGACGGTCGTCGTCATCGAGGACGACGACGGCACCCCCCGGCTGGACCTGCCCACGTCCGGGTCGCTCACGACCTGCGTCTGCGTCGGCTCGGTGCGCTCCGTGTCGGTCCTCCTCACGCTGCACGGGCGGGGCGCCACCGTCCTCAACCAGTCCGCGTCGCTGCTCTCGCTCCTCCGGCTCGTCGAGAGGGCGCACCTGGCGCCCGGTCGGACCGAGCACGAGTCCGCCGCGTTCTCCCGCACGCTGCAGCGGCGACGCGACGAGAACATCGGCCTGGGCCGCCTGACCACCGCCGAGGACGGCATCCTGCGCGCCATGATCGCCGGCTTCAGCGCGGCGCAGATCAGCAACCAGCGCTACCTCTCGACCCACACGATCCGCAGCCACATCAAGTCGATCCTGACCAAGCTCCAGGTGCGGTCCCAGCTCGAGGCCGTGGCCGTCGCCCGCCGCTCCGGCCACATGGCCTGGCTCCACGAGGCCCCGGCACAGTTCACCAATTCTGGGGACGACGACACCTGACGCCGTCGAGCAGAGTGGGGAACGCACGACGACGTGCGCGAGGCTCCCGCCCCACCGCCCCTCCCGGGCGGCGACGACGAGGCCCTCGCAGCCACCCGGACCAGGGGACCGGTGATGCATCGATGACGAGCTGAGCACGACCATCCGTAGTCACTCGCACACGCAAGGGGATCGATGATGAGACAGGTTTCGAACACACAACCGACCACGCTCCTCAACACCACGGTCGTCGGCCAGCCGTGGCAGCCGAGCTACAAGCCGGGACTCGGCGTCGACGCCGTGACCGGCCAGCTCCGCGCCTCGGCCGTCAAGCCGTTCACCGTCACGCCCAGCACGACGCAGAACCCCGAGTTCATGTACTCCTTCATCCAGGCGGAGAGCGACGTCCAGTCCCTCATCAGCGCCTCGCTGAAGGGCTCGTACAACATCGAGGGCATCACGGTCAGCGCCAGCACCTCGTTCCTCGACGAGCTCGCGGTCTCCGACCTCGCGGTGACCCTCGTCGCCGAGGTGTCCGTCGAGGACGGCCAGTACTCCCTCGCCCCGTCGTACGAGCTCGCGGTCCAGCCCGGACCCGGCTTCCGCGAGAAGTACGGTGACTACTTCGTGGCCGGCTACCGCTCAGGCTCCTCGCTGTACGTCACCTACCAGTGCCGGTTCACGAGCACCGAGCAGCGCACGAAGTTCTCGGCCGCCGTGGCCGCCGAGGTCCCGCAGGTGTTCAGCACCGAGGGCAGCTCCGCGTTCGAGAAGGTCGCCTCGGAGCACGGCGCGAACGTCAGCATCCACATCACGGCACGCGGGGTCAAGGGTGGCTTCCCCGACCCGCCGTCAGGATCGACGTGGACGGCCGAGACGATCGTCTCGACGCTCCTGCCCTGGTTCAACGGGGCCCAGACGCCCGCCCCCCTTGAGTCCTACCTCATGGCCTACCGCATGATCGACCCGTCGATCTCGGGCGAGGTGCCCATCAGCCCCGACGTGTTCTCGCAGATCGGCTACCTCTACGGCCAGTTCTGGCTCGCCCGGAGCCGCGTCAAGACCTGCCCCGAGTTCGGCAAGAAGCTCGTCGACGACCCGTTCCGCAAGCTCGAGAAGGACCTCGAGGCCTACCAGGCCTCGCTCCCGACCGACCAGCCCCGGATCGAGGCCTTCACGGCCGACACCAAGCGGCTCCTCGGCGAGCTCGACGTCGTCGCCAACCGCCAGACGTTCTACACCCAGGTCGTCGCGGCAGCGAAGACCGAGCCGGCCGAGAGCGAGAACTTCGACGCCGACAAGGGCCGCGTGCGCTGGGGCTACGGGTTCCAGCGCGGCAACGCCCCGGGGATCGACGTGGCCAGCGTCACCCAGAACTACGCGGCCGACTGGAAGATCGGATGGCGGGAGAACGTGTTCACGTTCCGCGACACCTCCAAGGTGATCGTCGGGTGGGACGTGATCTGCAACTGGACCGACAACGGCGGCGACTGGCAGAAGCGCAGCGCCACGATCATCGGTCGCAACAACGGCAACGTCTACGTCAAGAGCGACTACGACCGCGGCTGCAGCTGGACGATCGTCTGGTACACCGTCGACGCCAACCTGTACCCGGCCGGCCCCTGGGCGCTGACCGCGACGCACGAGCCGGAGTTCGTCGAGTCCGACGCGCTCGCCCGCGCACTCCACGCGACCGACGCCGAGGGCACCGACTACTGGACCCCTGAGCGCATGGAAGAGGCCGAACCGCTCGACCGCTCGGTCACGATCGACCGGGACTCCCTGGCCGTCACCGACGTCACCTCGACCGGCGCGGGCGGCACGATCTCCGGCACCGCCTCGTCCGAGGGCGGGCGGCTCGACCTGCTCGGCGCAGCCCAGACCTCCCGGGTCAAGGACCCCCAGTCCTTCCCCGAACGGACCGTCGGCAAGCTCTTCTTCGTCATGGGCGGCAAGCCGCACACGGCGTCGGCCGTCGTCGTCCACCGCTTCGGCATCATGACCGCCGCGCACTGCCTCGTGCTCGGGGGAAACCAGGCGACCGACATCGTCTTCGTCCCGGCCTACACGGCCGGCGCCGCACCCTACGAGAAGTGGGCCGTCACACGGTCGGTGTGGCCCAGCGCGTGGACCACGGACGAGTCGTCCGCATGGGACCTCGGGCTGTGCGTCGTCGCCCCCGACGGCGACGGACGAGGCGTCGGCGACGTCGTCGGCACGGCCGGCGTCCGGTGGGGGAGCACCGGCACCACCTGGGACAACACGGGCTACCCGGCCCGCCCGACCCCCCGGTTCCCGTTCGACGGCGAGCACATGTGGCACAGCCTCGGACGGCGCGTCGCAGACACCTTCCCGTCGACCGTCACCAAGGAGGACAACCTCACCGCCGGAGGCAGCGGGGGGCCGTGGTTCACGGCCGAGGACCCCACCGTGGTGAACGGCGTCTTCAGCAAGTACTCGGTCGACGAAGAGGTCAACATCAGCCCCGAGTTCGCCGACTGGGTGGGGCAGTTCTACCACCACGTGTTCGGCTGACACCACGTCAGACCGAGCGAGGCGGACACCAGGCTGCGCACACCACGCAGACCGCGCAGACCGCGCAGACCGCCAGGTGCGACGAAGGCCCCGGATCGATGATCCGGGGCCTTTCGCACATCATGTGGGCGGGTCGCGTCGTGGTGGAACACGAGCCGGGCCCCAGGGCGCTCAACGGCCTGACCTCCTCGCACGTAGCGGTACCCACGGCAGGAGGAGGATCTACGGAATCGAGGGCCAGAGCTCAGCGCTGTCCTGGAGGCGACCGGTCAAGAAGGTGGGCCAGATGGCCAAGAAGGTCAGTGCGAGCGGCGCGGCCCGTGCAGCGGTTCGCTCGACAAAGGCGACGGCGAAGCTCGAGGTTCGCGTCGTCAGCTTCGCGAAACGCTCCGCGGTGACAAGCCGCTACGTCGCCGCGCGCCCCGCACGCACAAAGTGACGGGGCTCGACCCGGACTACGGCGGCACTCCGCTCGACTTCGAGGAACTTGACGCCCTCCTGCCGGAAGTTGCCGAGGCAATCAGCACCCCTCCGACCAAGGCTGCGGTCTACGAGTTGGAGCAAGCGTCCGAGGATGCCGTGCGCGAAGCGTTCGTGCTACGCGCCGCGGAAGGCGAACTGCCGCTGGCCGACCTACTGACCGACTGGATGCTGCGGGATCTGCACGCAAGCCTCTACGAGAACGTCTGGATCTGGGCGGGAGTGTTCCGTCAACGCGAACTCAGCATCGGCATCGATCCCGTGATGATCGCCGTCGATCTCCGGTCCACGCCCCTCGGCCGCACCACCCGATCCGCCCGCGGACACCGTCGGGCCCCACCAGGCCCACGCCACACCCGAACGACCACCACCTGAGCAACCACACCCCAGGCCTCGCACCACCAGGACGCACCGTCGCGCCACGAACCAGCCGCACAACCCCAGATCAGCGCACATCCGGCCGGCGCACCGCGCAGTGGCCAGTCACTGCGGCCACCGACCGCGCCCACGACCGCCCCCGGACGCCCCCGGACGCAAAAAATCCCGGCCAGGAGAACCTGACCGGGACTTTCCCGAAGGCGAACCGGCTCGAAAGCCGAAACCCTTCTCACGTGCGCGAGGGGGGACTTGAACCCCCACGCCCTTTCGGACACTAGCACCTGAAGCTAGCGCGTCTGCCATTCCGCCACTCGCGCGTGCCGCAGAAGATTATCACGAGAGCCGGTCCGGACCTGCATCGGTCGTCGGACCACCTTCGAGAGGTCTTCCGCTGGTGCTTCGCCGGAGCCGGAGCCCGGTGTTGCACCAGAGAGAACAGTACCCCGCTCCGGCGGGCGTCTCACGCGCGCGGCACCTGATCTCCCCGTGATCTCCCCGTCCACTTCAGTCGATCACCGGCTCGGCGAGGCCCCGGGTCGTTACGATCTAGGTAGTCTGCCCGGGGACCGTGTACCCGGTCGAAGCACCGTCGATGTGGGAGGAGGTGGCATGGGAGTCCTGGATCGTTTCGAGAAGGGCGTCGAACGCGTCGTCAACAACGCCTTCAAGGTCGGGCGCAGCGAGGTCAAGCCGGTCGAGCTGGCGAGCGCTCTGCGTCGTGAGGTCGACGACCGGGCCGCGGTCGTGGACCGCGACCGGACGGTCGTGCCCAACCAGTTCACCATCGAGCTGTCGCCGGACGACTACGCGCAGGTCGAGGGCTGGGGGGCGGAGTCGCTCGCCGACGAGCTCGCTGCGAACGTGACGGAGCACGCGGCGTCGCAGCACTACGCGTTCGTCGGTCCGGTGAGCGTGTCGTTCGAGCGGGAGGACTCCCTGGACACGGGGCGCTTCCAGCTGCGGTCCGCGAGCGTGCGAGGGAACGTCGCGCCCGCGACGAGCTCGGCGCCCAGTGCTCGGCATCCCCTGGTCGACATCGACGGGCAGCGGTACCTGCTCACGGGTCCCGTGACGGTCATCGGGCGTGGTTCCGAGGCCGACATCGTGGTCGACGACCCGGGCGTCTCCCGTCGCCATCTCGAGATCCGGGTCACGCCGGACGGTGTGATCGCGACGGACCTCGGCTCGACCAACGGCCTCTTCGTCGAGGGCCACCAGGTCCCGGCCGCTACCCTGCTCGACGGGAACAGCCTGACGATCGGGCGGACCCGCATCATGTTCTGGACGGGTGCGCCCGACAACGAGGATTGGTGATCCCCTCCGCATGACCGAGCTGACGTTCACCCTGCTGCGGCTGGGATTCCTGGTCCTCCTGTGGGTGTTCGTGTTCGCCGCGATCGGTGTGCTGCGACGCGACCTGTACGGCACCAAGATCACGGCGCGCAAGGGCCGGGGCACCCAGGAGACGCATCCCACCACGGGGGCGACCCCGTCGCGTGGTTCCGCGCCGTCGCGTGGCGCTGCGGCGTCGGGCCCCACGCCGGCGGCTCCTGCGCCGACCGGGCCGACGCGGCTCGTCGTGACCGCGGGCCCGCTGCGCGGCACCACCGTCCCGCTCTCGGCCTCCTCGATCCTGCTGGGGCGCGCTCCCAGCTGCACCCTCGTCCTCGACGACGACTACTCGTCGTCCCGGCACGCCCGGATCTTCCCCCAGGGTGGGTCCTGGTACGTGGAGGACCTCGGCTCGACGAACGGCACGTACATCGACGATCGACGCATCACCGGTATCGAAGCCCTTCCTCCGGGTGTGGGCGTGCGGGTCGGTCAGAGCATCGTCGAGCTGCAGCGGTAGCGCCCGGCATGAACATCGCGCTGAAGTACGCCGCTCTCTCCGACGTGGGCCTGGTCCGGTCGAACAACCAGGACTCGGGCTACGCGGGTCCGCACCTCGTCGTCGTGGCGGACGGGATGGGCGGTCACGCCGGGGGCGACGTCGCGTCGTCGCTCGCCGTGGCGGCTCTCGCCCCGCTCGACGGCGAGTCGCACGGCCCCGACGAGGCCCTCGCCCTGCTGGAGTCGTCGATCGACAACGCCCGCCTCGACCTGGTCGAGCGCAGCGAGCAGACACCTGAGCTCGCGGGCATGGGCACGACCGTCACGGCCCTGCTGCGCAGCGGCAACACGCTCGCGATGGCGCACCTCGGCGACTCGCGCGCGTACCTGCTGCGCGACGGGGTCCTGAACCAGGTCACGACCGACCACACGTTCGTCCAGCACCTGGTCGACACGGGCCGCATCACCCCGGAGGAGGCCGAGTACCACCCGCAGCGCAACGTCGTGATGCGGGTCCTCGGCGACTTCGACGTCGACCTGACGCCCGACATGTCGGTCCGCGAGGCCCGGCCGGGTGACCGCTGGATGCTCTGCTCCGACGGCCTCTCGGGTTTCGTCAGCCTCGAGACGCTCGAGCAGACCCTGGTCGCGGTCGAGGACACCGACGAGTGCGCCGAGCGACTCCTGCACCTCGCGCTGCGCGCGGGCAGCACGGACAACGTGACGGTCGTCGTCGTCGACGTCGTCGACCTGGACACCCTGCCCGACGGCGCCGGACCCTCGACGGCACCGGTCGTCGTCGGCTCTGCGGCGATCGACCGCGACCGCCCGACGTCCGCCCAGGACGGTCCGGCCGCGCGGGCGGCCTCGCTCGTCGCGACGGCGAGCGCCGCCCAGCAGCAGGCCGCCGCGGACGAGGAGCCCACCGACACCTCCCAGGCCCTGCCCGACGGCACGGAAGGTACCGCGGTCCCGGCCGGCGACGACGCGGACGTGCGGCCCGCCAGGCGCACCCGGCGATGGATCGCCCCGGTGGTGACCCTCGTCGTCCTGGCGGTGATCGGTGCCGGCGCCCTGTACGGGTACCGCTGGACCCAGGAGCAGTACTACGTGGGTGTCGCCGACGGCCAGGTCGCGGTCTTCCGCGGCGTCCCGACGAGCGCGGGACCGCTCACGCTGTCGACCCCGGTCAAGCTCACGGGGGACAAGGTCGACGACCTGCCGCCGTACGTCGTCGACCGCCTGCACGAGACCATCAGCGCCACGTCGCTCGACGACGCCCTCGAACGCGCGACCCGTCTGGTGGCCGACGCCCAGACCGACACCGGCTCCGAGACCACGGAGCAGCCCGCGGCCCCCGCGGACACCGCGACGGTGCCACCCGTCGACCCGGCAGCACCGCTCGATCCGGCAGCCCCCGTCGATCCGGCAGCCCCTCCGGCTGACACCACGGTCCCCCCGGCGGCGCCCTGATGGCCACGGTCGAGCCGCACACCGCACCCTCCACGAGGCGCCCGTCGCGCCGGGCCGAGGCGGGCCTGCTCGTGCTCGCCCTCGTGATCGGCATCGGCGCCTACGCCTCGGTCGGGTTCGGGCTCCAGGACGCGCTCCCGGACGACTTCGTCGTCCACAGCCTGGTCCTGGTCGTGCTCGCCGTGGGCGCGCACGTGGTCCTGCGGATCAAGGCGCCCTACGCGGACCAGGTGATCCTGCCGGTCGTGGTCGCGCTCAACGGCATCGGCCTCGCGATGATCGGTCGTATCGCCATCGGCGGCTCGCTCGTCGGGTCCCCGTCGGACCTCGCCTCGAAGCAGCTCATGTGGACAGTGCTCGGCGTCGTCGCGGCGTGCGGCGTCGTCTGGCTGCTCAAGGACCACCGGACCCTGCGCAAGTACTCGTACACGGCGATGATCGTCGGCCTGGTGCTCGTCGTCCTGCCGTTGCTCCCGGTCATCGGCCGCAACATCAACGGCGCCCGCATCTGGGTCAACATCGCGGGCATGTCGCTCCAGCCCGCCGAGTTCGCGAAGATCGCCTTCGCGATCTTCTTCGCGGGCTACCTCGTGACCAACCGGGACACGCTCGCGCTCGCCGGTCCCAAGGTCCTCGGGCTCCAGCTGCCGCGCCTGCGCGACCTCGGCCCGCTCGTCATCGTGTGGGCAGCCTCCCTCGCGGTCCTCATCTTCGAGCGCGACCTGGGTACCTCGCTCCTGTTCTTCGGCCTGTTCGTCGCCATGCTGTACATCGCGACCGAGCGGTTCAGCTGGGTCGCGATCGGCCTGAGCATGTTCGCGGTGGGTGCGGTCGTCGCCGCGTCGGCGTTCCCCCACGTCCAGGCGCGCGTCGACGTGTGGCTCAACCCGCTGGCCCCCGAGATCTTCGGCCGCGACCCGGGAGGCTCGGGCCAGCTCGTGGGCGGGATGTTCGGGCTCGCGAACGGCGGGTTGACCGGCACCGGCTGGGGGCAGGGCTACCCGCGCCTCGTGCCGTACGCCTACTCGGACTTCATCTACACGTCCCTCGGTGAGGAGCTCGGGCTCGCAGGTCTGCTCGCGATCCTCGTGATGTACCTCGTGCTCGTCGAGCGCGGACTACGGACCGCGATCGGCGTGCGCGACGGGTTCGGCAAGCTCCTCGCGGGCGGTCTCGCGTTCGTCATGGCGTGGCAGCTCTTCGTCGTGATCGGCGGGATCACCCGCATCATCCCGCTCACCGGTCTGACCATGCCGTTCGTCGCGCAGGGCGGTTCGTCGCTGCTCGCGAACTGGCTCGTGGTCGGCCTGCTGCTCCGGATCTCCGACAACGCGCGCCGCCCGTCGTCCCTCCCCGTGCGCGGCCAGGTCGCCCCGTCGCAGGCGGCGACCGGTCCGACCACTGGCAGCCAGCCCGTCGCGGTGGGAGCGGGCTCCCAGGTCGCCGTCGAGGCGGGCGAGGCGAGCGCCGTCGTCGGGCCCTCGCGTGGTGCTCCCTCCCAGGACCTGCCCACGCAGGTCGTGCGCACCGACCGCCCCCAGGACGGTGGCGACCCGATGACCGGGGCGACCGAGATCATCGACGACACCGAGCGGAAGAACCTGTGAACGTCCCCCTGCGCCGCGTGGCGACCGTCGTGCTCGTCATGTTCCTGGCGCTCATGGTCTCGACCACCTACATCCAGTTCGTCCAGGCGGACTCGCTCAACGACGACCCGCGCAACAAGCGCCAGGTGTACCGCGAGTACGGGAACTTCCGCGGGCCCATCGTCGTCGCGGGGGAGTCGGTCGCGCTCTCGACCCCGGTCGACGACCCGTACGGCTACCAGCGTTCCTACACCAACGGGCCCGTGTTCGGGCACGTCACCGGGTTCTTCTCGATCGTCAACGGCACGTCCGCGATCGAGCGCAGCGAGAACGCGTTCCTCAACGGCCAGGCGAGCACGCTGTGGATCGACCGGCTCCAGGGCATGATCACCGGCCAGAAGCCTCAGGGGGCGTCGGTCGAGCTCACGATCGACCCCGCGGCACAGCAGGCCGCGTACGACGCGCTGGGTGAGCAGCGTGGCGCCGTCGTCGCGATCGAGCCGTCGACCGGGAAGATCCTCGCCCTGGTCTCCAAGCCGTCCTACGACCCGAACGTCCTCGCGAGCCACGACACCAAGGCTGCGAGCGAGGCCTACACGTCCCTCATCAACGCCGACGGCGACCCGCTCGTCAACCGGGCCATCGCGGGCAACACGTACCCGCCCGGCTCGACGTTCAAGGTCGTGACCTCGGCGGCGGCCCTCGAGTCCGGGCAGTACACGCCGGACACGGTGGTTCCCGCCCCGGACGAGTACCAGTACCCGAACTCGACGAGGACGCTCCTGAACTTCGGCGGCACCCGCTGCTCCCCGACGGGCGAGCAGACGCTCGCGGACGCCCTGCGGATCTCGTGCAACACGGCGTTCGCGGACCTCGGCGTCACGCTCGGTGACGAGGCCGTCCGGGACCAGGCCGAGGCCTTCGGGTTCGACACGGACCTCTCCGTCCCCATGACGGTCACGCCCAGCCGTTTCCCGTCCACGGAGGTCACCGACGACGCGGCGGAGCTCGCGCGTGCCTCGATCGGCCAGGGCGAGGTCAAGGTCACGCCCCTGCAGATGGCCATGGTGTCGGCCGCGATCGCCAACGGCGGCAAGCAGATGACGCCCTACACGGTGCAGACGGTCCGGGGAGCGGACCTCGACGTGGTCGAGCAGACCGAGCCGTCGCTCCTGCGCACGTCGGTCTCCCCGACGGTCTCCCAGCAGCTCACGTCGATGATGGTCGGGGTCGTGGACAACGGCTCGGGCAAGCCCGCGCGCATCCCCGGCGTCCAGGTCGCCGGGAAGACCGGCACGGCCGAGAACGACCCGGAGAAGGCCCCGCACGCATGGTTCACGGGCTTCGCCCCCGCCGACGCCCCGCAGGTCGCGGTCGCGGTGATCGTCGAGAACGGCGGTGACAGCGGCAACGAGGCCACGGGTGGCGCCGTGGCTGCTCCGATCGCGAAGGCAGTCATGGAGGCGGTGTTGAACACGTGAGGCCCGTGGAAGGGCTCGCGCTGGGCGACCGCTACCGCCTCGTGCGCCGGATCGCGATCGGCGGCATGGGCGAGGTGTGGGTCGCGAACGACAGCGCGCTCGGCCGTGAGGTCGCGGTGAAGCTGCTCCGCGAGGAGTACGCGGGCAACGAGGACTTCCTGGAGCGCCTGCGCACCGAGGCGCGCAACAGCGCCGCGCTGTCGCACCCGAACATCGCCCAGATGTACGACTACGGCGAGCAGAACCAGTCGGGCTACCTGGTCATGGAGCTCGTCATGGGCGAACCCATGGCGGACCTCCTGGAGCGCGAGCCCGTCCTCATGCCGTCCAAGCTGCTGCCCATCCTGGCGCAGACCGCTCGGGCGCTGCACGCCGCGCACGTCGCGGGCGTGGTGCACCGCGACGTGAAGCCCGGCAACATCCTGCTCGAGCCGCGCGGGGTCGTGAAGATCACCGACTTCGGGGTCTCCCTCGCCGCGAACCAGATCCCCATGACGGCGACGGGCATGGTCATGGGCACGGCCCAGTACCTGTCGCCCGAGCAGGCGATCGGGCAGGCCGCGACGGGCGCCTCCGACGTGTACGCGCTGGGGATCGTGGCGTACGAGTCGGTGGCCGGGAACCGGCCGTTCACGGGGTCCACCCCTGTGGACATCGCGGTCGCGCACGTCAACGAGAAGGTGCCGCCGCTGCCTGCGCACGTGCACCCGTCGCTCGCCTCGCTCATCTACGCGATGCTCGCGAAGGACCCCAAGGCGCGCCCCATGCCGGCGTCGGCGCTCGCACAGACGCTCGACGACCTCGTCGAGACCATCGCACGCGACCCGTGGGGGGCGACCGCTCGCGCGGGCGGACCGTCGCGCCGGTCGCGCCGCACGCAGCCCGCCCGTCACGGCGCGGCGCCGCCGCCCAGCTCGCCGACGCCGCTCGAGATCCCCGAGGAGCTGCGGTCGCGCCCGCTGCCGACGGTCTCGTCCCCGCGGTCGCAGGACTCCGCGCGGTCGGGCTACTCGGCCCCGTCGGGCTATTCCGCCCAGACGGGCCACTCGGCGCTCTCGGCTCCGTCCGCGGCATCGGCGGCAGCGCCGGCCGTGGCCCCGGTCGCGCCGGTCGCGCCGGTCGCGCCGTCGAGCACCCCCGTCTTCGACGGCCAGGCGTTCCCGCCCCCACCGCCGCCGCCTCCCGCACCTCCCGTTCCCGGACCGGCCGAGTCGACCGCGCTCCCGTGGGAGCGCGCCTCGGCCCCCGTCGCGGCGGACCCGCCTCCGGACGCCCCGCGCTCGTACCCGCCCCGGCGGGAGATGCACGGTGGCGCGTCGGCGACACGTCCCCGTCGCATGGACCCCCGCCCGACGCCGTCGCGCACCACCGTGGCGAGCAGCCCCGGCAGGGCGGCCCCTGCCGGTGTCACCCGCGCCGAGCGTCGGCGCGCGTCCCAGGACGCACCGCCCGTCAGGACGTCGACCACGACGGGCCAGCGGATCGGTGGATTCGCCAAGGGCTTCTCGTGGCCGCTGCTCGCCCTCCTCGGGCTCCTGCTGGTCGTGCTCGTCGCGACCCTCGTGGGGGGCGGCGACGAACGCTCCGAGGGGGCCGCACACGCCCCGAACGTGACCAGATCGTTGCATTCGTCCCCGGACCTTCCGTCCGACGATGGGATGATGCTCAGTACTGTGCCGAGCCCTTCTGGGTCCTCGGCCCCGACGACATCGAAGGACTCCTAAGTGGTGGACAACGCTCCCCGGGTACTCGCCGGCCGGTACGAGGTCGGTGAGCTCATCGGCCGAGGCGGTATGGCCGAGGTGCACATCGGCCACGACACCCGTCTCGGACGGACCGTGGCGATCAAGATCCTGCGCTCGGACCTCGCGCGCGACCCGTCGTTCCTGGCCCGGTTCCGCCGAGAGGCACAGGCCGCAGCGGCGCTGAACCACCCCGCGATCGTCGCGGTCTACGACACGGGTGAGGACACCCACGTCGAGCCCGGCGGCGGGACGGCGCACGTGCCGTTCATCGTCATGGAGTACGTCGAGGGCCACACGGTCCGCGACATCCTCGGCGACGGCCAGGCCGTCCCGATCGACGAGGCCATCGAGATCACCGCGGGCGTGCTGTCGGCCCTCGAGTACTCCCACCACGCCGGCATCGTGCACCGCGACATCAAGCCCGCCAACGTCATGATCACGCCGACCGGCGCCGTCAAGGTCATGGACTTCGGCATCGCCCGTGCCGTCGCGGACTCCGCGGCGACCATGACGCAGACGCACGCCGTGATCGGCACCGCGCAGTACCTGTCACCCGAGCAGGCCCGCGGTGAGACGGTCGACGCGCGCAGCGACCTGTACTCCACGGGCTGCCTGCTCTTCGAGCTCCTCACGGGGCGTCCCCCGTTCATCGGCGACTCACCGGTCGCCGTGGCGTACCAGCACGTGCGCGAGGCCCCCGCGAAGCCGAGCGACCTCGCCCCGGACGTCCCCGAGGTCCTCGACCGCATCACGCTCAAGGCGCTCGCCAAGGAACGCACGGCCCGCTACAGCAGCGCCGCCGAGTTCCGCAACGACCTGGAGAACGCCGTCCGTGGGGGGCACATCACCGCGCCCGCGCTCGGCGTGGCAGCGGCTGCTGCCGCAGGTGCCGCGGCTCTCGCCGCGACCCAGGTGCAGGGCCCCCTCGAGAACGCGACGCAGGTCATGAGTCCGGCCGTCGCGGGTCCGCCGAACCCGTGGGAGACCACCGGGGTCCCCGCCGCCGTCCCCCCGGGACAGCCCGGCGGGCCGCTCACCGAGGGCGAGCCCGACGACGAGGGGTCGGGCAAGAAGCGCGGCCTCATGTGGGCGCTCATCGCCGTGGGCGCGGTCGCGATCGCCGCGATCATCACGATGTTCCTGCTCAACCAGCAGCCCCCTGAGCCGAAGATGGTCACCGTCCCGCCGTTCAGCGCGACCACGACACCGGAACAGGCCGAGCAAGCCCTCGACGAGGTGGGGCTCACGTTCCTGAAGGCGATCGACCAGGAGTCGGACCTTCCGAAGGACACGTTCGTCAGCTCGACCCCCCCGAGCGGCGAGTCCGTCGAGGAGGGGACCGAGGTCACGGTGTACTTCTCGGCGGGCCCTGACGCCGTGATCGTCCCGGACGTCGCGGGCCTGACCCAGGAGCAGGCTCGCGCCGAGATCGAGAACGCCGGACTCGTGGTCGACCCGACGGTCGACCAGGAGGACAACGGCACCGTGAAGAAGGGGCTGGTCACCCGGACCGACCCTGCGGCCAGTGCGAGCGCCCCGGCAGGATCGTCGGTCAAGATCTTCATCTCGAGCGGCCTCATCAACATCCCGGAACTGGTCGGCCTTCCGCAGGCCGACGCGGAAGCGGCCTTGGACGACCTCGACCTCAGCTACGCGATCGTCGAGGAGGAGAGCACCAAGACCGAGGGCACGGTCATCAAGCAGAACCCGGGCCCGGGCCCGGGCAAGCAAGGCCAGAAGGTCACGCTGACCATCGCCGAGGCCCCCGCGCCGACGGGTCCGGAGATGACGAACGTGCCCGACGTGGTGGGGATGACGCGTGAGGAAGCCATCGAGGCGCTCGGCGGCCGCCAGCTCAACCCTGGCAACATCACCGAGAAGGAGTCCGCCACGGTCCCGAAGGGCCGGGTCATCTCGTCCAACCCTGAGAAGGATGCCGTCCTCGAAGAGGGAGCGAAGGTCGACCTCGTGATCTCGAGCGGGCCGCCCGCCGGCGGCGGGAACGGCGGCGGCGGGGACGACGGAGGCGGCGGGAACTCGACCCCGTGACGACCCGTCACGAGCCGTAGGACGACGACGTGCGAGGGCCCGGCACCCTGTGGTGCCGGGCCCTCGCACGCGTGGTGCAGGTGTCGAGGCGACACGGCAGCTGACCTACGGCGCCCGTCCGCCCCGGGCCGACCTCTCGGCCCGCAGCGCCCCCTCAGCAGACCCTGCCGGCGCCCCTTCAGCGGCGCACGAGCGGCGCGAGGCCCTCCGAGCGCTCGACGGCGTCCGACGCCCCGCACAGCGTGAGCCAGTTCGCGAGCAGCCGGTGCCCGCCCTCGGTCAGCACCGACTCGGGGTGGAACTGGACGCCGTGCAGCGGCAGGTCGCGGTGCTGGAGGGCCATGACGACCCCGCTCTGCGTCGCGGCGGTCACGACCAGCTCGGCCGGAACCGTCGCGGGGACGACCGCGAGCGAGTGGTAGCGCGTCGCGGTGAAGGGAGAGGCGAGGCCCGCGAGCACGCCCGTGTCCTCGTGCTCGACGAGGCTCGTCTTGCCGTGCATGAGCTCGGGGGCGTGCGTCACGGTCGCGCCGTACACCTCGGCGAGCGCCTGATGGCCCAGGCAGACGCCGAGCATCGGCGTGCGCGAGGCGGCGCACGCCCGGATCACGTCCTCGCTCTGCCCTGCCTCGGCGGGGGTGCCGGGACCGGGCGAGACGAGGACGCCGTCGAACGCGCCGTCGTCGTCCCGGAAACGGCCGTCCGCGCCCACGGCAGGGACGGCGTCGTTGCGCACGACGACCGTGCGGGCACCCAGCTGGTTCAGGTACCCCACGATCGTGTAGACGAACGAGTCGTAGTTGTCCACGACGAGGATGCGGACCATCCCTTACCCACCTGTTCCTTCGACGGTCGTTTCGTTGAACGGCATGTACTCGGCGACGATCGGGAAGAGCCACTCGAAGCACACGAGCACCACGGCCGCTGCGAGGACGAGCAGCAGCAGCACCCGGAGCCACGCCGGACCTGGCAGCACACGCCAGAGCGCTCCATACATCATCGTCCCCCGTTCGTCGGGCCGGTCACGGTGTCCACGGCGCGCGCCCCTGCGCGTCCCGCAGGAGCGGGCCCGTCGGCGCCCTCGGCAGCCTCCGGGGGCGCCGCGACGAGCTCGTCGGGCACGTGGCCCACGAGGTCGGGCGGCAGCCCGTCGGCGACGGGCAGCCAGTAGTCGAGCTCGGCGTGCACGATGAACCGCTCCTGCAGGGAGTTCAGGCCGATCGGGTGGCACGTCGTGAGCGTCAGGAAACGTTGCGTCGGTTCGACGCCCGGCTCGCCGGGGACGGGCGCGATGACCTCGACCTGGTGCGGCTGGACGACGAAACCCTCGGCCACGCGGTACACGTACCAGGTGTCGTCCGAGCGGACCACGAGCGGGTCGCCGACCTCGAGCTCCTCGACCCGGTGGAACGGGGCCCCGTACGTCATGCGGTGCGCGGCGAGCGAGAAGTTGCCCACGGCTCCGGGCATGGCCGTCTCGGGGTAGTGGCCCGCCATCGCCTTGTCGAGGATCGTGCGCTTGTCCGTCCCCTGCGCGAGCGGGATCACGGCGTCGTCCCAGCGCGGGACGAAGAGCTGACCGAACACGTCACCGACGGCGGGCTGCTCGGCGACCGGTGGCTCGTCGCGCCGGACCTCGACGGCCTCGTCCGTGGGTACTTCCCATCCCATGCTCTGCAGGACCTCTGCCTGCTCGCGAGCCCCCTGGACGTCCGTCCACCAGAGCTGCCACACGACGAACAGGCCGAGGAGGGCACCCACGGTGATCAGGGCCTCGCCGACGACCCCGGCGACCGTCGAGACGGCGCTGCGGCGGGCGCGCGGTCGGCCGCGGTCGGGGCGTACGTGGCGCACCGGTCCCGACGACGCCGTCACGCCTGGTCCTTCTCGCCGGGCACGCTTGCATACCGCAGGTCGGTGGAGCCCTCGAACGCAGGGATGTCCAGCGAGGTCGACTTCTCGACCTTCCACCCGAGCCCGTACGCGTCGACGTACTCCTGGTAGATGCTGATCGCCGGCGAACGGTCGAGCGAGGCCTGGAGGGCCGCGGGGTCGCCGACGGCGGCGACGACGTACGGCGGCGAGAAGACACGCCCGTGCAGGTTGAGCACGTTGCCGACGCAGCGGAACGCGGTCGTCGGGGTCACACGCTGGCCCTGGAGGGTCATGGCCTCCGCGCCTCCGGCCCAGAGGGCGTTGATGACGTCCTGCAGGTCCTGCTGGTGGACCACGAGGTCGTCGACGCTGGCGCTCCGGGACTGCTGGGTGGGCGGCGCGTCGTCGAGGGTCACGCTGAGGCCCGGTCCGGTGAGGGGGACCGACCCGGCCACGATCCCCGTGTTCACCACGACCTCGGGCACGGTCGGCTCGGGAGGGGCGAGCTCCTGGGCCAGGGCCGTCACCTCGGTCTCGAGCGCGACCACCTGGCCGGTCATCGTCTCGACGCGGCGTTCCTCGTTCTGCACGAGGTCGGTCAGGTTCTGGGGGTGGCGCCCGTCCTGGTTGCGAGCGAGCCGGGCGCTCGCCGTGAACATGAGTCCGGAGAGCGCGAGCACCAGGAGCACCGTGACGCCCGACCGGATGCGTCGTCCGCGGGAGGTCGGTGGTGGGCTCACCTCGGGAGCGTCGCCCTCGACGGGCGCGTCCCGGCCGCCGTCGCCCCGGACGCTGCGGTGAGGCGCGTCGAGGCTCCGGTCGTCACTCCGGTCGTCCTGGCTCATTCCCTGACTCACCTCCGGTCACCGTGCACACGGCCATTCTGTCCGCCCACTACGCTAGACGTCGAATGGCGTTGCCGTTCACGACGTCGCGCAGCGCCGCTTCGTCCCACCCGACACAGCTCCTGCACAGCTCACGTGCCAGGAACACGCATACCGAGGACAGGAGCCAGCTCTCGTGCCCGAGTCGAAGTCCCGCAAGAAGCCAGTCAAGGTGAAGGCCCCGCAGGTGAAGAAGCCTGACACGGGCAACCCCCGCTGGCTCGTCCCGACCATGCTCTCCCTGATGCTGCTGGGCCTGGCATGGATCGTCATCTTCTACCTCACGAGCAGCGGCCTGGGGCTGCCGATCCCGGCGATCCACCAGTGGAACCTGGCGATCGGGTTCGCGCTCATCATCGCGGGATTCGTCCTGACGACGCGCTGGAAGTAGCCGGTCGCACGGGTCTTCCGCCGGTCGTGGGTCTCGATGCGGGGTGGGTCCGCAGTGCTGCGGACCCACCCTGTGCTCGATCCGACCTGTCGACCGAGGCTGTGGATAACTACACCGCTGTAGTTCCACAGGTGTGAGTAACTCTGTGGATAACTATTCGAGGTCGAGTAGTCGGTTCAGAACAGCGGATACCCCGGGACCGACGAGTACTTGAGCACCGTGAGGGCCACGAGCACGACGGCGACGAGCACCGTCACGCCCACGCTCCACACCGCACGACGCGCCTTGGGCGCGTAGGCGTACCCCGCCCCGAGGACCAGACCGACCGCGAGCCCGCCCAGGTGCGCCTGCCACGCGATGTTGGTGCCGGGGATGAAGCCGATCGCCACGTTGATCCCGATCAGGACCAGGATCTGGGTCGCGTTCCGGCCCAGGCGGCGCAGGACGACCAGGATCGCGCCGAAGAGCCCGAAGACCGCACCGGACGCCCCCACGACCGCCGTGTACCAGCTCTGCGACGCCGGGTCCGCGAGCAGCAGGACGCCGACCGAGCCCCCCAGGGCCGCGAGAACGTACAGGGCCACGAACCGCACCCGGCCGAGCATCTGCTCGAGGAACGGCCCGGTGATCCACAGCGCGTACATGTTGAACAGGATGTGGAAGACACCCGTGGAGTGGAGGAACGCGGCCGTGAGGAAGCGGTACGGCTCGGCCTCACCGATGAAGGGCGCGAAGGCCAGCTGCCGGGTCCACTCACCGCCCGTCGCGAGCTGGAGCAACCAGCTCCCGACGCACAGCGCGACGATCGTCAACGTGACGACGGGACGTCCGCCACGGACCGCGCCCCCCAGGACGGTCTGGGTGCGCGGAGCGCTGCGCGCCTGCTCCCGGACGCAGTCCACGCACTGCACCCCGACGGCGGCAGGCCGCTGGCACTCGGGGCAGGCCGGACGTCCGCAGCGCTGGCAGCGGACGTAGGAGACTCGGTCGGGGTGTCGGGGACACACCGGAGCCGGCTGGGCCGGCTCCGGTGTCCCGAAGGCGGGGACGGAGATGGTCAGTCCTCGATGGTGACCGACGTGATGACGATGTCCTCGACCGGGCGGTCACCCGGACGCGTCCGCGTCGTGTTGATCGCGTCGACCACCGCACGCGACTCGTCGTCCGCGACCTCACCGAAGATGGTGTGCTTGCCGTTGAGCCACGGCGTGGGGATCGTCGAGACGAAGAACTGCGAACCGTTCGTCCCCTCGACCTCGCCCGAGACCGGGTTGCGACGCGACCCGGCATTGGCCATGGCCAGCAGGTACGGGCGGTCGAACTGGAGCTCGGGGTGGATCTCGTCGTTGAACGTGTAGCCAGGACCGCCGGTCCCGGTGCCCAGGGGGCAACCGCCCTGGATCATGAAGTCCTGGATCACGCGGTGGAAGATCAGCCCGTCGTAGAACGGCGCGTTGCTCTCGGCGCCCGTGCGGGGATCCGTCCAGGTCGTGGTGCCCTTCGCCAGACCGGTGAAGTTCGCCACCGTCTTGGGCGCGTGGTTCGGCAGGAGCTCGATGCGGATGTCACCAGCAGTGGTGTGGAGGGTTGCGAACATGCCCTCATTCTCACACGACGGGCTGTGGCCACGGCCAGTCGCCCGACTGGTGTCCGGGGGCCTCGGCGCGCTTGTCTCGCGGGTCCCTTGGCACGGTGGCAGAGTGGAGTTCCAGCGCCCATGACCAGCACAGCGAACATCAGGAGTCTCCATGTCCGACCGCACCCGCCGCTCCGCTCGTGTCGTGAACGACACGATCTCGTCGATCGACTCGGAGAAGATCAAGGATCAGGCAGCCGACGTCGCCGCGCTCGTCGGTGACGCAGGAGCCAAGGCCCAGACGACCGCGGCCCAGCTCGCCGACCAGGCCAAGGAGTGGGGCCAGCCCAAGGTCGAGGCGTTCGTCGAGTGGGTCACGCCCCGCCTCGAGAAGGCCTGGCAGGACAGCCTCCAGGCAGCGGCCCCGCGTGTGGAGAAGGCTGCGGAGAAGGCCAGCCCGGCGATCGACACGGCCCACGACAAGCTGGTCGACGAGGTCCTGCCGAAGATCGTCGCGAGCTTCAACGCCGCAGCGGCAGCCGCCGCGGAGGCCGCGTCCCGCAACGTCGAGGCCGCCGCAGCGGCCACGGTCGCGTCGGCGGCGACCGCCGAGAAGATGTCCAGGAGGGCGACGAAGAAGGCCGCCAAGGCTGCGAAGAAGGGGCTCGACGCGACGGCCGGGTCCGCCAAGAAGGCGGCCAAGGCGGCTCCTGCCAAGCTCACGGCCGCCGCGGAGAAGGCCGACCCCCAGAAGAAGAGCAAGACCCTGTGGTGGGTCGTCGGCGGAGTCACCGCCGCGGGCGGCGCCTACGTCCTGTGGCGCCGCGCGCAGCCGACGACCGACCCCTGGGCCGAGCCCTGGGACCAGGTGCCCGCCTCGACCTTCGACGACGCACGCGCGGCCGTCAACAACGCGGCGGAGGCCGTCGGCGAGGCCGCAGGTGCCGCCGTCGCCAAGGGGCGCGAGACGGGCGGGAAGGTCCAGGAGGCCGTCACCGACGCGGGGGAGAAGATCACCGGGAAGGTCCAGGAGGCCGTGAGCGACGCCAAGGAGGCGACGCGCAAGGCGACCACGCGGGCCAAGGATGCTGCGCCGTCGGGCGACGAGGGCGACGCCACGGACGGCAAGAAGCCGACCGTCTGAGTCCACCCCGCAGAGCCAGAGAGCCCCGACCGGCGGCGCCGGTCGGGGCTCTCTGCGTTCGCGGCCCGCGCCCCTCGGCCGATGCGTGGTCAGGGCACGCGAAAGGCCGCCCGCCGGGTCGAGACCCGGCCGACGGCCTGTTCACTCTGTGGAGCCAAGGGGACTCGAACCCCTAACCCCCTGCTTGCAAAGCAGGTGCGCTACCAATTGCGCCATGGCCCCAGATCGTGCGGACTACCTCGCAGAGACCGTCACTCGAAGGTGTCGGTGACCTCTGCCCAGAGATCGCGCTCGTTGTTGTCCTCGGACACCTTGCGCCAGATCAAGAATCCGGCTCCGGCAACGAGCAGCAGTACGAAGAACTTCTTCATGACGTTCCCCCTCGGGTGGGTTTCCTGCAGTGGGCCTAAGAGGACTTGAACCTCTGACCTCTTCCTTATCAGGGAAGCGCTCTAACCGTCTGAGCTATAGGCCCTTGCTGTGCTGCGGCAGCGCTTGAGACTACCGCACTTCTCGGGGTGCACCCAAACCGGGACATCGTCCGACGTCCTCCGAAACGGGCCCAGGGCCCCCGGACGACGTCCCGGTATGGTGCGTTTTGTCCTAGTCGTCCGTCAGCGTGAGGTGGATTCCGCCCACCATGGCCGCGACGATGTTGTAGATGAACGCCATGATCGTGGACAGCGCTGTGATGAGCACCATGTTCACGATCGCGATCAGGGTCGACAACGCGACCACCCGGTTGAACTCCACGAACTGGAGCACGTCGACCGTGGACTCCTGACCGACGATGCTGCGGATCAGCGCGTCGGTCTCGGTGAAGACGCCCATGCCGTCGAGCACGGTCCACAGGACCGCCGTCGCCACGACCGTCATGATCCCGATCGCCACGGCGAGCAGGAACGACAGCTTCATGACCGACCAGGGGTCGACGCGCGAGATCGCGAGCCGCACCCGACGAGGACCGTCGGCCGGTCGCGCCGCGGGCGTCGCGCCGGTCGTCGGCTGCGCCGGTCGCGGAGCCTGCCCGGCCGGCGCCGCGGCCGCCGGCGTCGCACCCGTGACCGGGCTCGCCGACCCGCTGAAGCCCGCCGCGGTGTAGTGCATGGCGGGCACCTCCTGGGTACCGCCCGCAGGGGGCGCGCCTGCGCTCGTCGGGGTCGTGTTCACGCGTGGCACCGTTCGGTCGTCGATCTCGTCGGAGGACTTCTCGCTCTGCGTCGCGGGCACGGGCGCCGGTGAGGGCTCGGCCAGCTTCTTGGCGGCGGCCTTGGCGGTCGCCATGGCCGCCGCGGCCGCCTTCAGCGCGCCGGACCGGGCGGACGGACCGCTCGCGGCCGGTGGCGGCGGGACGGGCTGCTCGCCCGCAGGCACCGCGCCCGACGGCATCGCTCCGGTCGCCGGAGGAGGCGGCGGTACCGGGGCGCTCGCCCCGGGCTGCGCACCGTTGGTCGTCCCGCCCCCTGCGGTCCGTGCGGTGCCGTCGCTCGCCGGTGGGCGGGTCGCGGTGCTCGTCACCTCGTCAGGACGTGGCTGCACCGCCTTCGGCACGATCGTCGGCGGGGACTTCTTCTCGCTGCTCATCTACCATCCTCGGTGGCTCCGGGGGCCGCTTCCGACGAAGCCTCCTGCCCGGTGGTGCTGGCGGGAGAGGCGACGTCGGACTGCCCCTGCTCGGACGCGTCCTCGTCCACGGTATCCCGATCCTCCCCCAGTCGACGCTCGACATTACGGGCAACCGCGATGATCTTGTCGTTCTTGTCCGGCTTGGCGAAGATGACGCCCTGCGACGTGCGGCCCGTCGGCTTCACCTCGTCGACCGAGGACCGCACGATCTTGCCGCGCTCCATGATGACCAGCACCTCGTCGTCGGCGTCCACCACGAGCGCCCCGACCAGGTCGCCGTTGCGCTCGGGGAGGTTAGCCACCTTGATGCCGAAGCCGTTGCGGCCCTGGACGCGGTAGTTGTCCTCGGTGAGCTGCGTCCGCTTGGCGATGCCGCCCTCGGTGACCGTGAACAGGAAGGCGTCGTCACGGACCACGTCCATGGCGAGGAGGTCGTCCTCCTCCCGGAACTTCATGCCGGTCACGCCCGAGGTCGAGCGGCCCAGCGGTCGCATCGCGTCGTCGTCGGCCGTGAAGCGGATCGACTGCCCCTTGCGCGAGACCAGGATCAGGTCGTCCGTGGCGTCCACGAGACGGGCCGAGACCAGCTCGTCCGTGGTGCCGTCCTCGTCCTCGCGCAGGTTGATCGCGATGAGCCCGCCCGAGCGCGGGGAGTTGTACTCCGACAGACGGGTCTTCTTGACCAGACCGCGGCGCGTCGCGAGGACCAGGTACTCCGCGGCGTCGTAGTCGCGCAGGTCGAGCACCTGCGCGATCTTCTCACCGGGCTGGAACGCGAGCAGGTTGGCGACGTGCTGCCCCTTGGCGTCGCGGCCGCCCTCGGGCAGCTCGTACGCCTTGGCCCGGTACACCCTGCCCAGGTTCGTGAAGAACAGGAGCCAGTGGTGCGTCGTGGTCACGAAGAAGTGGTCGACGATGTCGTCCTCGCGCAGCTGCGTGCCGCGCACGCCCTTGCCGCCACGCTTCTGCTGGCGGTAGTTGTCGCTGCGCGTGCGCTTGGCGTAGCCACCGCGCGTGATCGTGACGACGACCTCCTCCTCCGCGATGAGGTCCTCGATCGACACGTCGCCGTCGTAGGGGAGGATCGTGGTCCGGCGCTCGTCGCCGTAGCGCGAGACGATCTCCTCGAGCTCGTCGCCGACGATCTGACGCTGACGCTCGGGACGGGCCAGGACGTCGTTGAGGTCCGTGATCGCGGCCTCGAGCTCGGCGTACTCGTCGATGAGCTTCTGGCGCTCCATCGCGGCGAGCGCGCGCAGCTGCAGCGTCAGGATCGCGCGGGCCTGGATCTCGTCGACCTCGAGCAGCGCCATGAGACCCTCGCGCGCGTCCTCGACCGTGGCCGAGGCGCGGATGAGCGCGATGACCTCGTCGAGCGCGTCGAGCGCCTTGAGGTAGCCGCGCACGATGTGGGCCCGCTCCTCCTTGGCCCGCAGCTCGAAGCGCGCACGCCGCACGACGACGTCCATCTGGTGCGTCGTCCAGTGCCGCACGAACGCGTCGATGCTCAGCGTGCGGGGCACGCCGTCGACGAGCGCGAGCATGTTCGCGCCGAAGTTCTCCTGGAGCGAGGTGTGCTTGTACAGGTTGTTCAGGACGACCTTGGCGACCGCGTCACGCTTGAGCACGATGACCAGCCGCTGGCCCGTACGGCCCGACGTCTCGTCGCGGATGTCCGCGATGCCCTGCACCTTGCCGTCCTTGACCAGGTCGGCGATGCGCAGCGCCAGGTTGTCCGGGTTGACCTGGTAAGGGAGCTCGGTGACGACGAGGCAGATCCGGTTCTGGATCTCCTCGACGTTGACGACCGCGCGCATCGTGATGGACCCACGACCGGTGCGGTAGGCCTCCTCGATGCCCTTGTGGCCCAGGATCGTGGCGCCCGTGGGGAAGTCCGGACCCTTGATCTTGGTGAGCAGGACCTCGAGCAGCTCCTCCTTGGAGGCCTCGGGGTGCGCCAGGTGCCACTTCACGCCCTCGGCGACCTCACGGAGGTTGTGCGGCGGGATGTTCGTCGCCATGCCGACCGCGATGCCGGCCGACCCGTTGACCAGGAGGTTCGGGAAGCGCGCGGGCAGGACGACGGGCTCCTGGGTGCGGCCGTCGTAGTTGTCCTGGAAGTCGACGGTCTCCTTGTCGATGTCCCGCACCATCTCCATGGCGAGCGGGGCCATGCGGCACTCGGTGTACCGCGGGGCCGCCGCGGGGTCGTTGCCGGGGGAGCCGAAGTTCCCCTGCCCCGCGACCAGGGGGTAGCGCAGCGACCAGTCCTGCACGAGACGCACGAGCGCGTCGTAGATGGCTGTGTCGCCGTGCGGGTGGAACTTGCCCATGACGTCGCCGACGACACGGCTGCACTTGGAGAACGCGCGGTCGGGACGGTACCCGCCGTCGTACATCGCGTAGAGCACGCGGCGGTGCACGGGCTTGAGCCCGTCGCGCACGTCCGGGAGCGCACGCCCCACGATGACGCTCATCGCGTAGTCGAGGTACGAGCGCTGCATCTCGAGCTGCAGGTCCACCTGTGCGATCCGGCCGTGGTGCACGGCGACCGTGCCGTCTGCTCCCAGCGCTGCCTCGGTCCCGTCCCCGGGGAGGGTTCCCTGGTTCTCGTCCTGCTCGGGAGTCTCGTCCGTCACCGTCGTCTACCTCGTCCTGTCGTGGTCCTGCTGGGTGGTGAAGCTGAGTCGTGGCACGGGGACCGCGGTGCGCCGCTGCGACGGCTGCGCGCCTGGTCGGTGCCTGACGGGCCTGGTCCTGGCTGCCGCGAGCGGCCGGGTCTTCCACCCGGCCGCTCGCGGCACCCGACCACGCCGTCTAGATGTCCAGGAACCTCACGTCCTTGGCGTTGCGCTGGATGAAGTTGCGTCGCGACTCCACGTCCTCGCCCATGAGGACCGAGAAGATCTCGTCCGCGGCTGCGGCGTCGTCGAGCGTGACCTGGTTGAGCGTGCGGTGCTCAGGGTCCATGGTCGTGTCCCACAGCTCCGAGTAGTCCATCTCGCCGAGACCCTTGTAGCGCTGGATCCCGTTCTCCTTGGGGATGCGCTTGCCCTCTGCCTGGCCCGCGAGCAGGAACGCGTCGCGCTCCCGGTCGGAGTACACGTAGTCGTGCGGCGCGTTCGACCACTTGAGGCGGTACAGCGGCGGCTGCGCGAGGTACACGTGGCCGTGCTCGATGAGCGGTCGCATGTAGCGGAAGAGCAGCGTCAGCAGCAGCGTGCAGATGTGCTGGCCGTCGACGTCGGCGTCGGCCATCAGGACGATCTTGTGATACCTCAGCTTGGCGATGTCGAAGTCCTCGCCGATGCCCGTGCCGAAGGCGGTGATCAGGGCCTGGACCTCGTTGTTGCCCAGCGCCCGGTCGAGGCGCGCACGCTCGACGTTGAGGATCTTCCCGCGCAGCGGGAGGATCGCCTGGTTGTGCGGGTTGCGGCCACGGACCGCCGAGCCACCTGCCGAGTCGCCCTCGACGATGAAGACCTCGCACTCCTCCGGACGGTTCGACTGGCAGTCCTTGAGCTTGCCCGGCATGCCGCCGGACTCGAGCAGGCCCTTGCGACGGGTCGCCTCGCGCGCCTTGCGGGCCGCGAGCCGCGCCTGCGAGGCCTGGATCGCCTTGCGGATGATGTCGCGCGCCTCGGTCGGGTGCGAGTCGAACCAGTCCGTGAGCTGCGCGCGGACGACGCGCTGCACGAACGACTTGGCCTCGGTGTTGCCGAGCTTCGTCTTCGTCTGGCCCTCGAACTGCGGCTCGCCGAGCTTGATCGACAGGACGGCGGTGAGGCCCTCGCGGATGTCGTCGCCCGTGAGGTTGTCGTCCTTCTCCTTGATGATGGTCTTGGCCCGCGCGTACTCGTTGACCAGCGAGGTCATCGCCGCACGGAACCCCTCCTCGTGCGTGCCGCCCTCGGTCGTCGCGATCGTGTTCGCGTAGGTGTGCACGGACTCCGAGTACGAGCCGGTCCACTGGAGCGCGATCTCGACCGAGATGCGCTTCTCCTTGTCCTCGGACTCGAAGTCGATGATCTCGTCGTGGATCAGCTCGACCTTCTTGGCCGCGTTGAGGTGCTTGACGTAGTCCACGAGGCCGCCGTCGTACTTGTACGACACGACGCGGGGCTTGAACTCGCCCTCGGACTCAGGTGCCGCCACGAGGTCCTCGGCGGGGTCCGTGACCTGCCCCGTGACCTCGTCGTCGGTGTCGAGGAACTGGCGGCGCTCGTCCGTCAGGGTGATGCGCAGGCCCTTGTTGAGGAAGGCCATCTGCTGGAAGCGCGAGCGCAGCGTCTCGAAGTCGAACTCGGTCGTCTCGAAGATCTCCGGGTCGGCCCAGAACGTCTGGGTCGTGCCGGTCTCCGTGGTGGGCTCGCCCTGGACGAGAGGACCGTCGGTCTTGCCGCCGTCCTTGAAGTTCTGGCTCCAGGTGTAGCCGTCGCGCTTGACCACCGTCTGGACCTTGCACGACAGCGCGTTCACCACCGAGATGCCCACACCGTGCAGGCCGCCCGAGACCGCGTACCCGCCGCCGCCGAACTTCCCGCCCGCGTGGAGGATCGTCATGACGACCTCGACGGTGGGCTTCCCCTCGGTCGGGTGGATCGCGACGGGGATGCCGCGGCCGTTGTCCGCGACACGTACACCTCCGTCAGCCAGAAGTGTCACGTCGATGGTGTCGGCGTACCCTGCGAGGGCTTCGTCCACAGAGTTGTCCACAACCTCGTACACGAGGTGGTGGAGTCCGCGCTCGCCGGTCGACCCGATGTACATGCCGGGCCGCTTGCGCACGGCCTCGAGCCCTTCGAGGACGGTGATGTTGCTCGCGTCGTACGTGCCGCCAGAGGGATCCCGGTCCTTGCCCGGTCCTTCACCACTCTCCGGAGGCAGGCTGGATGGGACGTTGTCTGTGTGGTCTGCCACGGGCGGAAGCGCTCCTCGTCATCATGCACGCGACAGGTTCACCCGCTGGGGAGGATCGCTGCACGGCTCATCGGTTCCGGCTCGCGCAGTGCACCAGACGGTGCTCGCGGAGGTACCCGGAATGACCTCTCCATTCTACCTGGGAGGTGGCCGAAACAGCGGATTCTGAGCCCCTCCGGGCAAGTTCTCCACAAGGTTCTCCACAGGGTGGTGGATCTGCGCGCCAGCGATCGTGGCCAGCCCTCTGCCCGGACGGGCATAACAGTACGAATCGGGCGCGGGATCAGCCGAAGGTGTCGCGCGGCCCGCGTCCCCGCACGGACTTCGGTCCACGCCGGAAGCTGGGTCCGGTCGGGCCCAGCACGGTCACGGTCTCGACGACGCCCTCGCCGACCTCCTGCGCGAGGCGCTCGAGCAGCCGGGGCGTCAGCAGGCGTACCTGGGTCGCCCACGCCGTCGAGTCCGCGCGCACCACGAGCACCTTGTCCTCGAACGTCTCGGGCTCGCAGTGGTCGGCGACCTGGTCGCCCACGACCTCACGCCACCGCCCGATCACCCCGCCGACCGACACGTCCTGGACCCACCCGCGCTCGTGCAGGAGCCGCTGCACGACCGCACCGAAGGTCTGCGGGTCCCGACCGCCAGGACGCGCCCCTGTGGACGGCGGAGGATCCGCCAGGACACGACGCGACGGCTGCCCCGGACGGATGCCCTTGGCACGCGCTGCCGCACGGGCACGGTTGAGAGCCTCGCGCGCGACCTGGGCGGGGGGCGTCAGGTCCACGACCTCACCGACCGGCAGCCCCGCGGGCCGGGCAGGCTCGTCCTCCTCGTGGGCCGTCCCGCCCTCGTCAGGACCGGGATCACGCACGTCTGGTCACCCGGCCGTCGAGCACGTCGAGCCGCAGACCCGAGAGCTGCTGCGGCACGTCCTCCGGCACGGCCGCCGTGATGATGACCTGGTTGGCTCCCGCGACGAGGTCCGCGAGCCGGTCGCGGCGGCGCACGTCCAGCTCGGCGAACACGTCGTCGAGCAGGAGGACGGGCTCGCCGTCGGGCCCCCAGTCCGGCGACCACAGGAGCGAGCCGGCCGTCTCGGGCGCCCCGTCCGTGAGGAGCCGGTACGACGCGAGACGCAGCGCGAGCGCGAACGACCACGACTCGCCGTGGCTCGCGTACCCCTTGGCGGGCAGCCCGCCGAGGGTCAGGACGAGGTCGTCCCGGTGCGGCCCCACGAGGCACACGCCACGCTCGATCTCCTTGCTGCGCAAGGAGGCCATGGCTTCGAGGAGCTGCGTCTCGAGCGCCTCGACGGTCTGCGGCCCGCCCCCCTGCCCGACGGCGTCGCGCCCGTCCTCGAGCGCAGCCGCCACCGAGGAGCGGTAGGCGATGTGCGCCTCGCCCTGGCCCGAGCTCACCTGCTCGTACGCCGCCGCCGCGTAGGGCTGGAGGGCGGCGACGAGCTGAAGACGCAGCGCGACGATCTCGGCGCCCGTCGCCGCGAGCTTGGCGTCCCACACGTCGAGCGTGCGCAGGTCCGGGGTCGACGAGCGCGAGGCGCGCATCGCGCCACCGGCCGACTTGAGGAGCGCGCTGCGCTGACGCAGGACCCTGTCGTAGTCCGCGAGGACCCCCGCGAAGCGCGGCATTAGGAGCACCGCGAGCTGGTCGAGAAAACGACGCCGACCGTCCGGGTCGCCCTTGACCAGCGCCAGGTCCTCCGGGGCGAACAGCACGGTCCGTGCGATCCCCAGGACGTCGCGGGGCTTGCCGGCCGGCGCACGGTTGATCCGCGCGCGGTTGGCCTTGCCCGCCGCGATCTCGATCTCGACCGTGCTCGCCCGGTCGCCCCGGACGATACGCGCCCGGACCACGGCTCGCGAGGCCCCCGCACGCACCAGGGCCGCGTCCGACGGCACCCGGTGGCTGCCCAGGGTCGCGACGTAACCGATCGCCTCGACGAGGTTCGTCTTTCCCTGACCGTTCGGTCCGACGAAGGCGTTCACGCCGGGCTCGAGCTCGACGTCGACCGACGTGTACGAGCGGAAGTCCGCGAGCGAGAGGTGGGAGATGTACATCAGGTCCTACGGCGTCGGGTCGAACAGGTCGTGGTGGTCGGTCGTGCCAGGTCGCACTGTCCACAGCACCGGGACGACTGTGGAGAAGGGCGCCGGACGACGCCTACCAGTGTGCGGCCTCCCCGGTGCGACGACCTACCGGGCGAGCGACGTCGTCGGGCAGGGAGCATGTCCGCCTCAGGAACCGCCGGCAGGCTTCACGGCGTGCCCGCCGAACTGCTGCCGCAGCGCGGCGACGGCCTTCATCGCCGGCGACGCACCCTGTCGCGACGCGAAGCGCGCGAAGAGCGCGGCCGAGATCACGGGAAGCGGCACGGCGCTGTCGATCGCCTCGTCCACGGTCCAGCGGCCCTCGCCCGAGTCCTCGACCCAGTCGCTGATCTCGCCCAGCTCCGGGTCCTCCTCGAGCGCCTTGACCAGCAGGTCCAGGAGCCACGACCGGACGACCGTCCCGCGGGTCCAGGCCTTGAGCGTGCCCGGGACGTCCGTGACGATGTCCTTGGCCTCGAGCAGCTCGTAGCCCTCGGCGTAGGCCTGCATCAGGCCGTACTCGATGCCGTTGTGCACCATCTTCGCGTAGTGCCCTGCCCCCACGGCCCCGGCGTGCACGAAGCCCTCCTCGCGCGGCCCCTCGGGACGCAGTGCGTCGAAGACCGGCATCGCGGCCTCGACGAGCGCCGCGTCACCACCCACCATGAGGCCGTAACCGTTCTCGAGGCCCCAGATGCCGCCCGAGACGCCGACGTCCAGGTAGCCGATCCCCAGGGGTGCGAGCTGCGCGGCGTGCTCGGCGTCGTCCGAGAAGTGGGAGTTCCCGCCCTCGATGACGACGTCACCCGCCGTCAGCAGACCGGCGAGCTCCGTCACGACCCCACGGGTGATCGCCCCGGACGGGACCATGACCCACACGAACCGCTGTCCTGCGGGCAGAGCAGCGACCAGCTCTGCGAGCGACGCGACGTCCGAGACCTCCGGGTTCTGGTCGAACCCCGTGACCTCGATCCCCCCGGCACGCAGGCGCGCGCGCATGTTCGCGCCCATCTTGCCGAGTCCGACCAGACCGATGTGCGTGACCATCGTGTGCCTCCGTACCGTTGAGCTCGTTCCGTGCGCGACCGGCCGAGCTCAGCTCGCGAAGCGGATGGGGACCAGCAGATAGCGGTAGTGCGACGAGTCCTCGCCGTCCAACGACTCCTGACCGGTGAACTCGACCGGCTTGTTGGGGTGCGTGAAGCTCAGGCGGACGAAGTCCGTCCCCAGCGCCCCCAGGCCGTCGAGCAGGAACTGCGGGTTGAAGGCGACCGAGATCTCCTCGCCCACCAGGACCGCTTCGAGCGCCTCGGACGCCTGCGCGTCGTCCCCCTGGCCGGCGTCGAGCACGACCTGCCCGTCCGTGAACGACAGGCGGATCGGGGTGTTGCGCTCCGCGACGAGCGAGACACGCTTGGCCGCGTCGATGAGCGGAGCCGTCGCCATGACCGCGTGGATCGGGGTCTCGTCGGGGAACAGACGACGGACCGCGGGGTAGTCGCCGTCGACGAGCTGCGACGTCGTGTGGCGGCCGCCCGCCTCGAAGCCGATGAGGTCGACGCCGGAGCCCGCCGTGAGCCCCACGTTGACCAGGCCCGAGCTGCCCAGGGACTTCGCGACGTCGTTGAGGGTCCGGGCCCGGACGAGAGCGACGGCGGAGAAGTCGGGCGAGGACGGGGTCCACGTGAGCTCGCGCAGGGCGAGCCGGTAGCGGTCCGTCGCGAGCAGCGTGATGCGCTCGCCGTCGATCTCCATGCGCACGCCCGTCAGCAGGGGCAGCGTGTCGTCGCGGCTCGCAGCCACGGTCACCTGGGCGACCGCGTGCGTCAGCTCGTCCCCCGAGACCGTGCCCGACAGCTCAGGCATCGCGGGCAGCGCGGGGTAGTCCTCCACAGGCATGGTCAGCAGCGTGAAGCGGCTCGCGCCGCACGTGACGATGACCTTGTTGCCCTCGACCGCGAAGTCCACGGGCTTGGCAGGCAGCGCGCGCGAGATCTCCGCGAGAAGGCGGCCGGACACGAGGACGGTGCCGGGCTCGACGACCTCGGCAGGGATCTCGGAGCGCGCGGAGACCTCGTAGTCGAAGCTCGACAGCCCGATGGTCCCGACGGCGTCTGCCTCGATGCGCACCCCTGCGAGAACGGGAGCCGGCGGCCGCGTCGGCAACGTACGGGCCGTCCAGGTCACTGCGTCGGCCAGGACATCACGCTCAACCCGGAACTTCATCCCACACCCTCTCGTCCATGGATCGATCTTCACATGTCAGGCACTCGACCGCGCGGTACACAGGGGTGAGTTCGCTGGTGAATGAAGACCACACGTCGCGGTTCCTCGCGTCGTCCTCCTCGCCGTCGGGGAGGACGAGACCTGTACGGGTCGTCGTGCCCGCATGAACCCTACGCGAGACCGGGCACTGCCCGGTACCTCTGGCACGCTCTGTGGATCGTGGGGGACGGTCCCTCGCTCCTGCCCGGCTCCAGGGCGCGCTGTGATGGCGGTCACAGCCGCGAGTTGAGGCAGCTCGAACGGCTCGGGACCAGATGAAGGCGTGTGGATTTTTCCTGCTGAGAGATCGTTCGTCGTAGTCATCGGTGCTGTGCAAAGTGTGGAAAACGGGTCTCCGTGCAGGTCAGGGGTCGATTCTGCGTGTGGACGAAGTGGGTACGGGGCTGTGGGTAAATCGCAGGCACTGTTGACGACGAGTTGTCCACAGATCACCGTCCACCGACCGGCACTCGTCTGTCCACACGATGTGCCCCGTCGTCCACAGTTATCCACAGGCCGGTGCACAAGGTTGTGGGGGATGGTCGCGGCCGAGCGATCTGTACACAGCACAGAGTGCCCTGTACACAGGGCGTTGGGGACGCAGACCTGCCGATCTGGGGACAGGTCGCGGCGACCGGTGGACATACCCCCAGGCCTTGTGGACAACTGTGGGGACAAGTGGATATCCACCGGCACTTGTACACACGGGCGTTGGCCGCCTGTGCATCCACAGGACTGTGGAGAGCCGACGTGTCAGGGGCGTGCGCCGTCGTCGGGCCTCTGTGCACAGTGGGGGACGGCGTGACGGAGCTCATCCACAGGAAAGCCGCTTAAGGTGCATAACGCACTTCCTGTGGTCCGGGACCGGGGCGGACTCGGCGGCCCGTCATGTTCCGATGGAGGAAGAACCGAGAACGCCACGCCCGTCAACTCATCGCCGCCCTGGCCCGCGGTGCGCCCACAGCGCGTCGACGAGGCGGGTGAGGGGCAGCCCGCCGTGGTGGGCCTGGCAGGTGCGGCCGGGGAACGAGGGTGCGGGAGACAGACCGGGGAGCCCCTCCGCACCTCGCCTGGGGTGACCCTCCGGGGCTCCGGGCGAGGGAGACCCCATCCAGCGAGCGCGACCGCTCGCGGCACGACCAGGTCTCAGCCCCGGTGCTGCTGCTTGATCCTGCTCGTCAGCTCGGTGACCTGGTTGTACGTGGAGCGACGCTCGGCCATCTGCTCGGTGATCTTGCGGTTCGCGTGCATGACCGTCGTGTGGTCACGTCCGCCGAACTGCTGCCCGATCTTGGGCAGGGACAGATCAGTGAGCTCACGGCACAGATACATGGCGATCTGGCGTGCGGTCACGAGAACGCGTGACCGCGAGCTCCCGCACAGGTCCTCGATGGTCAGCCCGAAGTAGGCCGCCGTCTGCGCGATGACGCTCGCGGGAGTGATCTCCGAGGCGTCGTCGTCGGTGATGAGGTCCTTGAGGACGATCTCGGCGAGGGCGAGGTCGACCTGCTGCCGGTTCAGGTTCGCGAAAGCCGTGACGCGGATGAGTGCGCCCTCGAGCTCACGGATGTTCGTCGAGATCTTCGAACCGATGTAGGACAGCACGTCCGTCGGCACGGCAAGACGCTCGCTCGCAGCCTTCTTGCGAAGGATGGCGATGCGGGTCTCGAGGTCGGGGGGCTGGACGTCGGTGATGAGGCCCCACTCGAACCTGCTGCGCAGGCGGTCCTCGAAGCCGTTGAGCTGCTTGGGGGGCAGGTCCGACGTGATGACGAGCTGCTTGTTCGCGTTGTGCAGGGCGTTGAAGGTGTGGAAGAACTCCTCCATCGTCTGTTCCTTGCCCTGCAGGAACTGGATGTCGTCGATGAGGAGGACATCGACGTCGCGGTAGCGGCGCTGGAACGCGCCGGCCTTGCCCTCACCGATCGAGTTGATGAAGTCGTTGGTGAACTCCTCGGAGTTCACGTACCGCACCCGCACGTTGGGGTACAGGTTGTGCGCGTAGTGACCGATCGCGTGCAGCAGGTGGGTCTTGCCCAGACCGGACTGCCCGTAGATGAAGAGCGGGTTGTACGCCTTGGCCGGTGCTTCGGCGACCGCGACCGCGGCCGCGTGGGCGAAGCGGTTCGAGGACCCGATGACGAACGTCTCGAAGATGTACTTCGGGTTGAGGCGCGTCGGTTCGGCGTGCGGCCGGGGAGCGACGGGCGCGGGGAGCATCCGCTCACGGTCGTGCTCGGGCTCGACCCGCACCGTCATGGCCGGCTCGGGCACGCTGGCGGTCAGTGCAGCAGGAGACGGCGGTTCCGCAGCGAGCTCCGGGTCGACGGTGATCCCGAAGCGGACGTCCCGGCCGAGGGCCCCCGACATCGCGGAGACGAGCTCGTCGCGCACCCGGGTCTCGAGGTAGGTCCGGGTCTGCTCGTGCGGGACGGCGATGAACACGGTGTCGTCGAGGATCGCGAGCGGCTTGGCCAGCTTGATGAAGGCGATCTGGCGCGGCGTCATGTCGGGGCTTGCCTCGAGGACGGCGATGGTCTGAGCCCAGACGTCAGTGATGTTCTCGTCGGGGTTGGACACCAGATGATTCCTTCGTCGTGGGGTGCTGCATGATGATCAGGATCAGTCTGGAGTGTGCCACGCGGACCCGTTATCCACATAGTTTTCCACAACCTGTGGGGAGCAGCGGCAGCGCCTCGATCGCCCCGGTCGTCCGCTACCTGCCGGACAGTCCTTGCAGGCAGGTCCGCGACCCGTCAGCAGCGTGCCTGCGATCCGATCACGGATGGCCTGTCGCTCGGCCTGCTGCTCCGCCTGCCGCTCGCCCGTGGCCCGACAGCACCAGGAACAGAGTAGACGTACCGACCGCTGCGCGACATATCATGACAGGCTCGGCGTGGTGTCGACCGGGTTTGACCCGAGGGGGGTCTGCGGCGTAACGTCATACAGCCGTTCCAGGTACTTTCGCGCGCCCTCACGGGGGCGAATCCACGGACTGATCGTGGCGGGTACACGGGCGGCTGGGGTGCAGAACTGCATCCCTTCCAGCTGTAGCACTGCATCGTCGAGGACATAGACGGTGTACCTCCCCGACGTTCTTGGAGTACCTCGTGAGCAAGCGGACTTTCCAGCCGAACAACCGGCGCCGTGCGAAGACCCACGGTTTCCGGCTGCGTATGCGCACCCGCGCCGGCCGCGCCATCCTGGCAGCCCGTCGTCGCAAGGGCCGCGCCGAGCTCTCTGCCTGACAGCAGGTGCTACCCGCGGCGCACCGCTTGCGCCGTTCCGTAGATTTTGAACGGGCGGTGCGACGTGGCGTGCGCGCGGGACGATCGACCGTGGTGGTTCATCTCTCCCAGGACCCTGGGGGTGACGAGCCACCACAGGTCGGTTTTGTCGTATCCAAGGCTGTGGGCAACGCCGTGCACCGAAACACGGTGAAGCGGCGCTTGCGCGCTGCCTCGTCGGCGTACCTGGACATGTTGCCGCCACGGACCCGAGTGGTCGTGAGGGCACTTCCCGCGTCCTCCGACAGCGACTTCGCCCGGCTCGATCAGGACCTCGCGTCCTGCATCAAGCGTGCGGTCGCCCAGTGGGACCGCCGATCGGCCCAGGCATGAGCGCGACCACCCAGGCCGATCACGCAGGAATCAGCTCGCCGGGCTGGACCACACGTTCGTGGCGGTTCGCCCGGAGGATCCCGCTGCTCGTGCTGGTCGGCCTCATCAGGGCCTACCAGAGCGTCATCTCTCCGATGACCGGGCCGACCTGCAAGTACTACCCCTCGTGCTCGCAGTACGCGCTCGTCGCGATACGACGGCACGGTGTGGTGCGAGGCGTACGGCTCGCCGTCTGGCGCCTGCTGAGGTGCAACCCCTGGAGCAGAGGCGGCGTCGACGACGTCCCCGAGGCGCTGAGGAAGCACTCGCACTAGTCCTCCTGCCGGCGACGCCGGCAGGACCCAGTTTGTTGAAGGTTAGGGAGTAGTACGGATGGACTTCTTCGCGTTCCTCGCGCCGATCGAGTGGGTCGTGGCGTGGATCATGTACCTGTGCCACCAGGGGCTCGTGTTCCTGGGCATGGGTGACGGCCCTGGGCTCGGTTGGGTGTTCTCGATCGTCGGGCTCGTGATCATCATCCGCATCCTGCTGATCCCGCTCTTCTTCAAGCAGATCAAGGCCTCCCGTGGCATGCAGATGCTGCAGCCGGAGATGCAGGCCATCCAGAAGAAGTACAAGGGAAAGTCCGACCCGGCGTCCCGCGAGGCCATGAGCCGCGAGACCATGGAGCTCTACAAGAAGCACGGGACCAACCCCTTCGCGTCGTGCCTGCCGATCCTGCTCCAGTCGCCCATCTTCTTCGCCCTGTTCCGGGTACTGAACGGCCTGGTGCCGATCTCGAACGGTGATGCCAAGGCCATCGGCCCGATCGATGCGAGCGTCGCGAGCGACATCGAGAGCTCTTCGCTGTTCGGCGCGCACCTCTCGGACATCTTCCTCAAGACCGATGACATGCAGGCCAAGATCGTCATCGGTGCGCTGATCGTCGCGATGTGCGCCACGACGTTCTTCACGCAGCGTCAGCTGACCATGAAGAACATGCCGAAGTCGGCCCTCGAGGGCCCCATGGCGTCGACGCAGAAGATGATGCTCTACGTCTTCCCCTTCATCTTCGCGGTCTCCGGCGTGAACTTCCCGGTCGGTGTCCTCGTCTACTGGACCACGACGAACCTCTGGTCCATGGGCCAGCAGTTCTACACGATCAAGCGCATGCCTGCCCCGGGGTCCGAAGCCGAGCGCCTGATGAAGGAGCGCAAGGCACGCAAGGCCGCGGCCAAGGGAATCGTCGAGGAAGCCGCTCCGGTCATCGAGCAGCCCCGTGGCCAGCGCCAGCAGCCCAAGCGCAAGGACCGTCAGAAGCCGGGTGCGCCCCGCGTCATCAACGGAACGACGGCACCGTCCGCCGAGGTCAACGACGCCCCGGTGAACGATGCCCCGGTCGACGACGAGACCGACGGTCCGGCCCAGGGGACCGGCAAGGGTTCCCCGAAGCCGAAGCAGCCGAAGAAGTAGCCCCAGACCTGATCCGAGAGCGCCGAGGTTCCTTCGAGACCCCGGGGTTCTCATGACCCCCAAGGAGTCAGCAATGTCGTCGACCGACGCCCCCGCTGCCGAAGACCACGCCCCCGACGAGATGACGCGCCTCGAAGAAGAAGGCGAAGTCGCAGCGGACTACCTCGAGGAGTTCCTCGACATCGCCGACCTCGACGGCGACATCGACATCGATATCGATCACGGTCGAGCTGCGCTGGAGATCGTCGCCGACGAAGCCTCCTCGCTCCGGCACCTCGTGGGCAAGGAGGGTGAGGTCCTCGACGCGCTTCAGGAACTCACTCGTCTCGCGGTCCAGGCGCGGACAGGGGAGCGGAGTCGACTCATGCTCGACATCGCCGGCTTCCGGGCACAGCGCAAGATCGAGCTCACGGAGCTCGCGACGACAGCGATCGCGACGGTACGCGAGTCGGGCGCAGAGCTCTCGATGGAGCCCCTCAACGCGTTCGAACGCAAGGTCGTTCACGATGTCGTCGCAGCGGCTGGACTCACGAGCGACTCGCGGGGGACCGACCCGGAGCGCTACGTCGTGATCCGCCCGTCCGAGGAGTCCTGAACTACCTGAGGAATCCGGCACGACGCAGAATCCCTCCGAAGCCGCCCGATGTTTCACGTGAAACATCGGGCGGCTTCGTGTGTACGGCACGGCGTTCGGAACGCTGCATCGCGGGCGTGTCCGGTTCAACTGAGCACGCACCTGCCTGCCGTGACGCCGGCATCTCGGGCGCGGAATGAGCCGCGGGGGAGTGTGCCATCTCATCCCGGCACGACCCGAGCAGGCGGCGACTGCCAACAGTCCCCGGCGAGGGCTCTGGCGGTACGGGCACGACGATCCGCGTGGTCGTGTCGGTGTGGGCCGTGAGGGCGAGATGCGGTGGCCGACTGTGTGACCTGGCCGTGTCCAGGGATCCTGGTGCGGCACTGCTCAACGTCCTGTGTACCGCTCGGCACTCCGTGAACACGGTCGCGCCACCGAGCAGTTCTGGGCGTCGCTCCCGGGACGTGCGAGACGTGACACCATAGACCGCGGGCTGTTCGACCAGGCCCTGCAATCCGTGGGGATCGGGCAGTGAAAGAGGAGTAGATGACCAACGACATGAGCGATGCCGTCGAGAGCCATGTTTCACGTGAAACACTGGCCGACTCTCCTGAGGTGCGGGCGTACTTTGGCGACGCCTACCCACTCGTCGCTCGGTTCGCCGACCTGCTGCACGACCAGGGGGAACTGCGCGGACTGATCGGTCCCCGTGAGGTATCCCGCATCTGGGAGCGGCACATCCTCAATTCTGCAGCGGTGGTGCAGTTCCTTCCTGAGACGGGCACGATCGCTGACATCGGATCTGGTGCGGGTCTTCCGGGGATTGTCATCGCCGCCATGCGTCCCGACTCCACCGTGCTCCTGATCGAACCCATGGAGCGTCGGTGCGCGTGGCTGTCCGAGGTGGTCGACGAGCTGCGGCTCTCGAACGTCGAGGTCAAGCGCGGGCGCGCAGAGGAGTATCACGGCGCGTTCCAGTGCGACGCTGTGACCTCGCGTGCCGTTGCTGCGCTCGAGAAGCTCGCTCGGATGTCGCTTCCGCTCGTCGAACGTGGCGGCGAGATGGTCGTCCTGAAGGGGCGCAATGTGATCAACGAGATCGAGCCGGCACGCAAGGTACTGCGAAAGTACAAGACGGAGGAGCCGGAAGTCCTCGAAGCACTCAGCGTCGATGGTGTCGAGCCGACGACGGTGCTCCGAATTCGCCGGACGGCTGCCGTCGTCTGACGTGGTGGAGGCGCTCCGTGGCAAGCGTCGTCCCTGATGGGTCGGAGAGCGAGCCGTGGTGGGCCGCAGGGCACGCGTGATGAGGCGCCGTGCCGTGCGCATAGGGTGGCACAACGTGACATGAGATGAACTGCCCCGGGCAGGGAGACTCGGTCACGACACGCGTTCGGCGGTCCACGGATGAGGCTGTGGCGGGGCGCATGCTGGAGTAGGTCAAGTAAGGGAGATGGGCGTGACGGAGAGTTCCGACCAGCAGCAGGACATCCCGTTCGAGAGCCCGGAGGTGGCGTACCTGGCGGATGTTTCACGTGAAACACCCGACGGCTACCTGTCGGAGAACTTCGACGAGAGTCGACGAGAGGCACTCATGGCGAGCCTCCCCGACATGGACGAGGAGACTCCGCTTGCGGCGCAACTGACGATCGACGCTCGTCGTCGGATCGATCTCCAGGGTCGACGCTTCCCTCGGCCGGCATCGACACGAATCATCACCATCGCCAACCAGAAGGGCGGCGTCGGGAAGACGACGACGACCGTCAACCTCGCGGCGGGTCTCGCCCAGGCCGGGCTCAACGTGCTGGTGATCGACAACGACCCGCAGGGCAACGCGTCGACTGCACTAGGTGTCGAGCACCGCGCGGGGACACCATCGGTCTACGAGGTGCTTGTCGACGGCGCGCCCCTGTCGTCCGCGGTCCAGCAGTGCCCCGATCTCCCGACCCTGTGGTGCGTTCCGGCGACGATCGATCTGTCGGGTGCCGAGATCGAGCTCGTCTCTCTGGTTTCACGTGAAACACGCCTGCGGAAAGCAGTCGACGACTTCCTGGCCGAGCGAATCGCCCAGGGTCTCGACCCGATCGACTACGTCCTCGTCGACTGCCCACCGAGTCTCGGACTTCTCACCGTCAACGCCTTCGTGGTCGGTCGTGAGGTGTTGATTCCCATCCAGTGCGAGTACTACGCACTCGAGGGTCTGAGCCAGCTCTTGAAGACGATCGAGCTCATCAAGGCTCACCTGAACCCGCGTCTGCACGTCTCGACGATTCTGCTCACGATGTATGACGGGCGGACCAACCTCGCTCAGCAGGTGGCGGCCGAGGTTCGTGAGCACTTCCCCGAACAGACGCTCAAGACGTCGATACCTCGTTCCGTGAGAATCTCAGAGGCCCCGAGCCACGGTCAGAGCGTCATCACCTATGATCCGAGCTCCACGGGAGCGCTCGCCTATCTCGAGGCAGCCCGTGAGGTGGCCGACAGGGGCCGCCCCGAACCCTTGCCAGTCCAGTCCGTCGACGGAGCGTCTCGCAACGTCTCGCGGCAGAACTACCTCGCCGAGCGATGGGCAGTGCTGCCTAGCTACCAGGAGGATGCACGATGAGTGAGAAGCGCCGTGGGCTCGGCCGTGGTCTCGGAGCCTTGATTCCGACCAGTCCGGAGCGTGAGCGTCCGGTCGACGTCTTCTTTCCCTCCGCCCCGCGCACCGCTGAAGGCGCTCAGAACGCCAACCCTGAGCCTGGGGGAGTGGGGGTCAGCGGGGCCAGCGCACCGGTCCTGACGATCGAGCGTACGGGGGCCGACTCTCCTGCATCTCTTCTCGAGATCGACGAGCAGGATGTGGCTGAACGTGCAGTCACGGCCCATGACGCGCCGAACAACGGCGGAGACTCACCCGCCGAGGACGCCACGTCCGAGGGTCGCGAGACGGCCGATCAGGTCGTCGTGGATGTTTCACGTGAAACGGGATCCACGGAGATCGCGACGCCTGACTCCGAGCAAGCGTCGACGGACCTGGTTCCGGTTCCCGGCGCCACGTTCGCTGAGCTTCCGGTCGAGCTGATCCGGGCCAACTCGCGGCAGCCTCGCACGGTCTTCGACGAGGGAGAGCTTGACGAGCTCGTCGGCTCGATCAAGGAGATCGGTGTCCTGCAGCCGGTCGTCGTGCGTCGTGACCCGGAGAACCCTGAGGGCTACGAGCTCATCATGGGTGAGCGACGGTGGAGGGCGACCCAGGCTGCGGGCCTCGACGTCATCCCTGCCATCATTCGCGAGACGGACGACGCCGACCTGCTGCGTGATGCTCTCCTCGAGAACCTGCACCGCAGCGCGCTGAACCCGTTGGAGGAGGCCGCGGCCTACCGTCAGCTCCTGGACGATTTCGGCTGCACGCACGAGGAGCTGGGCGCTCGGATCTCTCGGAGCCGCTCGCAGATCTCGAACATGCTGCGTCTGCTCCGTCTCCCTCCGCTGGTTCAGCGTCGCGTTGCTGCCGGGGTTCTCTCGGCCGGCCACGCGCGGGCGCTGCTCGGACTCACGGATGGTGCGGAGATCGAGCGTCTAGCGCAGCGCATCGTCTCGGAGGGGTTGTCGGTGCGTGCCACCGAGGAGATCGTCGCCCTCGGCGGTCTGGATGCGAAGCGCCCGGTCGAACGTGCGCCCAGGCCTGGCCAGCGCAGCGCGGCGATCGACGAGCTGGCTTCCAGGCTCTCCGACCGGTTTGAGACACGCGTCAAGGTGGACCTGGGAAAGAACAAGGGGCGGCTGACCGTCGAGTTCGCGTCGGTCGAGGATCTCAACCGGATCCTCGACCTGATGGCACCGCAGGACCCGGGTCTTCTGCGCCCGTAGGACAACTCGGCAGACTGCCTCGGTTGCACCACGACCGGAGCGTTTCACGTGAAACATCGGCCCCGATGAGCAAGCGCTCATCGGGGCCGATGTCGTGCGGCAGATGCGTGCTTGGTCAGCGCGAGGCACCCTGACGCACGACGCTCTGCGTCACGATCGCGCGGTAGAGGTCACCCAGGTCGCGCCCCGCCGCCTGTGCCGCCTGGGGGAAGAGCGAGGTCTCGGTCATCCCCGGCGCGACGTTGACCTCGAGGAAGTGGGGGTTCCCCTCGCTGTCGACGATGAGGTCCGAGCGCGACAGGTCTCGGAGGCCGAGCGCGACGTGAGCGCGAACGGCCATGTCCGAGACTCGCGCTGCAACGTGGGGAGAGAGCCGTGCAGGGGCGTAGTAGCTCGTGCGGCCCGGGTTGTAGCGTGCGTCGTAGTCGTAGGTACCGTCGGTCACGATCTCGACCGCAGGGAGCGCCTCCGGGCCTTCCGGCCCGTCCACGACGCTCACGGCGATCTCGGTCCCCTCGACGGCGCACTCGATGAGAGCGATGTCGCCGTACGAGAAGCAGTCGACCATCGCACGAGGGAGGTCCTCGGCGCGACGGACGAGCGTGACGCCCAGTGCGGAACCCCCACGAGTGGGCTTGACCACGAGGGGGAGGCCCAGTCGGTCGACGACTGCGTCGAGCACCGGCTGGGCGCCGAGCTCTCGGAAGAGGCTCTGGGGGAGCGTGACGTAGTCGGGGGTGGCGAGTCCGGCGCCGAGGACGACGTTCTTCGCGATGGGCTTGTTCCACGCGGCTCGCGACGCTCGCGGTCCGGTCCCCACGTAGTCGAGCGAGAGCAGCTCCAGCACGTCCCGGACCGAACCGTCCTCACCGCTCGCACCGTGCAGGAGGGGCCAGACGACGTCGGGCTTCTCCTGTGCGAGGTAGGGGAGGAGTGACGCGTCGACGTCGTGGATCGAGATCTCGATGCCGGCACCGCGCAGGGCGTCGGCGACACGCCGGCCCGAGCGGAGCGAGACGTCACGCTCGTGCGACAGCCCTCCTGCGAGGACCACGACGCGCTCGACCGGGCGTCGTTCCGCACCGGTCGAGCCTGTGCCGTCGGTGCTCTGTGGAGCGGGCGAAGAGATGTCGGTGTCGTCCTCGGTGACGGTCTGTGATTCCGCAGCGGTGCCCACGGTCTTGGTCCTCTCGACGTTCAGCGGGTTTCTCACGGGTGCAGGGGTGGTGCTCACGCGAGATTGGGGCCAGGGTTCTCGACGTCGGTGAGGTCGGCGTCCTGGGCCCCGGAGGTGCCGAACAGGTCTACGAGCTCGCGCTCGGCGGAGACGACCCCGGCGAACCGCCGGACGCCCTCCCTGATGCGCTCCGGCGTCGGGAAGCAGTAGGAGAGGCGGACGTGGTCCGCGCCCGTCCCGTCGGCGTAGAACGCTGTCCCCGGGACGTACGCGACGCGTGCGGTGACCGCGCGCGGGAGCATCGAGCGGGCGTCGAGACCGTCCGGTAGCTTGACCCACGTGTAGAACCCGCCGTTGGGCACGTTCCACGAGGCCGACGGAAGATGCTCCGAGAGCGCGCCGATCATGGCGTCGCGCCGCTCCCGGTAGAGCTCACGGAACTGCTTGATCTGGCCCTGCCAGTCACAGGTCTCGAGGTACGTCGCGATCGCGAGCTGCGAGGCGTTCGACGGGCACAGGATCGCCGACTCGCTGGCCAGCACGAGCTTCTCGCGGACCGCGTGCGGTGCGACGACCCAGCCCACCCGGTAGCCGGGGGCGAACGTCTTGGAGAAGGATCCCAGGTAGAGGACCCCCTGGTCGTCGAGCGAACGCATGGCGGGCAAGGGGTCGCCGTCGAAGCCGAGGAGCCCGTACGGGTTGTCCTCGATCACGAGCACGCCGAAGCGCTGGGCGATCTCGAGGATGCGGGGACGTCGTTCGACCGAGAGCGTCACACCTGCGGGATTGTGGAAGTTGGGCACGGTGTAGAGGAGCTTGACGCGCCGACCAGCCGCGGCAAGTCGGGTCAGGGACTCCTCGAGGGCCTCGGGGATCAGGCCGTGCTCGTCGAGGGGGACGTGGACGATGTCAGCCTGGTACGAGCGGAAGACACCGAGGGCCCCCACGTAGCTCGGTGCCTCGGCCACGATCACGTCACCCGGGTCGATGAAGATCCGGGTCACGAGGTCGAGCGCCTGCTGGGAACCGGTCGTCACGACGACGTCGTCAGGATGGCAGTCGATGCCCTCGAGGCGCACGACGTCGACGATCTTCTCGCGCAGCGACTCGTCGCCCTGCCCGGAGCCGTACTGCAGCGCGGTCGTGCCACGCGTCGCGACGAGCTTCTGCATCGCGTCGGCGATGACGTCGAGCGGGAGACCTTCGAGGTAGGGCATGCCTCCGGCGAGCGAGACGACCTCGGGGCGGTTCGCGACCGCGAACAGGGCGCGAATCTCCGACGCTCGCATGCCGTGGGCGCGCTCGGCGTAGGCGCCGAACCACGGGTCGAGGCGGGTGCCGCCCGAGGCGGCAGACTGAGCGGGGTGCGTCGGTGTCGTGCTCACGCTCCCCAGTCTCCCACGACGAATCAGGGGAAACCGTGAAGGGGCCGGTACGCGGACCGAAGCAGGGGCCCTGCTCGACCTGGGCTGTGCCCCGGGTGCAGGAGCCTACGCCTGCACCCGGCCGGGGACGCCGAAGGGGCGGTCGGTCCACCGGACCGACCGCCCCTTCAGGACGTCGTGCACGACGAGCGCGTCAGGCGATCAGCGCGTCGATCTCCTCGGCGAGGACGCGCTTGGGGCGCCCGCCGATGATCGACTTCACGAGCTCTCCACCGGAGTAGAAGTTGAGCGTCGGGATCGAGATCACGCCGTACGCCGCGGTGATCGCGGGGTTCTCGTCGGAGTCGAGCTTGGCGATCTTGACCTTTCCGGCGTACTCCCCGGCGAGCTCTTCGAGGATCGGGGCGATCTGGAGGCAGGGCCCGCACCACGTGGCCCAGAAGTCCACGATGACGGGGATGTCCGACTCGAGGACCTCGGCCTTGAAGGTGTCGTCGGTGACCTTGACGGTGTTGCTCATCGGATCTCCTCCAGTGCACGGGGCAGCGCGTCGGGGTTGGGGGCGTCGGGCGTGCCGGCGATCTCGGGAAGCCCTTCGGCGTCCTCGATCGTGTCGGCGAGCTCGGTGAGGTAGCGCTGGGCGTCGAGGGCTGCGGAGCAGCCGGAGCCGGCCGCGGTGATGGCCTGGCGGTAGGTGTGGATGTAGCCCTCGTCGTCGAGGTCGATCTGACCCTTGACGAGCTCGGAGCGCGGGTCGTGCCCGATCGCGACGAACAGGCCGGTCGCCTCGATCGAACGCTCCTGGCCGGTGACCGTGTCGCGCAGCGTCAGGGACTCGACCTTGTTCTCCCCGTGGATG
>NZ_JOFV01000018.1 GCF_000718325.1 Oerskovia turbata
GCAGTGATCGAACCCGCCAGGACCAAGGGCTCAAGACCCGCACGCGCGGCATACACAGCAGCCGTGTACCCAGCGGGGCCCGAACCCACGATGATGACGTTGCGCGGTGTCGTGGGGGTCTGTTCCGTCACGTGTACTCCTCAGTGGTGGGTGGTGCACCGGGTGCAACGCCGGATGGCGTCGTTCTGTTCCGAGGGCACCGTCGGCCGGTCGGCCTGTGGATAGGTCAGCCTGTGGATGGTCAGCACACGCGACGGGTCGCGCTCCGGCCGGGCGCAGTCACGGGGTCAGTAGACCGTGATCTCCTTGAGCTCGACGCGGAACTTGCCCTCGGCGTTCGTCGGGAGCTCGGTGATGAAGAGGACGAACGTGGTGCCCTCCGTCGCGGGATCGAGCTCGAGCTCGACGCTCTGCGAGAAGGCCGCCGATGCGAGGACGTCGCCACCGTTCGGTTCGTCGTCCGTGATGGCGCGGACCTCGACGTGGCCACCCGTGTTGTTGGTGTCGAGGACGATGCGCTGGACGGTCGCCTCGTCGGCAAGAGTGAAGGTGTAGCCCGTCCTCGACTTGTTGCCGCCGAAGGCCGCCGAGTTGTACGAGTACGTGTACCAGAACGTTGCAGGGTCGCCGTCGACGGCGAAGGGCACGGCCTCGGGCTTCTCACCGACGTCGTTCGGGTCCGTGACGTCCGGGTCCAGCAGGCCGCCTTCGGCGATGGCGAGCGGCTCGGTGTTCACCGGCACGTCGTCGTCGTCCGGTGTCTCGCCGGGCGTCTGGGCGCCGCTCGCCCCTGATCCCCCCTGATCCGAGCCCGGGGTCACGACGGCGTCGAACGCGCCCAGCCCTGACTTCACTCCCCAGATCACCGCGACGACGACCAGGAGGAGCACGATCGGCATGATGATCCAGGTGGTCTTGACACTGGTCTTCTTCGCGCTCGTGGTCGCGAAGGGCCCTGTCCGTGGCTCTGCGGCAGCGGTCTCGGCCGGTGCGTGCCCAGCCGGTGCCTGCGAAGCCGGCGCGTGCGTGGCCACCCCGACCGGGGCTGACGGTACGGGAGGGGGCGGTGGCGCGGTGGGGTAGGTACCCGTCGCGGGTGCCGTCGGAGCGGCCTGGTAGGTGGCGGGCACGTCGGCGTAGGTGGGCGCGGGGTAGCTGGCCCCGTCGGGGAGGGACGAGGACCCTGCGAGAGGCACGCGGTGGATACGCCCGGTCGCGGGCCGGTGGAAGGGGACCGCGGGCGGCGGAGTCCCCGGAGGAGTCGAGAGGGGGACGTCGAAAGCGCTCCGGATCGACTGTCTGCTCACGCGGTTCGCGGGGGGCGGGGCAGCGGGCTGGACGAACGCCGGCAGTGCCGCGACCACGGACAGCGCGCCCCACGGCTCGAGTGCGCTCACGAGGTCGGCCGGGGACGAGGGGGGAGCGCCGAGGCTGTCGAACTCCTGCGTGTCGTCGCTGGTCGTCGCGCGATCTGCACCCACCCGAGCACGTGCGGTCTCTGCGTCGGCGAAGACCTTGGTGCACAGCTCCGACAGGTCGGCGGGAGCCCCGGGGACGAGGGCCGACAGCGGGAGCACCCCCGCTGCGTCGCGCTGCGCGGGCAGGGGGTGGACGGAGTCGGGACTGATCCACGGGACGTCGAGGCTGGTCCCCGCCCAACGCGCCGTCATCGCGTAGTAGAGAAGCGCCACCAGCCCCAGGGTGTCGGTGCGCGACGTCTCGTCGGCGTCGTGCTGGTCCTGGCCGCTGATGCCCGCGTCGAGCCCGAGACCCGTCACGACGACCCGGTCCCCGTCGACCCGCAGGGCCTCGGGACGCAGCGCCAGGTGGTGGACGCCGCGTCGTCGGGCGACCTCGAGCGCGGACGCGGCCTCGCCGACGATCGCACGCGCCTGCTGGGCGTCGACGATCCCGCCCGCCACGACCTCGGACAGCGTGATCCCGGTGAACGGTTCCGTGATGACGTAGGCGAGGCCGTCGTCCGTCCCGACGTCGAGGACCCGGGTCAGTCGGGGGTCGGTGACGAGCGCGGCGCGTCGCGCCGAGTCGATCGCCTCCGCGACGTGCTCCCCGGCGAGCAAGGAGACCCGCACGGGACGGTTCAGGATCGAGTCGTGCGCGGACCAGGCGGTGACGTCGACCAGGTCGCTCGCCAGCCGTTCGGCCAGCAGGTAGCGCCCCACCAGTGTCGTGCCGGGTCCTGCTGCGGTCACCTGCCCACCTCGAACTTCCTTGCCGCTGACATCTTCCCCCCACATGGTACGGGCGTCCTCTATCTCGTGGCCGGGCGTCGCCGCCCGAGCTTGTGGAGCAACGGGTCGGCGAGCTGGTCGAGCTCACGGACCCTCATGACCTTGAGCCCGCCGATGTACACGACGGTCATGATGATCCCGACGACCGTGGTGACCACGGCGGCACGCAGCCACGAGAGTCCGTACAGGTCGCCGAAGAGCTGGAGGACCCCCCAGCCGGCCGCGGCGCTGATCCCCGCGGCGAGCACGGTCTTGACGTGCATCCGCACGATGCGGAACGCGTCGAGCCCGTGCAGCTTGCGCCGAAGGCCGGCGGTCCGCAGGAGGACCGCGACGACGTTCGACAGCGACATCGCCGCGCCGACCCCGACGACCCACCACACGGGGTCGAGAGTGCGCGTCGCGAGCCAGGCGATCCCCACGAGGGCGAGCGTCGCCGGGACCTGGATCCAGAAGACCGTCTTCCCGTCCTCGTACGCGTAGTAGACCCACTTCATGAGAACCATGCCGCCGAGGGGGACCAGGCCGAACGCCATGGCGACGAGGATCTGGCTGACCGCCACCGCGCTCGCCGGCGTCACGTTGATGAGCAGGAGCTTGGTGATCGGCAGCGCCAGGATCGCGAACACGGCCGTGGCGAACACCGTGAAGACGCCCACGGTCCGTACACCGCGCGACAGGTCGTGCCGGACCCGCGCGAAGTCCCCGGCGCCGGCCGCGGCACTCATGCCGGTGAACAGGGCCGTGGCGATCGACACCGTGACGAGCGAGTGCGGGAGCAGGTAGATCATGAGCGCCTGCGTGTACGCGGCGTTGCCGGCGACGGCAAAGGCCTCGGGGGCGCCCGTGACGACGCCGGTCACGACACCGTTCGCGACGGGGTCGCCGGCGTAGGTGCCGAAGGCCTGCTGGAGTGCGGCGGCGGGCGCGCTCGAGGCGAACTGCGTCGTGAACAGGACGCCGACCTGCTCCAGGATGACCGCGCCGAACGTCCAGATCGCGACCTGTCCTGCCGAGCGCAGCCCGATCCCGCGCATCCCGAGGCGGAAGTGCCATCGGAACCCGGCGCGCCACAGGGGCAGGATCAGGACGAGCGCCTGGGCGGCGACACCGAGCGTCGCGGTCCCGGCCAGGACGGCGATCTTGGCGCCGTCCCACGTCCCGAGGTCGTCGGCAGCGCCCGTCGCGTAGGGCCCGTAGATCGCGATGAACGCACCGAACCCGACGATCGAGACGATGTTGTTGACGACCGGGGCCCACATGAACGGGCCGAACTGCCCGCGGGCGTTGAGGACCTGGCCGAGCAGCGTGTACAGACCGTAGAAGAAGAGCTGCGGAGTGCACCAGAACGCGAACGCGACGGCGAGAGAGAACTGCGCGGACCCCCACCCGTCGGTGTAGAGGGTGACGATCACCGCGGCGCCCGCCGTGAGGATCAGGCTCAGCCCGAGGAGCAGGACCCCCGAGAGGGTCAGCAGCTTGTCGAGGCGCTCCTGGGGGTTCTTGGAGCGGTACGCCCGGACGATCTGCGGGACGAGGACAGCGTTGAGGACGCCCCCTGCGAGGATCGCGAACAGGACGTTCGGGATCTTGTTGGCGACGTCGAACGCGTCCGCGGCCAGCCCGGTGGTCCCGATCGCGGTGACGAGCAGGACGTTGCGGACGAGCCCCAGGATGCGGGAGACCGCGGTGCCCGACGCCATGAGCGCCGAGCTCCGGCCGAGGCTGCTCTTCGCGGGGGCGGCGGCGGGCACGGACGCGTCCGGAGCGTCGGAGGTCTCATGGGCCGCGTCGGCGGGCGGCGGGGCGTCCGAGCGGGAACGGCGGGTCCGTGGGACGCCGGCAGGTCGGGCGTGCTTCACCCGTCGTGACCTGTCGAGCGGCCCGACGGCGCCGCGCCGCCCTGAGCTCCCGGGACACCTGTCGCGGGGGTCAGCTCGGCGACGCGGCGCGGTGACCGGCCCCGGCGGATGGTGCGCCAGATGCCGCCGATCATGAGGAGCGCGACGAGTCCGGCGAAGATCGCGGTCCCGGTGTTCTCCCACTCGGCGCGGACCTGCACCACGAACTCCGACGGCGGTGAGACGACCGTGCCGACGGGCACGCTGAGGAGCTCGACCGAGACGCTCACGTCGCCGCTGCCGATGGCCCGGACGGGAACCTTGAAGTCGACCTCGGCCCCGGCGGGAACCGGGCCGGCAGGGAACGAGACGACCTTGAGGAGGGCGTTGTCGGGCCGCAGGGCGACCTGGACGGTGACGGGCTGGTCGAGCGTGTTGCGCACCCTGACAGGGAGGTTGCCCGACGTGTTGATCAGCATGACGTCGAGCCCGCGGGGGACGACGGACACCGTCGACCGGATCAGTGCCGCACCCTCGACCGCGGCCTCGACGGCCTCGGTCCGCTCGTCGGGAAGGGACCGGTAGGCGATCGCGGTGGGGACCACCAGGGCGGGTTCCGCGCCCTGGACGACCGGCGCGGGATCGGTCGCGATCGTCGCGAAGTCGGCGACCTCGGTGCGTGCGCGCTGGAGCTTGTTCATCTCGGCGGCCGGCAAGGTTCCGTCGGTGACCTCGGCCTCGGCCAGCGGGCTCCTCGCGACGTCCGGCACCGGCGACGCCAGGAGCTCGTCGACGGGTGAGACGTCCACCCAGGCCGCCCCGTGCAGGGCTCCGAGGACCGTCGAGAGCGCGGCGTCGTCCGGGTCCCACGAGCGGGGGAGCGCGACGACGAGATGGCGCGACTCGGTCGGCCGCTCGGAGGCCACGACCGCGAGGTCTGCGAGGAGCCGCTGCGTCCCGTCGGCGGTGGACCGGACCTCGGCGTCGCGCTCGACGCTCGTCGCGTCGGCGAAGACCTCGGTGAGCGGCTGATCGGCGACCAGGGCCGTCGCAGGGCCCGCGTCGGTCGCGACGGTGGCGAGGCCGGTCGGGGTGTAGTTCACCGAGCTCTCCGGGGCGAGTCCGTCGCCCTGGACCACCACCAGCGGTGAACCCGACCGGACGCTCGTCCCGACCGTTCGCAGGTCGAGGACCCCGTCGGCCGGGTACGTGAGATCGGTCCGCCAGGCCGGGTCGACCGTGGTGCCGTCCGGGAGAGGGGTCGTCGTGGCGGGAAGGGCTGCACCCACCTGCGCGTAGGCGGCGGGGTCTGGGTCGTAGGGGCGCAGACCGAAGACCGTTCGTCCGGCGGTCCCGTCGCGCAGCAGCATCGCCCACGCGTGGGAGGCGGGCTCTGCGGACCTCTCGGCAGCTGCGAGGACCGCGGGGTCTATCGCCCAGGCGATGTCCGGGACGTCCGCCGTCGCGGACACGAGTCGACCCAGGCGCCGGTCGGTGCCCAGCTCGTCGTCCACGGCGCCGACCTCGACGGCCCCGCTGCCCGGGGTCGCGTCGCCCGAGGAGTCGTCGCCCGAGGGGGCCGAGAGCCCCAGGGCGGGGCCGGTCACGGGCGCGATCAGGCTGATCCTGACCGGGAGGGGGGCCGGCGACTCTCCCCACAGGAAGAACGTGCGCAGGACGTCGAGGCGTTCGCGGCCGTCCTCGACGGTGACGGAGAGGGGACGGGGGCCCCAGACCGAGCCGGGTTCGAGGTTGAGGTCGTCGGCCGTGACGGAGAAGGTGACGGTGGTGTCCTCGCCGGGGGCGAGAGGATCCAGGTTCTCCACCGCCATGCGTCCCGCGACCTGCTGCGACGTGGGGCCCTCGGCCCACGCGTCGAGGGCCGACCGGGTGCTGACGACCCGCCAGTTGACGCCGAGCGTGGCCCGGGGGGTCTCGAGCGTGTCCTGGGTGCCGTTGTGGATGCGCGCCACGACCGTGAGCGTGTCGCCGGGTACGACCGTGGTCGGCGACATCGAGACGAGCGTCGTCGAGACCGCGCCCGCCTCGTCGGACGAAGCCGTCGGGTCCGTGTCCGCGGTGAGGCGGTCCGTCCCCAGGGCTGCGGTCCGCCCGTCACCCGTCGCCCACGGTGCGGTGGGCGTCATGGCAGCTGGCGTCGTGGCAGTGGCGGCCGAGGGCAGGACGGCGAGGCCGAGGACGAGCAGGGAGGTGAGGAGAGCACGCGTACGCGACCGAGCGGCTCGTCGGGGGCCGGTGGTCGACGACCGGAGGGTGCCGTGGCCCGGGGTGCCCTGGGCCACGAGCGGGGCGTGCGCTGCTGGGCGGCGCGTCGAGGCGCGGCGTGCGCCACCGGGGAAGTGAAAGCTCATGGGTGGTCGGTCGGGTTCCGTGGGTCGTCGGGTGCCGGCCGGCTGGTACGGACGACGGTGCGAGTCACGGTACCCCGGAAGTGGGCGTTCGTGCGTCGCCCCCGGAGGACGTCGTGGGCGACCGCCGCGAGTCGTCGCTCGTTGGGGTAGGACAGACGATCGGGCAGCTCGTCGAACGGGATCCAGGCGACGTCCTCGGCCTCGCCGTCGGGGTCGCCCTCGACGGTGAGTCGCCCGCCGGTCGCCCGGAGCAGGAAGTGGTGGACCACCTTGTGCACCCGGCGGTCCTCACCCGTGAACCAGTAGTCGATGATCCCGAGCGGCTTCTGGACGGATCCGGTGATCCCCGTCTCCTCGGCGATCTCCCGGACGGCGGCCTCCTCCGGTGTCTCCTCGCCTTCGAGGTGGCCCTTCGGCAGGCACCACTCGAGTCGGCCGCCGCGGTTGCGGCGGGCGATGACCGCGGCGCGGAACAGGCCCTCGAACGTGTCGACGACGAGCCCACCTGCGGAGATCTCCTCGACGACGGGGAGTGGTGGGGGCGGTCCCGGCGAGGGCGGGGGGTCCCGGTGGGTCTCCGGGTCTCTCCGCAGCGCGTGACCACCGGGCGGTGCAGGTACACCGCGATGGTCCGGAGAGTGCGCTGGGGTGGACATGACCCAACATTACCGAGTGTGGAGTCCGCGCCTGATCTGGCACGCTTGGATGTCGTGCCGACTCCTTCCCAGAACTCTCCCGTCCCCGACCCCGTCGCGCTGCCCGCCGAGGGGTCTCGCGGGGTGCCGACGACGCCCGAACAGCTCGAGCTCCTCCGGCGTGCGCTGGCGGTCCTGACCGAGATGGCGCCCGCCGCGATCGAGCTGGGCGAGCTGTTCCGTGCGGCAGGCCACGAGCTGGCCCTCGTCGGCGGCCCGGTCCGGGACGCGTTCCTGGGGCGGGCGAGCAACGACCTCGACTTCGCCACGTCGGCCGACCCGGACCAGACCCAGGCGCTGCTCGCGGCGTGGGGTGACGCGCACTGGGACATCGGCAAGGAGTTCGGCACGATCGGGGCCAAGCGCTTCGCGCCGAAGGGGAGCCCGCGGGGCACGGGGGAGCTCGTCGTCGAGGTCACGACGTACCGCACGGACGAGTACGACCCGGCGTCGCGCAAGCCGCTCGTCGCGTTCGGCGACACCCTGGTCGGTGACCTGTCGCGGCGTGACTTCACGGTCAACGCCATGGCGGTCCGGGTCCCGGAGATGCTGTTCGTCGACCCGCACGACGGGCTCGGCGACCTCGCGATCGGTGTCCTGCGTACCCCGATCGCCCCGGAACGCTCGTTCGACGACGACCCGCTGCGCATGATGCGGGCGGCGCGGTTCGCGGCCCAGCTCGGGTTCGAGGTCGAGCCCGCGACGCGTGCGGCGATCGTCGACATGGCGTCGCGCATCGAGATCGTCTCGGCCGAGCGGGTCCGGGACGAGCTGACCAAGCTGCTCCTGTCCGCGGACCCGCGCAAGGGGCTCGAGGTCCTCGTCGAGACGGGCCTGGCGGACCACGTCCTGCCCGAGCTCCCGGCGCTGCGCCTCGAGATCGACGAGCACCACCGGCACAAGGACGTCTACCAGCACTCGCTGACCGTGCTGGAGCAGGCGATCGCCCAGGAGACCGGGCCCGACGGCGTGGTGCCCGGCCCGGACCTCGTCCTGCGTCTCGCGTCGCTCCTGCACGACATCGGCAAGCCGGCCACGCGCCGGTTCGAGTCGGGCGGCGGCGTGAGCTTCCACCACCACGAGGTCGTGGGCGCCAAGCTCGCGGCGAAGCGCCTCAAGGAGCTGCGCTACGACAAGGACACCGTGAAGCAGGTGGCCCGGCTCGTCGAGCTGCACCTGCGCTTCCACGGGTACGGCGAGGGGGAGTGGACCGACTCCGCGGTGCGCCGCTACGTGACCGATGCGGGGCCGCTCCTGGAGCGCCTCCACCGCCTCACGCGCGCGGACTCGACCACGCGCAACAAGCGCAAGGCGCAGCGCCTGTCCGACGCATACACCGACCTCGAGCAGCGCATCGAACGGCTCCGTGGGGAGGAGGAGCTGGCGTCGATCCGCCCCGACCTCGACGGGCAGCAGATCATGGACGTCCTGGGCATCTCGCCGGGCCCCGAGGTGGGACAGGCCTACAAGTTCCTGCTGGAGCTGCGCCTGGACCGTGGACCGCTCGGCGAGGACGTCGCCCGTGCAGAGCTGCTGGACTGGTGGGCGTCGCGCGAGGGGTGACGCCGGACGCCCGGACGCCGGACGCCCGGACGCCGGACGCCCGGACGCCGGACACCCGGACGCCGGACACCCGAAGGGCGGGCACCGATGGGTGCCCGCCCTTCGGGCACGGTCCCCTGCGGGACCGGTCGAACCGTCAGCGGCGCTCGGCCGCCTCGCCCGCCGTCTCGAGGACGGGAGCGTCCTGCACGAGGGGCGCGACGTCGTCGGGCAGGACGGCCGGGGTCTCCACGACCGCCGGCCTGCGCAGCAGGAACGACAGCGCGACCGCGACGAGCATGACCGCAGCACCCCAGACGAACGCGGAGGACACCCCGTCGGCGAGGGCGACCTGCGGGCTCGCGCCCTCCGCGGTCCGGGCGACCTCGTGCGAGGTCATGACGGCGATGAACAAGGCCGTCCCCGCCGCGCCCGCGAGCTGCTGCACCGTACCGATCATGGCGCTGCCGTGCGAGTACAGCGACGGCTTGAGCGCCGAGAGCGCACCCGTGAACAGCGGCGTGAACACGAAGGCCAGACCCAGGCTCAGCACCACGTGCGCGCCCAGGACGAACCACGGCGACGTCGTCGCGCCGACCGTGGTCAGCGCCGCGAGCGAGACCGCGACCGCGCTGAGCCCCGGCAGGACCAGGGGGCGCGGGCCGACGCGGTCGTACAGGCGACCGACGGTGGGGCCCAGAAGACCCATGATCAGGCCGCCCGGCAGCATCATCAGCCCCGTGTAGACCGGGTCGAGCCCCAGCGAGCTCTGCAGGTACAGCGGCAGCAGGATGATCGAGCCGAACAGCGCGATCATCGCGACCGCCATGATGCCGAGCGAGACCGTGAAGCCGCGCGAGGAGAACACGCGCAGGTCGAGCAGCGCCGCGTCGCGGCGCTGGAGCGTGAGCTGGCGTGCCACGAACAGCACGAGGAACACGGGCCCGACGACGAGCGGGATCCACACGGGCACGGCCGGCGTGGCGCGCGCAGCCTCGCCCAGGTTGGACAGGCCGAAGACCAGGCCACCGAACGCGAGGACCGCGAGGAACAACGACAGCGGGTCGAGGCGCGTGTGTGTACGGTCGGCGGAGTCCTTGACGTACTTCGCGCCGACCACGAGCGCGACGAGGGCGATCGGCAGCACGAGACCGAAGATCCAGCGCCAGGACAGGGTCTCCAGGACCAGGCCGGACAGCGTGGGCCCGAGGGCCGGGGCCGCGGCCATGACGATCGCGACGTTCCCCATGATCCGGCCACGAGCCGACGGCGGGACGAGCGTCATGATGGTCGTCATGAGCAGCGGCATCATGATCGCCGTGCCCGACGCCTGCACGACACGGGCCCCCAGGAGCCAGCCGAAGCCCGGAGCGAACGCAGCAAGGGCCGTGCCCGCGCTGAACAGCGACATCGCGAGCAGGAACGCCCCGCGCGTCCCCAGACGCTGGAGCAGGAAGCCCGTCGCCGGGATGACGACCGCCATCGTGAGCATGAAGGCCGTGGTCAGCCACTGGCCCGTCGACGCCGTGATGTCCATCTCCTCCATGAGGTGAGGGAGCGCGACGCCCATGGTCGTCTCGTTGAGGATCACGACCGACGCCGACACCAGGAGGAGCGCGATCACGAGGAAGTTCTCGCGAGACAGCTTCTCCGAGACGGGTAAGGACGGGGCGGTGCTCTGCGGTACCTGCATGGGCTCTCCTGTGGGTCGGTGCGCACTCACGCGACGAGGGACGGCGCGCAGCGAGAGGGGGAGCGTCGGGTCGGGATGTCGTACGCCCTACGAGAACTACGCTCAACCATCCTCGGATATTCCCCCGGTCCTGACGACTCCTTTTCCGGGCAGGACTCATCGGTGGCGCGACGGCAGGTCGCCACCGTACCGGGCCGTACCGGGCCGTGCGGAGGACGAGAAGGTGGGCTACCTCACCCCGCCGCGGGACGCCCGTCGGGAGCAGCCTCGGAAAGGGGAGCGGCGCCGTCGGGCCCCGCGGCGTGCCGCGCCCCGAACCGGCCGAAGACCAACGCGGCGCCCGCGTACGCGACCGCGAGGACCACGAACACCGGACGCGAGTACCCCGTGTCCGGCAGCGTGAACGCCGCGAGGGCGGCCGCACCCACGAACGCCGCGTTGTACAGGACGTCGTAGAACGCGAAGGCACGGCCCCGGAACGCGTCCGCCGTGTCACGCTGCACGATCGTGTCCACCGCGATCTTCGTCGCCTGCGCAGCCAGGCCCAGCAGCAGGGCACCCGCGTACACGACCGTGCGTGACGGCGTCGTGACCAGCAGGAGCTGGCTCGCCGACGCCAGACCCAGCATGAGCGCGATCCACAGGTGCGGGCCCGTGTACCGCGACAGCGTCGGGGTCAGCACGACGGCGAACGCGCCACCGACCCCCGTGAGACCCACGACCGTCGCGAACGTCGCCAGGCCCGCGTTCGTGTCGCCCGGGTCCGAGAGCAGGTTGCGCGAGATGAGGATCGACGCGATGAACGTGACCCCGTACAAGAACCGGTGCGTCGCCATGACCATGAGCGCCTGGCCCGGCGTGCGGCGCGCCACGAGATAGCGGGCGCCGTCCGCGAGGCCGCGAGCGACCTTCGCGATCTCGGTCGTGATCGCCGCCTCCGCGGGCCGGTCCGGCCCCAGCAGACCGCGCGACATGCGCAGCGCCAGCAACGACGCCGCCCCGAACACCAGGGCCGCGCACACCAGCGCGACCGAGTCCTTCTCCCGCCCCGGCTCGAACGTCAGGCTCAGCAGGAAACCGATGCCACCACCCACGAACGCCGCCGCAGCGCCCAGCGTGGGAGTCAGCGAGTTCGCCGTCAGCAGCAACGGACCGTCCACCACGCGCGGCAGGCCCGCCGACAGGCCCGCGAGCAGGAAACGGTTGACCGAGAGCGTGGCCAGCGCGAGCACGTAGATCCACGGCGTCACGCCCATCGTCAGCATGAGGACCGCTGTCGCGGCCGTCAGGACCACACGCACCGCGTTGCCCCACACCAGGACCTGGCGCCGGCTCCACCGGTCGAGGAAGACCCCCGCGAACGGACCCACGATCGTGAACGGGGCCAGCATCACCGCGAAGGCAGCGGCGATCGACGCCGCCGTGCCCTGGGACTCCGGGGAGAAGAAGAGGAGCGACGCCAGCCCGACCTGGAACATCCCGTCGCCCGCCTGGCTGACCAGCCGGACCGCGAAGAGCTTCCTGAAGTCGCGCAGCCGAAGCAGGACACCGAGTTCCGAGATCACACCCACCGGTTCAGGGTATGCGGTGGCACGAGCGATCCCCGCCCCCGGACGGCCCGACGGCGGCTCGCCCCTCCGCATCCGGGGGTGCACCGGGGTGCGGGGGCGGGGCGGGCAGGAGGCTGGCCCGGCAGCGCGGACGGTGGCCGGAGCCGTCTCGCCCCGGTGCCCCGGGCCACGGCGAGCCGACGGGGCTGGGGAGCGACGCCGTCGGGCCGTGCGACGCGAGGCCGGACATGCGAAGAGGGCCCGGAACCCTCAGGTTCCGGACCCTCCTCGTGAGCTGTCAGAACGAGCGTGGGCTCTGGCTCACGCTCGTTCTGACAACCCGGAGCTCGCTACGGATCAGCGCAGGTACCTGTGGTCGCGCTGGTCCTGCACTCGCAAGCTCGCTACGGATCAGCGCAGGTACGTATGGTCGCGCTGGTCCTGCACTCGCAAGCTCGCTACGGATCAGCGCTCGGTCTCGCCGGCGATGAAGGCCTCCAGAGCCGCACGGCCCTTCGTGTCCTCCATCTGGACCGGCGGGGACTTCATGAAGTACGTCGACGCCGAGAGGATCGGGCCACCGACGCCGCGGTCCTTGGCGATCTTCGCGGCGCGCACGGCGTCGATGATGATCCCGGCCGAGTTGGGGGAGTCCCAGACCTCGAGCTTGTACTCCAGGTTCAGGGGCACCTCGCCGAACGCGCGACCCTCGAGGCGGACGTACGCCCACTTGCGGTCGTCGAGCCACGCGACGTAGTCCGACGGGCCGATGTGGACGTTGCGGTCCTCGGTCTTGCCACCGAGGGGACCCTCGAGGTTCGACGTCACGGCCTGCGTCTTCGAGATCTTCTTGGACTCGAGGCGCGTGCGCTCGAGCATGTTCTTGAAGTCCATGTTGCCGCCGACGTTCAGCTGGTACGTGCGGTCCAGCACGACGCCACGGTCCTCGAAGAGCTTCGCGAGCACGCGGTGCGTGATCGTCGCGCCGACCTGCGACTTGATGTCGTCGCCGACGATCGGGACCCCGGCGGCCTCGAACTTCGCGGCCCACTCGGGGTCCGACGCGATGAAGACCGGCAGGGCGTTGACGAACGCGACGCCCGCGTCGATCGCGCACTGCGCGTAGTACTTCGCGGCGACCTCCGAACCGACAGGGAGGTAGCAGACGAGCACGTCAGCACCCGACTCCTTGAGCGCGGCGACGATGTCGACCGGCTCGGCGTCCGACTCCTCGATGGTCTCGCGGTAGTACTTGCCGAGGCCGTCGTTCGTCACACCACGCTGGACGGTGACGCCCAGGGGCGGCACGTCGGCGATCTTGATCGTGTTGTTCTCCGAGGCGTTGATGGCCTCCGAGAGGTCGAAGCCGACCTTCTTGGCGTCGACGTCGAAAGCGGCGACGAACTCCAGGTCGGACACGTGGTAGTCACCGAACTGCACGTGCATCAGTCCGGGCACGGTGCTGCTCGGGTCAGCATCGCGGTAGTAGTGCACGCCCTGGACCAGGGAAGATGCGCAGTTTCCGACGCCAACGATGGCGACGCGGATGGAGGACATCCTCGCTCCTTGCTGTCAGTGCCGGGGCGCTGCGCGCCGACGGCTTCGTAGTTAGTGGTTGTCTTGCCCGTGACGGTTCTCGGGGCCGCTCGACGGCCGGGTGCGACGACGGTCGCGCTCGGTCGTGATCAGTCCGTCGAGCCAGCGAACCTCACGTTCGACCTGTTCCAGGCCGTGACGCTGCAGCTCAAGGGTGTATTCGTCCAGGCGCTCGCGAGTGCGGGCGGCGGACTCCTTGACCGACTCCAGCCTCTCGGTGAGCCGGCTGCGCCGGCCCTCGAGGATGCGGAGACGGGTCTCGGCGTCGGTCTGCGCGAAGAACGCGAACCGGACGTCGAAGCTCTCGTCCTCCCAGGCCGCCGGTCCCGAGGTCGCGAGGACCGTCTGAAGACGCTCCTTGCCCTCGGCCGTGAGCTGGTACACGATCCGGGCACGCTTGCCGGACAGTGCGTGGGGAGGGGTGGTGGGTGACTCGGTGCCGACGATATGGCCGTGCGCGACCATCGCCTTGAGCGCCGGGTAGAGGGAACCGTAGGAGAAGGCGCGGAACGAGCCCAGCATCAGGTTGAGCCGCTTGCGCAGCTCGTACCCGTGCAACGGGGACTCGTTCAGGAGGCCGAGGATGGCGGTCTCGAGCACGTCCGAACGGCTGCGTGCCATGACACCTCCTCCGTGGACCGGGCCGCACGGAGGGCGGTTCGGGCTTGCTCACCTACTCGATGTATCGAGTCGATACATCGACAGGCTAGGTGCAATCGCACCGCTGCGCAACGCGTCGGTGCATAGGACGCTGTGCGGCCCGCTCGACCGACCAGATGTGAAGGACTGGCGGAACTGCGGCGGGGCTGTGGCGAAGCAATGGTCTTCCCCCCGCGCAGGTCCTTGTCCTCACGGACCGACGGCCTATTGTTCAGGGTGGTCCGATGCATGTCCCGCGTCCCCGTCGCCCTCCCCCTGGGCGTGGCGCGGTCCGGTCCGGACCTGAAGTGACCCCCAGAGGAAGGTGAACCGTGGCGAGCTCCGCGAGGCAGACGAAGGGCACGGCGCGCACCGCCAGCACAGCGCGTACGGGCACCACGGCGCGCAAGCGCCGCTTCTTCAACTACCCCCGGTCCCACGTCAAGGGATTCCGCCGCTGGCTGCCGTCGTGGCGTGTGCTGCTCGGGACGTTCCTGGCCGGCGTCGCGCTGGTCGCCGGCGTGGTCATCGCGGCCTACGCCACCACCACGGTCCCCGAAGAGGCTGCTTACGCGAAGCAGCAGAAGACGACGGTCTACTACTCCGACGGCGTGACCGAGATCGGGAACTTCCTCACCGAGAACCGTGTGATCGTCCCGTTCGAGTCGCTCCCGAAGTACGTCGGCAACTCCGTCGTCGCGTCCGAGGACGCCACCTTCTGGGAGAACTCCGGGATCGACCTCAAGGGCATCGGCCGTGCCGTGCTCAACAACCTCCAGGGCGGCTCCCGACAGGGCGCCTCGACCATCACCCAGCAGTACGCCGAGCGCTACTACTCCGACGAGACGATCTCCAGCTACGCGGGCAAGTTCCGCGAAGCCATGCTCGCGCTGCGTCTGACGCAGAAGCAGGAGAAGTCGGAGATCCTGGGGAACTACCTCAACACCATCTACTTCGGCCGTGGCGCCCACGGGATCGAGGCAGCGGCGCAGACGTACTTCGGCGTCCCGGCGTCCGAGCTCACCATCTCCCAGGCGGCGATGATCACGGCGATCATCCCGAACCCCACGAACTACGACCCCGCCGTCAACCCGGAGATCACGCAGCAGAAGTGGGAGCGCGTGATCCGGCGCATGGCCGAGCAGGGGTACATCACGCCCGAGGAGAAGGCCGCCGCGGCCTTCCCCGTCGTCAACGAGAAGGTCCAGACCAACACCAAGGGTGGCCAGGCGGGCTACCTGCTCGAGCTGGTCAAGAACGAGTGGGTCGCGGCCGGGAACGACGAGGGCGACCTCGAGGTCAAGGGCTACAAGATCACCACGACGATCGACAAGGACATGCAGGCCATGGCGGTCCAGACCGCCGAGACCACCATCCCCCGCGAGGGGGACCACCCGGCGTCGCCGTACCTGAAGCCGTCGATCGTCTCGATCGACCCGGCCGACGGCGCGGTCAAGGCCGTGTACGGCGGTCCTGACTTCGTCACCCAGCAGTACAACTCGGCCACCCGAGGCGTGGCCCAGGCGGGCTCGACCTTCAAGCCGTTCACGCTCGTCGCCGCCCTGGAGCAGGGCATCGACCTGTCCGCCAGGTACGACGGCGAGAACGGGATCCAGGTCCCCGGGTTCTACGACGGTGACCGCAAGGTCGTCAACTTCGGCAACTACGGGTACGGCAACATCGACCTCGTCAAGGCGACCGCGAACTCGGTCAACACCGTGTACGCCGCGCTCAACATGGAGGTCGGTCCCGACAAGACCATGGACGCCGCGATCCGCGCCGGCATCCCCGAGGACGCCCAGGACCTCGCGGCCGTCCCGTCCAACGTGCTGGGGTCCGCGTCGGTGCGCGCGCTCGACATCGCCCACGCCTACGCGACGTTCGCCGCGCAGGGCTACGAGTCGACGCCGCACGTGGTGCAGTCGGTCAAGATGCTGAGCAACGACGCGGAGATCTGGGAGCCGGCCGGCCGGAACGGCAAGGCGTTCGAGCCGGACGTCATGGCCGCCGCGACCTACGCGATGACCCAGGTCGTCGAGCAGAAGGGCGGTTCGGGCCAGGTCGCCAAGGCGGTGGGACGCCCGGTCGCCGGCAAGACGGGCACCTCGAACGACAACAAGTCCGCCTGGTTCGCCGGCTACGTGCCGCAGCTCGCGACCGTCGTGGGTCTCTACCAGACGAACGACGAGACGCACGCCCAGGAGTCGATCACCCCGTTCGGCAAGTGGGCCACGGGGCGCAACCCGGCCATCACGGGTGGTACGTGGCCCGTCGAGGCCTGGACCTCGTACATGGAGGGCGTGCTCGCGCTCCCGCAGTACGCGGACGTCCAGGAGTTCCCCAAGTACACGCCCAAGAAGCCGCTCCCGACCGAGACGCCCAGCGAGGCGCCCACCGAGATCCCGCCGGTCGACGAGCCCGTCGAGCCCGAGCCCGTCGAGCCCGAGCTGGCGACCGTCCCGACCGACCTCGTGGGCAAGTCGAAGGACGACGTCGCACAGATCCTGGCGGGCCTCGGTCTCGAGGTGAGCTTCACGGAGGACTGGTCCGACCAGGCGCCGGGCGTGGTGATCCGCGCCCCCGGTGGCAAGCAGGTCGAACCCGGCTCGCGGGTCTCGATCGTCCTGTCGAAGGGCCCCAAGCCGAGTGCGCCCAACCCGACGCCGACCCCGACGACCCCGACGACCCCGCCTCCGACGACCCCGCCGGACGAGAACGAGGGGAACGCCTCGGGTGGCCAGGGCAACGGCGGAGGCAGGGGCAACTAGCCCTCCCCAGCGGCGGCGGCACGCACCGTGCCGCCGCCGCGGTCCCGCCCCCCAGATTTCCCGACCCCGGCCCTGACCGGGTACCTTGGGATCTTGCTGTGTCTCGATCCGTGCTGCCATCAGTTCGAGGACGGCACAGCGACGCACAACCCTCCTGTCACGGAGAGACCGTGACCGCTGAGTCCGCAGGAGGTGGGTTTACCGCATGCGTCAGTACGAATTGATGATCATCCTCGACCCCGAGATCGAGGAGCGCACCGTTGCTCCGTCGCTCGACAAGTACCTGACGGTCATCAAGACCGACGGTGGCACTGTCGACAAGGTGGACATCTGGGGCCGTCGCCGCCTGTCCTTCGAGATCAACAAGAAGTCCGAGGGCATCTACGCCGTCGTCGACTTCACCTCGACGTCGGACACGGCCAAGGAGCTGGACCGTCAGCTCGGCCTCAACGAGGTCGTCCTGCGCACGAAGGTCCTGCGCACCGACGCTCGCTGATCGCCTCGCACGTCTGACTTCCCTCGCGCCGTCCCGGTGCTCTGCGCGTCCTCACGGGCGCCGTCAGTGGCACGTGGTGGGATGTCCGCGGACGGGGGTCATCCCCTTCGAAGTTTCTTCGATACGCAACGAACAATGAGGAGCTGGCATGGCTGGTGAAACCGTCATCACGGTGGTCGGAAACCTGACCGGGGACCCGGAGCTTCGCTTCACCCCCGCAGGGGCTGCCGTCGCCAACTTCACCGTGGCGTCCACGCCGCGCACCTTCGACCGTCAGAGCAACGAGTGGAAGGACGGCGACACGCTGTTCATGCGCTGCTCGATCTGGCGCGAGGCCGCGGAGAACGTCGCCGAGTCCTTGACCAAGGGCATGCGCGTGATTGTTCAGGGCCGTCTGGTCCAGCGTTCGTACGAGACCCGCGAGGGGGAGAAGCGCACGGTCGTCGAGCTGCAGGTGGAGGAGATCGGTCCTTCCCTGAAGTACGCCTCCGCGAAGGTCACCCGGGCCCAGCGCTCGGGTGGCGGCAACTTCGGTGGTGGCGGCGGTTTCGGCGGCGGCGGCGCTTCGAGCGGCGGTGGTTTCAGCGCTTCCGGCGGTGGCCAGCAGAACAACGACGACCCGTGGGCCACGGCTGGCCCGGCGTCGTCGGGTGGGTCCTCGTTCTCGGACGAGCCCCCCTTCTAGTCACCGCTCACCCCAGACAAACCCTTCCCGGCAGGGCAGGTGCCCGACGACGGCACTCGCCCCGGCCGGGGATAGCACCTTGTGAAGGAGCAACACCATGGCGAAGCCAGTGGTGCGCAAGCCCAAGAAGAAGTCCAACCCCCTGAAGTCGGCGAAGATCGAGTCGGTCGACTACAAGGACACGACCCTGCTGCGGAAGTTCATCTCCGACCGCGGGAAGATCCGTGCCCGTCGCGTGACCGGCGTCTCCGTCCAGGAGCAGCGTCAGATCGCACGTGCCGTCAAGAACGCTCGCGAGATGGCGCTCCTGCCGTACTCGTCGTCCGCACGCTGATCGAGAGGGGATAGAACATGGCAAAGCTCATTCTGACCCACGAGGTCACCGGCCTGGGCGAGCCCGGCGACGTGGTCGAGGTCAAGGACGGGTACGCCCGTAACTTCCTCGTGCCCCGTGGCCTGGCGACCGGATGGTCCAAGGGTGCCGAGTCGCAGATCTCTGCGATCCGCAAGGCACGCAAGGCTCGCGAGATCGCGACGCTCGACGAGGCCAAGGCGACGCGCGACTCGCTGCAGTCGAAGCCTGTCGTCGTCACCGCCAAGGCGGGCCAGGGCGGCCGTCTGTTCGGTGCCGTCACCACCGGTGACATCGCCGAGGCCGTGAAGGCTGCCGGCGGCCCGTCCGTCGACAAGCGCAAGATCGAGATCGGCCAGCCGATCAAGTCGACCGGTTCGTACACGGTCACCATCCGCCTGCACGCCGAGGTCTCGGCGAACATCGCGGTCAACGTGGTGGCTGCCTGATCGACTGATCGCCCCTGTCCCGTGAGGGATGGATGGATCGGAGATCTCACCCGACGGCCCGGTCCCCTCTGCGGAGGGGGCCGGGCCGTCGGCGTTCTGCTGGACCGGTCTGTGGACCGGTCTGTCAGAACGAGCGTGACCTCTGGGCCTCGCTCGTTCTGACAGCTCCGTTCATGCGCCCGTGACCATCCACCGGTCGCCGCGCGCTCGCAGCCCCGTGGTCAGGGCCCGCGCTGCCATGAAGACCCCCGCGAAGGCCGCCCACAACCACGCGAGGCCTGCGGCGCCGTCGGGCGCCAGTGCGCGGACCGCCAGCGCGAACGGGACGTACGCGACGAACGTGACCATGCCCGCCCACGCGAGGTAGCGGCCGTCCCCGGCGCCGATGAGCACCCCGTCGAGGACGAACACCCAGCCCGCCATGGGCAGCAGCAGGCCGCACACGGCCATGCCGAGGGCGACGGCCGTGCGGACGTCGGGGTCGGACGTGAAGAACAGCGCGAACCACCAGCCGCCCGCGGCCATCACGAGGCCCAGCAGCGCGCCCGCACCGACGCCCCACTGGAGCGTGCGGCGCAGCACCGAACGGACGTGCGAGCGGTCGCCTGCGCCCAGGCCGTGGCCCACGAGGGCCTGCGCGGCGATCGCGAGGGCGTCGAGCGCGAACGCCGCGAGCCCCCACACCGACGCGACGACCTGGTAGCCCGCGAGCGTTACCTCGCCCAGGCCCGTCGCGACGAAGACCGTCAGGAGGATCGCGAGGCGCAGCGAGAGCGTGCGCACGAACAGCGGCGCGCCCGCGCGCGCGTTGGACCAGATACCGCCCGCGGCGGGGCGCAGCGACGCACCCTCCCGTCGGGCACCACGCACGACGACGACGCCGAGCACCGCGCCCATGGTGAGCTGCGCGACGGCCGTCCCGATGCCCGAGCCCGCGATGCCCAGCCCCACGCCGTACACGAGGACGACGTTGAGGACCGCGTTGAACGTCGCGCCGCCCGCGGCGACGTAGAGGGGCGTGCGGGTGTCCTGCAGGCCGCGCAGCACGCCCGTGGACGCCAGGACGACGAGCATGCCCGGCAAGCCCAGGCCCGACCATCGCAGGTACACCAGGGCGTGCTCGGCGACCTCGCCCGTGCCGCCCATCGCGCCGATCGCCCAGCCGCCGCCGATCCACAGGGTCGCCGCGAGCACCAGGCCCAGGCCCAGCGCGAGCCACATGCCGTCGATCCCCGACTGGAGGGCTTCGCGCCGGTGGCCCGCGCCGATGCGCCGGGCCACGGCCGCGGTGGTCGCGTACGCGAGGAACACGCACAGGCCGACCAGGGTCAGCAGAACCGTGGAGGCCAGGGAGAGCCCGGCCAGCTCGGCCGTCCCCAGGTGCCCGACGACGGCGCTGTCCACGAGCACGAAGATCGGCTCCGCGACGAGCGCCCCCAGGGCGGGGACCGCGAGGGCCAGGATCTGCCTGTCGATGAGACGACGGCTCGGGCGAGGGGCACCTGTGGACGACGGCGGCCGGGGCGGGCCTTCCTCGGGGGCCGGGGAACGACCCTCGGGTGAACGGGGTGAACGATCGGCGTCGGCGGGTTGACCGGGAGTAGGTCGGCGTGTGTGCGGCGTGTCGCCGGAATTTCTTTCGTCCACACCCCTGAGCCTAGTGAACAGGCTGCTCAAGGACGTGTACAGGGGACAACTCACCACTTGTCCACATGGTTGTCCACATGGCTGTGAACAGGCTGGGGCTGTCTGTCCACAGGCTGTCCACACGTCTGTGAACAGGGGCGTTTGCGGGGGATGGAAGCGCGATCTAGTGTCGCTGAGTCGTGCATGCTCGGGCCCACGGACGGTCGACGGTGCAGCACCACACGACACCCCTCGACGACGCGGGCTCAAGACGTGTCGGTGGGCCGGAGTAGAACAGATGTGCGACGCAGGACGATACCCGGCCACGCCGGGGGAGTGAGGGGCCCGCATGTCGATCGACGAGCTCGAGTCGAGCTTCGGACCACCCGCAGGCAGCGGCGGTCCCGGGTTCGACCGCACCCCGCCGCAGGACATCGCGGCCGAGCAGAGCGTCCTCGGCGGCATGCTCCTGTCCAAGGACGCCATCGCCGACGTGATCGAGCAGATCCGCGGCACCGACTTCTACAAGCCGGCCCACGAGTCGATCTACGACGTCATCATCGACCTCTACGGGCGCGGTGAGCCCGCGGACGCCATCACGGTCGTCGCCGAGCTCACGCGCCGCGGCGAGCTGGGTCGGATCGGCGGCGCGCCCTACATCCACGACCTCATGGCCATGGTCCCGACCGCGGCCAACGCCGGCTACTACGCGCGGATCGTGCGCGAGCGGGCCGTGCTGCGCCGCCTCGTCGAGGCCGGGACCCGCATCGTCCAGCTCGGCTACGCGACCGACGGCGGCGACGTCGACGACGTCGTGAACAACGCGCAGGCCGAGGTCTACGCCGTCACCGAGCGGCGCACCGCCGAGGACTACATCGTCCTGGGCGAGGTCATCGGTGGGACCGTCGACGAGATCGAGGCCGCAGGGCACCGCGGCGAGGGCATGGTCGGGGTGCCGACGGGCTTCGCCGACCTCGACCGGCTGACCAACGGGCTGCACCCCGGGCAGATGATCGTGATCGCGGCACGTCCGGCAATCGGCAAGTCGACGCTGGGAATCGACATTGTTAGGAGTGCTTCCATAAAGCATAACATGACGTCCGTCGTGTTCTCGCTCGAGATGAGCCGCAACGAGATCACGATGCGTCTGTTGGCCGCCGAGGCACGCATCCACCTGCAGAAGATGCGCAACGGCTCCATGGGCGAGGACGACTGGCAGAAGCTCGCCGGCACCATGGGCAAGATCTCCGAGGCGCCGCTCTTCATCGACGACTCGCCCAACATGTCGCTCATGGAGATCCGCGCCAAGTGCCGCCGGCTCAAGCAGAAGCACGACCTCAAGCTCGTCGTGATCGACTACCTCCAGCTCATGACGTCGGGCAAGCGCGTCGAGTCCCGACAGCAGGAGGTCTCCGAGTTCTCCCGTGCGCTCAAGCTCCTCGCGAAGGAGCTCGAGGTCCCGGTCATCGCGATCTCGCAGCTGAACCGTGGCGCTGAGCAGCGCACGGACAAGAAGCCGGCGATGAGCGACCTGCGTGAGTCCGGCTGCCTCACCGAGGACACCAAGATCTTGCGAGCGGACACGGGCGCCGAGACCACGATGGGCGAGCTCTACGCGCTCGGCGCCAAGGACGTCCCCGTGTGGGCGCTCAACGAACGCCTCCAGTACGTGCGACGCCACCTCACGCACGTGTTCCCCACCGGGACGCGCGAGACGTTCCGCCTCAAGCTGGCCTCGGGCAAGGAGATCAGCGCGACCGCGAACCACCCGTTCCTCACGTACGAGGGCTGGACGCCGCTCGGCGAGCTCCAGGTGGGCTCGCGCCTCGGCGTGCCGCGCCACGTCCCCGGCCCGGAGCAGAACGTCGCATGGGACGACCGCAAGGTCGTCATGCTCGCCCACATGCTGGGCGACGGCTCGTTCGTCAAGCGTCAACCCATCCGCTACGCGTCGATCGACGAGAAGAACCTCGCGGTCGTCTCGGAGGCCGCGGGCGCCTTCGGCATCACCCCGATCCGCGACGAGTACGCGGTCGCCCGCTGCACCACGCTGCGGCTCCCCGCGCCCTACCGACTGGCCCGCGGCAAGCGGAACCCCGTCGCCGAGTGGCTCGACGACCTGGGGCTCTTCGGGGCGCGGAGCCACGAGAAGTTCGTGCCCTCGACCGTGTTCCACCTGCCGAAGGAGCAGATCGCGCTCTTCATCCGGCACATCTGGGCGACCGACGGGTCCGTGACCGTCAACGCGAACGGCCGCAGCGGCCGCATCTACTACGCCTCGACCTCCCGACAGCTCGTCGACGGACTGTCCCGCCTGCTGCTGCGCTTCGGCATCTCCACCCGTCTGCGGACGGCCACACCCAAGGGCGCGTACCGGACCGGGTACACGCTCGACATCTCCGGCGTGGACGACCAGCGGCGGTTCCTCCAGGAGATCGGGGTGCACGGCGAGCGTGGTGCCGCCGCCGAGCGGCTCCTCGAGATCATCCGCGACACCTGCGCGAACACCAACGTCGACACTGTGCCGCGACAGGTGTGGGACGACGTCCGTGTGCTCCTCGAGGAACGCGGCATGTCGCACCGGAAGTTCGCCGAGGCCGTGGGGACGCAGTTCAACGGGAGCACGATGTTCACGGCGTCTCCCTCACGGCAGCGTCTCGGGAAGATCGCTGACGTCCTCGGCAGCGAGGAGCTCGAGATCATGGCGGTCAACGACCTGCTGTGGGACGAGGTCGTGTCGATCACCCTCGAGGGCGAGAAGCCGGTCTACGACGCGACCGTCGTCGGGACCCACAACTTCGTCGCCAATGGCATCGCCGTTCACAACAGCATCGAGCAGGACGCCGACATGGTCATCCTGCTCCACCGCGAGGACGCCTACGAGAAGGAGTCCCCGCGAGCCGGCGAGGCCGACCTGATCGTCGCCAAGCACCGTAACGGCCCGACCGACACGATCACCGTCGCGTTCCAGGGACACTACGCGCGGTTCGTGGACATGCAGGTCTGAGTTCTGTTGTCGTGTCGACCGAGACGCGCTACGTCAGCGCTGCTGGGAGGCCACCGTCGCACTCGTCACGCCGAGGCGAGGATCTCGTCGAGAGAGACGGTGAACCAGCGGTCTCTGGAGAACACGGGGAGCACGTCGTGGTGACCCATCATCTGTAGACCGTCACCCGCCGCGGTGCGGGACAGGGGGAGTCGTCCCTGGGCGCGGGGCCCTCGCAGGGAGTGGGCGCCCAGGTCCCCGACCCGGAAGGTCGACGGCGCCCCATACGCTCCGAACGTCACTGCTCTCCGGCCGTCGGTGATCAAGGCCCTTGCCCGCGTCGGAGGTCGGGATCACGCGCCCGGAGTCGGCTGCGTAGATGCGCAGCGGGACGTCCATGTGGGTCGAAGCCCACAGGTATTCACCGACGAGCATTCCCGCGCACACGTCGGCGATGTCGGGCGCTGATTCCCAGAGCGTGGTGAAGTCCTGGCTGGGGTGGATCGACCGGTCGAGATCAGCCGTCGAGCCACCGCGGGAACAAGGTCCCGGTCGGCACGACTCAGGGCGCAACCCGGTAGCCGCTGCGAATCGCTACGCGGTTCCAGGCGCTCATCACCACGGCGAGCCAGCTCACCGCTGAGACCTGCTCGGCGGTGAGCGACCCGTCGTCCCAGTCGTCGCGCGCGGGGACGGAGAGCCGTGTCACTTCCTCCGCCAGTCCGAGAGCCGACCTTTCGATGTCCGTGAAGTACTGCGACTCCCACCAGACGGGCAGCACTGCGAGCCTGTCCGCGCTCTCGCCGGCCCGCAGCGCGTCGCGCGTGTGCAGACGACAGCAGAAGGCGCATCCGTTGAGCTGGGACACGCGCAGCCGGATCAGCTCGACGAGCTGTGTGTCGAGTCCGGCGTCTGCCGCGGCCGCTTCGGCTGCCTTGCTGAGCTCAGCGACGTGCTGATAGACGACAGGGTGCTCCTTGCTGATGTTCACCCGTGACATCCGAGAGTTCCGCTCTGTTGACGTGGCCATCTGGTTGCTGCCCTCTTTGTGTCGAACGTCAGCTCGCGACCGGCCGGGTCCGCTGCGTCGAGTACACAGCCGGGCCGCCCGCAAACGGACGTCTGCGCGGTCAGGAAGAACTGACGTCTGTCGTGCAGTCGCGTGTTCCGGTCGTCCGATCCTCGGACACGCATGCGTGCAACCTACCTTTCGCGACCGGTGTGCCACGCCCCGGACGTGCACGGTCCAGTGGTGTGTCCGTACCGTCTGCGCTGCACGTCAACCTGTCACGTCTCGTCGACGCTCCTCGACCTCAGGAAGGGCAGTCGAGGTGGGTCGGACGCGTGCCGTCTCGTCGCCGGAGGACTCTGGCTCGTGCGACGGCCACCGTCGTACGGCCCAGATCGCGGCGCCTGCCAGGAGGGCGCCGATCGCGGCCCCGATCGAGTTGGTGAGCCAGTCGTTCGTGTCGCACGACCGTCCGAGGGCAGGAGTCAGCGCCTGCACGAGCTCCACTGCGGCCGAGCCCGCGACGCCGCCGAGGAACGCGACGAACGGTCGACGGCTCGCGATCGCCGCGAGCAGGACGGGCGGCACGAAGAGGATCACGTTGGCCATGAGCTCGACGCGGCCGAACGTCGGCAGCGCCCAGGCGACGGTGCACCGCTCGACGATCTCTCGGCTGGACGGGGCGAGGGTGAGCAGCACGATCGGCACGAGCGAGATCCCGAACAGCGTCCAGGCGATCCGTGGGCGCCCGTCCAGCCGCCTTCCCACGACGGGGCCGAGGATCACGAGCAGAGCGAGCACAGTCGGGGAGAACCACGGGTGCTGGACCAGGAGGGTGGTGATCACGGTGCGAGGACGCTCCAGCTCGAGGCGGCGATGAGCGCCCCCACCGTAGCCGCGCGCACGACCTGGACGCGCCTGGGCTCGCGTCCCGGGCGTGGCGGACGAGTTCGGGGCAGCATGGACGGGAACGAACGCGCTCGACGTCACGTCATGTGCGGAGCACAGGGCAGAGCATGCCCGCCCGACAGAGAGAGCTGTTTCGTCCACGAACAGGAGCCTGCTGATCGGCCTGGTCGTCTGCGCCGGGGTCGTCATCGCCACGTTGCTCGTCGTCTCCCTGCTCACGAGCTAGTGCGGCGCGGTCAGGGCGGGCCTCCGCTCTGCGTCCGGGCCGCTCGACGACCTCTCGGCGCTACGACGCGGTCCCTGTCGACGTCCCGGACAGGAGCAGCAGGTGGTCGTCCACGGCGGCACGCAGCCGGTCGCGCGCCGACCCGCGCGGGTCCACGGACCAGAGCAGTCCGGCCCCCTCGACGAGCGCGGCAGCGTTCTCCGCGACGCGCTCCGGGGGGAGCGCCGTCGTGACGGTGCCGTCGTCCTGGGACGTGCGCGCGGCGTCGGTCAGTGCGTCGCGGACCTGCCCGACGGCGTCCTGCAGCGTCTCGCGCAGGCCAGGTGCGGCCGCGAGCACGAACCGGTGGTAGGCGAGGGGGTCGTCCGTGAGCGCGGCGACGGTCTCGAGGACGCGGGCGTACGCGTCGGCCACGTGGTGCAGCGTCGCGGCGAGACCGAGGGGTGCGTCCTCGCCTTCCTCGGAGGCGGGCGGGGCGACGTAGCGCAGCAGGAAGTGCTCGACGGCCGCCGACCGGATCTCCTCCTTGTCGCGGAAGTGGTGGTAGATCGCGCCCTTGGACAGGCCGGTCGCGGCGACGAGCTGCACGGTGCTCGTGTTCTCGTAGCCCTGGGTCAGGAAGAGTCGGAACGCGGTCTCGACGATCCGATCACGGGTGGGGAGCGTGTTGGCCATGGTCATGATCCTCGTGGACGGAACAGCACGTGGGCGGTGAACGCGGCCGTGGCGAGCTCGCCGCACGGCGCGAAGCCGTGCCGGGCGTAGAAGCCGAGGTTGTCCGGGTTCTCCGTGTCGAGGCCGACCCCGGCCGACCGGGGGTCTCGCTCGGCGAGCTCGACGACGTCGTCGAGCAGCACCCGGCCCAGGCCCGCGCCCTGGGCGGCGGGGTCGACGCCGATCATCGTGAGGTAGTGGTGGGGCGTCGCCGGGACGAGGGCCCGGGTCTCGCGGCCGTACCGGTTGAGCCGGGCCGTCGCGGCGGTCGGCAGCGCCAGGGCGACGGGCGCGAAGCGCAGGGCTGCGAGGGCGGCGCCCACGGTGCGTCGCGTGGCTCCCTGCGGCGGTTCGACGACCGCGACTCCGACGATCCGTGCGCTGTCCAGGACCGCTCGTCGACGCCCCCCGAGCAGGCGGTTCGCCCCGAGGACCCACGACGTGAAGCGGAGCGCCCGACGGCGGGCGTCCGGTTCGTCGGGTACGTCGCCGAACAGGTCGAGGAAGAGCGGGTCGGTCGCGAACGCCCTCGCCAGGAGGGCGGCGGCCGGGCGGTGCTCGGACCGGTGCAGGTCGCGGACGGTCGTCACGTCGCGTCCCGCGCCGTGTCACGGTGCGCGGGGCCGGGCGCGTCGGCGTGCGCGGGGTCGTGGGTGGCACGTCCCCCGTAGTGGTCGACCGCGAACGCGAGGACGACCTTGATCACGAACAGCAGCGCCACCGCGGTCATCAGGGTCGACCCGGCGAACAGGACGGGGACGGCCGCCCCCGAGGCGACCACGACGGCGGCAGCGACCTGGAGCTGCTGCGCGGGGAGCCGCAGCGACGTGACGAGCGCGGCGGCCGCGACGGTCACGACCCACACCACGACCGCGGGCAGGAGGTCGGTGCCGAGCAGCAGCGCGATCGCGACCAGGTGGACGTGGATCGCGAGGAAGACGGCACGGTGCCGCGGGCGGGTCGCGTAGTAGTCGTTGGTCCCGCGGGAGAAGTTCGCGAGCGCACCGCACAGGACGTCGAGGACCAGGAGGGTCGCGGCCACGGCCTGCCAGGTGGGCACGGCCTCGAACGCCGGACGGTCGGCGAGGACGAGCAGCGCCGTGCCCGCGAGGCCGACGCCCGCGATCGCGCCGAGCATGCGTGGGTCCTGGCGTTCGCCGAGCACCTCGTGGAAGGCCGGTGGGATCGTCAGCACGGTGCGGCTCCTTCGTGGTGGTCCGAGGCGGGATCGCTTGCCGTCCCGTCGGCTAGACCGACCGGTCGGTCTGGTCGATGGACCGAAAATAGCCCCCCTCCGCGCCGCTTGAGTTCTAGCAGTCGTCGCAACACCCGACCTTCGGGGATGCGATGGACTTTGAGATCAGACCCCTGCGAGCACCGCAGGGCAGGCGGAAGCTCGAGCGTGAGCGCGAGGCATACTTCCTGCTCATGGCCCAGGGCATGAGCAGTAATGAGGCTTGCAGGATCGTCGGGATCAACCGGCGCACGGGCAAGCGGTGGCGCAACGGATCCCCAGCAGGAAGACGGCCCGCGGGACTCCCACATTCGGTGGGGGTCGCGCGGGCCTTCTCGCTGTCTTCGGGCAGGTTCCTTTCGCTCTCGGACCGACTCGTGATCGCGGACCTGCTGCGGGAGAGGAAGTCCTTGCGGTCGATCGCTGCCGAGCTCGGGCGGTCGGTCTCCACGATCAGCCGGGAGGTCACACGCAACCGGCACCCGACGAACGGGCAGTACCGTCCGCACGCTGCTCAACTGCGCGCCGACGGCCGCCGGCCCCGCCCCAAGCCCGCGAAGATCGCATCTCACGCGCCCCTGCGAGACTTCGTCCAGAAGCACCTGGACCTGCGGTGGAGCCCGGAACAGATCAGCGTCGCGCTCCGATCCCGCCACCCCGGTCGGGCGGAGATGAACGTGAGCACCGAGACGATTTACCAAGCGATCTACGTTCAGGCGCGCGGCGGGCTACGGCGCGAGGTCGTGACCGCGCTGCGCACCGGACGCGCCCGGCGCAAGCCCCGCCGCCAGGCCCAGCAGCGCCAGCCTCGCTACTCCCACCCGATGGTCATGATCTCCCAGCGCCCACTCGAGGTAGCTGACCGAGCCGTGCCCGGGCACTGGGAAGGAGACCTCATCATCGGCAAGAACCAGCAGTCCGCGATCGGAACCCTGGTCGAGCGAGCCTCCCGATTCCTCGTGCTCGTACACCTTCCCGGGGACCGATCTGCCGTGACGTTCCGTGACGCACTCGTACAGACCATGGTGACCTTGCCGGTCGCGCTGCGCCGCTCGGTCACTTGGGACCAGGGCTCGGAGATGGGCCGCCACCACGAGTTCACACTCGCCACCAGCATCCCGGTCTACTTCTGCGACCCCGCCTCACCCTGGCAACGCGGATCGAACGAGAACACCAACGGCCTCCTGCGGCAGTACTTCCCGAAGGGCACTGACCTGCGCCGCCACGACCGCGCGCACCTGGACGCCGTCGCTCACCAGCTCAACACCCGGCCCCGCAAGACACTGGGATGGGTCACTCCACCCAGCGGCTCACTCAACTTCTCAGCCCCAAATGATCGACAATCGTCGGCTATTATCGGTCCATGTCGATCATAGAATCCGAGGTATGTACAGCAACCACGGCCGATGTTGAGCCGGCGGTCGCGTTGTTCCGGTCGCTGGGCGACCCGGCTAGGTTGGCGATCGTTCGCCGGCTCGCGGCCGGAGAGGCACGGGTCGCGGAGCTCACGGCTGATCTAGGGCTGGCGCAGTCAACGGTCTCCTCGCACGTGGCGTGCTTGAAGGACTGCGGCCTGGTGGTCGGACGCATGGAGGGCCGGCGGGTGTTCTACTCGTTGGCACGCTCGGAACTGCTGGACATGCTCGCGGCCGCTGAGACGCTGCTCGCAGCGACGGGCAGCGCAGTCGCGCTCTGCCCGACCTACGGCGCGGATGGGCAGGTGTCGGCGTGCTGAGCACGATCGCGGCCGCGATCGGGTTGTTCGTCGCAACCAACCTCGACGACATCGTGATCCTGACGGTCCTGTTCGCGGTCGCCGCGCGAGGGACGTCGCGGCTGCGCGAGTGGCAGATCGTGGCCGGGCAGTACCTGGGCCTGATCACGCTCATCGCGGTCAGCTTCCTGGCTGCGCTGGGCCTGACGATCGTGCCGGACGAGTGGGTAGGCCTGCTGGGCCTGATCCCGCTCGCGATCGGCGTGCTGGCCCTGGTGCGCACGTTGCGCGGCAAGGACGACGACGATGAGGCCGAGTCTGCCCTCAAGACCGTCGGGCTGCTCGGCGTCGCAGGCATCACGATCGCCAACGGCGGGGACAACATCGCGATCTACACCCCGGTGTTCCGCACCATCTCGACCACAGACGCCCTGGTCACGATCGCGGTGTTCCTCGTCCTGCTCGCCGGATGGTGCCTGCTCGCGCGCGCCATCGGCAGCAACGAGAAGGTGACCGAAGTACTGGAGAAGATCGAGCACTGGCTCGTGCCCGCGGTCTTCATAGGTCTCGGCCTGTTCATCCTCATCGAGTCCGGCACCCTCGCCCATATCGCATCACTCCTGTGAACAGTACGGGCCCGGCCGCTCTAGCGGCCGGGCCCGTACCATCAACACCGAACGTGTTGCGACCACCGCTGGAATCCGCCCCGGGTCAAGACCGGTCGCAGCGCTCCGTGGTCGACGTCCCGATCAGGGGCGGTCGGCCCGGGCGCGTCGCAGGGCGCTGAACGCCCCCGTCGACCACAGCGCCCACGCGACGAGCACGGGCTGGAAGAACAACCTGCCGAACCGCTTGGCGTCGGTGTCTAGCCCGAACCCGTCCTTGTGCTCGAGCCACTGCCCGATGTTCCCGGGAAAGATCACGACGAAGAACGCCGCCGCGATCAGCCCGACCGCGACGCGTCGCTTCGAGAGCACCACGAGGGACGAGCCGAGCGCGATCTCGACCGCCCCTGACGCGAGGACCGTGACGTCCTCGTCCACCGGGAACCAGTCCGGCACCTGGGCCTGGAACTCCTCGCGCGAGAAGGTCAGGTGGCTGATCCCGGCGAACACGAGGGCCAGACCGAGCGCGACACGCCCGATCCGGCGAGGCAGGGTGTCGGGCGGTGGGTCGGCGGTCAGCAGCTTCGTCATGCGGCCATGGTCCTCGCGGTCGGGTCGGCCGGCATCCGGGAGCCTTCCTGGCACGGTGCCCGACGGCGTCGCTCACCTCGGGTGGGCCCGGCCGTGCGCGCAGCTCACGCACGGTCGCGCTCTGCGTGGCCTCCTCGTCCCGGTCGGAGAACGTCATCTCCGTGCTCGTCCCGTGGTCGTGGTGAACCTGCGGCTCGCCGTTCGCGATCGGAACCCGCACCCGGGCGGGTCCGGAGTTCCGCTAGTGTGCGGCCTTCGGCAGGGCGCTTCCCGCCGCACAGGGGGATGCAGGGGGCTTGTGTGGTGGCAGGGGATCTGAGCGTGTCGTTCGAGGCGTTGGCGAGCGGTGGAGCCCGGTTGGTGTCGCTGGCGGGGCAGGTACCGGAGCGGGTACAGGCGTGGTGCGAGGACGTGGGGAGCGCAGCCGTGGCTGCGTCCGTGGAGGAATGGGCGTTGTGGTTCTCGACCGACCTTCTGCTCGCGCGCGGTGAGGTGGACGGGTTGGCCGCTCACGCGACGGGGGTCGCGGAGGCGATGCAGGAGGCCGACGGGGCGCTGGCTCGGGTCATGTCGTGATCCGGTGGGACGAGGAGGACCCGGGGGCTGGCGTGATGATGGGTCCGCCGGGGTTCGCGGCAACCTTGCGCCGGTGCCAGGACGCGCTGACGCAGGTCGCGGCGGGGGTCGAAGGGGTGCGCGGGACGCTCGGCCCGCAGACGTGGGACGGTGAGGCCGCCACGGCGTGGCAGGTGGAGGCGGGGTCGGTGCGGGCACGTCAGGCGGGGCTGGCCGCAGAACCAGGCGTTCGTCGACGTGGCCTCGTCGGCCGTCGGTCTGGTGCCGGTGTCCGCTCCCGGTCTCCAGCTCGGCGTGGACCTCGTGGCCGGGGAGATGGTGACAGCGGTAGGCAAGCAGGTGACGGGTTCCTCCTGGCTCAACGCCCGGGCTGCGGCAGGTGTGACCGGCGACTCCAGCATCGAGTCGATGCTGGTCGACCGGCGTGCCGCTGTCGGGCAGCTGCTGACCGAGCTCGTCACGACGGGACACCACGACCAGGAGTGGGACGCCGCCGTAGGACGCCATGTCGCGGCCGGGCTGCCCTCGGTCGAGGCCGAACGGCTTGCGATGACCGACCTGGTCGACGCCGCGGTGAACGCTGGCCGGGCCGGAGCGAGCAGCGGCACGCCGGACCACAGGGACTGACGAGGAGACGAGATGGCAGTGACCGTGCGGGATGGCGCAGCGGGCGTCGTGGGCGTGTTGCTCGGGGCGGTGGTGCTGGTGGGGTGCTCTCCCGTGCCCGCCAGGCGTGAGGGGCCGTCGGACCTGGCGACGCCGGGGATGCGGTGGGAGGGGGGAGAGCCGTCTGGACCGTTGGAGTCCGATCCGTGGGTGCAGGCGGTGCGGGCCTCGGAGCTGAACCGGGCGTTGGCGGTCAACGCGCACGACTTCAGCGATCCGGATCTGTGGAGCACGACGACGCCGGCTCTCATCGAAGGTACCGAGACACTCGTGGCGGGCCGAGCGAAGGAGGAGCCCGACGATCACCTGGTCGTCCTGGCTCCGTTGGCTTTTGACCCGATACGGGTCGACGCCGATCCCTCGGGCGAGCGCGCGACGGTCGTGGTGTGCGAGTTCGCGGGGACCTGGGTGTCCGCGCAGGACATGTCGGTGGACGGAGCGGTGGAGTGGAAGCTCTACGCGTACGAGGTCGTGAAGGGTCAGGACGGTCGTCTGCGGAGTGGGCTGGGGGAGATTCCGCAGGACCTCGTGGACGAGGGGGAACGGACGCGTTCGTTCGCATGCATGCCGTCGCAACGGAGCATCGGGTGGTTCGATCCTGTGCCCGTGGTCGAGCCTTTCCAGCCCGAGGACGTCGTCAAGGGCGGCCCGTCGGGTGCTTCGAGTCAGTCACCGGCCGGGTGAGGTGGGTGGTTCGAGGCTCTGTTCGACCCCGAGGCGCAGATCACGCCAGGGGCTCGAGAAGCGCCTCGTACGGTGCCGTCTCGACCACCCCCCGGACGGTGCGGGCGAGCTCCACGTCGGCCGTCACGAGGGCATCCCCCTGGAGCTGTGTGAGGGCCACGTACTCGGCGTCGTAGGTCGAGGCCCAGCCGAGCCGATCAGCCACCGTCCACGCGGTGCGGCGCAGCACGCCGTCGCCGAGGAGCCGGATCTTCAGACGGCCGACGCGGGCCAGCCGCTCCCGCCCGACCTCGACGGACAGGTCACCGCGATGCACGGCCTCGTGCAGAGCGGACAACGTCTGCGACCGCAGGAGGGTCGGCGCGAGCAGCTCGTGCGTGTCCGAGACCTGGGCGTCGTCGGCGACGAGCCGCAGGACCGTGCCGGGGTCGATGACGAACCGGGTCATGGAGCACCTCGCTGGTCAGGGGCTGGTCAGGGGAGGAGGGGACGTGCCTCCGCCATCGTCCCGCTCTACGGCGACCGACGCACCCGGGTGCGTGACGTCGTCGGGCAGCGCGGGGCGAGCGTCAGGCCGTGACGCGCACGCGGAGCGGCGCGAGGGCTCCTGCCGCGAGCGGGGCCGCGCACCGCGGAGGACGGCCTCGGAGTCGTCCCCGCGGAGGACGGGGTCAGCGCTCTCACGGCGTCGTCGAAACAGCGTTCGCAGACCTGCGGCAGTACCGGTCAGGTGGGCGATCCCGCTGACAGTCGTGGCCAGGTCGTCGTCGGGGAGCATCGAGGACTCCTCCAGGGCTCCGCCCGGGGAACGCCGGGCGAAGAGGAGGGCGTTGCCAGGCTCGTCGGCCGGTGGGACCACGGTCCCGCACGGCTGTCCACAGGGCGGAGGGCTCCGCCGTCGGGCACCGCGTGCTGCGCTACTGTGCGGTGCGTCGATCGACGTGAGGGTGCTTCAGGGGGCGTGTGGTGGCGAGTGGTCTGAGCGTGTCGTACGCGGCGTTGAGCGATGGCTCGACGCGCATGTCGGCGTTGGTGGGGCAAGTCCCGGAGCGGGCGCAGGCGTGGTGCGAGGACGTGGGGAGCCCGGTGGTGGCTGCGGCGGTCGAGGAGTGGGCGTTGTGGTTCTCGACCGAGCTCATGATGGGGCGGGGCGTGCTCGAGGGGCTGGCCACGCAGGTGAGCGGGGTCGTGGACGCGGTGGCGCAGGCTGATGCCGGGTTGGCGCGGGTGGTGTCGTGATCCGGTGGGACGAGGAGGATCCTGGGGCCGGGGTGATGAGGGGGCCGATGGGGTTCGCGGCGGTGTTGCGGGGGCACGAGGACGTGCTCGCGCAGGTCGAGTCGGGCATCGGCGGTGTCCAGGAAGCGCTCGGGCCGAAGGTGTGGAGCGGGGAGTCCGCGAACGCGTGGCAGTACGAGGCGGGGCACGCGCGAGCGCGCCAGCGGGAGCTGGGTGAGCTCGCCAGGCCCGTGCACGCTGCGCTCGACGAGTATGCGGACGCTGTCGTGAGTCTTCGAGCCCAGGTGTCGTTCCACCGGCAGGTGCGCGAGGACGCTGAGCGGATGCGGTACGCGGTGGGCGGGTTCGACGGGAGCGCGAGCCCTGCGGTCGAGGCGCGTCGCGCGATGCTGGCCGAGCAGGCCGAGATGGACGCGCACGTGGCCGGAGCCGCGTTGCGGGACCTGGCCGTGCAGCGTCAGGCGCTGGACGACCGGTTGGTCGCCGCATTGGCGATCCCGGGGGACTCGGGGTGGGCTCAGCGCAAGGAGGTGCTCTCGCGCGCCGGGATCACCGGGGTCGAGGCGTTGGACACCGCCAAGCTCGTGGCGGCGTACAACAGGTTCACCGACCAGGCTCTGGACGGGGACCTGAAGGCCGGGGACGTGACCTACCTGCAGGACTTCTTCACCGTGTGGGGCAAGGACCCCGCGGTCATGGACGCCTACTTCCAGTCCCTGGGCGGAGAGCGGACGCGGGAGCTGGTGAACACGCTCGGGACGTCGATGACGGACGCGGACCAGTCCGTCACCGCGGCGGCGCTCCACGGGCTGGCGGTCGCGATGCGGCAAGGCTTGGCGACGGCCTCGCACAGCTGGGGAGAGAAGACTGCGGATCGGTTCGCGGCGGACATGTTCACAGGAGCCACGGGAACGATCGGTGGCGGCCTCTCCGTGATCGGGTGGCTCTTCCACGACCGCGCGAGCACGCCGATGAGCGCCACGTTCGCGACCGCCATGGCAGATCAGATCGATGCGGTCGAGCGCTCGCCTGGACGCCCCGGCGAACTGGGGCTCGTCGATACGAGCGTGGTCGCCGGAGGTCGCAGCCTCATGTGGTTCGAGACGAGCTCCACGGATCCCATGCCGTCCGACCGCCCGGCGGAGCAGGTCTTCGCCACCCTCGCGTTGTACCCCGAGGCGACGCTCGACTGGTTCAGCGACGGTCGGCCAGACGACGTGGCACAGGCCGATTGGCGCGGTGAAGGTCGGGTGGACTACTGGTTCGGGAAGAGGGACTGGGGCGTGTCCGTGACCGGCGACGGATTCGAGACTCCGGCGGCCCTGTGGACGTCGCTGCAGAGCGTGGAGGGCGCTCCCGCGAGCGGGACCTACGACGCCGAGACCTGGACCAAGGCCGAAGAGGTCTCCGGCGGCATCATCTACGGACTGGCCGGGAACCCCCGATTCACCACCGACCAGCTGACTGACGATGCGGCCATCCGGATGGTGACGGCCCTGGCCGTGGAGATCCCGATGCTCACCGAGTGGGCGATCATCCGGGGCGAGGGCGCCGCAGACTTGGGTGCGAAGACTGGGCGGGATCGCCTCCCCTGGACGGACGAAGTCCGCTCGGTGCTGACCATCAGCCGGAAGACCCTCGCGGACTTCACCGGCACATTGGGGCAGCACGAGGCCGCGGGCTGGTACCTGACCGAAGCGGTCGACTACTACCAGCAGACTCTGATCAGCACGGCCGCAAGCGCTCCCGGGTCGTTCATCCAGGACGGCGTCGAGGTCCTGGACGGGGACGGCGTGTTCGCTCGTGTCGTGGGGCTTCAGGCGCTCGTCGACGGCGCGACCGACGGGGTGGACATCTCCTCGGCTGCGGCGATCGACGCACGCAACCAGAAGATCGCCGAATGGCCCGTCGCTGTCCTCGAAGAGATCATCCCGATTCCGGGCACCGACCAGATCCTGGGGAAGAGTGTCGGCTGGGTGGCGGACCTCGCGATAGAGGAACTCGTCTCGGCGGGGGTCGAGCAAGGGGGCAAACGCGCGGAAGCGCTGTGGGCCGGCAACGAGAAGCAGGCCGTGATCAACGCGAATGCCGACTGCATCGACCGGGCCGATGAGATGAAGTTCCTTTCAGCGCGGATCGTGTTCCAGATCGCACCTGAGAAGTTCGCGACCGAGCAGGGCGCGATCGAGGCGTACGACCAGCAGGCCCAGAAGTACCTCGATGTCTATTCGAGTGCCCGAGACATGACGGACGGAAACGCGGGAGAAGCGGTATGCACGCAATGACACGGTGGGCAGGGGGCGGAGTGGTCCTCGCGTCCGGGGTGATCCTGGCGGGGTGTGGTGCCCCGGAGGTTCCTGGGCCTGCTCCGACGCCGTCGGTGGTGTGGTCGGAGGGTGAGCCGGCCGGTGACCTGGAGCTGGATCCGTTTCCGAGTCGTTGCATGCGACGTGGACACCGGCTGCGATCCGCAAGATGAACAGCAACCTCGACGAGTGGTCCCGGGAGCGCAACGAGGACGGGGCGGTTCGGGTGGTGGGGCCTCGGCCGTTCGATCCGGTGAGTGTGGAGGTCGCGGCTGATGGACGGAGCGCGACGGTGTCGGGGTGCACGGTCGAGGATTGGACCATCGGCCGCGACGACCGGGGATGGCGAGGGTGGCGTTTCTTGGGGTGGTTGTGGTTGTGGTGGTGGCGGGGTGTGGTGCCCCGGAGGTTCCTGGGCCTGCTCCGACGCCGTCGGTGGTGTGGTCGGAGGGTGAGCCGGCCGGTGACCTGGAGCTGGATCCGTTGCATGCGACGTGGACACCGGCTGCGATCCGCAAGATGAACAGCAACCTCAACAAGTGGTCCCGGGAGCGCAACGAGGACGGGGCGGTTCGGGTGGCGGGTCCTTGGCCGTTCGATCCGGTGAGTGTGGAGGTCGCGGCTGATGGACGGAGCGCGACGGTGTCGGGGTGCACGGTCGAGGATTGGACCATCGGCCGCGACGACCCGGTCGTCCTCACGTCGCGCCGAGCAGGCGGATCGGCAGGCGGCCCACCCGGCCCAACCGTTCCCGACCGGCGTCGACCGACAGATCGCCCCGGTGCACGGCCTCGTGCAGCGCCGACAGCATCTGCGACCGAAGGAGGGTCGGCGCGAGCAGCTCGTGAGCGCTCGACACCTCGGCGGAGGTCTCGACGAGTCGCAGGACGGCGCCGGAGTCGACGACGAAGCGAGTCATGGTGCGCCTCACGGGTCGGTGGTGCGTGCCTGGTCATGGTCCCGCGCTGGAGTGACGCGCGCACCCGGGCACGTGACGCCGTCGGGCTGTCCCAGGCCCCGGCTAACCTGCACGTATGGTGCTGCCCCCCGACCTCCTGGCGCGGCTGGACGCCACGGTGGCCCTCTACGGCGCGGGCGAGCCCTCGACGTGCGACGAGATCGAGGAGGCCGTGAGCGGCCTCGACGTGGTCCTTGACCCTGGGTACGTGGAGGTGGTCGGGCGGCACGGCGGCTGCTTCGTGGGCGTCCCCGTCCACGGCCTGTGCAACGCGTCCTCGCTCGAGGACACCGACGTCGCGGCCCTCACGCGCGCCTTCCGCGCGGACGGCTGGGCCGTCGCGGACGAAGGGCTCGTGATCGGGTTCGACGGCCCGGGCAATCCCCTCGTGATCACGAACGACGGGCCCGTCGTGACCTTCGACCACGACACGGGCGAGCGGCACACCCTCGCCGAGACCTTCGCGGACCTGCTCGACGAGAACCTTCCCGACCTCCCGCTCACCGGGCCGCCCGCATGATCCTCGCGCAGCGCAACGTCCTGGGCGGCCCCGACCGGGACGTCGGCGCGGTAGTCCGGCTGCGCCGCGCGCTCCAGGCCGAGTGCGCCCCGCTCGACGTCCCGGGCCTGGACGAGCTCGACGTCGTGCTCGCGCTCGGCGGCTCGGTCACGCCCTCGGCCGGCCCGGCCGGTGTCCGCAACGTCCGGTTCTCCCGGTCGCGGCGACGGATCACCGCCACGGTCGTCGTGCCTGCGCACGAGCTCGACGCGACGACCCCGGAGCTCGACGCCCTGCTGCCCCACCTCGCCGAGCTCGCGGCGACCGTGGCCGCGCGCTGCGCCCCCGACGCCCCGGATGCGGTCCGTTCGGCGCTCGCGGGCGCGTTCGAGCGGGCCGTCGCGACCGCGACCCGCGCCTGAGCGGAGAGGGGAGTCGAGGCGCGGGCGCAGTCCCGGACACTGGTATCGGCCGTGGAACGATGTCGCGCATGACCGAGCTGACCCTTCACGACGACGCGAAGCGGCGCGTGGTGCGCACCAACCTGATGCTCATCGGGATCCTGGCGCCGCTCCTCGGGCTGAACGCGGTCACGCTCGCGATCACCACGCGGAGCATCGCGCTCCCGCTCGTCTTCCTGGGCCTCCTCGTCACGTTGTTCGTCGTCGTGGTCGCGATCCTGGTCTGAGCTGCGCGCTCGGCGCAGGAGCGGCGGGCGGCGCGTCCTCGGGGGACGCTGGGCGGATGGAGATCGAGGCCGTCGGCGAGGTGTGGCACTGGCGGGGGCCCGCGCCCTTCCACTTCGTGACCGTGCCCGACGACGAGAGCGCCCGCATCCACGAGGTCGCGGCCCTCGTGACCTACGGCTGGGGCATGATCCCGGTCTCGGCGCGCATCGGGGGCACGACCTGGACGACGTCGCTGTTCGCCAAGGACGGCCTGTACGTCGTGCCGCTCAAGGACGCGATCCGTGCGTCAGAGGGCGTCGAGCTGGGCGACACCGTCACGGTGCTCCTGACGCTCGACGTCACGCGCTGAGGGGATTCCGGGGGCCCGTGGCCCCGGCGGCGCTCGCGGGCGGGGACCCGGTCCCGGCCTGAGCTCGCGCGACGTGCGAGCGCGCGTGCTCGATCGCGGGCGGGAGGTCGGCGAACAGGTGCTTCTCGTGACGCAGCTCGTCGAGCACGCCGACGCGTGTCAGCACGGGCAGGTGGGCGGGCTGGATGCCCTTGACCAGGACCGTGACGCCCGAGCGCTCGAGGCCCGCGACGAGCTCGCCCAGCGCGTGGGCGCCCGTCGCGTCGACGAGGCGCAGGTGCGAGAGCCGCAGGACGACGACCAGGGCGTCCTGGTCGTCGCGGATCTGGGCGTGGATGCGGTCGGCGGCGCCGAAGAACATGGCGCCGTCGAGCCGGTAGAGCGCGATGTGCTCGTCGCCCGGCAGTGCCGGCCCGGGCAGTGGCTCGCGGTGCACGGCCGCCGCCTTCGCGACCGACCGCAGCGCGAAGAACGCCGCGACGAGGAGCCCGATCTGCACGGCCTCGATGAGGTCGACCGCGATCGTCACGACCGCGGTCACGACGAGCACGACGGCATCGGCCCGGGTCGAGGTCAGCACGGCACGGAGCGTCGCGACCGAGACCATGCGCACCGCGGTGACCATGAGGACACCGGCCAGCGCCGCGAGCGGGATCGAGGAGACGGGCCCCGTCGCCAGGTAGATGACGCCCAGGATCACGACCGAGTGCACGACGGCCGCGAGCCGCGTGCGGGCACCCGCGCGCACGTTGACCGCGGTCCGTGCGATCGCGCCCGTCGCGGGCATCCCGCCGAACACGCCGCTCGCGATCGACGCCAGACCCTGGCCCACGAGCTCGCGGTCGGGGTCGTAGCGGTGGGAGGCGTCGTCGGGCACGGTCGTGGCGCCCGACGGGCCGCGCGACGACCTGACGGGCCCGCCCTGCGCGGGCGACGGCATGGCTGCGGCGACGCGGGCCGAGAGGAGCGACTCGATCGCGGCGAGCGCCGCGACCGCGACCGCGGGGCCGATCAGCGACCGCAGCATGCCCGCGTCGAGGGGCGGCACGGTCGGGAGCGGCAGCGAGTCGGGCAGCGCCCCGATCCGCGCGACAGGGGCGCCCGTGAGCTGGACGACGACGGTCGCGAGGACGACCGCGACGAGCGACGCGGGCAGGGCGGGCGCGACGCGCGGCAGGACCAGCATCACGACGGCGACGAGCGCCACGGTGCCGAGCGTCCACAGCGCCGCGGGGCTGTTCGCGAACGCCGCGACCACCGAGTCGACGGCGACGACCAGCGGGTTGCCGCCCACCGCGCCCGAGACGCCCAGGGCCGCGGGGACCTGCTGGAGGAAGATGATCGCGGCGATCCCGGCCGTGAACCCCTCGACCACGGGCCACGGGATGAACGTCACGACGTGCCCCAGCCGCGTCACCCCGGCCAGCAGCACGACGACGCCCGCGAGGATCGCGACGAGCGGCACGGCCGCGGGGCCGTGCTGGGCGACGATCGGGGCGAGGACGACGGCCATCGCGCCGGTCGGCCCGCTCACCTGGACGCGCGAGCCGCCGAACACCGCGGCCACGACGCCCGCGACCACGGCCGTCACGAGGCCAGGACCGGGACCGACCCCGGCACTCACACCGAACGCGAGGGCGAGGGGCAGGGCGACCACGCCGACCGTGATGCCCGCCAGCAGGTCGGCGCGCAGCGTCCGCGGCCGCAGGTCGACGTCGGCGCGCGAGGGGAGCAGGTCGCGCGGGGACCGGGCGGAACGGGCCGAGCGGGCTGAGCGGGTGGAGCGGGTCGGCGGGGTCGAGCCGACGGGCAGGGTCGGCCCTGACGGCCGGGGCGTCCGTGTCACTGCCCGGTCCGTTCGCTCTCCCCCTGGAGGGGAGGCAGCTCGTCCGCAGCGGCGAGCTGTCGCCCGGACGCGTCGAGCGTCTCGCGCAGGAACGCGCGTGCGACGACGAGCAGCTCGGCGACGAGAGGCCTGCTCAGCCGGTAGACGACGGTGTTGCCCGTGCGCGACGACGTCACGACGCCGGCGCGCTTGAGCACCGCGAGGTGCTGGGACAGGACCGAGGCCTCGACGCCGGTCGCGGCGAGCAGGTCGCTCACGGGGGCCTCGTGGTGGGGCGCGGCGCTGAGCACCTCGAGCGCCTGGATGCGGGTGGGGTGCGCGAGGGAGCGGAACAGCTCGGCCTTGATCGCGTAGAGCGGCGCCGTGGTGGCGGTGGTGGGCACAGGACCTCCTGAAGACTTGACGAGTTTAGCAACTCCTCAATCCATCTTCCCGTACCGGTGCCTCGTGCACTCGACGCGCAACGAGGCGTCGTGCAAGGTCGCGCTCGCCGCAGGGTTCGCGCCCGAGGGCACGCTCCGGGAGAGCGGCAAGCACGTCGACGGCTGGTACGACATGCACCTGCACGCGCGTCTCGCGGGCTGAGCCCGGCCTCATCTGGTCCTCATCCGCGGTGGCTACGCTCGCCGAGCCATCACATATCCGGACGTCACGGTGCTTTCTTCGCGAAGCGCCGCGTGTCCGCACGCTCTCGACGAGGAGAACAGATGCCTGCTGCCGGACCCCAGACCTTGCTGTCGCCCGCGCCGACCTCGCCTGCCACGCCCGCCGCGGCGACCTCACCGCAGCCGCCCCACACCATCGCACTGCCAGCGCGGCCCGGGCTCCGGGGACGGTGCGACGCCGTGGTCGTCGCCCTGGCCGTCCACCTGACGCGGTGGTCGGTTCCCGCGCTCCGGGTCTCGCTCGGCCTCGTCTTCCTGGGGTTCGGGGTGCTCAAGTTCTTCCCCGGGGCGAGCCCGGCGGAGCAGATCGTCACGCAGACCGTCGGGGCGCTGACATTCGGCGTCGTCGAGGGGACGGCGGCCGTGGTCCTGACGGCGGTCGTCGAGACCGTCATCGGGCTGACGCTCCTCACGGGGCGATGGTTGAAGGTGGGCCTGGTCGTGCTCTCGGTCGCGCTGGTCGGCATGATGTCGCCCGTGGTGCTCTTCCCCGACGAGCTCTTCGGCGACGGCATGACGCTCCTGGGCCAGTACATCCTCAAGGACGTCGTCTTCGTCGCCGCAGCTGCCGTGGTCGCGGCCGTCACGCTCGGGGCGCGGCTGACGTGCGACACGCGCTGACGCGCTGAGCCCGCCGCAGCCCGACGGCGCCACGCGCGTGACGCCGTCGGGCGGGGGGAGGGCGACGCGCCTCAGGAGTCCCAGATGGCGCCGAACGCGGGGATGCCCCGTGACTCGAGGCCCTCGACGACCTCGAACGTCGTGGGACGGTTCGAGATGCAGATGACGGCCTCGGCGCCGGTCGTGCGCACCGCGTCGAGCGCGAGGGCCACGAGGTCGGGCTTGCCCAGGGCGCGCGTGTCCCACACGAGGGCGTCCGGCAGCGACTCCGTGATCTCGGCGACGAGCCCTGGACCGAACGTGGCATCGGGCGTGCGGGTGACCCACACCAGGTGGGCGGGTGCGCCCGCGAGCAGGCTGGGCAGGCACGGGCCGATCCCGCTGCCCGTCGTGATCCACACGACCTTGCGGAAGAGCTTGCCGACGTTCCCTGCCCCGGCCGTGGGCACGCCACGAACCCACACGTGGTCCGGCGGGGAGTCGATGAACGACCCCGTCCAGTCGCCCGCCCGGGAGATCGCGAGGCGCAGCTCGGGGCGGCTCGGCGTGACGAGGTTCGCGAACGGGTGCCACTGGCCGAGCGGGTGCCGGGCGATCGTCGTCGAGGACCCCACGAACGTCCGCGGGTCGTGGTGGAGGCGCACGATCGCGACGTGGGACGACGGCGTGTGCACGTCCACCGCGACCTTGCGCAGGTGCAGCCACGGCAGCCCCACGCAGACGACCACGACCGCCAGGACCCACGTCGCGGGGGCCGTGAGGATCGCGGCCCACGGGTCGCTCGGCGCGAGGTCGTGCGCGAACAGGACGGTCAGGGCCCCAAACCCCACGAGGGTCGACCAGCCGCCGAGCCGGTGGCTCGTCTCGAACAGGTCGTGGCGCCTGCGGCGCAGCGGCGCGGTGGCCAGGGCGGCGATCGTCAGCAGCAGCAGCGTGAGCGCGACGACGACCCCGAGGGTCGGCCCCGACAGCAGGCCCTGCCCGGTCGGGCTCAGGGCCGTCGCGGCGAACACCGTGAACCACGCGGTCGCGGAGATCGCGGCCCCGACATGGATACCGCCCAGGTGGTAGACCTTCGCGAGCCCGGCGCGGACGCGCAGCGGCCACGTCACGGGTGCGCTCGTCGCGACGCGGAACAGCAGGTTGACGACGTGCTGCTGCCGGATCACGGCCGCAGCCCCGAGGTTCAGCGCCGCCGCCGTGAGGGTCAGGTCCAGGCGGGCGGGCGTCGACGTGCCCGGGAGCAGGGCGACGGCGGCCGCGACGTTGATCGCCAGGACCAGGACGACGAGCCGCACGTACGGCATGAGGGCCGGGCGCGTCCACAGGCGCCGCCACCCGGTGAGCAGGGGCGGGAGGTCCGCCCGGTCGGCGGTGCACGCCACGGTGGTCGTGGCCGAACGGTGGTCTGTGGAGCGGGGGGAAGTCATACGGTGGCCTCCTCGTCGAGTGCGCTGACCATACTGTGGCGGCGACCCCCCGGGCGCGGGATCCACAGGGTGATCCCGGAGGCGCGCCACCCGTCCGGGGCACAGCCGGCTCCCAGGCTTCGCACCTACCCTGGGCGGACGCTCGCCGGAACCGGCGCCCGCGTGCCCCGGCGATCCCGAGACACACCGGAGTCCTCATGAAGAAGCTGCCCGCCGCCCTCACCGCGCTCGTCCTGACCGCCGCCCTCGCGGGCTGCTCGGCAGGGAGCGCGTCGTCCTCGGGGGAGGCGGGCGCGCCCGCCGCGAGCGGCTCCGCGGGTGCCCCTGCCGAGGTCAACGACGTCGACACGCACTTCGTCGCGATGATGACCCCGCACCACGAGCAGGCCGTCGAGATGAGCAAGATCATCCTGGCCGTCGACGGGGTCAGCGAGCCGACGCGCGACCTCGCGCAGCGCATCCTCGACGGTCAGACCGAGGAGATCGGGACCATGCGCGGCTGGGCCGACGCCTGGGGGATGGACGACCTCATGCAGATGCACTCCGTGCACGTCGCGAACGGCATGCTCACGAGCGACCAGATGGGTTCCCTCGAACGTCTCGCGGACGCGAGCACGGGTGACGCGACCGCGGTGGCCGCGGCCGAGACGACGTTCCTCGAGCTCATGCACTCGCACCACGAGGGCGCGATCGCGATGACGCAGGGCGAGATCGAGGGTGGCGGCCACGCCGAGCTCCGCGCCCTCGCGCAGGTCATGGTCGACGTGCAGACGGCCGAGATGGCCGAGATCGACACGCTGCTCGGGCGGTAGCCGGCCCGGCGGCGGGTCAGTTCGGCGGTGCGAAGCCCGCGATCCCGTCGAGCACGACGGCGAGGCCCACGTCGAACTCGTCGCCGAACGCGTACCCGGGCCGGAGCACGAGCTCGGTGGCCATCTCCGTGAGGTGCGGGTACGACGTCGCCATCGACTCCTGCTGGGCCATGACGCCGGTCGCGACGTCGGCCATGTCGCCGTCGGCCGGGACCGGCAGCGCCTGTTCCTGCAGCGCGAAGCCGCGCACGTAGCTGTCGAACAGGGCGAGGGCGTGCCCGGTCGCGGAGACGGTGAACCCGTCGCGGCGCAGCACGCCGATCATGGCGTCGAGGTGCGCGAGACGCGCAGGCCCCGGCGTGGACCGGGAGTCGAGCAGCGCTGTCGCCCAGGGGTGTCGTGCGAGAGCGGTCCGGGTCGAGCGGGCGACCTCCTCGAGGCCGGCCCGCCAGCCGGTCCCCGGGCGGGGGGAGGCAATCTCCCCGATCACGAGGTCGACCATGCCGTCGAGGATCTCGCCCTTGTTGCGGACGTGGTGGTAGAGCGACATGGCCTCGACGTCGAGGGTCGTGGCGAGCCGCCGCATGCTCAGGGCTTCCAGGCCGGCCTCGTCGGCAAGGCGCACGGCGGCGCGCAGTGCGCGCTCTCGGGTCAGGGGGGATCGGGCCATGGAGTCACCTTACAGCGTATGGTAGCGTCGGGAATCCAGCCTTACACCGTATGTCCGACCTGGAGGGCACCATGTCCGAGCACCCCACGACCCAGATCGACCGGCGCACGACCACCGCGATCGGCATCCTGCTCCTGTCCGCCTTCGCCCTCTACGGAACCGGGAGCCTGCTCGCGGCAGGTGCCACGTCCGCCGTCGGACCGGGGACGGACGGGGTCACGCCCGCCCTCGGCGCAGGCGTCGTGCTGATCCTCGCGAACTCCCTCGCCGTCCTGGCCATCGGCATCCTCTTCGTCCCCGTCCTCTCCCACCGCAGCCCGGTCGCCGCGACCACCTACCTCGTGGCCCGCGTCGTCGAGGCCGCACTGCTCGCCGTCGGCGGGGCAGCGCTCTGGGCGCTCGCGGCCGCGCAGGGCGACCCGCTCGTCAGCGGGGTGCTCGTCGCTCTGGACGACGCCGCGTACGCCCTGGGGATGGTGACGCTCGGAGCGGGCAGCGTGGTCCTGTGCGTGACCCTGCTCCGTGCGGCACTGCTGCCACGCGGCATCGCGCTCTGGGGAGCGGTGGGCTACGCGCTCTTCGCGCTCGGCTCGGTGCTCGAGCTCCTCGGGGTCACGGGGGCGGGCCTCGTCCTCGCCGTCCCGGCAGGTCTGTTCGAGGTGGTCCTCGCGATCTGGCTGATCACGGTCGGGCTCGGGCGGCGACCGGCGCGCGCCAGGGACGCCTCGGGCGTGCTCACGGTGTGAGGCTGGCGCCGCAGCGACCGATGAGTTCCGACCCTCCGCACGGTCCACCCCCTCGACCACCCGTCCTGCGCACTCCTGGAGGTTCCTGTGACTGACACCCCGGCCGCCTCCGCGACCTCCCCCGCGACCGCCCGGACGCTGCAGGGCCCGGGCGCCACGCTCCACCACGAGGTCAGGGGCCAGGGGCCGCTCGTGGTGCTCGTCGGGGTCGGCGAGGACTCGACGGGTCAGCTCTGCGACCGGACGTCGACGGCGCTCGCGGCCCTGCTCGGCACCACGACCACGCTCTTCCCGGGCGACCACACGGGCTTCGTCGACCACCCGGCCGCCTTCGCCCAGCGCTTGCGCAAGGTGCTCGGCACCGCTTGAGCCGCACCGGGCCAGCCACCACCCCGACCCGCCCCACCCACCCGACACGAGGAGCACCATGTCATTTCAGGCCTACCTGGACGCCGTCGAGGACAAGACCGGCCTCACCCCGCGCCAGCTCGTGGCGATCGCGCACGAGAAGGGCTACGACGACCCGGCCGTGAAGGCCGGCGTGATCGTCGAGTGGCTCAAGGAGGACTACGACCTCGGCCGCGGTCACGCGATGGCGATCGTCCACGTCATCAAGAAGGGCCCGACGATCGACAGCAAGCACGTCGGCTCGACCGGCACGCACCGCGACGAGTCGGACACCCTGTGGTTGGACGGCAAGGCGACCAAGCCCGCCTGAGCGTCGCCCGGCCCTGCTGCCCGACGACGGCTCGCACCCTCCGCGCACGGCGAGCGGGCAGGCGCTCGGCGGCGGGCACGCCGACTGCCGCAGGCGGGCTTCGATATCCTCCACGCCATGCGTATCCCCAAGGTCGTGGCCGGGTGGACGGTCGCGGCCGTCGTCGTCACGACACCGGTCGTCGTCTGGGTCGCGAGCTGGACGACGACCGAGCAGACCTGCGTCGTCGAGAGCGACGTGGCCCCGCACGCGAACCGTTCCCGGACGTACTACGACGTGCGCACGTCGTGCGGCCTGCTCGGGGTCAACGAAACCCGCCAGAGCCGGTTGGACGACGCGATCGACCCGGGGCAGACGTACCGCATGACGATCGAGGACCGGACGATCGCGCAGTGGCTGATCGACGTCGAGGAGCTGTGACGGCTTCGGCCGGTGGGGGACCGCGCAGACGCGGCCTGACCGGAGGCGGGGCGGAGAGTCAGCCCACGAAGAGGCAGAACGGATGACCTGACGGGTCCGCGTAGACGCGCAGGGGCTCCTCGGGGTCGTCCGACCGGTCGCGGAGCAGGCGGGCGCCGAGCGCCAGGGCGCGTTCGTGCTGGGCGTCGAGGGCCTCCCGGTCGGGGACCGTGCAGTCGAGGTGGAGCTGCTGAGGGACGGCCGGCTCGGGCCAGGTCGACGGCAGCAGGTGCTCGACCTGCTGGAACGCGAGCGGCACCCCGCCCGGCGAACGCAGGACCAGCCAGTCCGCGCCGGCAGGGTCCGGCCGGCCGGTCGCGGGCGGCTCGTCGCCCGCGCGGTACTCCAAGCCGAAGAGGGCGCGGTAGAACTCGGCGAGGCCGCGGGCGTCGGTCGTGTCGAGCACTACCTGCCGGATCCTCGGGAACGTGGTCATCGTGGACGCCTCCTGGTAGCGGTCGACAGGCTCCCACCGTGCTCCGGGTCCGGGCAGCCCGCACTCCGCGCTGCATTGGTACGTTCCTGCCGTGGACACGCCGCCGACGACAGCGCTCGACCGTCTGGCCGGCCTCGCTGCGGACCTGCCCGAGGTACCCGGCCCGCAGGAGGTCGAACGCGTGGCCGCGGCGGTGCGGGCCGCGGCGCTGGACGGGGCGTCCACCGACCAGATCGCGACGGTCGGCCACCTGTCCGTCCGCTGGGTCGAGGAACTCCTCGGGGACGCGTCCGCGAACGGCTACGGCCCTCACGGCTCCCGCGCTCGCCCGCGTCCCCACCGTGCCCGCGGTCGAGTGACACCCGGGATGCGCTGAGCACGACCGCAGGGCCGGCCGCCGGTCGGGCGTCCGGGATCCGTCCCGCGAGGTTCGGCCGGCGATCGGTCCCTCGTCGCGCGGAGGGCGCCGTGGCATCCTGGCCCGGTGCGTGTCGAGCCGGTCAGCCAGGAGGTCCTCGTCGCACGGGTCGCCGCGCTCGTCGTCGAGCGCTTGCGCGGCGACGGGCCGTCGACGAGGGTCCTCGTCGACGGCCACCCCTCGACCCGCCCGGAGCGCCTCGCCGACGCGCTCGTCGAACCCCTGCGTGTCGCCGGCCGCCCGACGGCGCGCGTCAGCGTGCGGGACTTCCTGCGGCCCGCGTCGCTGCGGCTCGAGCACGGGCACGAGGACCCGGACTCGTTGCTCGACGAGTGGATCGACGTGGAGGCGCTGAACCGGGAGGTGCTGACCGCCGTCGGGCCGCAGGGGGAGGGACGCTACCTGCCCAGCCTGCGCGACCCCGTGACCTCGCGCTCGACGCGCGCCGGCTACGTCGAGGCGCCACCGGGGCTCGTCGTCCTGCTCGACGGGTCCCTGTCGCTGGGGCGCGGGCTCGACGTCGACCTGACCGTCCACCTGGCACTCCAGGACGCGACCCTCGCGCGGCGCACGCCCCCCGCGGACGCCTGGACGCTGCCCGCGTACGAGCGCTACCGGGCCGAGGTGGCGCCCGAGCGGACGGCCGACGTGGTCGTGCGCGTCGACGACGCGCGGCGCCCCGCCTGGGTCACGCGCCTCGCGAGACCGTGACCCGCCCGTTGGACGAGGACGCGTCGATCGAGAACTCGCCGTCGGGGTCGTCCGGGACGGTGACGTCGGTGCCGCCCAGGTCGGTCTCGGCGCGCACCCGGTAGCTGCCGTCGGGGACGGTGACCTCGACCCTGCCGTTGTCGGTCGTCGCCCGGACGTCCTGCGGGGTCGTGAGGGTCAGCTCGACCGCCCCGTTGGACGTCTCGGCGTCGACGCCCTCGGTGCCGCCGAGCCGCGTCCCCGTGACCTTGCCGTTCGAGGTCCGCGCGACGATCCCGTGGTCGATGTCGGCGAGGGTGATGGACCCGTTGGACGTCTCGACGTCCACCGCGCCGGTCGCGGTCAGGTCGATGCTGCCGTGGTCGGTACTGCCCGTGACGGGCAGCCCCGCGGGCAGGTCGACCGAGTAGCTCGCCGAGCAGTGCCGTCCGCACCCGGACAGGACCAGGACGCCGTCCTCGACGCGGTGCGTCTCCTGCTCGGGGTAGGCGCCCGCGTAGTCGACCGTGCGCTCGATGCCGACCTCGGTCGCCGCCGCGTCCCCGCGCAGCGCGACGGACCCGGCGCCGAGGTCGAGGCGCACGGACGTGATCTCGTCCGTGACCGTGTAGGTGTCGGTCGCGATCGATCGCGACCCGAACCCGCACGCCCCGAGCGCGAGCGCCGTGACGGCGACCAGGCCCGCCGTCACCAGTCGCCGGTTCGTGGTCCGCATGTCGATCCCCTGTTCGTCGTGTCCGAGGTGTTCGTGAGGTGGTGGGGGCCCCACCCCCCGGCGGGGCCCACCACCATCGAGGCTAGGACGGAAGGGGCTCGGGGCGACATCGGGTGTTCCCCCCATTTCGCCCTCGGGGTCAACCCCGAGTCCGGCGCAGGCCCTGGTGGCGGGGGTGCGGGGTGAACCTTGCTCGTTCGCCGAGCGGTCCCGAACTTCTGCGGGGTACTCTCGCCCGGGTAGGGAGGTTTCCGACCTACCCATGTCCGGGGGAACGACCGTCGACGGAGAACGGTAGACATGCTTCTTGCAGGAGATCAACGACTGCTCCGGGAGATCAACGCCCGCGCGGTCCTCGAGGTGCTCGACGCCCACGACACGCTCGGCAGGCCCGAGATCGTCGCGGCCACGGGCCTGTCCAAGACCACCGTGGCCCTCGCGCTGCGCACGTTCGTCGAGCAGGGGCTCGTCGAGGAGGCCGGCCTCGACCACGACCGACGCGGCCCCGCAGCCACGCTGTACCGCGTCGACCCCGAGCACGGCTACGCGCTCGCGGTCGACATCGGGCACGTGCGCGTCCGCGTCGCCCTCGTCGACCTCGTCGGCCGCGTCCGCGCCCGCGCCGAGCAGCCGCTGTCCGCGAAGGAGCCCGAGGCGCGCGCGAGCGCGGTCGAGAAGCTCGCAGCGCACTGCGTCGCCGCGGTGCGCCACGACACGGGCGCCGAGTCCGTCGCGATCCGGTGCGCCGTCGTCGGGCTCCCGGCGATCGTGGGCGCCGACCACGCCATGGTGCGCCGCGTCCCCGGCCTCGAGAAAGGCGGACCCACGCTCCACGCCGCCCTCGAAGAAGGCCTCGGATGCCCCGTCGTCCTCGAGAACGACGTCAACCTCGCGGCGATCGCCGAGCAGCGCGTGGGCGCGGGCAAGGGCCTCGACTCGTTCGTCCTGCTGCGCCTGGGCATCGGGCTGGGTGCAGGCATCGTCATCGACGGCAAGCTGCACCGCGGCGCGTCCGGCGGGGCCGGCGAGGTCGCGTTCCTCCCGCAGCCCGGCCGCGCGCTCGGTGCCGAGAGCGTCGGCGCCGCGTCGCTCCAGGCGTCGGCCAAGGAGGCGGGCCTGCCCGCGGGTCTCGCACCGCACGAGGTCCTCGACCTCGCGACCGACGGCGACGAGCGCGCCGTCGCGGTCGTCGACGAGCTCGCCGGGCGCCTCGCCGTGCTGATCGCGTCCGTCGCGCTCCTGCTCGAACCGCAGAAGATCGTCCTCGCGGGCGTCGCGCGCGAGGACGCGGTCCTGGGCCGCGTCCAGACCTACCTCACCGAACGGGTCGGCATCCTGCCGATCGTGGTCGAACCCAGCGCCGTCGCGGACGACGCCGTGCTGCTCGGTGCGGCGGCCCTCGCCCGGGACACGCTGCGGGACCAGGCGTTCAGCGCCGCGGTCCGGCGCGCCGCCGAGTCGGAGGACCTGACCGACGACGACGCGCCCCTCGACGCGGACCTCGCCACCGGCCTCTCCTCCCGAGGGGTCGACGATGCGCGCACCCTCTGACCTCGTGACCCGGCTCGGCCTCCCGCCGGACGCCCGGGCGCTGATCCTCAACGCCGACGACCTCGGCATGTGCCGCGCCGCCAACCGTGCGATCACCGAGCTGCTCGTCGCGGGTCACCTCGACTCCGCGACGCTCATGGTGCCGTGCCCCTGGGCGCCCGAGGCGCTCGCCTTCGCGGCCGACCGCATCGACCTCGACCTGGGCGTGCACCTCGTCCTCACGAGCGAGTGGACCCGGTACCGGTGGCGCCCCCTCACCGGGGTCGGGACGACCCTCGTCGACGACGCCGGATACTTCCCGGCCGACTGCCGCAGCGTCGAGCTCCGGGCGAGCGACGCGGACGTCGCGGCCGAGCTCGCCGCCCAGCTCGACGCGGCGCTCGCCGCAGGCATGGACGTCACGCACCTCGACAACCACATGGGCTCGGTCTACGGGCTCGAGACAGGCCGCAGCTTCCTGCCGCAGGTCTTCGAGCTCGCGGCCCGTCACGGCCTGCCGTTCCGGCTGCCTCGCACGGTCGGCCTCGGACTGCCCGACACCTACCGCTCGTCGCTCGACCAGGCCGCGGCCGCGGCCGACGCGGCCGGCGTCGTGATCCTCGACCACCTCGCGACGCACCCGTTCGAGCTGCTCGGGGAGGGGACGCCCGACGAGGAGGACTACGCCTCGATGAAGGCGGGCTTCCTCGATCTGCTCCGCGCGACCGCACCGGGAGTCACCGAGGTCTTCCTGCACCCCATGCTCGACGACGACGAGCTCGGCGACGTCGCCGACCACGCAGTCGCCAAGCGCGGCTTCGAGCGCCGGCTGCTGGCCGACCCGGACGTCGCCGCGACCCTCGCCGAGGAGGGGATCGTGCGCGTCGGCTGGCGCGACCTCCGCGACGTCCAGCGCGGGCTCGCACCCCGGGCGCGCGACGCCTCGGGCACCCCGGTCGCCCGGGCGAGCGACGCCGTCGGGGGTGCTCGATGAGCGCGCTCACGGCCCTGCGCGACCGTCGCCTGACCGGCCTCCCCTCGCGCGCCCAGACCCTCGCCTACGGCGCCTCGGCGTTCCCCGCGAACCTCATGGCGCAGACGTTCTCCGCGTTCGTCGTGTTCTTCTACGTCGACCACCTCAAGGTCCCCGCGGGCTGGGTCGCGGGCGCGATGGTCGCGCACGGGATCCTCAACGCGCTCCTCAACCCGCTCGTCGGCGCCGCCTCCGACCGGCACCGCACCCGCTGGGGGCGGCGTGTCCCGTGGATCGGGCTGGGGATCGTGCCGCTCGTCGCGGCGTTCTCGCTGCTGTGGATGCCTCCCGAGGTCAGCCCCGCGGGTCTGCTCGTCTGGTTCCTCGTAGTCGTCGCGGTCTACGACGTCGCGTACGTCGCGGTCGTCCTCAACACCTCGGCGCTCTTCCCGGAGATCTTCCGCACGACGGCGGAGCGCGCCCGCGGCAACACGCCGCGCCAGATCTTCGGGCTGGTCGGGATGATCCTCGGCACGGCCGCGGCACCGTTGCTCTACGGGTCGCCGCTCGGGTGGGTCGGCATGGGGCTCGTGCTGGGCGCGCTGTGCCTCGCGTTCTTCGTGTGGTCCCTCACGGGCATGGTCGAGCGGCCCGTCGACGAGGTCGAGGTCAGGGCTCGCGAGGCCGCGCTGCCGCTGCGGGACCAGCTCCGGTACACGTTCGCGAACAAGGCCTTCGTGACGTACGTCCTGGGGTCCCTGCTGCTCCAGTCCACGACCGCGATCCTGCTCGCGTCGGTGCCGTTCTACGTGCGCTACGTGCTCGGCGGCGCCGAGGCCGACGCGACGCTCGTGCTCGCGCCGATCTTCGTCGTCGCGATCCCCTCGATCGTCGGCTGGTCCTGGGTGGTCCGCACGGTCGGCCCGCGCCGGGCGTTGCTGTGGTCCGTCGCGGCGTACGGCGTGGCCGTCGGGCTGTTCATGCTCCCCGGCTCGCTGCCGGGGGCCATGGCCGTGGCCGGGCTCGTGGGCATCGGCGTCGCGGGCATGATGCAGCTCCTCGAGGTCGCGCTCGGGCAGGTGATCGACGACGACGAGCGGCGCACCGGTCTCCGCCGCGAGGGCATGTACTTCGGGGTCAACGGGTTCGTGGTGCGCGGCTCGGTGATCGTGCAGGCGGTCGTGATCGCCGTGGTCCTCGGCGCGACGGGCTACGACGCCGGGCTCACGGTGGCGGCCCAGCCGGAGACCGTGTCGACCGGGATCCGGGTGCTCATGGGCGGCGTGCCGCTCGTGGTCGCCGGGCTCGCGTGGCTCTGCTTCTGGGCGTACCCGCTGCGCGGGCTCGACGTGCCGACGGTGGGTGGCGCGGGGGACGCGGCCGGTGGTGTGCCGGGTGGTGCCGGTGACGACGAGCCGCAGGATGCCGAGGCGCTGAGCCGCTGACGCGCCGGGCATGACAAGGGCTCGACGAGGGAGAGGACGACCCCGATGACGTGGTGGATCTGCCGGACGTGCGCCGTCGAGCACGCGGACCGTCCCGAGGTGTGCGCGATCTGCGCCGACGAGCGCCAGTGGGTGCCCGCGGACGGTCAGGCGTGGACGACGCTCGACGAGCTCGCGGCCGAGGGGCACGAGGTGTCGGTGACCGAGCTCGAACCGGACCTCTTCGCGCTCGCGGGGCACCCCGGGGTGGGGATCGGGCAGGAGTCCAAGATCGTGCGGACCCCGGCCGGGATGCTGCTGTGGGACCCGGTCGGGTACCTGGACGACGACGCCGTCCGCCGGGTGCGCGAGCTGGGCGAGGTCGTGGCCGTCGTCGCGAGCCACCCGCACATGTTCGGCGTCCAGGTCGAGTGGAGCCGTGCGCTCGGGGACGTCCCGGTGCTCGTCGCGGAGGCCGACGCCGGGTGGGTCGCCCGCCCCGACCCGGTGATCGAGACGTGGTCCGAGGACCGCGAGATCCTGCCCGGTGTGACGCTCTCCCAGCCGGGCGGGCACTTCCCGGGCAGCGCGGTCGTGCACTGGGCGGCCGGCGCCGAGGGCCGCGGTGTCCTGCTCAGCGGCGACACGATCTTCGCGAACCCCGACCGCACGTCGGTGAGCTTCATGCGCTCCTACCCGAACCGCATCCCGCTGTCGGGGGCCGTGGTGGACCGGGTCGCGACCCACGTCGAGCGGTTCGCGTTCGACCGGCTCTACAACAACTTCGAGGGTGTGATCCCGGTGGGTGCGCGGGGCGTCGTGCGCCGGTCCGCGGACCGGCACGCGGCGTGGGTGCGCGGGGACTTCGACCACCTCACGTGAGGACGGCGCGCGGTGGGGCGGCCCGACGCGATGCGACGCGACCCGAGGGATCGTGGGGCCGGCCGTGGACACCTCGCCCAGACCCCGACAGGATGTCCGCGTGAGCACCGGACCCGCGCTGGACCCCGAGATCCTCGACTTCTACACGGACCGCTACCGCGAGGAGCGGCGTCTCCACGCGACCGCCCACGGTCGCCTCGAGCTGCTGCGTACGCGTGAGCTGCTGGACCGGTTCCTCCCGTCGCCACCGGGCCGGGTCGTGGACGTCGGCGGCGCGACCGGCGTGCACGCGGCGTGGCTCGCCGAGGTGGGGTTCGAGGTGGACCTGATCGACCCCGTGCCCTCGCACGTGGCCCAGGCGGGCGAGGTCCCGGGTGTCCGGGCGCAGGTCGGCGACGCGCGGACCCTGCCCTTCGGGGACGCGTCGGCCGACGTCGTGCTCCTCCTCGGACCGCTCTACCACCTCACGGCGCGCGCCGACCGTTTGCTCGCGCTGCGCGAGGCGGCCCGGGTAGGCCGCCGGGGCGGCGTCGTGGCGGTCGCGGCGATCAGTAGGTACGCGGGCCTGCTGGAGCTCGCGGCCGTGGGCGAGGTCAGCGACGTGACGGAGCCGTCGCTGCGGCGCGCGATCGAGACGGGTGTCAACGATCCGCGGTCCGGGTTCACGACCGCGTACTTCCACCGGCCGGACGAGCTCGCGCGGGAGATGGCGGAGGCCGGGCTCGCCGAGGTCGCGGTCTACGGCGTCGAGGGGCCGAGCGCCCCGGCGCTCGACAACCTGCCGCTGGACGAGGCCGAACCCCTGCTGGGTTCCGCGATCCGGGCGGCGCGCCTGCTCGAGCAGGACCCGGCGCTGATCGCCGCGAGCCCGCACTTCCTGGCCTTCGGCCGGGTGGGCTGACTGTCCACGACACGCTTGTGCGATCCATCACAAGCGTCGCCTCTTCTGTGCCCGGAGATGCGACGATCGAGACAGCCCGAGGTCCCACGACGGAGGAGACTGCCATGAGACCGCTCGTACGACGGACCGCCACCGCGGCGTTCCTGGTCGGGGCGCTGCTCCTGACCCGACGCATGACCATGACCTGGGGGACGCGCGACGGCGAACCGTCCGAGCCGCTCGCAGGTGACGAGATCGTCCCGTGCGCCGACACGGTCGCGACCCGCGCCGTCACGATCGACGCCCTGCCGCGCGAGGTGTGGAAGTGGGTCCTGCAGCTCGGCCAGGGGCGAGGCGGCTTCTACAGCTACGAGTGGCTCGAGAACCTCGTGGGCTGCGACATCGAGAACGCGGACCGCATCGATCCGCGGTGGCAGCGCCTCGCGGTCGGGGACGACGTGCGCCTCCACCCTGACGTCGCGCTGCGCGTCGCCGCGATCGTCCCCGAACGTCACCTCGTGCTGCGGGGAGCCGTCCCGGTCGGTGCGTCGGCACCGCCGTACGACTTCTCCTGGTCGTTCGTGCTCCGCCCCGCCGCCGACGGCGCGACACGCCTGCTCGTGCGTGAGCGCTACGGCTACGCGCGGTGGTGGTCCGGGGCGATCGTCGAACCGGTCCAGCCCGTCAGCTTCCTCATGAGCGCGCGCATGCTGCGCGGAATCCGCGACCGCGCCGAGGGACGCGCGGGTGAGAGGGCCGCCTGAGGCGAGCGGCGCCGTCGAACCGGCCGCCGACCCGGCTGTCGACGCGGGATGATGGACGGATGCCCACCACCCCGCACCGAGGTCTCCCGGTGAGCGCGGCCCTGACGGTCCCGGAGGCCGAGCTCACCTGGCGGTTCTCGCGCGCCTCGGGGCCCGGCGGGCAGGGGGTCAACACGACGGACTCGCGTGTCGAGCTGTCGTGGGACGTCGAGGCGTCGGCCGTCCTGACCGATGCGCAGCGGGCTCGCCTCGTGGAGCGCCTCACCAAGCGGATGGTCGGGGGAGTGCTCACCGTGACGGCCTCGGAGCTCCGCGAGCAGCTCCGCAACCGGGCCGCCGCGCGGACGCGGCTCGCGGCGCTCGTCGCCGAGGGCCTCACCCCGCCCGCGCGGCAACGGCGTGCGACGCGCCCGACGCGCGGCTCGCAGGAACGTCGCCTCGCGGCGAAGAAGCAGCGGACCACGACCAAGCAGATGCGCCGCCGCCCCACGGACTGACGGTGCCCGACGGCGGCGCACCGGTCCGTCCTGCTCGGCATCGAGCTCGTGAGCCTCGTGTGCGCCGTGGAGGGCCGGATCGGGGCAGGATACGCAGTGACCCGGTACCGACCGGTGCCGGGAGCCCGACGGAGAGGACGAGGACATGAGCGAGTCGAAGGGTGGCGCCCTGGGCGGCCTGGGCGGGTTCGTCGAGAAGGCCAAGGAGGCCCTGACGGACGAGCGCATCGACCAGGTCGCGGAGCTGGTCAAGGGCCGCACGTCGGACTCGGTCGACCAGCACGTCGACACGGTCGCTGAGCAGGCCAAGAAGCTCAACGGCTGAGCCGAGCGTCATCAGGGGGCGGTCCCGCCGGGGCCGCCCCTTCGTGCGTCACGGGCGGGTCCGGGTGCTCAGCCTGCCCGACGGCGCCGCTCACCGCCGCGGTCGGGTGGCTCTGCGCGGGTGGTCGCCGCGGGGGCGCGGGCCGCGCGGGCGTGCTCCGGGGCCGCGTCCGTCGGGGTGGTCCAGTGCACGGGGTGCTCGAGCCCGTCGGGCAGGCGGGTGGTCGTGTCGCCCCGGGCCGCGTCGACCTGGGCCTGGGTGAGGAACAGCGCGTCGGTGAGGTCGGTGCCGCGCAGGTCGGCTCCCCGCAGGTCGGCCCCGACGAGGTCTGCGCTGCGCAGGTCCGCACCGCGCAGGTCGGCCCCGACGAGCAGGGCGCCGCGCAGGCTCGCTCCCCGCAGGTCTGCGCGGGCCAGCTGCCTCCCGACCAGGTCGGCGCCGCGGTGGTCGGCGCGTCGGCCCCGGGGCTGGTGCGGCGAGCGTGCACGCGCGCCGTCGCTCGCCCGGAGCAGGAGCGGGTTGACGCTGCTGCGCAGGGCGCCGAGATCCTGTGCGAGCAGGTCCTGCGGGGTGCCGAGCGAGAGGTGCTCGACCCGGTCCACGGCGGCGCGCAGGTCGGCGGTCAGCGCCGGGTCGTGGCCCGCGGAGCGGTCGAGGGCGGTGCTGTCCTGGCCCGCTGCCAGCGCCAGTGCCTCGGTGAGGTACCAGAGCAGCTCGTGGACGTGCCGCAGCACGGGCAGCAGCGCGAACATCGACGACCGCACCTCGGGGTGCTCGCGCCAGTCCTGCCCGGCGAACGTGACGCGGGAGATCTTCTGCCCCGCGCCGAAGCAGTCGTAGACGGTGCAGCCCACGAACCCGCGATCGCGGAGCTCGGTGTGGATGCCGCACCGGTGATCGGGCCGCAGGTTGCGGCAGGGCTCGCCCGCGTCCTTGTCGATCGGGAAGTCGGCGGAGCGTGTGAAGGCCAGCGCCACGCAGCACAGTCCGAAGCAGCTCGCGCAGTCGGCGTGCAGGCCGAGGCGGTCACGTTCGGGGGTGGGGCTCGGGGACGACGACATGGGACTCCTGGCAGGGCGGGGGCGGCTCGTCCCCAGTACACCGCGCTGCCGCCCGGGAGTCGAGCAAGTTCCGGGCGATCAGCGCCTCACCAGACGCGCTCGCCGTAGCCATTGCCCGGCGTACCTCGTCGTGCAGGCCGCGTTCCTCGACGCATGGATCAAGCATCGTCGCGGATCCACGTCTCACGTCGGGTAGCGCCGATGTCACTGCCGACACTGGAATACCTAGAACAGATACTCTAGAGTGATCGAGGGCAGTCGTTCTCTGTCGTTCACACAGTGCATATATCTGATTTGGATACTCCGGAGGGCATCGTGGCAGCGCGCAGACTGAGCCCCACCCTCGCAGCTGTCGTCGAGGAGCTCGAGTTGGAGCAGCCCACGGTCGTCACCAGTCCCACGATCCGCGCCATCGCAGAGCGACGGGGACTGGGCACCTCACCCCCCGTCATCGCGGCGCGCCTACGGCAAGCGGGTTGGCTCCTGCCGACCGGACGGCGTGGCGTCTGGGAGTTCGCCCCTGGTGCGCACGCCGGCCCCATCGGCCACGGCGACCCGACCCTGCCTCTGAGAGGGCTCCTGGCGACGCACCCGGAACTCACGCCAGCCCTGTCGCTGTCTAGCGCCGCGTGGGCGCTCGGGCACGCCAACCGGGTTCCGAACACCATCGACATCGCGGTACCCGTGGGTTCCCGCGTCACGGCCTCGATGCGCAAGGACGCCTCATTCTCGACCTTCACCAGCAACATCGCCTATCGAACAGCCAAGGGCGTGCCCTGTCACCGGCCGGAGTCCATCCTCACGCACCTCGCCACCACGCCAAGCGCACCTCGCTCGTGGCCTGCAGTTCTCGAGTGGCTCCCCGAGATCGCAGCCGATCTCGACGCAGACACTCTCCTCGCCGAACTTCGCGGTCGCCCCCGCTCCGTCATCACGCGTGCGGGCTACCTCCTGATCGGCATGCGGCCCGACCTCGCGGCGCCCCTACGCCCGACCGCCCCCGAAGTGGTGCGCTTCGGACCTCGGACCAACGCCGCCCGTCGATTCGTCGGATCGTGGGGCGTCGTCGACCATCTCCTACCGAGCGACCCAGCAACGTGGGAATCAGTCCTGTGACCGGCTACACCGTCGCCCTCACCAGAGCCCACCTGCTCCGCCACGCCCCCTCCGCCAGGCAGGGAGCCGAAGCTGCGGCAGTCGACATCGCACAGGATCTCCTCCTGCGGCACCTGCACGACATCGGCCTCCTTGAACAACTCGCCTTCAAGGGTGGTACCGCGCTGCGCAAGCTCTACGCAGGCTCAGCCGGTCGATTCTCGCTCGACCTGGACTTCTCAGTCCGCGACCTCGACGGCGACGCAGACGCCACCTTCGAACTGCTCACTGAGAGCGTCGCAGAACTCGAGCTCGGCCCGTTCCGCTACGGCACGAAGGAACGCCGCGGCAAGACTCTCTTGCTGATCTCCACTGACCTGACCACCACAAACGAGCTTTCCTCCAAACTCGACGTCAACCCGCCATCGTGGCTTGAGCCGATCCACCGGCCTTGGGTGCCAATGCCCGTCCACAGCCAGTACGGCGGGCCGCTGCCACCCTTGACGGTCGTACGCCTCGAAGAGAACGTCGCGGAGAAGATCGCCCGCCTGAACCGCACGACGACTGCCCGCGATGTCTACGATCTCGTCTGGCTCTGGAAGAACTACCGCGACGGCGGCGGGATGGACTTCGCGCTCATCCGGCGCCTAGCGGTGCTGAAGATCTGGGTCGACGCGTACGGCCTCACTGGGCCAAGCCCTCTGCACTGGAAGCCCGGCCACGAGTCGTATCCGTTCGACCCCGAGCACTGGCTCCGCTCCCGACCAGAGGAAGAGTTCGACAGCGAAGACATCGGCCAACTGTCTGTTCCCGCACCCAAGCTGGACGAGCTCGCCGCAGACCTCGTCAAGGGTTACGGCTCCCTGCGTGACCTCGACGCCGACGAAATGGTCATCGCCCAGCTCGACGCGACCGAGCGCCCGCGCGTACTACGGATGCTTGCCGACCTCCCGGGCACCCGCCTGTCCCGCAGCTCCGTTTGGTAGAGGTCCGTCGGAGGTGCTCCACGGGCGGGAGGCACCCGGAGCCGTGGTCGTCCTACCGACGATTGTCCGAGATGTGAAAGAGTTGCGCCGCGCACGTCGATCGGCGTGCACATCGTTCGCCGAGAGGTCGTCATGGGTTTGCTGAGCTGGTTCAAGGGTCGTCGGAAGAAGGCGGAGGCCGCACCGGTGGTGAGCGTCGCGTCCCTGTTCGACGTCACCCAGAAGACCGCTGCCGACACCACCCCTGTGCAGGCACCGGGCCGCACGACGGCGCCGGCGGCTCCCGCCGCAGCGGCTGAGCGTGCGACGGCGCCCGTCGCGATCGCCGTCCTGGAGCCGGAGACCGCGCCGAAGGTCGAGGCGCCGGTCGTCGAGCGGCAGCCGGTCGCGGCGACCGACGTCGCCGAGGCCAGCGAGGTCGTCGAGGTCGTCGAGGTCGCCGAGGTCGCCGAGACGACGTCGGAGCCCGAGCCCGTCGCCGAGCCCGTGGTGCCCGAGCCCGTCACCGGGAGCACGCAGGCTCCTGAGGAGGTCGAGGTCGAGGTCGAGGTCGTCGAGACCGGGGCCGTCACGGTCGAGGTCGTCGAGTCGGTCGTCGTCGAGGAGGCCCCCGAGGCAGCGGCCGAGCCCGAGCCCGTCGCCCCCACCGCAGCCCCCGCCGCAGCCGCCCCCGCGGCGAAGACGTCCGCCACCCCCGAGGCCCCCGCGGCGCCGAAGAGCACCGGCTACCTCCTGCCGGGCGAGACGACCGCCGAGATCCGCACCTGGGCGCTCGCGAACGGTCACACCGTGAGCCCCAAGGGCCGCCTGCCCAAGGCCGTCCTCACCGCCTACCGTGCGGCGAACGGTGAGGCCCCGGCAGCGGACTGAGCCCAGGATCACCCGCCGGTCCATCGACCGGCGTGCGACGGCGGCGTTCCCGGACCTGGCTCCGGGGGCGCCGCCGTCGTCGTGCCCGGGAAGGACACCCTGATGGCGAAGGTGGCCTGATCCTTTGGGGTGACCCCAGGTCGTCCCGACTGGCGATGTGCGCCGCCCGCCCGCGCGCTTAGTCTCACCGCATGCCTCCTGCTCCGCCGATCCGCTACGTGCCCTACTCGGCCTTCGACCTGTCCTGGCGGCTGGGGGCCGCGTTCGGGTCCGGGGCCCTGCTCTTCCTCGTCTCCGCGGTCCTGACGGCGGAGGACCCTCAGGGGGCGACCTTCGAGCAGTGGGGGGTTGTCTTCCTGCTCGACCTCCTGCTCGGCGTCGTGGCGCTGGTCCTCCTCCCCGCGGTGCGTGCGGCACCGCTCACCGTGGCGCTCCTCATGGCGGTGATCGGGGGCTTCACGAGCTTCGGTGCCGGGGCCGTCGTGATCGCGCTGATCTCGCTCGCGACCCGTCGGCGGTGGCGGGAGATCGCGGGCGTCGGGGTCGTCTACATGGCGTCCAGCCTGGGGAACGAGGCACTCTTCCGGTCGATGATCCCCGAGTGGGCGCACACGCCGTGGTGGGTGTGGCTCGTCGTCGGGGCGCTCATGTACGGCCTGGTCGTCGCGATCGGCGTCTCGATCGGGCACCGCCGCGACCTCGCGGAGTCCTGGCGCGTGCGGGCCGTGACCGCCGAGCGTGAGCAGGCCGCGCGCGTCGACCAGGCACGGTCGACCGAGCGCACCCGGATCGCACGTGAGATGCACGACGTCCTGGCGCACCGCATCTCGCTCGTCGCGATGCACTCGGGGGCGCTCGCGTACCGCACGGACCTCACGCCCGAGGAGACCGCGGCGGCAGCGGGCGTGATCCGCGACAACGCGCACCTCGCGATGACCGAGCTGCGCGAGGTCCTCGGCGTCCTGCGCGAGACCGACGTCCCGGGCGCGGCCCCCGAGCGCCCGCAGCCGACGCTCGCCGCCCTGCCCGACCTGCTGGCCGAGGTGCAGGGTCCGGACGGTGCCGACCCGGTCACGTGCGAGGTCTCCCCGGGCACCGCCGAGCACCTCGCCGGGCTGGGTGACCAGGTGAGCCGGAGCGCGTACCGCATCCTGCAGGAGTCGCTCACGAACGCCCGCAAGCACGCGCCGGGCGAGCCCGTCCGGGTCGAGATCGACGGCGCCCCGGGGGAGGGGCTCACGGTGCGGGTCGCCAACCCGCTCGTCGCGGTCCTCGTGCCCGACGACGGCGGCGGTCCGCGCCCGTCCGGTGCGCCGCCGTCGGGCCTGGGGCTGACGGGGCTCGCGGAGCGTGCGCGGCTCACGGGCGGCGAGCTGACCGCCGGGCCGGACGGGGCAGGCCGCTTCGTCGTGAGAGCGTGGCTCCCGTGGACCTGACCCCTCTGACCCCCGCCGCGCCCGAGGCCGCCCCCGAGGCCGCGCCCCTGCGTGTCGTCCTGGTCGACGACGACACGCTCGTCCGTGCGGGGCTGCGCCTCATCCTGGGCGGCGACCGGGCGATCGAGATCGTGGGCGAGGCCTCCGACGGGATCGCCGCGGTCTCGGAGATCGTCCGGACCCGGCCCGACGTCGTCCTCATGGACATCCGCATGCCGCGCCGTGACGGGCTCGCGGCTCTGGAGATCGCGCGGGCTGCCGACCCGGCGCTCAAGGTCATCGTCCTGACCACGTTCGACGCCGACGACATGGTGCTGACCGCGCTGCGGCTGGGTGCGGCGGGCTTCCTGCTCAAGGACACGCCGCCCGCCGAGCTCGTGGCGGCGGTCCGGCTCGTCGCGCAGGGGCGGTCGATGCTGTCGCCGTCGGTCACGCAGCAGCTCATCACGGCGGTCGCGCGTCAGCCCGTCGACGACCGCGAGGCCGCTGCGAAGGCACGTCTCGCGCGGCTGACCGAGCGTGAGCTCGAGGTCGCGGTAGCGATCGGGACGGGGCTGTCCAACGCGGACATCGCGGCGAGCCTGTTCCTGAGCATCGCGACGGTCAAGACCCACGTGGGGCGGGTGCTCGACAAGCTCGGGGCCGACAACCGCGTGCAGGTCGCGATCTGCGTGCACGACGCGGGGCTCGCGTAGCGGGTCAGGGCACCTCGTAGAGCAGCAGCGCGACGTCGTCCCGGGCGCCGTCGGCGAGGAGCTCGGCGAGCAGCGCGTCGGGCAGGTCGGAGGCGGGGCGTTCCTCGCGGATCGTGAGGGCTGCGTCGGCGAGCCGGCGCAGGCCCTCGGAGAGGTGCTCGCCGCGGCGTTCGACGAGCCCGTCGGTGTACAGCACGACGGCGTCTCCGCTCTCGAGCGGTGCGGTCGCCTCGGGGCGCGGCGCGGTGCTGAGGGCCAGGGGTGTGCCGCGCCCCTCGTTGAGCCAGCGCGTCTCGGCCTTGTTGACCACGAGCGGCGGCAGGTGGCCTGCGGCCGAGTAGGTGAGGGTGCGGGCGTCCTCGTCGACGATCGCGCACAGGACCGTCGCGAGCTCGGCGCCGGGCAGCGTCCGCGCGAAGCGGTCGAGGCCTTCGAGCGTGGCCGCGGGCCCCAGGTTCTCCAGGAGCAGGGCCCGGCTCGCGCTGCGGAGCTGTCCCATGACGGCCGCGGCGCGCAGGCCCTTGCCCACGCAGTCGCCCACGACCAGGCCGAAGCGTCCATCGGACAGGTCGACGACGTCGTACCAGTCGCCACCGATGAGGAGGCTGTCGTCGGCCGGGCGGTAGCGGGTGTGCCACCCCGGGGCCGTCGGGTCGTCGGGCAGCATCGCGTCCTGGAGGGCGTTCGCGACGTCGCGCAGCTCGCCGACCTGCCGGATCTGGGCGAGCGTGCTGCTCAGCGCGGTGCCGACCGCTGAGGCCACGAGCTGGAGGAACGAGCGCTGCTCGTCGTCGTCGGGGCGGCGCGGGTTTCCTTCGAGCACGATCACGCCCGCGACGGAGCGGTCGCGGCTCGTGGCGAGGGGGGCGACGAGCGCGGGGCCGACCTGCTCGAGCCGACGCTCGTCCGCGACCTCGCGCAGGACCTGCGACGGGACGGACTCGTCGTGGCGCTCGTGGGTCGAGGCGAACGGCACCAGCCCGGCCGACGTGTCGAGGTAGAGGTCCGCGCGGGTGACGTCGACGCTGCGCCCGAGCACCCCGACGGTCGCTGCCGCGAGCTCGTCGACGTCGCCCTGGAGTCGCTGGAGCGTCGCCGTGAGGGTGCCGAGGGTCTGGAGGCGGCGCGCGTCGACGACGTGGTCGGTGGTCTCGGTCGCGACGTCGAGGACGCCGCGGATGACGCCCTCGTCGTCACGCAGGGGGCTGTAGGAGAACGTGAAGGCGGTCTCCTCGTCGAAGCCCGACCGGTTCATGATCAGGGTCTGGTCCTGCGACCATGTGGGTTCGCCGGTCTTCAGGACCGAGTCGAACAGCGGTTCGATGTCCGGCCAGATCTCGGCCCACACCTCGCCCGCAGGGGCACCCATCGCGCCGGGGTGCTTGTCGGCGCCGAGCATGGGTCGGTAGCCGTCGTTGTAGAGCATCACGAGGTCCGGTCCCCAGGCGATGAAGATGGGGAAGCGGGTGCTGAAGCACAGGCGCACGGCGGCGCGCAGCGTCTTGGGCCAGGTGTCGGGGGAGCCGATCGAGGTGGCGGACCAGTCGATCGACCGTGCCAGCTCACCGCTCTCGGTGCCCTGGGTGGCCAGGTCGAACCAGTCGGAACTCACGACTCATGATAGGAGGTTTCGGCAGTGCGCCGTGCATCGTGTGCAGTGCACACTGGGCCCGTCGAGCGTCCTGGCCGCACCGAGCGTGCAGTTCGGGTGGTCCGGGTAGGGGTGCGGACGACCTGAACTGCACACTTGGCGACCGGGTTCACCCGCGCTCCGGCAGCCCGACGAGCCCCGACTCGTACGCCGCGATCACGAGCTGCACGCGGTCGCGGCACCCGAGCTTGCGGAGCACTTCCGACACGTGGGACTTCACGGTCTGCTCGGTGATGAACAGCTCGGCCCCGATCTCGGCGTTCGACAGCCCGCGGGCGACCGTGAGCAGCACCTCGCGCTCGCGGCCCGTGAGGTTCTCGATCCCGGGCGCGGCCCGGGTCGTGCGCTGCGCGAAGTCGCCGACCAGGCGGCGCGTCACGGTGGGCCCCAGCAGCATCGAGCCGTCCGCGACGAGCCGCACACCCTCGACCAGGCGAGGGGCCGGCGTGTCCTTCAGCAGGAAGCCCGACGCCCCGGCCTGGAGCGCGTCGAACACGTACTCGTCGAGGTCGAACGTCGTGAGGATGAGGACGCTCGTGCCGGGGTGGTGCGCGCAGATCGCGGCGGTCGCGGCGATCCCGTCCATGACGGGCATGCGCACGTCGACGACGGCGACGTCGGGTCGGTGGGTCGCGACGACGTCGAGCAGCTCGGCCCCGTCGCCTGCCGAGCCGACCACCTCGAGGTCCTCGGCCGCGTCGAGGATCGCGGCGAAGCCGTACCGGACCACGGGCTGGTCGTCCGCGACCACGACGCGGGTCACGCGTCGGTCCCGTCCGGGACGTCGAGGAGGTGGACGTCCAGGGGATCGCCTGCGGAGTAGAGCAGGTGGGTCTCCGCGCGCTCCGGGGCCGTTGCCGGCGCGGGCTCCGGCCCGGTGAGGGGGAGCGTGAGCGCGACGACGAACGAGCCGTCCTCCTCGCCCGCCGTGAGCGAGCCGCCGATCGACTCGACCCGCTCGCGCATCCCGAGCAGCCCGCGCCCGGGGGCGGCGGGGGACGTGCGCGGGACCAGCGGGTTGGAGACGCGGGCGGTCACGACCGTGCCCGACGGCGTCGCGCCCGTCCCGAGGGTGATCGTCACCGGCTGCCCCGGGGCATGGCGACGCGCGTTCGTGAGCGACTCCTGGACCGCGCGGTAGAGCACGAGCCCCTGGGCCGACGGGAGGTCGGGCACGTCCTCGACGACGGTCACGTGCTGCCCGGCCGAGCGGGCCGCGTCCACGAGCGCCAGGACGTCACCGGCCCCGGGTTGCGGTGCCCGGTCGGCGCCCTCGGTGCGCTGCAGCACCGCGAGCACCTGACGCAGCTCGCCCAGCGCGTGCCGGGCGTCGTCGGCGATGTCTGCGAGCACGACCTTGGCCCCGGCATCCATCGAGGGGTGCACGTACGGTGCCGACTCCGCGCGGACGGCGACGAGCGAGATGTGGTGCGCGACGACGTCGTGCAGGTCGTGCGCGATCCTGGCCCTCTCGACGGCGATGGTCTCGACCGCGAAGGCCTGGTCGGCGGCGAGGGCGGCGGCGGCCGTGCGCAGACGGGCGCGCTGCCCCGCCCCGACAGCGGCACTGGTGGCCACCACGGCGAACGACATGACGACGTAGAGGACGAACGTCACGTCGCTCTCACTGCCGGACGTCACGGGGCCGATCGGCAGCATGGCGGGGACGCCCGAGGTGCAGTAGATCGCGACGACACCGGTGGCCAGTGCGAACGGGAGCAGCGCGCGGTGCCACCTGTCGTACGCCGCGACGACCGCAACGGCCAGAAGTGCGAGCCACCAGGCCCAGACAAAGGTGCCGATCAGGGGGAGGAGGAGGAAGGGCCAGCCGGCGAGCACGCAGGCCAGCAGGGTGGACCGACGCGTGACGAGCACCGCCGCCACGGCACTGAAGCTGCCGAGTGCGATCACGGGCAGGACGAGCGTGGGTTCAGCGATCATGGTGGTCCAGAGCCCGCCGTCAGGGGGCAGCTGGATCGGGGTCACGAGGGTGAACAGCCCGACGAGCAGCGCGAGCACGCCGGGGAACACCCAGGTGCGCCACGCCTCGCGCTCGATCGCGGCGGCTCCGGTCGTTCGCGACCGGTCGGGTGAGCCGTCGGGCGTGGGTGGCGGCGGCGAGGCGATAGGCCCGGGGGAAGGGGCGGCGGTGACCATGCCGACGATTCTCGCGGGTCCGGTGCCCGGCACGGCACCTGCGCGCGACGGACCCCTTCTCCCTCCTGCGGGGGAGAGGGCGCGCAACGCTGGGAGTGCGGCTCGGGCCTGGCGTGGCGCACCGGCCCGACGGCAGGATGGGCCGATGGTCCCCGACGACGCGGTTCCCGCACTGCCCAGCCCGAGGCCCTCCGAGGCGTCCGCTTCGCGCACAGTCTCGACCGCTCGTGCAGAACCTCCCCTCCCGTACGCGCTCGTCCGCGCCGCGCTCGGCGCTGCGGTCATGGGGGTGGGGCTCGGTGCCTCGGTCGCGCTCGGTGTCGCGGCGGCTGAGGCCTGGGGACTCGACGGGTTCCTCGCCCGCCTCGTCCCCGCGCTGCTCGTGACGTTGCTGGTCGTCCCGACGATCCTGTTCCTCCGCCGCCGGGTCGACGGCCGTCCGCTGCGCGGCATCGGGTTGGTCGGGCCGCTCACCGCGGTCCGGACGGCGGTGCTGGGGTTCGGCGTCGTCCTGGCTGCGGCCGTGGTCGTCCTGGGCGGAGCGACCGCCGTGGGGTGGCTGTCCTGGGGAGCGGTCGAGCCGGGCGACCTGCTCCTCTTCCTTCTGACCAACACGCTGATCGCCCTGCTCTACGAGGCAGTTCCCGAGGAGGTCTCGCTGCGAGGCTACGTGCTCACGACGCTCCGGTCCCGGTATGCGCGCTGGGTCGCGATCGCCGTCACGACGGCCCTGTTCCTGGCGGCGGCGTCGACGTCGGTGGTCGTGGGTGCAGGGCTCACGAGGCTGCTGGGCGTCGAGCCGTTCCCGTGGGGCGTCGCGCCTGCGGGGGAGGACCCGGTCTCGTACTTCATGCTGCTCGCGGCGTTCGGGCTCATGCTCGCCTACGCGCGCGAGGCGGACCCGACGGCGAGCGTGTGGACGTGCGTCGGCGCGCACCTGGCCTTCCTCACGGTCAACCGGGTCGTGCTGTCGGCGACCGGGACGGGGGTCGAGGTCGACCTGGCGAGCCCTGACGTCCTGCTGCTCGTGCCGCTCTACGTGGGCCTCGCGATCGTGGCCTTCGCGTTCCTGGGCGAGCGCGTGCCCCGTCCCAGCCCGCGCGAGCCCGCGCGAACGACCCCTTCGACGCCGAGAAGTGAGTAGATGCCCCTGGATCCGGCGATCCAGGGGCATCTACTCACTTCTCGGCCACGTTCAGCCGCGCTCGGCCGAACGTCAGACGCGCACGACCATCTTGCCGGTGTTCGCGCCGCGCATGAGGTCGAGGAACGCGTCGACCGAGTTCTCGACCCCGTCGACCACGGTCTCGTCGAACACGACGTCTCCGGCCTGGAGCCAGGCGCTCATGTCGCGCGAGAACGCGGGGAAGTGCTCGAGGTGGTGGCCGATCGTGAAGCCGCGGAGCGTGAGGCTGCGCGTCACCATGTTGCTCATGTTGCGGGGGCCGGGCGCGGGCTCGGTCGCGTTGTACTGCGAGATCGCGCCGCACAGCGCCGCGCGGCCGAAGTCGTTGAACGCGCCGAGCGCTGCTTCGAGGTGGTCGCCGCCGACGTTGTCGAAGTACAGGTCGATCCCGTCGGGGGCGGCCACGGCGAGCTGGTCGGTGACGGGCCCGTCCTTGTAGCTGAAGGCCGCGTCGTAGCCGTAGCGCTCGGTGAGGAGCGCGACCTTCTCGGGTGTTCCGGCCGAGCCGACGACGCGTCCCGCGCCCTTGAGGCGGGCGATCTGGCCCGCGGCGGTGCCCACGGCCCCGGCCGCGCCGGAGACGAACACGGTGTCACCGTCGCGCAGCCCTGCGATCTCGAGCAGCCCGACGTACGCGGTGAGCCCGGTCATGCCCAGGATCCCCAGGTAGGCGGACAGCGGCACGCCGGGGATCTCGGGGACCACGCGGAACGCGGCGGCGTCGCCCTGGGCGACGTCGCGCCACCCGAGCTGGTGGAGCACGACGTCGCCGATCGCGATGCCTTGGGCGGTCGAGGCCTCGACGCGTCCGACGGCGCCGCCCGTCATGGTCTCGCCGAGCGCGAACGGCGGCGTGTAGGACTTCACGTCGTTCATGCGCCCGCGCATGTACGGGTCGACGGACACGAACTCGTTCCGGACGCGCACCTGGCCGGGTGCGAGGTCGGGGAGGTCGACGTGGACGGTGCGGAAGTCGTCGTGCGTGGGCCAGCCGGTGGGGCGGGCGACGAGCTGGATCTGCGTGGAGGAGGTCATGCGTCGGGGATTCCTTCGGTTGCGGTTCTGCGGGTGCGTGCCCGACGCCGCAGCCTCGGCCAGGTGGGCCGGTGCGGCGGGGGCGGTGGCTCGGGCGGCGGGTGGTCGGTGTGCAGGGCCTGGTGGTCAGGACACCAGGGCGATCACGAGCAGCACGATCGCGATCGCGGGTGGGACGGCCTGGACGAGCGCGGCGCGGGCCTTGGCGGGTGAGGAGACGATCAGCACGAGCCCGGCGAGGACCATCGAGCCGGTCGCGCTCAGGACGAGCGCCGCGCCGACGTCGGTGTGACCGCTCGTGACGAGCACGATGCCGATCGCGGTGACGGCCGCCAGGAACAGGTTGTAGAAGCCCTGGTTGAAGGCGAGCTCCTTGGTCGCGCGGGCCTCCTGCTCGGTGGTCCCGAACGTGGCACGGGTCCGCGGGGAGGTCCAGGACACGGACTCGAGCACGAAGATGTAGACGTGGATCAGTGCGGCGAGGCCGGCGAGGACCAGTGCTGTCGCGGTCATGGTGGTGTCCTCCAGGTGAGGGGCGGGCTCTGGTGCCGGCCGCTGCCGACGGGAACGGCGTTCTGAACTGATCGGTCTACTAATCGACGGTACAGTTGTGTACCGGTCGGTGCAATTCGAGGAGCGGAAGGTGAGGCGGTCCCCATGGGCAGGTCGCAGTCGTTCGACACCACCACGGTGGTCCAGGCGGCCCGGGACGTGTTCTGGGACCAGGGTCTGGACGGAGCATCCCTCCCGGACCTCGAGCGCGCCACCGGGCTCAACCGGTCGAGCCTCTACCACGCGTTCGGCTCCAAGCGCGGGCTGTTCGACGCCGCCGTCGACGACTACCTCGACGCCGTGATCCGGCCCCGCCTGCGCCCGCTCGTCGCCGCAGGCCAGGGCGGCACCACCCCGCCCGAGGCCGGACGCGCGGTGGTCACGTACTTCGACCGGTTGGCCTCCGCCGTCGGGCAGCTTCCCGCCGGCTCCCCGCGGCTCGGGTGCCTCCTCGTGGGGTGCGCGACCGGCGCCGCCGGGCACGACGAGGCGCTGCGCGCCGCGGTCGACGCCTACCGGGCCGAGCTGACCGACGCGCTCGCCGGGGCGCTGCACGCCGCGGACCCGGCGCTCGCGGACGACGCGGTCGAGCAGCGTGCACGCCTGCTGCTCTCGCTCCAGCTCGGCGCGCTCGCGCTCGCGCGCGTCAACCAGGACGAGGCCGTCGCGATGCTGCGCACCGCGCGCGACCAGGCGGCAGAGTGGGTCCCGCGCGACGCGTAGCGGCCCGGCGCGCTACGCCGTCTGCTCCCGGGCGATCCGCACGAGGTGCAGCAGCGCGTCGAGGTCGATGTCGGCGAGCGACTTGAAGCTCACGCTCGAGCTGCCGATCTTGGCGCGCCCCAGCGTGTGCGCGTACTTCTGCGCGACGTACTGGTCGTCCTCGGCGGCGTTGACGTACACGCTGAGGTAGTTCTGCTGGACGGCGAGGCCGACGACGAACCACTCGACGCTCCCGCCGCGGGGGCGCGGCTGGAGCAGGTCGCCGTACCCGACGATCCGCTGGTCGGTCCCTCCCCAGAAGACGCCTTCCCACAGGACCCGGGAGCGGCCCGACATCACCTCCGAGATCGCGGCGTCGAGGCGCAGGGCGTCGTCGCGGAACCGTTCGGGAACGGTCGTCAGGTACTCGTCGGGGTCGGTGTCGGTCTTCTGCACGAAACGCTCCATCCGGTCGGGTCGGCTGGTCGAACGAGGCTATGCGTGCTGCCCGTGGGCAGGCGACCGGGCGCGCCAGACCGTGACCGGAACGTAGCCGGAGCACCCGGGTGCCCCCTTGCATCTAAGGTGCTATGGTCGCAAGATGTCGCCTCGCAGGAAGTCCGACGACCAGGCACCCAGCGCGGTCGAGCGCGCTTTCGCCGCGGTGTCCGCCGCGATCATCACGGGCGAGACGGCTCCCGGGGCGCTCATCACCGAGGGAGAGGTCGCCGACGAGCTCGGCATCAGCCGCACCCCCGTCCGTGAGGCGTTCCTCCAGCTCCAGACGTGCCGCCTGCTCACGCTGTTCCCCAAGCGGGGAGCGATCGTCGCGACGGTCGCGGACAAGGAGGTCGCGGACCTCCTCGCGGTCAGGATCATGCTCGAGTCGTCCGCGATCCGCGCCCTCGACGGAAACCCCCTGCCCGACGACGTCGCGCACGACCTCGACGACCTCGTCGCCCAGCAGGTGGTCGCCGAGCACGACGGCGACCTGCTCGCCTTCTCGCGGGCCGACTTCGCGTTCCACTCCCGGGTCATCCGCGCCGGGGACAACGACGTGATCGAAGACCTCTTCACGCACCTCGGCCCGCGCCTCGAGCTCCTGACCCACCGCGCCGTCCGGCGCGACGCGACCTCGCCCGCCCGCCTTCTCGCCGACCACCGCGTGCTCGCCACGCTGGCCCGCGCCGGGGACGCACAGGCCTACGAGGCCGCGCTGCGCGCGCACGTCCAGCGAGGCAACTACGGCTGACGGGCGCCCCACCCGCCGCGACCGCCCCCGCCACCGAGAAAGACCATGAACCGCCAACGCCCCTTCCCCGGCTGGCTGCGCGTCGCCCCGGCCCTCGTCGTCATGGCCTGGGGCGGGAACCACTTCACGCCGCTCCTGCACATGTACCAGGACCTCGGGCACTACTCCGTCGTCATGGTCGACCTGTTCCTCGGGATGTACGTCCTGGGCCTCGTGCCCGGCCTGCTCGTGGCCGGTCCGCTGTCCGACAGGTACGGGCGCAAGCCGCTCGCCGTCGTCGGGGTCCTGGGCGGGATCGGAGCCAGCGTGCTGATCGCGCTGGGGTTCGGCAGCGAGGTCGTCATCTGCCTGGGGCGGCTGCTCGCCGGGCTGAGCGTGGGCGTCGCGATGTCGGTGGGCACCAGCTGGGTCAAGGAGCTGTCGGGCGCGCCGTTCGACCTGGGGACCGACCAGACCGCGGGTGCGCGCCGCCCGTCGCTGTCCCTGACCCTCGGGTTCGGTGTCGGTGCCGGGATCTCGGGCGTGCTCGCCCAGTGGGGCCCGTGGCCGACGGTGACGCCCTACGCGGTCCACGTCGCCCTCAGCGTGGTCGCGCTCGTCCTGCTCGTGACCGCGACCGAGACCATCGACGGACACCGGTCGACGACGTCGCTCCTCGCCGACCTGCGGGTCCCTGCCGCCTCGCACCGCCGGTTCGTGCGCGTCGTCGTGCCCGCCGCCCCCTGGATCTTCGGGGCCGCCGGGATCGCCTACGCCGTCATGCCGCAGCTCGTGACCGAGCGGACCGGCGACCTGTCGCTGGCCTACGCGACGCTGCTCACGGTCCTCACGCTCGGCACGGGCGCGGTGGTCCAGTCGTTCGTCGCGGCGATCGACCGGGTCACGGGCGGACGGGCGCTCGTCGTCGGGATGGGGCTGATGCTGCTCGGCACGGGACTCGCCGCGACCAACGCGACCGTCCTGTCGCCCGTGCTCGGCGGGCTCGCCGCGCTCACGCTGGGCGCCGCGTACGGGATCTGCGTGGTCGCAGGCCTGATCGAGGTGCAGGCCATCGCGACGCCCACCGACCTCGCAGGACTCACGGGCGTCTACTACAGCCTGTCCTACGTGGGCTTCCTGCTGCCCGTGGCCCTCGCCGGGGCGACGGCGCTCGCGGGCTACACCGTGCTCCTCGCCGTGGTCGCGGCGGCCTGCGCGTGCTGCCTGGTGGCGGTCGCCCGAGGGCTGCGGGCGACGTCGTGACGCACCGCCGCTGCCGCTGAGGCGACGCATCCACCCGGTCGTGCCACGGACGACCCGTTCGACCCGGCGCAGGCCACCCGCGAACTCGCGTCATGGATCCGTTTCCACCCGGTCTCATCTACAGGAGTCAGAAGAGACCGGATCACAAACGTGGGCGACGTGCGGCGGCCACTGACGGAGGAACCATGTCCATCACGGAGCGAACATCCCAGTCCCCACCTCCTGACGAGGTGCAGGAGGAGGTCGTGCTGTCCCGCCGTGAGCTCGTGGTGCTCACGCACCTCACCGAGGACATGACCCTGGAGCAGCTCGCGGCGATCCTGTTCGTCACGCGGAACACGGTCAAGTCCCAGCTGCGCAGCATCTACCGTAAGGTCGGCGTCTCGAACCGGGCCGACATCCTGCGCTGGGCGCGGGACCGCGGGATCTCCTAGGCCCGGCACCGGGTTCGCCGTCTGACGGCGTCCGCGACCTTCGTCGCGCCCGAGGAAGCCGCTCTCCTCCCACGCCCAGGGACGAGCGTGGGGCGGGCGAGCTCAGGGCCTCTTCTCGACCCGTCGCCCCGGCGGGGTCAGTGGAACTCGTGACCCGCGTCGTCTGTGCCGACTGCTTCCATCGTGGCGTCCTCGCCCGGGGCGGAGGGTAGCGCGACGAAGCGCATCTCGACCAGGACGACGTCCTGGCACAGCGGACACAGGCGCTGTTCTTTCCATCGGCGGTGCGGCATCGCGATCCTCGGTTCTTGCGGTAGAGCACGGACGTCGCAAACGCCCCCGACCGGCCGCCGGCCGGTCGGGGGCGCTGTCTCGCTGAGCGGCGACGCGGGCAGGGGCTCGCGTCGCCGTCGCTGATCGTAGCCCCTGGCGACGGTCCGTGGGTACGGGGGCGCACGACGTCTGCGAGGGGCGTGATCACGGTCAGCGCGCGAGCCGTTCCACGACCTTCCCGTAGAGCCAGGGCGCGTGCGCCGCGAGCGGCACGATCGCCCGCCGCCCGGGTGAGGTCGCCCACGCGACGAGCCCCGAGGTCAGCACGCGGTAGTCGCGCGTCACGCGCGACCAGTCGCGCTCGTACGCGTCCGGGTCGTCCAGGTGCCCGACGGCGGCGCTCGCCTGCGCGAGACCCACGCGCAGCCCTTCGCCCGTCAGGGCGTCCACGTACCCCGACGCGTCCCCGACGAGGCGCACCCGACCGGTGCTGCGCCGTCGGGAGCGTTGACGCAGGGGGCCCGCGCCGCGGACCGGGCCCGACGGCTCGGCGTCCTGGAGGCGTTCGGCCAGCTCGGCGAAGCCCGCGAGAGCCTCGTCGAAGTGCGTCCCGGTGGGGCCGAGCATCGCGATCCCGACGACGTCGCGCGCCACGGGCGTCACGTACGCCTCGACGCGGTCGCCCCAGTGGACCTCGACCAGGTCCGTCCACGCGGGCACGCGGAAGTGGCGGCGCAGGCCGAAACGGCGCCGTGGGTCCGGGCCGGGACGGACGGGCGGCGCGGTGCCGCCCAGCTCGGTGGGGATGCGCGCGGCGTGCGGCACCGCTTCGTCGTCCGAGCGCACCGCTCCGTCGGGGTGCTCGCCGCCGCGGCGGCTCCGCGCCAGGAGCGACTCGTGCGCGGGCGCGTCCGCCCCGACGTCCAGGCCCGCGAGGCGTCGCACGGTCGAGTGCAGCCCGTCGCAGCCGAGCAGCCAGCGAGCACTGACGCCGGCGGCCGAGACGTCGTGGTCGGTCTGGTCGACGCTCTCGACCCGGCCGGTCACCGTCACGGCCCCGAGCGCTGCGGCGCGGTCGGCGAGCGCGGCGTGCAGCGTGGTCCGCCGCACGCCCCGGCCCTGCCCGGCCGTGAAGAGGTGGTCGGCGTGCCGGTGCGCGTCGCGGTAGCTGATGCCGCGCAGGACGTGACCGTCGGGGTCGACGTCGAGGGCGTGGAGCGCCCGCAGCGCGCCCGGCATGAGGCCCTCGCCGCACGCCTTGTCCACAGGCCCTGTGCGCGGTTCGACCACGACGACGTCGTAGCCCGCGAGCCGCGCCTCGATCGCGGCAGCGAGCCCGACCGGCCCGCCGCCCACGACCAGGACGTCGGTGTCGGTCACGTGCGCGGGAGCGCGTCGAGCGCGCGCTCCTCGGCCGGGAGGCGGAACCGCAGCAGCAGCACCGCGTTGAGCACCGTGAAGACGAGCGCGGTCGTCCAGCACGAGTGCACGAGCGGCAGCGCGAAGCCCTCGACGACCACCGCGACGTAGTTGGGATGCCGGAACCAGCGCTGCCCGGGATGCTGCGCGATCCAGCGGTACGGGCCACGGTCGACCCACGGCAGCCCGGGGACGACGATCACGCGCGTGTTCCACCGCGGCCCGAGCGAGGTGATGCACCACCAGCGCAGCGCCTGGCTCGCGACCACGAGCACGAACGCGGGCCACCCGACCCAGGGGACGAACGGTCGGTCGGCGACGTTGACCTCGACCACGCACGCGACGAGCAGGCCCGTGTGCAGGGCGACCATCGCGGGGAAGTGCCCGCGCCCGGTCTCGACGCCGCCGCGCGCGAACGACCACCGCGCGTTGCGTGCCGAGACCACGAGCTCGGCGAGCCGTTCGAGCGCGGTCGCCCCGACCACGACGTAGAAGAAGACGAGCATCAGCCCTCCAGCGGCGACGCGGGCAGGCGGAGCAGCACGAGCTCGGCGCTCACCCCGGGGCCGAAGGCCATGAGGACGCCGTGCCGGCCGCGGGTCGTGCGCGGCGTCGCGAGGCGTCGCGCGGGGGGCGTCTCGCGTGCCGCGAGCGTCGCGGCGAGCACGTGCAGCACCGACGACGACGACAGGTTCCCGACGGCGGCGAGCGACTCCCGGCTGAACCGCAGGTCAGCCTCGTCGAGCCCCAGCGAGTCGCGCACCACGTCGAGGATGCGCGGCCCGCCCGCGTGCACGACCCACGTCCCGACGTCCTCGGCCGCGAGGTCGTGCTCGGCGAGCAGCGACTTCACGTCCCCCGCGAGGTGCGCCGCGATGACCTCGGGCAGGCCCGCGGACAGCACGATCCCGAACCCGCTGTCACGGATCGTCCAGCCGAGGTGGTCGGCCGTCTCGGGGTACAGGCGGCTGCGCGTGTCGACGACGTCGACGCCCAGCGGTGTCGCACCCGCTCCCGCGGCACGCCCCGCCCGGGTGCCACGCGCCCCCGGATCTCGCGTGGCGCCGTCGGGCAGCAGGGGCGGGCGGCCCGCCGGGTGCGCGTCCCCGACCATGACCACGGCCGCCGCGCCGTCGCCGAACAGCCCGGTCGAGACCAGGTTCGCCATCGAGTCGTCGCCGTGCTGGAGCGTGAGCGAGCACAGCTCGACCGACACCAGCAGGGCCACGTCCTGCGGGTGCCCGACGAGGTAGTCGTGCACGCGCGCGATCCCCGCGGCGCCCGCGACGCAGCCCAGACCGAAAGACGGCAGCCGCTTGATGTCGGTCCGCAGACCCAGGCGCGTCACGAGCTGCGCGTCGATCGAGGGCGCCGCGATCCCGGTCACCGAGGTGAAGAGGAGGAAGTCGACCTCCTCCGGCGCGAGCCCCGCAGCGTCGAGCGCGGTCCGGCACGCCTCCTCGGCGAGGTCCGTGCCGACGCGGATGAAGTGGTCGTTCGCGACCCCGAACGACGTGAGCCCCGCGTACTCGTCGAGAGCCAGAGCCGTGTGGCGGGTCCGCACGCCGCTCGCCTCGTGCAGCCGTCGGAGGACGGCGTGCTTGGCGGGCGACGGGGTCAGCAGGGGCCCGATCGTGTCCGTGATCTCGCTCTGAGGGTGCGCGACGCCCGGCAGAGCCGGACCGACCGCGAGCAATCGCGACATTCCCGCATCGTGTCACGGCGACGCGCGGCCCGCGCGTTGCTAGCGTCGGGCGGGTGGAGGCCGGGGGATGACGAGATGACGCCGCGAGCGACGGCGACGTCGACGACGGTGCGCGGGCTCGCACTGGCGAGCCATGCGGGGCCCACGGTCGTGGTCACCGTCCTGGCCGGCTTCTTCGCCGCGGGCGTGGGCTCGGGCCCAGGGACGACGGCGCTCGTGGTCGCCGCGGTCCTCACCGGACAGCTCTCGGTCGGCTGGTCCAACGACTGGCTCGACGCCCGCCGCGACGTCGTCGTGCAGCGCACGGACAAGCCCGTCGTCGCGGGGCTCGTGACGACCCGGCAGGTGCACGCCGCCGCACTCGTCGCAGCGGCCCTGTGCGTGGTGTTGTCGCTCGCGACCGGGCTCGTGGCCGGTCTGGTCCACCTCGTCGCCGTCGCGAGCGCCTGGACCTACAACGCCTGGCTCAAGTCGACCGTGTGGTCCTGGGCGCCCTACGCGGTGTCGTTCGGGCTGCTGCCGCTGTTCGTGGTGCTCGCCGCTCCCGGCGACCGGGTCGCAGCGCCCTGGGCCATGGCCGGGACCGCGCTCCTCGGCGTGGGCGCGCACGTCGCCAACACCCTGCCCGACCTCGAGGACGACCGCGCCACCGGGATCCTGGGGCTGCCGCACCGGCTCGGTCGGACGCGGGCGAGCGTGCTGGCCCCGGCCGTGCTCGTCCTGGCCGTCGGTGTCGTGGTGCTCGGGCCGCCCGGACCGCCGACCGCCGCGGGCTGGGTCGGCGGAACGGTCGCGGTGGTGCTCGCGGTCTCGGCAGGTGTCGTCGCCGTGCGGCGCACCACGAGCCGGCTGCCCTTCGCGCTCAGCATGGCCGTCGCGGCCATGTGCGCGGTCCTGCTGGTGCTCGCCGGACCGGACGTCGCGCTGCCCAGGTGAGCGGCGCCGTCGGGCCTGCGGCAGGTCAGGCCGGGGCGCGCGTGCGCGACACGAGGACGCGGTGACCCAGCGCGAGCACCGCGACCGCGACCGCCGCCGCGCCGACCGTGAAGACGACGCGATCGAGGTCGGCCGCAAGCACCAACTCCTCGCTGCCTGACGTCTGCAGGATCACCGCCGGGGTCAGGAACAGCGTGAAGACCCAGTACGGCCGCCGGAGATACGCCCACCCCGCGGCCCCCGTCAGGACGAGCGTCACGACCGACAGCACGACAGGGAACCCGCTCACGGAGTGCGCCACGGCCCCCGCGAGCACCGCGCCGGCGAGCGTGCCGCCCACCCTGGCCGCGGTCCGCGAGAGCGTCGCCGCGAAGTACGGCTGGACGACCACGAACAGCGTGAGCAGCAGCCACCACGCGTTGGGAGAGTCGGCCCAGCCCATCGCGACGTAGGTCCCACCCCCAGCCAGGACCGCGAGCGCCAGCCCGAAGTAGGTCGCGGCCCGCTCGGGCACGGGACGGGGACCCGGCAGCCGCATGCCGCGCGTGAGCGCCCCGCCGACCAGCGCCGTCCACAGCCCGCCGAAAGCGACCCACCCGGCCATGGCCGCCAAGGCGCCCAGCGACGTCGAAGGGCTCACGGTGCCCGTGGGGAGCGTGACGAGCGGACCACCGACGAGCGCGAACGCCGTCTGCGGACCCACGAACCCGCCGACCCCGTGCCAGCCCCGGACCGCGGAGAAGCCGACGCACGCTCCCAGCACCGCCATGAGGACGGCCCCCGCGAGGGGCCGGTCGCTCAGCGAGACGCCGACCGCCATGCAGAGGGCCGTGAGCGGCCCTGCGACGAGCGCGGCGCCCCGCCCCACGAGCAGGCCCACACCTGCCGGGAGCATGCCGAGGTAGACGAGGGTCCCGTCGTTCCTCCACGGCGAGGCCATGAGCGCGACCAGGGGCGCGACGAGCAGCAGGACGAGGACGACCGTGCGAGGGCTCACGCGCCTCACGCTAGGTCGGTCCGGGGGATCCGGCTCGACGGGACCGGCTCAGTGAGGGACGTCGCCGCCGCAGGCCGGGGTCGCGACCCCGTCGACGCGCAGCTGGGCGGTCCAGGACCACCCGGCCCCGACGTCTCGGAGGTCGTCCGCGAAGAGCGTGATCGTGCCCGGGCTCGTGGGGGCGGCGCCGAACCCGTCGCCGGCCGTGCCGTCCGTGCCGTCCGTGCCGGCCGTGCCGAGCGGCGTCGAGTACTCCAGCCGGGCGTCGTCCGGGCCCGTGAGGACCGCCTCGAGCGAGACCTCGGAGCCCGCCGGGAGGTCGCCGTCCCAGACGAGCGTGATCTCCGACGGCTCCGCGCCGTCGGTCGGGTAGGGGTGGGTCACCCCGAGACGGCTGATCGTGCCCGGCACCGTGGTGCCGAAGGACGCCTCGCTGAGCCGGGCCGGGTCGGGGCGGTCCTCGTGCTCCCACGTCGTGCAGGCCACCGATGACACGTAGTTCCCGCCCGTGGTCGTGGTGGGGCCGTAGGCGTACAACAGCCCGGCCACGCACAGGACGGTCGCCGCCGCGGTGACGACCTTCGAACCGCGTCGTTCCTGCCGGACGAACGGCGCGAGCAACGCGTGGGGCGCGGGCGCGACGGACCTCACGACGACCGTCGACAGGAGGCTGTCCGCGAACGTGCGGTGCTGCTCGTCCCACAGCGGTCGCAGGTACCCGACGAAGCACAGCGCGTCGAGGAAGTGCGCGAGCCAGCGCAGGACCGTGGTGAGGAACCCGACCGGTCGGCCCGAGTCCCGGTTGACGACGACGATCCCCGCAGCCCGCTTGCCGGGCGTCGCGCCCGTGTACGCCTGGAGCAGGACCATCGTGAGCACCGCGCCGATCATCCACGCGCTCTCGGACCAGGTCACTCCCTCGAACGCCGTGCCCGTGCTGCCGTTGTTGTCCAGACCCGGGAGCGCGCTCGGCGCCACACCCGGACCGACGACCACGAACATGAGCGCGGCCAGGATCGAGTTGTCGAGCACGAACGCCCCGGCGCGGCGTAGCCAGCTCGCGTAGGGGCCGAGCAGCGGGGGGTCGTCGAGAGCCGGCAGGGTGTACGAGTCGTGGTGCGGCACGTTCGGCGCCGTCGCGGTGTCCCCCATGGGACGAGGGTCCCAGATCACCGGACGGATGTCACCGGCCTGCCGCCGCACCTGCTGAGCCTGCCGAGAAGTGAGCTGGCGCCCCTGATCCGGGCGATCCAGGGGCGCCTGCTCGCTGCTCGGCGGGCGCGGACCGGCCGACACGTCGACGGGTCGGTCGGCGCGGAGAGCAGCCGGGCGAAGAACGGGTCGTGGCGTGCGGCCTGGGTGTAGGCCTTCGGTGCCTTGGCGAACGCACGGTCGAGCCACTCCTGCACCTGGTCGACCACCTCTTGCATCGTGGGATCCGGGCAGGGTGCGCCGACGTCCGGCGCACGGGTGGACGCGATGCAGGCGATGCCGTAGTCGACCCACACCGGCAGGACGTCCGGGAAGGCCGACGCCCACTCCTGGTCGATCTCGACGAGGTTCTTCTTGAGCTCGTCGAGGAACGCGGTCGGACCCGGGTCGAGGTGGCCCCGCTCCATGAGGTCCACATGGCGCCGCACGTCGTGCGCGGTGTCGCGGATCGCGGTCCATCGCCCGCGCGACGGGGTGGTGCTCAGGAGGTCCTCGGTGGCGGCCCGCGTGGACTTCAACGCCTTGCGCAACCGCTTCCTGACCTCGACCGGCTCCCCGAGCGTGCTCGTGCTGTCGACGGCGCCCCAGTTGAGCAGACTGATCACCCGGTTGTAGCGGGCCCGCATGATCGTGGCGCGGCACCGGACGGCCTCGCGTCGCCAGCGGTCCCGCGCTGCGGGAAGGACGTGTGACTCCAGGGTCCCGTTCGTCGTGAGCCGTCGTACCGCCGCCTCCTCGACGGCGCGGAGCGTCGAGAGACGCTGCCTCCAGTCCACCGGCACGACGGCGGGCGCGTCGTCGGGGCGGGACAGGTCGAGGACCGCGAGGTTGAGCCACGCCGCGAGCATCTCGGGGTCGGCCGAACGGGACCGGAGCAGCGCCCGACGAGCTGCGCCCCGGTCGCCCGCGGCGTGGTGCACCCCGGAGTCGGCGAAGCGCAGGACGGCGTCCTCCGACGCCGTGCCGAGGACGGCCGCGCGGTCGCGCTCCTTGGTCGTCTGGAAGGCGATCCAGGCGGCCGCCTGGGGCAACAGGTCCAGGTAGGTCTTCCGGTCCACAGGGGCCGCATCGTCCAAGGGACGGAGCGTGCGGATCTTCAGGGGCCTGCCGGACCGCTTCCTGATCGACACCGTGACACCGACCTTCCCGCCCTCGTCGTGCAGGAGGGTCGAGACGTGCCGCACCCGCAGACGGCGGAACCACGTCCAGAACTTCACGACGGCTGTGAACCCCGACGGCATCCCGTCGATGTCCGGCAGCGCGAGATCGGTGTCCGGCCCCGTCGACAGCCGCATGCCCGGTGTCGAGTCGACGAGGTCGTCGAGTCGACGGGGGAGCAGCTCGGCCCACGCGTCGGCGACTCCGTCGGCCTTGCCCGCGGTCACGGCCTGGGCGGGGGGCACGAGCTGGTAGGGCGGGCGCCGGAGCCAGGTCCAGAGCACGAGGTAGACGACGGCGGCCGCGGCGGCGAACCAGGCTCCGACCGTGAGCCACGTCTTGCCCTCCTCGTCCCACCAGTCCACGACGGTCTCCGGAGGGCTCGGGGCCAGCAGGTCCTGCAGGGCCTGGTCGAGCTGCTCCGGGTCCACCTCGCCGTCCGTGACCGCCGTGACGAGCAGCTCCTGAGCCGCGGCGCGGTACCCCAGGGCGACCAGCCGGGCGGCGACCTCGGCGGCGTCGGCCTGCGGGGCCTCGGATCCCGGGTCCGACGACAACCCGTCGAACGCTGCGGTCAGCCCCAGGTCGAGCGCGAGCGCCTGGGCATAGGCGGTGTCGGCCGCACCGCGGAGCTCGGAGGCCGCGTCGGTGCCGGCACCGACGCGTGCCGCCTCGGCATCCAGGCCCTGCGCCCGACGCAGGTGCACCGCAGCCTCGGCCACCGATTCCTCGGCTTCACCCAGGACGGTGGCGTCGCACGGGGCCTCACCCGCGGCCTCGACCTGGGCCGCGGCGACCAGTGCTGCGCTCGGGCGGTGGGAGACAGCGAGCTCGATCACGTCCTCGCACGAGGGCGGTGGCTCGTCGACGGTCGCCTGGGCGCTCGCGGCGAGCGGGAGCATGGCGCCCAGGGCAAGGGCGCCGAGGAGCGGGAGAGCTGATCGAGCACGCATGTCGGCCACCTCGTCGTGGTTGCGCCGCGCCGTCGCCCGGCGGACCTGCTGAACCTGCCCCTGCACGGAGAGAGGTCGGCCAGGTGGTGGACGTGGCAGCACGGCGGCGCACGAGCGGGTGAATTCTGCGGCTGCTGCTCGGTGGCGGTCACCGCAGCGGGTCGAACCCCCGGATCTCCGGCGGCACCGTCCCGGTCACGATCTGCTCGGCGAGCAGCCGCCCGGTCGCGGGGCCGAGCACGATGCCCCACATCCCGTGCCCGCCCGCGACGTAGACGCCGGGTGCCCGGGTCGCCCCGACGAGCGGCAGCCCGTCGGGGGTCACGGGCCGGGAACCGACCCACTCGTCGTGCCGGTCGTCGAGGTCGACGCCCTGGAACAGGTCGCGCACCGACGCGAGGATCGCCTCGATGCGCCGCGGCTGGAACGGCTCGTCGGGGCCGCGGAACTCCATGGTCCCCGCGATGCGGAACCGTCCTTGGTAGGGCGTGCACGCGACGCGGCGCGAGGGCAGGTAGATCGGCTGCTCGACGGGCAGGTCGGTCTTCACGGTGAACGAGTAGCCGCGCCCGGCCTGGACGAGGGTGCGCACGCCGAGCGGCCTGGCCAGCCCGGGGAGCCACGCGCCGGTCGCGAGGACCGCGACGTCGGCGACCACGGGGGCCTGCCCGGCGACGAGCACCTGCACGCCGCGTCCTTCCTGTGCGCGCAGGCCCGTGACGGTCGCGCCGGTCACGATGCTCCCGCCGCGCGCACGGACCGCGTCGCCGAGCGCGCCGACGAACGGTCCCGGCTCGATGAACCGTTGGCCCTCGAGCGCGTAGACGGCGCGCACGCGGTCGGTGAGCTGGGGAGGCCGCCCGACGGTGTCGCGCGGTGCGGGAGCCATGCCCGCGCCCGGGTGCGACGAGGCAGAGGGGTGAGCGGCGCCGTCGGGCCGGTCGATGCGGTGCAGCGGGACCACCTGCCCCGCGGCCTCGACCTGGGCGATCTCGTGGAGGAACGGGGCCGCCTGCTTCTCGTCCTCGAAGCCGATGACGAACGGGCCGGGGGTCGAGCGGGCAGCGACGCCGTGCGCGGCGAGCTCGTCGAACGCGTCGTGCGCGAGCCGGTCGATCGGGGTGAGCGCCGCCATGGCGCGGTCCCACGCACGCCGGGTCGCGTGCGTCGCGAACCGGGCGAGGAAGGACCACAGGCGCGGGTCGAGCCGCGCGGGGACGTGCAGGGGCGCGGCCGGGTCGAGCAGCGCTTTGGGGGCGTAGGTCCAGAGCGTGGGGTCGGCGAGGGGCATGGCCATGCCGGGCGTGAGCCAGCCGGCGTTGCCCCACGAGGATCCTGCGGCGACGCCCTCGCGGTCGAGGACCGTGACCTCGACGCCGCGGCGCTGCAGGTGCCAGGCGGTCGCGAGACCCACCATTCCTGCGCCGACGACGACCGCCGTGCGGGGGGCGGGGGAACCAGGGGTGGTGCGTGACGGGGTGGTCATCGGGGGCTCCTTTGCCCTGAGACGTTGTCGACCCGGCCTCGAGGATGCTGAGGCCGGGTCGTGGGAGACGGGTTGCGCCTCAGCACAATGGTGGAGGGATCTTCGGTAGGGTTCAAGCAGGCTGGCCGGTTCTTCGGTGGATGCGTGCCTGACCGAACGATCTTCTTCCGGGTGATGAGAGTGGGGGACCATGCCGAACGATCTTCGGGCCGGTTCGACGCAGGTCCAGGTGGCCGTGCTCGACGAGACCGACCGCCGCATCCTCGCCGTCCTCGACGCGGACGCGCGGGCCACCAACAAGGCCGTCGCGGACGCCGTCGGGATCGCACCCTCGACGTGCCACACGCGCATCCGCTCGCTCCAGGAACGCGGAGTCATCCAAGGCTTCCGCACCGAGATCGACCCGGCGGCCATGGGGCGCAGCCTCCAGGCGCTCATCGCGGTCCGGCTGCACTCGCACGCCCGGTCGGGCCTCACGGCGTTCCGCGACTACCTCGCGGGGCTGCCCAACGTCGAGGGCATCTACTTCGTGACGGGCGACCGGGACTTCATGGTGCACGTCGCGGTGCGCGACTCGACCGTGCTGCGGGACCTGGTCGCGAGCACGCTCAGCGTCCGCCCCGAGGTCGCGGGCACGAGCACGACGCTGATCTTCGACTACCTGCGGCCGTGAGCGAGCCCGCCCACCGGGTTGTCAGAACGAGCGTGGTCTCCAGGTCACGCTCGTTCTGACAACCGGCCCGGGCCGAGCGAGACTCACCCCGCGAGCGCCCGCGCCTCCTTGGCCGGGTCGAGACCCACCCGGGGGCGGTCGTCGCGCTGGGGAGCGGCGCCGTCGGGCAGGGTGCCCAGCCAGGCCCACGTGTCCGCGACCGTCTCCTCGACGGGCCGGTTGCGCAGGCCCGCCTCGACCGCGCGCGACACGTCGCCGCGGTGCAGGGTGTCGTGCAGCTCGCCCGGGGGGAGCCACACGGGCAGCTCGGTCCATGGCGCGATGCCCGCGGCCTCGATCACGTCGGGCGCGGTCCAGCGCAGCTCGGCGTCGGAGCCGGTCGCGGCCACGCACGCGTCGAGCAGCTCGCCCATGGTCGCGTGGCCGCTCGGGCTGACGACGTTGAACGGCCCGCTCAGGCCCTGCTCGGTCGCGTCGAGCACGAACGCGGCGAGGTCGCGCGCGTCGACGTACTGCAGGGGCAGCTCGCGCGGCCCCGGGGCGAGGACGGTGCCGCCGCGGGCGATCCGCCGCAACCACCAGGGCAGGCGCCCGACGTTCTCCCGCGGCCCCAGGATCAGTCCCGCCCGGGCGAGGATCGCGCGGTGCCCGAAAGCGTCCTCGACGGCCAGCTCGCCGCCGCGCTTGGCGCGCGCGTAGTCGACGTCGGCGCCGTCGTCGGGCGACGCCTCCACGAGGGGAGCGCCCGCGCCCGCGCCCGCCTCGGTCGGGTAGGTGTACACCGACCGGCTCGACACGTACACGTACCGGCCCACTCGGTCGTCGAGCAGGCGCGTGGCGTCGCGCACCGCGCTCGGGGCCCCCGACCACGTGTCGACCGCGACGTCCCACTCGCCGTCCGCGAGGGCGTCCAGACCCCCGACGGCGGTGCGGTCGCCGTGCCGGACGCGCACCCCGTGCGGGGCCTCGCGCGTGCCCCGGTGGAAGATGGTGACGTCCCAGCCACGGGCCAGGGCGTCGTCGACGACCGCCCGACCCACGAACTCCGTCCCGCCCAGCACCAGCAACCGCGTCCCGTCCGTCATACCCACGACTGTGCCCGCTGGGGAGGATTTGCGACAGCGGGCCGGCGATCCTTCAGGGCTGCGGTCCCAGGTCTCGCCCGTGCGCCGGCGAGGGGGCCGTGCGCGAGGATGGGCCGGTCCGTGCACCGTCCCGAGGAGACCACCGTGACCGTCCTGCGCTCGATCCTGCTCTTCGGGGCCGCGGCCCTCTTCGAGATCGGTGGTGCGTGGCTGATCTGGCAGGGGGTGCGCGAGCACAAGGGGTGGGTGTGGATCGGGGCGGGGGTCGTGGCGCTCGGGCTGTACGGCTTCTTCGCGACGCTCCAGCCCGACGCGAGCTTCGGGCGGATCCTGGCGGCGTACGGGGGAGTGTTCGTCGCGGGCTCGCTCGTGTGGGGCATGGCCGTCGACGGCTTCCGGCCGGACCGTTGGGACGTGCTCGGCGCGCTGCTGTGCCTCGTGGGCGTCGCGGTCATCATGTACGCCCCGCGTCCGCAGTGAGCGAAATGTCCTCGACGTCCAGGTCGTCCTTCGACAGGATGTCGGCCATGACCACGAGCACCGCGCGTCCTTCGTCCACCAGCGCCGACGGTTCCACCGGCGCCGACGGGGGCGAGGCGGGCGCGCTCGCCGTCCGCCCCTTCGCGGCCGAGGACTACTCCTGGCTGCAGGTCTGGTACGAGGACCCGGTCCTCGACGAGGAGCTCGGCCCGCTCGACGACGAGTGGCTCGCGTACGTCCTCGCGGACGAGACGGGGGAGCAGCTCGTCGTCCTCGCCGACGGTGCGCCCGTCGCGGTGGTCGGGATCGTGTGGGCGAACGGGGAGAACACGGCGCACGCCGTCACCGACATCGCCGTCGACCCGGCGCGCCGCGGGTCGGGCCTCGGGCGTACGGCGGTGGACCAGGTCGTGGCTCACGTCGAGCGCGAGGCCCCCGACGGCTGGGTCGCGTTCGTCGACCGGGAGAATCTCGCCGCGTTCGCGTTCTTCTCGGCCCTGGGCTGGGAGCACACGGCCGAGCCGGATCCCGAGGACGAGGACGGCATGCACACGTTCGCGCGGCGCCCCTGGTCGGAGGTGCGGGGAGGTGTGGCGTGACCCACGCCACCCCCAGGTCCGGGGAATAACCCCGGGGCCCTCCCGGTTCTCCTCCAAGTACATGCAAATGCATCAACTTGTAGGACGAGGGAGCAACCCCCATGCAGTTCGGCATCTTCACCGTCGGCGACGTCACCACCGACCCCGTCACCGGTCGCACGCCCGATGACACCGAGCGCGTGCGGTCCATGCTCACCATCGCGAAGCACGCGGACGAGGCAGGCCTCGACGTCTTCGCCACGGGTGAGCACCACAACCCCCCGTTCGTCCCGTCGTCCCCCACGACGATGCTCGGCTACCTCGCCGGACAGACGAAGAACATCATCCTGTCGACCTCCACGACGCTCATCACCACGAACGACCCGGTGAAGATCGCCGAGGACTACGCGATGCTCCAGGTCATCTCGGACGGTCGCATGGACCTCATGATGGGCCGCGGCAACACCGGTCCCGTCTACCCGTGGTTCGGCAAGGACATCCGCGAGGGCGTCAACCTCGCGATCGAGAACTACGCGCTGCTGCGCCGCCTCTGGGAGGAGGAGGTCGTGGACTGGCAGGGCAAGTACCGCACGCCGCTCCAGGGCTTCACGGCCACACCGCGCCCGCTCGACGGCGTCGCGCCCTTCGTCTGGCACGGCTCCATCCGCACCCCGGAGATCGCCGAGCAGGCCGCGTACTACGGTGACGGCTTCTTCCACAACAACATCTTCTGGCCCATGAGCCACACCCAGCAGATGGTCCGGTACTACCGCCAGCGCTTCGAGCACTACGGCCACGGCCAGGCCGACCAGGCGATCGTCGGGCTCGGCGGCCAGGTCTTCATGCGCAAGAACTCCCAGGACGCCGTGCGCGAGTTCCGGCCCTACTTCGACAACGCGCCCGTGTACGGGCACGGCCCGTCGCTCGAGGACTTCTCCGCGCAGACCCCGCTGACCGTGGGCAGCCCGCAGGAGGTCATCGACCGCTACGGCGCCATGCGCGAGCACGTCGGCGACTACCAGCGTCAGCTCTTCCTCATGGACCACGCGGGCCTGCCGCTCAAGACGGTCCTCGAGCAGATCGACCTGCTGGCCGGGGAGGTCGTCCCCGTGCTCCGCAAGGAGATGGAGGCCAAGCGTCCCGCCCACGTCCCGTCCGACCCGCCGAGCCACGCCCAGCGCGTCGCCAAGGCCCGCGCCGAGGGCAGGATCGCGGAGCAGGTCGTCGCGGCCGCCGACCACTGGACGGGCAGGACCGCAGAAGACGACGTCCAGGCGGCCGAGGCGGCCGAGGCGGCCGAGGCCGCCGCGACCACCGCCCGCAAGGGCTCCGCGTTCGGTCTCTGACCGGCCGTCCGCCCGGGGGCGTCCTCCACGCCGGGCGCCCCCGTACGGCACGCCCGCCACGCAGCACGCTCGAAGAACCCTCACGAACCAGGAGCACCACCTCATGACCGCTCGCAAGATCGTCGCGATCTCCGCCGGCCTCGGCCAGCCGTCCTCGACCCGCCTCCTCGCCGACCGTCTCTCCGCCGCCACCGTGGCCGAGCTCGGCGACCTGGGCGTCGCCGCCGAGGTCACGACGGTCGAGCTGCGCGACGTCGCCCACGCCATCACCGACGCGATGCTCACGGGCTTCGCGAGCGGCGACCTCGCCGAGGTGATCGAGAAGGTCACGGGCGCCGACGCGCTCGTCCTGGTCACCCCGCTGTTCACGACCACGTACTCGGGGCTCTTCAAGTCGTTCGTCGACATCCTCGACAAGGACTCGCTCCAGGGCGTGCCCGTGCTGCTGGGTGCGACGGGCGGCACGTCGCGCCACTCGTTGGCCGTCGAGTACTCGATGCGCCCGCTGTTCACGTACCTGCACGCCGACGTCGCGACGACGTCGGTCTTCGCGGCCACCGACGACTGGGCGGCCGAGGGCGACAGCACGCACGACGCGGGCCCGCTCCCGGCCCGCATCCGCCGTGCGGCCAAGGAGCTCGCGACCACGGTCGCGGCGCGCGAGCCGCGCACGCCGACGGGCATGTTCGACGGTGTGCCGTCGTTCGCGCAGATGTTCGGCTCGTAGGGGGCTGTGCGGCGGGGACGGTCGGACGGGTGAATCGTCGGGTGACCCGCATCACCTCTCGCCCGGGAGGGCTCCTTCTGGATGTGCGCCCGACGACGCGGCGCCGACAACCCACCACCTCCCGAAAGGCACGTCCATGTCCACCCTCTCCGTCAGCGGTCCGGCGATCTCCCGCCGAGGCTCCGTCTCGACCCACGTGAGCGACGCCGTCGACGCCCTCGCACGCTTCCTGACCCGCTGGTCCGTCCCGGCCCTGCGGGTCGCGCTCGGCCTCGTCTTCCTCGGGTTCGGGGTCCTGAAGTTCTTCCCCGGCGCCAGCCCGGCCGAGGTCGTCGCCGAGCGCACGATCGACACCCTGACCCTGGGGCTGGTGCACGGCACGGTCGCCGTGGTCGTGACCGCGGTCGTCGAGTGCTTCATCGGCCTCACACTCGTCAGCGGGTACTGGCTGCGGGCGGGGCTCGTGGTCATGGCCGGTGCGTTCGTCGGGATCCTCGCCCCGACCGTGCTGTTCTTCGACGAGCTGTTCGGCTCGGGCATGACGCTGCTCGGGCAGTACGTCCTCAAGGACGTGGTGCTGGTCGCTGCGGCGACCGTCGTCGGGGCCTACGCGCTGGGCGCCCGGCTGCGCCGCACGGCCTGAGCGCGACGCGAGTTGCGGCGAAGTGGGGTCATGGGCGGACCGTGGCCCCACTTCGCCGCATCTCGACGACGACTCCCGCAGCGGGGCGCGCACCGGGCCACCGCCCCATCGGCACCGCGACGGCCACGGCCGTCAGGACCCACGCCGAGTAGTCCAGCCCCAGGAACGCCCAGATGCTGCCGTGCATCGCTGCGACCGCGAGCACGAACGGGATGCGCGTGACCCGGATCGCGAGCCACACCGGCGCGGTCAGCTCGAGCGCGAGCGCCCCACCCGCGAGCGCCTGCGTGAGCCACGTCTGGTCGGCGACGGCGTGGACCCAGGCGTCCCCGAACGGGGACCCGCTCGCACCCTGCCGCAGGACCCACGCCATGTTGTCGCTGAGGACCCACCCGGTGCCGCTGTGCCGCAGCTTCTGCGCGCCGGTGAGGAAGTACACCGTGGCGAGCACAGCGAGCGCGGCGCGCGGTGGCCACCCCCAGCGCGGGCTCCGGTCCGTGGCGGGCAGCGCTCGCGGTGGGTCGGCGGCCAGGAGCAGCACGAACCCGACCGTGACGGTCAGGACGTCGGGGTGCAGGACCTTGCCCGAGCTGCCCCACAGGGCGGCGAGCGCGGTGTACGTGCACCAGGCGAGCACGAACCCCGCGCGGCCGGAGCGGCGCGTCACGGCGAGCACCACGCCGACGAGCCCGGCGCACTGCACCGCGACCAGCAGCCACGTGGGCGGGGTGAGGAGCAGCCAGCCCATGACGTTGCCGTGGTCGGTGAGCGCGGGTGGCCGGTCGGCGATCGCGGTCCAGTCGCGGGTGGCCAGGCGTAGCCCGATCACGAGCGCGAGGAGCGTGCGCACCTCGAGCAGCCGGTGGGCGGGCCCGGGGGCCACGAGGGCACGGTCGACGGCGCGCGCCGCCCGGCGCAGCGACGACCCGGCGGGCCCGCTCACGGCACGACCTCCAGGACCGTCTCGCGCGACCGCTCGACCCAGGTGCTGGTCCCGTCGGGCAGCGTCCGCACCGAGCGTTCGAGCCGGACCGTGGTCACGGCCGCAGGGTCGATCCGGGCCAGGGCGAGCCACGCGGTCACCATCTCGCGGCGCCGCTCGGGCGTGGCCGCGACGAGGTCCGGGTACTGGCGGGTCGTCGTCGCGAGGGGCTCGGCGTGGTCGGCCGGGCGGACGAGGACGTCGCCGTCGTCGGTCTCGGCCACGAGCTCGAGGCTCACGGTCGTGCCGGTCCGCACGGTGCTGAAGAGCCGGTACGCGGTGAGCGGCCAGACCTCGGCCTCGACGGCCGCTGTCACCAGCAGCGTGAGCACGAGCCCGTAGGTCACGACGCGGGCTCGGCGCAGGTCGTGGCGTGTCGTCTGCGCGGCGCGGGTGGCGGCGTCGGGCCAGGGCGCGGCCCAGGCGGGGCGGCGGCCGCGCTCGGTGCGGGCGTCGTTGCGGGGGGTCACCCGTCGACCCTCCCAAGGCTTCGTGCAGGGAACATCGGCCCGACGGCGGCACGCACCCTCGCCTCAGGGTGCGGACCCCGCGGGGTGGGCTCAGCCCTGGGGCTGATGCGGCGCCGTCGGGCGTCCGGCGCCGGTCCCGGGGCGCGCACGGACCTCGTGCGTGCCACGCTGGGCGCATGCCCGCGCGGGACGACGACGCGACCCCCGACCCGGTGCCCGCCGTGTCGGGCCCGCTGGACGCCCCTGCGCTGCGCACGCTGCTGAAGCTATGCGTCCCGGCGGTGCTCGTCGGGATCGTCTCGGCGCTCGTCCTGCGCGCGCTCGACTGGCTGTCCGCGGAGGCCGAGGACCTCCTGTGGACGGACCTGCCGGGGTCGTTGGGCGTGGACCCGGACTCGCGCTGGTGGATCTTCGCGACGCTGACCGGTGCGGGCCTGCTCGTGGGGCTCGTGGTGCGGCTCGTCCCGGGGCACGGGGGCCGTGACTCCGCGACGACCGAGCTCATCGCGCCCCCGCTGCCGTTGCGCGTGCTGCCGAGCCTCGCGGTCGTCACGGTCCTGGGCCTCGCCGGGGGAGTGAGCCTGGGACCCGAGAACCCGATCATCGCGATCAACACGGCGCTGCTCGTGGCGCTGGTCGCCCGGCTGTGGCCCCAGGTGCCCACGAACCTCGTCGTGATGCTCGCTGCGGCCGCGACGATCGGCGCGCTGTTCGGCACGCCCGTCGCGGCCGCGCTCGTGTTCACCGGCGTCGTCGCGGGCTTCGCCCGCGGTGGCCCGCTGTTCGACCGGCTGTTCCTCCCGCTCGTCGCGGCCGGTACGGGGGCCATGACGATGGACGCGTTCGGTCGGCCGTTCGCGTCGATGGACCTGCCCGACCTCGGGGTGCCGGACATCGGCGACGTCGGGATCTCGCTCGCGGTCGCGACGCTCGCCGCAGGTGCCGCCCTGCTGGGCGTGCTCGCGTTCCCGCACGTGCACCGGTTCTTCCACCGCATGCACAACCCGGTCCTGTACGTGACGCTCGGCGGCATGGTCCTGGGCGTCCTGGGCGCGATCGGGGGACCGCTCACGCTCTTCAAGGGATCGCAGCAGTCGTTCGAGCTCGTCCAGCAGCGCGGCGACCTCTCGACGTGGAACCTGGTCCTCATCGTCGCGGTCAAGCTCGTGGCGCTCGTGATCGCCGCCGCGGCAGGGTTCCGGGGCGGGCGCATCTTCCCCGCAGCGTTCATCGGGGTCGCGGTCGGGGTCACCGTCAACGCGGCCTTCCCGGGGGCGCCGCTCGGCCTCGCGGTCGCGAGCGGAGTCCTGGGCGTGGTCCTGGCCGTGGGACGCGACGGGTGGATCGCGCTGTTCGTCGCGGTCGCGGTCGTCGGGGACGTCGGGGTCCTGCCCGTGCTGTGCCTCGCGATCCTGCCCGCGTGGCTCCTCGTGCGGGGTGCCCCGGAGATGCTCGTGGCACCCGAGGTGACCGACCAGGTCGTGCCGCGGCGCGAGCCCGGCGGTGCGCAGAGCCGTCCGTCCCCGGCCGACCCGCCCGGGCGACCTCCCTCCCAGGACTGACGCGACGCCGTCGGGCCCCCGCCCCAGGGCGGTGCCGCAGCGGAGCCCGCCTCGCTACGGTGGGCCCGTGCACCCCGCCCTCCGCCGCGCGCCCGTCTGGGCGCAGGACCTCCCCGTGGCCCTCGCGGTCGGTGCGGTGTGGTTCGGGTTCGTCGGGTACATGTACCGGGGCGACTACTGGATGCCGCACTTCATCGAGCCGTACTGGTGGACGGGCGCGTGGCTCGTGGGGGTGCTCGCCCTGCGGCGGGTCGCGCCCGCATGGACCTTCTGGGTCGCCGTCCTGTTCTACCCCCTGTGCCAGCAGGGGGCGTACACGAGCCAGTTCCACCTCGCACCGCTCCTCGTCGCGGGCTTCGGGGCGACCCGGGAGGGAGCGGTGCCGCCGCCGCTCGCGGTGCTCGCCGGCACGCTCTCCGGGTGGGCGCTGCACATGAGGCTCGTCAGATGGGGCGACCGCTGGGAGGTCGTCCCGTGGTCGTCGCCCTCGGCCGTCCTGACGACCGTCGCCCTGGCGCTCGCGGCCGTCGCGCTCGGGTGGATGGTCCGGCGCATCGCCGTGACGGGCGAGGAGCTGCGCGCGCGCAACGAGGAGCTCACGGCGCTGCAAGGGGTGCTGGCGCAGCAGGCGGTCCTCGCGGAACGCACACGCATCGCCCGCGAGCTGCACGACGTCGTCGCGCACCACATGTCCGCGATCGTCGTCCGGGCGCAGGCCGCGGACCGCGTCGCACCCAACCAGCCCCAGGCCCCGGCCGAGGCGGTCACGTGGATCGCGGAGGAGGGCAAGAAGGCGCTGACCTCGATGCGCTCGGTCGTGCACGTCCTGCGTCGCGAGACCGGGGACACGCCCGAGCTCGCGCCCGCCCCCGCGCTCGTCGACGTCCGGGCCGCCGCCGCGCGCCTGACCGAGTCCGGGCGGGTCGTCGAGCTCGACCTGCCCGACGACCTGGGCGACCTGCGCCCCGAGGTGAGCCTCGCCGTCGTGCGCATCGCCCAGGAAGGCCTGACCAACGTGCTGCTGCACTCGCTCGCCCCGCGCCTGAGCCTCGAGGTCGTCGCGACGCCCGGGTACGTGCGTGTCGCCGTGCGCGACCCCGGCCCGCCCCTGCCCGACAACCCCGACCTGCACGGCGGCAACGGGCTCCTGAACATGCGCGAACGCGCCCTGTCGTGCGGCGGCACCCTGTCCGCCGGACCCGACCAGAACGGCGGCTGGCGCGTCCAGGCCGTCCTGCCCCGAGAGGCCTCATGACCCACGCCCCCGTCCCGCCTCCCCCTCCGGAACCCGGTACCCGGCCCGGGACCGTCCTCGGCCACGTCGTCGCCGAGAGCCGAGCCTTCAGCGAGCCCGTGCGCGTCGTCGTGGTCGACGACCAGGCGACGATCCGCCTGGGCCTGCGCATGATCCTCGACAACGAGCCCGACATCACGGTCGTCGGTGAGGCCGCCGACGGCGCCCAGGGCGTCCGCATGGCCCACGCCCTGCGACCCGACGTCGTCCTCATGGACGTGCGCATGCCCCACCTCAACGGGATCGACGCCGCCGCACAGATCTCCGGGGACCCGGCGCTCGCAGGCGTGCGCACGCTCGTCCTGACGACGTTCGACGACGACGAGTACGTCTACGGCGCCCTGCGGGCAGGAGCCGCGGGGTTCCTGCTCAAGGACGCCGACCCCGAGGCCCTCGTCACCGCGGTCCACCGCGTCCGGGCGGGCGACAGCCTGCTCGACCCCGGCGTCACGCGACGGATCATCGAGCGGTACGTCGAGCTCTCGGACTGGCACGCGGGCTCGGGCGTCGCGGCCGCCCCTCGTGCAGGGGCCGGGCTCGAGCTCGCGACGCCGCGCGAGCGCGAGGTGCTGCTCGCCGTCGCGCGCGGCCTGTCCAACAAGGAGATCGGCGACGAGCTGTTCCTCTCGGAGGCGACCGTCAAGAGCCACGTCCGCTCCCTCCTGACGAAGGTGGGGCTCACGAACCGCGTCCAGCTCGTGATCCTCGCGTACGAGGCGGAGCTGGTGCGGCCGGGGCGGTGACGGTGACGCGCCCACCGCCCACCGCCGACCGGGGCCGCGACGGCGACCGCCCACCGCCGCACCGGCGGCGCGGCGTACGCTTTCCCGGGGGCCAGGCCCGGTCCCACCACTCTTCCTCGAAGGACACAGGCAGCACCATGGTCAACCTCGCGTACGTCATCGCCGGATCGGAAGCCACCGGGGGAGCCGGCATCCAGGCCGACCTCAAGACGTTCCAGGAGCTGGGCGTCTACGGCGTCGGGACCCTGACGTGCATCGTGTCGTTCGACCCGAGGAACGACTGGGGCCACCGGTTCGTCCCGGTCGAGCCGCAGGTCGTCGCGGACCAGTTCGAGGCCGCGAACGCCACGTACGACCTCGACGTCGTGAAGATCGGCATGCTGGGCACGCCCGCGACGATCGACGTGGTCGCCCAGTCCCTCGCGAGCAAGCGCTGGCACCACGTGGTCCTCGACCCGGTCCTGATCTGCAAGGGCCAGGAGCCGGGCGCGGCCCTCGACACCGACACCGCGCTGCGCGAGAAGATCCTGCCGTTCGCGACCGTCATCACCCCCAACGTGTTCGAGGCCAAGATCCTGTCCGGCATGGAGAGGATCGAGTCGGTCGACGACCTGGTCGAGGCCGCCGAGCGCATCCACGCCCTGGGCCCGGACTTCGTGGTCGTCAAGGGCGGCGTCGAGCTGCCCGGCCCGGACGCGGTCGACGTCCTGTTCGACGGCCAGGAGATCACGGTCTTCTCCGTGCCCAAGGTCGGCGAGGAGCGCGTGAGCGGAGCGGGCTGCACGTTCGCGGCGGCGATCACGGCCGAGCTCGCCAAGGGCAACGACGTCGAGCGCGCCGTGGGTGTCGCGAAGCAGATGGTCACCGAGGCCATCGAGGCGCGCGTGAGCTCGAACGCACCGTTCGACACGGTGTGGCAGGGCGCCTTCACGCACTGACCCGGCAGGCGGGAGGGGAGTCGCGGCAGGGCCGCCGTGCCCCGCCCCGACGACGTCACGCGCTCTAGAATCCAGGCTGCGTGGTAGGTATTTCGGGCGATTTGTCAGAGCGTGTTATCTCTGCTTTGCTACATCCGTCCTGGGGGTGGATGAATGCTCCCGGGCGTGAGCCAGGGGGCTGTTGCTCCCCTCGACGAAGAGGGAAACACGATGAAACTCCGATCCCTCGCTGCAGTGCTGCTTGCGGCAGTCTTCGGACTTGGCGGCGTCGCTGCCGCGCAGGCAGCGACGCCCTGCTACTCAGGAACCGCCTGTTTGTGGCAGCACAGTGGCTACGGCGGCACTAAGTACTCGGTCTCCGCGAACTGGGGCAGCTACTACAACACCGTCATGCTCAATGCCGCGTCATCAGCCGCCGCCAATGGCGCGGGGTGCAAGAAGACTCGTTTCTACGAGGACGTCAACGCGGGCGAGGACGTCACCCGCCCTTGGTACTTCCAGCTCTACAGCCAGCAGCGTCTGGGATACAACTATCAGGACCCCGATCTGAAGAACGGCGCAGGAATCGGTGGATGGCCCTCGGGGCCCGGGGGTAACGGCTGGAACGACACCGTCGAGGGCTGGCGATTCGTCGAGTGCGGCTAGGGCGACTCGCAACGTCGACGTCGCAGCGAGGGGCGCCTCCTGCGTGTTCCGGACCCGTCCGTGGGGATGAGAAGCTGATGAAGAAGAACCTGTCATGGGCAGTGGGAACGGTTGCCGTCCTCGTCCTCTCGGGATGTGGGGAGACGATCGACCCCGCTGCCGAAGGACTGAAGGTCGACGCCGTCCTCGATGAGAAGACCGGTGCGGTGATCCTGCCGTACGAGCAGTTCACGCTCGATCCTGTCGAGGAGTCCCTGCTGACGACGGCACGGTCCGTGGCCGCGACGGTCTGTGCGCGGGAGAAGGGCGTGGCCTTCGTCGCCCCGACCTACGTCGAGCAACCGATCTACCTGGCGGAGACGTTCTTCGGTCCGTGGACCCTGTGGGAGGCGGAGAAGTACGGGTTCGTCACGCCGCTGCCGGACGCCGACCTTCGCGCCAACGGTCTGGTCCCCGAGGGCTACGGCGAGCCCTCGAAACTCAACGCGGCGCAGCAGGCGGGCAACGCCGAGCTCTCCGAAGCCGACTTCCGGGTCATGGACGAGTGCTCCCGCAGTGAACAGGCCCAGAAGTTCTCACCGTCCACGTCAGGGCCCTGGGTCGACGACATCGACTCCGTCCAGATGAGCATCCTGGAGGACGAGGAGATCGGAGCGGTGCTCGAGGAGCTGGCTACCTGCTACCGCCGATCGGGGATGGGGGCTCACGACGAGGTGCCGGGTTGGCCGGCCGGGGCGGACGCAGGAGTGATCGACGAGCAGCAGATCACCCTGGCGGTCAAGACCGTCCAGTGCAAGAACGAGCTCGGGAGCACCCAGAAGCTCGCCGACGCATGGGCCGAGGAGCAGGCGCCGATCCTGCGCAGGTACGCCTCGGAGCTGGTCGCCCAGCGCGCCGCGATCGACTCGGCCGTCGCGGAGGCCACGACCTACCTCGCCGAGCACCCCGAAGTGTTCGAGCCCCCTGCATGAGCAGGTCACGCCTACCCGCGGGAACGCGGTGGGTCTGGGCCGTGGCAGGCGGCTCGGCCCTCGTGATCATGCTGTCCTTCGCGGCAGGCACTCTGGTCCGCTCTCCCTGGGAGGAGGCGGTGGACAACTCGCAGCGGCGCCCGGTCGTCACGGCCGAGGTCGAGCGACGGATTCTCCTTCCCGAGGCCGCCCCGGCCCAAGGGACGTTCTCCGCGGGGGCGACCGTCGACGTCACCCTGCCGGAGCAGGACAAGCGCATCGTCACCAGGCAGCTCAAGCAGGCTGGTGACGTCCTGCGCTCCGGCGAGGCGTTGGCGGAGGTCTCGGGGCGCCCCGTCATCGCGCTGACCCTGCCGTTCGAGCTGTACCGGGACATCCTGCCAGGGAGCACCGGGTCGGACGTCCGGGCCGTCCAGGACGCCCTGCGCGAACTCGGTATGTACACCGGGGCGAGCGACGGCACGTACGGCGCCGCGACCGCCGCAGCGGTCGAGGCGCTGTACGCCGGGGCGGGCTTCCCGTCCCCGGTGGCGGCCCCCGAGCTGCTCGAGGCCGTCGAGGCCGCGCGTGAGGCCGTCTCGGGCGGAGGAACCACCGAGGGCGTCGGGCGCCCCGAGACCGAGAACGCCGAGGGCACCAGCGGCTCGCCGGAACCAGCGGCACCCGACGCTCGCAAGAGATCAGCACAGGCCCTCGCGGACGCGAAGGCTGCGGCCATGACCCCCTTGCCCGCGACGGATGTCGTCGCGCTCCCGCAGGCCGAGACGACGATCGTCGCCACCGCTCCCGTCGGGGCCGACCTGGGAGACGAGGGCGTCGTCGTGGCCCGACTCAGGACAGGAGTCCCGACCGTCCTGACCCGGGTCGGCGCCTCGCAGGTGTCCGCCTTCACGACGGGCACGTCGGTCATGGTGACGTCGGTGACGGATGCGCAGGTGTCGGCCGAGGCGGTCGTCACCGCCGTGAGCGACTTCCGTCCGCCCGACGGCACCACGGCCCTTCCGGGGTACGACGTCACGGTGACGTTCGCAGACGCAGATCTCGCATTCACCGACGCGACGACCGTGACGGTGGTCAGCGGGTCGGATCCAGCACCGGTCGCCGAGGGACTGGCCGTCCCGATCCTCGCGATCAGGGAAGGACCGGACGGGACGTACGTGACCTCGCAGGACGGAGCCGTGATCGCGGTGGAGATCGTCGGGACCGGCGACGGACTTGCCGTCGTCGCAGCTGATGGGCTTGCCGAGGGGGATCGGGTGATCGTCTCGGGCGAGCCGGATCATCTGGCCGGGCAGCGCTCGTGACGCTCCTCGAGCTCGCCCGCGTGACGCGCACCTACCCGACCGACCCACCGGTCGAAGCCCTTCGCGGCGTCGATCTCGAGGTCGAGGCCGGATCGAGGGTCGCGATCCTCGGGCGGTCCGGGTCGGGAAAGTCGACGCTGCTCAACGTCCTGGGACTCCTCGACGAACCCACCGGCGGCACGTATCGGCTCCTCGGCAAGGACACCGCCGGGTACGACGGTTCCGCTCGCGACGCGCTGCGTGCGCAGATGCTCGGCTTCGTCTTCCAGGAGAGCCACGTCCTGGGCAACCGCAGCGCACGGCAGAACGTCTGGTTGAAGCTAGCGGCCAGCGGGGTGCGACGGCCCGACCGGGCAGTGCTCGTCGAGGAGGTGCTGACGAGCGTCGGGCTGGCGCACCGGATCGACGCGCCCGGCCGGCTGCTCTCGGGTGGTGAGAAGCAGCGGCTGGCCGTGGCCCGGGCGGTCGTGACCACGCCCCGGATACTGCTCGCCGACGAGCCGACCGGGAACCTCGACGACGACAACGCCGAGATCGTCCTGGGGCTCTTCGACGAGCAGGCGCGAACCGGTGTTGCCGTCGTCGTGATCACGCACGACCCTCGGACCGCGGCGTGGGCGGACCGCGTACTGCACCTGGTCGACGGACGCATCACCCCTGGCGCCTGCCGAGCGGGCGAGACGTTCCGGCGCGCAGCGCCCGCAGGTTCTTCGTGAGCAGGAGACACCCCGCGCTCGGGCGTGACCGGTTGTTCGACCTGGTCGACGACGTCGTCGTCGAGCTCGGCTCGCGAACGGCACGGGCACTGCTGATGGTCGTAGCGGTCGGGCTCAGCAGCGGCTCGCTCCTGGCCTCGGTGGGCATCTCCATGTCGGCCGGCCAGCAGATCGAGGCGGACATCGCGGCGTCGACCCTCGACGTCGTCACGGCACAGGTGGTTCCCCCGACGACAGCAGCGGCCGCCGTGGTGGCCGACGACACCGGACCTGGCCGGATCGTGACGATCCTGCCCGAGGACACGGACGAGAGGGTCGCCCGCCACGACCTCGTCGATGCGGCAGGGCGGCGCCTCGACGTGTCAGGGTCGGCGACGGCCGAGGTGACGCGTACCGCGGTCCGCCCAGACCCGGCCACGGCCGGTGCGAGAGCCGCCGTCACCCCGGTGGTGGGCGTCAGCGCGGGGTATCTCGATGCGGCGCGTGCGCAGGTGTCGACGGACATGCAGTGGCTGCTCGACACCGACGAGGACGTCGTGCTGCTCGGCCGGGGTGCCGCCCGGGCCCTCGACGTCCCGCTCACGGGGAACCTCACCGGGGTCCAGGTCTGGCTCAACGGCGAACCGCAGGACGTCGTCGGCCTGGTGTCCGGGGGAACGGGCGGCCTCGAAGATGCTGTCCTCCTCCCGTACCGGCGTGGGCTCGAGCTCGTCGGCAACGACCGCGAGGCGGCGGTCCTGGTCCGTACGCTGCCAGGGGCCGGTGCCCCGGTCGCCGACGTGCTCGCCGTGACCCTCCGCCCGGACGCCCCGGAGCGGCTGGACATCTCCCGCGTCGCATCGGTCGACACCCTGCGGACGGGGGTCGCGACCCAGCTCGACCGCCTCGCGGCCTGGATGGGGACCGTGCTGACCGCGCTGACGATCCTCCTCATCGCGAACTCGATGGTGGTCGCGGTCACCGCGAGGACCGCCGAGATCGGGCTCCGTCGAGCGTTGGGCTTCTCCCGTGGACGCGTCGCCCAGGTGTTCCTCGCCGAAGGCAGCCTGATCGGCCTCCTCGGCGGTCTCGTCGGGAGCGCTTTCGCCGCCGGCAGCGTGGTGCTGATCTGCCTGGCCAACGGGTGGTCGGTGCTGCTGAGCCCGTGGCTGGTCGTCCTCGGGCCGGTCGTCGGAGCCGGCGTCGGGCTCGCCGCGTCGATGTACCCGGCATCGCGTGCCGCGAGGATCAGCCCGGCGCTCGCCGTCCGGTCCGACTGACCGACCACCAGGCAGACGCACTCGACAAGCCGAGCCGCCGAGCGCCTAGGCTACGGACCCGTGACAGACAACCTTCCCCCCGCATCCACCGACGGCAACGGCCGCACGGGCGCCCGGCACGAGGTCCCGGCGCCGCTGCGCGACGACGTCCGGCTCCTCGGCCGCCTGCTCGGCACGGTCCTGACGGAGTCGGGGGATCCCGCGCTGCTCGACGACGTCGAGCACCTGCGCGAGCTCTCGATCCGCGCGTACGGCGAGCACGCGGACGCCGCGCTCGAGGAGGCGGAGCGTCTCGTCGAGGGCTTCAGCCACGAGCGCGCCGAGCAGGTGGCACGTGCGTTCACCGTGTACTTCCACCTGGCGAACCTCGCCGAGGAGCACCACCGTGTGCGCGTCCTGCACGACCGTGAGGCCGAGCTCGCGCCGTCGGTCGTCGACGACACGTTGCCCGAGGCGTTCACGCAGCTCGCGGACGAGGTGGGGCACGAGGAGGCGCTCGCCCGCCTCCAGCGGCTCGAGTTCCGCCCGGTCCTCACCGCGCACCCGACCGAGGCCCGCCGTCGGGCGATCTCGGCCTCGATCCGTCGCCTGTCCGCGCTGCTCACCGAGCGTGACGCCCTGCCGGCCGGCGGCGCGTCGCTCGCGGAGAACGAGCGCAAGCTCCTCGCCGAGATCGACGGGATGTGGCGCACGTCCCCGATCCGCGCCGCGAAGCCCTCGCCGCTCGACGAGGTCCGTACCGCGATGAGCGTGTTCGACGCGACCCTCTTCACGGTGTTCCCGACGGTCTACCGTCGCCTCGACGACTGGCTGCTCGCGGACAAGGCAGGCCACGACCGCCCGCAGGCGGCACCGTTCGTGCGCCTCGGCACCTGGATCGGCGGCGACCGCGACGGCAACCCGAACGTCACCGCGGAGACCACGCGCCAGGCCGCGGCCATCGCGGCCGACCACGCGCTCCAGGCCCTCGAGCGGGCGGCGCAGCGCATCGGTCGCACGCTGACGCTCGACGAGCAGGGCACGCCCGCGTCCGACGGGCTGCGCTCGCTGTGGCAGAAGCAGCGCCAGCTCTCCGAGGCCATCACGGCCGAGGCCGCAGCGGAGTCCCCGGCCGAGCCGCACCGCGCGGTCATGCTCGTCGTGGCCCGTCGCATCGCCGCGACCAGGCTGCGCGACGCGGACCTCGCGTACACGGCGCCCGAGCAGCTCGAGGCCGACCTCAAGGTCGTCCAGGACTCGCTCATCGCGGCGGGCGCGCCCCGCGCCGCGTACGGCGACCTGCAGCAGCTCGTGTGGCAGGTGCAGACCTTCGGGTTCCACCTGGCAGAGCTCGAGGTGCGCCAGCACTCGCAGGTCCACGAGGCCGCCCTCGCGGAGATCGCGGAGCACGGCGTGCACGGTGTGCTGTCCGACCGCACGCGCGAGGTCCTCGACACGTACCGCGCGATCGGCTCGATCCAGCAGCGGTACGGCGTGCGCGCCGCCCGCCGCTACATCGTGTCGTTCACGCAGAAGCCCGAGCACCTGGCCGCGGTCTACCAGCTCGCCGAGCTCGCGTTCGAGGGCGCAGAGGACGCACCCGTGATCGACGCGATCCCCCTGTTCGAGACGTTCGCGGACCTGGAGGCGAGCGTCGAGATCCTCGAGGCCGCGCTCGAGCTGCCGCAGGTCCAGCGCCGCCTCGCGGAGAACGGCCGCAAGGTCGAGGTCATGCTCGGCTACTCGGACTCGTCCAAGGACGTCGGACCGGTCTCCGCGACCCTCGCGCTGCACTCGGCGCAGAGCCGGATCGCGCAGTGGGCGCAGCGGCACGACATCAACCTGACGCTGTTCCACGGCCGCGGCGGCGCCCTGGGTCGCGGCGGTGGCCCTGCGAACCGCGCGGTCCTCGCCCAGCCCCCGGGCTCGGTCGACGGCCGGTTCAAGCTGACCGAGCAGGGCGAGGTCATCACGGCCCGCTACGGTGACGCGACGATCGCGGCCCGCCACATCGAGCAGGTGGCCGCGGCGACGCTGCTGGCCTCCGCGCCGTCGGTCGAGCGTCGCAACGCCGAGGCGACCGCTCGCTTCGCCGACGTGGCCGCGGCCCTGGACTCGACGTCGCGCGAGCACTTCCACGCGCTGGTCCGCAGCGAGGGCTTCCCGCAGTGGTTCTCCGAGGTCACGCCTCTCGAGGAGGTCGGGCTGCTCCCGATCGGGTCACGCCCGGCCCGCCGCGGCCTGTCGGTCGAGTCGCTCGAGGACCTGCGTGCCATCCCGTGGGTGTTCTCGTGGTCGCAGGCCCGCATCAACCTCGCCGGCTGGTACGGCCTGGGCACCTCGCTCAAGGAGTTCGGCGACCTCGAGCGGTTGCGCGAGGCTCACCGTGACTGGCCGCTGTTCGCGACGCTCATCGACAACGTCGAGATGTCGCTCGCCAAGGCCGACGAGCGGATCGCGGAGCGCTACCTCGCGCTCGGCGACCGTGACGACCTCGCGGCCAAGATCCTCGACGAGCTGCGCCTGACGCGCGAATGGGTCCTGAAGATCTCCGGGAACGAGTGGCCGCTCGCCGGTCGCCGGGTCCTGGGGCGTGCGGTCCAGCTCCGCAGCCCGTACGTCGACGCGCTGTCGCTGCTCCAGCTCCGTGCGCTGCGCGGTCTGCGCTCTGGCGCCGAGGGCGAGTACAAGGACGGCCTGCAGCACCTGCTGCTGCTCACGGTCAACGGCGTCGCGGCGGGCCTGCAGAACACGGGCTGATCCGCCCGGTGCCGAACATGCGGTTGGCGTCCCTTTCTCCTCCGAATGCGACGCCAACCGCATGTTCGATCCACGCCAACCGCATGTTCGGCGAGGATCCGGTCCAGTCCGGTCCAGTCCGGTCCAGTCCGGTCCGGTCCGGTCCGGTCCGGCCACCGTGCCCCCCGACGATCGCGCCGACCGACCCGCACCCGCCCACCCCGGGCGAGCGGCGCCGTCGGGCCGCTCAGCCCAGGCGTGCGCGCAACCAGGCGATGTCCGGGCCCATGTCGCCGTGCGTCTCGCAGATCACGGGCGCCCCGGCCGAGGCGATGACCGCGACCAGCTCGTCGGGCGGGACGAGCCCGTCGCCGAAGTGCGCGTGCCGGTCCGCGCCCGAGCCGAACGTGTCCCGGCTGTCGTTCGCGTGCACCAGGTCGATGCGGCCCGTCACGGCGCGGACCTGGTCAGCGGCGGTGCTCAGGTCGATCCCGCCCGCCCAGGCGTGGCACGTGTCGAGCGTGAAGCCGACCCGGTCGCCGCCCTCCGCGGCCCCGATCGCGTCCCACAGCCGCCCGATGCTCTCGATCGTGCGGGCCATCGACTTCGCGCCGCCCGCGGTGTTCTCGATCAGCACGGGGACCTTGGCGTCGAGCGCGTCGATCGCCTTGCGCCAGTTGTCGTAGCCGACCGCGACGTCGTCGGTCGCGGTCACGTGGCCGCCGTGCACGATCACACCCTTGGCACCGATCTCGGCCGCGCCGTCGACGATCTTCTGGAGCGCCTTGCGGCTCGGGATCCGGATGCGGTTGTTGGTGCTCGCGACGTTGATGACGTACGGCGCGTGCACGTACAGGTCGAGGTCGGCGGCCGCCGCGTCCGCGCGCAGGGCCTCGGCCCCGCCGGGGTACGTGAACTCGGCGCCCTTCCAGCCCTGGGGGTCGCCCAGGAAGACCTGGGCCTGGTCGGCACCGATCGCTCGTGCCTGGTTGACGGCGTCGGCCTGGTCGACGTGTGCTCCGATACGCATGAGGCCCACGCTACGTGCCGCGGGGGACGCCCGGCTTGGCGGGGGATGCGAACGAGACCGTCAGAGCAGCGTCGCCAGGGCGTCGAGCCGCCCCTTCCAGAAGGTCTTGAGCGGTGCGACCTCCTCGGCCGTCGGCACCCCGGAGTAGCTCACCGCGACCCGGGTCCGGTGACCGTCGGCCACGCCCGACGGCGCGGCGTCGAACGCCAGGAGCACGCGGCGTGCCCGCCCCGCGGCCCCGCCCACGGCGTCGGTGGGCCAGCGCAGCCGCACGGACCGGTCGATCGTCTGCCCGACGACGTCCAGGTCGCCCGTGACCCCGACCTCCGCGAGCGCCGGACCCAGCCATGCGGAGCGAGCCTCGTCGTCGGACACGACGGCGTAGACCGCGGCGGGCGTCGCCGCGACGGTCTTGGTGACGGAGACGTCGAACGTGCCGTCGGCGCGCTGGCCCGGCAGGCGCAGGCCGCGCTCCTGCTCGTACGCCACGGTGAGGGACTGGGCCCACCACCCGTCGACGCCCTGGTTCTCGACGAGCCACGACGCGATGCGGGTGTGGTCCCACCCTGTCGCGCCGTGGGCGTCGAGGAGCTCGAACCACGCGGCCCGGGGCTGGCCTGTCGCGGCCACGACCGCGTCGTCGCCGACGGTCTGGGTGCTGCGCCTGGTGACCATGCGCCCACGCTACGGCCAGCCCGACGTGGCGGCACGGGGGGCGGCATGATGGCCTCATGGCCATCTTCGCATTCTCCGTCGCCCCGCTCGGTGCCGGCGAGTCCGTCACGGACGCCGTCGCCGAGGCCGTCCGCATCGTCCGCGCCTCGGGGCTGCCGAACCGGACCACGTCGATGTTCACCGAGATCGAGGGGGAGTGGGACGAGGTCATGGACGTCGTCAAGCGCGCGACCGAGGCGGTGGGGGCCGGTGGGCACCGCGTCTCTCTCGTGCTCAAGGCGGACATCCGCCCAGGTCGGACGGGGGAGCTGACCGGCAAGGTCGAGCGTGTCGAGGAGCGCCTGGCCCAGGACTGAGACCGGCCGGGGCGGCCTCGTCCCAGCGGGTGAAACGGACTCGTTCGAGTCGCTCGCACGGGCGTCGTAGGCTATGCGGCAACGCCGCCGTCCCGGGTGGCGTTCGAGGTCGCTACCCGAGCCGCAGGAGACCCCATGCCCCTCTTCGAGGTGGACGCCGAGCGTCCAGTTCTCGTCCGCCCGTCGCAGCCGGCGGGTGGGGGCTTCGGCACGGTCGCGCAGCGCGTGGTCGACGGCCACCTGGACGGCCTGCTCGGCGAGCAGATCTTCCCCGTCCGGCAGGGGGCGTCGACGGACGAGCCGCACCTGCTGGCGCTCGACGCCGCGGGGTTGCCCGTCGTGATCGAGGTCGTCTCGGAGCTGACCGAGGAGACCTTGACGCGGGCCATGAACCACGCCGGCCGTGCGGGGCAGCTCACGCGGGCCGAGCTCGCGAGCCGCTACGCCGGGGGCGCGGCACGGTTCCAGCAGGACGTCACGACCTTCTACGACAACGTGCCGCTCACGCGTTCGCAGGCGACGTCGCGGGCCACGGGGGCCCGCCTGATCGTCATCTGCTCGAGCGCGGAGGACGGCATCGTCGACGCGCTCGACTTCCTGCGCCAGCCCGGTTCGTCGGTGTCGGTCCTCAAGCTCGGTGTGATGCACGGGGCGGACGGTCGCCGGTTCGTCGACGTCTCGCCCCTGGTGCCGGAGCGGTCGGCGCGTCCGGCGGTCCCGGCTGCTCCGCCCCGGGCGGCGGTCGAGCCCACGCGGTCGGCGCAGCGCACCGCGGACTTCGCCGAGGGCGTCGCGGTGGGGCGCGCGCTCACGGGCAAGCTGCCGATCGTGACGCAGCGTTCGCGGGCCGACCGTCGTCGGGGCTCGGAGCTCGAGGCCGCCGCGACGGTCTACGGCAGCGCTGCGGGTTCGGCGGACGTGACGGGGCCGCTCGAACCGGTCCACGAGCCGCTGCTCGGCGCGGACCGGGGCCTGTCCGCCGAGCTCTCGGTGCCGCCTGTCCCGCAGGGGCCGCCGGTGCCGCCCGTGCCCCTGCTCGCGTCGCCGCCCGCGGACGGGGCGGCGGAGTTCGGTCGGTCCTCGTCGACGCAGGCGGCGGAGGATGCCCTGTCGTCGCGCATGCCGAGCCGTGCCTCGATCCTGACGCGTGAGTCGATCCGGACCCGTGAGTCCATCCGAACGCGCGAGTCGGTGCTGACGCGTGAGTCGTACGAGGCCGAGGTGCCCGCGTACGACCCGTTGTCGTACCAGCCGCCCGTGAACGTCCCGGTGGTCGACGCCTTGAGCACGATCGACCCCTTGGGGCAGGACCTCGTGCCGGCGCCGCCTGCCCCGCCCGCTTCCGTGCTGGACGACGATCCCGACGACGACCCGGACCTGCACGCGCTCGCCCGCTCGTTCGGTACGCCTGTGTCGCTCGTGTGGTCGCGTCCGCGTCGCGGTCAGCGTTTCGAGGCGGTCCTGTACCCGGACGGTTTCATCGAGCTGACCGACGGCGCGCGCTTCCGTCACCCGGACGCGGCGGCGATCGCGGCGTCGGGCACGGCGACGGCCGACGGGTGGAGCGTGTGGCGCCTGGGCGACGGCGGGCCGACGCTCACGGACGCGTTCCGCGAGCAGTACGCCTGACCGCACCGTCGCCGGCGCGCACGACGCGGGGGTGGCGTGCCGCCCCCGCGTCGTGCGCGTGGCGTCAGTCCGTGCTGCGCACCATGGTCCGGATCCCCACGGCCAGCCCGACGGCGGCGGTCACCAGCGCGGCGACCCAGCCCCAGGCGGCGGCCGACGAGGTCAGGTCGCCCGCGAAGAGGGATCGCTCGGCGTCGACCAGGTAGGTCAGGGGGTTGAGGCGGGCTGCGGTCTGCATCCATGCGGGGCCGGTCTCGAGGGGCAGGAGCATGCCGGACAGGATCATGAGCGGGAAGAGCAGCGTCTGCTGGACCAGCCAGAACATCCATTCCTGCTTGCGGACCGCGAGGGCCAGGGCGTAGCTGAGCGACCCGACGCCGACGCCGAAGAGGGCGAGCATGAGCAGCCCGAGCACCGCACCGACGGGGTAGAGGTCGAACCCGAACGGCAGCATCACGAGCACGACCACGACGGACTGCGCCGCGATCGGCACCATCTCCTTGAGCGCGCGCCCCACGAGCAGCGACGGCCGGGACAGGGGCGAGACGAGCATGCGTTCGTGGGCCCCGGTGTTGAGCTCCTGCTGAAGGTTCGCGCCCGTGGTCGAGGTGCCGAACAGCGTCGTCATGACGAGGATCGACGGCACGAACCACTGCCAGACGCTGCCTCCGAGCGTCCCGGCCGCGCCGCCGTCCTGCCCGCTGAGCGTGCCGACGAGCAGGGGCCCGAACAGCGCGAGGAACACGAGCGGCTGGACCAGGCCGAACACGACCGAGAACGGGTCGTGGAGCAGCGGGCGCAGCTCGCGGACCAGGACGATCGAGGTGTCGCGCGAGAGGTGCGCGAGCCGCCCGCGGGGGCGGGTGCCGGGGCGTCCTGCCGTCGGCCTGGAGCCGCGCTGCGTGCGGGCGGGAGCAGGGCCGTGGCCCGTGGTCGTGGTGTCGACGGTGCTCATGCTGCGTCCTTCCCGGAGAGCGTCGTGCTCTCGGTGGTCGGTGCGGAGGTCGAGGTGGTGGGGTCGTCCGGCGTCGCGGTCTCGCGCAGGCTGCGCCCGGTCAGCGCGAGGAACACGTCGTCGAGCGTGGGGCGGTGGACCTGGGCCGCAGCGACGGGGACGCCCCCGTGGTCGGCCGCGCGCAGGAGCGTCGGGAGGAGCGCGGGTCCGTCCGCGGCGCGGGCCGTGACCTGGGTGCCGGCCGTCTCGACCTCCCGGACCCCGTCGGCGCGGGAGACGAGCCGCGCGAGGCGGGCGCCGTCGTCGGGCGTCGTCGCGTCGAGGACCACGCGGTCCCCGGCGAGGTTCGTCTTGAGCGCCTCCGCGGTGTCGTCCGCGATGACCTCGCCGTGGTCGACGACGACGACGCGCTCGGCCATGGTGTCGGCCTCGTCGAGGTAGTGCGTGGTCAGGACGATCGTCATGGGGTCGCACGTGGTGGCGAGCGCGTCGGCCCGCATGCGCAGGACGTGCTCCCACAGGTTGGCGCGGTTGTGCGGGTCGAGGCCGGTCGAGGGCTCGTCGAGGAACAGCAGCGACGGCGAGTGGACGAGGCCCATCGCGACGTCGAGGCGGCGACGCTGCCCGCCCGAGAGGTCCGCGACCTTGCGCGTGCGCAGCGCGGTCAGGTCGAGCGCCTCGAACAGCTCGTCGGCCCGACGGCGCGCGGCCCGGCGGTCGAGGCCGTACACGACGCCCTGCGTCACGAGCTCGTCGACGGCCCGCTGGTTGTGGCCCGCGGCGTTGCCCTGCCCGACGTACCCGATGTGGTGCCGGACCTGCGCGGGGTGCGCGACGACGTCGTACCCCGCGACGGTCGCGCTGCCCGAGGTGGGCGCGATGAGCGTCGTGAGCATGCGCAGGGTCGTGGTCTTGCCGGCCCCGTTGGGGCCCAGGACGGCGACGAGCTCGCCCGGCGCGATGTCGAGCGAGATGCCGCGCACGGCGTGCACGGTCTCGTGGCGGCTCACGACGAAGTCCTTCGTGAGGGAGCGGGTGTGGATCACGGTGTCCTCCAGGAGTGGGTGTGGTTCCACCCTGGCGGAGGTAGAGGTCAGGTTCTGTCCGCTACCTCGTGCGACGCTGGGGGCATGCTCGAGACCTCGGCCCGGCTCCTCGCCCTGCTCTCCCTGCTCCAGGCCCGCCGCGACTGGCCGGGGGAGGCGCTCGCGGAGCGCCTGCGCGTCAGCCCGCGCACGGTGCGTCGCGACGTCGACCGCCTGCGCGAGCTCGGCTACCCCGTGCGCGCGACCAAGGGGCCCGACGGCGGGTACCGCCTCGACGCCGGTGCCGACCTCCCGCCCCTGCTGTTCGACGACGAGCAGGCCGTCGCGGTCGCGGTCGCCCTCCAGACCTCGCCGGTGGGCGGACTGGAGGAACCGGCGCAGCGGGCGCTCGCGACGATCCGTCAGGTCATGCCCGCGCGGCTGCGCGGGCGGATCGACGCGCTCGAGGTGACCGTGGTGCGGTCGTCCGCGCAGGCCGCGCGGCCCGACGTCGACCCGGCCGTGCTGGTCGCCGTGGGCAGCGCCGTGCGGGCGCGCGAGGTGCTGCGCTTCGACTACGACGGCGGGTCCTCAGCGCTGCTCGGCTCGGGCGACGCGGCGTTCCGGCCGCCGCGCCGCGCCGAGCCGCACCACCTCGTGACGTGGGGCGGGCGCTGGTACCTCGTCGCGTGGGACCTCGAGCGTCAGGACTGGCGCACGTTCCGCGTCGACCGGATGACACCGCGGATGCCCACGGGGCCGCGGTTCGCGCCGCGCGACCTGCCCGAGGTCCCGGCTGCCCGGGGGGCCGTAGCCCGGTCGCGTGGGGACGTGGCACCGGGTGCCCAACCGGCCGGGGGCGCTGCTGCCGGGCGAGAGGGGGCTGCGGGGAGGGCGCGGCGCACCCGCGGGCAGGGCACCGTGCCCGACGTCGCCGCGTACGTCGCGCACCAGCTCTCCCGTCCGCGGTGGCCCGCCGAGGGCGAGTTCGTCCTGCACGCCCGGGCGGACGACCTCGCGCCGTGGGTGGGGGACCAGGGACTCGTCGAGGCCCTGGGGCCGGACCGGTCGCGGCTCGTCGCCGGGTCGTGGTCGTGGCGTGGGTTGGCCGCGTGGGTCGGCATGTTCGACGTCCCGTTCGAGGTCGTCGGGCCGGCCGAGCTGCGGGCCGCGGTCCGCGAGATGGGCGAGCGGTACCGGGGGGCCGTCGGTGACGCGGGCGGTGGTGCTGGCGGTGGTGCTGGCGGTGACGCGGGACCGACGGCGCGGGGGTGACGGGGAGGTGACCGGGCTCGGTGACGGGGGTCACGCGGGACCGGGTTGACCGGACCGTTCACCTCCCCGTAATGTTCTCGAAGTCAGCCCGGCAGGGAGAGACGGACACCACTGCGAAGCTCCTCGGAGCCGCCGCGAAGTGGCCGTTGCCCCGGACTGAAATCCGACATCTTGAACTGGATGCCTCGCGCCTCCAGGGCCTGACGTCGGGGATCGACCTCCACGTGTGACCCGGTTTGCCGGGTTTGAAACGAAGAGGCCGGTCTGGTAGGTTAGAGAAGTTGCCCCGAGTGAAGGCCTGGAAACGGGTTGGAGTCGGTGCGTGTCGGTTGCTTGAGAACTCAACAGTGTGCTTGATAGTTAATGCCAATTGTCCTGCGTGGGCGTGTGGCGCGCATCGTTTG
>NZ_JOFV01000019.1 GCF_000718325.1 Oerskovia turbata
CCCAGCAGCCACCGTCCGCACATTCTGAGAAACCTGCTCAGCAGCCGCAGCCACCACCCCCGACTGCGCCGCCGTCTCCTCCGACGACGCCGAGAACTGGGCGCCCGCGTAGGACAGACGGTCGGCCGCACCGGCCACCGCCTGGGCGGTACCTGCCACGGCTCCGACGATGCCTCGGAGGTTGGCCTGCGCGGTCGCGAGGGCGACGGCCATCTGACCGATCTCGTCCCGGCTGTCCACGTCCGCCCGGACCGTCAGGTCACCCTCGGCGAGCGCGACCAGCGAGCGCCGCACCTGGTCGGCCGACCGGCGGATCCCGTTCGCGACGACGAGTGCGACCACGAGCGCGACCACCAGGCCGGCGATACCGAGCAGGACCATCGTGAGGACGGTCTGCTCGGCGTGTGCGGCTGCCTCGTCGGAGATCGACCCGGCGTACGCGCTCGCGGCGTCTCCCGCGCTCGACAGCGCGGCGACGTGGGCGGCGATGAGAGCGTCGTTCTGCGACTGGATCTCGGAGGTCACGGCCTTGTCCTCGACCGCGGGCATGAGCGTCGAGTCCCGGTAGGCGACCCAGTCCGCCCACGCCGACTTGAACGTCTCCCAGTTGGGCTCGGTCATGGTGCCGAGCATCTCGTCGTACGCGGCGATGTCAGCCGCCAGGTCGGCGTCCGTCGCCTCCATCTGCGCCACGACCGCGTCCCGGGCAGAACCCTCGACGAGGTCGTACTGGTAGGTCAGCCGCCAGGCCTCCTGGGCACCGTGGTCGATCTGGGCGTTGAGGCGCAGCGCGGTGTTCCCGACGTCGGCCACCATCGCCGTGTCGGCGAGCGTCGAGCGCAGGCCCTGCAGGGCCACTGCGATGGTCCCCACGAGCACGAGGACCAGGACACCGAGCGCGACGATGATCCGGGTACGGACGGAGAGGTCGCCGAAGCGGGAGCGGCGCGGCCGCGAGGTCGCGGACGTCAGGGTTGTGGACATGGGTACTCCTGGGCGGTGTGATGAACGGAGAGGGGGGTCGGAAGGGGACTGCTGGGGCGACCTGCGTGCCTGCGGACGGCATCGGTCACGACGTGGCTACGACGCCACGGCGTCGACGTCGAGCGCGAGCAGGAGCTGGTCGGAGAGCTTGTAGGTGCCGAGGATCACTGCGCGCAGCGCCTCGGACAGCGTCTGGGGCGGCAGCTCGAACTGGTCCTCGTCGACCACGAGCACGTCACCGATGCGGTCGACGAGCAGGCTCACGGTCTCGTCTCCCACGAAGACGACGGCCATCATCTGCTCGCCGTCGTGCGCGGGCATGCCGAGCCGTCGTCGGAGGTCGACTGTGAGCACGACCTGGCCACGGAGGTTGACGAGGCCCGCGACGTCGTCGGGGGCGAGCGGCACGCGCGTGCGCGGCCGGCTCGGCAGGACCTCCTGGACCCTGTCGACGGGGATGCCGCAGAGCCGGTCGCCCAGCGTGAAGGTCACGAGTCTCGTGCTCATCGCACACCTGCCAGGAGGTCGTCGTCGAAGGCCGCCCGGTCGGAGTGGCCGTCAGGATGGTCACCGTCGTCGTCGAAGAAGCCCGCGTCCGCCGCGCGCACGGCGCTGTGGACGTCGAGCAGCTCCGTGACGCGCTGGTCGAGGACCGTCGAGCCCACGAGCCCGTGGTCGTCGATGTCGCTGTGCAACCGTGCGTCGTCCTCGACGATGTCGAGGATCTCGGACACGGCCATCGCGATGCTGCGCCCGGCCCGGGTGTAGACGACGACGTCGAGCTCGTCACCGGCCTGGGCGGCGACAGCACCCAGCACCCGGTCGAGCCTGACCAGCGGCACGAGCGCACCGCGGTACTGGAGCACCTCGCGCGTCCCGACCTGCTCGATCCGGTCCGTGCGGATCCGTTCGAGCCGGGTGACGGCAGACAGCGGGATCGCGACGCGGCGGTCACCGGCAGCGACGACCAGCACCTGCTGCGTGGCCTTGGCGGCCTGCGCCGCGGACTGCCGACGCACCTTCGCGAGCTCCGCGATCTCGGTGCTGAGCACGCGCCGCGCGATCGCGGGAAGGTCGAGGATGAGCGCCACGCCACCGTCGCCGAGCACCGTGGCGCCCGAGTACATGCCGATCTGCTTGAGCCGGCTGGCAAGCCCCTTGACGACGATCTCCTCCATGTTGAGGACCCGGTCGACGATCACACCGAACCGCTGGTCGTCGGCCTCGACGACCGCGATGACGCGGCCTGCGGGCTCGGGGTCGAGGTCGAGGACCTCGGCGAGCGAGACGAGCGGGAGCAGCGTGCCTCGCAGCCGGAAGACCGGCGCGGTGCCGACGTGCTCGATCCGCGTGTCCTGCCCGCCGAGCGCGACGAGCTCCAGGAGGCTGACCTGCGGGATCGCGTAGACCGAGCCGCAGCACGTGACCGTGAGGGCAGGCATGATCGCGAGCGTGAGCGGGATGCGCATCCGCCACGTCGTGCCCTTGCCGACGCTCGACTCGACGTCGACCGAACCGCCGATCGCCTCGATGTTGGTGCGGACGACGTCCATCCCGACGCCGCGGCCCGAGACGTTGGTGACCTTTGCCGCGGTCGAGAAACCGGGCAGGAACAGCAGGTCGAGGACCTCGGACGAGGACATCGCCGCGATCTCGGTGGTGCTGCGCAGCCCCTTCGAGACCGCGGAACGGCCCACCTTCTCGGGGTCGATGCCTGCGCCGTCGTCGGTGATCTCGACGACGACCTGGCCGTTCGAGTGGTAGGCGCGCAGCGCCACGACCCCCTGGGAGGCCTTGCCCACGGCACGACGCTGGTCGGGCGCCTCGATCCCGTGGTCGACGGCGTTGCGCACCAGGTGCGTCAACGGGTCCTTCACGGCCTCGAGCAGCGAGCGGTCGAGCTCGGTGTCTCCACCGGTCATCTCGACGCGCACCTCGCGACCGAGCATCTTCGCGAGGTCCCGCACGATGCGCGGCATCTTCGACCACACGTGCTCGATGGGCTGCATGCGCGTGCGCATGACGCCCTCCTGCAGCTCGGAGGCGATGAGGCTCAGGCGCTGCGCGGACCGCTTGGTCTCCTGGTCCTCCCCCGCCCCGGCGATGCGGTCGAACTGGTTGCGCACGAGCACGAGCTCGCCGACCTGTCGCACGAGGGAGTCGAGGAGGTCGACGTCGACGCGTATCGAGCCGTCGGCCGCGTTGCGCCCGGGCAGCTCGATCTCCTCGTGCTTCGACGCGGGAGCGGGTGCGGGTGCCGTGGGGGCAGCGGGCGCCGGCGGGGCGGCCACGGTCTCGACGGTGTCGCCGGTCTCGACGGCGGCCACGGTCTCGACGATGTCGCCGCTCTCGACGGCGCTCACGGTCTCGACGGCGCTCACGGGCGCCTCGGGCTCTACCTGCTCGGGGGCGACGGCATCGTTCTCGGGCTCACCGGTCGCCTGCTGCTCGACGGGGGACGTCCCCTCCTGCACCGCCACGATCCGCGCGACCATGGGCTCGACGTCGACGTCGTCCCCGGAGCCCGCCTCGACCTGGGCGAGGATGGCGCGCAGCGTGTCGACGAGAGCGAGCAGGACGTCCGCCACCTGCGGGTCCATGACGCGCTCGCCGTCGCGCAGCTCTGACAGCAGCGACTCCCCCACGTGCGAGACTCGCTCCAGGCTGCTGAAGCCGAGGAAGCCGCTCGTCCCCTTGATGGTGTGCACCGTACGGAAGATGCTGCTCAGCAGCACGCGCGACGAAGGGTCGCTCTCCAACGCCACGAGGTCCTGGTCCAGCTGATCGAGGTTCTCGTAGGACTCGACCAAGAACTCGTGGACGATCTCGTCCATCTCGTCCACGCCCGCACCTCCACGCCATCGCTGGCATCGTCGTCGTCGCCGGTTCGGCGACCTGTCGTCTGGGACCGTGGTCCCCGGCCCAGGCGTCCGTCCGGGCTGTCGTCGGGGACTGTCGGTCGCCAGGTGCCGTTGGTGGGGGTGAGACGCGGAGCGCCGGTCGCAGGGCGTCGCCGTGGGTGCGTCGACCGTCTGCGCGCTGCCTCCGGGCGGCGGACCGGGGCGGCCCGAGGCGCGGGTCAGGCGGCGCTGTCGAGTGCGCGTGCGAGGGCGAGAGCGAGCGCGATGTCGTCGTCGAGGGAGCGTCGTCCGTCGCTCACGGCGTGCCCGGCCGCGGTGATCGCGCTCTCGTGCCGGGCGTAGTGCGCGTCGCAGAAGAAGAGCGGTCCGAGGCCTGCGACGGTCACCCGGACGCAGGCCGTCGCGCCGCACGCGTCGCACCGGTCGCACCGGTCGATCACGTCGTGCGGGTCGGCGTCCGGGGGCTCCCACGGTCGCCGCAGGTGGTTCATGCCGCGGTGGCCTTCTGGGCCGCACGGTTCACGAGCCCCGCGGCCTCTGCGCGGGTCAGGCCCTGGATGACGAGCTCGTCGACGAGCGAGGCGATCTGCTCGTGGACGTCACCGGGGTAGAGAGGGGCCCCTGCCCGCCGGCGCGCGAGCTCCTTGGTCAGGGGGGCGCAGCGCTCGGCGATGGTCTGGGGTCTGGGGCGTGCGGGGGTGGCAGCCATGGGGTGCTCCTCTCGGTGCCTCTGGTCGAGGCGTCGACGGTCCTGCTTCCTATGCAACGACGACGGCCGTCGGCCCGGCCTGGCTGCGAAGGTCGGTCAGCCCGCCTCGGCGACCCTCGCCGTCTGGCGTGCCGCGGCGACGACGTCGGCAAGGGTGCTACGCACCTCGAGGGGGGTGCGCCCGAGCGGAGCGCCCGGCAGCGCGACGGCCGCTGCGAGGGCCTCCAGGTAGCGCGCGGTGTCGCGCGTCGACTCGCCGGTCCCGCGGTCCGGGTCCCAGGCGGAGCGCGCCTCGTGCTCGTGCTCGACGAACACCGACGTGAGCTCGGTGACCCAGGCCGCGTCGACCCCGCAGCCGGCGACGGCCTGCTTGACCGCGACCCGGGTGCGGGACAGCGCGGGCCGCCCTGGGCGCGCCCGGTCCGCGAGGACGTCGCGCACGAGGAGGTGGGCGATCTTCTGCCCGTACTCGTGCGAGGCGACGGTCTCGAGGTGCTCGTCCTCGTAGGTCGTCCACAGCCCGGCGAGTGTCGCGACACGCAGGTCCGACGGCGACGCGGTGAGCGCGAGGACCGAGCGCAGGGCGAGCCCTTCGTCCTCCTCGATCCACGCGAGCATGCGTGCCCGCACGTCCGGGTCGAGGGGGCGTTCGAGGGTGGGCAGGGCGAACGCGTCACGGATCGCCGCGGCGTCGACGTGCATGCGCAGGACCCCGCGCTGACGGGTGGCAGCGCTCTCGTGGGCAGCGTAGAGGCGGTCGAGCTCCTCGTCGCGTCCCGCGTCGAGGACCTGGATGGCCAGGTCGGGCACCACGGGGAGCTCGTGCACGAGCCCTGCGAGGCGCCCCTCGGAGTCGATCGTGCCCTCGAGGAGGTCCGTCGAGACGATCTGGCCGACCTTGCGGGCCGACCGGACGCTGCGCAGCAGGGTCCGGTGCATGAGCGTGTAGTCCCCGAGCGCCTGGCGGATCGATCCCGCCGCGCTCGCACCGCCCGCGAAGACCTCGAGGTCGAAGAACTTGGTGCCGTTGCGCCCCCGGGAGTCCCCCTCGGCGCCGTCGGTGCTGGGCAGGTCGAGGATCTTGCGGGTGTAGAAGTCGACGGCGGCGTCGACCATGTCGTCGTGCAGGAACCGCGCGATGCCGTGGCGGTGGCAGTAGCGCGTGGTCTCGGAGCGCACGATGCCCGTGCGGAAGACCGCCTCGAAGATGATCATGCGGGCCTCGCGCTCGGTGAGGTCGCCCGCGCGCACCCGTCGAGCGACGTCGGTCGTCGTGCGGTCGAGCTCGTCGCTCGCGCGGTCGTGGACGGTCGTGCGGGCGGCGGCCGCGACATCGGCGTCGACGTCGACGCCGGCAGTGACGGTGATGGTCTGCATGGCACGTGTGTGTGCGGCGCGCTCGCGAAAATCGGACCTCCGGACACCTCTGGTGATGTGATGTCCGTCACAGGCGATCCCATGGCGCGCCTCCCCGCCACGCAGGCTGGCACATGCAGACCCGGCATAGGCAGCCCCAGACGGTCACCGAGGAGAGGACGAACGTGGAGCACAGGCGCCGAGCGCTCGACGTCGGACCAGGGGAACACCTCCTCCTGCCCGCGTCGACGCTCGACACGACGGGGCGGCTGCATCTGTGGCGCGCCTTCACGGGGCTGCACGACGGCGAGCTCCTGCTCTCCCCGCTCACGGCGTGCCCGCTGCCGATGCCGTGGACCGTGCCCGCCGGTCACCGCCGGTGGCCCGGGCTGCGAGCCACCGCCATGTGGCACCCCCTCCTGTGGCTGCCCGCACGGCTGGGTTCACCGATCACGCTCCGCGACCCCATGACGGGCGAGACCTGGGGCGAGACCTACGACGAGTGGGCCACACGGGTGGCGCTCGAGATGACCGAGTCCGGCCCCGTGTCGATCGACGACGAGCAGTGGGTGCTCCTGCACGACCCGCACCACGGGCGGCACGTCCGACCCCTCGGCCCCGACGACGCGGACCTCGTCCCGCTGTACGACCCGACCACCGGCACCTGGCTCGACGTGCTCTCGACCGTCGGGCTCGACGTCGACGACCCCGATCACCTCGCCCGGGTCGAGCGATGGCTCGCGGGCGACGACGACGAAGCGCTCGACGCCGTCGACCTCGACGTGTTCCTGCAGGCCGCAGGCCGCGACCCGGCCTGGGCTCTCGACCGGACGCAGCGACCGCTCGCCGAGGGCACCGGGTACAGGACCTACGTCGAGGACCTGCGCGACGCGTCCTCGACGCTCGTCGCACGCGAGCTCGACGACCGCGTGACCGACCTCGCCTCCGCCCGCCTGCCGGCCCGCGACCTCGGGCAGCACGTCGGCGCCCTGGCCCGGGCCGCGTCCACGCTCCTGTCCGCGGGCCCCGACGTCGTCGAGGACCTCGGCCTGAGCCTCGACCTCGTCACGGCCCGGGCCGAGCGCGCCACGACGGTCGACGCGGCGGCGGCCGCCGTGGCCGACCTGCGCGTGCTGCTCGGTACGGTCGCCGACGCCTCGTCCCTGGGACTCGACCGCATCGGGCTGCGCGTCGAGATCGAGACCGCCGAGGTGCTCGGACAGGTCGCCCAGCTCACCCGGCCCGCCGGACCGCCCGACGACGCCGCGCGCCCGACGGGAGCCGGTCACCCCTCGCGCGGTGCGTGCTTCTCGAGGAACGCGTAGACCTCCGAGGCGTCCACGCCCGGGAACGCCCCCGAGGGCAGTGCGGACAGCACGTACTGGTGCATGCGCGCGCTCGGCCAGGCGACCTCCTCCCAGTGCCGCGCGAGCTGGGCCGCGGGCCTGCGGCAGCACGCCTCGTCCGGGCAGGTCGAGGCACGGCGCGCCGTCGTCTCACGACCCCGGAACCACTTGGCCGAGGCGAACGGGACCCCGACCGTGATCGAGAACTCACCTGTCGTCGTCGTGCCCGTCTGGGTGCTGCACCAGAACGTGCCCGCGGGAGTGTCCGTGTACTGGTAGGACTCGGTCGCGCGGTCGCGGCGCGTGAACGCCTCGCGCGCGGCCCACCGACGGCACACGAGCTGACCCTCGATCGCTCCCGTGACGTCGGCGGGGAACGGCAGACCGTCGTTCGCGTAGCCCCGGTACAGGGCGCCGTCGTCCCCCACGCGCATGAAGTGGACCGGAATGCCCAGGCGGGACGTCGCGAGGTTCGTGAAACGCTGCGACGCGGCCTCGTGCGAGACGCCGAACGCGTCGCGGAAGTCCTCGACCGCGAGGTCCTTGTCCTTCTTGCGCTGCTCCAGGAACTCGACGGCCGCCGACTGCGGCATGAGGCAGCACGCCGCGAAGTACGTGATCTCGACGCGCTGGCGCAGGAAGTTCGCGTACGACGTCGGGCGCTGGTGCCCCAGCACGCGGTGCGCGATCGCCTGGAGGCCGAGCGAGCGCAGGCCGTGGCTGCCCGGGATCGAGGCGGGCGGGAGGTAGATCCGGCCGTTGCGCAGGTCCGTGACCGTGCGCGTCGAGTGCGGCAGGTCGTCGACGTGCAGCAGCGTGAAGCCGAGCTGCTCGGCCATGCGCGCGACCGTGCGGTGCGTCAGGGCGCCCGACGTGTAGCCCGCACGGCGCGTCATCTCCTCGGCCAGGTCCTCGAGCTCGGGGATGTAGTTGTTGCGCTCCTGACGTTCCAGGCGGAGCTCGGTGTTGGCGCGACGAGCCTCCTCGGGCGTCGCGATGGCCTCCGACGCGCGACGGGCCAGCTCGCCGTGCAGGCCGACCAGGTTCTCCAGGACCGGCATCGGGAGCTTCTGCGACGCCTTGACCGCGGGCAGGCCGAGGGTCGCGAACAGCGGGCCGCGCTGGGCACGGTCCAGCTCGATCTCGAGCGCGGCCCGGCGCGACGGCGGCTCGTCCGCGAGCAGGTCCCCCACCGCGACGTCGAGCGCACCCGCGAGCGCCTGGAGCAGCGAGAGGCGCGGTTCGCGCTTCCCGTTCTCGACGAGCGACAGGAGGCTCGCGGTGGTGCCGACCTGCGTGCCGAGCGCGTCGAGCGTGAGCCCACGGCCGGTCCGGAAGTACCGGATCCGGCGGCCGAGGGTGATGAGGTCGGTGCTCGCCGGGGCGTGGACCTCGGGGCTCGTGGGGATCTTGCGGTCTTCGTCGACAGCCATTCCTTGACCCTACGTCAAGATCGGCGATTCTTGACAGTGTTCCAGGTGGAAAACCGTGGCGTTCCGGGTCGAAGGTTGAAACAGCAGCACCGACACCCACCGGGTGGACCCGACGACCGCCCAGGACCGGAGACCCTCATGACCACGACCGCCCCTCCCCGCCGCACCCGCCACGCAGCCCTCACGGAGGAGCTGCCCGACGTCCTCACCACCACGGCGGCTGGGACCACGTTCGGCCCCGGGGCCCGCGCCGCCCGCGACCCGCGCACCTGGGTCCGGGAGATCGCCGAGCTCACCGAGCCCGACGCGGTCGTGTGGTGCGACGGCACCGCGGCCGAGAAGCAGCGGCTCGTCGACCTCATGGTCGACACCGGCACGCTCCTGCCCCTCAACCCCGAGCTGCGCCCCGGCAGCTACCTCGCCCGCTCGAACCCGAGCGACGTGGCCCGCGTCGAGTCGCGCACCTTCATCTGCTCGCGCGACGAGGCCGACGCCGGCCCCACCAACAACTGGCGCGAGCCCGACGCCATGCGCGCCGAGCTCCGCGACGTGTTCGACGGGTCGATGCGCGGTCGCACGATGTACGTCGTGCCCTTCTCGATGGGCCCCGTCGGTGGCCCCCTCTCGCAGGTCGGCATCCAGGTCACCGACTCGCCCTACGTCGTCGTCAGCATGGGCGTCATGACGCGGGTCGGCAGCGACGTGCTCGCGCTGATCGACGCAGGGGCGCCGTTCGTGCCCGCCGTGCACAGCGTCGGCGCACCGCTCGTCGACGACACGGGAGCCGTCACGCAGGACGTGCCCTGGCCCTGCAACGACACCAAGTACATCGCGCACTTCCCCGAGACCCGCGAGATCTGGTCCTTCGGGTCCGGCTACGGCGGCAACGCGCTCCTCGGCAAGAAGTGCTTCGCGCTGCGCATCGCCTCGGCCATGGCCCGCGACGAGGGCTGGCTCGCCGAGCACATGCTGCTCATCCGGGCCACGTCCCCCGAGGGGCGCGCCTACCACCTGGCCGCGGCCTTCCCCTCGGCGTGCGGCAAGACGAACCTCGCGATGCTCCAGCCGACCGTCCCCGGGTGGAAGGTCGAGACCATCGGGGACGACATCGCGTGGCTGCGCCCCGGACCCGACGGGACGCTGCGCGCGATCAACCCCGAGGCCGGATTCTTCGGCGTCGCACCCGGCACGGGGATCGACACCAACCCTGTCGCGGTCGCGACGTTCGACCGCGACACCATCTTCACCAACGTCGCCCTGACCGACGACGGCGACGTCTGGTGGGAGGGCCTGACCCCCGAGGCACCTGCTCACCTGGTCGACTGGCTCGGCAACGACTGGACCCCAGGGGCCCAGACCCCCGCCGCGCACCCCAACTCGCGCTTCACCGTCGCGGCCGCGCAGTGCCCGACCATCGCCGACACCTGGGAGGACCCTGCGGGCGTCCCGATCGACGCGATCGTCTTCGGCGGTCGACGTGCGACCAACGTGCCGCTCGTCGCGCAGGCCTACAGCTGGGAGCACGGCGTGTTCATGGGCGCGACGATCTCGTCGGAGCGCACCGCGGCCGCCGAGGGCGCTCTGGGCGAGCTGCGCCGCGACCCGTTCGCGATGCTCCCGTTCTGCGGCTACAACATGGCCGACCACTGGGCGCACTGGCTGAGCGTCGGCGCGGGCCTCGACCCTGAGAAGCGGCCCAAGATCTTCCAGGTCAACTGGTTCCGCAAGGACGCCGAGGGCTCGTTCCTGTGGCCCGGGTTCGGGGAGAACTCTCGCGTGGTCGAGTGGATCACGCAGCAGGTCGACCGCTCGCGCGGCCTGCGGACCGATGCGGGGGCCGTCACGAGCCCCGTAGGTCTGCTGCCCGCACCCGGAGCGCTGGACGTCGACGGGCTGGACCTGCCGGAGGGCGACCTGGAGGCGCTCTTCGAGGTCGACGCCGCCTCGTGGCTCGCGGAGACCGAGCTCACGAGCCAGTTCTTCGACACGTTCGGCAACCGCGTCCCGGACCAGCTGTGGGCACAGCTCGCGCGCCTGCGGTCCCGACTCGGGGCCGAGTGAGCCCTGGCCCCGATCACGAGGGCCGAGACGAGCCCCCCGGGCGGTTCCCCTCCTCGCCGAGGGTGACCACCCCGGCCCCCGACAGTGACGCCCCCGTACGCCGAGGGTGACGCACCAGAACGCCGACGGTGACCGACACGCCCGCCGAGGGTGACGTCTGATGTCACCCTCGGCGGGCGGCTACGTCACCTTCGGCGGTCCGGGCCGTCACCTTCGGCGGTCCGGGCCGTCACCCTCGACGACTACGCACGGCCGGACTCCTCAGTGGTAGACCGTGCCCATCAGGTGCCGCACGTCGTCGAGCGTGCGGTTCGCGATCTCGTCGGCTCGCGCGTTGCCGCGCGCGAGGATGTCGAGCACTTCGGGTCCGTCGCCCGCCGCGAGCGCCGCACGCCGGGCCCGGATCGGTCGCAGGTGCTCGACGAGGGCCTCGGCCACGAGGGTCTTGAGTCTCCCGGCTCCCGCGCCGCCGACCTCGTCGGCGATCTGCTCCGGAGCCCTTCCCTTGCACAAGGACGCGATCGTCAGGAGGTTCGCGACCTCGGGTCGGGCCTCTGGTTCGTAGGTGATGGTCCGTTCGGCGTCGGTCCGGGCACGCTTGACCCACCGGGCCGTCTGGTCCTCGCTCGCCCCGAGCGGCAGCGTGTTCCCGCGGCTCTTGCTCATCTTGGTGCCGTCGGTCCCGAGGATGGTCGGCGAGGGCGCGAGCAGGGCGTCAGGCTCGGGGAAGTACGGGGTGGCGGCGGCGTAGCGCTGGTTGAAACGACGCGCGATGGTGCGAGTGGTCTCGAGGTGCGGGAGCTGGTCCTGCCCGACGGGCACAAGGTTGCCATGGCAGAACAGGATGTCGGCGGCCTGGTGCACGGGGTAGGTGAGCATGAGTCCGCTCATCGCCCGCCCGCCGGTCGCCGCGGTCTCCGCCTTGACGGTCGGGTTGCGGTCGAGCTCGGCGACGCTCACCAGGCTCAGGAACGGCAGGAGCAGCTGGTTGAGCGCGGGGACGGCACTGTGCGTGAAGACCGTGGTCCGGTCCGGGTCGATCCCGGCGGCCAGGTAGTCGAGCAGGATCTCGCGCACTGTCCCGCGCAGGTCGCCGGCCTCGTCGCGGTCGGTGATGACCTGGTAGTCGGCGAGGATCAGGAAGACTTCGACGCCTGCCTGCTGGAGCCGCACCCGGTTGGCGATGGTCCCGAAGTAGTGCCCGATATGCAGGGCGCCCGTCGGGCGCTCGCCCGTCAGGACGCGGAACTCCGCGGGGTTCGCGGCGATCTGGGCCTCGACCTCGAGGCTGCGGGTACGGGCCGCGTCGAGGGTCCCGACGGCGGAGCCCGCCTCGGGCGGACGGGTTCCCCGGGCAGGGGTGGTGGTGAGGGTCATGGTTCTCCTGGGGTCAGGAGCGGCCCTCGCTCGCCGAGGCGACGGAGGGCCGACCCGGGCTGCACCAAGGGCAGCTCGGGGGACACGACTGGTCACGGCTGCGAGGGCAGCCACCACCAGTTGCGCGTCGTCATGGGACCAGGTTAGGCCTTACGTCACCCTCGGCGGTCCGGGCCGTCACCCTCGGCGACCACGCACGTCACCCTCGGCGGTCCGGGACAATAGCCTCATGCGTGCCGAGAACATCACCGGTCCTGTCGCCCACCACGGCGAGGGGCCCGTGTGGTCCCCGACCTGGGGCGGTCTGCGGTTCGTCGACATGATGGCCGGCGACCTCCTGACCTTGCAGCCCGACGCCACGGTGGCCCGCCGCCACGTGGGCGACTACGCGACCATGGTGCGCCCGCGCTCCCGGGGTGGCTACGTCGTCGGGCTGGAGCGTGGGCTCGCGCTCGTGGACGACGAAGCACCCGACTCTCCCGTGCGTCCCTTCCCCGAGCTGTGGAGCGACCCGACGGTCCGCCTCAACGACGGCGCGACCACCCCGGACGGCGCGTTCTACGCGGGATCCATGCCGTTCGACGACCGGGCGGGCGCGGGCGCCCTGTTCCGCGTCGAGCCCGACGGCGCCGCTCGCCTCGTGCTGTCGGGCGTCACGTGCTCGAACGGGATGGGTTTCTCCCCCGACGGCACGCTGGCGTACTACGTGGACACGCTCACGTGCCGGGTCGACGTGTTCGACTACGACGCGGGGGCGCCCGAGCCCCTCGCGAACCGGCGAGTCCTGGTCGAGGTCCCGCGCGAGGACGGCCTGCCCGACGGGCTCACGGTCGACGCCGAGGGAGGCGTGTGGGTCGCGCTGTGGGGCGGCAGCGCGGTGCGTCGCTACGCACCGGACGGGTCGCTGACCGAGGTCGTCGAGCTGCCCGCCTCGCACGTCACGGCGTGCACGTTCGGCGGTGAGAACCTTGACGAGCTGTTCATCACGACGTCGCGGCTCATGATCGGCGAGCCGTTCGAGCCCGAGCTCGACGCGGGGTCGGTGTTCCGCGTGGTGCCCGGGGTCGAGGGCCTGCCGGTCCTGCCGTTCGCGGGCTGAACCCCGAGATGCTGTTCGTCGTCGCCGTCGTGGTGGACGGGGCGACGACGAGCAGCATCTCGCCGGGCGCGGGAAGGGATCACACGACCGCGTCGCGGACCTTCTGCTCGCAGCGACCCAGGCCCTCGATCTCGACGGCCATGACGTCGCCGTCGACCAGGTAGGGGAAGCGGCCCGAGAGGGCGACGCCCTGCGGGGTCCCGGTGTTGATGACGTCGCCCGGCTCGAGGACCATGTACTGCGACAGGTGCCACACGAGGAAGTCGACGTCGAAGATCATGTCGGCCGTCGAGGAGTCCTGACGGATCTCCCCGTTGACCCACGAGCGCAGGCGCAGGTCCGAGGCGTCGACCTGGTCGGCCGGGACGAGCGCGGGCCCCATGGGGTTGAACGTCTCGCAGCTCTTGCCCTTGGACCATTGGCCGCCCGAGACGGCCATCTGGTAGTCACGCTCGGACACGTCGTTGGACACGGTGTACCCGGCGACGTGCGCGGCCGAGTCCGCGGGGGACGCGAGGTAGCGGGCCTTCTTCCCGATGACGATCGCGAGCTCGACCTCCCAGTCGACCTTCTGCGCGCCCGGGGGCAGCAGGACGTCGTCGTGGGGCCCGACGACGGTGTTGGAGTGCTTCCAGAAGATGATCGGGACGGTCGGCGGCTCGGAGCCGGACTCGGCCGCGTGCGCGGCGTAGTTCATCCCGACGCACACGACGGCCGTGGGGCGGGCGACCGGGGGGCCGACGCGCAGCGCGTCGGCGTCCGCGACGACGGGGAGCTCGCCCGCGTCGAGGGCCTCGCGGACCCGGGCGACGCCGTCGTCCGCGAGGAACGCGCCGTCGACGTCACGGGTCACGGGGTCGAGCGAGTAGGTCGTGCCGTCGGCGGTGCGGACGACGGGGCGCTCCTGGCCGGGAAGGCCGAGGCGCATGAGCTGCAGGTGCTGCACGGGGTTGCTCCAGGGGTCGGGGGGGGCGGCGCTGAGCGCCCGGACGAGGGACGGTCAGCGTGCCAGGGAGCGCGCGTAGTCCGGGTTGACGATCGACCCGACGGGGCGACCTGCGAGGAAGTCGATCGTGTTGCGTGCCGTGTGCACGGGCAGGTCGGCCATGGCCTCGGGTGAGAACCACGCGGCATGCGGGCTGAGCAGCACCTGGTCGAGCGTGCGCAGGCGCGAGTGGGCGGGCAGCGGCTCGTGCGAGAACACGTCGAGGGCCGCGGCGCCCAGGTGTCCTCCCTCGAGCGCGTCGGCGAGCGCCTCCTCGTCGATCAACGGGCCGCGGCACGTGTTGACCACGACCGCGCCGGGCTTCATGGTCGCGATCGACGCGGCGTCGAGCAGGTGGCGCGTGGCCTCGCTGAGCGGGGCGTGCAGGCTCAGCACGTCGGCCTCGGCCACTGCCTGCTCACGGGTCACCGGCAGGTAGCCGGCGGCGGCGACGTCGACGTCGGGCACGAAGGGGTCGTGGACCAGGACGCGGTAGCCGAGCGCGGCGCAGCTGCGCGCGACGAGCGACCCGATCCGGCCGTACCCGATGACGGACACGGTGGTCGCGGACAGGCGCGCGGCCATGGGGCGCGGGACGGTCGCGGCCCAGACGCCGTCGCGCACGGCGCGGTCGTAGCCGACGAGCCCGCGGCTGAGGCCGAGGACCATCGCGACGGTGTGGGACGCGACCTCCTCGATGCAGTAGGTCGGGGTGTTGGCGACGGCGATGCCGCGCTCGGTCGCGGCGGCGACGTCGACCATGTCGTAGCCGATGCCCATGCGGCTGACGAAGCGCACGCCCTCGATCTGGTCGAGGACGCGGGCGGTGAGGGGCGCCCACTGGACGACCAGGGCGGACGGGGCGGCACCTGCGGCCGCGGCGTCGCGGACGAGGGCGATGACGTCGTCCTCCGTGCGGGCCGTCCCGCGCACGACGCCGAGGCCGGCGGCCGTGACGGTGTCTTCGCACGCGGTGCCCGGGAGGTCGCAGTCGGTGATGACGACGGTGTCGGGGTTCATGAGCCGAAATGCTATAGCATCTAGCAACCGACGGCCAGCGGCCGTGGACAGGAGGCTTGCGGTCGCCGGAGTTTGCTATAGCGTTCAGGGCATGGCTCGACGACTTGCGCTGATCACAGGCGCCAGCTCCGGGATCGGTTCCGCGACCGCCCTCCAGCTCGCCCGCGACGGATACGACCTCTGGCTCACCTACGCCCACGACGAGCTCGGGGCGCGCACCACCGCGGATCTCGCGACCGAGCTCGGCGCGACCTGCCAGGTCTCGCACCTCGACCTGCGCGACGTCACGTCCGTCGACAGGCTCGTCGGCCAGGTCACCCGCCGCTGGGGCAGGCTCCACGTCCTGGTCAACAACGGCGGAATGTGCCCCTACCGCGCGCTCGACGACATCGAGATCGACGAGTGGGACGCCGTCATGGAGACCAACGCGCGCGGCACGTTCGTCCTGACACGGGCCACGCTCCCCCTCCTGCGGGCGGCAGCCGCCCCCGAGGGCGAGGAGCCCGTCGACCGCAGCATCGTCAACGTCGCCTCGATCGCGGGCCAGCAGGGCGCGCTCAAGACCGGCGTCCACTACGCCGCGAGCAAGGGCGCGCTCCTCGCGATCACGCGGAGCTTCGCGCGCCTCCTGGCCGCCGAGGGCATCCGCGCCAACGCGGTCACTCCCGGCCCGGTCACGAGCAACATCACCAACCAGCTCGACGACGCGGGGCGCGAGGCCCTCACGTCCTCGATCCCGCTGGGCAAGTTCGGCACGCCCGACGACGTCGCGTGGGTCATCGCGTCCCTCGCCTCCCCGCGAGCCGGGTTCGTCACGGGCGCCACGTACGACATCAACGGAGGCGTCCGCATCGACTGACCCACCGGCCCCCGGCTGCCCCAGCCGGCCGGACCCGGGCGCGCGCGGCGCGCTCCGCCGTCGGGCACCCTCGCCTGGACGGCGCGCCACTCTCCCACGAGACCCCTACGAGACGAGGAACCGCATGACGCAGCAACCGACCGCCCACGCCGTGGTCACCGAGCAGGTCGACGCGTTCAACGCGCACGACCTCGAACGCTTCCTCGCGACCTACGCCCACGACGTCGTGGTCGTGGGCGTGACGCCCGAGCCGATCGTCGGCAAGGACGCGCTGCGCGCCTTCTACGGCCCTCGCCTTGCAACCGGCGATGTGCATTGCACAATTGACGCCTCCGTGGCGTACGGTGAGCGGTGGGTGGTCGCACGCGAGTTCGTGTCGACCTCGAACGGGACGGGCGAGACCATCGCCACCTTCGAGGTCCAGGACGGCGTCATCACCCGGGCGAGCATGCTCAAGGCATGACGCCCCCACGGACGCGGAGCCCGGTCGGTCACCCCCCTTGATCGACCGGGCTTCGCTCTGCCCGGACGCAGCGGGGGGACGACGACGGCCCCGGTCCGCGGTGGACCGGGGCCGTACGTCTCGCGTCTGCGGAGGTTCTCAGACCGCGTCGTCGAAGGCCGCGCGGAGCTTGGCCTCCTCGTCGCCCGACAGGTTCGTCTGGACGAGCTCACCGTGGATGCCCTGCGCCTTGAGCGCGTCGTGCACGCGGTCCATGACCCCACCGGACGTCATGACGAACAGCGCCGACGTCCCGGGCGTCACCTTGGACCGCACCGAGTCGATGAAGTCGTCGTCGATGCCCACGTCGGTCAGGGACCCCGCGAGCGCCCCGGACGCCGCGCCGATCGCGACGCCGATGAGCGGGATGAAGAAGATGATCCCGAACAGCAGGCCCCAGAACGCGCCGCCCAGCGCACCGATGCCCGTCGTGTTGTTCGACTGGTGCGTCTTGGGCTTCTTCTTCCCCTCCTCCCACGACACGATCGCCGCGTCCTGCACCTGGATGAGCTCCTGCTTCTGCAGCGCCAGCAGGGCGTCCTCCGCCTGCTGCGCACCCTCGGGAGTCTCGAACTTCCACACGGTCAGTGTTGCCACCACAGCCTCGTTCCGTCGTCGGTACTCGGAGGACACCGTCCGGTCCGGCCGGGCCCTCCTCGACCGTAGGTCGGGTCGTCCGGGGCCGCCATCGGAGCGGGCGCGCGGTGCGGCGACCCTGGCGCAGCGCTGCCGCGCCGGCCCGTCGTCAGTCCTGGGACGGGGAGCCGCCGCTGTCGACGGCGAGAGTGAGCCACTCCTCGTCCTGGACGTAGCCCAGGTTGCGGTTCGCGGCGACGATGGCCTGGTTGTCGAGGGAGCCCCCGGTCCGGAACGTGTGCACTCCCCCGGCGATCAGTGTGTCGATCGACAGCGCCTTGACCGCCGTGGCGAGGCCTTGGCCTCGCCACGATGCGGCGACGACGGTGAAGTCCGTCTCGCCGCAGCCGCCCTCGATGTCGACGAACGTCATCGCGACCAGCTCCGCCTCGGCGAACGCAGCGAATCCACGACGACGTGCCGACGGTGCTGCGGTGTCGGCGGTCAGCGGTCGGTGCTGCGTCGCGATGCTCCCCGGGTAGTCACGATGGGTGTCACGGTCCAGGACGAGGATCGCCTGACGGTCCGCGGCCGTGAGCTCGCGCAGGGAGACGACGCCACGGACGGCGTGCTGCGCACGCTCCAGCAGGCCGAGGTCGACCGCGTCGGCTCTCAGCTCGGCAGCCCAGGACCTCGCTACCACCCGCGCACCGTCAGCGAGCGCGACGACGGCCTGTTCGCTCGTGGCAGGCAGCACGATGAGATCGGTCATGGGAGGAGACTGGCACAGGCCTGAGCCGGGTGGTGCGCCGCGTCCGTCGGGGGCACCTCGGTCACCGGTCGATCCCGTACCGCGCGTCCAGCCCGGCGTCGTGCGGCAGCGTCCCGAACGACGCGGTCCACGCGCCGTCGGCCGCGATCGACTGGCCCGACACGTACGAGGACTCGTCCGAGAGCAGGAACGCGACCACGGCCGCGATCTCGGCCGACTCGGCGATGCGTCCGAGCGGCGGGCCCTCGGCGAGCCCGCGCTCCTCCGCCTCGGGGTCGACGGCGTTCGCGATCTGCGCGTCGAGGTGCGGCGTGCGGACCCCGCCCGGTGCGACCGTGTTGGCCCGGATGCCGTACCGCCCGTATGTCACGGCGACGCTGCGCGCGAGGGCGTCGATCCCGCCCTTGGTCAGCTCGTAGGCCGCGTGGTCGACGAACGAGGACCGCCCGTGGATCGATCCGACGTTGACGATCGACCCGCCGCTCACCTGGTCGGTGAACGCCTCGACCGCGGCGGCGGCCCCCCAGAGGTAGCCCAGGCCGTTGATCTCGACGACGTCGCGCGCCGTGCGTTCGATCTCCTCGGCGCGCGCGGGGTCGCCGAGCGCGTGCAACGGCGTGGTCCTGGTGATGCCCGCGTTGTTGACCCAGCCCGCGAGCGGCGCGAGGGCCCGGGCGACGCGCGCGGCCTCGCGGTGCGACTCGCGGTCGCGCGAGTCGGCGAGCACCACGGCGGCACAGAGGCCTTCCTCGACGGTCCCCGAGCCGGCGCTCCGTTCGAGCCCGACGACGGTCCACCCGTCGGCGGTCAGCCGCGCCGCGATCGCCCGGCCGATGCCCTTGCCGCTCCCGGTCACCACGACGCTACGGGTCGCGGCTGGTCCTGGTACGGGGGCTTGTTCGGTCGGGTTCTGGGCGGACACCCGTCCTTGCTCGTCGTCGTGCCCGACGGCGGAGCCCGCTCCAGGCGTGCTGGTCGGGTCGGTCATCGGTCCTCCTGGTCGTCGAGCATGCGGTTGTCGTCGGTCGAGCATGCGGTTGTCGTCGTTCCGGGGCCAGTTTCGGACGCCAACCGCATGCTCGGCAGCGAGGGGGTGGGGTCGAAAGTGAAGTAGGTGGGCGAGAGGGCGAAGCCCAGGCCGGGGGCCTCGGGCGGCAGCGCCGTGCCGGCCGAGAACTCGGGACCGCCCTCGACGAGCAGCGGGGCCGGGTCGTAGGGGTTGCCCTGCGGCGAGCGCTCGAACGTCTCGACCCCGATCCCCGCGGCGCCTCCCAGGTGCACGCTGACCTCGGGGTACACGTGGCTCGACGTCACGAGCCCCGCGTCCTGCCACGACCGGACCAGGGGGTCGGCCGCGGTGAGGCCACCGATCCCGACCACGTCAACGCGCGCCACGTCGAGCGCGCCGAGCGCAGCCAGCCGCGCGAGGACCTCAGGGTCCGTGACCTCGTCGCCGATCGCGAGCGGCAGCCCCGTGACCTCGCGGATGCGCGCAGCCCCGGCGGCGTCCTCGGGCAGCACGGGGTCCTCGAGCCACGCGAGCGCGGGCGGTTCCCCGGCCGGTGCCGGAGCGCCGATCCCCCACGCGTCGAGGTCCGCGAGCGCCTCGTCCGCGTCGCGCCAGCCGAAGCCCACGTCCACGACGACGCCGGTGCGACCGGCCTCGGTCTCGCGGCCCGTGACCCCGGGCAGCTCGTCGCGCAGGATCGCGAGCAGGTCGCGCATGAGGTCACGGTCGGGGGAACGCGAGATCTTGAGCAGCGGCCAACCGTCGCGGGCACGGTCGAGCACCTCGTCGGCGACGGCGCGGGCCGTGCGTCCGGGGGTCGGGTAGGCCGCGACGAGGATCGCGGGCCGCGGCGCCGGGACGACCGGCCCGGCCGGGTCCCCGCTCGGCCCCTGACCAGGGCGGGTCGACCACGGGACCTGTGCGGCGCCGTCGGGCACGAGGGGTACGACGGGCGCAGGGGGCACAGGGGGCGCGGCAGGTTCCAGGAGGCGCCACACCGGTACCCCCGCGACCTTGCCCGCGACGTCCCACAGCGCGACGTCGACCAGGCCGATCGCCCGGCGCACCAGACCCACGCGCCCCACGATCGCCGACCCGCGCAGCGCGGCGTCCCATGCCGCGCGCACCCCCGCGGCCGGGTCGTCGACGGGCAGGTCGCGACCCACGACGTGCGGCGCGACGAGACGCTCGACGATCTCCGCCATGGGCGCCTCGCGCGTCAGGGCGTAGGAGACGCCCGTGACCTCGGTGCCGTCGGGCAGGACCGCACGGACCTGGACCCCCACGTACTCGCGGCGCGTGACCGTCATGGCCCCGAGCTGCAAGGGCCGCTGCAGGGCGACGACGGTCGTCGACGTGCGGACGTCGGTGAAGCGCGCGAACCCGCCCGGGCTCGTGGTCCGGCTCGTCATTCCGGCTTCTTCGCGAGCGGGACGCCGTAGTCGACGATGAACCCGCCGTCGACGTAGAGGGTCTGGCCGATCACGTACTGCGACTGGTCGGACGCGAGCCAGCTCACGGCGTTCGCGATCTCCGAGGCGTCGGCGAGGCGGCCCGCGGGGATGCGCGCGAGGATCGTCTCCTCCGTGAGCGTCCCGGCCGCGACGCCCTGGCGGAAGACGCCCGTGTCGATGTACCCGGGCGCGACCGCGTTGACCCGTACCCCGCGCGCGGCCCACTCGGCCCCCGCCGTCGAGGTCAGGCCGATCACGGCCGCCTTGGTCGTCGAGTACGGGGCCCGGCCCGCGGAGCCGCGCGCCGAGACCGAGGAGATGTTGACGATCGCGCCGCGGCCCGCGGCGAGCATGTGCCGGCCCGCGGCCTGGAGGCAGGTGAAGACGCCGTGCAGGTTGACGTCGACCACGGCCTTCCACTCGTCCCAGGTCAGGTCCTCGATGCCGCGGTGGCGCTGGATCCCGGCGTTGTTGACCAGGACGTCGATGCTGCCCGTCGCGGCGGCGAGCGCGTCGAACGCTGCCCCCACCGCCGCGTGGTCCGTGACGTCGAGGGGCATCCAGACCAGGCCCGGCTCTGCGGGCAGGTCCGCGAGGTCGAGCGTGGGCAGGTCGTGCTGGACGACGTCCGCGCACACCACGCGGTGGCCGTCGGCCGCGAGCCGCTCGGCGATCTGCCGTCCGATGCCCGCCGCGCCGCCCGTGACGATCGCGGTGCGGAGCGGGGCTGCGGGTGTGCCGGGCGTGGTCGGGGTGGTCGTGGTGCTCACTGGTCCTCCGTGGAAGTCTGCGCAGGTGCGGGCGTCGTCGCCAGGGTGTCGACGAGGTGGTTCGCGTGCTGCTCGAGCCGCGCGAGCGAGCCGGGCGCAAGCGGCGACTGCCACGCCTGGTAGGCGCCTCGCACGTACGCCTGGTCGGTCGGCAGGTAGACGAAGCCGGGGCCGTTGGTCAGGTTCGCGACCACCACGGGGTGGTCGCCCGCGTGCTCGCGGACCGTCCGCTGGAAGCGCGAGTAGGCCTCGCCCGGGTGCGCGACGAGGAACCCGTCCCCGATCTGCCACACCCACGTGGGGTGCTCGACGGTCGGGCCGGTCACGTAGCCGTCGCGCAGGTTGCGCGCGCGGCGCAGCCGCTCGTCACGGCTGCGCGGGTCGATGTCGGCCCACTCGGCCTCCATCTGCGCGAGGCTCGGCAGGTCCCGCAGGTCCAGCACGACGGCGTCGCTCACCGCGCGCAGCACGCGCGAGCTCTCGACGGGGCGCGGCTCCCACAGGCCCAGCGGTGCTCCGGACTGCACGACGTGCGTGAGCTCGAGGGCCGTCCCAGGGGGCGGCAGCTCGGCGAGCGCCGCGAGGACCGCGTGCCCGAGCGAGAGACCGTGCCGGTCGGCGACCGCCACGTCCCCCGTGTACTGCTCGCGCGGCGCCAGCTCGCCCGAGGCGCCCTGGAGGAACGCGACGGGCGCCCCGGTCGCCTCCTCGACGAGGTCACGCATCGCGCCCACGTAGTCCGGGGAGACCAAGGTGTTCTGCCACGCGAGCGTCGTGGGGTGGCACGCGTAGTTGACGACGGTCGCGAGGGGCGTCGTGGTCGGCAGAGGCTCTCCGGGGGCGGCGGGCTCGACCCGGCTGAGGCGGCCGATCACGACGGTGTCGTCGGTCGCGTCCTGCGGAACCGTCGGGTTGAAGCCGATCACGGGGAGCCCGAAGTCCTCGGCCACGTCCGCCGTGGCGCACGACGCGCCGGGGTCCGTGTCCACGTGCTTGCCGGGCGCCGTGTCGACGGGTTGGCCGTGCGACCCGCCCGCGCCGAGGATCAGCTCGCGGTCCGCCGCGAGCGAGCACCGTCCCGTCGTCCACTCGAGCGTCGCGGGGGCGAGCGTGGCCACGGCCTCGCGGCCCGCGTCGACGGCCTGCACCGCGAGGTGCTCGAGGTAGGCGGGGACGAGCTCGCCACCTTCGAGGTCGGCGTCGTGGCTGCACAGCACCGGGCCCGCGTGCGTGTGGGACAACGAGATGAGCAGCCGCTCGGGCGGCAGGCCGAGGCCCGCGAGGACCGCGTCCCGGACGCCGCGCTCGTCGTCGACGCGGCGCCACCACGTGGCGTCCACGGTGATCATCACGAGCGGTTCGCCCCGGGGGGCACCGGTGCGCTCGGGGTGCGCGGCGCCATCGGGCGTGCCGACCTGCGCGGGGCGAGCGGCGCCGTCGGGCGTGCGGCGCGACGGCGAGGTGCCGGCCGACTCCTGCGCGAGGGCGATCGCGGTGAGGGTCATCGTGCGGTGCGTGCCCCGGGAGGCGTTCCAGTCGGCGGGCCCCCAGTTGCGGGCGCGGATGCCCACGGGCGGCGTGACGTCGCGGCGGGCTACGCCTGCCAGTCCGCGGAAACCGGGCACCGTCACCCGGTCGTGCAGGGACACCATGGATCCTCCTCGAGCCTGTGCGTCAACCCTCGAATGCTATAGCATGCAGTGAAGGGGCGAGCCGTCCGGTGGCCCTTCACCTCGAAGGTGGCACAACGGTGCGCCCCGCGCAGACCTCACCCCCCGGCACGCACTGCGGGCGAGGAGCCGGGCCCAGTTCGCCGACCGCTATCCTTCGGGGCACCTCCCGGATCGGACCGCAGAACACTACGGAGAACCCATGGCGCTCAAGAGCGTGCCCGACCTGAACGTCGCCGACCGCGTGACCGTCGAGCTGCGAGAGGCGATCTTCAGCGGCGACCTCGCGCCCGGGTCACGCCTCGTCGAGCGCAAGCTCGCCGAACGCCTCGGCACCAGCCACATCCCCGTGCGCGAGGCCCTCACCCGCCTCACCGAGGAAGGGCTCGTCGAACGCCTCCCCCACCGGGGCGCCCGCGTCGCCGCGCTCACGAGCCGCGACCTCGAGGAGATCTCGAGCCTGCGCACGCTCCTGGAGCAGTTCGTCGTCGTGCGCGTGCAGGCCGAGTGGGACGCCAAGACCGAGGCACGCCTGCGCAAGACCGTGCAGCAGATGGTCGACGCCGCCGAGCGCGGCTCCTCGGCCCGCGTGTTCGAGCTCGACCGCCGCTTCCACGAGCAGCTCTGGGAGCTCGCCGACCACCGCATGCTCATGACCATCACGTCCCAGCTCCGTTCCCGGATCACGGGCTTCCTGCGCGCCGCGAACGTGGCGCTCGACCCCGAGGCCCGGGTCGCGCACGCCGAGACGCACCACCTCATCATCGACGCGATCGCGAGCGGCGACCCCGAGCGGGCGCGCGCCGTCATGGCCGAGCACATCGGCGAGGCCGCGGCACGGCTCGAGAGCCACACCGAGGACGCCGACGTCGCCGAGGAGCCCACGGTGGAGGCGGAGTCCGAGGCCGGGGGCGCCTGACCGAGGAGGGGTCGTCGTGCCGTCGCTCGCGTCGAGCGTGCAGTTCGGGTGGTCACGCACCCGGTCCTGACAGCCCGAACGTCACGCTCGACGATCATCAGGCCAGGCGGGCCTCGCAGGACACGTCGAGGAGAGCGTCGAGCACCTCGACCGTCGAGCCACGCACGACGTCGGGCGCCCGCTCCTCGCACCGGGGACGGTGCGGCGATCGTCGAACATGCGCAGAGCGCTCCTCGAACATGCGGTGGGCGTCGGAATCGTGGCGATTCACGACGGTAACCACATGTTCGGCAGCGAGGGGGGACGGTCGAGGGATGGACACTTCGTGCGAGGTCCAGCCCGACCTCGCACGTGCTTCGTTGCCGTGCATCGTTCACTCGAGAACGTGGATGCGAGACTATTCTTGCTATAGCAAACCGTCAAGGCGAAGCCGCCGACCGCCCCGCGCGCGCCGCCTCACCTGCACCGACGCACCCCGCTCATCGAGGAGCCCCATGGAACTGCGCACCGTGACCCCCGCCGACCTCCCGTCGCTGTACGCGCTGTGGGCCATGGCCTTCGATGCCCCGCTCATGGTCCCGGTCTACGAGACCGACCCCGGCCGGCTCGACCGTACGGTCGTCGCGATCCTCCCCGGCCCGACCCCCGCCGCGGACCGCGTCGTCGCCTCGGTCTGCTGGACCCCCCGCACGCTCGTCGGCCTCCCGGGCCCCGACGGGGCGACCACCACGCTCACCGTGGGTGGCGTCGCGAACGTCGCCTCGGCGCCGGACATGCGCGGGCGCGGCCTGATCCGTCTCGCCCTCGCCGAGGCGGTCGCACGCATGGACGCCGCGGGCATGGACGCCTCGCTGTTGTTCACGGGCACCCCGGGCGTCTACCGACCGAGCGGCTGGGAGACCTTCGAGGTCCCCGTCACCCGCGGCCTCCTCCTGCCCGACGGCGCCGCTCGCCCCGAGCGGCCCGGCTCGACCGGGGTCGTCGCTCACCACGAGCGCTCGCCCCGTGCGAACTCCCCCGTCCCCACGACGTTCCCCGCCTGGGACGCCGACCTCCCGTGGCAGGACCTCGCGACCCTGCACGACGCGTTCCACGCCGCCCCCCTGACCACGCGCCGCACGGCCGAGCACTGGGAGCACCGGATCCCCCTCTGGTACTCCGCGGCTGAGCTCCTCACGGCGCGGCGCCCCGACGGGTCGATCGTGGGCTACCTGGTCGTGGAGGTCGAGGGCGAGGTGCTGCGCGTGCGGGAGCTCGCCGTCGGGCCTGGTGACGCGACGGCGCCCGAGCGGCGCGGGGCGCTCGACGTGCTCGCGCGCGCCGCCCGTTCGCTGGCCCGCGAGCGCGGGGCGACTCGCGCAGAGGTACGCCTGCCGCGCGTCTCGGCCGCGGCGGCGCTCACCGACGCGCTGCTCGCACGGGGCGGTCGCGAGACGGCGTCGGACGCGACGGGCATGCTGCGTCCGGTCCTGCGTTCGACGGCGGAGATCGACGCCCTGTGCGCCACGACGAGCGGCCCCACGGCGGGCTTCCACTGGCCCGGGGACTACCTGTGACGCGACCGTCGGCGCGGTTCCCCAGGCGGGCTCGGCGGACCTGGCGAGTCGTCACCAACCTCTTGACATTGCTATAGCACCGGCCTAGTCTCCGGGAGATGCCCGATTCATCCGGACGCAACGAAGCGCATCCATCCTGCTGTCGCGGCCTGCCGCGCCCAGCCTGAACCGTCCCTCTCGCCCCGTCCCCGGTCACCGCAGCCCCGGCCCGCCGGACTCCACCCGCACTCCCCCGTTGCCGCGCGTCGGCCACGCCTGAACGGACCCGTCTCATCGACTCGTCCGAAGGGTGACCCACGTGAAGACCCCCCTGACTGCCCGCGAGAGCGCGGCAGCGCCACACCTCTCCCCCGACTCCGACACCACCGCCCCCTCGCGCCGCGGCCTGCTGCGCGTCGCCGGCATGGGCGCGCTGGCCGCGACCGCGTTCGCGCTGTCCACGAGCACGACGCCCGCGGCGCTCGCCTCGCCGCTGGGCCTGAGCAAGGACAGCGAGCCCGACGACGAGCTCACCGTCGCGACGTCGGTCGCCCAGCTCGTCGGCTGGCGCGCCAAGAAGATCGACCACGGCACCGTGGTCCGGCTCCTGGGCCACGCGACCCCCGGCGACGGCGCCGCACGCCTCGTCCGCTACGACGCGAAGAGCACCGCGACCCCCAACGGAGGCACGGTGCTGGCGCCGCAGGACCTCGGTGCGGCCGGGCTGGGTCCTGGGCGGTGGCACACGCTCCACACCGGCACGGCCGACTTCCGCTGGTTCGGGATCTTCGGCGCCGACGCCCCCACGGGCCGCGCCGACGACGCGCTCGACGCCCTCGTGAACGACCCGACCGTGAGCCGCATCGAGGGGCACACCGACCTCAACTTCGTGCGCCGCCACACCTACGCACGCTCGCACCTCGAGCTCGACTTTGGCGGCCGGACCGTCACGACCGAGGGCATCGAGCGCAACGCGCACGACAACCCGTTCGGCGCCGTCATGTTCTTCCAGGGCACCGTCACGGACGTGACCCAGCAGCGCACGCTCACCCAGACCATGCCCGACCAGCGCGACGTGTTCGAGGTCGCGGACTCGTCCGCGTTCGCGGTCGGCGACTGGTGGACCGTGCAGGTCGACCCGAGCCCGGGCGGCGGACGCGACGAGCGTGAGCTCCAGCGCCTCGTGCAGGTCACCGAGGTCGTCGATGCGGCGCACGTGCGAGTCAACTACCGCAACGGCTGGGAGCTCGCCCCGGGCCGCGTGCTCGAGTGGCGCAAGGTCGTGCCCGTCGAGCAGGTCCACGTGCGGAACATGACGTTCGTCGGGGCCGGCCCCTACGACGGCCCACTCAACGGGGAGCTGCCCGACGACCGCGAGCTCAGCGGCTCGCACCCGGTCGCGTACGAGTTCGCGGTGCGCTGCGACGTCTCGGACGTGCACGGCTCCAGGACGTGGTGGCCCGTCATCATGCGCCGCTGGAACACGTTCTTCGCGACCGAGCGCTGCTCGGTCGCGAACCCGCCCACGGTCTTCTACGGCGGCGCGGGCTACCTCACGCAGCAGATCTACTGCCTGTACGGACGCGTCGCGGACTGCCGCTCGCACAACGCGCGCCACCTCAACGACCTCACGGCCTCGGCCTACTGCCTCGTCGAGAACTGCCACGGCGACGGCGACGACCAGGGCGGCAACCCGTTCACGACGCACGGCCAGTACGAGCACGACCTGGTGTTCCAGGGCAACAGCGGCCTCATGGACATCGCCAACTCGGGGGCGCAGTGGGGCATCAGCGCCAAGCGCATCACGGTCAAGGGACACGTGGCCTCGTGGTTCACGGTGAGCACCAAGATCACCGACCTGACGCTGGAGGACGTGCACGTGGTCGCGCGCTCGACGTTCGACCAGCAGGGCAGCCTCACGGTCAACGCCGACGGCGTGCAGATGCGTGGGTGCACCGCGTCGTTCTTCGCGGTCGCGCAGCGGTCGAACCTGTCGAAGCGGCCCAACGTCATCGAGGACTGCCACTTCTCGCTGCCGGTCGCCAGCGTGCTGCACCAGACGCCGGTCGCGAACCCGGTCCACTTCGTCCGGACGAGCTTCACCGGGTTCGACGGCACGATCCTGCGCGGCGCGGGGCCCGTGACGTTCACCGACTGCACGTTCGTCGGCTCGACCGACGAGGCCTCCCCCGCGGCCCCCGCGCTCGTCGGGTCGGCCGACGTCACGATCAGCGGCGGGACCCTCACGGGCGCGGGCATCCGGCTCAGCGGGGTCCGCGACCAGCGGCTCACGGTCCGCGGGGCGAAGGTCACCGGCACGACGACGGCGGGCGCCCTGGTCTCGCGGGCACCAGGCCCCGGGACGGTCCAGGTGGACCTGCGGGGCGCGACGCTCGCCGCGAGCGGGACCACCGCCCACGTCGCCCTCGCGGGCACCGACGCGCTGACCGCGGTCGGCTCGCGCCTGCGCGGCGGCCGCTACGACCTGGCACCGACCACGCGCGTGCTCCAGTCCGGCTGCGTCGAGCAGGGCGTCGACCGCACCGGCTTCCCCGAGGGCGACCACGTCCTCGTCACCGACCCGCTCGCGCTGTGAACAGCACGAGCTCCCCCTGCCCACCCGGAAGAACCCCTGATGAAAGGCCCTTGCAGATGACGAACCTCATCACGTCCGGACAGACCCCCGACGAGCCGGCGACGACGCCGACCTCGCCCCGCCAGGCCCCCACGGTCGAGGCCCCCTCCCGCCGCAACCTGCTGCGCGTCGCCGGGATCGGCGGCCTCGTGGCCGCCGGCGCCCTGATGGGCACGCACTCGGCTGCAGCCGCCGCGGCGCCGTCGGGCGTGCTGCCCCTGAAGAAGGACGAGCCCGACGACGAGGTCCTCGTCGCGTCGTCCGTCGCCCAGCTCGTGGGCTGGCGCGCGAAGAAGATCGACGACGGGACCGTCGTCCAGCTCCTCGGCCACGCGACCCCCGGCGACGGTGCCGCACGCCTGGTCCGCTACGACGCGAAGAGCGAGGCGGCGGCCAACGGCGGCACCGTGCTGGCGCCCAAGGACGTCCAGGGGAAGGGGAGGTGGCACACCCTCCACGCGGGCACCGCGGACTTCCGCTGGTTCGGGCTGTTCGGGAAGGACACCCCCGCCGACGACGCGCTCGACGCCCTCGTGAACGACCCGACCGTGAGCCGCATCGAGGCGCACTCCGACCTCAACTTCGTGCGCCGGCACCGGTTCACTCGCTCGCACCTCGAGCTCGACTTCGGCGGGCACACCATGACGACCGAGGGCATCGAGAAGGCCGGGCAGGACGACCCGTTCGCGGCCGTCCTGTTCTTCCGCGGCACCGTCACCGACGACGTCCGCACGAACGAGCTCACGGCCGTCATGCCCGAGCTCCGCGACGACTTCGAGGTCGCCGACTCCTCGAAGTACGCCGTGGGCGAGTGGTACGCGCTCGAGGTCAACGCCCTCGCGGGCCGGTGGGAGCGCGAGCTGCAGCTCCAGGTCCAGGTCACGCAGATCGTCGACCCGACGCACGTGCGCGTCAACTACCTCAACGGCTGGGAGCTCGCCGCGGGGCGCACGCTCACGTGGACCAAGGTCGAGCCGGTGCAGCAGGTGCACGTGCGCAACCTGTCGTTCGTGGGCGTCGCGGGCGGCGACCAGTACACGGGATCGCACCCGCTCGCGTTCGAGTACGCGGTGAGCTGCGACGTCGAGAACGTGCACGGGGTCGCGACGTTCTGGCCCCTGGTCATGCGCCGCTGGTCGACGCACTTCACGACGTCGCGCTGCTCGCTCGCGAACCCGGCCTCGATCACGTGGGGCGGCGCGGGCTACCTGACGCAGCAGATCTACTGCCTGTACGGGCACGTGTCCGACTGCCACACCTCGAACTGCCGCCACCTCAACGACTGGACGGCCTCGGCGTACGGCCTCGTGGAGAACTGCCACGGCGACGGCGACGACCAGGGCCCGTTCGTCACGCACGGCCAGTACGAGCACGACCTGACGTACGTCGGGAACTCGGGGCTCATGACGTTCGCCAACTCAGGTGCGGCGTGGGGCTCGTCGGCCAAGCGCATCACGGTCAGCAAGCACGTGTGCTCGTGGTTCGTGGCGCGCGTCAAGGTCACCGACCTGACGCTCGAGGACGTCCAGGTCATCCGCAAGGAGGGCCTCGCGGGCTCGGGCATGCTGTGGGTCAACGCCGACGGCGTCCAGCTGCGCGGCTGCCAGGCCGACGACACGCTCATCGTGTCGCAGGCGTCGAACCGCTCGAAGCGTCCCAACGTCATCGAGGGTTCGCGCTTCAACGTGCTGCCGGGCAGCCCGATCACGCAGGCCACCGTGACCAACCCGGTCCACCTGGTCCGCACGACGCTGAACGGGCTGGAGGGTGCGTCGTTCGCGGGCTCGGGGCCCGTGGTCCTGGACCAGTGCACGCTCGAGGCGGCCGAGGGCAAGGGCACCGTGACGGCGTCGGGCGACCTGACGGTCCGCGGCGGCGTGCTGCGCAACGTCGCGGTCGTCGCGGCGGGCGCCGCGGAGCAGACCGTGCGGGTGGGCGACGGGGCGCGGCTCGAGGGCTCGCCCGCGGGCGGCACGTTCCTGAGCAGGGCGAAGGCCGACAAGCCGGTCACCTGGAACCTGGACGGTGCACGGTCGGTGGCCGCATCGGGTGACACTGTTCACGTGAAGCTAGACACAGGTATCAATCGCTGGTCGGCTGTGGGCTCCACCTTCACGGGTGGCCGCATCCAGCTCGCCGACGGAGCGTTCGGCGCAGGCTCCTACCTCCTGCACACCGGCAACGTCGAGGCCTGCGTGGAACGCGTCGCGATCCCGGCCGACGGTCCGACGGTCTCGACGGCGGGCACGCTGGTGCTCTGACACGGGGCAGCCCCGCCTCGAGCACGGGGTCGAGGCCGTCCACCGTGACCTGACGACCTCGTGCTCGGCACCGACGGGTCGACCTGGCGGTGCCGAGCATGCGGTTGGCACCCGTCGAGCATGCGGTTGGCGTCGAAGATCGCACGATTCTCGACGCCAACCGCATGCTCGGCACCGAGGGGTGGGGCCCAGGTCTGCGGGAGCCCGCGTCGGGCGACCCGAAGATCACGACTCGGTCGCAAGTTGACCAGGCGGGCTGTCAGGGCGCAGGATCATCTGGCATAGTTGCTATAGCAAATAGCAAATGAAGCCGTACTCGCCCGGCTCTCGGCCCGCACCGACCGTTCGACCAGCACCACCAGCCCCACCCCCGCAGCCCCCGCAACGACGCAAGGACCGCTCGTGACCCGCAATGATGCACCCGTGACCGTCGCCCTCGTGGGCGCCGGCAACCGGGGTCAGACCTACGCACGCTGGATCGCCACGCACCCCGACCGTGCGCGCCTGGTCGCGGTCGCCGACCCGCGCCCGTTCCAGCGCTCGCTCGTGAGCGACGGCGCGGCCGCGGCGAACCCCGACGCCGCCCCCGTCGCACAGTTCGCGGACTGGGAGGACCTGGTCGCGGCGGGCACCTCGGCCCCTCTCGCGGACATGGTCGTCGTCGCGACGCAGGACCGTGAGCATCGTGACCCGGTCGTCGCTCTCGCGGCCCAGGGCTACGCGATCCTGGTCGAGAAGCCGCTCGCCCCGAGCGCCGAGGAGTGCCGCGACGTGGTCGACGCCGTCGAGGCCTCGGGCGTCCTGTTCGGCGTGTGCCACGTCATGCGGTACATGCCGTACACGGACCTCATGAAGTCGGTCGTGGACTCGGGCGTGCTGGGCGAGATCGTCAACGTGCAGCACCTGGAGCCGGTCGGCTGGTGGCACGACGCGCACTCCTACGTGCGCGGCCCGTGGCGCTCGGAGAAGACGTCGAGCCCCATGCTGCTCGCGAAGTCGAGCCACGACCTGGACTGGATCCGCTACGTCACGGGCAAGCGCATCCAGACCGTCGCGAGCTTCGGCTCGCTCAAGCACTTCCGACCGGAGGAGCGCCCGGCGGGTGCCGCGGACCGCTGCCTGGACTGCCCGCTCGAACCGACGTGCCCGTACTCGGCGCCGCGCCTGTACCTGGGCACGCTGCGCGAGAAGGGCGCGATCTGGCCGGTCACGGTCGTCACGGACGGCACCGACGAGGCGTCGGTGGTCGAGGCGCTGCGCACGGGCGACTACGGCCGGTGCGTCTACGCGTCGGACAACGACGTGGTGGACCACCAGGTGGTCGCGATGGAGCTCGAGGGCGGCGGCGCGGCGACGTTCACCATGACGGCCTTCTCGGAGCAGGACCACCGCAAGACGCAGATCTTCGGGACGCACGGCTGCCTCGACGGCGACGGCGAGAAGATCCGGGTCACGGACTTCCGGGACGGCTCGGTCACGGTCCACGACTCGGGTCACCACGGCGCGACCAACGCGGCCGACGACCACGGCGGCGGCGACTCGGGCGTCATGGACGCCTTCGTGCGCGCCGTCGCGACGGGCGACCCGAGCCACGTCCGGTCGGGCGCCGTCGAGTCCCTCCAGAGCCACCTCGCCGTGTTCGCGGCCGAGGAGTCGCGGCACTCGCGCACCGTCGTCGAGGTCCCCGCCCGTTAGCAGCACGTCCCGTCCGGGCAGCCCTCCGGCCGTCCGGGCAGAGCAGCACCCCGCAGGCGCGACGATGCGCCGGGCGGGCTCAACAGCACACGGATCAACCAGCACGGTAGTCATCATTCGACGTCAAAGGAGCACGAAAATGACCATGCCGAAGAAGCACGTGGCGACCGCCATCGCGGCGATCGCCACCCTCGGCGCCCTGACCGCCTGCGGCGGGGGCGACGCGGCCGGCGGCTCGACGCCCGTCCCCTCGGACGGCGCGGCCTCGGGCTCCGTCACCATGTGGACCTACCCCGTCATCGCCGACGAGGCGGCGCACAAGGCCTTCTGGGACAAGCAGATCGCGGAGTTCACCACGGAGAACCCGGACGTCGACGTCAAGGTCGAGATCTACCCGTGGGCGGGTCGCGACGAGACGCTCGCGACGGGCATCGCGGGCGGCAAGGGCCCCGACGTCGTCTACCTCATCCCGGACCAGCTCCCGAAGTACGCGAAGTCCCTCGCGGCGGTCGACAACTACGTCACGGACAACACGGGCGACCTGCGGGAGAACGCCGCGAAGTCCGTGAGCATCGACGGCGCCATGATGGGCGCGCCGCTGATCATGAACTCGAAGCCGCTCGTGTGCAACGCCGCAGCGTTCGACGTGATCGGCGAGTCGGGCAACTACCCCGAGACCTGGGACGACCTGATGACGCTGGCCCCGAAGTTCAAGGACGCGGGCTACGACGTCACGAACTACTGGGGTGCGGTCGACGCGACGCTCAACGAGTCGTTCTACCCGCTGCTGTGGCAGGCGGGCGGCTCGGTGTTCTCCGAGGACGGTACGAAGGTCGCGTTCGACTCGCCCGAGGGCGTCGAGGCGCTCCAGTTCGTCACGGACCTCGCCGAGGGCGGCTTCGTCGAGAAGGACCTGCTGACGACCATCCCGGCGTTCGAGCAGACCCGCACGGCGCAGGGCAAGATCGCCTGCACGTGGCAGCAGGGCCCCGGCGACGTCGCGAGCTTCTGGGGCGAGGAGAACACGGTCGTGCTCCCCTCCCTCAAGCAGGCAGAGTCGATCGGCTACGGCACGGTCGGTTCGCTGGCGCTCATGAAGAAGGCCGAGAACCTGGACGCGGCCGGCAAGTGGCTCGCGTTCGCGACGCGCCCCGAGGCGTCGGCCGAGTACGCGAAGGCGGCGGGCTGGTTCACGCCGTACACCTCGCAGACCGGCCTGTACGGCGACGACGCGACCATGGCGGCCCTCGAGGCCACGCTCGACGCGACCACCTCGGGTGACCTCAACGAGAAGTCGCGCGAGGTCATGGGCATCCTCGCCCCGGAGATCCAGGCCGCGCTCATCGGCCAGAAGACCCCTGAGCAGGCCATGAAGGACGCGGCCGCTGCCGCGAACCCGCTCCTCGGCTGATCTCGCACCACACCCACCGGGCCGGGTGGCCGCCGCTGAGGCGGCCCTCGGCCCGGTGAGGCGAAGGAGAAGAACCCCATGACAGCAACCACCCCGTCCGGAGACGTCCTCGGGCCAGGCCTCGAGGGCTCCGTGCCCGACGGCGCCGCGCCCGTCGCGCGGTCCACGTCCGGTGGGCCCTCGGGCCCGTCGCGCGGGAACGGACCGACAGGACCGTCAGCGTTTCGCCGCACCATGGCCCGCCGCGAGGCCCGTATCGGCCTGCTCTTCGCGCTCCCGGCCTTCCTGCTCTTCCTCGCCTTCCGCTTCGGTCCGGCGATCGCGGGCGTGGGGCTGAGCTTCTTCGAGTACACGATCGGCGGCACCGCCGAGTGGACCGGCCTCGACAACTTCGAGCGCATGGTCGACGACCCGATCTTCTGGTCCGCGATGCGCGTGACCCTGATCCTCAGCGTCCTGATCGTGCCGTTGTCGCTCGCGATCTCGACGTTCATGGCGCTGCTGGTCCGTCGCTCGTTCCGCGGCTCGGGCTTCTACCGCTCGGTGTTCTTCCTGCCGGTCGTCACGAGCCTCGTGCTCGCCGCGACGGTGTTCACGTGGGTCTTCTCGACGGGCGGCCCGTGGTCGCAGCTCATGGGACTGATCGGCCTGTCGACGGACTCGTGGCTCGGCAGCACGACCCTGGTCCTGCCGGCCCTGGCGCTCGTGTCGATCTGGTCGCGCTTCGGGTACGGGATGCTCATCCTCCTGGCCCGCATGCAGGACCTGCCGCGTGAGCTCGAGGAGGCCGCGGCGCTCGACGGCGCGAACGCCTGGCACCGGTTCTGGCACATCATCATGCCGCAGCTCAAGCCGACGCTGTTCTTCCTGGCGGTCATCGAGACCACGGCGTCGTTCCAGATCTTCGACCTGGTCTACACCATGACGGGCGGCGGGCCCGCCCGCGCGAGCTACAGCCTCGTCTACCAGATCTACGACCAGGGCTTCAAGTACTTCGACCTCGGCTACGCCAGCACGCTCGGCGTCGCGCTGTTCATCATCACCATCGTCGTTGCGTTGGTGCAGCGTCGCCTCATCGGGAGGGACAAGTGACCACGCTCGCCACCCCCGGCACCCCGGGGCACCCCGGGACCGCTGCCGGCACCACCACATCGCCTGCCCTGACACCACGTCGCAGGCGCAGCAAGAGCTCGGGCATGGACCTGACGTGGCGCGGCAAGGTCGTGCGCTACGTGGTGCTGAGCCTCGCGGCCGTCGTGACGATCTTCCCGTTCTACGCGATGGTCGTCCTCTCGCTCAAGCCTGCGGCGGCGATCCAGTTCCCGCAGAGCCTGATCCCCACGAACCTGGGCTTCGCGGCGTACGACCGCGTGCTCGGCGCGGGGAACATATGGACCTGGTTCGGGAACACGCTCATCTACTCGGTCGTGTCCGTGGTCCTGGTCCTCGCGTTCTCCGCGATGGCCGGCTACGCGTTCGCGAAGAAGAAGTTCCCGGGCCGCGAGGCCATGTTCTGGTCGTTCCTCGCGATGGTCATGGTCCCGTACCACGTGACCCTGATCCCGACCTTCATCCTCATGGCGCAGGTCGGCGGCCTGGACACCTACTGGGGCCTGATCCTGCCGACGCTCGCGAACGCCCAGGCGGTGTTCCTCATGCGGCAGTTCATCATGGACATGCCCGACGACCTCTTCGAGGCGGCCAAGCTCGACGGCGCGTCCGAGTGGCGCATCTTCACGCGCATCGTGCTGCCGCTGTGCAAGCCGATCCTCGCGACGCTCGGCACGTTCGTCTTCCTGTGGCACTGGAACGACTTCCTGTGGCCGCTCATCATGGGCCAGGGCACCGACCACTGGACCCTGACCGTGGGTATCGCGTCGCTGCAGCAGCAGGACGTGCCGCTCAACATGATCCTCGCCGGCGCGACCATCTCCTTCGTGCCGATCTTCGCCGCCTACCTCGTGGCCCAGCGCTACTTCCAGGAGGGCGTCACCATGTCCGGAATCAAGGGATAGCACTCGTGTCTTCGACCTCACCCAGCCCCCTGCCCGCCGCCGCCGTCGCTCCTGGCGGCGCCTCCGCCGTCGGGCGCTCCGCCGGTCCCTCGTCGCTCGCCGAGCTCGAGGACCTGCTCACCACGCCCTCCCCCGCGCTCGTCGCGGACATGGCCGCCCGCTCGGGCGACCTGGTCGTCCTGGGCGCGGGCGGCAAGATGGGCCCGAGCCTCACGGTCCTCGCCCGGCGCGCGCTCGACGCCGCGGGCCGCACGGGCGACGCCGTCCACGCGGTCTCGCGCTGGTCGGACCCGGCCCAGGCCGACCACCTGCGCGACGCGGGCGTGAACGTCGTGACGGCCGACCTCATGACGGGCGACCCCGCCGTCCTGGCCGGCCTGCCCGACGGCGCCGACGTCGTCTACATGGTCGGCGCCAAGTTCGGCACGTCGTCGGCCCCCTCGCTCGCGTGGGCCGCGAACGCCGCGCTCGTGAGCGACGTCGCGCGCCGCTACGCGGACTCGACCATCGCCGCGTTCTCGACCGGGAACGTCTACCCGCTCGTACCGGTGTCCTCGGGCGGGTGCTCCGAGGACGACCCGACGGGGCCCGTCGGCGAGTACGCCATGAGCTGCCTCGGGCGCGAGCGCCTGTTCCAGCACGCGGCCCTCACGCGCGGCACCAAGGTCGCGAACATCCGGCTCAACTACGCGGTCGACCTGCGCTACGGCGTGCTGTGCGACGTCGCGGCACCGATCCTCGCGGGCGAGCCGGTCGACCTGACCACGAGCCACGTCAACGTCGTGTGGCAGGGCTACGCGAACGAGGTCGCGCTGCGCGCGCTCGGCCACGCGTCCTCGCCCGCGTTCACGGTCAACCTCACGGGTCCGGAGACCGCGTCGGTGCGTCGCCTCGCGGGGCTGCTCGGCGCGGGCCTGGGCCGCGACGTGTCGTTCACGGGCGCCGAGGCGGGGACGGCCCTGCTCAACGACGCGAGCCTGTGCCACGAGCTGTTCGGGTACCCCGACGTCTGCCTGCGCACGCTCGTCGACTGGCAGGCGCAGTGGCTCGCCGCGGGCCTGCCGACGAGCGGCAAGGCCACCAAGTTCACCGTGCGCGACGGGAAGTTCTGATGGGCTCGGTGCTCGACGCCATGAAGCCCGACTCGCTCGCGCTCCTGCGCGCCGGCACGGTCATCCCGGCCCAGCCGCTCGCGCTGACCGCGGACCGCCGGTTCGACGAGCGCCGCCAGCGCGCCCTGACGCGGTACTACCACGCGGCCGGGGCGGGCGGCGTGGCCGTGGGCGTGCACACGACGCAGTTCGAGATCCGCGACGTCGGGCTCTACCGGCCCGTGCTCGAGATGGCGGCAGAGGTCTCGCGCGAGACGCTGGGCGGGCACGCCCCTGCGGGGTCCGCGGTCACCGGCCCGCGCCCGCTCGTCCAGGTCGCCGGGGCCTCGGGCCCCACGGCCCAGGCCGTGGCCGAGGCGCAGGTCGCGGCAGACCTCGGCTACGACGCGGTGCTCCTCGCACCGCGCGTGGCCGGGCTGAACGGCACGCGCGAGGAGGTCGAGCGCTACCTGCTCGACCGCGCCCGGGCCGTGGGCGAGGTCCTGCCCGTGATCGGCTTCTACCTCCAGGAGGCGATCGGCGGGCCGCGGCTCTCGATCGACTTCTGGCGCGAGCTCGCGTCGATCGAGGCCGTCGTGGCCGTCAAGGCCGCGCCGTTCAACCGGTACCGGACGATCGACGTGCTGCGCGGCGTGGCCGAGTCCGGCCGCGCCGAGCAGATCTCGCTCTACACGGGCAACGACGACGCGATCATCGCGGACCTGGTCTCCGAGGTCGACGTGCCGGTCGCGGGCAGCGCGAGCCCGTACACCGCGCGCTTCGTCGGTGGCCTGCTCGGCCAGTGGGCCGTGTGGACGCGGGGTGCGGTCGAGACCCTGCGCCTCGCGCAGGCCGCCCGGGGCGTCACGGCCGACGGCACGCCCACCGTGCCCGACGACGCGGCCCTGCGCCTCCTGGTCGCCCGTCAGACCGGCCTCACCGACGCCAACGCCGCGGTGTTCGACTCCGCGAACGACTTCGCGGGCGTCATCGCGGGGGTCCACGAGGTCCTGCGCCGCCAGGGACTCCTCGAGGGCATCTGGTGCCTCGACCCCGCTGAGACGCTGTCCCCCGGGCAGGCCGACGAGCTCACGCGCGTCACTGCCTCGTACCCGTGGCTCGGTGCGTCGGACGACGCGTTCGTCGCCGAGCACCTCGACGCGTGGCTGGGATGATCCTGCGATGAGCCGCACCACGAGCGTCGTCAGCGTCTCCGCCGCGCTGCGGGCCGAGTTCTTCACGCCCGCGGCGTGGGAGAGGCTGACGGCACTGACGGACGTCGTCCTCGTCGACGACCCGGCCACGCTGGGCGCGACGCTCGACGCCCGGACCGGTGCTGCGCCGTCGGGCCTCCCGCGTGCGCAGGTGCTCGTCATCTCGTGGGGCACCCCGCGCCTCGACGCCACGCTGCTCGACCGCCTGCCGGACCTGCGCCTCGTCGCGCACACGGGCGCGAGCGTCAAACCGTTCGTCACGCCCGAGCTGTTCGCGCGCGGCGTGCGCGTGACGCAGGCCGGGCAGGGCATGGCTCAGTCGGTCGGCGAGGTGTCGGTCGTGTTCGCCATGGGCCTGCTGCACCAGCTGCCGCGGTTCCACCACGGTCTCGCGTCGGGCGCCCCGTGGGAGGTCGCCGAGGCCGCACCGCCGCGCCACGAGATCGCGGGCACGCGCGTCGGCGTCGTCGGCGCGTCCCGGACCGGGCGCGCGGCGATCACCATGCTGCGCGCGCTCGGGGCCGAGGTCGTGGTCGCGGACCCGACGCTGGGGGCCGCGGACGCCCGGTCACTGGGCGTCGCGCTCGTGGGCCTCGACGACCTGCTCGCGACGAGCCGCATCACCATGCTTCACGCGCCCACGCTGCCCGAGACGCACCATCTCGTCGGGGCGCGCGAGCTCGCGCTCATGCCCGACGGCGCCGGTCTCGTCAACACCGCCCGGTCGTGGCTGACCGACGAGGACGCGCTGCTGCGCGAGGTCGCGAACGGGCGCATCGACGCCGCGCTCGACGTGTTCGACGCCGAGCCGCTGCCCGTCGACCACCCCTTCCGGACCCTGCCGAACGTGCTCCTCACGCCCCACCACGCCGCCGCGACCGTCCAGGGGCGGCTGCGGCAGGGGTCGATCGTGGTCGAGGAGGTCGGGCGCTTCCTCGCGGGCGAGCCGCTGCTCCACGAGGTCGACGAGGCCGCGCTCACCCAGATGGGCTGACCACGCGTCGTGTCAGAACGAGCGTGGTCCAGAGGTCACGCTCGTTCTGACACGTCGGCCGCGGCGCGATGGGAGAATCGGGACCATGCCCGACGACGTCCCCTCCTCCCCCGTGCCCGCACCGTCGCCCGGGGTCACCGGCGCAGAAGACTGGCGACCGCACCTCGGCACCGACGCCGAACGCCCGGCCCCGACGCTGCCCCACCTCGTGTTCTTCGAGCCCCGCATCCCCGGCAACACGGGCAACGCGATCCGCCTCGCGGCCGTGACCGGCGCCCGCCTGCACCTCGTCGAACCCCTGGGCTTCGACCTCGACGAGCCCAAGCTCCGCCGCGCAGGTCTCGACTATCACGACCTCGCCGCGCTGGAGGTCCACGCCGACCTCGACGTCGCCCTGAACTCGATGCCCGAGGCGCGCGTCTTCGCGTTCACGACCAAGGCCACGACCCGCCACACCGACGTCGAGTACCGCCCGGGCGACGTGCTGCTGTTCGGCCCCGAACCCACCGGCCTGCCCGACGACGTCCTGGCCCACTCCCGGATCACCGACCACGTCAAGATCCCCATGCAGCCCGGGCGCCGGTCGCTCAACCTGACCAACAGCGCGTCGATCGCGATCTACGAGGCATGGAGACAGACGGGGTTCGCAGGCGGCGCGTGACCGCCGGCCCGCTGGACAAGGGGTACATCTCCGCCCGGACGACCGCTACAGTCGTCGCGTGCTGTCACCAGCGGTCGGTCTGCTGCGCGGGGTTCGAGCAGGGTTGCTCGCCACCGCGGTCGTCGGGCTGTCCCTGGTCTCGCACCGCCTCGCCGGGGGTGCGGCACCGGGAGCCGTCCCGGTCGTGGTCCTCGTGATGCTCACGGCCGTGATGCTGCGCGGCGTCCTGGGCCGCCGCCTGGCGCTGCCGCTCCTGCTGGGCGTCCTCGGTCTGGGTCAGGTCGTCCTGCACTACACGTTCGAGCAGTGCGCGCTCCTCGCGGCGTCCCCGGTGCCCGCGCACGTGCACGCCGCCGAGAACCCCGTGCCCATGCTCGCCGCGCACATGCTCGCGACCCTCGTCGTCTCGGTGCTCCTGACCCACGCCGACCGGGCGCTGTGGACCCTGTGGTCGTGGCTGACCATGCGCTCGGTCCCGCGCCTCCTTCGTCGCCCCGCCTCCCGGGGGCGCGGCGTCCTCGTCCTCGCCTCGACGCCCCCCGCCCCCGCCGCCCCCGGCCGCGGTGCGGTCATGGGGCGCGCGCCTCCCGTCCTGGTCCTCGCAGCACCTTGACCTCGGTCGCGGCCCCTGCCGCGACCCGCTCCCTGCCGCCTCGACGACCCGCACGTCGTCGAGCCGTGCCCCCGCGCGTCCACCGACCGCGGGCCGACGACGGCGGAGCCACCGTGCCCGCGGCGGGAGCGACCCTGCGTTCGACCACGGAAGGCCTGTGCCTGAGATCATGAAGCGTTCACCGAAGCTCCTCACCGTCGCCGCGGCGACGACCCTGCTCCTCGCGCTCGGCGCGAGCGGCGCGTCCGCCCACGTGTCGGTCAACCCCGACACGACCACCGCGGGCTCCTACGCCCTCCTGACGTTCGGCGTCCCGCACGGTTGCGGCGAGTCGTCGACGACCAAGGTCTCGATCCAGATCCCCGAGCCGATCACGAGCGTGACCCCCACGGTCAACCCCGGCTGGGACGTCGAGAAGGTCATGGTGACCCTCGCGACCCCGATCGACGACGGTCACGGCGGCCAGCTCACCGAGCGCGTCGGCGAGATCGTCTACACCGCGAGGACCCCGCTGCCCGACGGCTACCGGGACGCCCTCGTCCTGTCGACCAAGCTCCCCGACGCCGTCGGCGAGACCCTCGTCTTCCCGACCGTCCAGACGTGCCAGGAGGGCGAGTCGGCCTGGGTCCAGGTCGCGGCCGAGGGCGAGGACCCGCACGACCTGGAGCTTCCCGCCCCGGTCCTGACGATCACCGAGGCCGAGGAGGGGCACGGGGACGTCGAGACGGTCTCCGACGAGGCCGTCGCAGAGGCCTCGAGCGCCGACGGCACCGACGGTACGGCCGACGCGGCCGGGTCGTCGGACGAGCCGTCGTCGCTGCCCCTCGTCCTGTCCGGGGTCGCCCTCGTGCTCGGTGCGGCGGGGCTCGGCCTGGGCGGCGCCGCGTTCGCCCGTCGCCCCAAGGCCTGACGCGACCGATGAACGTCGCCCGCGTCCTGCGCGGGGTGACGGCGGTCGTGGTGTCGGCCGTGGCCGGGGTGGTGCTGATGCTCGCGTCAGCCTCCCCGGCCGCGGCCCACGCCGTGATCGTCGACAGCGATCCTCGGGACGGCTCCGTCGTCGAGGACTCCCCCGCCCTGCTGACCCTCACGTTCAACGAACCCGTCCAGGTGCCGCCCGGCGGCGTCGCACTGCTCGACGCCGCGGGGACGGCCGTCGCCGTCACGCCCACGGCGGTCGACTCCCGGGTGGAGATCGCGGTGCCCGCGGTGCTCGACGACGGCACGTACGTCGTGAGCTGGCGCGTCACGTCCGGGGACACGCACCCGGTCGCGGGCGCGTTCACGTTCTCGGTCGGAGCACCGAGCGACACCGTCGCCGAGGTACCGGAGCCGTCGACGTCGGCGGCGGTCTCGACGCTGCGCCGGGCGTCCCAGGCGTTCGTCTACGTCGGGGCCCTCGGGGTGGGGGGCCTCGTGGTCTTCGAGCTCCTGCTGCTCGACGCGACGCCGGGGGCCATGCCCGTGCTCCGGCACCGGCTCGACCGCGCGCGCCGGGGGCTCGCGGTCCTCGCCGGGGCGGGGCTGCTCGTCTCGGTGCCGGTCACGGCCGTGTGGCAGGCGGGCCGCGGGGCCAGCGCACTGCTGGAACCGGAGGTCTGGGGCGTGGCCCTCGGGTCCGAGTCGGCCCTGGCAGCTCTCCTCGGCCTGGTGGGGCTCGGTGTCGCGACCGTGCTCTGCCCCCGGGCGGGTCGGGCGACCCGTCGGCGGTGGCCCGTCCCGCTCACGGTCGGTGCTGCCGCGGTGGCCGTGACGTCGCTGGCGGTCGTGGGGCACACCCGGACGTTCGGTCCGGCGTGGCTCGTGCTCGGCGCCGACGTGCTGCACGTGGCTGCAGGGTCGGTCTGGTTCGGCGGGATCGTGGGGCTGTGCCTCCTGCTCGCGCGCTCCTCGGGGGCGTCTGCCCAGCGCTCGGCGCGCACGGTCCTGCGCTTCTCGACCGTGGGCGCGTGGCTCGTCCTCGCGCTCGCCCTGAGCGGTGTGCTGCTGGCCTGGCGCATCCTCGGCTCGCTCGACGCGCTGGTGACCACCGGGTACGGCCGGACGCTCCTGGTCAAGGTCGCCCTGGCCCTGAGCCTCGTGGCGATCGCGGCGTGGAACCGGTACGGGCTGGTCCCGCACGTCGCGGAGGGCCCCGAGGGGCGTCTGCGTCTGCGCCGGACGGTCGTCGCCGAGGCGTCGATCCTGACGGTGCTGCTGGTCGTGACCGGGGTGCTCGTCTCCCAGAGCCCGGTCGAGGCGCAGACCCGGGCCCCCGTCGAGGCGCAGAGCACGCTGCCCGCCCAGGAGTTCGACGAACCCCTCGGGTCCGGGTCGCTCCGGGCCCGGGTCACCCCGGGCGCACTGGGCATCAACTCGCTCGAGCTGACCGTGCTCGACGCCGACGGCGCCCCGTTCGACCCGGTCGCGCTCCCCGAGGTCGGGCTCACGCAGCCCGAGCTGGGCCTCGGCCCCTTCACGCCCACCGTCACACGGACGGGCCCTGGGACCTACCTGGCCTCGATCGACCTGCCGATGGCCGGGGCGTGGGACGTCACGGTCGGCGTCCGCACCTCGAAGTACGAGAACCCGGTCGTCACGCTTCCCGTGGAGGTCTCCCCATGACGCGCCCCACCCGACCGATCACCGGCCCGGCGGTCCGCCGCGGTGCCGTACCCGGCCACCGCACAGCCCCACCACGCCGTCGGCACGGTGCACGCGCAGCCGCGGCCCTCGGCCTCGCCGCGCTGCTGACCGTGACGGGGGCGCGGGGCGCGGTGGCCCACGTCCTCCTGGAGACCGCGACGCCGAACGGGGACGGCACCACCACGCTCACGTTCTCGTTCGAGCACGGCTGCGACGGCGCCCCGACGACGGGCCTCGACGTCATGCTCCCCGCGGGGGTCGAGGCGGTCTCGACCGTCCAGCCGGAGGGATGGGCCGCGGAGGAGGAGCCTGGCGTGGTCCGTTGGGAGGGGACCCCGGTCGCCGACGGCACCGCTGCCCGGTTCGAGCTCGTCGCCAGGGTCACGGGCACCGCCGGGCAGGCCTTCTGGTTCCCGACGACCCAGACGTGCACGGAAGGCTCGTACGAGTGGGTCGACACCGACCCGGCAGGCGCACATCCTGCGCCGAGCTTCGTCGCGACCACCGCGACGCTCGCCGCGCCTGCCGCGCAGCCTGTCTCGCCGGGCGGGGCCGGCACCGGCTCCGGACCTGCGGGCGCGAGCCTCGCGCAGACTCTCGCGGCGGTGGCGGCGGCCTCGCTCGCCGCGGCGGCAGCGGGCACTTGGTACCTCGCACGGCGTCGCCACTGAGCGGCGCACCGAGCCGTGCACGGCGAAGGGGCCGCCGTTCCCGCAGGAACGGCGGCCCCTTCGCTGCGGTCACAGGGACAACGGCGCGAAGAGCGCCGACAGCAACCCGACCTCAGGTCAGGTCGCGCACCGCCGCGTACCCCGCGCGGATCCCGGGCTCGGGGTCCGCGTCGTAGTCGCTGCTCGACGACGTCTCCCACCGGGGAGCCTCCGCCTCGCCCGACAGCACCCAGGCTGCCTGGCGAGCGGCGCCGTCGGCGACGTACTCGCCCGGCTCGGGGACCGTGACGGGCAGGCCGAAGACCTGTGGTGCGATGCGCCGCACCGCCTCGGACTGCGCACCGCCCCCGATGAGCTGGAGGCGCTCGACCTGCACGCCCTGCGCGCGCAGGGCGTCGAGCCCGTCGGCCAGGCCGCACAGCATGCCCTCCACGGCGGCCCGCGCGAGGTGCGCGGGCGTCATGGTCGCCAGCCGCATGCCGTGCAGCGTGCCGCTGGCGTCGGGCCGGTTCGGCGTGCGCTCACCCTCGAGGTAGGGGACGAGCACGAGGCCGTCGGCGCCCGCCGGGGCCTGGAGCGCGAGCCGGGACAGGCCCGCGTGGTCCACGCCCAGGACCCGCGCGGTCGCGTCGAGGACGCGGCTCGCGTTGAGGGTCACCCCGAGCAGCAGGTAGTTGCCCGTGGCGTCGGCGAAGCCGTTGACGAGCCCGCTCGCGTCGGCCGTGGGGGACGTCGCGATCGCGGAGACGACGCCCGAGGTCCCGATCGAGACCGCGACGTCGCCCGCTCGCATGCCGAGGCCCAGGGCCGCGGCCGCGTTGTCGCCCGCGCCGGGGCCGATCAGGGCCCCGTCCGGGACGCCCGCCCCGGCTGCCGTCCCCGCCGCCGCACCGCCGGACTCCCCAGGCCCGAGGACCCGGGGCAGGGCGACGTCCGAACGTCCGAGCGCGAGCTCGAGCAGGTCGGTGCGGTAGGTACCGCGCCCGCCGTCGGCCGAGGCGTCGAAGTAGCCCGTCCCGGACGCGTCGGACCGGTCGGTCACGAGCGCGCCGAGGTCGGGCTCGAGGCCCTCGCTCCGCGGCCCGTAGCCGGCGATCCGCCACGTCAGCCAGTCGTGCGGGAGCGCGACGGCCGCGACCCGCGCCGCGTTCTGCGGCTCGGCGTCGCGCAGCCAGCGCAGCTTGGTCACGGTCAGCGACGCGACGGGCACGGACCCGACGGCCTCGGCCCACGCCTTGGCCCCGGCACCGGGGTCCCCGGCGCCGAGCTCACGGATCAGGTCCTGCGCGGCGCCGGCCGAGCGGGTGTCGTTCCACAGGAGCGCGGGACGGATCACCTCGCCGTCGGCGTCGAGCACGACCATGCCGTGCTGCTGACCGCCCACGGCCAGGGCCGCGACGTCGTCGAGCCCGCCCGCGACCTCGGCCGCGGTGCGGAACGCCGCCCACCAGGCGTCGGGCGAGACCTCGGTGCCGTCGGGGTGCGACGCCGAGCCCGAGCGCACCAGGGCCCCGGTGCGCGCGTCACGGACGACGACCTTGCACGACTGCGTCGACGAGTCGACCCCTGCGACGAGGACGTCGGCGGCCGACCCGGGAGAGCCGCCCATCAGCCGATCAGGTGCTTGAGCGCGAGCTGGTTGAGGCGCACGAAGCCGAAGTCACGCTCGGCGGCGGCCTCGACGTCGAACTCCTCGTAGGCGCCGCGGTCCGCGATCAGGTCGGCGACGGTCTCGCCCGCACCCAGGGTGGTCTCGCCGAGCTCGAACACGCCTGCGTGCTTGAACGCGGCCTGGACCTCGGGGTCGGCCCGGTACTCGGCGGACTTGCGCGCGAGCATCGAGTAGGTCTCCATGTTGGCCTTGGCCGAGTCCCAGACGCCGACCTCGTTCTCGGTGCGCGAGGGCTTGTAGTCGAAGTGGCGGGGGCCCTCGTAGCGGGGCCCGCCGTTGGGGAAGCCGTTCTCGACGAGGTCGACCGTGAAGAACGCGGAGAGCAGGTCGCCGTGGCCGAACACGAGGTCCTGGTCGAACTTGATGGACCGCTGGCCGTTGAGGTCGATGTGGAAGAGCTTGCCGGCCCACAGCGCCTGCGCGAGGCCGTGCGTGTAGTTCAGGCCGGCCATCTGCTCGTGGCCCGTCTCGGGGTTGAGGCCCACGATGTCGCCGTGCTCGAGCTTCGCGATGAGCGCGAGGGCGTGCCCGATGGTGGGGAGGAAGATGTCGCCGCGGGGCTCGTTGGGCTTGGGCTCGAGCGCGATCTTGATGTCGTAGCCCTGGTCCTTGATGTACGCGGCCGTGAGGTCGAGGCCTTCGGCGTAGCGCTCGTGCGCGGAGTGGAGGTCCTTGGCGCCGTCGTACTCGGTGCCCTCGCGGCCACCCCACATGACGAACGTCTTGGCGCCGAGCGACGCGGTGAGGTCGACGTTGCGCAGGACCTTGCGCAGCGCGTAGCGGCGGACGCCGCGGTCGTTCGAGGTGAGGCCGCCGTCCTTGAAGACGGGGTGGGAGAAGAGGTTGGTCGTGACCATCTCGATGGTCAGGCCGGTCTCGTCGGCGGCCTTCTTGACCTCGCCGAGGAGCTGCTCGCGGGTCGCGTCGTCGGAGCCGAAGGGCACGACGTCGTCGTCGTGGAACGTGAAGCCCCACGCGCCCAGGTCGGCGAGCTTGCGCACGGACTCGGCCGGGTCGAGGTGGGGGCGGCTGGCTCCGCCGAACTGGTCCTGGCCGGTCCAGCCCACGGTCCACAGGCCGAAGGAAAAGTTGATGTTCTGGTCGATCGCGTCAGCCACGACAGTCTCCTCGTCGAGATGGGCCGGCTCCGTCATCGAGCAGGCCGTCATTTGTTGTATGGATGAACTTATGCGGTCCTGTCGGTAAGGTCAAGACGTGAACCGCGACGAGTCCTCGACCGGCGTCAGGACGCCCACCCGGGCGCGCCCCACGGCCGCCCGCCAGCACACCCTGCGCGAGTACAACCTCGCCCTGGTCTCCCAGGCGCTCTTCGACGCGCCACGCCCCCGCTCGCGCGCCGACGTCGCCGCCGCCACCGGGCTCACGCGCGCCACGGTGTCCGTGCTCGTCGACCAGCTCATCGAGGCCCGCCTCGTGCGCGAGCTCCCACCGGTGACCCCCCTGCGCGCCGGACGCCCCGCCGTCCCCCTCACGCCCGCCGAGCGGACCATCGTCGGGCTGGGCCTCGAGGTCAACGTCGACTACCTGGGCGGCACCGTCCTCGACCTCACGGGGCAGGTCGTCGCGCAGGAGGTCGTGCCGGGCGACCTGCACGGCAGCGACCCCGCCGAGGTCCTCGGGCGCCTGGGCGCGCTCGCCCGCCGCCTCGTCGAGGACGTCGAGGCCCAGGACATGCAGGTCGCGGGCGCTCGCCTCGCGCTGCCCGGCCTGGTCGACGCCCGCGCGGGCCGCCTCCAGGTCGCCCCCAACCTCGGCTGGTCCTCGTTCCTGCCCCTGCCGCTCCTCGGCCTGCCCGACCGCCTGCCCGTCGAGATCGCCAACGAGGCCAACCTCGCGGGCCTCGCGCAGCTCGGCGCGGGCACGCAGGCCCGCAGGCCCGACGACGCCGCTCCCCCCGTGCCGTCGTCGTTCCTCTACGTCTCGGGCGAGGTGGGCATCGGCTCCGCGATCGTGATCGACCGCGAGCTCTTCCTCGGGAACCGGGGCTGGAGCGGCGAGATCGGGCACGTCGTGGTCGACCCGCACGGACCGCGCTGCCTGTGCGGGGCCACGGGCTGCCTCGAGCAGTACGCGGGCAAGGACGCGATGCTGCGCGCAGCCGGCATCCCCGTGGACGAGCCCGTCGAGACGTTCCTCGACGCACTCGCGGAGGGCACGCCGTCGGCCCGCGAGGCCGCGACCTCGGCAGGGACCGCGCTGGGGCGCGCGCTCGCGAACTTCGTCAACCTCGTCGACATCGAGACCGTGCTGCTGGGCGGCATCTACACCGACCTGCTGCCCTACCTGCGCGAGGCCCTGACGACCGAGCTCACGACCCGCGTCCTCGCGTCGCCCTGGACCGAGCTCGACCTGCGGCCCGCGCTCGTCGCGGGGCACGCGGCCATGATCGGCGGCGCGCGCACCGTGCTGCGGGACGTGGTCACGGCGCCGTCAGCGTGGACGACGAGCGACTGACGGGCCCAGCGTCTGCGCCGCGGCGACGGCCGTGCGCGCCGGTGTGACCCGCGACGCACCTCCCACCGGGAGAACGCGGGTACCGTCGTTCGTTGGACCACCGGGGACACTCATGCCCCCGTATCGGTTGACCCACCCTCGGAAGGACCGGGCATGACGACCAGCCACATCCTGCAGGCGCGCGACCTCTGGGCCGGGCACGGCGGCGAGGACGTCCTGCGCGGCGTCTCGATCGAGCTCGCGGCGGGGCAGGAGCCCGTGGGGATCGTCGGCCCGTCGGGCGTCGGGAAGTCGACGCTCGTGAGCGCGCTGCTGGGCGAGGTCAAGCCGTCGAACGGGACCGTGACGTGGGGCGGACGGACCGTGACGCGCCTCGGTCGGCGCGACAAGAAGACGTTCAAGGCCGCGGTGCGGCGCGTGTCGCAGGACGGCCTGCCGGGCATCGACCCCGCGAGCACCGTGACGCACGTGCTCAAGTCCGGGCTGACCGACGCACGCAAGGGCGGGCGCCCCTCGGGGCAGTCGATCGAGGACCTGCTGGACCTCGTCGCCCTCGAGCACCGCTACGCCGACCGCCCGCTGCGCACGCTGTCGGGCGGCGAGCGTCAGCGCGTGGCCATGGCCCGTGCGCTCGCGACACGGCCCGACGTGCTGCTCCTCGACGAGCCGCTCACGGCGCTCGACCCGACCATGCGCGGCGAGATCGCCGGGCGGGTCAAGGAGACGGCCACGCGCCTCGGCACGGGTGTGCTCCTGGTCTCGCACGACCTCGAGCTCGTGCACCGCATGACGTCGTCCGCGCACCTCCTCGTCGACGGCGAGTTCGTCGAGTCCGGCCCTCTGCAGCAGGTCCTCGCCGACAGCGAGCACCCCGTGGTCCGCGAGCTCGCCGAGGCCGCGCCGCTCGCGGTCCAGCGCTGGAGCTGAACGCCACGACCTGCGCGGCATCCTCGGTGACGTGGTCGCCGAGCCCGAGGTCCGTCAGGCGACGTGCCGTCGCGGACCGACGGACCTCGGGTCCGGCTGCCGGGTCGAGCGGGTGGGCTCAGCGCGTCGTGCCGTCGACCGCGAACGGCTCGATCGCCGCGATCTCCTCGACCGTGAGCGCGGGAGCGTCGAGCGCGGCGACGTTGTTCTCGAGCTGCGCGACGCTGCTCGCCCCGACGAGCGCCGACGTGATGCGCTCGTCGCGCAGGACCCAGCTCAGCGCGAGCTGCGCGAGCGACTGCCCGCGCCCGGCCGCGATCTCGTTCAGCACACGGGCGCGCTCGAGGTAGGTCTCGGAGATGGCGGCGGGCTTGAGGAAGTGCCCGACGGCGGCGCGCGAGTCCGCGGGCACCTCGCCCGAGAGGTAACGGTCCGTGAGCAGCCCCTGCTGGAGCGGCGAGAAGACGATGGTCCCGACGCCGAGGTCCTCGACGACGTCGAGAAGGTTCTCGCCGTCCTCGCGCCCGGCCTCGGGCAGCTCGACGTGCCGGTTGAACATCGAGTAGCTGGGCTGGTGGATGAGCAGCGGCGTGCCGAGGTCGGCGAGGATCTGCGCGGCCTCGCGGGTCTGCGATGGCGAGTAGTTGGAGACGCCGACGTACAGCGCCCGCCCGCTCACCACGGCCGTGTGGAGCGCGCCCATGGTCTCGGTGAGCGGGACCGTGGGGTCGAACCGGTGCGAGTAGAAGATGTCGACGTAGTCGAGGCCCATGCGCGCGAGCGACTGGTCGAGCGAGGACAGCAGGTACTTGCGCGAGCCGCCGTCACCGTAGGGGCCGGGCCACATGTCGTACCCGGCCTTGCTCGAGATCACGAGCTCGTCGCGGTAGGGCCGCAGGTCGCGCGCGAGGTGGCGCCCGAAGTTCTCCTCGGCCGAGCCGTAGGGCGGGCCGTAGTTGTTCGCGAGGTCGAAGTGCGTGATCCCGAGGTCGAACGCCCGGCGCAGGATCGCGCGCTGGTTGTCGAACGGGTTCACGTCGCCGAAGTTGTGCCAGAGGCCCAGCGACAGTGTGGGCAGGGCGAGGCCGCTGCGACCGGATCGCCGGTACGTCATGGACTCGTAGCGGTCGTCGGCGGCGAGGTAGCGGGGTGCGAGAGGCATGCTGCCATTCTGCACCCAGCCCCCCACGGCGGTCTGCGGGCCGCTCGCGGTCACGAGCGACCCGCAGGAACTCAGGCGTCCGCCGGCGGGATCGGGAAGTTCGCCGAGAACAGGTTCGTCGGGTCGACCTGACGCTTGACCTGTCGCAGGCGCGAGAGCGTCGGCTCGGGGAACGCCTCGCGCAGGCGCTCGGGACGGGGGTCGGTCTCGAACGACAGGTAGAGCCCGTCGGTGTGCGGGTGCACGAGCTCGTCCCACGCGCCGTCGATCCCGCCGGGTCCGCGGCGCGACCCGAACGCCGCGACCGAGAAGTTCTGCGTGCGGTGCGCGTACGCCGTCGCGTCGGGCGCGACGTCGTTGACCGCCCCGCCGACCGCGCGGAGCTGGAGGAGCTGCGCGCCGCCGCCGTCGAGGAAGCGGGCGAGGTCGCGGGCCGCGGCCCGGTCGACGTGCTCGATCAGGCCCGAGCGCGAGCCGGGCTCTGCGCCCCCCGAGTGCTGGGCGTCGGCCCGGCGCACGATGCCCGAGTACGGCGTCAGCACGGCCTGGTGGTCGAGCAGAGGGGCCGAGTCGGCGAGGGCCTCGAGCGCGCGGATCGCTGCCCCCGTGTCGTCGTCGGCCCACACGGTCATGAGCTGGGCCATGGGGCCACGTCCACCGCGCGCCCCGCTCATGTGCAGGAAGCTCGTGAGCTCGCGCGGCGCCGACTCGACGGTCGCGGCCCAGCGTTCGAGCAGGCCCGCGGTGTCCGAGGCGTCGAGCACCATGGTCGAGTAGACGAGGTCTGTCACGGGTGTCGCCTCGACGTCGACCCAGGTCACGACGCCCATGTTGCCGCCCGCTCCGCGAAGGGCCCAGAAGAGCTCAGGGTCGTTCTCGGCGTCGACGACGCGCACCCGACCGTCGGCGGTCACGATCTCCGCGGCGACCACGTGGTCGATCGTCAGGCCGTGCTTGCGGCCCAGGAGGCCGATGCCGCCCGTCGTGGCGAGGCCGCCGACGCCCACGCCGCCCGAGTCGCCCGAGCTGATCGCGAGGCCGCGCGGGGAGAGGGCCTCGGCGACCTGGCCCCACGTCCCACCCGCACCCAGGCGCACGCGGTGCGAGCCGTCGTCGGGCACCGTGACCTGGTTCAGGGCGCCCACGTCGAGGAGCACGCCGCCGTCGTTGGTCGAACGGCCGCTGATGCCGTGGCCCGCCGAGCGGACCGCGAGCGGCACGCCCTGCTCGCCGGCCCAGACGACGGCCTCGGCGACCTCGTCCGCGGTGCGCGGGCGCAGCACGATGCCCGGCGCGCCCGAGCGCATGTAGGTGTGGCGGACGGTGTCGTAGGCGCGGTCGCCGGGCTCGACGGCACGCTCGGTCAGCACGGCCGGGAGCGACTCGTAGTCGATCCCGTCCCGTCGGGCCGCGAGCGCCAGGGCGCCGCGACGGCGACCGGCCGGAGCCGTGCCCGCCGACCGGCGCTCGGCCGCGACGAGCTCGCGCAGCGCCGGGGCGACCTCCTCGCCGAGGACCTGGATCTCGCGCGGGTCGTCGGTCGCGAGGATGAAGCCCGAGACTCCATCCGAGAGCGCGAGGTCACCGAGCTCCTCGACCCATTGCTCGACGGGACCTTGGAGGTAGCCCAGGCGGTTCGCCGTGAACTTGCCGTTGACGTTGACCAGACGGCGCACCGCGCTCGGGTCGCGACCGGCCGCGAGCGCGGCCTCGTCGATCACGGCGTTGCCCGTGGCGAGGTCACCGGGCTGGAGGTAGGACAGCGACGGCAGCCAGCCGTCGCCCTTGCGGCCGATGAGCCGCTGCATGCGCGGCTTGACGGCACCGATCCAGATCGGGATGTCGTGCGCGGGGGCCGGACCGCGCTTGGCGCCGTCGACCTGGTGGTGCGTGCCGTGCACCCGCAGGGGTTTGCGGTCGCTCGTGTCCCAGATGCCGCGGATGATGTCGACGGCCTCGTCGAGGGCCGTGACGGCCTCGCCCGGCGTCAGGCGCTGGGCTCCCATGGCCTCGATCGCGTCCCAGAACGCCCCCGCACCCAGCCCCATGGCGAAGCGTCCGCCCGAGAGCAGGTCGAGGCTCGCGGCCGAGCGGGCCAGGACGGCCGGCGGGCGCAGCGGCAGGTTGTGGACGTTGGCCGCGACGTGCACGCGCTCTGTCGCGGCGGCCACCCAGGTCATGAGGGTCCACGCGTCGAGGAACGCGGGCTGGTAGGGGTGGTCCTGGAAGGTCACGAGGTCGAGCCCCGCGTTCTCGGTGATCTGCGCGAGGCGCACGGGCGCGTGCGGGTCGCTGTTCTGCGGGGTCAGGAAGGTCCCGAGGACGAGGTCGTGGCCGTAGTCCGTCATGCGTGCGCGCTCCGTGTGCCGCGATGAGCGGCGGTCGTCTCCAAGGTCGTCTGTGTGGCAGACGATATCATCGGCAACTCATCTCCCGTCGAGATCATTCCGAGGCTATCCTGGTGCCGTGACCCTCGCGACGCCCGACACCACCCGCTCCCCCAGCCCCCTCGGCTGGCCCCTCGCCGCGCTCCTGCGCGAGTGGAGCGCACGCGTCGACTCGCTCGCCGAGGACCTGCCCGACGGGACACGCTGCTACCAGGTGCTCTCCGCCGTCGTGCACGACACCCCGCCCAGCCAGGCCGCACTCGCCGCTCGCCTCGGCATCGACCGGACCGTCATGACCTACCTCATCGACAAGTACGTCGACTGCGACCTCGTCGAGCGGCAGGCCGACCCGACCGACCGCCGCACCCGACGCATCGTCGCGACCGACAAGGGGCGCGAGGTCCTCGCCGACCTCGACACCCGCGTCGCAGCAGCCGAGGACGACCTGCTCGGAGGCCTCGACGCCGCCGACCGCGCGACCCTGCGCCGCCTGCTCGACCGCGCCGCCGACGGGGCGAGCCACGACGAGGACCGGTGCGCCGTCGTCGTGCAGGGCTTGGACGCCGCGTCCTCGACGCGCGTCCGCACCCCGCGGTAGCCGGCTCACGACGCGGCGGGCACGTCCTCGTCGATCGTGCGGCGCGACAGCAGCGCCGCGACCAGGAAGCACACCGCCCCTAACAGGGTCCCGAGGTTCGCCCAGAACGCGCTCACGAGCGAGTCCGTCTGCGGCACCACGTACGCCCCCACGGCCGACGCGCCGAACGCGACCGAGCCCACCAGGTTGAGCCACGTCCCGTGCCACGTACGCGCGTCCGCGTCCCACAGGTGACCACGGTCCCGGGTCGCGACGACCGCGAACGCGCTCGAGACGAGGAACGCGACCGACCCGTAGGCGTCGGGCCGCCAGCCCGCGCCCAGACGCGCGGGGTCGGCGATCGCCGCACCCAGCGCCGCCGCGGTGCTGATGTTGAACAAGACGGTCCCCGCGAGCTGGACGGCCGCGGCCCACCAGTCCCAGCGGTCGGCCGGGCTGGTGCCCCGACGCGGCACGCGCCGGCCGCTGAGGCTGAGCTGGACCGCCGCCGCGAGCGTGAAGAAGACCGACCCCACGCAGAACGTCGCACCGACGACGACGGGCCCCACGGCCTGCGCGTAGAACGGCACCGCACCGACCAGGAAGCACGTCGAACCGACGATGAACCCCCACGCCTCGCGGCGCAGTCGGCGCACGCGCACGTCACGAGCCATGCGCCCAGCGTGGCACGCGGGTGTCCCGCCGTCTCGGCGGGCCGGCCTCCGTCAGGGGCGGTCCTCGACGCCCCCGCTCAGCGCGTGGGCGTCGTCACGACCTGCCCGGCCCACGCGAAGCCGCCACCGAAGCCGATGAGCAGCGCGGGCACGCCCGCCGGGATCTTGCCCGCGTGCCACCACTTCGACAGGCCCAGCGGGATGCTCGCGGCCGACGTGTTGCCCGACTCGGTGATGTCCGTGACGACGACCTTGTCCTCGAGGCCCAGCGCCTTGGCGAGCGGTTCGATGATGCGCAGGTTCGCCTGGTGCGCGACGAGCACCTCGATGTCGTCGAGCGTCAGGCCGCACTTCTCGACCGCGGCGCGCGCCCGGTCCGCCGCGCGCGTGATGGCCCAGCGGAACACCGCGCGACCGTCCTGCACGAACTTCTCGTCCGGGGCCTCGATGAGCACGGCGGGGGTCAGCTCGGGCTCCGAGCCCCACGCGACCGGCCCGATCCCCGGGGTGTCGGTGCCCTGCACCACGAACGCGCCCGCGCCGTCGGCCGTGAGGATGCACGTCACGCGGTCGGTCCAGTCGGTGAAGTCGGTGAGCTTCTCGGCGCCGATCACGAGGGCCGTGGTCGCGGCGCCCGTGCGGATCGCCTGGTCCGCGAGCGCCAGGGCGTGCGCGAAGCCCGAGCACGCGACGTTGACGTCCAGGATCACGGGCCCGACGACGCCGCGCAGGTCGGGCGCGTCGTCCTCCTCGGGCGTGGACTGGCCAGGCATGACGCCCGTGCGCAGGTTGTACGCCACGCGGCCCGCGGTGTTGGGCGACCGGTCGCGCGCCGTGGCCGTCGCGACGATGACCATGTCGACGTCGCTCGCCGCGACCCCGGCGTCCTGCAGGGCGTGCCGGGCGGCGGCGGTGGCCATGTCCGCCACGGTCTCGTCCTCGGCCGCGACGTGCCGCGTCACGATGCCGGTGCGGGACCGGATCCACTCGTCGTTCGTCTCGACCAGCTGGGCGATGTCGTCGTTGGTGAGCGTCCGCTCGGGCTGGTGGTGGCCGATCCCGACGATGCGCGAGCCGGCGGCTCCGGTGAGGGTGAGCATGGGTCGATCATTCCCCCGGGTGGGCGGATCAACCAAGTCGTCGGCGTCTCCTGCCTGGGAGCGGACCTGCGCCCCGATGAGCGGGACCGGCGGGCGGAGCCGACCATGGGAGGACGGGGGCACGACGCGGAGGGCATGACGAGCCGCGTCCGCCGCGATCCGCACCGACGACGGGAGCATCGCCATGTGTACGGGAATCAGGTTCTCGGACGGCCAGGGCAGCGTCTACCTCGCACGGAACCTCGACTGGACGAGCGGCTACGGCCAGCAGGTGGTGCTGACCCCCACCGGCTACGCGCCGAGGTCGCCGTTCGGCGCGGTGCCCGGCATCGAGCACGCGACCATCGGCATGGGCATCGTGGAGGAGGACACCCCCCTCTACTTCGACTGCGGCAACGACGCCGGTCTGGCCGTGGCCGGGCTCAACTTCCCGGGGTACGCGGCGTACGCCCCCGGACCCGTCGAGGGCGCGGTCAACGTCGCCGCGTACGAGTTCCCGCTGTGGGTCTGCTCGCAGTTCGCGAGCGTCGACGAGGTCGAGGCGGCGCTCAAGGACGTGGTGATCGTCGACAGGCCGATCAACGACAGGTACCCGAGCTCGCTGCTCCACTGGATCGTCGCCGACGGGAAGCGCTCGATCGTGGTGGAGCACACGAGCGAGGGCATGCAGGTCTTCGACGACGACGTCGACGTCCTGACCAACCAGCCCGGGTTCGCGTGGCACCACGAGAACCTGCGCAACTACCTCAACACCTCCCCCGAGTTCCCCCCGGAGACCGAGCTGGGCAGGGCGCACCTCACCCCGTTCGGCTCGGGCTCGCACATGCGCGGCATCCCCGGGGACTACTACTCGCCCTCACGGTTCGTCCGTGCCGCATACGTCAACGCCCACTACCCGGCCAAGGGGACCGAGGCGGAGAACGTGAGCCGGGCCTTCCACACGCTGCAGCAGGTCGCGATGGTCGACGGGTGCGCGGCGATGGGGTCGGGCGAGTTCGAGATCACCGTCTACACAGGGCTCTTCTCCTCCAGCACCGCGACCTACTACTGGAACACCTACGACGACCCGGCGATCCGTAGCGTCGCGATGGCCGACCACCCGACGGGCGGCGAGAAGCTGGTCCTCGCGTAGACGTCCAGTTGGTCGGCGCCCGGCAGGGCCGTGCGCCGGCTACCGCCGGTCGAGCGCGGCTCGTTCGTCGTCGCGCGGCGCGAGGACCACGGGGTCGCCCTCGCCGTCGAAGACCCGCACGGGGCGGGACGCGTCCCAGCACTGCCAGCCCGGGTCGCCGGTCGTCGCGAACCCCACCCAGGCCGAGTGCATCGCGGTCGCGAGGGACTGCGGGGCGTCGGGCCCGGCGAGCGCACGGGAGTCAGGCGTCGCCAGGCCGTCGAACACGAAGCCCAGCTCGATGGCGTGGGCAGCGCCGAGGTCCGCGACCGGGCTGCGCCAGGCGAACTCGTAGACGTGCGTCTGCGCGCCTGCGGCCCGGCGGGCGTCCGCGACCCGCTGGAGCGGGACCCGCAGCAGGACGTCGGTGGCGAGCGCCCCGAGGACGACCCCGACCGACGCGCCGGGCCGGTTGCGCCGGAACAGCCGCACGGCCCGGGCCGAGATCCCCACCTTGCGACGGGCCACCGCGAGGTGCAGGCGCTTGAACGTGCCGAGCAGTCCCGTGGGCACGAACCAGAGGCGGTACTCCTCGGTCGTGGCGCCCACGAGCAGCGGGATCGTCCGACCGGCTCCCGCGACGAGCGCGTCCTCGGGGGTGCGGGGCACCAGGTCGTCGTCGAGGCACAGCGCGAACCCCGGACCTCCCGTGAGCGGGGTCGCCCCCGCCGTGACACGGTCCTGCGAGGCGACCAGCGCCTCGGGCAGGACGGTCGCGAAGCCTGCGCTCGTCGTCGGGACGGCCAGGTCCTTGCCCATGGCGCGCGTGATGCGCCCCGCCCGGGTCGCCGGCTGCGCGGACAGCGGCCCGCTCTGCACGATCGCGCGCGCGACGAGCCCCGGCGCCGAGGGGTGGGCCAGGATCGCCGCGACCGTGTTGCCGCCCGCGGACTGTCCCGCGAGCGTCACGCGCCGCGGGTCGCCGCCGAACGCCGCGACCTCGTCCTGGACCCAGGCCAGCGCCGCGAGCTGGTCGGCCAGGCCCAGGTTGCGCGGGGCGCCGTCGAGCACCGAGAACCCCTCGGCGCCCAACCGGTAGTTGACCCCGACGAACACCACGCCGTCCTGCGCGAACCGCGTCCCGTCGTAGCCCGCGAGCGCGTTCGACCCGTGCGCGAGCGACCCGCCGTGCACCCACACGAGGACGGGCAGCAGCTCGGGGCCCCGCACTGCCGGGGTCCACACGTTGACGTGCAGGACGTCCTCGCCGTCGATCCTCACGGTCGGCAGCAGCTCGCCGAGCGCACCCGGGTACGGGGACTGCGGGGATGTGGCCCCGTACCGGGTCGCGTCGCGCACGCCGTCCCAGGGTTCCGCGGGCTCGAGCGACGCGAACCGTCGCGTGCGGAAGGGCGGCGCCGCGTACGGCACCCCGAGGAACCGCTCGACGCCGTCCGCGACGGTCCCCTCGACCGCGCCCTTGCCCGTCACGACCCGTACCCGGCCGGCGACCTCGCTGTCAGCACTCATCCCGCCATGGTCTCTCCGGTGGGCTCAGGGCGTCGGCGGCGCGCCGTCGCGGTCGTCGCGGCGGTCTTCTCGACCGGGTTCGCTCCGGCGATCTAGGCTTCGGTGGATGTCGAGCATCCAGCGGTTCCGCGGCCGCATCGCCGGGTGGGGCACGGCGTCGGGGACGCGGCTGGTCGTCGGCAGGTGGGACGTGTCCCCGTTCGGCGCGTTCGCCGACGTCATGGTGGAGCGGCCCGACGGCGAGCGCATCCTCCTCGCCCCGTCGCACCAGGTCGCGGATCTCGTCGCGACGACGTACCGCTTCGACCGGGTCGAGGTGTGCCCGGTCACCGTGAGCCGGGTGGCGGGGTCCGAGGACTGGCACGTGGTCGCCGGGCCGCTCGAGGCGCGGGTCGACGTCGGACGCCGCACGGCGCTCGGCCGCGTGCTCCGCGTCGTGCCCCGTCGGGTCGCGGCCTCCCACCGGACGACGGTCCTCACCGACCCCGTCGCGCGGCTCCTCCTCCGCGGTGTCCGGACACGCGGCAGCGCCGGACCCGGCCGGGTCGAGCACTACGGCGCGACGGACGTGCACGAGATCACGGGCGCCCGCACCGAGTGGGACGGCGAGCCGCTGGGAGATCTGCGGGACGTCGACCCGCCCGTCCGGTTCGGGTTCGGTTCCACGCCGCGCCGACCGGCCGTGACGGACGTCGTGACGACGATCGTCGAGCGCTGACGCGTGCACGGTTCTCCACGTTGCCGGATGATCTGTCCCATGCGCTCCACACTCATGAACCACACCGAACAGCCGGGCGAACCGGGGAGCTTCCAGCTGCAGAACGACCGCATGCTCAAGGTCGACCTCGCAGGCACGGGCGGGTTCTTCTACGCGCGGCAGGGCTCGATGGTCGCCTACCAGGGCGACGTCGACTTCGCGTACGAGGGCTCGGGCGGTGTCGCCAAGATGTTCAAGAAGGCCTTCACGGGCGAGGGCATGTCCCTCATGAAGGTCTCGGGCAGCGGCGACGTGTTCCTCGCGCAGGACGCCGACCAGGTGTTCGTCCTGCACCTGGAGGACGAGGCCGTCACGGTCAACGGGTCCAACGTGCTGGCGTTCGAGAGCACCCTGACCTGGGACATCAACCGCGTCGAGGGCGCGTCCATGATGAGCGGCGGACTGTTCAACACGACGTTCACCGGGACGGGGTCCCTCGCTGTGACGGCCTACGGGACGCCCGTGGTCCTCGACGTCGACGAGCCCACGTACGTCGACATGCAGGCCGCGGTCCTGTGGTCGAGCTCGCTCACGTCCACGATCCGCAAGACCGCGAAGCTCTCCGCGGCGATCGGCCGCGGGTCGGGCGAGGCGTACCAGCTCGGTCTCACGGGGCGCGGCATCGTCGTCGTGCAGGCCTCGGAGGGGCACCCGGTCCCGACGGCGAAGTAGCGGGGGCTGGGACACACCGCCCCACCCACCCCGTCACCGCCTGAGCCGAGGTGGGCCGTGGTCATCAGCGCCTCGATCTCGCGGGAGAATGGAGAGCTGGGTGCTGCGTCCCGTGCGGATGCGCCCCGCCCCTCGACCTCGATCGCGCAGGAAACTGCAGGAAGCCACAGGACGTTCCAGTGCCCTCAGCGGACCAGCCCACCTCGACCACCACCGCTCCCGACGAGCAGACCGGATCCCCGGTCGGCTCGTCCGGCTCAGCGTCCGCGAAGGAGCAGGCGACCGTCCTCGCGGAGGCCTCGCGCCGCCGCTCGTTCGCGGTCATCAGCCACCCGGACGCGGGAAAGTCGACCCTCACCGAGGCGCTCGCCCTGCACGCCAACGCGATCCGCGAGGCGGGCCGCGCGGACGGCAAGGCGGGCAGGCGCACGGTGTCCGACTGGATGGACATGGAGCAGGACCGCGGGATCTCGATCACGTCGGCCGCGCTGCAGTTCACGTACCGCGACGCCATGATCAACCTGGTCGACACCCCGGGCCACGCCGACTTCTCCGAGGACACGTACCGTGTGCTGTCCGCGGTCGACGCGGCCGTGATGCTCGTCGACGCCGCCAAGGGCCTCGAGGTCCAGACCATGAAGCTGTTCGCGGTCTGCAAGCACCGCGGCATCCCCCTCATCACCGTCATCAACAAGTGGGACCGTCCGGGCAAGGACGCGCTCGAGCTCATGGACGAGATCCAGGAGCGCACGGGGCTCGTCCCGACGCCGCTCACGTGGCCCGTGGGTGTCGGCGGCGACTTCCGGGGCGTGCTCGACCGCCGCACGGGGCAGTACGTGCACTACACGCGCACCGCGGGCGGCACGACGATCGCCCCCGAGGAGGTCATGGACCCGGAGGCGGCCCTGGCCCGCGAGGGTGACGCGTGGACGACCGCGACCGAGGAGGCCGAGCTGCTCGCCGACACCAACGGCGACCACGACCAGGAGTCGTTCCTGGCCGGTCAGACGACCCCGGTGCTGTTCGGCTCGGCGGTGCAGAACTTCGGTGTCCACGCGCTGCTCGACGTCCTGGTCGACGTCGCCCCCTCGCCGTCGCCGCGCGTCACCGTGAACGAGGACACGCGTCCCGTGGAGGCACCCTTCAGCGCGTTCGTCTTCAAGATGCAGGCCGGCATGGACACCGCGCACCGCGACCGGCTCGCGTTCGCGCGCATCTGCTCGGGCGTGTTCGAGCGCGGCATGGTCGTGAGCTCGGCCCGCACGGGCAAGCCCTTCGCGACGAAGTACGCGCAGCAGGTCTTCGGGCGCGAGCGCACGATCGTCGACACGGCCTACCCGGGCGACGTCGTGGGCCTCGTCAACGCGGCCGGCCTGCGCGTGGGCGACACGCTGTACCTGGACAAGAAGGTCGAGTTCCCGCCGCTGCCGACGTTCGCACCCGAGCACTTCGCGGTCATGCGCGCCAAGGACGTCTCGCGCTACAAGCAGTTCCAGCGCGGTGTCATGCAGCTCGGCGCCGAGGGCGTCGTCCAGGTCCTGCGCTCGGACCTGCGCGGTGAGCAGGCGCCCGTCCTGGCCGTGGTGGGCCCCATGCAGTTCGAGGTCGCCGAGCACCGCATGGCGACCGAGTTCAACGCGCCCGTGACGCTCGACCGTCTGGGCTACTCGATGGCGCTGCGCACCACGAAGGACTGGGTCGCGAAGCTGAACGAGCAGCCGGGCGTCGAGGTCCTCCAGCGCGAGGACGGCGAGTACCTGGCACTCTTCCCGGACCGCTGGCGCGTGACGTCGGTGCGCAACCGCCTCGACGACGTGGTCCTGCTCGAGGACGAGATCTTCGGCTGACGCTCGCCGCGCGGCGCCCGCTCGGCCCCCGGACGCCCCGGATGCCCGACGGCGGAGCGCACCCACGCACCCGGGTGCGCTCCGCCGTCGGGCATTCTCGTGGGACGGCCTGGGGGCACCTCAGGGCGTGTCGTCGCTCCCGTCGCTCCCGCGGGGCGCCAGGACCGCGAGCGCCTGGTAGGCACGCCGATCAGGGTCGGGCGCCTTCCTGGCCTCGGTGAGCGCTCGGTCGGCCCAGCGCTCGAGCAGGTCCGTGACCTCCTTGGCCATCTCCTCGGCCTGCTGGGGCGTGAGGACGAGGGCGCTGATCGCGAACAACCGGTCCTTGTCGTGCGAGCTCGTGTCGTTCGCCTCCACGAACAGCCGCTCGGCCCACCGCAGCGCGGGACGGACGACCTCGCGGACGACCCCGGGAGATCCGGGGTCGACGACGTAGCTCTCGGCGGCGTTGGTCCACACCCGGTCACGGCGGTCGCGTGCGTGCTCGGGTGCCTCGACGATCATGCCGGCCTTGGCCAGCACGCGCAGGTGAAAGCTGATGGAGTTCGCGGGCTCGCCGATCGCCTGGGCGAGGTCCGCGGCGCGCGCGTGCCCGAGGACCACGAGCTCCGAGAGGATGCGCTGGCGCATCGGGTGGGCGATGGCCCGGAGCGCCGCGGGGTCCTGGACGTGGAAGGTCTCGCGCATCCCCCGAGGCTAGCAACGCTGTCGCCGTCCGCACGACCAGTTGCGCAATCATCATTGCGCATCAGTTCTTGCGGGACTACCGTGTGTCGCATGTCGACCACCCAGAGCACCCCACCACCTCCCCGCACCTCGACGGGCACCGCAGACCCCGCGACCCCCGCGCCGTCTCCCCCGCAGACCGACGAACCCACCGCGCCAGCGACGCCCAGCGCACCTCCACCCCTCCTGCGCAACCGGTCGTACATGCTCCTCATGACCGGCCTGACGACCGAGTCGCTCGGGGCAGGCCTCGCCCTGTTCGCCGTCCCGCTCGTCGCCTACTCGCTGACCGGTTCGGTCCTCCAGGCCGGAGCCGTCGCGGCCGTCGGCCAGGTCGGGGCCCTGCTCGCGACCCTCCCGGCCGGCGTCGTCGCGGACCGTGTCGACCGGCGCCGGCTCGTCGTCGCCGCGAGCACCGTGGGCGCCGCGCTCTGGGTCACCGTGGGCGCAGCAGCCGCCCTGGGCTCGCTCACCGCCTGGCACCTCGCGCTCGTGCTGTTCGGAGCCTCGGTCGTAGGAGCGTTCGTGGACCCCGCGACGAGCGGAGCCTTCCGCTCGGTCGTCCCGGCCCCCCAGCTCCCGACCGCGCTCGCCGCCACCCAGGGGCGGGACGCCGTCGCGAGCCTGCTCGCAGGCCCCGTCGGCGGCCTGCTCTTCGCGGTCGGGCACGCGGTCCCGCTCGCCGCCGCAGCGATCGGGTCGGCCGCGACCGCGGTGTGCACCTGGGCCGTGCGCGAACCCCTCAACGGCGACACGGCGCAGGCGCGCGCGACCCACCCCGTCGAGGCGCTGCGCCACGGACTGCGGTTCGTCTGGTCGGTCCCCCTCTTCCGGACGCTCCTGGGGCTCTTCGTCGTCATCAACGTCGCGTTCGGCGGGCTGCTCGTCGGCATCAACCTCGAGCTCGTCCGGACCGGGGTCGCCCCCGTCCTCATCGGGGTCATCGACCTCGCCGTCGGCGCGGGCATCCTCGTCGGGGCCGTGCTCGCCCCGCAGCTCGTCGCGCGCGTCCGTGCCGGGGCGCTCACGGTCGCCGCGCTGGTCACCCTCGCCGTCGGCGCGACCCTCATGGCGGCCCTCCAGACGTACCCCGCCTACGTCGCCGTGCTGCCGCTCGCCGTCCTCCTGGTCCCGGCGGTCAACGCGGGGCTCGCGGGCTACGCCGCGGCGATCACCCCGCTCGACATGCAGGGACGCCTCGCGTCGATCATGGGTCTGACCGGACTCGCCGCCGGACCCCTGATCCCGCTCGTCGGGGCCGGGCTGCTCGACCGGTTCGGGATCGGGACCGCGCTCGTGGTGCTCGCGGGGCTGCTCGTCGCCACGGTCGCCGTCATCTCGGCCGCACGCCCGCTCTGGCGCGTCGGCACCCCGGACACGTGGGCCGACGACGCGCTGCCGTCGAGCATCGAGAGCGGGGCCTGACCTCACGGCGGCCGACGCTCCCGGGGTGCGCTGCGCCGTCGGGCAGCCGTTGTCAGAACGAGCGTGCGCTGGAGCCCACGCTCGTTCTGACAACCACGCTGCTGCGGACCGGCGCTCAGCGCGCCAGGTCAGCCGGGTCCGTGTTCGCCCCGCACAGCACGACCGCGACGCGCTCACCAGGGTCGGGCACGTACGTGCGCGACTCGAGCGCCGCGAGCGCCGCCGCGGCCCCGTGCTCGACGACGAGCCGCCGCTCGTCCCACAGGTGCCGGCGCGCGGTGACGATCGCGTCGTCGGACACCAGGACCGAGCGCACGTCGCCGTGCTGCGCGAGCGACAACGCCGTCTCGGACGTGCGGCGGGCGCCGAGCGAGTCGGCCGCGACCGACGCGACGGGCACGTCGACCACACAGCCGGCGTCGAGCGCGGCACGCAGGGCCTGCGCTCCGTGCGGCTCGACCGCCACGACCCTGATCCTGTGCGGACGCGCCGCGGCCGCCACCCCGCTGAACAGCCCGCCACCACCGACAGCGACGACGACCGTGCTGACATCAGGGCGGGCCGCGACGATCTCCTGCAGGAGCGTGCCCGCCCCCGCCGCGACCAGGGGGTTGTCGTAGGCGTGCGACGCGAGGGCACCGGTCTCGGCCGCGAAGCGCTGCGCGGCGTCGAGGGCCTCGGCGTACTCGGACCCGACCTGATGGACCTCGGCGCCGAGGGTGCGCAGGCGCGCGACCTTGACCGGGGGCGCGTTCTCGGGCACGAACACCGTCGCCCGGACCCCGAGCGCCCGCGCAGCCCACGCGTTCGCCATGCCCGCGTTGCCGCCCGACGCGATGACGATCCCAGCGTCGGGCAGCGTGCCCGCGTCCAGGTGCGCACCCACGAAGTTCAGGGCACCGCGCGCCTTGAACGAACCCGTGTGCTGCATGAGCTCGAGCGCGAACACGCCCGTCGCGGCGCCGAGGGCCCCGGGGTCCATGGGCGCGAGCGCGACGGGCCGCACCTGCCCCGCGATGCGCTGCGCCGCGGCGAGGACGTCCAGGTGGTCGATGGTCATGCGGAGTCCTCCGGTGGTGGGCGGCGGACCGGTGGGCCCAGAGAAACACTACGACGTGACGCCCCCGGGCGGGCGCCGAGGTAGAGGGCCGGCGTCGAGGTAGAGGGTTCCAGCCCTCTACCTCGACGACTCCCCTCTACCTCGCGCCCGGGGTCCGGCTCACAGTCCTGCCTCGCGGTAGAAGCCCTCGATGTGCTCGCGCACGGCCGCGACCGCGCCCGCACCGTCGCCGCTCGCGACCGCGTCGAGGATCGCGCGGTGCTCGGCGCGCAGACGCACCGCGGTCCGGGGCCAGTCCTCCAACCGTTCCATGCCTGCCTCGACGTAGGACTCGATCGCCCCGCGGAGCCCGGTCATGACGGCCTCGACGAGCGCGTTGCCCGCGAGCCGGACGAGCTCCACGTGGAACGCCGCGTCGAGCTCACGGAAGCGGGCCGTGCCGATCGCAGGATCGTCCATGGCGTCGAGCAGCGCGACGGCGCCCGCGAGCCCTGCTCCCGAGGCCTTCGCGGCGGCCTGCCCGACCGCCCAGGTCTCCAGCAGCACCCGGGTCTCCACGACGTCCCGGACCACGAGCGTCCCGGACGCGACGTGCAGCCGCACGGCCGCACCGAGGCCTGCGGCGGGCCGGTCGATGACGGTGGCTCCGGCGTCGGGCCCTGAACCGACCGCGGTGCGGACGATGCCCATGGCCTCCAGGACACGCAGCGCCTCGCGGACCGACGGGCGCGAGACGCCGAGCTCGGCGGCGAGCGCACGCTCGGCCGGGAGGCGTTCGCCGAGGCCCCAGCGGCCGGACGTCAGGTCCGCCTCGATCCGGGCGAGGACGATCTCGTGGGTGCGCACGGGGTCAGCGTAGTGCTGCGCGGGGTTCTCAGACGCGGGTTGTCAGAACGAGCGTGCCGATGGTCTACAGTGGCTCGGACACCATGTGGTCAGACCACAGCCTACTCATCGCTGAGCAGGCACCAGCCAGGCCGCACGGCACCTCCGACGGGCACTCGCCGCCCGCCGGGACCAGACTGAATCCCACCGCCCCCTGCACGGCTGGAGTCCCCAGTGCGCATCGCCCTCGCCGCCACCTGCATCGCCGACGCGATGTTCCCCCAGGCCCCCCGGGCCACCGTCCAGCTCCTCGAACGCCTCGGCCACGAGGTCCACTTCCCCGAGCAGCAGACGTGCTGCGGGCAGATGCACGTCAACACCGGCTACTTCGACGAGGCCGTGCCCGTCATCAAGAACCACGTCGAGACGTTCGCGCCCGCGCTCGACGGCGAGTGGGACGCGATCGTCGTGCCGTCGGGATCGTGCACCGGCTCGATCCGCCACCAGCAGGCCATGGTGTGCCGACGCGCGGGGCAGGAGAAGCTGGGCGCGACCGCCGAGGCCCTGGCTGCCAAGACCTACGAGCTGTCCGAGCTGCTCGTCGACGTGCTCGGCGTGACCGACGTCGGCGCGCACTTCCCGCACCGCGTCACCTACCACCCGACGTGCCACTCGCTGCGCATGATCCGCGTGGGCGACAAGCCCCTGCGGCTCCTGCGCGCCGTCGACGGGATCGACCTCGTCGAGCTCCCCGGCGCCGAGAGCTGCTGCGGGTTCGGCGGGACGTTCGCGCTCAAGAACTCCGAGACGTCGACCGCGATGCTCAGCGACAAGATGACCAACGTGAAGTCGACAGGCGCCGAGGTCCTCACGGCGGGCGACTACTCGTGCCTCCTGCACATCGGCGGCGGCCTCTCGAAGCTGCGCACGGGTGTGCGCACCATGCACCTCGCGGAGATCCTGGCCTCCACGCAGGACGCGCCGACGCTCGTCCGCACCGACGAGGCGGAGGCCACCCGATGAGCACCTTCCTGGGCTTCCCCACCCGTCGCGGCGCGAAGACCCTGCCCGACGGCGGCACGCACCACGGCGCACCCGGCACCACCGCGGGCCCCGGCTGGGCCGACGACGTGCCGCACCCCGACGCTCCGCTGCGCTGGGGCGAGACCTTCCCCGAGGCCGCCAGGGCGGCCCTGCAGAACACGCAGCTGCGCCGCAACCTGGCCCACGCGACCTCGACCATCCGGGCCAAGCGTGCGGCCGTCGTCGACGAGGTACCCGACTGGGAGGCCCTGCGCGACGCGGGCTCGACCATCAAGGCGCACGTCCTGAGCGACCTCCCGCACCTCCTCGAAGAGCTCGAGCGCAACGTGACCGCGCGCGGCGGCGTCGTGCACTGGGCGCGGGACGCCGCCGAGGCCAACCGCATCGTCACGGACCTGGTCAAGGCCACGGGCGAGACCGAGGTCGTCAAGGTCAAGTCGATGGTCACGCAGGAGATCGGACTCAACGAGGCGCTCGCCGAGGAGGGCATCGCGGCGTTCGAGACCGACCTCGCCGAGCTCATCGTGCAGCTCGCGGACGACATGCCCTCGCACATCCTCGTGCCGGCGATCCACCGCAACCGCTCCGAGATCCGCGAGATCTTCCTCGAACGCATGGGCGACGCCCCACCCGACCTGACCGACGCCCCGCGCGAGCTCGCCATGGCGGCCCGGACGCACCTGCGCCGCAAGTTCCTCTCCGCGAAGGTCGCGATCAGCGGCGCGAACTTCGCCGTCGCGGACACGGGCACGCTCGCGGTCGTCGAGTCCGAGGGCAACGGGCGCATGTGCCTCACGCTCCCCGAGACCCTCATCACCGTCATGGGCATCGAGAAGCTCATCCCCACCTACCAGGACCTCGAGGTCTTCATGGCGCTCCTGCCCCGGTCCTCGACCGGGGAGCGCATGAACCCGTACACGTCCCTGTGGACGGGCGTCACCCCGGGCGACGGGCCGCAGGAGTTCCACCTGGTCCTGCTCGACAACGGGCGCACCAAGGCCCTGGCCGACGAGGTGGGCCGCGCCGCCCTGCACTGCATCCGCTGCTCGGCCTGCCTCAACGTGTGCCCGGTGTACGAACGCGTGGGCGGGCACGCGTACGGCTCGGTCTACCCGGGCCCCATCGGCGCGGTCCTCACGCCCCAGCTCACCGGGTCGACGGGGAAGTCCGACCCCAACAACTCCCTGCCGTACGCCTCGACGCTGTGCGGCGCGTGCTACGACGTGTGCCCCGTCAAGATCGACATCCCGTCGCTGCTCGTGCACCTGCGCGCACGCGAGGTCGACCAGGACCGTGGCCGTCCCACGGCGTGGGGCGCCGCCATGAAGGCCGCGTCGTTCGTCATGGCCACGCCCGGCCGGTTCGGGCTCGCCGAGAAGGCCGGCGGCGTGACACGCGTCCTGGGCGGCAGCTCGGGCCGCATCACGTCGCTGCCGTTCCCGGGGTCGAGGTGGACCGACGCCCGTGACCTGCCCGTGCTGCCCAAGCAGAGCTTCCGCGAGTGGTGGGCCACCGACCACGCTGCGCACGAGCCCGTCCCTCACTCCTCGCCCGAGGATCCCGCCTCGCCCGACACGACCGGAGACGCCCGATGAGCGCGCGCGACGACATCCTGGCCCGCGTGCGCGCGGCCGTCATCACCGACGGCGCGCACCTCGGGGACGCCGTGGCCGCGCAGGCACCCATCTCCCGCGAGTACCGGACGACGGGCGAGCACTCCCCGGGGTCGCCCGAGGCGGTCGAGATCCTCGTCGACCGGCTCGTGGACTACCGCGCGATCGTGCACCGGGCCGCGACCGAGACCGACCTGGCCCGCACCGTCGGCGAGCTGCTCGCGGACGCGCGCTCCGTCGTCGTGCCCCCGGGGGTGCCCGCGGGCTGGACGAGCGCGCTCGGGGACGGGACCGCCGTCGTGCAGGACTCGCGTGCGGACCGGCGGACCGCGGCCGAGCTCGACCAGGTCGACGCCGTCCTCACCGCGTCACGGCTGGCCGTCGCGGACACCGGGACGATCGTCCTGGACGGCGAGGACGACCAGGGGCGGCGCGCGATCAGCCTGGTGCCCGACCTGCACGTGTGCGTCGTGCGGACCGGGCAGGTGGTGCACACGCTGCCCGAGGCCGTGACGATCCTCGCCGCGCACCCCACACGCCCGCAGACGTGGATCTCGGGGCCGAGCGCGACGAGCGACATCGAGCTCTCGCGCGTCGAGGGCGTGCACGGGCCCCGCACGCTCCACGTGATCCTGCTGGCCTGACCCTTCCTCCCCCCCTTCCCCCCCCACGCTGCGCCCC
>NZ_JOFV01000020.1 GCF_000718325.1 Oerskovia turbata
GGCCATCCTCGCCTGGGACACCCTCGGCAAGAAGCTCATCATCGTCCAGCTCTACGACCAGCAGGGCAACATCGCCCTGGGCCTGGTCCCGATCGTCCTGCTCGACGTCTGGGAGCACGCCTACTACCTGGACTACCAGAACGTGCGCGCCGACTACGTCACCGCCTGGTGGAACCTCGTCAACTGGGCCGACGCCGACGCACGCCTCACCCGCGCCCGCACCCAGGGCGAAGGCCTCATCATCCCCGCCTGACCCTCTGCGTCGCTCCACGGGCCGCACAGACCCCTTCCCGGGGTCTGTGCGGCCCGCTCGTGCTGGGCGTGAAGCCCTGGGCCCGCCGGACGGCGCCACGGCGCCGTCGTGGACGTTGGTCGGGGTCTGGGGACCGGAGACGAGATCCGGGTCACCCACGTGACCGTTCTCGTCCAGGAGGGGTCCTCGGCTGCGCGCCGGGCGTCGGTCCGTAGGCGTTCGCACTGCTGCTTCCGCCGGTCGCAGCCGCGGACAACGCACTCCCGCAGCCTGACACCTCGCACGCACCCGGAGAACGCGAACGGGGTCCCGCCTCCCAGTGGGAGACGGGACCCCGTCGTGTCGTGCGGTCGATCAGTGCGCGTGCTGTCCGCGAGAGAACTCGAAGACCCAACCCACGAGGGCGACGGCGCCGAGGACGACGCCGATCCCGAGGATCCACCAGCCGAGCGCGAGACCGAGGAAGCAGATCGCGGCCGATCCGGCGATGGCCAGCGGCCACCAGCTCCAGGGCGCGTAGACGCCCTGGTCGCCTGCGCCCTGCTCGATGAGACCGTCCGGGTCGTCCTCTGGGCGTGAGTCGATGCGCTTGGCCGTGAGGGCCAGGTAGCCACCGATCATGGCAGCGAGCCCGAACGTCAGGAACAGCGCTGCCGAGCCGACCGGCTCCCAGTGGCTCCAGAACCCGTAGACGAGCGCCATCAGGAGGAAGAACGGTGCGAGGAAGAGGTGCAGCCTCGATTCGACCTTCACTTGCCGTCCTCCTTCTCGCCGTCGCGCGGCTCGTCGATGATCATCGTCGAGGTCGAGGAGCTCGAACGCTCCGTGCCCTCGACGCGTTCCGCGGCTACCTGCTGCTCGCCACGTCGGTCAGCGTCGCCGTAGATCTGCTGCAGGACGTTCGGGTTGGGCTCCGCGTGATCCATGGCAGCGACCTCGGGGTGGTGCAGGTCGAACGCGGGACGCTCCGACCGGATCCGGGGCAGCGACGTGAAGTTGTGCCGCGGCGGCGGGCAGGAGGTCGCCCACTCGAGCGAGGCGCCGTACCCCCAGGGGTCGTCCACGGTGACCTTGGGGGCGTTGCGCCAGGTCGTGTAGACGTTCCAGAGGAAGGGCAGGGTCGAGGCCGCGAGGATGAACGCGCCGACAGTCGAGACCTGGTTCATCCACGTGAACCCCTCCTCCGGCATGTAGTCCGCGTAGCGACGCGGCATGCCGGCGACACCCAGCCAGTGCTGGACGAGGAACGTGGCGTGGAAGCCGATGAAGAGCAGCCAGAAGTGGATCTTGCCGAGCTTCTCGTTGAGCATGCGCCCGGTGAACTTGGGCCACCAGAAGTAGAACCCGGCGAACATCGCGAACACGACGGTGCCGAAGACCACGTAGTGGAAGTGCGCCACGACGAAGTACGAGTCGGAGAGGCTGAAGTCCAGCGCCGGGCTCGAGAGGATGACGCCCGTGAGCCCGCCGAAGAGGAAGGTCACGAGGAAGCCGATCGACCAGAGCATGGGCGTCTCGAACGTGAGCTTGCCGCGCCACATCGTGCCGATCCAGTTGAAGAACTTCACACCGGTCGGGACCGCGATGAGCATCGTCATGAACGCGAAGAACGGCAGCAGGACCGCGCCGGTCACGTACATGTGGTGGGCCCAGACGGTCACGGACAGCGCCGCGATCGCGATCGTCGCGTAGACCAGCCCCTTGTAGCCGAAGATCGGCTTGCGGCTGAAGACCGGCAGGATCTCCGAGACGATGCCGAAGAACGGCAGCGCGATGATGTAGACCTCGGGGTGACCGAAGAACCAGAAGAGGTGCTGCCAGAGGATGGCTCCACCGTTCTCCGGGTTGAAGATCTGGGCACCGAGGCGGCGGTCCGCTCCGAGGGCGAACAGCGCGGCGGCCAGCGGGGGGAACGCCATCAGGACCAGGAGGCTCGTGACGAGCGTGTTCCAGGTGAAGATCGGCATGCGGAACATCGTCATGCCCGGGGCGCGCATCGTGATGATCGTCGTGATGAAGTTGACGGCGCCGAGGATGGTGCCGAACCCACCGAGCGCGAGCCCGAACACCCAGAGATCTCCACCAGCCCCTGGACTGAACGTGGTGTTCGACAGCGGTGCGTACGCGAACCACCCGAACGACGCGGCACCCTGCGGCGTGAAGAACCCGGCCGAGGCGATGAGCCCACCGAAGAGGTAGAGCCAGAACGCGAACATGTTCAGTCGCGGGAAGGCGACGTCGGGGGCACCGATCTGCAGGGGCATGATGACGTTCGCGAAGCCCGCGAAGAGCGGGGTGGCGAACAGCAGCAGCATGATCGTGCCGTGCATCGTGAAGAGCTGGTTGTACTGCTCCTTGCTCTGCACGATCTGGATGCCGGGCTCGAAGAGCTCGGCACGGATCACGAGGGCCATGAGGCCACCGATGCAGAAGAAGATGAACGACGCGATCAGGTACATGTACCCGATGGTCTTGTGGTCGGTCGAGGTGACCCACTTGATGACGGTTCGTCCGAGCGTCTGGCGCTTCGGGGCGAGACCGGGAATGACTTCGGCCTGCGCGACCATCAGTTCTCACCTTCCGTGACGACGGGGGGGTTCGGGTCCTGGAGACGGTTCAGGTCCAGCCCGAGCTCGCCGGTCTGCCCCTTGTCCTCGAGCTCCTGCATCTGCGCGTCGTACTCCGCACGGGAGACCACGGCGACGTTGAAGAGCATGCCCGAGTGGTGCTCACCGCAGAGCTCGGCGCACTTGCCGGCGTAGACACCCTCACGCGTGGGGGTGAACTGCCACTCGTTGGTCCGCTCCGGGATCATGTCCATCTTGAACAGGAACGCGGGGACCCAGAAGGAGTGGATGACGTCGCGGGAGTCCAGCGTGAACCTGACGACCTCGTTGACCGGCAGGTACAGCGTCGGCAGCGAGGTCGCGGTACCGGGAGCACCCTCGATCTCGTCCTCCGAGCGGAGGTCGCCGACGTTGGCCTCGTGCTGGCCGGTATCGTAGACGTCGTCCGTGAGGTAGTTGAAGTCCCAGCTCCACTGCTTGCCGATGACCTGGATCTCGACGTCGGGCTCTCCGGAGAGGTCCTTGATCGCCGTCATGTCACGGTCGGTGTAGTAGAAGAGCACGAGCACCATGACGATCGGCACTGCCGTGTACATGATCTCGAGGGGCAGGTGGTAACGCGTCTGCACGGGCAGGACGTGGTCGTCCTTGCGCTTGCGGTAGGCGGCCACGCACCACAGGATCAGTCCCCACGTGATGATGCCGACGATGAGTGCCGCGATCCAGGACCCGTTCCACAGCGACGTGATGCGGGCGGTCTGGTCGGTCACCTCACCGTCGGAGTATCCGGGGAGAAATCCGCGCTGAACGGTCTCACTGGCACAACCGGACGCCAAGGCTGCGACCGCGACGGCGGAAGCCGTCGCTCGCAGGATGGTTCGCCGTGTGCGGCTAGGGGATTGCGAGTGCAAGGGGGGCCTTTCACTTCAACGTTCGACAGGGGGGCTCGATCTTCTCCACGAGTTCCCCGCAGAACCTTCGTCCTCGACCCACAGAGCCTAGCGCGCAAATGCCCTCTCTCGCGCCGTCAACCCGGCTTCCGAGCGTGACGAATCCGCCAACTTCCCGCAAGATCCCGGGGTTGCGCACACCCTCGGCGCATCTGTCAGATCGTCGTCTCCCGCGCGGCCCGCGCTACGGTGCACGGTGTACCTCGCGCCCGTGGCACATTCGGCGCGTCTGCAATGAAAGTTCGCCGATCGGCGGTTCGGGAGCCCTCCCCCGTCCGCCTCGCACGCCCTCTGGAGCTCATGTGACCGACACCACGACGTCACCGCGTCGGGTCTACCTCGACAACGGTGGCCGGGCGGCCCTGCACCCCCTCGCGCGCACCGCCCTCGCCCAGGCGATCGACGACGGGTGGGCCGACCCCCGGCGCCTGTACGCCGAGGCGCGCCGCGCCGCGGTGCTCCTCGACGGCGCCCGCGAGGCGATCGCGGCCGCCCTCGGCGCCAGGACCGAGGAGGTGCACCTCGCGCCCTCGCACGTGGCGGCCCTGCACGCCGCGGTGGGTGCGGTCGCGCTGGGACGTCGTCGCACGGGACCGGGGATCGTCGTCTCGGCGGTCGAGCGTGCGGCCGTCCTGCACGCCGCCGAGCTCGCGGTCACGGACGCGGGCAGCCCTGACGCCCTCGTGAGGGTTCCGGTCGACGAGGTGGGCCGCGTCGACGAGGCCGCGATGACCGAGGCGGTCGCGAGCCCTCGCACGGCGCTCGCCGCGCTCCAGGTCGCGAACGGCGAGGTCGGCACGATCCAGCCCGTCGCCGCGGTCCACGCGGCCGCGCGCCGCGCGGGGGTGCCGCTCCTCGTGGACGCGGGGGCCGCCGTCGGGCACGCGGAGGTTCCCGACGCGTGGGACCTCCTCGCCGCCGATCCCGCCGACTGGGGCGGCCCCGCGGGCGTGGGGGTGCTCGCGGTACGCAACCGGGTCCGCTGGCGGCGCACCTGGCCCGAGGACGCCGAGCCGTGGTTCCCGGGCGGGGTCAGCGTGCCCGCCGCGTTCGCAGCCGCCGTCGCGCTCCAGTCGGTCCTGGCCGACCGTGCGGCGCAGGACGCGCGGCGCCGGGCGATCGTCGACAAGGTGCGCGCCGTCGTCGGGCAGATCCCCGACGTCGAGGTCGTGGGCGACCCCGACGACCGGCTCCCCCACGTCGTGACGTTCTCGTTCCTGTTCGTCGACGGCGAGGCCCTGGTGACCGAGCTCGACCGGGCGGGGTTCGCGGTCGGGTCGGGGTCGGCGTGCACGTCGAGCACGCTCGAGCCCAGCCACGTCCTGGCCGCCATGGGCGTCCTGACGCACGGCAACGTGCGCATCGCGCTCGACCGTGCCACCACGGAGGACGACGTCGACCGCTTCCTCGCGGTCCTGCCCGGGGCCGTCGCGCGGGTGCGTGCCTCGCTCGGGGTGAGCGGGCTGTGAGCGACGAGCCGGTCACGCTCGTGGACGCGCGCGGCCTGCGCTGCCCGCTGCCCGTCATCCGGCTCGCGGCCGCCGCGCGCGACCACGTGCCGGGCGACGTCCTGACCGTCTGGTCGACCGATCCCGCGGCCCGCCACGACGTCCCGGCCTGGGCCCGCATGCGGGGCCACGCGGTCGTGGAGAGCACCGTCGTGGAGAGCACCGTCGTGGAGAGCACGGTCGTGGAGAGCACGGTCGTGAAGGGTGCCGAGGCACAGGACGCGGACGCCGCGGACGCCACGGACCCCGGCGGGAGCACGCCCGACGGCGCCACGACCTGGGCGATCAGCGTCCGCCTGGGCGGGTGACCACCCAGGTGCCGCCGCGGACGCGAACGGCCCGGTCACCGTGAGGTGGCCGGGCCGTCGTGGCTCCTGGTCGGCAGCCGGGCCGCCGACGCTCGGATCAGCCGAACGAACCGCCGCACGCGCAGGCGCTGCCCGCGTTGGGGTTGTCGATCGTGAAGCCCTGCTTCTCGATCGTGTCGGCGAAGTCGATGGTCGCGCCGTCCAGGTAGGGGACGCTCATCTTGTCGACGACGACCTCGACGCCGTCGTAGTCCTTGAGCGCGTCCCCGTCCAGGACACGCTCGTCGAAGTAGAGCTGGTAGATCAGGCCCGAGCAGCCACCGGGCTGGACGGCGACGCGCAGACGCAGGTCGTCGCGGCCCTCCTGCTCGAGGAGGCTGCGGATCTTGCCGGCCGCGAAGTCCGTCAGCAGGACGCCGTGGGTGGCGGTCTCGGTGGTCTCGCTCATCGTGTTCTCCGCACAGTCTTCGGTGGGCTCTCGCCCCGTGGTGTGCCGTCGGTCTGCGGCTCCCGCTCCCGGGCAGGCCGATCGGTCCTCAGGCTTGTCGCATACCCGTCAACACGACGGGAGATGGTTCTGTTCCCGAGTGTACGACGCCCGCGCTCACCTCTCGCCGCCGGCCCAGGTACGGGCCACGCGCGCGACCCGAGCCCGCGCCGCGCCGCTGTCCGGCCCGAGCTCGTAGGCGCCGCTGATCCCCGCGGCCGCCTGCTCGCGTCGCCCGGCGAGGATCTCGCGCGCCAGGACGACGACCGGGACCCCGACCGCGCCGGCCCGGCGCGCGACCTCGGGCAGGGCGCCGTCGTGCGTCGTCGACGCGTCGAGACGGTCCACGACCACGATCGCGACGTCGGCGGCCCGGGTCCGCGGCCCCAGACCGACGACGTCCGCGACCAGCGACGTCCCCGGGAGCAGGCGGCCGCCGGCGGCGGCGATCCCGAAGCCCAAGCCTCCGCCCGCACCCGCGCCCGGCAGCCCGGTCAACGCCCGGTCGGCGGCCGCGCGCGACGCGACGCCGGCGGTACGGCCACCGCCCGGGGCGGGCGACGCCGTCGGGCCGGGGACGCCCGAGAGGCCAGGAGCACCTGCCAGGAGGTCGCGGCGTGCCGCGCCCTCCAGCGCGCGCGTGACCTCGTGCGCGTAGTGGCCGTGCGCCCGCTCGAGATCCTGGGCGAGCGCCGCGAGCGCGGGCCGCGCGACCGCGAGCGCACCGCTGGCCCCGTGCAGGCCCAGCAGCGGCAGGTCGGACTCGACCGCGCCGACGAGCTCGACGGACCGCAGCGCGTCCCGAGCACGCAGCGCGACAGCGGCATCCGCTGCGGTGATGGCGCCGAGCACCGACCCGCCGCAGGTCAGCGGCCCCGCGCCGGCGCCTGCGAGCGCCGCGAGCATCCCGGCACCGGCGTCGTGCGCACCGCTGTCCCCCGTCGCCACGACGACGCGCGTGGCCCGTCGGGCAGCGAGCGCGACCACCTGCCCGACGCCGTAGGTAGTCGCCGCGCCCGGCCCACCGCCGGAGGTGCTCCCGCCGATAGCCGCAGGTCCCAGGAGCGCGGCCTCGACGTAGGCCGTGCGCGCCCCGGTCGTCGAGGGGCGGCCGAGCCGGAACGTCACGGGCACGTCGTCACCGGCCGCACCGCGTGCGACGACCGCGACCTGCTCGGGCGCGTGGACCGCGAGCGCGCGCAGGAAACCGGCCGCTCCAGGGTTGAGGACGCACGCGTCCACGTCGCCGCGCACCGTGGCCGCCCAGGTCTCGGCGACCAGGGCGCACACGTCCTCGACGGGCAGGTTCCCGTCCGGCAGGGCGAGCGGTTCCGCGGCGACGAGGAGGAGGTGCATGCCGCGATTGTGCCAGGCCGTCAACCCCGGCAGGGCTGCTCGACCGACCGACCGTTGTGCGACGATGGTCCCGTGAGCACCCTGTTGGACAGCGCCTTCGCGGAACCTGCCCCCTCCCCCCTCCTGCTCCTCGGACAGGGCCGGGACCTGGCCTCCGAGCGAGGAGTCGAGTGCACCGGCGAGCTGCCGGCCGCCAGCGACCCCGACCTCGTCGAACGTGCCCGCGCGGCCCGTGCCGCGCTCGGCTCGCGAGCCTTCGTCCTGGGCCACCACTACCAGCGCGACGAGGTCATCGACTTCGCGGACGTCACGGGCGACTCGTTCAAGCTCGCGCGCGAGGCCGCGGCCCGCCCCGAGGCAGAGTTCATCCTGTTCTGCGGCGTGCACTTCATGGCCGAGAGCGCGGACATCCTCACCTCGGACGCCCAGCAGGTCGTCCTGCCGGACCTCGCGGCAGGCTGCTCGATGGCCGACATGGCCGCGATCAACCAGGTCGAGGACGCGTGGGAGGTCCTCCAGGACGCCGGGATCGCCGACGTCACGCTCCCCGTCACGTACATGAACTCGACCGCCGCGATCAAGGCCTTCACGGGTCGGCACGGCGGGACCATCTGCACGTCCTCGAACGCGGAGGTCGCGCTGCGCTGGGCGTTCGACAAGCTGGACGCTGCGGGCGGCTCCCTCCCCAGCAAGGTGCTGTTCATGCCCGACCAGCACCTCGGACGCAACACCGCGCTCCTCAAGCTCGGCATGTCCCCCGCGGACTGCGTCGTGTTCGACCCGCGCAAGCCGAACGGCGGCCTGACCGACGCCGAACTGCGCGACGCCCGCATGATCCTGTGGCGCGGGCACTGCTCGGTGCACGGGCGCTTCTCCGAGCGCAACGTCACCGACATCCGTGCCGCGGTGCCGGGCGTCAACGTGCTCGTGCACCCCGAGTGCAAGAACGAGGTCGTGGAGGCCGCGGACTACGTCGGCTCGACCGAGTACATCATCAAGATGCTCGATGCCGCCGAGCCCGGCTCGTCCTGGGCGATCGGCACCGAGCTCAACCTGGTGCGCCGTGTCGCGCGCGCGCACCCGGACAAGCAGGTGCACTACCTCGACTCGACCGTCTGCTTCTGCTCGACGATGAACCGCATCGACCTGCCGCACCTCGTGTGGGCCATGGAGTCCCTCGTCGCGGGGCGCACGGTCAACCGCATCGTGGTCGACGCCGACGACGCCCACTGGGCACGCGTCGCGCTCGACCAGATGCTCGCCCTGCCGGGGCTGTAGAACCATCCGTCGGGCCCGTCGGCACCCGCCGGCGGACCCGACGGTCGCACCATCGCATCGACCCTCGGGGGTGACGGATGACGACCGGGAACGGTCTGAGCGTCGGGATCTTCGTGTTCGACGGCGCCGAGGAGCTCAACGTCGCGGGCCCCTACGAGGTGTTCACGACCTGGCGCGAGCGCTCGTCCCTCAAGCCGCGGGTCTCGACGTTCTCGTGGGACGGGCGCGGGGTGCGGCTCGCGCAGGGGCTGCACATGGTCCCCGACGGGTCCGCCGACGACGTCGACCCGGTCCAGGTGCTCGTGCACCCTGGAGGGCCCGGCGTCCGGCGGCTCGTCGGTGACCCGGCGCACCTCGCCTGGCTGCACGCGATGCGAGCCCGGACCCCGCTCCTGACAAGCGTGTGCACGGGTTCGCTCGCGTACGCGGCGGCCGGTCTGCTGGCGGGACGTCCGGCGACCACCCACTGGGACCACGTCGACGAGCTGGCACGCCTCGACCCCAGCATCCTCGTCGACACCGAGACCCGGTTCGTGGACGACGGTGACGTGGTCACCTCGGCCGGGGTGTCGGCCGGGATCGACATGGCGCTGCACCTCGTCGAGCGGCTCGAGAACGCCGAGGTGGCCGAGGAGGTCCGGCGCGCCCTGCAGTACGAGGGCTGAGGCCCTGCCGTGCTGCGACCGCCCGGGGTCAGGCGCCCGCGCGCTCCTCGTAGCGGCCCGAGCGGTGCGCCCACCGGTCGAAGAAGACCGTGAGGAACGGCGGCAGCGTCGCGGCGAGCGCGAAGAAGACCGTCAGGAGCGACCAGCGCTGACGGACGGCCACGACGAGCGCGAGCGCGACGTACGCGACGACCAGGCCGCCGTGGACGGGACCGAAGATCTTGACGCCGATCTCGGAGGCCTCGGCGATCCACTTGACGTACATCCCCACGAGCAGCCCGGCCCAGGAGAAGGCCTCGGCGATCGCGACGACGCGGAACGCGCGGACAGTCCAGTGGTGGGACGACGTGGGCACGATGGGCACGGTGGGCACGGACGTGGGGTCGACGGCTGCGGGCGTCGGTGCGGCGTCAGGAACAGGAGCGGCGGTTCGGGAAGTCACGGGCGTCATCCTCACACGGCTCCCTGGGCAGACCGAATCGCCGGCGGGGGCGCGGCCGGCGCGGCGCGGCAGTGCGGGCCCTGGCGGGCTCTGGCGGGCCCCGGCGGACCGACCCGCGATACCTGATACCGCCCGTGCTCGGTAGTAGCCTGCGACGGTGACCCGACAGATCCAGCTCACGATCGCCAGCACCCTGCCGCGCAAGGCCGTCCCCGACCGTGGGGTCCTCGACCCCTCCGTGACCCGCATGCGCGTGCGCCCCGGCGACCTCGACTTCTACCTGCACGTGAACAACGGCGTGTACCTGCAGATGATGGACGTGGCCCGCAGCAACTTCCTCGCCGACCTCGGCGCCTTCGGACTCCTCCGTGACAAGGGCTGGTACCCCGTCGTCGCGTCCTCGACCATGAAGTACCGCCGCTCGCTCCAGCTCTGGGACCGCTTCGAGATCACGACGCGCGTGCTCGGGTGGGACGAGCGCGTCGTCTACCTCGAGCAGGTCTTCACGCGCGGCGGCGACCTGTGCGCGCGCGGCCTGATCGCCGGCCGGTTCCTCTCGAGGACGGGCGAGCGCATCCCGGGACCCGACGTCGTCGCCCTCCTGGGCACCTCGACCGTGAGCCCCGACCTGCCGGCCGACGTGCGCGACTGGGCCCAGGCCGTGGACGTCGCCGCACGCTGAGCCCTCACCCCCTAGGCTGCGGGCCATGACGGACGAGGTGCTCGAGCACGCCCTGCTGCACGTGGTTCCCGGCCAGGAGGCCGCCTTCGAGGAGGCCTTCGAGCACGCGCGGACGATCATCTCCACGATGCCCGGCTTCGGTGGGCTCTCGGTGTCGCGGTGCGTCGAGCGTCCCTCGACGTACCTCCTGCTCGTGCGCTGGGACAGCCTCGAGGCGCACACCGAGGGCTTCCGCGGCGCGCCCGAGTACCTGCGGTGGAAGGCGCTGCTGCACCACTTCTACGACCCGTTCCCGGTCGTCGAGCACTACCGCGAGGTGTCCGTCATCCCTGGGCCGACAGCCACGCCCTGACGTCGTCGAGCTGGGCCAGGACGGTCGTCAGGTCCTGCGTGAGGTGCTGACCCCGGGCCGAGGCCACGCACCGGTCCACCTCGTCGACCATCCGCCGGGCGGTCGCGGCGTCGTCGAGCCGGACGGCCAGCTCAGCCCGGAAGGCCTGGGCCTCGACCCGGTCGCGCGCGGAGGCGCCCAGATCCCCGGCCTCGGCGTCGCGGCGCATTGCGCCGTCGAGGATCTTCACGGCCTGCCCGACGTCGCCGCGCGAGTCCGCCTGGACCACCGCGTTGGCCACGGCGAGCAGCAGGCACGACTCCCCCGGCCGGCCGGCCGGGTGGTCGGCGTCCTCGCCCGAGCCCGAGGGCGCCACGGGCGACCGGCCCGCCGAGGCGCCGGGGACCGCGAGATCCTCCGTCCCCGGGTCGGGGTCCTCGGGGCGCCGCACGACCCGCAACCAGTTCCCGGCGGGGTCCACGAGGCTGAACCCGCTGAGCCCGCCCGCGTTCGCCCGACGACGGGGCCTCGTGATGCGCGGGAACCCGCTCAGCGGCAGCTTCCCGTGGAGCGCGCGCAGCCCGGCAGCCCACGCCTCGTACAGGGGCTCGGTGTCGTCGACCACGACCAGGCACGAGCCGTACGAGTCCTCGGGACGGAAGCCGTCCATCGCGAAGTAGTGCAGGTCGATGCCGCCGCGGCGCAGCGCGAGGTACGGGTTGGGCCGGGTCTGCCGGTAGGTCACCTCGAACCCGAGGGCCACGGCGAAGTCGTGGATCTCGTCGATCGACGCGCACGGCAGCAGGGGGACCATCGTCTCGTTCGCCATGACCCCATCTCATCACCACAGCCGTGGCTGCGGGAGGGGCGAGCCGTCGACGGGAGCTCCATGGCCTCCCCCGCTGACGGCCCGAGACCGCGGCCCGGTCTCGCGAACGTCCTCAGACGGCCTGGGCGACCCGGACCATGTTGCCCGACGGGTCCCGGAAGGCGCAGTCGCGCGGACCCCAGTCCTGGTCCATGGGCTCCTGCAGGACCTCGGCGCCTGATGCCCGGACGGTCTCGAAGAGAGCGTCGACGTCGTCGGTCGCGAAGACGAGGATCGGCAGGACGCCCTTGATCATGAGCTCCTGGAGCGCGTCGCCGTCGGCCTGCGAGCGACCCGCGTGCGGCGCCGAGAGCACGATGCCCAGCCCGGGCTGGGCGTCCGACCCGAGCGTGACCCACCGGAACCCCTCGGAGCCCACGTCGTTGTGCACCTTGAGCCCGAGCGCGTCGCTGTAGAACGCGATCGACGCGTCGATGTCGTGGACGGTGATGTTGCAGAACTTCAGCGAGATGGTCATGACAGCGACCCTAGGACGCGGCTCGCGCGCCCGCTTCTCCGATCCTGCTCGATGCGGGCGGCCCTCCGCGGGCCCGCGCCGTGCTCAGCGCGCGGTGGCCCCGGCGGTCGCCGCAGCGCTGCGCGCCGGACGCGTCAGGACCTGGGCCACGCACGGCGGCATGGCCTTGACCGCGGCGTGCTCCCTGCTCCGGTACGCCGAGGGCGTCTCGCCCACGACCTCGGTGAACTTCGAGCTGAACGAGCCGAGCGACGTGCACCCGACCGCCATGCATGCGTCCGTGACGCTCGCGCCACCCCGCAGCAGGGCCATCGCCCGCTCGATCCGTCGCGTCATGAGGTAGCAGTAGGGCGTCTCGCCGTACGTCGCCCGGAACCGGCGCGAGAAGTGCGCGGGAGACATGAGGGCCTTGCGCGCCATGGTCGGGACGTCGAGCGGCGCGGCGTACTCCCGGTCCATGAGGTCCCGGGCACGGCGCAGCAGCACGAGCTCCTCGATCTCCTGCGGGGTCATCCTGCGAACGTAGCACCGGGGGCGCCCGGGGTCCCGTCGGGCGACCGGGGTCGCCCGACGAGAACGGGTCTGCGGTCGTCATGGAGCCGATGGCGACCGCAAGCCCGTCCTCGGTGACCGATCAGCCCTGCGCGAGACGCGTCAGCAGGAGCGCCTCGGCCAGCACGACCTTCTCGAGCTCGCCGAGGTGCACCGACTCGTTCGCGCCGTGCGCGCGCGAGTCGGGGTCCTCGACACCCGTCACGAGGATGGCCGCGTCGGGGAAAACGTCGAGCAGGTCCGCGATGAACGGGATCGACCCGCCGATGCCGATGTCGACGGGCGCCGTGCCCCACGACGTCTCGAACGCCCAGCGCGCGGCCTGCATCGCGGACGAGTCCGCCGGCGCCAGGAACGGCTTGCCCGTCTCGCCGTCGCGCACCGTGACCTGCGCGCCGAAGGGCGCGTTCGACTCGAGGTGCGAGCGCAGCGCCGCGAGCGCGGCCGCCGGGTCCTGGCCGGGTGCGATGCGCAACGAGATCTTTGCCGTCGCGCGCGGGGTCAGCGTGTTGGACGCGTGCGCGACGCTCGGCGCGTCGATCCCGATGACCGACAGGGCCGGCTTGGTCCACAGGCGACCCGTCAGCGTCCCCTCGCCCGCGAGCCGGACGCCGTCGAGCACCGAGGAGTCCGCCCGGAAGTCCGCCTCCTCGTAGTCGACGGTCGGGTCCGGCGCGCAGACCAGTCCCTCGACCGCGACGTTGCCCTGCTCGTCGTGGAGCGTGGCGATCAGGCGAGAGAGCAGCGTGAGCGCGTCGAGCACCGGGCCGCCGAACATGCCCGAGTGCACCGCGTGGCCCAGCACCGCGACCTCGACGTCGCAGTCGACCAGGCCGCGCAGGCTCGTGGTGAGACCCGGGACACCGACCTTCCAGTTCGCGGAGTCCGCGACGACGATCACGTCGGCCGCGAGCAGGTCCTTGTGCTGGTTCAGGAACGGCAGGAAGCTCGGCGACCCGACCTCCTCCTCCCCCTCGACGAAGACAGTCACGCCGATCGGCAGGTCGTCCAGCGCGGACAGCGCACGCAGCGCACCCACGTGAGCCACGATCCCGGCCTTGTCGTCCGCTGCGCCGCGGCCGAACAACCGGCCGTCGACCTCGGTCGGGACGAACGGGTCGGTGTCCCACGCGGCCGCGTCACCCGGGGGCTGCACGTCGTGGTGCGCGTAGAGCAGGACCGTCGGGGCACCCTCCGGGGCGGGGCGGCGAGCGACGACCGCGGGCGCACCGAGCGGGCCCGCGACGCCCGTCGCGTGCAGGATCTGCACCTCGGGCAGACCGGCCCCGCGCAGGAGCTCGGCCACGGCCTCGGCGCTCGCCGCGACGTGCGCCTGGTCGAACGCGGAGTTGGACACGGACGGGATGCGCACGAGCGCCTCGAGGTCCCCGCGCAGGGCGGGGAAGAGCGCGGCGACCCGGGCACGCAGGTGAGCGACGTCGTCGGGCTCGGGAAGGGGGCTGGTTCCAGGTGTGCTGTTCACCCGGGCAACGCTACCCGCCGGTACGCGTCCGTTCCTGCCCGGACCGTGACGAGGCAGCCCCTGTCCTCGACTACGCTGGACCTGTGTTCTCACGCAACAAGTCCTCCGTGCCCTCGTCGAACGACGCCCCCGATCCCGTTGCCGCCGCAGCCGAGATCGAGAAGGCCGGCGGCAAGGGCAGGCCGACGCCCAAGCGCAAGGTCGCCGAGGCCGCCAACAAGCGCCCCCTGGTGCCCTCGGACCGCAAGTCCGCGGCCAAGACGGCGCGCCAGCAGCAGCGTGACGCACGCGACCGCCAGTTCCAGGCCATGCAGACGGGCGACGAGCGCTACATGCCAGCCCGCGACAAGGGTCCGGTCAAGCGCTATGTGCGTGACTACGTGGACGCCCGCTGGAACCTGGGTGAGTTCTTCCTGCCCGTCGCCCTGGTGTTCATCGTCCTGACGTTCGTGTTCTCCCAGAACCTGAACATGGCGACGATCATCATCTTCGTGCTCTACGGGATCGTGCTCATCACGATCATCGACGCGTTCATCATGTGGCGCTCGCTCAAGAAGCGCCTGGTCGCGAAGTTCGGCCCGGACTCCCCCAAGGGCAACGCGATGTACGCCGTGATGCGCGCCTTCCAGCTGCGCCGCGCACGCCTGCCCAAGCCCATGCACAAGAAGCACGGCAGCTTCCCCGAGTAGTCACACGCCGGTCCGCCCGACGGACTGCGGTTCCCCGAGGTGCCCCGGGCAACTTAGTGTTGTCCCCATGCCCAACTACCGCTTCCTCGGCAACTCCGGCCTCAAGATCTCCGAGATCACCTACGGCAACTGGCTCACCCACGGCTCGCAGGTCGAGAACGACGTCGCCACCCAGTGCGTCCACGCCGCGCTCGACGCCGGCATCACCACGTTCGACACCGCCGACGTCTACGCCAACACCAAGGCCGAGCAGGTCCTCGGTGACGCCCTCAAGGGACAGCGCCGCGAGTCCCTCGAGATCTTCACCAAGGTCTACTGGCCCACCGGCCCCGGCGGGGCCAACGACTCGGGCCTGTCCCGCAAGCACGTCATGGAGTCGATCAACGGCTCGCTGAAGCGCCTCGGCACCGACTACGTCGACCTCTACCAGGCGCACCGCTTCGACCGGTCGACGCCGCTCGAGGAGACGATGCAGGCGTTCGCCGACATCGTCCGCCAGGGCAAGGCCCTCTACATCGGCGTGAGCGAGTGGACCGCGGACCAGATCCGCGCGGGCCACGCCCTCTCCAAGGAGCTCGGCTTCCAGCTCATCTCGTCCCAGCCCCAGTACTCGATGCTGTGGCGCGTCATCGAGGACGAGGTCGTCCCGACCTCGCGCGAGCTGGGCGTCTCCCAGATCGTGTGGTCCCCCGTCGCGCAGGGCGTCCTGTCAGGCAAGTACCTGCCCGGCCAGCCCGCCCCCGCCGGGTCGCGCGCCACGGACGCCAACGGCTCGCGCTTCATCCAGCAGTTCATGACCGACGACGTGCTCACCCGGGTGCAGCAGCTCAAGTCGGTCGCGGACGAGCTGGGCCTGACGCAGGCGCAGCTCGCGGTCGCCTGGGTCCTGCAGAACGACAACGTCGCGGCCGCCCTCATCGGTGCCTCGCGCCCCGAGCAGGTCGCGGAGAACGTCAAGGCGTCCGGCGTCGTCATCCCCGCTGAGCTCATGGCGAAGATCGACGACATCCTCGGCGACGTCGTCGAGCGCGACGCGGGCAAGACCGCTGCGGGAGCACCCGGGCCCCGCTGATCTCGGAGCACCGGGGCTTCGAGCCCCGGTGCTCCCCGGCTGCCGGGTGCCCGACGGCGGAGCTCACCCGTGCAGTCGGGTGCGCTCCGCCGTCGGGCGTCCTGCCGAACCGGCCGACTGCCGGCCCTACGCGGCGTCTGGCTCGGTCTCCTCCGGACGGTCTCCCCGGGCGACGATGCCCGGGAGGTGCGCGGCGCCGTCGGGCAGGGGCGTGGGCACCGGGACGACCGACGGGCGCAGGTGCGGCGCGAGCCACCTCGCCGCGACCTGGACCACGGGCCCGACGCCCAGCGCGTACAGGACCGTGGCCCAGCCGAGGGTCCCGCCGAGCGCGAACCCGATCGCGACCACGAGGACCTCGATCGCGGTCTTGACGCGTCGCACGGGCCAGCCCGTGCGCGCCACGAGGCCGGTCATGAGGCCGTCGCGCGGGCCTGGCCCCAGGCGGGCGCCGAGGTACGCGGCGGTCGCGACGCCGTTGAGAAGAACGCCCGCGACCGCGAGCGCCACGCGGGCACCGGTCGAGGGGTCGGGGTCGATGCGCTGAAGCAGGAGGAGGAACGGGTCGAGGGTCGCGCCGATCACGGCGATGTTGGCGATCGTGCCGATGCCGGGGCGTTGGCGCAGCGGGATCCAGAGCAGCATGACGACGACGCTCGACGCGACGACCACGACGCCGAGCGGCAGGCCCGAGCGCAGGGCCACGCCCTGGTGGAAGACGTCCCACGGCATGGCGCCCAGGCCCGAGTGGATGAGCATGGCCATGGTCAGGGAGAAGCCGAAGAGCCCGAGCGTGAGCTGGACGGTCCGGCGCAGGGGGCTGAAGGTCGTGGGCACTCCCCTACTGTGCGATGTCGATGGACTGGTTATCCATAGCCAATCGCGCAAGAGTGGCCTCATGGCCTCTGTCACGTCCGCACGCACACCGAGCACGCCGGTAGCGCCGCTCCCGCCCGTCCACCGCCGCCTGAGCGCGACGGCTCTCGCCGCGCTCGTCGCCGGGTGGCAGACCGCTGGCCCTGCGTACGCCGCGCTCGCCGACGCCGTCCGCGGCGCGGTCCTGTCGGGCACGGTCGCCCCGCACACCCGGCTGCCGAGCGAGCGCGACCTCGCCGCAGCGCTCGGCGTCTCCCGGACCACCACGGCCGCGGCGTACGCGGCCCTGCGCGAGCGGGGGTTCGTCACGAGCCGCACGGGCGTCGGGACCGTCGCGGTCCTGCCCAGGCCCACCCGCCGCGCCCAGCCGCGGTGGGGCGGCGGCGACGCGCCCGTGCCGGTGGGTACCGAGCCGCCCGAGGATCTCGTCGACCTGGGGCAGGCGGCCCCCGCCGCTCCGCCACAGCTCCACACGGCCTACGGTCGCGCCCTCGAGGTCCTGCCCGGCTACCTGTCGGGGCGCGGGTACGAGCCGCTCGGCCTCGAACCCCTGCGCGAGGCCGTCGCGCAGCGGCTCACCGAGCGCGGCACGCCCACGACCCCGGACCAGGTCCTCGTCACGACGGGCGCGCAGCACGCGATCTCGACGGTCGCCCAGTCGCTCCTGGGGCCGCGCGACCGCGTCGTGGTCCAGTCCCCCACGTACGCGCACGGCATCGAGGCGATGGTCGCGCGCGGGGCGCGCGTCGTCGGGTCTCCCGTGGGCGCGGGCCTGCCGGGCGACGGTCCGGGGTTCGACGTCGCACTGTTCGAGTCGACGATCCGCGCGGCGACACCCCGCCTCGCGTACCTCGTGCCCGACTTCCACAACCCGACGGGCTACAGCCTCACGCCCGACGAGCGTGCCGAGGTCCGGCGGATCGCTCTGCGGCACCGGGTCACGGTGATCGGTGACGAGACCCTCACCGACATCGCGCTCGACGGCCCCGCGCCCGAGCCGCTCGCGGGCGACGGGTCCGCGACGAGCCACCTGCTCACCGTGGGGTCGGCCTCCAAGACGTTCTGGGGCGGGCTGCGTGTCGGCTGGGTTCGCGCGCACCCCGACGTCGTCGCGCACCTCGCGCGCGTGCGCGGCGCGGCCGACATCGCGACGTCGGTCCTCGAACAGCTCGCGGTCGTCGAGCTGCTCGCCCGACGCGACGAGGTCCTCGCCCAACGCCTGCCCCTGCTGCGCTCGCAGCGCGACCTCCTGCGCTCGGCCGTCACAGCCGCGATCCCCTCGTGGCACGTGACCGCGCCCGCGGGCGGGCTCTCGCTGTGGGTCGACCTGGGGCGCCCGCTCGCGCACGCCCTGGCGGCGGCCGCGGCGGTACGGGGCCTCGTCATCAACCCGGGCCCGTCCCTCACGCCCGACGGCGCAGCGACCTCCCGCGTCCGGCTCACCTTCGCGCCCGACGCCGAGGCGATCCGCCGGGCCGTTCCCCGGCTGGTGGCGGCCTGGGAGCACGTGGCGGGCTAGCGTCCCTCGGTCGCTCCTGGGTATCCCTGGGTGCCCCTGGGTGCCCCTGGGTGCCGAGCATGCGGTTGACGTCGCGATTCGGCGAGTTCTCGACGCCCACCGCATGCTCGACCGACGACAACCGCATGCTCGGCGACAGAGCCCCGCGGGTCAGTGCGACTCGCCTGCCCTGCGCCCCACGAACCGACCGTCCACGAGCACCGGCACCACGCCCGAGGCGTCGAGCTCCGCCGCGATCTCGACGTCCGCCCCGAACCCCTGGCTCACGAGCTCGCGCCCGCTCACGCAGCGTCGGAGCCGGTCCTGCAGGGCAGCGGGCGCGTCACGGCCGTCGGGGCCGTCGCACGCCGACCGGAACGCCGCCGCCGCGACCTCCGCCTCGGGTGACAGGTCGTGCTCATGGCCCTCGACAGCGGCGACGACCGCGCCGCCTCCCCAGAGGTCCTCGACCGCCGGGCGCAGGGATCCGTCCGGCCACCGTTCACCGCCGGCCACCACCGCGACGACGTGCCCCGGATCCTCGTCGAGGAAGCGCGCGACGTACGCGCCGACGGCAGCCGCGTTGCGCAGGCACGCCGCGACCACGGCCACGCCGTCCTCGGCGAGCGAGAGCGAAATCGTCGACCCGTTGGGCGAGGGCAGGACGACCCGAGCGAGCCCGGGGGCGTGGCGCAGCGAGGCCGGGGAAAGGCTCACGTCGCGCTCGGACCGGGCGCGCGCGAGCGTCGCCCCGTGCCTGGCTGCATGGTGGGCGGCACGCTCGTCACGCCACGGGAAGGAGAAGACCTCGACGCCTCGGTCGACGGCGACGCTGACCGAGGTCGTGAACGACAGCACGTCGACCACGACGGCCAGGAACCCTGCATCCCCAGGCGGGGCAGCCCCGCGCAGGGCGCGCGCCCCGCTGAGCCCCCAGTCGAACCGGATGCGCGCGCTCCCCTGACCGAACACCGTGTCGTCCACGGTCCGCGAGTCTAGGGTGCCGCGGTCCGCGCCGGTCGGCCACCGCCGGTCGGCCGCGACCAGCGCCGCCGGAGCCCGGAGCCCGGACTACGCCGTGCGCAGCTCCACGGTCGCCGTGACCTGTGCGCCGTCGTTGAGCAGCCGCGCGGCGACCGCTCCCTGCGCGGCGAGCTCGCGCCACGTCTCGCCGAGCCACTGCTCTGCGTCGAACTGGTTGGTGAACGCCGGGCTCACGGGTGTCGTGAGCGGGCGTCCGTCCGCGTCGTCGAGCTCCCAGACCCACTGGGGTCGGATCATCGTGCGCCTCCACCTCGGGGCTCCCGGGCCGTGCCGCGCACCAGGGACCGGTTGATGCTGGCGGCCCAGAACGGACCGTTGTAGATCATGCCGGTGTAACCCTGCACGAGGTCGGCTCCGGCCGCCAGGTAGGCGCGCGCGTCGTCGGCGGTCGAGATGCCGCCCACACCGATGATCGTGACGTCGGGGCCGAGGCGGCCGCGGAGGCGGGCGACGACGTCGAGCCCCCGGGTGAGCAGCGGCGGACCCGAGAGCCCGCCGGGGCCCAGGTCGTGCCCGATCGTCGTGTTGACCGCGATGACGCCGTCGAGGCCGAGCTCGAGCGCGAGGTCGGCGACGGCGTCGACGTCCTCGTCCGCGAGGTCCGGCGCGATCTTGACGAGCAGCGGGATGCGCCGGACGTCGGCCGCGCGCGTGGCGTCGTCGGCCGCCTCGCGGACCGCCTGGAGGATGGGGCGCAGGGCCTCGGTCGACTGCAGGTCGCGCAGGCCCGGGGTGTTGGGCGAGGACACGTTGACGACGAGGTAGTCGGCGTGGGGCGCGAGGAGCGCGGCGCTCGTTGCGTAGTCGCCCGGGGCGTCCTCCGCCGGGGTGACCTTGGTCTTGCCGATGTTCGCGCCGATCATGATCGCGCGACCTGACGCCGACCGGCGCAGGGACTCGAGGCGTTGCGCCGCGGCGGCCGCCCCCTCGTTGTTGAAGCCCATGCGGTTGCGGATGCCGCGCAGCGACAGCTCGCGCCACATGCGCGGCTTCTCGTTGCCGGGCTGCGCGTGCGCGGTCACGGTGCCGATCTCGATGAACGCGAAGCCCAGCATCGTGAGCCCGCGGATCGCCTTGGCGTTCTTGTCGAACCCGCCCGCGAGCCCGAACGGCGCGGGGAACGAGCGGCCGAGCGCCTGGACGCTGCCGGGGCCGTTCGCGCCGCGGCCCAGGTACGGGGCCGCGGCCCCCTGGATCACGTCGCCCACGACGGGTGTGCGACCGGCGAGGGAGATGAGCGGGAACACCACCTCGTGCGCCTTCTCGGGGTCCATGTGCTTGAAGACGCCGTTGAAGAGGAGGGAGTAGAGCCGGCTCATGCGCGATCCTTCGGTTCGGTGGTGGAGGTCTGGGGCGGGCGCGTGCGCCACAGCCAGGTGAGGCCCACGACCGGCAGGACCAGCGGCACGAACCCGTAGCCGATCCCGAAGTCGGACCACACCGTGGGCTTCGGGAACGCCGCCGGGTCCAGCAGCGACCAGGCGCCCACGGCGAGCACTCCCACGAGCTCGACCGTCACGGCGGTCCAGGCGACGGTCCGCGAGGTGCGTGACCCGCGCGCGAGCGCGACGGTCGCGACGATGTAGACCACGGCCGCGAGCGCCGACAGCCCGTACGCGACGGGGGCCTCGTGCCAGTCGCGCAGGAGCTGGATCGAGGCGCGCGCGGTCGCGGAGATCGCGAAGATCCCGTAGACGAGGACCAGGACGCGGCCGAAGCCGCTGCCCGTCCTGCGGGGTGCGTCGGGGACGCCCTGGGTGTCGGGGACGTCGGGGGCGCCCGACGGCGGCGCGTGCGTCGCCGGGTCGGGTGCGGCCTCGGGGGTCTCGGGGTGCGTCACGCCATCTCTCCTCAGGCGGTCCAGATCTGCCACAGCCGCCACTCGAGGAACGCGACGGTGATCGCGGCGACGGCGAGCACGACCGAGCTCCAGCGGGAGCGTTCGGCGAACGCCCACACGGCGGCGACGGGCAGGATGAACAGGGCGGTGATCAGGTAGCCCCAGAGCTTCACGGGGTCGCTCGCCGAGCTCCCCGTCGCGGCGAGGACGCCTGCGACGATCATCTGCAGGACGATCGCGCCCTCGATGACGGCACCGCCCCAGAGCTGCTTGAGGACGACGGCACGGTCGCGGGCGACGAACCACCCGGCCCAACCGGTGAGGGCCGCGCACAGGGCGACCACGAGGAGGACGAGGGGGAGGACCACGACGCCGAGCCTACCGGCGTCCGGCCCGCGGGCAGGAATCGCCCGCCGCTCGCCCTACCGGTGGCCCTGGTCGGCGCAGCGGCTAGCATCGAGCCGTGGCTGAACTCACTCTCTCCAGCAAGAACCCGACCGGCGTGAAGGTGGACGCGCTCGTCGTCGGGACCCAGACGACTTCGGACGGCGTGGCCGTCGTGGGGGACGACCTCCCTCGCGACGTGGTCGCCGAGCTCGAGGCCCTCGCCCCCGTGCTGGGCATCACCGGCGCGCGCGACGAGGTGCGCACGGTGCCTGCGGGCTCGCACCTCAAGGCCGGGGTCCTGGTCCTGACGGGGCTCGGTGCCCGTGACGAGTCGGGCTCGTTCCCGGCCGAGACGCTGCGCCGTGCGGCGGGGGCCGCGGTGCGCGACCTCAAGGGTGCGGCGTCGGTCGCGGTGGCCCTGCCCGCCACGGACGACGCCGAGGTCGCCGCGATCGCCGAGGGCGCGCTCCTGGGCGCGTACTCGTTCACGCGCTACCGGGACGCGTCGGGCACGACGGGTACGGCCAAGCCCGCGGGTGCCGTCTCGACCGTCGAGGTCCTCACGCCGCTGGCCCGCGGGGCCAAGGCGAAGGCCGCGGTCGAGCGTGCCGCGACGATCGCCGCAGCGGTGCACGCGACGCGCGACCTGGTCAACACCGCCCCGAACGACCTGTTCCCCGCAGCCTTCGCCGACATCGCGAAGGCCGCCGCGAAGGGTACGGGCGTCAAGGTCACGGTCCTCGACGAGAAGGCCCTCGCGGCAGGCGGCTACGGGGGCATCCTCGCGGTCGGCCAGGGGTCCTCGCGCGGCCCGCGCCTCGTCAAGGTGTCCTACTCCCCCTCGCGCCCGCACGCGAAGGTCGCACTGGTCGGCAAGGGCATCACGTTCGACTCGGGCGGCATCTCGATCAAGCCCGCCAAGGGCATGGAGGCCATGAAGTCCGACATGGCCGGTGCGGCCGCCGTCCTGCACACCGTGCTCGCGGCCTCGAGGCTCGGCCTGCCCGTCGCCGTGACCGGGTGGCTCTGCCTCGCCGAGAACATGCCGTCGGGCACCGCTCAGCGTCCCTCGGACGTCATCACGATCCGCGGCGGCAAGACCGTCGAGGTCCTCAACACCGACGCCGAGGGGCGCCTCGTCATGGCCGACGGACTCGTCGCCGCGGTCGAGGAGAAGCCCGACGTCGTGCTCGACGTCGCGACCCTCACGGGTGCGCAGATGGTCGCGCTCGGCACGCGCGTCTCGGCCGTCATGGGGTCCGACGACGTCCGCGGCGAGGTCGTCGCGGCGGCCGAGGCGGCGGGCGAGCAGTTCTGGCCCATGCCCCTGCCCGAGGAGCTCGCCGCGTCGATGAAGTCGAAGGTCGCGGACATCGCGAACATCGGCGACCGTTTCGGCGGGATGCTCGTCGCGGGCCTGTTCCTGCAGGAGTTCGTCGGCACCACGCCGTGGGCCCACCTCGACATCGCGGGCCCCTCGTTCAACGAGGGCTCGGCGTTCGGCTACACGCCGGTGGGCGGCACGGGCGTCGCGGTCCGCACGCTCGTCGAGCTGCTCGAGGCGCGCGCGGCGAAGAAGTAGCCACCCCCGCGGCCGCGCTCGACGGCTCTGTCGACCGGCCACGACCTCGAGACGACGTCGAGATGCGGCCATGTGGGGTCAGGGAGAGGTCTCGACCCCACATGGCCGCATCTCGTCCGGTGGGCGCGCCGACCACCGCCCGGCGGGGTGCGCACCTGCGGGTTGGCTCAGCGCCTGCGCTGCCTGGAATTCCAGTCGCGCATGCGCTGGGGGTAGCCCGTGAAGTTCACGTCGTAGACGGGGAGCTCGAGCTGTTCGGCGACCTTGCGCGCGGTCTTGGCGTCCGGGACCCGCCGCCTCGTCCACTCTCCCGTGGTCGCGATGAGCATGAGCGTCGTGGGGGTGTCGTTCGTCGGCGGCTCGATGTACGCCTCGACACCCACGCGGGTGCGGGCGAAGTCGGCGAGGTGCTCGACGGTCGCGCGGCGCTGGTCCGCGGTCGACGGGGCGCCGGCGGGAGCACCGGAACCGTTCGCGGGCTTGCGGGAGAAGAGCTGCGACAGCCTGGACATGGAGGAAGGGTACTTGCTCCGCCTGGAGCGTTCCTGGGATCGGGCTCTGCCCCGCCTGTGGGTGGGGGCGGACCGGGACGCCCGGCGTGGCTGTCTTGAGCATCACACGCAAGAGTCTGCGTTCCGATTGGGGTACGGGTGCCCAAAGTGCCAAGATGTCACGAGAACTTTGCTCTCCCTCTTTTCGTATGCCTAAGGAGCTGCACGTGGCCGAGACCGGCACACCTTTCGACGTCCTCGTCCTGGGCGGAGGCAGCGGCGGCTACGCCACCGCGCTGCGTGCCGCCGAGCTCGGCCTGAACGTCGCTCTCGTCGAAGCGCACAAGCTGGGTGGGACCTGCCTGCACAACGGGTGCATCCCCACGAAGGCTCTGCTGCACGCCGCGGAGCTCGCCGACAACGCCCGTGAGGGCAGCGCGTACGGCGTCCTGAGCCAGCTGCAGGGCATCGACATGAACGGCGTGAACTCGTACAAGGACGGCGTCATCGCCGGGCTGTACAAGGGCCTGCAGGGTCTCATCAAGTCCCGCAAGATCACGGTGATCGAGGGCCACGGCACGCTCGTCGCCGCGGACACGGTCGAGGTCGCGGGCCAGCGCTACACGGGCAAGAACGTCGTGCTCGCCACGGGTTCCTACGCCCGCTCGCTCCCCGGCCTGGAGATCGGCGGCCGCGTCATCACGTCCGACCAGGCCCTGACCCTGGACTACGTGCCCAAGACGGCGATCGTCCTGGGCGGCGGCGTGATCGGCGTCGAGTTCGCGAGCGTCTGGAAGTCGTTCGGCGCCGACGTGCAGATCATCGAGGCGCTCCCCCACCTCGTCCCGAACGAGGACGAGTCGCTGTCCAAGGCGCTCGAGCGCGCGTTCCGCAAGCGCGGCATCGGCTTCACGTTGGGCGACCGCTTCTCGGGCGTCACGCAGGACGACTCGGGCGTGCACGTGACCCTCGAGTCCGGCAAGACGTTCGACGCCGACCTCCTGCTGGTCGCCGTCGGGCGTGGCCCCCGCACCGCCGACCTGGGCTTCGAGGCCCAGGGCATCACCATGGACCGTGGCTTCGTGATCGTCGACGAGCGCCTGCACACGGGCGTCGGCAACATCTACGCCGCCGGTGACATCGTCCCCGGGCTCCAGCTCGCGCACCGAGGCTTCGCCCAGGGCATCTTCGTCGCCGAGCAGATCGCGGGCCTCGACCCGACGCCGATCGTCGAGTCGGGCATCCCCCGCGTGACGTACTGCGAGCCCGAGGTCGCCTCGGTCGGCCTGACCGAGGCCAAGGCCAAGGAGCTGCACGGCGCCGACGGCGTCGAGACGCTCGAGTACAACCTTGCCGGCAACGGCAAGAGCAAGATCCTCGGGACCACGGGCTTCGTCAAGCTCGTCCGCCAGAAGGACGGCCCCGTCGTCGGCGTGCACATGGTCGGCGCCCGCGTCGGCGAGCTCATCGGCGAAGGCCAGCTCATCGTGAACTGGGAGGCGTACCCCGAGGACGTCGCCGCCCTGGTCCACGCGCACCCCACGCAGAACGAGGCTCTCGGAGAGGCCCACCTGGCCCTCGCCGGCAAGCCGCTGCACGCCCACAACTGACCCAACGATCGAAGGAGACCCGAGAGGTCATGTCTGACAACGTGCAGATGCCCGCACTGGGCGAGTCCGTCACCGAGGGAACCGTCACCCGCTGGCTCAAGGCCGTCGGCGAGAGCGTCGAGATCGACGAGCCCTTGCTCGAGGTCTCGACCGACAAGGTCGACACCGAGATCCCCTCGCCGTTCGCCGGCGTGCTCGAGCAGATCCTCGTCCAGGAGGACGAGACCGTCGAGGTCGGCACCGACCTCGCCGTGATCGGTTCCGGCGCGGGCGCAGCCCCGGCCGCTACCGAAGCCCCGGCCGCCGCCGAGGCCCCGGCCCCGGCCGCCGAGCCCGCCCCCGCGGCGGAGCCGGCACCGGCCCCCGCTGCCGAGGCTCCGGCCGCAGCGCCCGCTCCCGCTGCCGAGGCGCCCGCTGCCTCGGGTGGTGAGGAGATCAAGCTCCCGGCGCTCGGCGAGTCCGTGACCGAGGGCACCGTGACCCGCTGGCTCAAGGCCGTCGGCGAGACCGTCGAGGTCGACGAGCCCCTGCTCGAGGTCTCGACCGACAAGGTCGACACCGAGGTCCCCTCCCCCGTGGCGGGCACCGTCCAGCAGATCCTCGTCCAGGAGGACGAGACCGTCGAGGTCGGCACCGTCCTCGCGATCGTCGGCTCGGGCGCGGCAGCACCGGCTCCGGCCGCCGCCGCACCGGCCCCCGAGGCCGCGCCCGCCCCGGCACCGGCCCCCGAGGCCGCACCTGCCCCGGCACCGGCACCCGCAGCGCCTGCAGCAGCGCCTGCCCCGGCCGCGGCTCCGGCAGCCGAGGCGCCCGCCGCTCCCGCGACCCCCGCCTCGCGTGCCACCTCGGGCGCGACCGGAGGCTCCTACCTGACCCCGCTCGTGCGCAAGCTCGCCGCGGAGAAGGGTGTCGACGTCGCGTCCCTCACGGGCACGGGCGTCGGTGGCCGCATCCGCAAGGAGGACGTCCTCGAGGCGGCCGCCAAGGCGGAGGCTGCCAAGGCGGCCCCGGCACCTGCCGCTGCTGCGCCGTCGGGCGCCGCGCCCAAGGCCGCCAGCGTCCCGGCCGTCTCGCCGCTGCGCGGGACGACCGAGAAGATGTCACGCCTGCGCAAGCTCGTCGCGACGCGCATGGTCGAGGCGCTGCAGACCCAGGCCCAGCTCACCACGGTGGTCGAGGTCGACGTGACCAAGGTCGCCAAGCTGCGCGCCAAGGCCAAGAACGACTTCAAGGCTCGCGAGGGTGCCAACCTCACGTTCCTGCCGTTCTTCACGCTCGCCGCGGTCGAGGCCCTCAAGGCCTACCCGAAGATCAACGCGAGCATCGACGGCGACTCGGTCGTCTACCACCCGCAGGAGAACGTCGGCATCGCGGTCGACACCGAGCGCGGCCTGGTCGTGCCGGTCATCAAGGACGCCGGTGACCTCAACCTCGCCGGGATCGCCCGCAAGATCGCCGACCTCGCCGGCCGTACCCGTGTCAACAAGATCGGGCCGGACGAGCTGGGCGGCGCGACGTTCACGATCACGAACACCGGTTCCGGTGGCGCGCTGATCGACACGCCGATCGTCCCGGGCGGTCAGGTCGCGATCCTGGGCACGGGCACGATCGTCAAGCGTCCGGTCGTCGTGACCGACGCCGACGGCAACGAGTCGATCGCGATCCGTTCGATGAGCTACATCTTCCTGTCCTACGACCACCGCCTGGTCGACGGCGCGGATGCAGCCCGCTTCCTGGGTGCGATCAAGAACCGCATCGAGGAGGGTGCCTTCGAGTCCGAGGTCGGTCTGTGACCCTCGGCGCTCGCTGAGCCCACCACGCGCGAGGCCCCTCGACCCTTCCGGGTCGGGGGGCCTCGCGCGTGTCCCGTGCTCGGGGAACGGCGGTCGAGCGTCCGACGGGCCGTAGGCGGCGCAGGCCCTCCGCCGGGGCCGTACCGTGGTCGCATGGACATCGTCGTGGCCGGGTCGCACGGTCTCATCGGTACGGAGCTCCTCGAACGTCTGCGGGAGCGCGGTGACACGGTGCGCCGACTGGTGCGCAGGCCCCCGCAGACCGCGCACGAGCACTTCTGGGACCCGGACGAGGACGCCCTGGACCCGCGCGCGCTCGAGGGCGCGGACGCCGTGGTCAACTTCGCGGGAGCCGGGGTCGGCGACCATCGCTGGACGACGGAGTACAAGCGCACGATCCTCGAGTCCCGGACGCGCACGACAGGGCTGCTCGCACGCACGCTCGCGCACCTCGACGCTCCCCCGCCGGTCTTCCTCCAAGGCACCGCCGTGGGGTACTACGGCGACCGGGGCGCGGAGGTGCTGACGGAGACGTCGTCGCCGGGTGAGGGCTTCCTCGCTCGGGTCGTCACCGAGTGGGAAGCCGCGACGCGCCCGGCGCAGGATGCGGGCGTGCGGGTCGCGCACCTGCGCACGGGCATCGTCATGACGCCCGACGGCGGAGCGCTGGCCCGCATGCTGCCTCTCCTGCGGTGGGGTGTGGGCGGTCGGCTCGGCAGCGGCCGACAGTACTGGAGCTGGATCACGCTGCGCGACCACGTCTCGGCCGTGCTTCACCTGCTCGGCACGGACGTGCACGGCCCGGTGAACCTCACGGGTCCGGCGCCCGCGACGAACGCCGAGGTCACCCGGGCGCTGGCCGCCGCTCTGCACCGCCCTGCCGTGCTGGCCGTCCCGTCGGTCGCGCTCAAGGTCGTGCTCGGCGAGTTCGCGTCGGACATCCTCGGGTCGCAGCGTGCCGTGCCGCGGGTCCTGGAGGCCAGCGGCTTCGCGTTCGAGCACCCTGACCTGGAGTCCGCGGCCGAGTGGGTCGCGGCACGCTGACCGGTCCACGTTCACGCCACCGCGCTCACCCGCCATCCGACGTCCGTCCACCGCAGCGTCAGGCGAGCTGTCGACCGTGCGGTCGCCGTGACCGTCGTGATCGAACCGTCGGCGGCCCGTTGGGTGTGCTCGGAGACCGAGTAGGTGACGTCGACCTGCGTCTCGGTCCCCGGTGCGGGCTCCGTACCGGGACCCGACCCCGTGCTCTCCTCGCCCGGCGTGACGGCACGCGCGTCCACGACCGAGGCCGTCGCACCGTCGATGACGACTCCTGAGGCGGTGACCCGGCCCACGAGGTCGGCATCCGCGGCCTCGGCGGGCGACCCGGGCGCCAGGACCTCCGACGGCTCCCGCTTCCCGGCGAGCAGCTCGACGCGGCGCTCGGTGAGCTCGACGGCGGCTCCTGCCGGGTCGTCGGCCTGCAAGGTGCGGTCGAGCACGGCGGGGCCGGGGTCGGCGGACCTCGGAGGGTCGGCCCCCTCGGCCCCAGCACGCTCGGTGCCGGGACGCGCCTGCACCGGCGGCGGACCGGCGGAGTCGCCCGCACGGTGCGGTCCCACGAGCAGCACTCCCACCACGAGGAGCGAGCACGCGACCAGGACGAGGCCGGCGACGAGCGCGGGGTGACGCCGGGAGCCCGAGGCCGAGCGACGTCGTCGGGCAGCGTGCGCCCGTCGCGTACGTGACGGCTTCTCGCCCGCGCCGCGGCGCCGGCGGGCGACAGCGGCGCCGCGACCAGATGCCCCCGGCGGCCCGACGACCGTCTCGTCGCGCCACCGGGCGTCGCCGGGCGATGGCGACGCCCGGCCCGAGGACCCGGGCCCGGGCCGGGCGGCGATCGCTGCGGCGGCGAGCCGGGCGCCGTCGGGCAGCACGATCGGGGTCGGGGACGCCGCCTCGTCGCAGAGCGCCGCGAACGTCCCGACCTCGGGCCGTGCGCGGGGATCCGCACGGCAGGCGGTCGCGAGCTCGGCGCGCAGGGCCGCCAGCTGCGGGTCGTCCTCCTCGACGGCACCGCCCGGGGCCGTGGCGGCGGGACGAGGGAGGACGCCCACGACGAGCTCCGCGAGCGACCTGACGTCGTCCGCCGCGGTGACGGCGCACAGGTCGAGCGGCATCCGCAGGACGGCCCGCCCCTCGGCGTCGACCAGGACGTCCGACTCCGTGAGGCCGCCGTACGACAGGCCTGACGCGTGCAGCGTGGCCAGCGCGTGCGCGAGGGGCACGAGCAGCGTCACGGCCTCGCCGGCCTCGAAGGGGCCGCGGCAGACCCGCAGGAGCGGCAGGCCCACGCCCGGCGGCCGCGTGGAGACCAGCACCAGACCCTCCTCGTCGCTCGCGACGACCTCGTCGAGGTGCACGAGGTGCTCGTCGTCGAGCCTGCGCAGGACCTCGAGCCGCTCGACCAGCACGTCCCGCACCGCGGGCTCTGCGGGCACGTGCACCAGGTCGACGTCGCGACAGCGCCCCGAGCCGTCGGAGACGACCCAGCGACGTGTCCCCGTCCCGTCGGGGCCCGCACCCTCACCACGCCCGACGACGGCCCACCCTCGACGTGCCAGGAGATCCTGGAGCGACGGAGGCGGGGCCGAGGCGTCGCTCCGCTCCCGATCCCTCGTGCGGGAGGGCCAGGGGGCACGGGGCGGGCGGGCGCTCGACATCGCCCCATCCCAGCAGAGCCGGGACCGTCGGGCAGGTTGTCCACAGCCCGAGATCGCGACGGCGCCGCGCGGGCCGGTCAGGGCCGGTCGGTGCCCACAGGACCGGTCAGGCAGGTCCCCGTCAGACCTCGAGCCGCCGCCCGCTGCGCGCACTGTCGCGGGCCACGTCCAGGACGTGCGCGGTCCGCACCGCATCGGCGGGTTCGACGGGCACCGGCCCGCCGTCGACCCAGCCGGCCACCGCGCGGTAGAAGTCGGCGTGCCCGCCCGCGGCACGCGGCACGGGCCTGCGCTCGCGCCCGTGGGTGACCCACCCCTCGGTGCCGTCCGGCGCGGCGTCGTCGAAGACCTCGAAGGGCGACGCGTCGTTCTCGAACGTCGTCACGACGTAGGCCCCGGCGTCACCGAGCACGCGCGTCCGGGGCCCGGGCGCACCCACGACCGAGGCCGCCCAGAGCCGACTGACCACCTCGCGCCCGTCCGACGGCGCGTGGTGGAGCGTCAGGAAGACGTCGTCCTCGGTCGGGGTCGTCAGCGCGCGCAGCTCGGCGTACACCGAGCGGACCGGCCCGAAGAGCTGCGTGGCCGAGTCGACGAGGTGCGGGCCGAGGTCGAGCAGGAGACCGCCGCCGACCGGGTCGTTCTCCTTCCAGCGCTGCTGCGGCACCGGACGCCACCGCTCCCAGCGGCGCTCGAACGTGTGCACACGCCCCAGGTCACCCGACGCGAGCACCGATCGCAGCGTCAGCTGCTCGGGGTCCCACCGCCGGTTCTGGAAGACCGTGAAGGGGGTGCCCGCGGCCTGTGCCGTCGCGACGACCTCGGCGGCCTGCGCCCCGTCGAGCGCGATCGGCTTGTCCAGCACGAACGGGACACCGGCGGCGGAGACCTGCGCCGCGTGCTCGGCGTGCAGCGCCGACGGGCTCGCGATCACGACGACGTCGAACGCGCCGCGGTCGCCGAGGAGCCCGGTCAGGTCGTCGTGCAACCGAACACCGGGCCAGTCCGCCGCTGCCGACGCACGGCGCTCGGGGTTCCGGGCGACGACCGCGGTGACGACGAGCCCGGCCTCCCGGGCCAGCCGGGCATGGATCCCCCGGCCTGCCCCGCCGTACCCGACCAGACCGATCCGTACCGGCGTGCCGGCCCGGCCCTGAAGCTGTGCGCTCGTCGTCGTCATGCCGACCAATCTAGCCGCCGTCCCGGAGCACTCCCGAAGGCTGGCAGAATGTACCGAATCCTCCTGGAACTGTCGTTCTCGGTCTGTGTCCGAGTTCGGGAAGGTCGTCCGTTGAGCACCAAGAGCACGAGCCCCACGAGCAGGAAGAGCGCGCGTCTGCGGCGCGCCCTGCGCATCACCCTCATCGCCCTGGCGCTGGGGATCGTCATCGCCAACGCGGTGGACCAACCGACGATCGAGGCGAACGAGGCCCCCGCGACCGGGTCGGCTCTGGCCGCGCTCGAGACCCTCGACGTCAAGGGGATCGCGGCAGCGACCGGATACGAGCGCGAGAACTTCGGATCGGCCTGGGCCGACGTCGACGGCAACGGGTGCGACACCCGCAACGACATCCTCGCGCGCGACCTCACCGATCTGACGTACTCGACCCGTGACAAGGGGTGCGAGGTCCGCACCGGGACGTTCGACGACCCCTACACGGGTGAGACGATCAGCTTCGTGCGGGGCAACAAGACGAGCTCGGCCGTCCAGATCGACCACGTCATCCCGCTGCTGGACGCCTGGCGCAAGGGCGCGCAGTCGTGGGACGACGAGACCCGGCGCCGCTTCGCGAACGACCCTCTCAACCTGCTCGCGTCCGACGGGTCGGCCAACCAGTCGAAGGGCGCGCGCGACGCGTCGGCCTGGCTCCCGCCCAACCACGCGTTCCGTTGCACGTACATCGCGCGCCAGATCGCGGTCAAGGTCACCTACGAGCTGTGGGTCACCCCGTCCGAGCGCGACGCGATGGCAGCCGTGCTCGGCGACTGTCCGTCCGAGCCGCTGCCCACCGGGAGCTGACCCTCACGGACCACGAACCAGGGAGCGAGTCCCGGCCGAGCCGCCCGACGCGAGGCGGCCCGGCCGGGCCCGCAGCTTCTCAGGGTGCGCTGCGCCGGAGCGCACCCGGCCACCAGACTGCTCGTCCGACGTCGTGCACCAGGGCCGGGACGAGCAGGCTGCGGACGATCAGGGTGTCGACCAGGACACCGAACGCGACGATGAACGCGAGCTGCGCGAGGAACAGCAGCGGGATCACCCCGAGCGCGGCGAAGGTCGCGGCGAGCACGACCCCTGCCGACGTGATGACCGACCCTGTGACGGCGAGGGCGCGCAGCGTGCCGCGGCGCGTACCGATGATGCCGGACTCCTCGCGGACCCTGGTCATGAGGAAGATCGAGTAGTCGACGCCGAGCGCCACGAGGAAGCAGAACGCGTAGAGCGGGACGGTCGGGTCGGCACCCGGGAAGTCGAGCACGTGGTTGAACACGATCGCCGACACCCCGAGGGCCGCGCCGAACGAGAGCACGTTGGCGGCCATGAGCAGGACCGGCGCGAGGACCGAGCGCAGCAGCAGCATGAGGATCGCCAGGATCACGACCAGCACCACGGGCACGATGACGCGCAGGTCGTGGTCGCCCGCGATCTGGGTGTCGAGCCGCTGCGCGCTGGCCCCGCCCACGAGCGAGTCGGGCGAGACCTCGTGCACGGCGTCGCGGAGCGCGGCGACGGTCTGCGTCGCGGCGTTGGTGTCGCTCGGGTCCTCGGTGACGACGTCGACGCGCACGTCGCCGTCGACCACGAGCGGCGGCCCTTGCGCGGGAGCGCCGGGCGCTCCACCCGTGCCCCCCTCGGTCACGGCGGCGGCGGACGCGACACCGTCGGTCGCGGTCGCGGCCTGGAGCACGGCGTCGAGGTCGGCCTCGGGGGCGATCACGATCGCGGGCTGGACCCCCACTCCCCCGAAGTGCTCCTCGAGCACCTGCTCGCCGTCGACCGAGTCGACCTGGGTGAGGAAGACGTCGGAGTCGCTCGTGCCGTCGGCCCGGAACGTCGGCACGAACGCCGCGCACCCCGCGAGGACGAGGGCCGTGACGATCCACACCGCGCGGTCACGGCGCCCGACGAAGCTCGCGACGCGCGACCAGACGCCGTGGCCGGCGACGTGCACCTCGACGTCATGCCTCGCGGCGAGGGCGACGTCGGATGCGCCCTCGCGGGTGCCCACGCGGGTGCCCTCGTCAGCACCCGCGCCGGGCTCGACCGACGGGGAGGCCACGGACGTCGTCGCCTCGTCGGCAGCGGCGGGGTCGTACGCGGGCTTGCGGGGCCAGAAGATGCCCCGTGAGCGCTTGCCCCCCACCACGAGCAGCGCGGGCAGGAACGTCAGCGCGCCCAGGAACGCGGCCACGATGCCGATCGCTCCGACCGGCCCGAGGGAGCGGTTGGACCCGAGGTCGGACAGCAGCAGGCAGAGCAGGCCCGCGATGACGGTCCCGGCCGAGGCGGCGATGGGCTCGATCGAGGCGCGCAGGGCGCGGCGAACGGCCGTGTAGGGGCTCTCGACGACGCGCAGCTCTTCGCGGTAGCGCGCCACGACGAGCAGCGAGTAGTCGACCGCGGCGCCCACGACGAGGATCGAGAGGATGCCCTGGGCCTGTCCGTTGAGGGTCAGCGTGCCGGCGTCAGCCAGGAGGTAGACGACGAGTCCCGCGAGGCACAGTGCGAAGACCGCGGTGAGGATCACCATGAACGGCAGGATGGGCGAGCGGTAGACGATCGCGAGGATGATCAGCACGGCGCCGAGCGCGACGAGCAGCAGCACCGTGTCGATCCCGCCGAACGCGTTGACGAGGTCTGCGACGAAGCCCGCGGGCCCGGTGACCCAGGCCTGGAGGCCCGAGTCGGCGAGCGCCGTCTCGAGCTCGGCCCGGATCTCGGCGACCACGGCGTTGTTGACGCGCTCGTCGTCGGCCATGAGGTCCGAGGACTGCGACGCGTCGAGCGACGCGACGATCATCGCGGCCTCGCCGTCCTGCGAGGGCACGACGACGGGATCCCCGGTCAGCGCGTCCCCGACCGTCTGAGGGTCGTCGGGGCCGGCGCCGGGCAGCGGGAGCGCCGGCAGGTCGGCGGCAACGGCCTGGAGTGCCTCGAGCTGCGCGGGCGTGACGGCCCCTCCGTCGGTGGGGACGGTGACGACGAGGGCGGGCAGGGACTCGTCGGACACGAAGGCCTGAGCCTTCTCTGCTGCCCGGGTGGACTCGGCGCTCGACGGCAGGAACGCTGCGGAGTCGTTGGTCTGGACGGTGCTGAGCTTGCCCTGCGCCTGGCCCCCGATCGCGCCGATGGCAAGCCAGACCCCCAACACTGCGACAATGACCAGGCCTCGGAGCACACCACTCCAGCGATTACTCAGCATGCTGAGTACTATTGACGACGGAGGTCTCAGAAGCAAGTGGACGCAAACCCGGTCAGCAGGGAACCGAAGGACTGGCCCACCGGCCGGCTCCTGTCGGCGGTGACCCGCCGGATCGAGCGCGAGTGGAACCACCACCTCGACGGCTGGGACCTCAACCACGCCTCGATGCCCGTCCTGCTGCACCTGCTCGCCGGTCCCCGCACCCAGCGCCAGCTCGCGGCCGAGTCGCACATCACCGAGCAGACCATGAGCCGCATCCTGGCGCGCCTCGAACGTTCGGGGTACATCACCCGCGAGGACGACGCGAACGACCGTCGCCGGCGCGCCGTCGCGATCACCCCGAGCGGCCGCACCGCCGCCCTCGCCGCCGCGAGCCCGCGCCCTGCCGAGGAGCTCAGCACGCGGGGGTTGAGCGAGGAGCAGATCGCGACGCTGCGTGAGATCCTCATCACCATGGTCGAGGCCCATCCCCGACCGGGTGAGGGCTAGCCTGACCGCATGCACCTGCGCACCGAGGGCCCCGGTCTCACCGACTACCAGGACGCCTGGGATCTCCAGCGCCTGGTCCACCAGGAGGTCGTGGACGGGACCGCGCCGGACACCGTGATCCTCGTGGAGCACAGAAGCGTCTACACCGCCGGCAGGCGCACCAACCTCTCCGACCGGCCCGACGACGGCACGCCCGTGATCGACGTCGACCGCGGCGGGAAGATCACCTGGCACGGGCCGGGACAGCTCGTGGCCTACCCGATCGTCCGGCTCGCCGAACCCGTCGACGTCGTCGCCTACGTGCGCGCGCTCGAGTCCGCGGTCATGGACGTGTGCGCCGCGCTGGGCCTCGCGACCCACCGCGTCGACGGGCGCAGCGGAGTATGGCTGGCCGCGGCCGGGACCCGGCGCGAGCGCAAGATCTGCGCGATCGGCGTGCGCGTCGCACGCGGCGTGACCATGCACGGGCTCGCGCTCAACTGCTGCCCCGACCTCGGGGAGTTCTCCCGGATCGTGCCGTGCGGCATCTCCGACGCCGACGTCACGTCCCTGACGCTCGAGACCGGCAGACAGGTCACGCTCGACGAGGCCACGCCGCTGCTGGTCGCCGCGCTGCACGAGCACCTGGGGCCGCTCCTCGCCGCGACGACCACGACGGGCGCGACGACCACGACCCCGGCCGCCTCAGTCGTCTCCTCGGGCTGCTCGGCAGACTAGCCCCCCCGGGGGCCCTCCCCTTCCAGGCCGTTCGCGGCTAGGATGGGGACCACCTCAAGGGAATCATGGCGCTACCGGAGTACGGGTGGGTCGGTGCGCGGAACGGTTGACCCCTGAAGGACCCTCATGACCCGCACTCCCAGCCCTCTCGCGCCCGCACGCCCCGACGTCACGGCTGACGGCGCGCCCGGCGCCCCCACGCAGGCCCCCGAGCCTGCGGAACCCCGTCGCGGCACCCTCGCCACGTACGGCGAGCTCCCCCGCCTGGCCGGCAAGGCGTTCCTGCCGATCGCGTTCCTCGCTCGCCTGCCGTTCTCGATGATCACGATCGGCACCCTCCTCCTGGTCACGACGACCACGGGCTCGCTCGCCCTCGGCGGGCTCGCGAGCGCGGCCGCCGCCGTCGGTACGGCGCTCGGCGGCCCGACGCAGGGATCCCTCGCGGACCGGGTCGGCCAGCGCAAGGTGCTCCTCGTCGTCGTGCCGCTCAACGTCCTGGCCGTCGTCGCGCTCGTCCAGGCCGCGAGCACCGGTGCGGCCTCGGGCGTGATCCTCGGCGCCGCGGCGCTCGTGGGCGCGTTCGCCCCGCAGGTGGGGCCGCTCGCGCGCGTGCGCTGGATCGCGATGACCCAGCACCGCCCTCGCACGCTGCTCGCCGCGATGGGCTACGAGTCCACGGCCGACGAGATCGGCTTCGTGCTCGGCCCGGCCCTCGTCGGCATCCTCGCGAGCGTGTGGTCCCCGCAGGCGGCGATGCTGTTCGCCGCCGCGGTGTGCGCGGTCTTCGGCCTGGCGTTCGCCCTGCACCCGACCGCGACCCCCGGTGCACCCGAGCCGTCCCCCGCGGCGCAGGCCGCAGCAGGCGCCGACGCCCACGGCTCGTTCGTCGGGCTCCTGCGCCGCGTCCTGGTCCCCGTGCTCGGGATGCTCGCGATGGGCATGCTCTTCGGCAGCACCCAGACGGCCGTCACGTCGTTCATGCGCGACGCGGGCGCCGAGGAGCAGGCCGGGCTGGTCTACGCGGTGCTCGGCTTCGGGTCGGCCGTCACGGCCCTCGCCGTGGTCGCGCTGCCCGCGACCTTCGGTGCCCGCTCGCGCTGGGTCTCGTTCGCCTCGGGCCTCACGGTGACCGCGGTCCTCGCGTTCCTCGCGGGCGGCAGCGGGTCGCTCGGCGCGCTGATCGGTGCGCTCGCGCTGCTGGGCCTGTTCGTCGGCCCGGTCATGGTCACGATCTTCACGGTCGGCGGCGACCTCAGCCCGAGCAGCCGCAGCGGCGCCGCCATGACGATGCTCGCGAGCGCGAACGTCGTGGGCGTGGCGCTCGGCGCGAGCGTCGGGGGCCAGGTCGCCGAGGGCGTGGGGACCGCGGCCGCGTTCGCGCTGCCGGCCGTCGCCGCGGTGCTGCTCGTCGTCACCGGGCTGTCGCTCAGGTCACGTCCGGCCCTCGTGGACACCGCCGCCCTCCCGCCGGCTCCTGGCGTAGTCTGACTTTCACCCGATACCGGGCACGACTCCAGGGGGCCACCGCCCACCACGGACTGGGAGACACCGCGTGACGATCGCACCTGAAGGGCGGCGCATGCTGCGGGTCGAGGCCCGCAACTCTGCGACACCCATCGAGAAGAAGCCCGAGTGGATCAAGACCCGGGCGACCATGGGACCCGAGTACACCGAGCTCAAGGGACTCGTGCGCAAGGAGGGCCTGCACACGGTCTGCGAGGAGGCGGGCTGTCCCAACATCTTCGAGTGCTGGGAGGACCGTGAGGCCACGTTCCTCATCGGCGGCGACCAGTGCACGCGTCGTTGCGACTTCTGCCAGATCGACACGGGCAAGCCCGCCGACTTCGACGCGGACGAGCCGCGCCGCGTCGCCGAGTCGGTCCAGGCCATGGGCCTGCGCTACTCGACCATCACGGGCGTCGCGCGCGACGACCTGGCCGACGGCGGCGCGTGGCTCTACGCCGAGACCGTGCGTCAGATCCACGCGCTCAACCCGGGCACGGGCGTCGAGCTCCTCATCCCGGACTTCAACGCCATCCCCGAGCTGCTCGACGCGGTCAACGAGTCACGCCCCGAGGTCCTCGCGCACAACGTCGAGACCGTGCCGCGCATCTTCAAGCAGATCCGGCCGGGCTTCCGCTACGAGCGTTCGCTGTCCGTCATCACGCGGGCGCGCGAGGCCGGTCTCGTGACCAAGTCGAACATCATCCTCGGCATGGGCGAGACGATCGACGAGGCGAAGGAGGCCCTGCAGGACCTCCACGACGCCGGCTGCGACCTCATCACCATCACGCAGTACCTGCGCCCGTCGCTGCGCCACCACCCGGTCTCGCGCTGGGTCAAGCCCGAGGAGTTCGTCGAGCTCTCGGACGAGGCTGAGCGCATCGGCTTCCTCGGCGTCATGTCCGGCCCGCTGGTCCGTTCCTCGTACCGCGCGGGCCGCCTGTGGGGCCAGGCCATGAAGCGTCGCGGCATGGAGATCCCGGCCGCGCTCGCGCACCTGACAGAGCCCACGACGGCCCGTCAGGAGGCCGCGAGCCTGCTGGCCCGCTGACCTCCCGGGGCCCTGACCGGCCCGAGCCGGGCCCCGCTCCCGTTCCCCCGCCGACGTGCGAGAGAATCGGGGGTGGGGACCGGCTCGCCGCCGTCCCCGCCCCTTCACCGGAGCACTCTCCGCCACCACTAGACTGAGGCACCATGGCCCGCAACAAGAGCACCGACCCCTCGACCGGGGTCGACGGCACCAAGCCGAAGAAGCAGAAGAAGCAGCGCTGGTATCACCAGGTCTGGGACGCGTACAAGATGACGCGTGCCGAGGACCCGGCGGTCACGTGGATCATGCTCGCCGTGTTCGTCGGCATCCTCGCCGTCGCGATCGGGATCGGTCTGGCCTGGGGCCCGTGGGTGTACACCCTCATCGTGGGTCTGCCCTTCGCGTTCCTCGGTTCGCTGTTCGTCCTGACGCGCCGCGCGGAGACCGCGGCCTACAGCCGCATCGACGGGCAGCCCGGGGCCGCACGCGCCGCGCTCGGCACGATCCGCCGCGGCTGGACGTTCGACGACGAGCCCGTCGCCCTGACCCCGCAGCAGGACCTCGTGTTCCGCGGCGTCGGGCGCGCCGGGGTCGTGCTCGTGGGCGAGGGCCCGACGCACCGCGTCACCAAGCTGCTCGACGGCGAGAAGCGCCGCATCACGCGCGTCCTGCCGAACGTCCCGGTCACCACGATCCAGTGCGGCAACGGCGAGGGCCAGGTCCCGCTCAAGAAGGTCGCGCGCACGGTGCAGAAGCTGCGCCCGACGCTCACCAAGCCGGAGACCGCCGAGGTCCTCAAGCGCCTCAAGGCGCTCGGCGGCGCCAAGCTGCCGATCCCCAAGGGGATCGACCCCACGCGCGCTCGCCCCGACCGCAAGGGCATGCGCGGGCGCTGACCCGCGCCCCGTCGTGCACCCGGCCCGTCGGTCACCTCCCGGTGACCGGCGGGCCGTCGCGTTTCCCCCGCCCCCCCGCCGACGACGCCGACGCCGACGGTGCAAGGAGTCCCGTGAGCGACCCGTACTGGAACCACAGCACCCACTACTTCCCCGTCCTCACGCGGCTCGTGGGTCCCGGGACCCGCAGCGCGCTCGACGTGGGCTGCGGCGAGGGGCTCCTGACGCGGCGGCTCCGCGCCGCCGGAGCCGCCGAGGTGCTGGGGCTCGACCTCGACCCCGAGCAGGTGGACCGTGCGCGCCAAACCGCCGGGGGCTCCCCGACCGGCCTCGACTATCTCGCGGGCGACGTCCTGGACCCGCTCCCTGGGCTCGCCGAGCCCTTCGACCTCGTCACGACCGTCGCGACGCTCCACCACCTCCCGCTCGACGCGGGACTGCGGCGCCTGCGCGACCTGGTCGCCCCGGGCGGGACGCTCGCCGTCGTGGGACTGACGCGGCCGCGCACGGCCTGGGACTGGACGGTCAGCGCGGCTGCCGTCCCCGCGGCGAAGATCGCCCGACGGCGTCGCGGGGAGTGGGAGCACGGCTCACCGATCGCGGAGGTCACCACGAGTCACGCCGAGCTGCGTGCGGCAGCACGGGAGATCCTGCCCGGCGCACGGCTGCACCGCCGGCTCTACTGGCGGTACACGCTCGTCTGGCGTGCCCCGGAGACGGGCGAGAGCTGAGGCGGGCCCGTACGCCGCGGCGAGCGGCGCCGTCGGGCACGATGCCTTCTGCCGATGCCTGCCGATGCGTACCGAGAGAGCGCGTCAGGCGCGGACGATGACCGTGCCGGCGGCCTTGTCGTGCATGCCGCGACCGTCGCCGTCCCACACCACGGCCGGGACGACCAGGCACAGCAGGACCGTGCGCACCAGAGCCCGCCACAGGCCCACCATGCGCCCCTCGCCGCCCAGGACCCGCACCTGCAGGCCCATGACGCGGTGACCGACCGTATAGCCGAGCGTGCTCACCAGGAGCAGGTTCTCGACCGCGAACACGCCGAGCGTCGCCATCGAGTTCGCGTCGAAGACGAGGTAGCTGATGAGCAGGCACAACACCCAGTCGACGACGAGCGCGACCGCACGACGGCCGACCGTCGCCAACGAACCGGGACCGTCGGACGGCAGGCCGAGGCGGCCGCCTCGACCGCTCTCCCCACCGGTCGGCGTACCCTCGAGCCAGGAACCCACATCTTCACGCGACACCACGGCACCAGCCTACGTGGCGCTGAGGCGGGTTCCGGCGCCCGCCCGGTTCGTCCCGGTCGAGGGAGCCCAGCGGGCCCGCACGGGGCCCGCCGTCGGGCACCGTCGCGCCGATGTCACACAGCCCGCCGCTGCGTAACACGGACGAAACACTCGGTAAACGGTGGGGAAACCCCTGAGGCCTAGGTTCGAGGCGCCACTGGAGGTACGGCCAGAGGACCCACTACCAAGGAGTTACGGATGTTCAAGAACGCGGAGGAGGCAATCGCCTTCACCCAGAACGAAGGCGTCGAGTTCGTCGACGTCCGGTTCTGCGACCTGCCGGGCGTGATGCAGCACTTCAACATCCCGATCTCGCAGTTCGCCGAGTCCGCCTTCACGGACGGCATGATGTTCGACGGGTCCTCGATCCGCGGCTTCCAGGCGATCCACGAGTCGGACATGAAGCTCATCCCCGACGTCACGACCGCCTACGTCGACCCGTTCCGCAAGCGCAAGACGCTCATCGTGAACTTCTCGATCGTGGACCCCTTCACCGACGAGGCGTACTCGCGCGACCCGCGCAACGTCGCCTTCAAGGCCGAGGCGTACCTGCGCAGCACCGGCATCGCCGACACCGCGTTCTTCGCCCCCGAGGCCGAGTTCTACATCTTCGACGACGTCCGGTTCAAGACGAGCCCGAACGAGTCGTACTTCCACCTCGACTCCAAGGAAGCGGCCTGGAACACGGGCCGCGTCGAGGAGGGTGGCAACCTCGGCTACAAGACCCGCTACAAGGGCGGCTACTTCCCCGTCTCCCCCAACGACCAGATGGCGGACCTGCGCGACGAGATGTGCGCCGTCCTCGACCAGGTGGGCCTCGACGTCGAGCGCGCGCACCACGAGGTGGGCACCGCCGGCCAGCAGGAGATCAACTACCGCTTCTCGACGCTGACCGCAGCAGCCGACGACCTGATGAAGTTCAAGTACGTCATCAAGAACGTCGCCTGGGAGGCCGGCAAGTCCGCGACCTTCATGCCCAAGCCGATCTTCGGTGACAACGGCTCCGGCATGCACTCGCACCAGTCCCTCTGGAAGGACGGCGAGCCGCTGTTCTTCGACGAGAAGGGCTACGGCGGCCTGTCGGACCTCGCCCGCTGGTACATCGGCGGCCTGCTCAAGCACGCTCCCTCGCTGCTCGCCTTCACGAACCCGTCGGTGAACTCCTACCACCGCCTGGTCCCCGGCTACGAGGCCCCCGTCAACCTGGTCTACTCGGCCCGCAACCGCTCCGCGTGCATCCGCATCCCGGTCACCGGTTCCTCGCCCAAGGCCAAGCGCGTCGAGTTCCGCGTGCCGGACCCGTCGGCCAACCCGTACCTGGCCTTCGCCGCACAGCTCCTCGCCGGCATCGACGGCATCAAGAACCGCATCGAGCCCCCCGAGCCGATCGACAAGGACCTCTACGAGCTGCCCCCCGAGGAGCACGCGGCGATCCAGCAGGTCCCCGCCTCCCTCGGCGAGGCCCTCGACGCCCTCGAGGCCGACCACGACTACCTCACGGTGGGCGACGTCTTCACCGAGGACCTCATCGCGACGTGGATCGACTACAAGCGCACGCACGAGATCGACCCGATCCGCCTGCGCCCGCACCCCCACGAGTTCGAGCTGTACTACGACCTCTGATCGTCGGTGCTCGCGGTGGTAGTAGCGAGCCCCTGACGTGCAGTGATGGCACCCCGGCCGCCCGACGTGGCGACCGGGGTGCCACACTTTTGCCACACGATCGGCCGACGCCACATCTCACCCGGTCGGCGACTGCACCAGGGCACGGGACCGGCACCGTCCCCGCCATGCACCCCCGGACAACTCCCCTGCCCCCGGTCGACCTCAGCGATCCCGTCTGGACGATCGAGCACGTCCAACGCGTCCTGCGCCTGGGACTGCGCGCTACCCGCACGGCCGTGGGCTCAGCGGGCTTCCCGCCGCCCTTCCGGCTCAGCCCATCGCCCACGGCTCGGCTGTACTGGCTCCGCGAAGACGTGCTCGCCCACTTCGCGACCCTCGCCTCCCAGGCACCACTCGCCGTACCGACCGTCCAGGTCGAGGCCCGCACCAGGTCCACCATCACGGCCCGCCCGGCGCCTACCGTCCGACGAAGCACTCACAGGTCGCGCGCGCCAATGACGCGTGAAGGCGCACTCGCGGAGATCGCCGCAGGACACCAGCGATGAACACCACCCGAACCCGCAGCACCGGCAGCCGGATCGTCAACGGCCACGTCACCCTGTACTCGCCGGCCGACCGGCGCCCCTATTGTCGACTGGCCTACGTCGACCGCGACGGACGCCGCTGCCAACGCAGCGTGAGCCGCGATCCGGTCCACGCCCTCACCGAAGCGACGGACATCGACGACGCCCTGTCCAGGCAGCACGGCCAGGCTGGAGACCGCACCCTCGGAGACCTCGCCGCGGACTACACTACGAAGAGACGCTCGAGCACCTCACGGCCCGCTTCAGGTCGACCCAGGTGCGCGCGATGCGCGCAGCGAACGCGGACCCGCTGCCCGCGCTGCGCAACGCGGTCGCAGCCGGCGACGTCTGCGAGAGGTCACGATCGTCTCCTACCCGCACGCGATCGAGGACACGTTCCACCAGGACTGGGCCTCGCGGGCCCGCGAGGAGCTGCACGTGCCCGTCCTGCACCTGTACTCGGCACGAGCGAGCTGGGCTGACGCCACGCCGGCACCAGGGGCCCCCGTGGTGCCAGCGCTCGCCCAGCACGAGCTCCGCACGGGCGAGGGCCGTCACCACCAGGTCGCGGTGTCCGCCCGGCCTCGAGGGTTGGCACGTGCCGACGGCACGCCCGCGGCTCCGGCGCGCCTCACGACCTGACCTTGGCACAACCGAAGACCTGCTCCGGCACCAGCGCAAGGTACGACTCGACCAGCGTGACTGCGTCGAGCGGTCGCCGGTCGGCACCGAGAAGATGGCCCGCCTGGTCGAGGACCGCCACCCCATGGGCGAACGCCCGTATCGCCGCGGCCGTGTTCCACAGATCACCCGGAGGGAGGGCCCCCTCAGCCTGACTGCGGTGGACCAAGTCGACGAGAAGCTCATTGGCGCGTGCCGCAGCTTGGCGCAGCTCTTCGCTCTCCTCAGGCCAACGTCCGAAGACGAGGTGAAACCTCTCGGGCCTCTCTCGCGCCCACCGGACGTAGTGGAGCATCGCCCCGCGCAGGACGTCGGTAGACGTTCGCCCCTCGAGGGGCAGCGCTTCCACCTGAAGCACGAGCTCCTGAAGCTCCCGCGCCGCGATGGTGGCCAGCAGTGCGGACTTGCTCGCGAAGTGTACGTACGGGGCGGTCCGTGAGACCCCCGTCCGGCGGCCGACCTCACGCAAGGTCACGTTCTCCGCACCCCCCTCGTCGAGCAGCTCCGTCGCAGCAACGACAAGGGCTTCCCGAAGACTCATTCTCGCTCCAGTTCTCAGGGGCCGGAATCGGCCGGCTCGTTCCACGCCCGAGGGGGCTCGCGAACCGCGAGCCCCCAGGCGTGCCCCCCAGTACTTGTCTTCGGTAGTGCGTTCGTGAGTTGTAGTCGCTCCGCCCGACCGCCGAGCGTGGCGAGCGAGACGACGACATCGTCCAGGATGCGCGTGACACCCTTCATCGCCATCAGACCGCGAAACCGGACCCCGTAGGTGGCCTCGTCGACCTTCTCGACGCCCGCAAGGTCCAGCACGTCCGATGCGACGACGAGGCCCGTCCGGAGGGCCTTCCCAGCGGCCTCCCGGACCGTCCACAGTAGCAGTGCGGCCGTCTCCGGAAGGAGACCAGCGTCGACCGCGAGCGACATCTGTCCCGACGACGCTGCTCGCATCGCCGGGCCCACTGACTCCCCCCGTCTGGGTTCGACGTCCACGCCGGCAGGCCGACCACGCTCGGAGGCCACCGCGGCCGCCCAACCCGGGCAGTGCGCGATCGATACCTCGGCCACATCGGCGTCGTCTCGGGTCGCCACAGGTTGTCCGAGTGGTCCCCGGAGCACCTCGGTACGTTGATGAACGGCCATCGGCAACCACAAGGACAAGGCACGGTGCGCCGCGTCACGGCCCCTCAGATAGGCGTCGTGACGATCTGGGCTCATCCTCGCCCTCGACTCCTCGCGCTCAGCAACCTCACGCGCACCGTGACGCCGCGGCCAGCCCGCCCGGATCCCCGTGACGACGAGGATCCCGGCGAGCGTCGGCGCGAACTGATCAGGCACCAACCGGCTCGATCCCGGCCAGCTCCACGCAGGTGTCCCAGATCTCCGCACCCAGCCCGTCCCGGTAGCTGAGCGCGGAGCTCTTCTGAGGGTGCCGCCCGGCGACATACTGACCCAACAGCCCCTCTGCCTCCGGTGAGCTGGCGAGCCACGCAAGGTCCGTGGCGGACTCCTGAACGGTCTTCGCCCCAGGCAGACGTACCAGCAGCGGAGTGAGCCGGGCATAGATCGCGCGAACGACCGGGTGATACTCACGAGCGAGCCCCGTCGCCGGCATGAGCCCAGGATCGAAGCACACACCCCGCACGCCTCTGGCGGCCCATCGCCGATCGATCTCGTATGCGAGGACGATGCAGGCCAGCTTCGACGTCGAATACCGCACCTGGCCGGCAGTTGAACCTCTCGGAGCATCGCTCGGAGGGTGCATGAGGGTCTCCATGTCCTGCCACCGCGCGGCCGGGAAGCCGAACGCCCGCAACCCGCCACGATGCGTCTCGCTGCCGAGCGTGACCACCCGAGAACCAGGGCTGAGGTGATCGAGGAGGGGCGCGAGGAGTGCGACGTGTCCCAGGACGTTCGTCGCCATGGTGAGTTCGAAGCCGTCCACCGACATCTGGACACCATCGACCACCTGCAGGCCCGCGTTGCAGACGATCGTCCGAGGGCGCACCTGCTCCCGGATCAGGTCGCGGGCGAGCGCTCGCATGCTCGAGACGTCGGAGAGATCCGCGCCGCGCACCGCGACGGATGCTCCGGCCGACTCCTCCCGCAGCGACTGCGCCAGTCGCTCTCCTCGCTCGAGGTCACGGACGACGAGGATCAGCGGGTGCTTCTCTCGCGCCAGCGAGATGGCCGTGGCCCGACCGAGCCCGGCCGTGGCACCTGTGATGAGGATCGGGGCGGTCATGACTGTGTTCCCTCCGTAGCGACGCTGAGTGGCGCTGACACCGGTCCGAAATGCCCGTGCTCCAACGCAGTGGACACGCAGCGGTCTGCCAGGGCGACGACCGTGAGAGCAGGTGGCACCCCGCCGGAGGCCCCCGGAATCAGGCTCGAGTCCATGACGAAGAGTCCATCGACGCCTCGCACCTGCCCCGCCTGGTCGGTGAGGTCGGAGAGGACCACTCCCCCGAGTGGGTGGGACGTCAGGAGCTGCGAGGAGAGCAGCGCGCTGCGGTCAGGCAGCGCAGCGTCGATCTTCCCCACCAGCTCGCCCATTGCGTGTCTCCCCGCACGAACCCCAGGGTCCAGGGGGTTCCACACGGGGACGACGCCTCCGGACCAGTTCCGCACCAGGTGGCCGACCGGCGGGACGTGCCCCACGGCCATGGACTCGCGCGCGAAAGCGTCGATGATCGGGACGCCCAGTGGGAAGTTCAGCAGCGACACCGGCAGTCCGGAGGTCGATCGGTAGCGGCCCACGATGTGCGCAGGTCCTCCCACGGCCGGCTGCGGGCGCGGTAGACCGCCGAACAGGACGATCCCGTCTCCACCCGTGCCCCAGGTCGTACCTAGCGTGGAGGGAAGGTGGGGAATCGTACCCTCTGCGCGTCCACGAAGGAGAAGGCGCGTGGTGTTGAGCGACCCTGCAGCAAGGATCACTCGCCGCGCACCGACCTTGTACTCTCGCACGGTCGCGCCGGCGGTGTCGATCTGCCGGACGGTGATCTGGAACCCGGTCGCGGTCTTGTGCAGAGCCTCGACAGACGAGAGCTCGCGAACGTGCACCCGGCCCGAGGCTTCCGCGCGCGCGAGGATCGTACGGTCGACGCTGAGCTTAGCGCCGCTGTTGACCCCGAAGATGGACTGACCGTCGATGAGCGAGGGCACGGCCTTGCCGGCGATCTCCTGTCGCACCACGGACCAGTCGACGGCGATGTCCGGGCGGATTGTCTCGATGCCGGCCCCAGCCAGCTCCGACTGTGCCTGACGGGCATTCGCATACGCGGTGCTCGCCAAGACGTCGTCGGGAATGGGACTGGCTCCGATCAGGGCACGGGCCCGCGGGTACCAGGTGCTGGCCATCTCCGGGTAGGCAACCCGCTCACCGAAGGAGCGAAAGAAGTCCGCCTCCTCCGGCTGCATCATCACGCCGTTGTTCACGAGGGACCCGCCACCCACACCGGCGCCGGCGAGGCAGACGATGCCGGCACCGGCGACGGCTTGGAGCACTCCGGTGTAGCGGGGCACGTTCCCCGTCAGGACGGGCGACGAAGTGCTGAGCCATGCCGCCCGGCCGTCGGGCCGCGCACCGGTGCAGAAGGTGTCACCCGCGCTGGTGACCTCCCAGCGTCGTCCACGTTCGAGGACGAGGGTGGAGACTCCGGCCTGGCTCAGCCGGAGTGCCGCCACGGAGCCGGCATAGCCGCTACCGATGACCACGACGTCCGCATCCTCCACGAGGGATGTCGACGCAGCAGGACGGGCCAAAGCAGCGGTGAGCACCGACGCCCCGGCTGCTGACAGAAACACTCTGCGGGAGACGTTCTTCCCAACCATCAGAACTCCTTGGCGACGATGAAGGGCATGTGGGCGTAGCCGTACGATCCCTGACGCTCGCGCAGGCGTGGGGGGTCGGACGGATCGATCTGGAGTCGATGTAGGTGCGGGAGCCACTGCCTGAAGGTCTCTTCCGCCATCACCCGCGACAGGGCCGCCCCGGGACAGAAGTGCGGGCCACCGCCGAACGCGAGGTGCTTCTCCTCGGACGATCGTCCGAGCCGGAAGTCGTCGGGTGCCTCGAAGACGGTCCCGTCTCGGTCGGCCGACCCGAGGAGGACGTGCACGAGTGCACCGGCGGGAATCTGGACACCGTGCAAGGTCTGCCCGATCGTCGTCCGACGCACCGTCCATTGCGTCGGCGAGTAGAGGCGCAGGTACTCCTCGATGAAGTCGCCGATGCGAGCGGGATCCTCCGACAGTGCCTTCTGGAGGTCGGGGCGCTGCGTCAGGAGCAGGATCCCGCCACCCAGGAGATTCATGGTCGTCTCGTGGCCCGCAGCCACGAACGACCATCCCGTCGCGATCAGCTCGTCCTTGGTCAGCTCGCCGGCGAGCTGACCCTCCACGAGCTTCGACAGGACGTCGTCGGTCAGTCCGTTCTCCCGCGCCTGTGCCTGTTCCTCGATGTAGTTGCCGAACTCGACAAGATCCTCGAAGAACCCGGGAACGTCGTCCGGGTCCAGACCTGCGGCCACCGAGAAGAAGTCCATCACTGCCTGCGACCATCGTCGAAGGTCTCGCCGCCGATCGAGAGGGATCCCGAGCATGGCGCTGATGACCCTCAGTGGCAGCATCGTGGAGTAGCCCTCGACGAACTCCACCCGTTCCCTCTGCAGGACGTCGTCGACGAGCTCGGTGACCAGCCCACGGATCCACTCGGACATCGTGCCGATCCGTCGGGCGTTGAGAGCCTGGTTGGTGTAGCGGCGCATCCGACGGTGGTCGGGAGCGTCGCGGTTCACCATCATGGGGAGGTTCAGGTAGTCGTCCTGGCGGACCTGCGACGAGTAGACCTCGTGGTTCTTCAAGGCGGCGTTCACGTCGTGATATCGGCTCAGGACATAGACGTCGTCCCCGTCGAACGTGTACGCCGGGAGGAGATGAACCGGATGCTCATCTCGAAGCCGCTGGTAGGTGGGGAACGGGTTGGTGCGGTACGTCTTGTCCGCGAGATCAAGGGATCCCGTGCGCATGGCGTGCCCTTCTGGTAGTTCGGGACTACGGAGTGGGAGCGGGGAAGAACCTGCCTGCGACGAATCCGTCGAGGAAGGTGTGAACGAGGTCGCGGTCGACGACCGGGCACCACGGGCCGGTCAGGCCGAGCGCCGAGCGCGTTCCCGGTGCGGCGAAATTCGCCAGGCGGACGTCGTCGATCGTTCGAGTGAGGAAGGGCGCCAGGCCCAGTAGGGCGAGCGTCCCGGACCGTCGGCCGGTGACAGCCGTGCGCCACTCGTCGAACGGCATCCGGGTGAGTGGGTAGCCGTACGACCGGACGTGCTCGAAGAACTCGGACCAGCTGACGACGGGCTCGTTCACGAGATGCGACGTCTCACCTTCGAAGGCCGGGTTGAGAGCCAGCCTGACGTAGGCACGCGCCACATGGTCGATCGGCGCCGCCTGCACGGGAAACGGCCCATCGAGGGGCGCAAGCCCCGACTCGACGCACCCCTTGATGATCAAGGAGAGATGGTCCAGACGATTGAAGCCCGAGGCGGTGGACGACGGGCCGCTGTTGATCCTGTGGATCGTGAAGCGGAGACCTTGCTCGCCGGCGCGCCTGATCATCATCTCTGAGACCCATTTGGTCTGCGCGTAGCCGACCATCAAGGCGTCGCTCTGGGTGAGCGGGACCGACTCGTCCACCGCTCCGAGATCGACCCGGTCGGACGAAAAGACCCCTACCGTCGAGGTGAAGTGGACCACCTTCGCGGAGCCCGCCGTGGCGAATCTGAGGATCTCCGCCGTTCCGCCGACGTTGTGGGGCGCGAGCTGCTCGTAGGATGACGTCCACTTCACCGCCCCCGCGTTGTGGAAGATCTCCCCCACGTGTGCAAGGAGGTCCTCGTAGGACGTCGCGTCGAGACCGAATCTCTCGTGAGTGAGATCGCCCACCACAACTGAGACTCTGTCGTCGAAAAGGTCCGTGGGCAGCCCGTGCGAGGCTGCAGCTGCCCGTAGCCGACGCCCTGCCTCTGCCTCGTCCTCTGCGCGGACAAGGCAGTAGACATGCCGTTCTGTCGTCGAGAGGAGCTCGTGCAGGAGGAAGGACCCGACGAACCCGGTCGCGCCGGTCAGGAGGATCCCCTTCGGCAGCGCGTCGCGGGACACGACGTCGACCTCGGTCACGTCCTCCTTCTCGGCGAGCGCCACCATCGCCTCGACCGTCAGCTCGCGCTTACGCAGCGGCGGTCCCCCGTCGACGGCGATGGGCTCGTCCGACTCTCCCACCGACGCCGTCTCGGTGTCGAGGAGGTCGATCAGCCCCTCGACGGACTCGGCGTCCAACAGGTCCGGCACACCCAGCGGTCCCGGTGCGTGCGGAGCAAGCAGCTCGCCCAGCTCGACGAGCAGGATCGAGTCCATCAGGTCCTCGAGCCGCGCTTCGCGTGCCACGGCCGCCGGATCTGTGCGGAGGACCGTCGCGATGGCTCTCCTCACGAGCCCCTCTGCACCATCACCGCGATCGAGGTCGGCCACGGCGGATCGCTGCGCTCCGTCCGCGACGCCCGTCAGCTGCTCGGCACTGACGGGTAGGTTGGTCACCCCGGTGAGCACAGCGAGCGGCGCTCCTGCCGGCGAGCAGATCATCACGTCCGCCCTTCCGACTCCGGTCGCCACCGCCCTGACCCGAGCACCTCGCGCGAAGTCTGCGTCGTCGGCCAGGAAGAGGTCGGAGAAGCCCGTTCCCAACGTGACGACACCGTCGGACCGGTCGGTCCTGAGTGCTCCGGCCACCTGGATCGCGGCGTCCAGGACGAGGAGCTCGCGCCGGATCCCGCTCCTGAGCGCGGCACACCCGTCGGGCGCGGGGGCAAGCTCGCCGTAGAGATCGCCCGCCGCGTCTCGGCGGACGTGCTCAACGAGCGTCAGGCTCGGTCCGATGTGGAACGCCGCGGGCCACATCCTCCGATAGAAGTCGGCGCGGTCCAGAGAGTCAACCGGCTCCTCCTCGGCCCAGAACGGAGCCTCTTCGAGCGGTCGCAGTCCGTCCACGGCCAGAACTGCGGTGACGTGGTGCTGCTTTCGCGGACCGACTCCGGACGCGACGCTGATCGAGCCTGCGCCGTCTGCTCCGTCCCACGTCAGGTGCAGGGGACGCGCTTCCCCGTCTCCCAACAGGCAGGGTCGGGCGATGTTGAGCGAGACGACCCGGGCAGAAGTCCCGATGACGGCCTCGGCCAGACGCAGGACGAGCTCCATGAACACGACCCCGGGGACCACCATCCGCCCATGGACCGTGTGCTCTCGCAACAGGGGGACCGACAGCTCGTCGACAACCGCATGTGCCTCTGCGGAGCGTGAACCTGTGCGGAGGATCCGGAGATTGAGGCCGGAGCCCGCCACGACGTCGCGCGCCCGGCCGGAAAGCGGAGGTCGCAGTTCCGTGAGCCGCCACGGGTATGTCGGGATTGGCGGACCGTTCTCCACCGACCGGCGCAGACCGTGCCACACGACCGAGGCCCCGCCACACCACGCCGAGTGCGCCACACGCAAGAACCGCACAACCAGTGACTCACCGTCGACGACGTCCACGTCGCCGGGTCCTGCCGTCGAGGAGTGGCTCCCGAGCCAGGTCGACGGGTCGTGGTGGTCCGGCACATCACCCGAGTACCGGGCGGTCAGGCCGAGCCTCTCGAGCCCCCGACCGATCACCGCCCAGAAGTAGAGGGTCCCCTCGGGGGTCGACCGGAACTCTCCCTGCTGCACGTCCTCCGGTCGAAGCCACAAGGGGGCCACCTCGGCCGGCATCTGCTGAGTCAGTCGTTCCGCATCCTGCCGCAGGCCGGGCACGATCCGTTCAAGGGCCCACAAGTCCCCCGCACGAGGCTGACCGAAGCCATCCACGTCCACGACCTGAGCGGACCCGATCATCGTCCGCCTCGCCACATGCGTGTGGTGCGGGCGTCCCCGAGCCGCTGCACGAAGACCTGCTTGCAGCTGCTCCGCTCCGGACCCGACGACGGACAACCGATGAGTGAGATCCGCCTGTCCCACGAGGGAAGCCGCGCACAGCCGGGACGCGGCAGCGGGACCCTCCGCGCGGAGGAAGGCCTCGAAACGCAGGGCGAGCGCTGCTACGGCGTCGGACGAGGCACCGCTGAGCCGCAGGGACAACGGTGCGGCATCGTCCGTCGCACGTGCGTCGCCGATCGGGCGGTCCGCATTCCAACGTCGCACGATCGCATGCGCATTCGTCCCCCCGTACCCGAACGACGAGACGCCGGCGACCGGCAGGGGATGCGCGAGATCCACGGCTGACGTGGGTACCGACAGCGGAGTCGCTTCCCAGTCGATGCCGTCCGTGAGTCGTCCGTCGAGAGGCTGAGCCGGAACCGTCCCGTGCTGCACGACCATGAGGCACTTCAATAGACCGACCAGCCCGGCTGCGCCCTCGAGATGGCCTGTCACCGGCTTGGTCGCACCGACCAGCAACGGCCCCCGCCTGCGCCCGACATGGACCGAGGCGAGTGCTCGGAGCTCGATGGGGTCGCCCAGGGGTGTGCCGGTGCCGTGCGCCTCGACGTAGTCCACGTCCTCTGCTGACACGCCTGAGCTCTTGATAGCTTGCCGGATCAAGTCGGCCTGGGCTCTCCCGCTCGGGACCGTGATTCCCGACGTCGGGCCATCCTGGTTCACCGCAGTGGCCAGGAGGATCCCCAGTGGTGTCGCCGCGTGCGCGACCTGGTCGTCCACGCGGCGAAGGACCACCACCACACACCCCTCGCCCCGCGCGTAGCCGTCGGCACGGTCGGAGAACGTGTGGCACCGACCGGTCGGGGACAGCATGCGGCTCTGGCTGAGCGCGATCATCGCCTCTGCAGAGAGCATCACGTTCACCCCGGCAACGACAGCCAGGTCACACTCCCCCTCCTCGAGGGCCCGACGCGCTTGGTGAAGGGCCACGAGAGACGACGAGCACGCCGTGTCCACCACCAGGCTCGGCCCCTGGAGCCCGAGTGCAAAGGAGAGCCTGTTGGCGGCGAAGTTGGCCGAGCTGCCCATCGAGGCGAGGCCGTCGATGTCGGCGAGCCGACCCGTGGCGAGGCGATGGCGCTCAAAGTCGTTTCCACTCATACCGACGAAGACGCCGGTGCGGCTTCCTCGCAGGGAGGTAGGCGCGATCCCGGCTCGTTCCAAGGCCTCCCAGGCGCACAGCAGGACAAGTCGGTGGTGCGGATCGGTCGATGCCGCTTCCCGTGGCGACATCCCGAACGGCGCCGGATCGAAGTCGAACGGATCCACCAGGAACGATCCGCTGTCGGCGTACGACGTCCCGAGACCGCCGGGGAAGGGTGCGAGGACCGCCTCGTTGTCCCAGCGGTCCCCCGGGACCGGGCCGGCGGTGGGGTCACCCTTGACGAGCAGGTCCCAGAACTCCTCCGGCGTGGAAGCACGAGGCAGCCTGCAGGCCGCAGAGACGACCGCGATCTCGCTCCGGGCGGGAGGGCGGTGCTGCAGCTCGTGCTTCAGCGACTGGATCTCCCTCAGTGCCCTGGTGATCGTGGACCGTTGCAGGTCCTCCTCAGTGGTCAGCAGCACGTCAGTCATGTCCTGGTCCTTTCGCAGAGCCCAGCTCCTGCTCCAGGAGCAGGAGAAGTTCGTCGGTCGCCAGGTCGTCGAGACCTGATGTCGGCCCGGACGGCCGTGCCGGGGACCCCGGTACCTCACCAGGGCACTCGGGCGCAGGGGCGGAGTCCGCGTCGCTCTCGGGCACCAGGACCTGGAGCAGAGCTTCGGTCAGGTCGGTCAGGCGCGGATATTCGAACAGGAAGGCGTCGTGCAGCCGTTCGCCGCTCCACGACTCGATGTCCCGTTTGAGCTCGAGCGTCATGATCGAGTCGACTCCCATGTCGAAGAACCCCTGACGCGGGTCGATCGGCCGGTCGGTGCCGAGGATCGCACGGAGCGCAGCAGTCAGGCGATCCTCGATCTCGGACCGGTTCCAGGGCTCGGTCCGAACGTCATGATCGGCAGCCCCTTCTTCTGAGTGCTCGGCGACCCCATGAGCGATCGCGTCGAACATGGGTCGCGGCCGCCGAGCGGCCATGACAGGCCGGAACGAGCTCCAGTCGATCGGCGCCACGACCAGACCGACGTCACCCTGCCCGACCAAGCGGTCCATCGCATCCCACCCGGCCGTCTCGTCCACGGGGCCGAGCCCCATCCGGGAGAAGTACTCGTGAACGCCGTCAGCCATCGCGGTGTCCGGCCACCAGCTCCAGTTCGCGGACATGAACGGCAGCCCGTTGGCCGCTGCGCGCTCGGCGATGACGTCGAGCGCATAGTTGGCGGAGACGTATGCGCCGGCCATTGCCGAGCCCCACACCGATGAGGCAGACGAGAAGAGCACCACGAAGTCCAGGGGATGGCGTCGTGAGATGTCCTCGAGTGCGAGAGCACCACCTGCTTTCGGTTCCCACGAGGCCCGGAGATCCTCGGGGGTCAGCTCCGAGAAGGGACCGGAGCACATGTGCCCGGCCAGGTGGAGCACCCCACGGACCGGCGGCCACGGGCCGTCCGTCGTCGCGACGACCCGTTCGAGCTGAGCCAGGTCCGCGACGTCCGCCTCGACGAAGTAGAGCTGCGCTCCCCGTGCCTCGAGGTCGTCGACGAGGAGCGCGAGCCGCTCTCTCTGGGTACGTTCGTTCGACCGAGCGGCCAGCACCAGGTGACGCGCCCCCCTGTCGACGAGCCACCTCACCATGCGGCGACCCAGTGTTCCCGATCCGCCGGTCACCATGTAGCTGGCCTCGCCGTCCAGCAGGACCGGAATCTCCTCGCTCCGAGGCACGCGGACGAGCCGAGGCACCCTTCTCGCCCCTCCACGGAAGGCGACCTGGTCCTCGGTCCCACCGTCGAGAGCCTCCGCAACGACGCGGGCGGCGATCTCCTCGGACCACACCTCGGCCGCCGAGAGGTCGACCGCGCCTCCCCACCACTCAGGATGCTCGGTGCTCAGTGCCCGTCCCAGTCCCCACACGGCGGCCGAACCCACCTCGGTGCTTCCTCCTGCTGTCGTCGCGCCACGGGTGACGACCCACACCTCGCTGTCTGCTCTGCCCAGCGTCTGGAGCAGGCCCAGGAGACGCCCGTGCCATCCCGCGTCGCTCCGCGGGTCAGGCGCGTCCGTCGCATCGACGATGACGCCCCGGCCGGCCCCGCCGTCCATCGAGCGGTTCGCGGCTTCCACCCACGTCAGTGTCTCGGCGCCGAACCCTCGGGCTGCGACCGCATCACGAATCGTCCTGGCCGCAACCAGATCGGCATCGGCAGCGACCACCCAGGTGGTAGGACGGGGCGAGCAGCGCTGAGGGGGCTGGTTCTCGGTCATCCAGCGCAGGCGATAGCCGGCCTGCTTCGCGTCGGGACCGGTCTCTTCCGAGCGTTCGCTCGCCTGGTCGTCGTGCCACCAGTACCTCGTGCCGTGCAGCGGGGCGGTGGAGAGGGGAAGGCGGGCGGTCGTGTCCGCTCCCTGTACCCAGAGGGCTGCCGCGACCCGGCGGAGCTGGCGAGCGAGGTTCCTCCCCGGTACTGCGAGCGGGATGGCGCTCATCGTCGGCACGCCAGGCCACTCGCTCATCGCGAGGCCGACGGACGGCTGCGGTGCGACCTCAACGAGAGTACGTGGGCGCTCGGTCGCCTCGAGCCTCCTGCGGACGGCCATCAGATCCACGGGCCTCCACAGATCGTCGAGGAGCCTCGCCGAGTCGGCCACGAGACCCTCGAGGGACGAACCGTCGGCGAGGTGCACCGACGTACCGTCTCCACGGCCCCACACGACGTCCGGCCGGTCGAAGTCGCCAGAGACGACGTCCTCGAGACCGGGGTGATGGAATGCGATCCGGTGCGAGATGGCACTCCACCAGACCCCCGCTCCACGGCACTCGCGTTCCAGCCGGGCCATCTGGTCGACGGGGCCGGCGACAGTACAGTTGCACGGACCGGTGACGCTGGCGACGACGACGTCGTCCAGCCCCGCCCGGCGACACCACTCTCGCACCGCATCGACGCTGAGCCCGCAGGCGGCCGTGGCCCCCGACCCGCTCGCTGCGTCCATCACGCGGCCACGCCAGGCAGCGACCCGCAGTCCGGTGTCGAGATCGAGCCACTTCGTGTCCACGAGGGCAGCAATCGTCCCTGCGCTGTAGCCGATCACCTCGTCGCGGTGACCACCCAAGCCCCGGAGCTGGGCAGCGAGCGCCACCTGTACCGCGGTCAGTGCGGGCTGCAGGTGCTCTTGCCGGCCGCTCGAGTGCCACTGGTCGTTCGTCAGGGGCGGCTGCCCCAGTGAGCGCAAGGTCTCGTCCGCTTCGGCGAGATGCGCTCGGGTCGACGGCTCGCCGAGGAGCTCCGTGACCATGCCCTTCCACTCGGACCCGACTCCCGAGAACAGCCAGGTGGCTCGCCGGTTGCTCGAGGCGCGGCCCGTGTACCGATCTCGGCGACCGGAATCGGCCAGGGCAGAACTCTCGGTCGACCGAAGCGCCAGGATTGCTTCCTCGGAGTCCTGTGCCACGGTCGCGAACCGGTGCGTGGCGTGGTCGTGCCGGTGCGCGAGCGACCTGGCCACCGTGTCCAGCCGATCCTGATGATCGGACAACACGTCTGCCAGATCACGCGTCTGCCGTCGCAGACCGTCTTCGGTCTCGCTCGAGACCAGAAGGAGCTGCGGTCCGCTACCTGGCGTCTCCACGAGTCCGTGCGGCAAGAACTCTCGGGACCGCCCGGACGAGCCGGTCAGCACAACATGTGCATTGGTCCCCGAGAAGCCGAACGAGCTGACTCCACAGGTGAGAAGCTCTCCCGGCCGTCCTCCCACGTCCTTGCCCGGAAGAACCAGGCGGCTCGACGACCAGTCGAAGCGCGGCGTGGGGGTGATGCCGAGCGGATGCGTCGGGACGACGCCCCTGCCTGCCATGAGCCCCACCTTGATGAACGCCGCGATCCCGGCCGCCGCCTCGAGGTGGCCGATCTGGGCCTTGACGGAGCTCACCGGCAGCGGACGATCACGTCCTGTGTCGAACACCTTGGCGAGTGCCTCAAGCTCGATCGGGTCGCCCAGCGGGGTGCCCGTGCCGTGCGCCTCCACGTAGTCGACATCGTGGGCGGACAGAGCAGCGTCGCGAAGAGCGTCGACGATGAGGCGCTGCTGCGCAGCGCCGCTCGGGACGGTGAGGCCTGCAGACACACCGTCGTGGTTCACGGAGGTGCCTTGCACGTCACACCAGATCCGGTCACCTCGTCCGTGTGCGTCCTGCTGTCGGCGCAGGACGATCACGCCGCATCCCTCGCCTCGGGCGTACCCGTCGGCGTCGGCGCCGAAGGTCGAGCATCTGCCGGCCGCAGAGAGTGCACCCATCTCGCCGAGGGCTGCCGTGGTCCGAGCGGACAGCATGAGGTTGACACCACCGACCAGCGCGAGGTCGACCGTCCCGGCGCGCAGTGCCTGGACCGCCTCGTGGCAAGCGACCAGTGACGACGAGCACGCCGTGTCGAGCGTGACAGCGGGGCCTTCGACCCCGAGATGGTGAGCGATGCGCCCCGATGCCAACGACGGCGAGTTTCCCGTGACGGCATAGGCATCGGGTGCGCCGGTCCTGGGCCGCAGGGCCGCATAGTCGGCGGAGGACAGTCCGACCCAGACACCGACTCGCGCCCCCCGCAGCTCGTCCCTGGTGATGCCTGCGTCACCAAGAGCCTCGTGCGTGACCTCCAGCAGCAGCCGGTGCTGCGGATCCATGCTTCGAGCCTCTCGGGGCGAGATACCGAACTGGTCTGCGGCAAAGACCGCAGGATCCGAGGCCAAGAAGCCTGCACGCTCCGACCACTGACGCTCGCAGGTCGACCGGGCCTCCTCGGCATCGAGCCACCTGTCCGCCGGTGGTTCGGACATGACCTCGCCTCCACCCACGACCAGGGACCAGAACTCCGCGAGCGTCCTGGCGCCCGGGAACCGGCAAGCCATCCCGATGACGGAGACGGGCTCCGGTGTTCTTCGGCTCCCGTGGGCTTCGGCAGCCGCAACGCCACCAGCACCCGGTGACGGGACCCGTCCCTCCGCCGCTTGAGGGAGACCTGCCCCCAGGCCGCTCAGGTGGGCAGCGAGCAGAGAGATGGTCGGATGGTCGAAGATGATGGTCGGTGAGAGTGGGCTGCCGAGCAGAGCGGCCACCTCCTCACGCAGGTCGTTGGCGATCACCGACGTCAACCCGAGGTCGAACAGACCGGTCTCCCGAGGGATGCGATCCGGAACGAGGTCGAGCCGGACGCTCAGTCGCGAGCACAGGAACTCGGCCCACCCCTCAAGGTCGTAGGGACGGGCGGCGTGTTCCACCGCGAGCGCTCGAACCGGTGGGTCGAGCAGCGGCATCGGCACAGGTCGGACCGGTTCGGCGACGTCGGCCACCTGCCTCAGCGGAAAAGTGTGAGTCGAGATCACCGTGGTAGGCAATCGTGGAATCTGCCCGGACCACCGGGAGAGCCCTTCCAGCCTGACTCCCGACGCCCACAGGTTCCCTGCCACCTCGAGCAGCGACGCCATACCGCCGCTCCGCCCGAGAGCCGCGAGGACGACCGGCCGACGTGCTCCTGCGTTCGCCTCGATCTGGGGACGCAGGTAGCGTCCGCCGAGTTCGACGACAACATCGCACTGGGCGGAGGCGCCGGCGGACGCACGGAAGTCGATCATCCCCAGCGCGTGCGCCGTCCAGTACCCAGGAGAGCCGACGGCCGCACCGGACCTGCCGTCGACGTCCGACACGAAGGTCGCGCGCGACGCCGACCGGGGACCGGCAGCTTCCACCGCCCGAGCGAGCTCGGCCTCCACGGGGCGCATGAGCCGGGAGTGGAAGGCCCGAGTGACGGGCAGCCGGGTGCCGCGCAGACCACGGCACCGCAGAATCTCCTCCGCCGCGGCCAGACCCTCGACGGTGCCAGAGAGGACGGTGCTGGACGGGGCGTTCGCTACTGCCACGTCGAGGCCCGACTCGGCCGCGATCACGCGAGCATCCTCGAGCCCCACGGGGCACGCGAGCATTCCCCCCTCGGCCGTTCCCTCCATCAGCTCGCCTCGGCGCGAGACGAGGGCGAACCCGCGTTCCCGGTCGAAGACTCCCGCCAGGCATGCGGCCGCATAGGCGCCGACGCTGTGTCCGGTCACGACCGACGGCTCGAGTCCCCAGGCCCGCAGGCGTTCGCCCATGGACACCGCGAGAGCGAAATGCGCCGGTTGGGCCACTTCGGTGCGCCGCACGTCGTCGCGTGAGCGCGCGTCGTTCACCAACAGGACCCGTAGAGGGAGCTCTGACACATCGCCCAGGCTGTCCAGCACTGATGTGACGAGGGGATCGTGACCGTAGATCCCCGCGAGGGAGCCGACGATCGGCGCACCATGCCCCGAGGCCAGCAGGGCAACCGTGGGAGCGCCGCGCTCGAGACCTTCAACCGTGCTCTCGACTGCGGGCGCGCCCTTGAGCCGCTCCAGCACGGTTCGCACGTCGTCATCCGCCTGCGCGATCGTCCACGCCCGGACGCGACCCGAGATGCGGGACCCTTCGAGTGCTGACGCCAGCGCGGCGACGGGCAGGTCCTCCCCCACTTCTCCGGCGATGTCGACGACCTGCCGGCGAAGGCCGTCCGCGGTCTCGCTGGAGAGCCGCACGAGGGTGGGTCCCGCGTGGGGAACCGGGGAGCGGGTACCGCTGTTCACGACCGACTCGACGACGACGTGGGCGTTGGTGCCTCCAAATCCAAAGGACGACACACCGGCCGTCCGCCGGGGCGCATCCCAGGCGGTGCGCTGGGTGGGGACTCGCAGCCGCGAGGCCTGCCAGTCGATCCGTGTGGACGGTGTGCGGAACTCCGCTTGCGGTGGGACCACACCCGCCCGGACGACGAGGGCCGCACGCAGCAGGCCCGCCACACCGGCGGCCGCCTCCAGGTGGCCGATCTGGGCCTTGGTCGAACCCAGCCAGACCGTCCCGCTCGTGGTGCCTTCGTCCAGGACCTGGCGCAGCGCATTGACCTCGACAGGGTCTCCCAACGGGGTGCCGGTTCCGTGCGCCTCGACATACCCGATGTCTTCCGGAGATCGCCCTGCGGATCCCAGGGCCGCGCGGATGACGTCCTGCTGCGCGAGGCCGCTCGGCGCAGTCAGCCCGTTGCTGCGTCCGTCCTGGTTCACGGCGGAACCCAAGATCGCGCAGTAGGGATCCAGCGCGTCGGAGGTGTGCGCCGTGCCTCGCTCGATGTAGAGCATCACACCGCCCTCACCGCGGACGTATCCGTCGGCCGCCTCGTCGAACGTGCTGCACACGCCCCGCATCGAGAGCATCCCCGCAGCGGCAAGGGTCTCGGTGATGGTTCCGTCGAGAAGAGCGCTGACCCCCCCGACCAGGGCGCCGTCGATGTCTCCAGACCGCAGAGCGCGCAGCGCGAGGTCCATCGCGACCAGGGACGAGGAGCACGCGGTGTCCACGACCATCGACGGTCCGCGCAACCCCAGGACGTAGGAGATGCGGTTGGCGAGCAACGCCCCGGCCGCACCGGTCGTGCGGTAGCCGGGAGCCAGGGTGCTGCCCGTCGCGCCGGCTCCACGCTGATGCTCGCTGTCGGAACCACCGAGGTAGACCCCGATGCGCGCGCCCCTCAGACGCCGCGGATCCTTGGCGGCGTCCTCGATCGCCTCCCAGGCGAGGGTCAGGGCCAGCCGTTGGCGGGGATCCATCGCAGCAGCCTCGTCGAGCCCGATGCCGAACCTCGCCGGGGCGAACTCTGCGAGCTCGGGGACGATACCCGCTGACCGCTGCCCGGTCCTGCCGGTGCCCGGCGAGATCCCGGTCCGGTCGGGTCCGGCGACCAGCAGCTCCCAGTACGAGCTGGGGCTCGTGACACCGCCGGGAAGTCGGCAGGCCGCGCCAACGAGCACGACCCGGTCGGCGGGGACCGGCGCGCGCCCTTCGGTGGGCTCGCTGCCGCGAGGTGCGGAGGTGGTCTGCAGGACCGCCGCAACATACGACTCGACATCGTCAACCTCCCAGGCGAGCGAGAGCGGCACCACGATTCCGGTGCGGTCTTCGATCGCTGTGGCGAGGGCGGCGACCTTCACCGAGTCGAGTCCGAGATCGGGCAGAAGAGTCGTCAGCGAAGGCGGTCGCGTGCTTCCCGTCACCTGTGCGAGCTCCGAGAGAATCGCCTCGCGAATCTCGGCCTGCGCAACCTCGGGATCGGCCGAGTCGCGGTCCTGCGGAGCGGCAGCCGGTGCGTGAGTCGGTGGCACCGTCGCGTCAGCGGTGTCCGACCGTGCGATCGTCCGACTCGTGTGGCTTCCTTCGCGCCAGGCGGCCTGTGCCGCAGATCGCTGGATCTTGCCGCTCGAGGTCGTGGTCAAGGTTCCCCGGCGAAGGACGATCACGAGGGGGTGGGCGATCTCGAAGTCTTGCGACAGGCTCTTCGCTGCCGCACGAGCGATCCCGCTGAGGTCGGACTGTGCGACCTTGCGTCCAGGCACGGCCTCCACGGTGACCACGATGCGCCCGTCGTGCTCGAACGCCGCCGACGGACGCCCCGTGAACTCAGGGTGCGACGCACGGACGGTGTCCTCGAGGTCCTGGGGATAGAGGTTGCGTCCGTTGACGATCAGGAGGTCCTTGATCCTGCCGGCGACGAAGAGCTCTCCGCCGTCGAGGAATCCGAGGTCCCCGGTCCGCAGGAAGGGACCGTCGCCGTCTTCCGTCGTCGCTGAGAACGTCGCCGCCGTCGCCTCGGTCCGGTTCCAGTACCCGCCGGCCACGGAGGGCGAGGAGACCCAGATCTCTCCCACGCAACGGTCGGGTACGGGGCGGCGGGATGTCGCGTCGACGATCCTGACGGTGGCGCTCGGCTCAGGCGTACCGCACGAGACGAAATCCTCAGGGCCGGCAGCGTCGAGCGGGGCCGCCGAGCGTGGTGGCCCGTCCCCCCGGTGCCCACCAGATATCAGCAGCGTGGCCTCGGCCATGCCGTAGCACGGGCGGAACGACGATGGAACGAAGCCGGTCGATGCATACGCCTCGGCGAACCGGTTCAGGGCAACCATGCTCACGGGTTCGGCGCCGTTCATCGCCTTGGTCCACGAGGAGAGGTCGAGCGATCCAAGGTCCGCCTCGCCCACTCGTTCGGCGCAGAGCCGGTACGCGAAGTTCGGAGCGGTGCTGTCCGTCGCTCGCAGCTCAGAGATAGCCTCGAGCCACTTGAGGGGGCGCCGGAGGAAGGTCGAGGGCGCCATGAGGTGGCAGGGGAACCCCACGACGAGAGGCGTGATGATGCACCCGATCAGTCCCATGTCGTGGAACGGGGGCAACCAGCTGACCATGACGGAGCCCGGGTGAAACCCGAACGTGGTCCGCGCCGACTCCGCGTTGCTCAGCAGGTTCGCATGGCTGACCATGACCCCTTTGGGAGACCCGGTCGACCCGGAGGTGTACTGGAGGAACGCGAGGTCGTCCTCGGCAAGAGCGGGGCGCGGAGAGGGGATGGGCTTCTCGAGCCGAGAACCGCCCTGCTCCCTGCTGGCGTGCACGTCGTTGACGTTGAACCATGCGCTCCCTGCCGGCAGCCCGAGCGAGTGCACGTCGGACGGTGCGGGCACGTCAGCGACGACAGCCGCCGGCCGACAGTCCTCGACGATCCGCCGTACCCGATCGGCATGACGCCCCCCGGCGGCTGGATAGGCCGGGACGGCGACGCGACCGGCCGCCACGATCGCGTAGAAGGACTCGACGTACCCGAGGGACGGGTCGCACAGCAAGAGGACCCTGTCGCCGGGCGCGGTGACGTCCAGCAGAGCGGCGACCAGCGTCTCCACACGGGACAACAGGTCGCGATACGTGACGGTCGATCGGGTGCCGTCCGATTCGGTGAACGAGTATGCGGTTCCGCCGGGTTGCGATCTGGCGCGCTCCTCGAGCACGTCTCGTACAGTCATGCGCACATCCATCCGTCGGGCGAGCGAGGTTGACGTCGTCAAGTTGACGCCGTCAACCTAGCGCAATCGAGAGCGCGCGCCAAGGCCCGATCCACCCTCCGGGCATGCCCGGCCGGACGTGCCGGTCGTCACGGTCCGCCACCCGCCGCCGACCCCATGGAGCGCGACGAGGCAGCGCTGCACGCCGGGGTCAACGAGCACTACAACGTCACGATCGACGACTCCACCTGTTCGTCACCACGAGCATGGTCGGCGGCGGCAAGCGCTTCTTCCCCGACGGCGTGCGCCGCGATCTCGAGCTGGTCGAGGAGTGAGTGTTCGACAGCGGGTTGACCTACGCGCGCTACCGGACCCGCTGAGCCCCGCGGAGGCCGACGGCGCAGGCCTGCGGCCGGGGTGCGAGGTTCCAGCGCCGGCGTGAGGATCGAAGCATGACCAGATTCGGCTACACCCTCATGACCGAGCAGTCCGGGCCGAAGGACCTGGTGGACTACGCGGTGGCCGCCGAGAGGATCGGCTTCGACTTCGAGGTCTCCTCCGACCACTACTTCCCCTGGCTCGACAGCCAGGGTCACTCGCCGTACGCCTGGACGGTGCTGGGGGCGGTGGCCCACGCGACCGAGCACGTCGACCTCATGACGTACGTGACCTGCCCGACGATCCGCTACCACCCTGCCGTGGTCGCCCAGAAGGCGGCGACGCTGGGGATACTGTCCGACGGTCGCTTCACGCTCGGGCTCGGCGCCGGGGAGAACCTGAACGAGCACGTCGTGGGCAGGGGCTGGCCCGCGGTCGACGAGAGGCACGGACTGCTGGTCGAGGCGGTCGACATCATCAGCGAGCTGTTCACGGGCGAGCTGCTGAGCTACCGGGGTGAGTACTTCCAGGTCGACTCGGCCCGCCTGTGGGACCTGCCCGACGCCCCGGTCGAGATCGGGATCGCGGTCTCGGGCGCGCAGTCCGTGGCGTCCTTCGCGACACTCGCGGACCACCTCGTGGCCACCGAGCCGAAGCCGGACCTGGTCACCGCCTGGGACCAGGCGCGCGACGCGGCCGACCTCCCACGGTCGCGCAAGATCGGCCAGATCCCCATCTGCTGGGACACCGACCAGGAGCGCGCCGTCGCCAGGGCGCACGACCAGTTCCGCTGGTCGGGCCTGGGATGGCCGGTCAACGCCAACCTCCCTACCACGCAGGCCTTCGCGAGCGCCAGCGCGTTCGTCCGGCCCGACGACGTCACGGAGTCGATCCCGTGCGGACCTGACCTCGACGCGATCGTCGACGCCGTGTCGGCGTACTGGGAGGCGGGCTTCACCGACATCGCGCTCGTCCAGGTCGGCGACGAGGGGCAGCAGGACTTCCTCGACCAGGCGGCCGAGCCGCTCCTCGACAGGCTCCGATCCGCTGCACCGAGGGACTGAAGCCGCCGCGCGACACGGTGGCCGACGCTCCGAGGCCCGGCGTCCTGGACGGTGGAAAGGTCCCGGTCCGCCCCCGCTAGAATGAGCCCTCGCCACTGCTTGGAGAACTTGAGCAGGCGGCAGAGACATGGAAGGAATGTCGATGGCCGACGTCGCCACAGCTGCACCCCTAGCTGTACTGACCGGGGACGTTGGTCGAGAGGGTGTGACGCGCTGATCTGATCGATGGCGTAGGAGGGCCTCCCGCGGTGGAGTGGAACTGCCTAGGTATCC
>NZ_JOFV01000021.1 GCF_000718325.1 Oerskovia turbata
ACCCCCATCACCGGCACCGCCACGACCACCACCACCGCCCCACCCCTGACCATCCACGAAGCCCGCACCCGCCTCGTCACCGAACCCCTCGACTGAACGGGATGCTGCCCGTCGTCGCCTCGGTCGGTTCGACGACAGCAGCCCGCACGAGGAACACTGAGCGGACCGCTCGGTGTGCGCCTCGGCTCTGGTCAGCAGCGCAGCAGGTCCCGGGCGGCCGCTCTCGGCCAGGCCGACCGGCCAGACCGACCGAGCGGATCGACAGGACGAGGGCACACGTGGAGGACGAGGCATGGGTAGGACGTTGATCGTCGAGGCTGACGGCGGTTCACGCGGCAACCCCGGACCTGCGGGCTACGGCGCACTCGTGCGCGACGCTGCGACGGGAGCAGTGCTGGCCGAGCGAGCCCGCTACCTCGGCGTCGTGTCGAACAACGTCGCCGAGTACTCGGGGCTCGTCGCGGGGCTCGACGCCGCGCGGTCGATCGACCCCGAGGCGCGCGTGGTCGTGCGGATGGACTCCAAGCTCGTCGTCGAGCAGATGTCGGGGCGTTGGAAGATCAAGCACGAGGACATGCGCCGGCTCGCGGCCGAGGCGGCGCAGGTGCTGCCGCCGTCGCAGGTCACCTACGAGTGGGTGCCGCGTGCCGACAACTCCGCGGCCGACGCCCTCGCGAACCAGGTCATGGACTCGCGCGGCGAGATCGCCCACGACCACTGGGTTGCCGACGCCACACCTGTGACCGACCAGGGGCAGGCGGACACGGACCTGGCAGTCGAGGAGCCGGCCGACCCGAGCGGTGCGCCCGGTGCCGACGCCGCCGGCCCCGGTTTCGACACGCCGACCCGTCCCTCGGGCGCCCGTGCCCGGTTCGACGGTGCCGAGCCGTTGACCGTCATCCTGGTCCGGCACGGCCAGACGCCGCTCACCGTGGCGGGCGCGTACTCGGGCTCATCGGTCCCCGGCCCGTCGCTCACCGCGCGGGGCCGGGTGCAGGCCGCCCAGGCTGCTGACCTGATCTACCGCATCGGCCGGGACCGCTGGACCGATCTGCCGAAGCCGACCGAGATCGTCGCGTCACCCATGGTCCGTGCGCAGGAGACCGCTCGCGCCGTGAGCCGCCGTCTGGGCCTGCACGTCCGCACCGACGAACGTTTCGCCGAGGTCCACTTCGGAGAGTGGGAGGGACTGACGGCCGGGCAGATCGCGGAGCGCTGGGACGGGCATCCCGAGCAGTGGCTCGTCTCGGGCACCGAGGCCGCCCCGGGCGGGGAGTCGATGGCCGACGTCGGCGACCGGGTCTGGGCCGGGCTGCAGGACCTTCTCGCGCAGGGCACCGGCCGGACCGTGGTCGTGGTGGGTCATGCGGTGCAGGTGCGTGCCGCCGTCGGGCGGGCGATCGAGGCGCCGCCCTCGCGCTGGGCGGGCTTCCGGGTTCCGCCGGGGTCGGTGAGCATCGTGCGGCTGTGGGCCGACGGGGCGACCGAGCTGACCGTCGTCGGGTGCCCGAGCGAGCCCTGAACCCGCACTGAGAACGAGGTTGAGGTCGTCAGAAGGCCGTTGGCGACCTCGACGTCGTTCTCGACCGTGGGTCCGTCGTCAGGAGACGACGAGCTCCAGCGTCGACGCACCGCGTGCTCCGGGCAGCAGCGTCGCATCGAGCAGCGCGGTACCGACGAGCTCGTACGCGGCCTTGAGCAGCTCGTCGGCCGTGTGCACGGGTTCGGCGCGAGTCAGGAGGTGTCCGGTGAGGACGCCGCGCGTGTGCTTGGCGTTGTGCGACACGACGCTCCGCTTCCCGTCGAGCTCGCGCAGCACGCGCACCGCGACGTGCTCGGCCCCGGCAGGCACCTTCCACGCGGCTGCGTAGGGCGCCGAGCGGCAGTCGATCACGACGTCACCGGTCGCCCGCACGTCCAAGGCTGCGGCGAGGTGCGGTCGCCACGACGGGGCGAGCGCCCCGAGCGGAGGGAGCTTGGTGCCCATCGACAGCCGGTAGGCGGGGATGCGGTCGATGGGGGAGACCGTGCCCCACAGCGCCGACACGATCCGCACGGACTCCTCGGCCCGCGCCGCAGCGGCGGGCGGCAGGTCGGCCAGACCCGCAGCGGCGTACAGCACGCCCGAGTACACCCGCGAGGCGGGAGCAGCCGGCGCTGTCGCCAGCGACACGTTGCGCGCCACCTCGTCGGCGAGCCCGCTGCTGACACCCAGGACGTCGAGCGCGTCGCGCCGCCTGCTCGCGGCGACGAGCGCCTTGAGCACGGCCTTGCGGTGCCGGGTGAGCGACGGCGAGCTGAGGGACGCGAGGTCGAGTGGAGCGCCGTCGTCGGGCAGGGACTTTCCCTCGGAGGGCGGCAGGAGCAGAAGCACACCGCCACTCTAGGGTGGGCGCGGCGGCCGTCCCGCCCGTCGCCCGCGTGGCGATGGTCACCCGTGGCGCACCCCGAGCCGCGGCACTAGGTTGTGCCGCATGGTCCAGGTCAAGATCTACGGCACCCGCACGGTCTGGGAGATGAAGCGCGAGGTCATCTCCGACGTGATCCACCGGGCGGTCGTCGGCGCCTGGGGGCTGCCCGAGGACAAGCGGTTCCACCGCTTCCTCCTCATGGAGGACGGCGACCTGGTCGCGCCACAACGCAGCGACGCGTACCTCGTGATCGAGGTCGTGTGCTTCACGGGTCGTTCGCGCGAGGCCAAGCGGGCGCTCATCGCCGCGATGTTCGACGACGTCGCGCCCTTCCTGGGGCTGGCGGCGGACGACCTCGAGGTCGTCATCCTGGAGAGCCCGCCCGAGAGCTGGGGCATCCGGGGCACGAGCGGCGACGAGCTCGCGCTGGGCTACCGCGTGGACGTGTAGGCTGCGGGAGCGGATGAGTCGGTCAGACGGCCGCGTCGGCGCCCTCGTGGCGTCGCCGAGGAACGTCCGGGCTCCACAGGGCAAGGTGGTGGGTAACGCCCACCCGGGGTGACCCGCGGGACAGTGCCACAGAGAACAGACCGCCTCCCACGACTCCGGTCGCGGGCGGTAAGGGTGAAACGGTGGTGTAAGAGACCACCAGCGGGCCAGGTGACTGGTCCGGCTAGGTAAACCCCACCTGGAGCAAGGTCAGACAGACTGTGTTGGAGGGCGGCCCGCCCGATTCTCTGGTGAGAAGCACAGTCGGGTAGACCGCTGGAGGCGTGCGGCAACGTACGTCGTAGATGGATGGCCGTCACCCGCGCGGGGGCAACCGCGCGCGGGGACAGAACCCGGCGTACCGACCGACTCATCCGCCCTGTCATCCATCTCTCCCCGTCAGTAGGCTGGCGGGATGAGGATCGTCGAGTGCTTGGCTCCCCTCGTGGGGCAGTGGCAGGGCGTCCACCGGCAGCGCCTCCTCCCGACCGACGAGTTCGTCGCGTCGGCCGCGACCGCTTCGGTCACGGTCACGGCGCGCGAGTACGTCTCGTTCGCCTACACGTGGTCCGACGGCGACGCGCCCCAGGAGGGCCTCCTGCTTCTGAGCGGCGGCTCGGGCGAGGAGGGGGTGTCGGCGGTGTGGCTCGACTCGTGGCACGCGTCGCCCGCGTGGATGCTCGTCGACGGGACGGTGGGGGACGACGGCGTCGTGCGGCTCACCGGGAGCTATGCCGCGCCGGAGGGGCCGGACTGGGGCTGGCAGATCTTCGTCGCGCCGGTCGTGGGCGGTGGCGGGCGCATGACGATGCTCAACCTGGTGCCGGGCGAGGCCGCGTACGAGGCGGTCGAGGCCGTGTACGACCAGCGGGCCTGAACGCTGCGGCCGACTGCTCGTCGCCCGCTCGCCCTACTCGTCGCCCGCTCGCGCCCGCCGCATCAGCCCGAGGGGCAGTGCGACCCACAGCAGAGCGAACAGCACGAGCGCGCCCACCGCCGCGATCACCGCGGCCGTCCACCCGACGACGACGTCGAAGATCAGCAGCACCGTGCCCGTGACGACGAGGGCGAGGACTGCGAGCCCTACCCGCGCCAGCCGGTCGGCCGACGTGACGAGCCGCGCCTTGAGGTGCTTGCGGAAGAGCATGCGGTGCAGAGACACGGGTGCGACGAGCAGCCCGGTCGCGATCACGGAGAGCACCACGAGGCACAGGTAGACGGTGCGCTGCGCGGGGTCGAGCTCCCCGAACCGCTGCTGGAACGGCAGGGTCAGCAGGAAGCCGGTGAGGATCTGCACGCCCATCTGCGTGACGCGGAGCTCCTGGAGGAGCTCGGCCCAGTTCCGGTCGGCCCGCTCGTCGGCGCTCTCGTCCCGTGAGTCGGTGATCGGCCCGTCGTGCGCGCGGTCGGGCTGCTGGTTGTGGGCTCCGTCGCCCGAGGCGCTCGACCCTGCGGGGCCGCCGGCGTCGGCGCCCTTGTTCATTCGGCGACCCCGTCCATCCGACGGCCCCGCTCAGTGGTTCCGCAGCGCGGAGATGAGCTCGCCCTTGCGCATGGTCGAGCGGCCTTCGATACCGACCTCGCGGGCGCGCTTGCGCAGCTCGGCGACGCTCCACTCCTCGTAGGCGGGTGAGGAGCCTCCCTTGGCGCCGACCTCGCTCCGGGACGACGCGGCGGCCGCGTTCGCTATGCGTGCGGACTTCTCCTTCGAGTTCCCCTCGTCGCGCAGCGACTCGTACAGCTCCTTGTCCTTGACGGACGGGCCGGGGTCTCGCCTGGGCATGGTGACCACCTCTCGGGTCGTGTCTCGGTAGGTCGTCCGACCGTACGACGGCGCCGCGCCACTCGCGCGAGAAGTCGCACCGAGGTGGGGCAGACCCGGTCGAAGCACCACGAGCACGGGGATGATTCGCCCTTAAATGCACCTGATGACCCTCTCAGGTAAAGTAATCCCCAGAATGCTGTCATGCGGGCGCCTGTTGGGGGTACCCTTGCTCTGTTGGCGGCACTGCAGGCGTCGGGTGCCGAGAACGCGACGAGCGGGGGCTCACGTCATGACTGCGAGCAAGACAACGACGACGACAGGCGGGATCACGCTCTTCGAGCAGCCCGACACGAGCGTGGTGGACATGTGGGGCGAGATCGACGTCGCCCTGCGGAGCGAGGCGAGTGCGGCACTGGCGAACGCCCTGGACCGTGACGTCCCCGTGGTGATCGACACCTCGAAGGTGACGTTCATGGACTCGACCGGGATCGCGTTCCTCGTGCAGTTCTACACGATCGGCTGCGAGGAAGGGCTCCAGGTGAGCCTGCGGAACCCGCCGACGGTCGTGACCGACGTCCTGGAGATGCTGGGCGTGATCGACATCTTCCCGTCGCTGCCGCAGCATCAGATCGAGCACCCGGTCGAGGACCGGCACCCGAGCACGGTCTGAGGCCGGTCGACCGCCCGGCCTGACCCGCCACAGCGGACCAGGCCGAGCCGCAGCGGACCAGGCCGAGCCGCAGCGGACCAGGCCGAGCCCGGCCCGCGCGCGACGACGACTACGCGAGCCCGGCCCCTTCGGCGGCGAGCGCCGCGGCCCCGACGATCCCGGCTGCGTTGCGCAGCTTCGCGGGGATGATCGGTGCCTTGAGGTCGAGCAGCGGCAGGAAGTTCTCGTGGTGCTTGGAGATGCCGCCGCCGACCACGATGAGGTCGGGAGAGAACAGCATCTCGACGACGTCGAAGTAGCGCTGGAGCCGCGCCGCCCACTCCTCCCAGGAGAGGTCCTCGCGGCTGCGCGCGGACTCCGCGGCCCGGGACTCGGCGTCGAACCCGTCGATCTCGAGGTGTCCCAGCTCGGTGTTGGGCACGAGGACCCCGTCGACGACGAGTGCGCTGCCGATGCCCGTCCCGAGGGTCGCGAGGAGCACGGTGCCGCGCGCGTCCTTGGCGGCGCCGTACCGGACCTCGCCGATCCCGGCGGCGTCGGCGTCGTTGACGGCGACGACGTGCCGCCCGGTCTCCTTCTTGATCAGGGCGGGCAGGTCGACGCCCTTCCACGACTTGTCGAGGTTCGCGATGAACCCGATCACGCCGTGGCGGATGGGGCCGGGGAACGCGACGCCGATGGGGACGTCGTGGGGCAGGTCGTACTCGTCGACGAGCTCCGCGATGACCTTGGCGACGGCCTCGGGGGTCGAGGGCTGCGGCGTCGGGATGCGGTGGCGCTCCTGGGCGAACTCGCCCGTCGAGAGGTCGACGGGTGCGCCCTTGATGCCGCTGCCGCCGACGTCGATCCCGAACGCGAGGCCGTGGTGGTGGTGTGAGTGCTTGCTCATGGCAGGGTCAGGATCTCCGCTCCGTCTTCGGTGACGACCAGGGTGTGCTCGAACTGGGCGGTCAGCGACCGGTCCGCGGTGACTACGGTCCACCCGTCGTCCCACGTCTGCCACTCGGGGCCGCCCAGCGTCAGCATGGGTTCGATGGTGAAGACCATCCCTGGTTCGATGATGGTGTCGTGGTCGGGGGCCGCGTCGTAGTGCGGGATGACGAGGCCCGAGTGGAAGGCCTCCCCGACGCCGTGGCCCGTGTACTCGCGCACCACGCCGTACCCGTGGCGGTGCGCGTACTTCTCGATGACGCGGCCCAGGACGTTGACCTCGCGCCCGGGGCGCACGGCCTTGATGGCGCGGTCGAGGGACTCGCGCGTGCGCTGGACGAGCAGCGCGGCCTCCTCGCTGATCTCGCCGACCGCGAAGGTCGCGTTGTTGTCGCCGTGGACGCCGCCCACGTACGCGGTGATGTCGACGTTGACGATGTCGCCCTCCACCATCTCGGTCGAGTCGGGGATCCCGTGGCACACGACCTCGTTGAGGGACGTGCACAGCGACTTGGGGAACCCGCGGTAGCCGAGCGTGGACGGGTAGGCGCCGTGGTCGAGGAGGAACTCGTGCCCGATCCGGTCGAGCTCGTCGGTGCTCACCCCGGGGGCGACGTGCATCCCGACCTCGGCGAGGGCCTGGGCCGCGATGCGGCTCGCGACGCGGATCCGCTCGATCGTCTCGGGGGCCACGACGTCGTCGCCCGTGAAGGGCTGCGGGCCGGGCCGTCCGACGTACTCGGGCCGCGCGATCGAGCGCGGCACGGCGCGTGGCGGGGAGAGCGTCCCGGGGACCAGAGGTCCGCGCGGGGCGGTCAGGACGGGTGAACCGGGCATCGTGCCAGTCTACGGAGGTGAGCGCCGCCGAGACGTCCATCGGCCCTGCGCGCGTCCGCCGTCGCGCGCGGGGTCGTGTCGGTGCGGCAGGATCGACCCATGACGAAGGAACGATTCTCCGACGACGGTGACGCTGCGAGCGACGACCAGTTCTTCTTCGACACGCGCACGGGCGAGGTGTCGAAGGGCCCACAGTCGACCTGGTCGTCGCGCATGGGGCCCTACCCGACGCGGGAGGCGGCGGCCAAGGCGCTCGAGCTCGCTCGTGCCCGCTCCGAGGCGTGGGACGAGGAGGAGCGCGAGCGAGAGCAGGACCGGTGACGTCCTGCCCGACGACGCTACGCGCCCCGGTGCACCAGGGCACCCTGGCGCGCGACGCCGTCGGGCGGGGGAGCGCTACTTCTCGAAGCTGTGCGCGGCGTCGGGGAACGTCCCGCCCTTGACCTCGGCCGCGTAGTCCTGCGCGGCCCGGCCCAGGGCCGCGCCGATCTCCGCGAAGCGCTTGGCGAACCGCGGCGACCACTCGGTCATGCCCGCGAGGTCGGTCCAGACGAGGACCTGGCCGTCGCACACGGGACCCGCCCCGATGCCGATCGTCGGGATGCGCACGATCTCCGTGACGCGTGCGGCGACCTCGACCGGGACCATCTCCAGGACGAGGGCCACCGCCCCGGCGTCCGTGACCGCGAGGGCGTCCTCGCACAGGATCTCCGCGGCCTCGTCCCCGCGGCCCTGAACGCGCGGCCCGCCCAGGATGTTCTCCGACTGGGGCGTGAAGCCCAGGTGCGCCACGACGGGGATGCCCGCGTCGGTCAGCGCACGGATCTGCGCGGCCGAGCGGCGACCGCCCTCGATCTTGACCGCGTGCGCACCGGTCTCCTTCATGATGCGCACGCCCGTCGCGAGAGCCTGCTCGGGCCCGGCCTCGTACGACCCGAACGGCAGGTCGACGATCACGAGAGCGCGACGGGCCGCCCGGGCGACGCCGCGCGCGGCCGGGATCATGTCGTCGACCGTGACGGGCAGCGTGGTCTGGTGGCCGTGCATGGTGTTCCCGATCGAGTCCCCGACGAGGAGCATGTCGATGCCGGCCTCGTCGAAGATGCGGGCGGTCACCGCGTCGTACGCGGTGAGCATGGTCAGCTTCTCGTGCCGTGCCTTGGCCTCCGCGAGGTGGTGCACGCGGAAGCGCTTGACGGGCGTGGCCGGGGTCTGGCCGGGCTGGGTGTGTGCGGACATGCTCTCGTCTCTCCAGGTCGTGCGGCCCGTCGGTGGTCGGTGGGCCGGTCGTTCGGGAAGCGGGTGGGTGGCGTGCGGCGGGCGCGCGGGCACGCCGGTCGGTGCTACTCGACGGGCTCGCGCCAGCGGGACGTGACGGGCAGGCGGCGGTCGCGGCCGAAGGCCAGCGACGTGACCTTGGGGCCGAGCGGGTACTGGCGCCGCTTCCACTCGGCGCGGTCGACGAGCGTCACGACCTTGTCGACGACCTCCGGGTCGAACCCGCGTGCGAGCAGCTCGGCGCGCCCCTCGGCGTGCTCGATGTACGCGTCGAGGACCTCGTCGAGCAGGTCGTAGGGCGGCAGCGAGTCCTGGTCGGTCTGACCGGGGCGCAGCTCGGCCGAGGGCGGCTTGGTGATCGAGGACTCGGGGATCGGGGGGATCTCGCCCGCGTCGAGCGCGGCGTTGTTGCGCCAGCGGGCGAGGGCCCACACGCGCGACTTGTCGACGTCCTTGAGCGGGGCGTACCCGCCGATGCTGCCCGCGTCGTAGATGGTCGCGTACCCGACGGCGAGCTCGGACTTGTTGCCCGGCGCGATGACGAGGTGGCCCTCGCGGTTGGAGATCCCCATGAGGACCACGCCGCGCACGCGCGCCTGGAGGTTCTCCTCGGCGACGCCCTCGAGCGCGAGCTCACCCTGGAAGGCGTCGACCATGGGTGCGATGGGCTGCACGCGGTAGTCCGCGCCGAGCCGCTTGGCGAGGTCGGCGGCGTCGTCCTTGCTGTGCTCCGACGAGTACGTCGAGGGCATCGAGACGCCCACGACGTTCTGCCCGCCGATCGCGTCGGCCGCGATCGTCGCGGACAGCGCCGAGTCGATCCCGCCCGACAGCCCCAGGACGATCGACCGGAAGCCGTTCTTGCGCACGTACCCGGCCAGGCCCGTGACGCACGCCCGGTACACCTCCTCGTCGGGGTGCAGCGGGGCCGCGACGCGGCCCGTGGGGTACGTGGTGCCGGCGGCGCCCGGTGCGGCAGGGGCACGCGAGGGCAGGTCCCACACCAGCAGGTCCTCGACGAACTGCGGCGCGGAGGTGAGCACCGCGCCGTCGGGCCCGACGACGAACGAGCCGCCGTCGAACACCAGGTCGTCCTGGCCGCCGACCATGTTGACGTACGCGACCGGGGCGTCCACCTCGCGCGCCCGGCGTGCGGCGAGCTCTGTGCGGACGTGCCCCTTGCCCTCCTCGTAGGGCGAGCCGTTGAGCACGAGGAGCAGGTCGATCCCGTGCCCGGCCTCGTCGAGCCCGCCCAGCGTGGTGATCGGGCCGCCGTCCTGCCAGATGTCCTCGCAGATCACGATGCCGACCGAGCGGCCGGCGATCTCCAGGACGAGGGGTTCGGTGCCGGGCGCGAAGATGCGGAACTCGTCGAACACGCCGTAGTTGGGCAGGTGGTGCTTGTCGTACGAGGCGACGACCTTCCCGTGCTGGATCGCGACCGCACGGTTGGTCGGGAGGTCGGCGGGTGAGCCCGACACCTCGCGCTCGGCGGCGCCCGCGCCGCGGGCGAGCGCGGTCTCGGAGGTGCCCACGGTGCCCAGGACGACCGTCACATGACCCAGGCCCTCGCGCGCGAGCTGGGCGGCGACGTCGGCGGCCGCGTCCCAGGCCGCGCGGCGGAACGAGGCCCGCAGCGCGAGGTCCTCGACGGGGTAGCCCGTGAGGGTCATCTCGGGGAAGGCCACGAGGTCGGCGCCCTCGCCGGCCGCCCGCCTGGTCCATTCGAGGATCGCCGCCGTGTTCTGGTCGATCGCTCCCACGCACGTGTCGATCTGTGCGAGGGCGATCCGCAGGTCTGCCATGCCCGCCAGCCTATGCGAACCCGCCGGTCAGGTGGCCACCCGCACCCCACGTGGGCCGGGTCGTGGCAGGCTGGTGACACGTCGGCCGCGTCAGGACGCGACGTAACCCGCTCGTCACACTCTTCAGGCAGGATGTAGCCCATGGACAGGCAGCAGGAGTTCGTGCTCCGCACGGTCGAGGAGCGCGACATCCGCTTCATCCGTCTCTGGTTCACCGACGTGCTGGGGATGCTCAAGTCGGTCGCGGTGGCTCCCGCGGAGCTCGAGTCCGCGTTCGCGGAGGGCATCGGCTTCGACGGCAGCTCGATCGAGGGCCTCACTCGTGTCTACGAGGCCGACATGATCGCGCGCCCCGACCCCACGACGTTCCAGGTGCTCCCGTGGCGCGGGGAGCGGCACGGGACCGCGAGGATGTTCTGCGACATCCTCACCCCGGACGGCGAGCCCTCGCTCGCGGACTCGCGCAACGTGCTCAAGCGCGCGCTCGCGAAGGCGAGCGACAAGGGCTTCACGTTCTACACGCACCCCGAGGTCGAGTTCTACCTCTTCAACCACCCGGCGGACGCCTCGGCGCCGCTCGTGCCGGTCGACCAGGGCGGGTACTTCGACCACCTGGCCCGGGGATCGACGCACGACTTCCGCCGCGCCGCGATCACGATGCTCGAGTCGATGGGCATCTCGGTCGAGTTCTCCCACCACGAGGCGGGCCCCGGCCAGAACGAGATCGACCTGCGCTACGCCGACGCCCTGACGACGGCCGACAACCTCATGACGTTCCGCACGGTCGTCAAGGAGGTCGCCCTGGAGCAGGGGGTCTTCGCGTCGTTCATGCCCAAGCCCATGGCGGACCAGCCGGGCTCCGGCATGCACACGCACCTGTCGCTGTTCGAGGGCGACCGCAACGCGTTCCACGAGCCCGGCGCGCAGTTCGAGCTGTCGAAGACGGCGCGCTCGTTCATCGCGGGCCTGCTGGTCCACGCGGCGGAGATCACCGCCATCACGAACCAGTACGTCAACTCGTACAAGCGCCTGTGGGGTGGCTCCGAGGCGCCGAGCTACGTGTGCTGGGGTCACAACAACCGCTCGGCGCTCGTGCGCGTGCCCATGTACAAGCCGGGCAAGGGCAACTCGAGCCGCATCGAGTACCGCGCGCTGGACTCCGCGACCAACCCGTACCTCGCGTACGCGGTGATCCTCGCGGCGGGCCTCAAGGGCATCGAGGAGGGCTACGAGCTGCCCGAGGCGACCGAGGACGACGTGTGGGAGCTGACCGACGCCGAGCGCCGCGCGCTCGGCATCAAGCCTCTGCCGCAGTCGCTCGACGCCGCGATCCAGATCATGGAGACGTCCGAGCTCGTCGCCGAGACCCTGGGCGAGCACGTGTTCGACTTCGTGCTGCGCAACAAGCGCCAGGAGTGGGACGCCTACCGGTCCCAGGTGACGCCGTTCGAGCTGAAGCGGTTCCTCCAGGTCCTGTGAGCCAGTCCTCCCGTCGGTCGGTCGGGTCCCGGTGGTCGTCATGACCTCGGGGCCCGACGACGTCACGCCCCTCGGGCGCGTCGGCGCACCCCACGGGTCGCGCCGCCCCACCCTGAGCTCGCGCCTGCGCCGGATCGGGTTCGCCGACGTGACCCGCTCGGCGTCGCTGCTCGACGACAAGGACCTCGTGGGCGTCGTCGGGCCGCTGCCCGAGGACGTGCTGGTCGCGCTCGGCGTGACCGCTGACCCCGACCTGGCCCTGCTCCAGCTCGCGCGGCTGTCGTCGGCGGTGGCCGGGGACGAGGCGTCGTGCCGGACGTTCCGCGACCTGCTCACGGGAGCGGGGGAGCGCGATGCGGCGGAGGCTGTCGAGGGCGAGGCCCCGGTCCCCTCGGGTCGCGACCGTCTGCTCGCGGTGCTCGGCGCGTCGGTCGCCCTCGGCGACGAGCTCGTGTCCCACCCGGACCTGCTGGTCGTCGTCGCCGACCCGGCGTCCGGGACCGGCGTCGACGCGGGCGCCGTCCGGGCCGAGCTGCTGCGCGCGGTCGGCGCGGACCCCGAGGCCCACCAGCCCGTCTCGGCGCTGCCGGCCGCCGCCGCGACCGACGCCATGCGCCGCGCCTACCGGTCCCGTCTCCTGCGCATCGCCACGACCGACCTCACGTCGCGCGAGCCGCTCACGCGGTTGCCGGCCGTGGCCGCGGCGCTCGCGGACCTCGCGGCCGCAGCGCTCGAGGCCTCGCTCGCGATCGCGCGCTCCGAGCTCGACGACCACGGGGCGGGCGTGCGGCTCGCCGTCATGGGCATGGGCAAGTGCGGCGGTCGTGAGCTCAACTACGTCTCGGACGTCGACGTGATCTACGTGGCCGAGCCCGCCGAGGGGTACGACGAGACCTACGCGACGAGCGTCGGTGCGCGGCTCGCGACGGGCCTCGCCCGCGCCTGCCAGGGGACGTCGTCGGAGCCGCCGCTGTGGCCCGTCGACGCGGCGCTGCGCCCCGAGGGCAAGAACGGCCCGCTCGTGCGCACGCTCGCGAGCCACCTCGCGTACTACGAGCGCTGGGCCAAGACGTGGGAGTTCCAGGCGCTGCTCAAGGCGCGCCTGGTCGCGGGCGACCGCGAGCTCGGTGCGGCGTACCACGACGCGATCAACCCGTTCGTGTGGTCGGCCGTGACGCGCGAGAACTTCGTCGAGGACTCCCAGGCGATGCGCCGCCGCGTCGAGGACCACGTGCCCGCCGCAGAGGCCGACCGTCAGCTCAAGCTCGGCAAGGGCGGCCTGCGCGACGTCGAGTTCACGGTCCAGCTCCTGCAGCTCGTGCACGGGCGGGCCGACGACTCGATCCGCAGCCCCAGCACTCTGACGGCGCTCGCGGCCCTGGCGGCGGGCGGTTACGTCGGGCGCGAGCACGCCGCGCGCCTCGCGGTCTGCTACCGCTTCCTGCGCTCGCTCGAGCACCGCATCCAGCTCTTCCGGCTGCGCCGCACGCACCTGGTGCCGACGGGCGAGGACGACCTGCGTCGTCTGGCACGGTCGTTGGGCATGCGCGCCGAGGGTGCGGAGGGACTTCTGGACCGGTGGCGTTCCACGCGCCGCGAGGTGCGCGCGCTGCACGAGGAGCTCTTCTACCGGCCCCTGCTCCCGGCCACGGCACAGCTCTCGGCCGAGGAGGCGAGCCTCGCGCCCGAGGCGGCCAAGGCACGCTTCCAGGCGATCGGGTACCGCGACCCGGCGGGCGCGATGCGGCACGTGCTCGCGCTGACCGAGGGCGTGAGCCGTCGTGCCGCGATCCAGCGCCAGCTCCTGCCGGTCATGCTGGGCTGGTTCGCCGAAGGGGCGGACCCGGACGCGGGGCTGCTCAACTTCCGCAAGCTGTCCGAGGAGCTCGGCTCGACGCACTGGTACCTCAAGCTGCTGCGGGACTCGGGCTCGGCCGCGTACCGGCTCGCGACGCTCCTCTCGAGCTCGCGGTACATGGCCGACGCGCTGTCGCGTTCGCCCGAGTCGGTGGCCTGGCTCGCCGACGACGCCGACCTCGTCCCGCGCGGGGCCGAGCGCCTCGCGAAGGAGGCCGACGCGATCCTCACGCGCGCCGACGTCGCCGTCCCGGCGGCCACGGCGCTGCGGGCCGTGCGCCGCCGCGAGCTCGCGCGCACCGGGGCCGCGGAGATCCTCGGCGTCGTGGCCCCGGTCGACGCCGCCCGCGCGATCTCCGACGCCGCCGATCTCGCCCTCGTGGGCGGGCTGCGCGTGGCGCAGTTCGTCGCCCGGGGCGAGCTCGGGGTCGCGGACCCGGCCGACGACCCGGCGCGGTGCGCGATCATCGCGATGGGCCGCCTGGGCGGGCGCGAGATGGGCTACGGCTCGGACGCCGACGTCATGTTCGTGCACGAGCCCACCGAGGGCGCGAGCGAGCGCGACGCGCAGGCTTTCGCGCTCGTCGTCGCGACCCGGTTGCGCTCCCTGCTGGGCGACATGGGCCCCGAGCCCGGGCTGCCCGTCGACGCCGACCTGCGCCCCGAGGGACGCAACGGCCCGCTCGTGCGCTCGTTCGACTCGTACGCCGAGTACTACGACCGCTGGTCGGCCGCGTGGGAGTCCCAGGCGCTGCTGCGCGCCCGACCGGCCGCGGGGGACGCAGGGCTCGGCGAGCGGTTCATGCGGCTCGTCGACCCGCTGCGCTACCCGGCGGGCGGGCTCGACGCCGCGACCGTGCGCGAGGTGCGGCGCATCAAGGCCCGTGTCGAGTCGGAGCGGCTGCCGCGCGGCGTCGACCCGTCGCGCCACCTCAAGCTCGGCCGGGGCGGCGTCTCGGACGTCGAGTGGACGGTCCAGCTCCTGCAGCTCCAGCACGCCCACGAGGTCGCGGGCCTGCGCACGACGTCGACGATCGACGCGCTCGAGGCCGCGGCGGTCGCGGGCATCGTCACGCCCGAAGACGCCGCGACCCTGGGCGAGTCGTGGCACCTCGCGTCGCGGTTGCGCAGCGCGCTCGTGCTCTGGTCCGGGCGCTCGGGCGGACCGACGGCCGACGTCCTGCCGCACGAGATCCGGGCGCTGACCGGGCTCGCTCGCGTCATCGGCGACGAGGAGTCCGGGGCCGAGCTCGAGGAGCGCTACCTGCGGACCGCGCGACGGGCCCGGGCCGTCATGGAGCGCGTGTTCTACGGCGAGGACTGAGCCCCGCCCGCCTCGGTGGTGTGCCGACCTGACGACCGGGCCGTACGGCCCGGTCGTCAGGTCGGCTCGGGCACGGACCTGACCTCAGGCCAGGGCCTTCGCCTTGAGCGTGGCGAACTCGTTCTCGTCGATCACGCCCGAGTCGAGCAGGGCCTTGGCGTCGGCGATCTGCGTGACCGGGGACGAGTCGGCACCGGCGACTCCTCGGATGTAGGCGTCGGTCTGCACCTTGGCCTGCGACATGTCCTGCATCTGGCGCTCGGCCATCCCGCGCCCGCGGGCGATGATGTAGATCAGCGCGGAGAGGAACGGCACGACGATGAGGGCGACGACCCACACCGCCTTCCACCAGCCGTTGAGCGTGTGGTCGCGGAAGAGGTCGGCGAGGATCCGGAACAGGATCATCAGGTACATGAAGAAGAAGAACCACCAGACCATCAGCCAGAACCAGTCCATGAAGCTGTCCATGCGAATTCCTCCTCAGGTGGGTGCCGGTCAACCGGCGAGGATCTGAGCCTTCTGCGCCTCGAACTCGGCAGGGCTCAGCACTCCCTGGTCGCGCAGCGCGGAGAGCTGCGTGAGCTGGGCGATCTTGGCGTCCATGCCGACGGGCGCGGGTGCAGGCGCGGGCGGCGGCGGTGCGGCGTAGGTCGGCTGCGGTGCCTGCTGCGCAGGCGGTTCCTCCTGGGCGGCCCAACGGCCGGCCTGGCGGCGGGAGACGCGGTTGGAGACGGCGGTCGCGGTTCCGGCGACGACGGCGGTGCGCGCGACACCTCGGATCAGTCCGGGCATGGTGTTCCTCCTCTGTCGGGAAGCGGGTCAGGCGTTCTCGGCGGCGTCGAGCGCGGCGAGCACGGCCTGCACCGGGATGCGCCCGCTCGCGACGAGCTGGGCGCCGCCGCGGCGCAGTGCGGACGCGAAGGGCGCGGCCCACACGTTCTCGTAGACCAGGACCGCTGCGGTCCGACCGGGCTCGACCGCCTCGGCGGCCTCGGTCAGGTCCTCGTGCCCCAGGAGCCCCGACGAGGCGCCCGCGAAGATCTCGAGCCCCGTCGATCCGTCGGCGAGCTCGTCGAGCTCGACGCCCACCACGCTCCCGTCCTCCTCCTTGCGCAGGACGAGCAGGTCGAGGACGCGGATGGTGCCCTGCTCGACGAGGTCGACGAGCAGGGGAAAGGCTTCGCCCGTCATGGCGTCGGACGCGAACTCGACGACGAGGTAGTCGATCGGTCCGGTGTCCTGCAGGTCGCTCGGGTCCTGGGTCATGGGTCGTCGGTCCTCTCCGTCGGGACCTCTCTCGCCCCAGGTCAGGGGCGCCCGGTGCGGGGGAGGTCGCACGTGTGCTGTCGCTCCTGCCCAGGATCCGTCGCCCGACGGTCGCCGTCGTCATGCAGACCGCATGAACTTGATCCCGCCGGCACGCGGCAGGCGAGGCGCCGGATCATGTGATCGGGGTGATGCGAGCCCCCGGCGGGCGTGCGGCAATAGGAGGACGTGACCGGGCGAGAGGATGGCCAGACCGTGGACTACACCGATCGACTTCGGCGCTTCGCGATCAACGACGCACGCCTCGAGGAGGACCTGGAGCTCGAGTCGACCGTCCTCGAGCCCAAGACGCTCGCACTGATCCGGCTCGCCGCGCTCGTCGCGGTCGGCGGTGCCGAGCCGACGTACGGCAGCGAGGTCGACGAGGCGGTGACAGCGGGCGCGACCACCGCGGAGATCGTCGACGTCCTCGCCGCGACCATCCCCATCGTCGGGCTGCCGGCCGTCGTGGCAGCAGCACCCAAGCTCGCGCTCGCGCTCGGCTACGACCCGTTCGACGCGCGCGAGCCCGGATGAGGGCTCACGCGCCCAGGAGCCCCCTGTCGACCGCACGCTCCACGGCCTCGCTCCGGCTCGACACACCCAGCTTGCGGTAGATCGAACCGATCTCCGAGCTCGCGGTGTTGCGTGACACGAACAGCCGCTCACCGATCTCCCGGATCGTGAGGTGGGTCTGGAGGTAGGGCAGGAGCCGCAGCTCTGCGGGCGTGAGCGGAGGTCCGGTGCCGACGGCCGTGGTCGCGTGCTGGGCCGCGTCGAACGACTTGCGCAGGTCCGCGACCTCGTCGCTCAGCACGCCGAGCGAGGGGCGTCGGAGCAGCACGTCGTCGATCTCGCGCAGAAGGTGCCGGACCGCGGCGACGTCCGCCGTCGCCCAGCTCGTCCGCGCGAGACGCAGACGCACGCGGACGGCGAGCGTCGGGAACGCGTACGTGCAGAACGTCCTGGTGCGCATCCCGCGGGTCAGGAGGTCGGCGGTCCGCGCCGGGTCGTGGTCGTGGTGGGCTAGGCGAGCGGCCACCGCGTAGCCGAGCGCGCTCGTGGGGTGGTCACCCGTCCGATGGTCCTCGACGGCGGCCAGGATCCGCCGGACCCGGCCGCGGGCACCTTCCCAGCGGCCGTGGTCCATGTCGAGGTCGGCGAGCTGCGCCTCGGCGTAGACGAGCATGTCCGCGTCGCCGAGGGCGCTCGCGGCCTCGGCGCCGAGCTCGAGGTGCCGGACGGCGGACTCGTCGTCGCCGGTCAGGCGGAGCGCGTCGCCGCTCAGCACCAGCGCGGTGTCGCGCCACGGGCTCCACTCGGGCTCGGCGGCCAGGGCCACGCCGGCGTCGTCGAGCATCCGTTGCGGGCCGTCCGGGCACCGCAGGGCCCGGTACATCGCCCGCACCGAGTCGAACGAGGCCGACCCGTCCTCGGGGTCGCCGTCGAACGTGGCCGTGTCCACGACCGCTCCCCAGTGCTCGGCGGCCCCGGCGCGTCCCTCGGACACCGCGACGTGGCCCGCGAGCGCCGCGAGCGGGGGGTGGCTGCGGATCGCGTCGTCGCCCAGGGTGCTCAACCATCGGTCGATCGTGGAGGTCCGGCCGTCCTGGACGAGGGGCATGACGACCCGGGTGACGAGCCGGGCGGCGCGCTCGCGCTCGCCGGTGGCCAGGAGCTGCTCGACGGCGCGTGCCGGGGACCCGTTCGCCTCGTACCAGTCGGCGGCCCTGACCCGGAGGGTGTCGGCGAGGTCGGGCTCGGTCGTCAGGAGGTCGTCGAGGAGCAGCTCGCGGAACAGGGCGTGGTAGCGGAACCAGCGGCGTTGCCGGTCGAGCGGGACGAGGAAGAGGTGCGCGGACTCGAGCCCGCGCAGGTGCCGCAGCGACGAGGTCTCGCCCAGGACGGCGTCGCACAGGGGGGCGGTCAGGTCGTCGAGGATCGCGGTGCGGCGCAGGAACTGTCGCGTCTCGTCGGGCAGTCGTCGCAGCGCCTCCCGTTGGAGGTAGTCGGCGACGTACCGGTCGGTGCCCGTGACGGTTGCGGCGTCTGCCTCGTCGCCGCTGTCGCGTGCGGCGAGCGCCGCGAGGTGCACCCCCACGGGCCAGCCCTCGGTCCGGGTCCGGACGGCGTCCGCGACGTCGGGCGTGAGGGGTACGTCCGCCGCGGCGAACACCTGTGCGGTGCCCTCGGTGTCGAGCGCGAGCTCGCGCACGCCGAGCTCGACCGTCGCGTCCGTCGCGCGCAGCTGCGCCAGGTGTGGTTGCTCGTCGCGGCTCGCGGCGACGAGCTGCGACCCGTCGGGGATTCCTGCGACCACGATGCCCAGGACGTCGTGGCAGGCCGCGGACCTCACCTCGTGCAGGTCGTCGAGCACGAGGACGAAGGGAGCGGGGCTGGTGCGCAGGGCCGACGCCAGGCGGGGGGCTGCCCGTCCCAGCAGCGAGGCGTCAGGTCCGGACATGTGCGCGCCGAGGTCCGGGCGCCCGATCCCCTGGCGGGCGAGGGCCGCGGCGAGCACGGTCAGCAGGGTCAGGGGGGCGTCGTCGAACCGGTCGAGCGTGATCCACACGACCGTCCTCGGGTCGCTCGCGGCCCACTCGGCGAGGAGCGTGGACTTGCCGTAGCCCGGGGGAGCGGTGACCCCGACGACCCGTCGTCCGCTCGCGCGTGCGGCGTCGATCAGCGGGGCCCGGCTCACGACCGGTGCTCCGGTCCGGGGCACGGTGAGCTTGGCGTCGAGGAGCTGGTGGTCGAGCTCCAGGGGCGTCGTTGCCGGCCGCGGCTCCTTGTTCACGACTCTCACGATAGGGCGCAGGTTCCCTGTGCGCCCGGGGGAGGCGCGGGATCATGCGGTCTGGGGGATGCCTCGGGGTGAGGGGTGCTCCTAGCGTGGGACGCACCCATGCCTCGTCGTCCGACCGAGCGGAGTCCCTCATGCGTCCCGACCAGCACGCCCGCACGATGCTGCCCGTCCCGGACCGGCCCGCGCCGGGGCTCGTGACCTACGACGCGAAGGACCCTGACACGTCGTTCCCGCCCATCGAGCCGCTGCTCCCTCCGGAGGGTGCGCCGAACGTCCTGGTGGTCCTGCTCGACGACGTGGGCTTCGGGGCGTCGAGCGCGTTCGGCGGCCCGTGCCGGACGCCTACCGCGGAACGGCTCGCGGCCGGCGGGCTGCGCTTCAACCGGTTCCACACGACCGCGTTGTGCGCGCCGACCCGGCAGGCGCTGCTGACGGGGCGCAACCACCACTCGGTGGGCATGGGCAGCATCACGGAGACCGCGACGTCGGCTCCTGGCAACAGCTCGGTGCGGCCCAACACCAAGGCACCGCTCGCGATGACGCTCAAGCTCAACGGGTACTCGACGGCCCAGTTCGGCAAGTGCCACGAGGTGCCCGTCTGGCAGTCGTCGCCGCTGGGGCCGTTCGACGCCTGGCCGTCGGGTGGCGGTGGGTTCGAGACGTTCTACGGGTTCATCGGCGGGGAGAACAACCAGTGGGACCCGGCGCTGTACGACGGGACGACGCCCGTTGAGCCGCCCGCCACGCCCGAGGAGGGGTACCACCTGACGGAGGACCTCACGGACCGTGCGGTGGGTTGGGTGCGTCAGCAGAAGGCGCTCATGCCCGACCGCCCGTTCTTCGTGTACTTCGCGCCCGGTGCGACGCACGCCCCGCACCACGTCCCCAAGGAGTGGGCCGACCGGTACGCGGGCCAGTTCGACGACGGGTGGGACGTGCAGCGTGAGCGCACGTTCGCGCGCCAGCAGGAGCTCGGCGTGGTCCCGGCCGAGGCCGAGCTCACGGTGCGTGACCCGCAGATCCCTGCCTGGGACGACATGCCCGACGACCTCAAGCCCGTGCTCGCGCGGGAGATGGAGGTCTACGCCGGGTTCCTCGAGCACACCGACCACCACGTTGGCCGGCTCGTCGACGCCCTCGACGACCTCGGGATCCTGGACGACACCCTGATCTACTACATCATCGGCGACAACGGGGCCTCGGCCGAGGGGACCCTGAACGGCGCGTTCAACGAGATGGCGAACTTCAACGGCATGGCGGCGCTCGAGACGCCGGAGTTCCTGCGCTCCAAGGTCGACGAGTTCGGGTCGCCGTCGTCGTACAACCACTACGCGGTCGGCTGGGCGTGGGCCATGGACACCCCGTTCCAGTGGACCAAGCAGGTCGCCTCGCACTGGGGCGGGACCCGGAACGGGACGATCGTCCACTGGCCCGAGCGGATCACGCAGGGAGACGAGGTGCGCTCGCAGTTCACGCACGTGATCGACGTGGCCCCCACGATCCTCGAGGCCGCAGGGCTGCCCGAGCCGACGAGCGTCAACGGCGTCCAGCAGTCGCCCATGGAGGGCACGAGCATGCTCTACGCGTTCGACGACGCGCAGAGCCCCGAGCGGCACGACCTGCAGTACTTCGAGATGTTCGCGAACCGCGGGATCTACTTCAAGGGGTGGAGCGCCGTGACCAAGCACCGCACGCCGTGGCTCCTGGTCGGCGGTGAGGTGCCCGCGTTCGACGACGACGTCTGGGAGCTCTACGACGGGCGCACCGACTACAGCCAGGCGCACGACCTCGCGGCCGAGCAGCCCGAGAGGCTCGCAGCGCTCCAGCGGCTGTGGCTCATCGAGGCGACCAGGTACGGCGTGCTCCCCATGGACGACCGCACGGGCGAGCGGCTGGACCCTGTTTCGGCGGGGCGCCCCACGCTCGTCCACGGCACGTCGCAGCAGTTCTTCGCCGGGATGGGGCGGTTGTCGGAGAACAGCGTGCTCAGCATCAAGAACCGCTCGTTCTCGGTCACGGCCGAGGTCGAGGTCCCGGCGTCGGGTGCTGAGGGGGTGATCATCGCCCAGGGCGGCCGGTTCGGCGGGTGGTCGCTGTACACCAAGGAGGGGCGGGTGAAGTTCGTCTACAACGTCCTGGGCATCCAGGAGTTCGTGGTCACCGGTGACCTCCCGGTGCCCGCGGGCACGCACCAGGTCCGGATGGAGTTCGCGTACGACGGCGGCGGCCTCGCCAAGGGTGGTGACGTCACGCTCTACCACGACGGCGACGTCGTGGGAGCGGGACGTGTCGGGGCGACGCAGCCCATGATCTTCTCCGCGGACGAGACGACCGACGTCGGGTACGAGTCGGGCACCCCGGTCACGTCCGACTACACGACCCGGGGGAGCCGCTTCACGGGCAGGATCGGCTGGGTCCAGATCGACCTGGGCACCGACGGCCACGACCACTTCATCGACCCGGACGAGCGGCTGCGGATCGCGATGGCGCGCCAGTGACCGGTCGGTGAGGGGCGTCCCTCCCTGCGCACGGCCCGACGGCGCCGCTCACCCCGCGAGGTGAGCGGCGCCGTCGGGCGTTGGGCGGTGACACCATTCCTCGAAGCGTGGCCCTTGTCTTGACACCATGAGTGGTGTCATAGTGGTGTCATGGAACTGACGCGATACGTCGACGAGCTGCAGCACCAGCTCGCCACCGCAGCCGCCGCGGGCGGGGACGAGGCACGTGAGCTCGCCGGCCGCCTGTCGGCCCCGCTCGATACCGCCGTCCGGCTCGTCCTGCTCGAAGCCCTCTCGACCGCTGCCGCCGAGATCACGGCCGAGCTCGCGCCGGGCGCGGTCGACGTCCGGCTCCGAGGGCGTGACCCCGAGTTCGTCGTGACGCCCTCGCCCACCTCGGCGTTCGAGGAGGACGCCACCCCGCCGGTCGAGCCCGCCCGCCCGGCAGCGCTCGACCCTGACGACGTCAGCACGTCCCGCACGACGCTCCGCCTGCCCGACCAGCTCAAGGCGCTGGTCGAGGAAGCGGCAGCCCGTGAGGGCGTGTCCGTCAACACGTGGCTCGTGCGCGCGGTCGCCGCCGCGCTCGCTCCCACCGCCCCCTCCCGCCCGGCTCCCCGGGCCACGAGCACCTCCGGTCGTGTGACCGGCTGGGTGCGCTGACCCACCACCCGACACCACCACACCCACGCGCCCCGCCACCCCGGGGCGGCCACGCTCACCCCTCCGGAGGATCCGTCATGCCCACTTTCGCCGCCCCCACGCCCGTCCCGGTCGTCGTCGACGTCCCCTTCGGCAACCTGTACGTCGTCGCCGGCGAACGCGACGACGTCGTGGTGACCGTCCTGCCGGCCGACCCGAGCAAGTCCGGCTCGGTCCGCGCCGCCGAGGAGACCCGCGTCGAGCGCGACGGCGACACCGTCACGATCGTCTACCCCAACGCCTGGAAGCAGTACGTCCTGCCCTTCGCCTCCGGCGGCGCGAAGGTCACCATCGAGCTCCCCGCCGGGTCGGACCTGCGCGGCAAGGCCGGCTCTCTCTACGCCGAGGGGCGGCTCGGGACCGTCGACCTCACCCTCAACGGCGGCAACGCCCGGCTCGACGACGTCGACCGCCTCGACATCAAGGTCTCGGCAGGTTCGCTCAGCATCGGCCGGGCCTCGGGCACCGTCGACGCCGTCGTCTCGGCCGGCGGCCTGCGCGTCCGCGAGCTCGACGGCGACGCGACGGTCAAGGTGCCCAACGGCACCACCGAGATCGGGCGGACCCGCGGGAGCCTGCGCGTCAACGGCGCGCACGGGGACATCTCGATCGACCGGTCCCACGGCGACACCGTCGTCCGGTGCGCGCACGGCGGAATCCGCGTCGAGCAGGCCGTGACCGGCCGCGTCCAGCTCGAGAGCTCGTCCGGCTCGATCGAGGTCGGCGTGCCCGAGGGCACGGCTGCCTGGCTCGACGCGACCTCGCAGCACGGCCAGGTCCGCAACCTCCTGCAGGACGCCGCCGGTCCCGACGAGTCCGACCTGACGGTCGAGGTCCGCGCAGGAACCAGCTACGGCGACGTGATCGTGCGCCGCCCTCACGCCTGAAGGAGAAGCTCATGACCACCACAGTCCGTGGACCCGCGATCGAGGTCGCAGGCCTGTGCAAGTCCTACCGCTCGAAGTCCGGCACCCAGCTCGTGCTCGACGGCGTCGACCTCGTCGTCCCGGCCGGGACGATCACCGCGCTGCTCGGCCCCAACGGCTCGGGCAAGACCACGACCGTGGGCGTCCTGTCGACCCTGCTCGCCGCCGACGCCGGCACGATGCGCGTCGCGGGCCACGACATCGCGCGTGAGCCGGGCGCCGTCCGCGCCTCGATCGGCGTGACCGGCCAGATCACGGCCGTCGACGAGCTGCTCACCGGCACGGAGAACCTGCGGCTCATGGCCGACCTCAACCACCTCGGGAAGTCCGCCGGACGCCGTCGGGCGACTGCGCTGCTCGAGCAGTTCGGCCTCGCCGAGGCCGCGGGCAAGCCCGTGGCCACCTACTCGGGCGGCATGAAGCGCAAGCTCGACCTCGCGATGACGCTCGTCGGCACGCCGTCGGTCGTCTTCCTCGACGAGCCGACGACGGGTCTCGACCCCCGCAGCCGTCGCACCCTGTGGGACGAGGTGCGTGCGCTCGTCGAGGGTGGCACCACGATCCTGCTCACCACGCAGTACCTCGAGGAGGCGGACCGGCTCGCCGACTCCGTCGCGGTGCTCCACGGCGGCCGCATCGTCGCCGAGGGCACACCCGCAGAGCTCAAGTCCGTGCACGACGCGGGCTCGCTCGACGAGGTCTTCCTCGCACTGACCGAACCGCCCACCGAGGGGGAGGCCGGCACCGACGCCGCTGCCACCACCGACGCCGCCGCCGGTCCGACACAGGACAAGGAGAACGTCCGATGACTGCCATCGCCACCACCGCCCCCACCACCACGGCCCGGCCCCGCCCCGTCGCCGACGTCGGGACGATGCTCCGCCGCAGCCTGCTGCGCGCCGTGCGCTACCCGGGCCTGACGGTCTTCCTCGTCGGCGGCCCGATGGTCATGCTGCTGCTGTTCGTCTACGTCTTCGGCGGGGCCTTCGGTGCCGGCGTGGCTCCCGGGATCACGCCGGGCGCCGACGGCCGGGCCGCCTACCTGGACTACATCACGCCGACTCTCCTGGTCATCACCGTCGTCGGGGGAGCGACGTCGGTCGCGGTGAGCGCCGCGATGGACGCCGCGAGCGGCATCATGGCCCGGTTCAAGACCATGGCGATCTCGCCGGGGTCCATCCTCTCGGGGCACGTCCTCGGGTTCGCCGTGCAGGCCATGATCGCCGTGGTCCTCGTGCTGGGCGCCGCGATCGCCATGGGCTACCGTCCCGAGGCCGACGCTCTCGACTGGCTCGCCCTGCTGGGCCTGTTCGTCCTGCTCGGGACCTGCCTCAACTGGCTGTGCGTCGCCATGGGTCTGGGCGCCCGCAGCGTCGAGACCGCGAGCAACACGCCCATGCTCCTGCTGCTCCTGCCGTTCCTCGGCAGCGGGTTCGTGCCCGTCGAGACCATGCCGACGGCCGTGCGCTGGTTCGCCGAGCACCAGCCCTTCACGCCCGTCATCGACACCGTGCGCGGGCTGCTCGCCGGGGGAGCGGGACTCGAGGGCTCGACCGCGGTGCAGGCCGTGGCCTGGTCCGTCGTGATCGGCGTCGCGGGCTACGTCTGGGCGCGTGCGCTCTTCCGCCGCGAGCGTCGCGTCTGAGACCAGGAAGAGGCGACGGATCGGGCACCGTGTGACCAGCCGCACACCCGTCCGGCGCCCCTCGCCGGGTGACTGCCGACCACCCGACCTACGCTCGGTCGATGACGACGGACCTCCGTGAACCGGTCGTGTGCGTGCTCGCGCTCACGCCTCTCCTGGCGATCGAGATCGAGCCCGCCGGGCCGCACGAGACGTCGCCCGAGATCCACGTGCACCCCGGTGGGCAGGGGTTGTGGCTCGCGCGCATGGCGTACTCGCTCGGTGCGCACGCGATCGTGTGCGGGCCGTTCGGCGGGGAGACCGGGTCGGTGGCCGCGCACCTGGCCCGCGCCGAGAACCTCGACCTGCGGGTGACCTCGACAGGGGCCAACGGTGCCTTCGTGCACGACCGGCGCAGCGGTGAGCGCGCCGAGGTCGTGGCCATGGAGCCCTTCCCCCTGAACCGGCACGAGGTCGACGACCTGTACGGCACGGTGCTCGTCGCGGCGCTCGACGCCGCGGTCACGATCCTCACCGGGTCCAGCACGCCCGTCGGCGTCCCGCCGGACTTCTTCGGCCGGCTGACCAAGGACCTGCACGCGGCCGAGCGCCAGGTCGTCGCGGACCTGTCGGGCGCCGAGGCCCACGCGGTCGCCCAGGAGCCCGGCGCGGTCCTGAAGATCAGCCACGAGGAGATGGTCGAGGGCGGCTTCGCGCCCGACGACGGCGAACGGTCGTTGCGCACGGCGGCGGACGAGATGGTGGCTGCGGGTCCGCGTGCCGTGATCGTCTCGCGCGCCGAGGCGCCGTCGCTCCTCGTGACGCGCGAGCGCAGCTACACCGTCCAGAGCCCGTCCGTCACGACCGTGGACCATCGTGGGGCGGGCGACTCGATGACGGCGGGGATCGCCGTCGGGCTCGCGCGGGGCATGGACCTGCCCGACGCCGTGCGCCTGGGCGCCGCCGCCGGGGCCCTCAACGTGACCCGCCGCGGGCTGGGCACGGGGCACCGCGACCAGATCGAACGCTTCGCGGACCGCGTGACGGTGCGCGAGACCCGCTGACCACCCCGGACGAACAAGGAGGCCATGATGCGCGCACTCATCACCAACGACGACGGGATCGACTCCCCGGGCCTGGCGGTGCTCGCCGGGGCGGCCCTCGACGCGGGGTACGAGGTCGTGGTCGCGGCCCCCGCGCGCGAGTCCTCGGGCGCGAGCGCGGCCCTGCTCGGGGCCGAGGAGGACGGCCGCCTGGTCGTCGAGCCCCACAGGGCCCCGGGCCTGCCCGACGGCGTGACGTCCCTCGCTGTGCGGGCCGCCCCCGCGCTCATCGCCTTCGTCGCGGCGTACGGCGGCTTCGGCGCGAAGCCGGACCTGGTCCTGTCGGGCGTGAACAAGGGCGCGAACACGGGCAACGCGATCCTGCACTCGGGGACCGTGGGCGCGGCCCTGTCCGCGACGACCCACGGCATCGCGTCGGTCGCGGTGTCGATTGACGCCGCCGAGCCGCGCCACTGGGAGACCGCACGCCTCGTGACGGACCACGTCGTGGAGTGGGTGGTCCGCACCCCGCTCGGTCGCCGGGTCGTGAACGTCAACGTCCCCGACCGCGCCCCGGGCGACCTCAGGGGCCTGCGTCAGGCGCCGCTCGCGAGCTTCGGGCTGGTCCAGGCGCGCATCCACGAGAACGACGACCGCAACCTGACGCTCCAGTACTCGGGGACCGAGCGGCACACCGAGCCGGACTCCGACACGGGTCTGCTCACGCGGGGCTGGGCGACCGTGACGCTGCTGCTCGCGCCGTACGCGGACGCGAGCCTCGAGGTGCCCGGGCTGCCCGTGCCGTGAACTGCCCGCTCAGGTGCGCTGACCTCGGCGCCGCAGCCGGTCCCAGAGCCGTCGGAGCGGGCTGCCCTTCTGTTCGGAGGGAGGCGGCACGGCCTGTGCACCGTGCACGAGCCACGCCTGCGCGTGCCGTGCGGCGTCGGCCGTCGACTCGCCGATCACCGGCCGGGCAGGGAAGACCTCGATGCGTTCGTGCAGCCGCAGATCGATGACCTGCTCGAACTTCGCCGCGAGCACAGGGTCCACGCCGCTCACGTAGAGGCGCCCGCCGTGGTCGCCGAGCTGGTCGGCGTAGCGGGCCAGGACGGTGAAGGCCGTCGCTCCGAGGCTCGCCCGGCCGCGCAGCCGCAGGACGACGACGGCGTCGCGTGCGTCGGCCGGCTCGGGGAGCGTGGCCTCGAGCGAGCGGGCCCCCGCGTAGAACAGGCTGCCGTAGACGTCGAGCACCGTGACGGTCCCGCTGTCGAGACGGCGGGGCGCCGGCTCCTCGCGATAGCGCCCCTCCTCGACGGGGACGAGCCGCACGATACGCAGGTCCTGGGACTCGCGGTTGGCCTGGAGCAGGATCGACAGGGCCGCGCCGATCCCGACCGCGGCCGCGACGGGCAGCAGCAGCGTCGCGAGGAACGTCGTCGCCATGGCCACCTGGGACTGGCTGCCCGTGTGCCAGGCCGTGGCCATCGCGGACAGGCGGATCGACCCGACCGACGCGACCGCGAGCAGAGCCGCGAGGGTCGCCGACGGGACGGCCCCCACCGGCCCCGACAGCAGGACGAGCACGACGAGCACCCACACGCCCGACATGACCCCGGCCCACCGGTCACGTGCTCCCGCGGCGGTGCTGACCGCCGTCTGGCCCACCGACCCGCCGACGGGGATCCCACGGAAGAAGCCCGCCGCGAGGTTCGCCACCCCCTGGCCGACGAAGTTCCGGTCCGGGTCCGCGCGCCGGCCCGGGTTCGGGACCGACTCGGCGACGCCCGCCCCCTGGACGAGCACGATCGCCGCGACGGCGAAGGCTCCCAGGGCCACGTCCAGCGAGAACACCGTGAGGTCGGGGACCGCGGGGACGGGCAGGCCGACGGGGATCGCGCCGGCGTCGCCCACGAGCTCCACCGAGCCCGCGCCGACGAGCCAGACGCCGACCGACGACACGACGAGGGCGACCACCGCGGCGAAGGGCGCCAGCCGGGTCCGGGCGAGGACCAGCAGCAGGAGGATCGACCCGGCGCCGACGACGACCGTCGGCACGTCCCAGGAGCCGGGGGACCGCAGCACCTGGAACGCCTGCCCGATCGCGAGCGACGCGGTCGGTTCGCTGCCCGTGAGCGCGTCGAGCTGCCCGAGCAGGATGTTGACCGAGACCCCCGTGAGGAAGCCGGTCATGACCGAGTGCGACACGAAACCGGTCAGTCGGCCCAGTCCCGAGAGCCCCGCGACGACCATCACGGCGCCCGCGAGCGTCGTGAGGAGGATCAGGGCACCGAGGCGGTCGTCCGCGTCGATCCCGGCCAGCGCCGACCCGGCAGCGAGCGCCGCGGCGCTCGTGGTCGTGACGATCATGAGCTGGGAGTCGACGGTCAGGCCGCCGGCGATCCGGCCGACGGCCGTCGCATACAGGCCGTGGATCGGGTTGACCCCGACGAGCGTCGCGGCCGCCATGCCGTCCGGGACGCCGCCGACCGCCCCGGGGACCCCGGTCCCGGCCGAGCGCCAGAACGTCGCTGGGGCAGGGCGCACCCCGGCCCACCAGGCCTTCGCCGCGCGCACGGGCCGGACCCTCATCTCGGTGCCCTCCGTGCCTGTCCTCGCGCCCACGACGCACGAGCAGGTGCGCCTCCGTCGCGTCGAGGCTGTCACACGACCGCGACGACGGCGCGGCGAGGGACGGGCGCGGCTGCCCACGTGCCGCTCGTGTCGCCGTCGAGACCCACGTCACACGTTGCGGGTGCGCAGTCCGCGGGTGGCTGGAATGCTGCCAACATGTCATCAGCCAAGCCAGCTTCCCCCGCCATCGTCCGGCAGCAGCAGGTGTTGCGAGACAGCCTGCCCTTCCACGACACCCAGGACTTCGACGACGTCTCCCGAGGCTTCGTCGGCCGACGAACACCGAACGCGGTGACCGCCGCGGACGGACGCGTCGTCTGGGACAACGACACCTACGACTTCCTCCAGGGCGAGGCCCCGGACACGGTCAACCCGAGCCTGTGGCGCCAGTCGCAGCTCGTCGCGACCCAGGGCCTGTTCGAGGTCGTCGAGGGCATCTACCAGGTGCGGGGCTTCGACCTGTCGAACGTCACCTTCATCGAGGGCGACACCGGCGTGATCGTGCTGGACCCCCTCATCTCGACCGAGACGGCCGCGGCGGCGCTCGCGCTCTACCGCGAGCACCGCGGGGAGCGTCCCGTCACGGGCGTCATCTACACCCACTCGCACGTCGACCACTTCGGCGGGGTCAAGGGGGTCACGACGCAGGAGGACGTCGACGCGGGGCGCGTCCCCGTCCTCGCGCCCGAGGGGTTCACCGAGCACGCCGTCTCCGAGAACGTCTACGCGGGCACGGCCATGGGACGCAGGTCGGGCTACATGTACGGCGCCGCGCTCGGACGAGGGCCGCAGGGGCAGGTGGGTGCCGGCCTGGGACAGACCACGTCGACGGGCACCGTCACCCTCATCGCCCCCACCGTGGACATCACCACGACCGGCGAGGAGAAGACCGTCGACGGGGTCCGGATGGTCTTCCAGATGGCCCCCGACACCGAGGCGCCGTCGGAGATGCTCGTCTGGTTCCCGGACCACCGCGCCCTGTGCGCGGCCGAGGACGCCACGCACAACCTGCACAACCTGCTGACGCTGCGTGGTGCCGTCGTGCGCGACCCCCACGCCTGGGCGCACTATCTCACCGAGTCGATCGAGCTCTTCGGAGACGACATCGAGGTCGTCTTCGCGTCCCACCACTGGCCCACGTGGGGCAACGAACGCATCCACGAGTACCTGGGCATCCAGCGTGACCTCTACGCGTACCTCCACGACCAGACCCTGAGGCTCCTCAACCAGGGACTGACCGGGATCGAGATCGCCGAGGTGCTCACGCTGCCCCCGGCGCTCGAGAACGCGTGGAGCACCCGCGGCTACTACGGCTCCGTGAGCCACAACGTCAAGGCCATCTACCAGCGGTACATGGGCTGGTACGACGGGAACCCGTCGAGCCTGTGGCGGCACACCCCGGTCGAGGCGGGCAAGCGTTACGTCGAGCTGGGCGGCGGCGCGGACGCCGTGGTCGCCAAGGCCCAGGTCGCGTTCGACGAGGGCGACTACCGCTGGGTCGCGGAGGTCCTGAACCACGTCGTCTTCGCCCAGCCCGACCACGCCGCGGCGCGCGAGCTGCTGGCCGACGCCTACGAGCAGCTCGGGTACGGGGCGGAGAACGGCACCTGGCGCAGCGTCTACCTCTCGGGGGTGACGGAGCTGCGCGACGGCCCGTTCGGGACCCCCATCGTCACGGTGTCTCCCGACATGGTCGCGCAGCTCTCGCCGGAGATGCTCTTCGACGCCCTCGCGATCCAGGTCGACGGCCCCAGGGCGTGGGACGAGAAGCTGTCGATCGACGTCGTGCTGACCGACGTCGACACCAGGTACCGCCTGCGCCTGGCCAACGGGGTGCTCACCTACAGCTCCGCCCCGCAGAAGGGCGCCGCGGACCTCACGCTCACCGGGACCAGGCGCGCCCTCCCGGTCCTGGCCAGCGGGAACGTCACACCGGACACGCTCGCCCAGGCGGGCATCGAGCTCGGCGGCGACCCCGCCGTGCTCGGCCGGCTAGCCGCCGTCCTGGACCCGGGCGACAAGGACTTCGCCATCGTCACCCCCTGACGGTCGGACGGGTCGTGCCGTCGCCGCCCCGGCGACCGGCACGACCCAGCCGGTGTCGCGGACCAGGACCCGCGGAGCCTGCAGGACGACGACCGGGGTGACCGAGGTACCTGCCGGCAGGACGGGATCGGACGGCGCACGAGGGAGTGTGTCGCTCTGACGGACGAGCGGAGGAACAGGGATGGGGAACGAGCGATCGAGGCATCGTCGGTCCGGCCGGGCCGGGCAGCGCTGGTCCGTACGGGCCCGCCGGGCCTGGGCGGCCACCGGCGCCGTCCTGCTGGCCCTGCCGCTGGCCCTCGTCCCCGCGATCCCCGCGGCAGCCGCGGACTGGGGCATCAGCAAGCAGGAGGTGTCCGCCGGGCCCTACGAGCCCGGAGACACCGTCCAGTGGATCATCACGGTCTCCTGCTCGGACCCGAACGCCGACCCGTGCACCAACGCGGCGCTCACCGACCCGCTGCCCGACGGCCTCGACCTCGTCTCCGCGTCGATCCAGTCAGGCCCGCCCGGTGGCCAGATCACAGCCGACACCGACACCGACACGGTCACCTACACCAACCCCCAGGTCCCGAACGGCGCACAGGCCCAGATCATCGTCAACGCCCGGGTATCCCCGGACCTGCCGTACAGCGCCGACGGTGTGCCGATCACCAACACCGCGACCGTCGTGGCCGACAACGCGGCGCAGCAGCAGGCGTCGGACGCGATCACCCCGGTCGTGCCGCTCGTCCTCGCCTCGACGACGACCAAGTCGATCGACCCACCAGGGGCGCTCGCAGCCCCGGGGACGACCGCGACCATGACGATCGGCGCGACGAACACCTCGAACGACCCCGTCGACACCCTGGTCCTCCAGGACCCGGTCGACCCCACGGTGAGCCCCAACCCGTTCACGTACCTCGAGTACGCGGGCACGGGCACGGTCGCGCTCCCCCCGAACGCCGACACCGTGACCACGCAGTACTGGGACGGCGACTCGTGGGAGACGCTCGACGACTCGGTCGACCCCGCGACCGTGCAGGGCGTGCGCTACACGTTCAGCGGCGACATCCAGCCGGGCGCGACCGCGAGCGTGCCCGTGCAGGTGCAGCAGAGCGACGCGGTCGACGACCTCACGGACGCCACCACGATCACCAACGACGCGTCGTCGTACGTCACGCACACGGGCGGGCAGTCCACGGCCACCACGGCGAGCGACACCTACGTCATCACCCCGCCGGACAACAGCGTCACGGCGTCCAAGGGCTTCTCGCCGACGACCGTCTCCGCGGGCGACCCGACGACGGTCACGATCGGGGCCACCAACACGGGGACCGCCGTCGGCTCCCTGACGATCACCGAGCCCGCCCCCGGGACCGACAACCCGTTCGAGGGCGACGACCCGTTGACCTTCACCGGGTTCGGGCCGACGGGGGACGGCACGGGCGTGCAGTGGCCCTCGGGCGCGAACGGTGCGACCGTGACGTTCACGTGCGCCGACGGCTCGACCCCCGAGGTCGACGCGACCGCCCCGAACACGCTCCCGAACCCCCCGGACGGGTGCGTCGTGGTCGGCTTCACCGTGGTCTTCACGGGCGACCTGCCGACCGGGGCCGCCGCGTCGGTCCCGTTCACGGCCGACACGGACCCCGACCAGACGACCGACGACGTCACGCACACCAACACCATCGAGGCCACGGTGCCGAGCGCCGACCCGGCCACGGCCCCCGCGGACCTCGTGACCCTGGTCGACCGGTTGGCGACGAGCACGGACAAGCTCATGTCGCCCTCGACGATCCCTGCGGTCCCGGGGCAGTCCGTGATCGTGCAGCTCCCGACCCAGCTCCTGCCGTTCGGACCGGACGGGTCGACGACGAACGCGGACCAGGTCGTCGTCCAGGACCCGGTCGACCCGGCGAACCCCGGCGAGTTCTGGTCGAACTTCACCGCGACCGCGGTGCGCACGACCGACGTGCCCGCCGGCTCGACCCTGACGGTCAGCTACTGGGACGGCAGCGCCTGGGTGCCCGCGCCGGCCTGCGGGCCGTACACCGGCCCGGCGACCGTGAGCTGTGAGCTCCCCGCAGGCGCACAGGGCGTCCAGTTCGTCTACGACTCGACCGGCGACGGCTTTCCGCCCGGCACGCAGTTCCAGCCCAACTTCACGGCCGACTACACGGGCCCGGCCGACCGCGACACCCCGATCGAGAACTGCGGCGCGTCGAGCGCGTCGTCGGGCACGGTGGACCCGACCACGCCCGCGCAGGGCTGCGCCTCGGTCACCCCCTTCCCCGTGGACGGGTCGGGCGCGCTCGAGTTCGTCACCAAGGACTTCCTCGGCGGTACCCCACCCAGCGTCCTCGCCCGCTCGGACGACCAGGTCACGGCGCAGATCACCTGGTCGACCAACGGGTTCTCGGGCGTGGACCCGATGGTGATCTCCGACATCGCCGATCCGCAGAGCACCCCCATCGCGGGCTCGTTCTACGACGCGTTCGACCTCGTGCGGGTCGAGGCGATCGACACCGCGACCGACCCGCTGATCTCGTACGACCAGGTGACGGGCGTCGAGCTCTTCGTCGGGGGTACGTGGGTCCCCGCGAGCGGCGACCCGTGCCCGTGCGTGGGGTCGTTCCCGGGGTACACCCTGTCCCCCGAGGAGCAGGCGTCGGCGACGTCGGTGCGCCTGACCTACGAGGAGTCGCCCGAGCGCACCACGACGGGGGACCCGACCGCTCCGCAGCCCGGTGACGGCGTGGCGCGCTCGACGCTCTTGGACGGCCGTCACCTCGACCTGACCTTCGAGGTGCGGGATTTCAAGCGCTCCGACCCGAGCGCCCCGGTGCTCGGCTCGACGAACGGGACGATCTACAACACGACCGATCCCGGACTCGTCCGCGACACCGTGCGTGCCACCGCCACTTTCAGTGGGAACCAGTACACGGACACCGACACGGCCGACGTCCTCATCATCGACCAGCCCCTCAACGTGACCGTCGCCAAGGACTGGACCGGCGGCCCTGTCTCGGTCCCGCCGTCGGACACCCCGGCGCAGTTCTACCCGACGACCGACGTGACCATCGCAGGCACCAACGCCTCGGCCGCGAAGGTGAGCCAGCTCCGGTTGGTCGAGCCGGGCATCGCGACCTCGGGCGACGTGCAGACGGCGCCCGGGACCAAGCCGTTCGACGCGTTCACGCTGCGGGCAATTGCCTTGGAGCCCCCGGAGGGCGCGGAGACGACGACGGTCACGCTCACCTACCTCGGGGGCTCGACCGCGAGCTTCACCGAGGCCGAGGCCGAGGCTCTCGGCACGGGCGACCTGGCCGACGTCGTCGGGGTCGTGACGTCGTTCGACGGTCTCGTGGCACCAGGAGCGTCCGGCAGCATGGACCTCACGCTGCAGCTGCGCGAGAACGACCGCTACACGTCGGCGCCCGTCACGGTCGCCGGGTACAGCCCGGTGCCGGACGGGGCGGTCGCGACGATCGCCGACCCGGGCGGCACGGACCAGGACGTCCGGCTCGCGTACGACGACGCGAGCATGATCCTGCAGGACGCGGGGATCGCGCTCGACGTCGGCAAGACCTTCGACCCGACGCAGGTCGTCGAGCCGGGCACCGGCCCCGTGACGATGACGCTCAGCGGTCAGCCCCTCGGGCCGTCGCGCACGGTCGAGATGGTGCTCGTCGACGACGACCCCCGGTTCTGGAACCAGTACGACTTCGACGCGTTCGCGGGCGCCGCGCTCACCGCGCCCATCCAGCAGGTGCGCGTCGACGCCTTCACGGGCGGGACCTTCACCACGGGCCCCGGTGGCGTCGTGGTGAACGGCGGCTCGTGGGTCCTGGGTGACGAGGTAGCCACGTTCGAGCTTCCCGACGGCGTGGCCCCGGCTGACGTGCAGGGGCTGCGGTTCACGTTCAGCCGGCCCGACGGGTCGATCTGGGAGAACCCCGCGAACCCGACGCAGACCGTCCCGATCTCGGTCGAACGTCGGGACCAGATGCGCACGGGCGGTCCGGTCCTGACGGACCTCGTCGCCAACGCGCCGGCCCCGGGCGAGAGCGCCCCGGGCGTCGCGACCAACACGGTGGTCGGCACCGTGAGGGGTGCGGACCTCGTCGTCGACCCGGAGTCCGGCGAGCTGGTCCCGGTCTCCGCGACCGACACCGCGACAGCCCCGCTCGTCTACGCGCACGCGACCAACGGGGTGCAGGTGGTCAAGACGTTCGACGGCGTCGTGACCGGTGGTACCCAGGCGCCCGATGCGACGTTCCCGATGAGCATCGTCGTGACGAACACCGGCAACCGGTCGATCGGCGAGCTCGTGGTCGAGGACGCCCCGATGCCGACCGATGCCCAGGGAGCCCAGCTCCGGCTGGCCGACGTGGACGACCCCTACTCCTACCTGCTGACCGGACCGCCGCTGGCCCCCGCAGAAGGTGCCCCCCTGCCCGTCGATCCCGACGAGGTGACGGTCACCCGGACCGGGGACCTCCTCGGACTCCGGTTCGCCTTCCCCGAGGGGACCGTGCTCGGGGTCGGTCAGACGTACACGATCACCGTCTTGGTGCAGTTCCGTGTGGGGCTCGCTCCGCAGACCCTGGTGGCGAACACCGCGGGCGCGACGGCTGACCGCCCGTGGGACCAGTGCCAGACCCGGCTCGACGCGCAGACCGGTGCGTGCGAGGCGGACGCCGACGTCACACCGATCCCCGCGGGCGTCCTCGCACAGTCCAAGCTCGTGCGGGCGACGGACGACGACGCGCTCGACGTCGTCGTGGACCCGGCGTACACGGGCCCGCCGGTCGAGTGCGCTCCGGACCCGACAGGGCTCTACGCCTACCCGTGCACCCCGGTCATCGCTCCAGGGCACGCGCAGACGTGGCACGTGCGCATCGACAACGTCGGCAACCTGCCGATGAACAAGATCGTGACCTACGACCGGCTCCCCGCGGTGGGGGACACCGGATCGTCGTCGACGTCGCCGCGCGGGTCGCAGTGGACGCCGATCCTCACGAACGACCCGCCGCCCGAACTCGTCAACGCTCCGGAAGGCAGCACCGCGTCGTTCTCCTACACGACGGCCGTGGACTACTGCATGGACGACCTCACGAATCCCCTGGCCGAGCCGGTCTGCCCGACGGACGACCCGGCGACGGGCTGGGTCCAGCTGACGGGGACCGAGGACGCGGCGCTGCTCGCGACGGTCACGGCGCTGAAGTTCGTCATCACCTTCCCCGAGGCCGACCCTTTCCAACCGGGGGAGTACATCGCGATCGAGGGCACGACCCTGACGCCGGCCCTCGCGCCCGAGGCCGGCGACCGGTCGATCGCGTGGAACTCGGCGGCGGCGTCCGCGGTCGTCGTGACGCCGCAGGCCGACTTCAACCTCTTGCCCACCGAGGGCACCAAGGTCGGTGTGGCCACCGCGACCGGTGCGCTCGAGGTGACCAAGCGGGTCACCGGCGCGGGAGCGGCCAACGCCCCGGCCATGTTCGACGTGTCCGTCCAGTGCACCTCGGCGCCGGGCACACCGGTGGAGACTGTGCTGGACCCGATCCCGATCACGGTGGCTCGTGACACGCCGTTCACCGTGCCGAACCTGCCGTACGGGGCCGAGTGCACCATCACGGAGGACGGGTCGGGCGGCCAGACCGAGCTCATCGTCGGGACCGCGACGATCGGCGAGTCGCCGGACGTCACCGCGATCACCGCGGTCAACCGCTACGACCTCGCGAGCATCGAGGTGTCCAAGGAGGTCGTGACGGACGCCGAGGACCAGGAAGGTCAGGCGGTGCCGTTCGGGCCGTTCGAGGTCACGGTCGACTGCACCTTCCTCGGCGAGCCGGTCTACGCGACCGGCTACGGACCCGACGACCCCATGGTCGTCGAGATCCAGGACGGTCAGACGGTCGAGCTCGACGGGCTGCCCGTGGGAGCCGTCTGCACGGTCGAGGAGACCGGGACGGGCAACGCCTCGTCCGTCACCGTCACGGTGACGCAGCAGGCGAGCCCGCCCGTGACCTCGCCCGGGGCGCTGGCGACGCTCACTGTGGGCGCCGACACCGACGCGGGGGAGAGCACCAACGACGTCGTGCTCACCAACACCTACGACGTCGGCGGGCTCGACCTGCTCAAGGTCGTCGACGGCCAGGGCGCGCCCACCTACGGGGCGGGGCCGTTCACCCTCGCGGTGCGCTGCACGTTCGACGACGACGGCACGGGGCCCGGCGCCCCGCGCGTCGTCTACGACGACACGGTCGTGCTCGGCGCGGGAGCGCCTCTCGGGGCGCAGGTCGCCGACCTGCCCGCGGGCGCGGTCTGCGACGTCACGGAGCCCGACGACGGCGGCGCGACGTCGACGTCGATCGATCCCAGCCCGGTCACCGTGGCCGCCGGAACCACCGTGACGGTCACGGCGACCAACACGTTCGACGTCGGCGCCGTCTCGGTGGACAAGGTCGTCGACGGCGAGGGTGCCGACCTCTACGGCGCCGGCCCGTTTACCGTGACGCTCGAGTGCGTGGCCGACGACGAGCCGCTCCCCGTGCCCGGCGGACCCACGCGCACGCTCGTGCCGGGGACGCCCGTCGTCTACGACGACCTGCCCGTCGGCGCGACCTGCACGGTCACCGAGACCGAGGACGGCGGTGCGACCGCGTCGACCATGACCGTCACGGTCGACGGCAGCGAGCCCGTCGAGACCGACGGTCCGTCGGCCGACGTCGTCGTGCCGCCCGTGGACGCCCAGGGGGCGCCCACCACCGTGGGCGTCGTCGCGACGAACACGTTCGACCTCGGGTCCCTCGTGGTCGACAAGGTCGTCGACGGCGACGGGGCCGCGCTGTACGGCGCCGGACCGTTCGAGGTGTCCCTCGTGTGCACCGTCGACGGCGAGGCGGTCGACATCCCCGGCGGCACCGCGCGCGAGCTCGTGCCCGGAGACCCGGTGACGTACGACGACCTGCCCGTCGGTGCGCGGTGCGAGGTCACCGAGACGGCGACGGGCGGCGCGACCACCACGGCGGTCTCCGCCGTCGGGGAGGGCGAGCCGGGCGCCGTCGTCGTCCCGGCAGGAGACGCCGGGAGCGTCACCGTGACGAACTGGTTCGACGTCGGCGAGGTCCGCGTCGTCAAGACGCTGTCCGGAGCCGACGCCGCCGAGCACCAGGGGGACGTCTTCACCGTCTCGCTCGCCTGCACCCAGGACGTCGACGGCAACCTCGTCGACGTCGCGATCCCGGGCGGCCCCACCCGCACGCTCTCCGCGTCCGACGACTGGGTCGCGGTGTACGAGGACCTCCCGCAGGGGGCCACCTGCGTCGTGACCGAGACGGACGCGGGGAGCGCCGACACGGTGCAGATCGTCGTCGACGGCGAGAGCACGCTCACCGACCCGTCGACGGGCGTCCCGGAGTCGGTCGAGTTCGACCTCCCGGTGGGGCCGGACGTCTGCGAGCCCGTCGAGGTGATCAACACGTGGTCGCCGACGAGCGGCGGCATGGGCGGCGGGACGGCGATCCACAACGCGCTGACGACGGCGCTGACACCCGCCGAGGTGGCGATCGCCGCCGGATGTGACGGCGCTCCACCGGCCCTGCCCGGGACCGGCGCCGACCTCGCCCGGGCCGGGGCCCTGGCCGTGATCCTGCTCGCGCTCGGGACGACGGCCCTGCTGGCGGTGCGTCGCCGGGGCGCCTAGCAGGGGCGCCGGGGCGCGCCCGCAGAGGGGACGTGCTCCGACGAGCCCGTCGCCCGGGTGGCGAGTCGGGCCAGGTCACCTAGGTTGGGGGTCTCGCCCCCCGCACGTTGCCGCCGTGGCCGACCTGGACGTGCCCACGAGGAGGAACGACATGGACACCACCGACACGCCCCGCCCCGGCGCCGAACCTGCCCCCGACGACCCGCGCAAGCCGGACTCGCCCACTGACCTACCAGGGCGTTCGTGGAAGCACGTCGCCCGGACGACCGTGCGTCAGTTCTCGCGCGACCAGTGTCTCGACCTCGCGGCGGCCCTGACGTACTACGCCGTGCTCGCCTCGGCGCCCGCGCTCCTGGCCGTCGTCTCGCTGATCGGCCTGGTCGGGGACAGCCAGAAGATCGTCGACCAGGTGCTGGACGTCGCGTCGTCGGTCGTCCCCGCCGACGCGATGGCGACGCTCGAACCGCTGGTCGAGCAGGTCGTCGGCGGCAGCGACCGGGCGGGGCTCGCGCTGGTCGTCGGTGTCGTCGTCGCGCTCTGGTCCGCGTCCGGGTACGTGGGCGCGTTCGGGCGGTCGATGAACCGCATCTACGAGGTCGAGGAGGGGCGTCCCGTCTGGAAGCTCCGGCCCGTGATGCTCGTGGTGACCGCCGCCGTGGTGCTCATGGCCGCGCTCGTCGTGGTCGCTCTGGTGGTGTCCGGACCGGTCGCCCGGGCGATCGGGGACGCCGTCGGGCTGGGCGCGACGGCCGTGACGACGTGGAACGTCGTCAAGTGGCCCGTGGTGCTGCTGCTGGTGATCCTCATCGTGGCCGTGCTTTACCACACGACGCCCAACGTCCGTCAGCCCCGGTTCCGGTGGCTGAGCGTGGGCGCGATCGTCGCGATCCTCGTCTGGGTCCTCGCGTCGGTCGGTTTCGGCTTCTACGTCGCGACCTTCGCCTCGTACGACTCGACCTACGGCGCGCTGGGAGGAGTGATCGTCTTCCTGCTGTGGCTCTGGATCACCAACCTCGCCCTGCTGTTCGGCGCGGAGCTCGACGCGGAGCTCGAACGGGCTCGCGAGCTGGAGGGCGGGATGGCCGCCGAGCAGTCCCTCCAGCTCCCGCCCCGCGACACGCGCGCGAGCGAGAAGCGGGCGCAGAAGCTCCAGGAGGACGTCGAGCGAGGCGCCGAGATCCGCCGGGCCGCGCAGCAGGAGACGAAGGACGAGACCGCCGGCTCCCCGACGGTGCGGGACTGAACGCCGCAGCCGGGACCTCCCGGCCGGGACGTGGCACGACCATCCGACAGGACGACGCACGAGAGGACGACGCACATGCGAGCACTGACATGGCAGGGGCGGGAGAAGGTCTCGGTCGAGGAGGTCCCCGACCCGCGGATCGAGGAGCCCACGGACGCGGTCGTCCGGGTCACGTCGACCGCGATCTGCGGCTCCGACCTGCACCTGTACTCGGTGCTGGGCATGTACCTGGACCCGGGCGACGTGCTCGGTCACGAGACCATGGGCGTCGTCGAGGAGGTCGGCGCGAACGCGACCCGGCTCAAGGTCGGCGACCGCGTCGTCGTCCCCTTCGGCATCGCGTGCGGGACGTGCTGGATGTGCACCCACGGACTGCAGTCGCAGTGCGAGACGACGCAGGTCCGCTCGCAGGACAAGGGCGCCGCGCTCTTCGGGTACACCAAGCTGTACGGCCAGGTCCCGGGCGGGCAGGCGGAGTATCTCCGGGTACCGCAGGCGCACTACGGCCCCGTCGTGGTGCCCGCCGACGGCCCGGACGAGCGGTACCTCTACCTGTCGGACGTGCTGCCGACCGCGTGGCAGGCTGTCGAGTACGCGGCGGTGCCGCCCGGCGGGACGGTCGCCGTGGTCGGGCTCGGACCGATCGGTCAGATGGCCGCGCGGGTCGCGCGGCACCGCGGGGCCGGGCAGGTCGTCGGGCTCGACCTCGTGCCCGAGCGCCTGGAGATGGCCAGGCGGCACGGCATCGAGGTCGTCGACCTGTCGGTGGTCGACGACGTCGTGGGCGCGGTCCGGGACCTGACCCAGGGGCGAGGCGCCGACGGGGTGATCGACGCCGTCGGGATGGAGGCCCACGGGTCTCCGGGGGCGTCCTTGTTCCAGAAGGCGGCGGGAGTCCTGCCCGACACCGTCGCCGGCGCGATCAACGAGAAGGTGGGCGTCGACCGCCTGGCCGCGCTCCTCACCGCGATCTCGCTCGTCCGCCGCGGAGGCACCCTGTCGATCGCCGGTGTCTACGGCGGCGCCAAGGACCCCCTGCCGATGATGGACCTCTTCGACCGGCAGGTCACGCTCCGCATGGGGCAGGCGAACGTCCGCCGGTGGATCGACGACCTGCTGCCTCTCGTCTCCGACCCCGCCGACCCGCTGGGCGTCCTCGACCTGCGGACCCATCGGTTGTCGCTCGAGGACGCACCTCGCGGCTACGACCTCTTCCAGAAGAAGGAGGACGGGTGCATCAAGGTCGTCCTGGACCCCACGGTGCGGACGCCGTCCGCCCCGGACGCTCCGGACGACGCGGGCTCGCGATGACCACGCCGGTCGACACCCGCCTGCTCGCGATCTATCTCAACGACCACGTGTCCGGGGCGACCGTGGGGGTGCAGCGGGTCCGGCGCATGGCGAAGGTGTACGACGGCACCGTGGTGGGTACGGCGATCGCCCCGCTCGTCAGCCAGCTCGAGGACGAGCGAGCATGGCTGATCCGGTGCGTGCACCGGCTCGACCTTCCCGTCCGGACGTACAAGGTCGTCGGTGCGGCCGTCGCCGAACGGATCGGGCGCCTCAAGCCCAACGGGTACGTGAGCAGGACGTCGCCGCTGAGCGCACTGCTCGAGGTCGAGCTGCTCCGGGGTGCGGTCACCGGGAAGAAGAGCGGGTGGCAGACCCTCCTGGCCCAGAGCAGGGACCTGGGGCTCACCCCTGAGCAGGTCGTGGACCTCGACGGCCTGGTCGCCCAGGCGGACGAGCAGGTCCGGGTGCTCTCCGACCTGCTCGAGATCCTGCAAGCCAGGGTGTTCCGGCGTCGGTCGTCCGACGGGGGCGGGTAGGCGCCCGGCTCACGAGGGGGACGACCGGTCGCGCCTGGCGCGCCGCCGCTCGGTGATCCGCGCCGCCCATCGCTCCCACGGCGGGCTGACCGCCCAGTTCACGGCGAGGGTGTGCCAGGCCCAGCGGAACCGTCGGGCCAGAGCCTGCCGGGACGCGAACGTGCGCCCCGAGACCCCGACGACCAGCCGACCGTCGTAGCGCACACGAGCGTCGCTCCCGAGCTGGAGGCTCAGGTCGGTGTCGTCGTGGACGTGCGGGTCGTCCCGGTGCACGAGGTGCCTGACCTCGCGCCACGCGACGACACGGATCGCCATGTTGGACCCCCACAGGGGCACGTTGCCCGACGCGGCATGCATCCCCCAGTAGTAGCAGCGCATGTAGAAGAGCCGCGCGAGGCGAGCGCGGACGACAGGCAGGTCGTAGAACCGCCCGGAGCCGGTGAGTGCCGTCAGACCAGGGTCCGCCGCGAAGGCCTCGTGCACGCGCTCCAGCCAGTCCGGCGGGGGCATCGTGTCCGCGTCGCAGCGCACGATGACGCCGGACGCCACGGCGTCGTAGCCCGTCGAGGCGGCTGCCGGGATGCCGGGCGAGGGCTCGACGACCACTCGTGCGCCTGCCCGCCGTGCCACGTCGGCGCTGTCGTCGGTCGAGGCGTTGTCGACCACCACCACCTCGCGGGGTGGCCGGCTCTGCCGGGCGATGGCCTCGAGGCAACGTTCCAGGTGCCGTGCGTCGTCCTTGACGGGAATGACGACGGTCAACGGCAACGCGTCGGCCCGGGACGTGGGGCTCATGACCCGCGCACCAGGAGGACACCGGCGGCGAGTGCCCCGATCCCACCTGCCACGAGGTCGCCCAGCGTGTCGAGGTAGCCCACGTTGATCGCAGGGTCCACGAACCTGGTGCCCGCCCACTCGCCGACCTCCCACAGCAGGGCGAGCAGGACCCCGAGCGCCGCTGCCGTGACGACGGCGCCGAGCCGAGGGCGCGAGAGGCCGTCCATGACCGCGCGGGTGGGTCTGCCGCCCAGGCCGTCGAGCAGGGGGCCGGGCGAGGGGAGTGCCCCTAGGAAGACGAGGACCGCGTACGCCAGGACCGTGAGTACGGCGGTCGCTACCAGGTGCACGGCGAGGTCGAGCCAGGAGAGCTGGGCGTAGAGGTCGAGGAGCGCGATCCAGGCGGCGGCGCTCAGGACGAGGCCGACGAGCGGATCGAGCGGCCCCTTGAGACCGACGGCCCGGGGGATCACCGCGCCCAGCAGGACGAGGGAGAGCAGGGCGGTGGCCACGAGCCCGTAGAGAAGGGAGCCCACCGGGATCGCGATCCCTGCGAGGACGCGCACGACGTCTCCCACAGTGGTGGACACCGCGGAGCGTCTCTCGATCTCGCCGGTGGTCATCGAGCAAACGTAGCGACCCCCGCGGAGTCCCGCTCAGCGGCCGGGGCACGGGAGGTCGCGAGTCGCGCACGCCCGTGCGAGCCTGCCCAGATGTCTGCCACGACCACTGCGTCCCCGTCCACGCCCCTGAACCGCTCGGTCGGGGGCCGCCTGCTCTACGTCTTCATCCTGGGTGACGTGCTCGGTGCGGGGGTCTACGCCCTGGTCGGCGAGATGGCCGGGAAGGTGGGCGGCGCCGTCTGGCTGCCCCTGCTCGTCGCGCTCGGACTGTCCCTGCTGACCGCGGGCTCGTACGCCGAGCTCGTCACGAAGTACCCGGCCGCCGGGGGCGCCGCGGTGTTCGCCGAACGCGCCTTCAAGGTACCGATCGTGTCGTTCCTCGTGGGGTTCTGCATGCTCGCCGCGGGCGTCACGAGCGCGGCGGGTCTGTCCCTCGCCTTCGCCGGCGACTACTTCGGCTCGTTCGTGGACCTCCCTGTCGTGCCGGTCGCGCTCGTGTTCCTGCTCCTCGTCGCGGCGCTCAACGCGCGTGGCATCCAGGAGTCCTTGCGTGCGAACGTCGCGATGACCGCGATCGAGCTCTCCGGGCTGCTCCTGATCGTGGTGCTCGCGGCCGTCGTCCTCACCCGGGGCGACGCGTCACCGGGCCGGGCCCTCGAGTTCACCCAGGGCACCACCCCGGCGCTCGCGGTCCTCTCTGCCTCGCTCATCGCGTACTACTCGTTCGTCGGCTTCGAGACCTCGGCCAACCTGGCCGAGGAGGTCAAGGACGTCCGGCGGGTCTACCCCCGTGCGCTCTTCGGCGCACTGATCACCGCAGGCGTCGTGTACGTCGCCGTCGGTGTGGCCGCCGTCGCGGTGGCGCCCCCCGAGCAGCTCGCGGGCTCGACCGGGCCGCTGCTCGAGGTCGTGAAGGTCGCCGACGTCGTACCGGAGCGCGTCTTCGCCGTGGTGGCTCTCGTCGCGGTCGCGAACGGCGCCCTGCTCACCATGATCATGGCGAGCCGCCTCACCTACGGCATGGCGCGACAGGGACTGCTGCCCGCAGGTCTGGCCCGGGTGCTCCCCGGCCGCCGGACCCCGTGGGTCGCGATCGTCGCGACGACCGTCGTCGCGATGGGGCTCGTCTTCACGGGAGACCTGGGTGCGCTCGCGGAGACCGTGGTGCTCCTGCTCCTCGTGGTGTTCATCAGCACCAACGTCGCGGTCCTGGTCCTGCGCCGGGACACCGTGAAGGAGGACCACTTCCGCGTCGCGACGATCGTGCCCGTGCTCGGGACCGCGAGCTGCGTCCTGCTCCTGACGCAGCAGGCCGGGCAGACCTGGCTCCGCGCGGGGGCTCTCGTCCTGGTGGGTGTCGTGCTCTACCTGGTCACGCGGCTCGTCCGCCGGCGGACGGCTACGCCGCCCCGCGGGGACTGATGATCGACGGCGGTCCCCAGATGCCAGTGGGCAGGGAGGGGCGCACGGTGGAGGACCACATCGGTTTCACCGAGGAGGCACGAGATGTACCTGCACGTGCAGCGACTGATCAACGACATCGTGGCCGACGAGCCTGACCCCGCAGCGGCGAACGCGCTCCAGGAAGGACTGGGAGGTCAGTTCGGGGAGATGCGCACGATGATGCAGTACCTCTTCCAGAGCATCAACTTCCGTGGACCCGCGGGAAAGCCCTACCGGGACCTGCTCCAGGGGATCGGGACCGAGGAGATCAGCCACGTCGAGCTGATCGGCACGACCATCGCCCGCCTGCTCGACGGTTCGCCCCGGTACAACGGGAAGAAGACCGACCCCCTCGACACCCCGGGTGCGGGAGGCAGGACGCCGCTGGACCTGGCGCTCGGGGTGGGGAACATCCACCACTACCTGGTCGCGGCCCAGGGGGCACTGCCCGTGGACGCCGCGGGCAACCCTTGGAGCGGGAGCTACGTCTACAACTCGGGCAACCTGGTGCTGGACCTCCTGTACAACCTGATGCTCGAGTCGACCGGGCGCCTGCAGAAGTGTCGGATCTACGAGATGACGGACAACAAGACGGCGCGCTCGACGATCTCCTACCTGATCGTGCGCGACCAGGCGCACGAGAACGCGTACGCCAAGGCCCTGGAGACCCTCGGCGTGGACTGGGGCAAGGTCCTGCCGATCCCCACGACGAACGCGGAGAAGTTCCCCGAGGTCAAGAAGCTCGTCGACCTGGGGCTGCAGTCCAAGCAGTACACGTTCGACCTCGAGGGGGCCTCGGAGGCTGGTCGCATCTTCCAAGGCACGTCGCCCTCGAACGACGGGACCGAGCTCGACGCGACCGAACAGGCTCCCGCCGGCGTCCCGTCGACCATCGCCCGGGAGCGCTACGAGGAGTTCTCCCCGGGCCTCGACCCTGACCTGCTCGCCCTCATCCAAGCGACCGCGGACCTCGAGATGGCCGACGCCGCGGACCCGCTGTTCGCGCCGACGCGCAACGCCTAGGCACAGGCACCGACCCGCGGTGACGAGACCCTCCGGTGCGTGTGGAGGGTCTCAGCCTGCCCTCACCGGCCGGACGAGGTTCTCGCGCAGGTGCCGCGCGTACCCGCCGGGAGTGCGGCCCGTCGTGCGACCCGAGGTGAGGACCCGGCCCTCGTCGGAGGCCACGACGCGCGCTCCCGCGCCCCGGGCGCGGGCCACGAGGTCGACGTCCTCGTGCTCGGCGACCCTCGGGAAGCCGCCTGCGGCGAGGTAGAGGTCGCCGCGGATCCCCAGGTTCGCCCCGTGCACGTGGCCGTTCGCATGTCCGACGGGATGCGTCGCCACCCAGGCGGCCTGCTGCGCGGGGGAGAGGTCGTCGAAGTCGGGACGCACGGTGCCGATCACGAGGTCGGCCCCTGCCTCCGCGACCCCGACCTGGTGCGTGAGCCAGTGCGGGGGCACCGCCGAGTCCGCGTCGGTGCTCGCGATCCACAGCCGTGCCGGGCGGCCCCTGCCGATCTTCTCCGTCGCGGCCTCGACCCCGGCGGCGCGTGCTGCCCCGACCCGCCGGTATCCCGTCTCGATCACGGTGAACGGAGACGAGCGTGCAAGCGAGACCGACCCGTCGGTGCAGTCGTCGAGGACGAGCACGACCTCGACCCGCACGGCCGGTCGCTCGTCCCGCATCCGCGCGACGGCCGCGTCGAGCGCGGCCAGGCAGCGGGGGAGGAGCTCCTCCTCGTCGTTCACCGGCACGACGACGGCCAGTCGCGTCACGCGGTCCGGTGCGCTCATGCCAGCCCCGCCTCGGCGGCGACCGAGCGTCCCGGCGGTCGGACGAAGACCTCCAGGACGAAGTCCTCCTCGAGGTGATGCACGAGGCGCACGATCTCGGCGCGCGCAGCGAGGGCTGCATGGACGTCGTCGCCCCGCAACGGGTACTCGGGCACCGGGTGCCGCCAGTGACACGCGACCAGGACGCCGTCCGCGGTGAGGGACCCGACCGCACGGGAGATCGCGGTCTCCAGGTCGCTCGCACCGTAGTAGTACCCGACCTCGGAGAGCACCACGAGGTCGAAGAGCCCTTCGGGCCACTCGGCAGGCGTCTGGAGACGCAGGAGCTCGACCTCGTCACCGAGGCGGTCGCGGGCTGCTGCGAGCGCGGCCGCAGCGACGTCGACCCCCACGAGACGGTCGCAGCGGGTGGCGAGATCCGCCGTCAGGACACCGGTCGAGCAGCCGACCTCCAGGCCGGCCCGAAAGCGTGCACGCGGCAGCGACGCGAGCGTCACGGCGCGCTTTCGTTCCTCGTACCAGCGCGTCTCGAAGCCCCACGGGTCGGGGCGGCCGCGGTAGAACGCGTCGAAGAAGCCGGCGGGCAGGCTCTCGGAGGTCGCCGATCCGGACCCTGGTCCGCGCCCCGCCGCCGATCCGGACCCCGTCGCCAAGGACGGCGCGGCCGGGGCGGGCGACGGGCACGGTGCCTCGACGAAGACCTCCACGGCGCGGTCGGCGTGCCGCAGCATCTCCGGTCCGACGGTCGCCGCGTCCCGAGGGTCCGGGGACAGCGGCTCGACCTGCGACCGGTGCGCGGCCAGCGCGAACCTCTTGGCTGTTCGCTCCTGCGGCGTGAGCGTGAGCGCCCGCATGTCCTCGGTGGCGGTCCGGTCGTCCGGGTTGCCCCAGTGCCACCACCAGATCGGGTACTCCAGGAGCCGTGCGCCCCGCTCGCCGGCGACCGCGGCCGCGACCTCGCCGGCGATGCGGTGGTCGCGGTGGCCGTCGCCGCGCCACGGTGCGCACAACAGCACCGGGCCGCCCTCGCCGGGTCCGCGCTCGTCCTCCGTCACCGGGCCGAGGATCGCGGACAGCCGTCGGTGCAAGGTGGGACGGTGCTCCCGCAGCCCTCCGTCCGGCAGCCCCAGGAAGACCACGGCTGCACCGGGAGCGGCCACGTCGATCGCGTCCACGAGCTCGCGACGCCGCAGGCCCGCGAGCCGAGCAGGGGAGAGCGTGGGGGAATCCGGGTGGGACGCCTCGCCGTCCGTCGCGACGACGACCGTGACCGGCGTGCCCCGGTACGTGAGCCGGGCCAAGAGGCCGCCCGCGCCCAGCGACTCGTCGTCGGGGTGGGCGGCGAGGACGACGAGGTGGGGCGCGCCGTCGGGAAGGTCGAGGGGAGGCAACCTGTCGAGGAGACCAGCGGCCCTCCAGGCGTCCTCGGTGGTGCCCGGGTCTCGATGGTCGAACGTCACCACGGCGCGACCCCGCGGGCCACGAGGTCACGGCCCAAGGAGGCGTCGTCACGCTCGGCGTGGTGCTGGCGCACGTAGAGCTGCAGGTCGGCCAGACGGCGCGCGTAGGCCTCGTCGGCCGTCATCGGGCCTGGACCCAGGGCGTGCGAGCACCGCTGCACGGTCTCCTCGACCGCGCGCGCGACTGCGCCGCGCGCCCGCCGGGCGAGCACCCCGGGGGCGACCTCGGCGTCCGCGGTGCCGTCCACGTCCCGGCTTGCCTCGACGAGCGTCGTCCGTGCGCTGGTCAGCGCGATGTCGATCGCGCCCAGGTGGGCGAGCATGATCTGGTCGGGCTCGCGACGCGCGGTCGCCGCATACAGCTCACGCGCGAGGCCCACGGCGCCGCCCCACCAGCAGGCTGCGACACCGATGCCACCCCAGGCGAAACCTGGGCGGTCGAGGTACCACCCGGGACCCCCGACCGGGACTGCCGCTGCGCCGTCGAAACGCACGGGAGCACTGACGATCTCCGCGAACCCGCGCGCGACCCACGGGCCGTCGTCGGGCCGGACGCCGGGAGCGCGCAGGTCGACGGCGAACAACCGCCGACCGTCGCCGGTCCACGCGGTCACCAGCGCGTGCGAGAGCGTCGCGGCGAGCGAGCACCACGGCTTGACCCCCGTGAGCCGCCAGCCGTCCCGGCTCTCCTGAGCCTCCAGGCGCGCGCCCGGACCTTCCGCCGCGAAGACGCCCCAGGTGCTGGTCTCGTCGACGGCGATCGATGGCAGCTTCACCTCGTCCGGGACCTGCGCCAGGATCGCGAGCGCGTCGAGGTGCGGCTCGAGGACGCGAGCGACACCGACGTCGGCCGCGGCGGTCGAGGCGAGCAGCTCCCACAGATCGAGCGTCCGGCCGGTGCCCGGGGCGGGCGTCGAGCGGCCGACCTCGGCGGCCCAGGCCAGGGCCGCCACGACGTCACCGCTCATCGTCGGTACGTGCGCGACGGTCGTCGCCAGGCGCCGGGAGCGCTCGTCGTCCCGCCGTGAGGGGTCGAGGACGACGGTGAGGTGCTCGGGGACGGTGGTGCTCGGATCGGTCACGAGTGCTCCTGTGGTCTAGCGGGGTTCCCGCAGACTAGGCGTGCTCCGGGTCCCTCGCACGCCGCCCGCACCACGCGCGACGTGAGGACGATCACCCCGACGGACCGCGTCAAGAACAGACCGGACGGATGCCCTGACCGCTCGTGCTCACCGGCGGCTCGCCTGCCGCCTGCCGAGGTGCCGGGGACGTCTCGAAGAACAGGTCGAGGTCGTCGGCAGTGGGCGCGGCGATGCCGGAGCCTTCCGCGAGGGTCTCCATGAGGCGGCGGGCGAGGTGCCGGATCGACTCGTTGGTGACGTTCGAGTGGTGGCGCAAGAGGTCGAAGGCCTCGTTCTCGGCCATGCCGTACACCGTCATGACCGCGCCCTTGGCCTGCTCGATCACGGCCCTGCTCTGTGCGGAGGACTTGATGGCCGCCGTCGCCTCGCGCTGGGACAGCTCGCGCTGCGTGATCGTGAGGTCGACGAAGTACCCGGAGACCTGTGTGACCTCGTCCGTCCCGGGCTCCTTGCGAGCCCGGCCGACGACCCCGAGGGTCCGGGTGTGGCCGTGCGCGTCGATGATGCGGTGCACGCACGCGAACGGCTCGCCCGACGAGCACGCGTTCGCGAGGACCGCCTCGACGCGGGCGCGATCGTCGGGATGCTTGTGGGCAAGCATCAGGGCGGTGGTCGGTGCCACCTCGCCGGGCGCGAACCCGTGCATCTCGTAGAGGCCGTCCGACCACCACCAGGTCCCCGTGCGGACGGTCAGGACGAACTGACCGACGGGTTGGGGCGTCCCGGCGAGCAGGACCTCCATGAGGTCCGCGTCAAGAGGGCGATCCAGGTCGTACGAGGTCGTCATCTCACCTCCAGGGGCAGGGAGGCTCAGGGCCTCCTTCCAGACTCCTGACCGGATGCTAGCGCCGGACCGCGACTCCGGCACGGGCGCTTCGCGGACCGCGAACGCCGGGCCGACGCCCGGGCCCTCCGGCACGAGGCCTGCTCCGTGCGTGGCTAGAGACGCTCGTCGGCGACGTCGGCGACGTCGGTGACGTCGGTGATCGCGACGTCGACGGTGACGGCGCCGGCCTCGGGAGCGAGGTCGCCGAGGACCGTGGCAAGGTGCGAGGTGGCCAGCCGACGGACGGCGGAGGCCAGGGGGAGGAGCGGCTCGTCGAACGCTGCGAGGATCTCGATCGTGACGGTCACGAGCCGGTCGTGGTCGTCGGTCGAGCAGGTGATCGTGAGGGGAGACGCGCTCGGCACCGCGACGACCGCCTCACGGAGGGTCGTGACGAGGACGTCCGAGGCGATGAAGTACTCGACGACACCGGTGGGCGTGGTCGTCCGTCCGCGGACCGGAGCGGAGGGGCGGAAGGCCGAGAGGGCCTTCAGCAGGGCGTTCTCGCGGACGAGGGTCCACCCCTGGTCGGTGTGGCGGCGTAGCGCCTGGGTGGCGCGGTCGAGGACTGCGTCGTCGTTCATCGCCATCCCTTCATCCTCTCGGCCAGCGTCGCGCGGGCCCGGTGGAGCATCCCGCGCACGGAATCGTGGGTCGTGCCGAGGATGTCGGCGATCTCGGCGTAGTGCAGCCCCTCGACCTCGCGCAGCAGCCAGCACGACCTCTGCAACGGTGGCAGACCGAGCAAGGCGATGTCGAGGGCTTCGACGAGCGCGGTGTCCACGGCATCCTGGTCCGGTGCGTGGGAAGTGGACTCGACGAGGTCGTCGGGCAGCGGGCCGGGAAGGCGAGCCGCGCGGCTCCGGTGGCGGTAGGCCTGGCGGGTCGCGATCCCGAAGAGCCAGGTCCGCGGGGCGGACTCGCCGCGGAAGGCGGGGAAGCCGGTCCAAGCGGCCACCAGGGTGTCCTGCAGGCAGTCCGCGGCGACCTCCGGGTCCTGGACCATGCGCAGGACGTAGCGGTACATCGCCGGGCCGTGCCTGTCGACGAGAGCCGTGAAGGCAGTGCGGTCACGCAGGGCAGCCCTGCGTGCGAGCGACAGGTCGGAGACTGCCCCCGCGTAGCCACCATCACCGACGGCTTCCACCTGTCCGACGATAGCGCCCGACGGAAGCCCCGCCATCGGCGAGGGTGAGTGTGACCTAGGTCACACCAATGCGGCGTGACGTTCCGGCAGCGGAGCGGCACTCACTGGGGAACGTCGCAGATCGTCCTGCCGGCGCGCAGGGCGTCCCGAGCACGAGGAGCGAACGATGAGCGAGCAGAGCACACCCACCACGGGAGCATCAGCACCCAGCACGGTCTCACGTCCCGGAGACGCCGGGCCGGCACGAACGGCGCGCGAGATGGTCGACCGCCCTTCGGCTCTCGCCTCCGAGCACGGCAGCACGACGATCGCCGATCAGGTCGTCGCCAAGATCGCGGGCATCGCGACCCGCAACGTCCAGGGGGTCTACGCGGTCGGCGGGGGAGCGGCCAGGGCCTTCGGTGCCATCCGCGAGTACATCCCGGGCAGCGGCAGCGACACCACCTCGGGCGTCCACGTCGAGGTGGGAGAGCGTCAGGCCGCCGTCGACCTCGACCTCGTCGCGGACTACGGCGTGTCGATCGCGGACCTCGCCCAGGCGGTCCGTCGGAGCGTGATCACCTCGATCGAGCGCATGACCGGGCTCGAGGTGACCGAGGTCAACATCGACGTCAACGACGTCCACCTGCCCGGTGACGACGCCGACTCCGGCCCCGACCGGCGCACCCAGCGCGAGCAGTCCTCCGGCAGCGGTGAGGGCGAGGACGGTGGCGGGCGGGTCCGATGACCTCGTCGCCACCTCCTCACGCCGCGACACCTGGGTCCTCGAGCGAGGGCCGGGAGGCGGCCGCGCCCACCCCGCTGGACGTCGCCGAGTCGTTCGAGCACGCACACGCGGGGACGGGGCTCGGCGAGCCTCTGCGTCCTCCCGCCGACCGGTTCCTGCCGCCTCTGCCCGACGACGTCGCCCAGGGGGAGATCGCCGAGAGGATCGTCGCAGCCGTGCTCGCCGTCCCGGGGGTCGCACGGCTGCACGCAGGGGTCTTCGGCGAGGTCGCGACCTACCTCCCTGGCCGTGCCGTCACGGGGGTCCGGCTCCGTCCCGAGGAGACCGAGGTCCACCTGGTCGTCGCGCCCGACCGTCCGATCCCTGCGGTCGCTCGTGACGTCCACGAGACCGTACGTGCGCTGGCCACCGGGCCCGTCCGCGTGTTCGTCGAGGACGTCGAGTCCCCGTCCCCGTCCTCATCCCCGTCCGCGTTCTGAGCGGACACGTCCAAGGAGAGCACATGTCTGTGTCCACGATCGGTCTGCTGACCGGCATACTGCTGGCCCTCGCCGCGATCCTCGGAGGGTTCTGGGGGTTCGTCCTCGCCGTGGTCCTCGGCGGGGTCGGATGGGTCGTCGGCGCCCAGATCGAGGGGCGCATCGACCTCGGTGCCGCCTTCCGCAGCCGACGCCATGTCTGACACGCCGTTCGCCCAGCCGTTGCCCTCGCAGGGTGCGGCCACGACCTCCTCGGACGAGACGGTCGACGCCGGGGACCGCGGAGCGCTGCGCGTCGCGGACAAGGTGGTCGAGAAGGTCACCCGCGCCGCCGTGCTCGGCGTTCCCGGTGTCGCTCCGGACGCGGCTACCACGGGAACTGTCGGGCGAGCGCTGGGCCGGGCGTACCCGCACATCGCCTGCTCCCGTGCCGGTGACCGCGCCCGTGTCCTGCTCGAGATCGCGCTCGTGTGGCCCGCCCCGGCCGCGAGCGTCGCCCGTCAGGTCTGCGAGGCCGTGACCGAACAGCTCCGGACCCTCGCGGGGGTGCACGTGGACGAGGTCCGCGCGACCGTCGCACGCATCGTGGACCCCTCGGACGTCCTCGAGGCCACCGGAACGACCAAGGAGCGACGAGTCCGATGAGCGCACCCACGACACCCCCCGTCCGGACCGTCCCCGCCCCGGCCAGGTCGCCACGGGCGGCCCTCGTCCTGACCTCGTGGGCATTCGTCCTGGCGGTGGTGCTCCTGGCCGTCGCGGTGCTCGCCGGGCAGGCCGCGTACGTGGCGGCACGGGGACAGGGCACGAGCTGGTTCGCGGCTCTCACGGACGCCCTGGACGGACTCGAGCCCGAGACGTGGGTCGGGGTGGCCGGGGTCCTCGTCGCGCTGGTCGGGATCTGGTTGCTCTGGCAGGCCGTCCGCCCCCGTCCGCGCACGACCCTGCGAGTCGTGGCGACCAGCGGTGTCCACCTGCGCTCGGCCGACGTCGCCCGGTGGGTGAACGCCACGGCCCGCGACGTGCCGGGGGTCCTCGACACCAGCACGTCCGTGACCCGGCGCGCCGTGCGGGTCACCGTCCGCACGACGGGCTCTGCGGACATCCTCGCCGAGGTCCGTGACGAGGTCGCTCGTCAGCTCTCGGCGCTCGAGCAACCACCGAGCCTGAGCGTGCGCGCCGGCGAAGGGCGGACACCATGAACCGCACCGTCCTCAGACTCGACCGCGTGCTGCTCGCCCTGTTCGGGCTCGTGCTCGTCGTGGTCGGCGTCGCAGCGTTGCTGTGGACCACGGGCACCTTGGCCGAGTACGTCGACGGCGTCCCCGACTCCCTCGACACGTCCGGCGCGACCACTGCCGCCTCCCAGACCTGGTGGCCCTACGCGACCGGCGCCGTCGCACTGCTCCTCGCGATCGTGGCGGTGTGGTGGATGCTCGCGCACCTTCCCGCCCGTTCCGTGCCCGAACAAGACCTGCCAGGCTCCAGTCGTGCCATGCGTCTGCGCATCGACCGGGGGGCGGTCGCCGACGCGACCGCCCACGCGGCCCAGCAGATCCCCTCGGTCCGCCGATCTACGGCGACCCTGCGCGACGAGGGGTCTGAGCTCGTCCTCAGTCTCCTCGTCACGGTCGACCCCGCCACCGACCTGCCCGATCTGGCCACCCGGCTCGACGACCTCGTCGCTGACGCGGCGACGGTCCTGCCTGACGAGAGGCTCCGCTCCCGCACGACCGTCAGGATGAGGACGAGTCGTCGCTCCGACCGCGGATCGCGCGTCGAGTAGCGAGGGGTGTGCGGCGTGCCTCCGGTCGACGAGGCGCACGGCGTCCCACTAGGTGGTCGGCCCGTGCTGCACCGCGCGACGACCGACGGCGACGACCGCGACGTCGTCCTCGCGGCCCGCGTCGTCGAAGCCAGAGACGAGTCGTTCGCACATCGTCGCCGGGTCGACCCCGGCGCTCTCGGCGGCCAGCAGGGCCAGCCGGTCGAGGGCGTCGGGCAGGGAGGCCCCTCGACGCTCTACGAGCCCGTCGGTCACGAGGACGAGGAGATCCCCGTGCTGCAGCACGTCCTGGTGCACGGGCCGACCCTCCGGGTTCGGCAGGCCGAGGAGGCGTGAGCCTTCCTTCACCCGGAGCACCGTGCCGTCCGCACGGACGACGAGAGCGGGCAGGTGGCCGGCGTCGGTGATCTCCACCGCGCCCGTCCGGGGGTCGAGCACACAGACGCACACGGTCGCGTACTCGGTGTGGTCGCAGCGCAGCGCATCGTTCAGGAGGTTCAACGCGTGCCGGGCGTCATGACCTTCTCGAAGGTAGGCGCGGAGCGTGACTCGCACCTCTGCCATCACCGTCGCTGCGCGGAGCGAGTGGCCCTGGACATCACCGATGACGACGGCGACCCGACCGTCCGGGAGGTCGAACGCGTCGTAGAAGTCCCCGCCCACGTCGAGGCGTGCGTCGGAGGCCTCGTACCTGGCGGCCACCTCGAGGCCGCTCACCTGCAGGCTCGACGGCAGGAGGGCGCGCTGGAGGGCGAGCGCGATGCGCTGCTCCTCCGCGAACGTCCGCAGGTTCGAGAGCGCGACGGTCGCAGCCTCGGCGAATCGTCCGACGGCCGCCTGCTCCTCGTCCGTGAGGTTCTTGTCGCCGTCCACGACCTGGATCCCGAGGCCGCCGACGAGGGCGCCGCTGCTGTCGACGAGCCACATGGTCCACCACTGCGACGGGCCGATCCCGGCCTCCCTCAGCAGGGGAAGCCACGGGGCCGGGACCTCGTCCGCGCCGAACACGGCCGAGTTGACGTCGCCGGGGGCGAGGACGGCCGACGGCCCGCGGCCACGGACGAGTGCGGAACCTTCCGTCACGCAGACCGAGCGCAGCACGAGCCCGGCGTCGGCGACCACCATCGCGACCACGGCCCGGCCGAGGACGGCGCAGGCGCCGCGGGCGGTGTGGTCCACGACGGCCTCGTACGAACGGGCCTCGTGCAAGGGCACCAGCGCGTTGGTGAGCGCTTCGAGACGGCGAGCCGTGCGCCCTGCGCCTCGCTGGGCGTCGTGGCGTCGGCACAAGGCGCTGATGGTCGCGATGAACTCGTCCCGGTCGAGCGGCTCGGGCAGGTACGCGTCCGCGCCACCCTCGAGACCGGCGGTCCGGGAAGCGGCGTCGACGGCCGTCGCGGACACGTGCAGGACGGGGATGTGGGCGGTCGACGGTTCGGCCTTGAGCCTCCTGCAGACCTCACCGCCGTGGATGTCCGGCAGGTTGACATCGAGAACCATCGCGTCGATGTGCGGGTTCGTGCGGACGAGCGCCTCGGCACCGGTCGCCGCCTCGATCACCTCGAAGCCTGCACGACGGAGCCAGCTCGACATGATGTACCGGTGCGCGGCGGTGTCGTCGACGACGAGCACGGTGTGGGGCGAGGTCACCGGGCCTCCTTGGCCCGCCGCAACGTCGCGACGAGGGTGTCACGGGAGATTCCCGCCTTGGGGAGGAAGAGGACGCCGCCGAGGTCGTCCCGCACGGGCAGGGACGCGCTCGACATGAGCACCGTCCCGGTCGCCGGGTGCACCTCGCGGATCCTCGATCGGAGCGTCGGCCCGTCCGTGCCGGGGAGCCGGACGTCCAGGAGCGCGAGGTCCGCCGCGCCGTCGTGCAGCAGGGCCAGTGCGTGCGACGCGTCGTGCGCGACGCTGACGCGCGCGGCGTGGCCCTGCAGCATCGCGACGATGACCGACGCGAACGCCCGGTCGTCGTCCACGACGAGCACGTGCCCGAGGTCGCCGCCCTGGGGGACGGCCTCGGTGCGCACCGGCCTGACCGACACCTCGGACGGGAGGGAGGGCAGGCGGAGCGTGAATACGCTCCCGACGTCCGGCTGCGACGAGGCGACGAGAGTCCCACCGAGCGCCTCCGAGGTCCGCCGTGCGTACGGCAGCCCCAGGCCTGTCCCGCGCACCGAGGGCTGCAGACGGTTCGGCACCTGGACGAACTCCTCGAAGACCGACTCGACGTGCTCCTCGGGAATCCCGAGGCCCGTGTCACGGACGTCGAACCGCACCAGGTCGCCGTCCCTCTCCGCACGGAACTCGATGTGTCCCTCGTCCGTGAACTTCGCGGCGTTCGCCAGGAGGTTGCGCAGCACCCTCGCGGCGAGGCGCCGGTCCGTCACCAGGGCGAGGTCGGGCGGCGAGGAGGCTCTGAGCGTCACCCCGGGCCGAAGGAGCGGGAGGGTCGTCCCCCGCAGCTCGTCGAGCAGCTGGGCGACGTCGACGGGCGCCGGCTCCACGTCCTCGTGGCCGGCCTCGGCCCGTGCGAGGTCGAGCAGCTCGTCGACGAGCTGGAGCATCGTCGTGGCGCTCTCGCGCAGGTAGGTCGCCTGCTGGGCCTGGTCCGCGTCGAGGTGGGAGTCGGCGAGCAGCGACGTCAACCCGAGGATCGAGTTCACCGGGGAGCGCAGCTCGTGGCTCACGTTGCGCAGGAAGCGGGTCTTCGCCTCGTTCGCAGCCGCGAGCTCGCGACCGCGCTCGTCGAGCTCGGCGTAGAGGGCGACGACCCCCGTGTTCGTCTCCTCGAGCTCGGACGAGAGCTGGTCGTACATCGCGAGCACCCCACGGTTCGTCTCCTCGAGCTCCTCGTTGAAGCGCCGGAGGTACTCCTTCTGCTGCGTCAGCTCGTCGAGGGTGCGTACGAGCTCCGTGTTCTGCACGCGCAGCTCGTCCAGCGCGTCGGCGACGTGGGCCGCGGCGGTGGACCGTCGGACGCGGGCGAGCGAGGCCTCGTCGACCCGGGCCGTGACGCTCAGCAGCTTGGTGAGGACGACCCGCGTGCCAGTCGGTTCGATCTCGAGGTCCCGGACGAGCCGTCGCGCCGCCGGGACACCCCCGTCGCTCGAGTCCCCGTCGAGCACGAACGCGACGTCGGGGGTAATCTCGGCGCGGAGGGTCGCCTGGGGGGTGCCCGGCACGACGGCGATGACCACGTCGGCGGTCCCGGTGGCGACCGCCGCTCTGCCCATCTCCGACAACGCGGTCGCGACGCGGACCTGGTCCTGGACGTCCAGCCCGAGCTGGCGGCAGATCTCACGGCCGGCGCGGCGCAGGGCGATCACGTCGGCGTCGGAGCGGAGCTGTGTGGCGAGGATGGGCATGGTCAGGTCTCCGACCACGTGACGGGCAGCACCGCCACGCACGAGTCGTCGGGGCGCACCGCGTGGTCACGCAGCAGGACGCCGGCGACGACGAAGGGGGATCGGGCGGCGAGGCCCGGATAGTCCGCGAGCGACCAGCGGTTGGTGAGTCCGTCGCTGTGCATCACGACGACGTCGCCCCGCTCGACCGGGTACGTCGTCTCGCGCAGCTGGCGCGTCGGCACACCGGCGATGCCGGGGTGGGACACCAGGCCACGAGCGCGGTCGCCGTGGACGGTCCCGGAGATGTTGCCGAGGCCCGCGTAGTGCAGCACACCACCGCTCACCTGGGCGATCGAGACAGCGGCCCCGCGCGTTCCTGACAGGGCGCGGTGCACCCGCTCGAGAAGTGCGACGGGTGATCCCGGGGGAGCGTCGAGGAACGTCCGTACCGCAGCACCGGAGGCCGCTGCGGCGAGGGGCCCGTGTCCCAGACCGTCCGCCACCATGAGGGTCGCGACGCCGGCGTCGTGCCGGACCGCGAACGCGTCTCCGCACGCCTCCTGGCCGGTCATGGGTCGGGTCACGCCGGTCGGGCGACGCGCCCCTGCCACCGTGCCCCGCCCGGCGAAGGTCGCGGCGATGACCGTGCCCTGTCCGGGCGAGGTCCACGCGTCCCAGGAGGAGGCGAGGCGAGGGACGGTGCCGAGCCCGATACCGAGGGTTCCGCGGGTGGAGACTCCGTCCTGCATGGCCGCGGTGATGTCTCGCATGCCGGGGCCGGAGTCGACCGCGAGCATCTCGAGCTCGGCGGCGTCCCCGGTCCGGCAGACACGCACGAGCACCCTCCCGGACCCGGCGTGCTTGACCTGGTTGGTGGCCAGCTCTGAGACGACGATCCCGACCTTCGCCGCACGGTCCTCGTCGAACCCCAGGTCCCGGGCGACGATGCTCGCCGCACGGCGCACGCGACCGACCGCCGACGGATGGTCCACGGTGTACCACGTGCCGTTCTCGACGATGCTGCGGCGCTCGTCGACTCCGCTCGATGCCGTCATCGCGACCAGGTCGCGATCTCGACGCGCGTACCGGCCCCGGCCGCGGTGTCGATCGCGAAGTGCTGGACGAGCCGGCGCGACCCGGACAGGCCCAGGCCGAGCCCGCCGCCGCTGGTCCAGCCGTCGGTCAGTGCCAGGTCGAGGTCAGGGATGCCGGGTCCGTCGTCCTTGAAGACGGCGCGCACGCCTGTCCGCGGGCCGTCGGCGACCAGCTGCACCTCGGCGTCGCCGCCGCCCCCGTACACGAGCGTGTTGCGTGCCAGCTCGCTCGCGGCCGTGACGAGCTTGGTCTGGTCCACCAGCGAGAGGCGCGCCTGCTGGGCGAGGGTCCGCACGAGCTGACGCACCTTGACGACGTCGGAGTCGGTGAGGATGGGCACGCGTTCGACGGTCGCCGTCGGGGTGCTCATCTCTCCTCGCGCTCAGCGGCCGCGAGGAGGATGTCCTCCGCAGACTCCTCGACCGTGCCCAGGAGCGCGAGGGCACGTTCGACGTCGAGCGCGGTGCGGACGTTGCCGAGGGAGAGTCCCAGCTCGACCATCGTGATCGCGACGGCAGGCCGCATCCCGACCACGACGGTCGTCGCGTCGAGCACGTGCGAGATGCTGGCGGCCGAGGCCAGCATGCGCCCGATGAACGAGTCGACGATCTCCAGGCCGGAGATGTCGATGATGACCCCGCGCGCTCCGGTCTCCGTGATCCGCGTCGCGAGATCCTCCTGGAGCTGCAGGGCGGTGTCGTCCTGCAGGTCCACCTGGATCGAGACGAGGAGCGTGGAGCCGATCTTGAGGACGGGAACGCCGTCGGTCACGCGGGCAGGCCCTTCTGACGTGCCCCGCGGCCTGAGCGGAGGGCGTCGACGAGGGCGTCGGCGAGCGTCGCACGCGTGCGGATGTCGCCGAACTCGATGCCGAGAGCCACGATCGTCTGCGCGATCTGGGGCCGGATCCCGCTGATCGTGCACTCGGCCCCCATGAGGCGTGCCGCGACCACGGTCTTGAGGAGGTGCTGCGCGACCTGGGTGTCGACGGCGGGGACACCCGTGATGTCGATGATCGCGTGCTCGCTCCCCGTGTCGACGAGCGTGTTGAGGAGGCGCTCCATGACCACCTGGGCGCGGGCGGAGTCGAGCGTCCCCACGAGCGGCACCGCGACGATGCCCTCCCAGAGCTTGACCACGGGCGTCGAGAGCTCGAGAAGCTGTTCGGCCTGCTCGGTGATGATGGACTCGCGGGCCGCGGCGAAGGCCTCGAACGTCAGGAGACCGAGCTGGTCGACGAGCTGCAGCAGCGGCACGATGTCGGTGTCGGGGGAGGCCAGGGGGTACAGGCCGTCCTTGAGGGCGAACAGGCCGATCGCGGTCTCGCGCGGCGTGAACCCGAGCCGGGCGCGCACCGCCGAGACGTCGGCGAGGATGCCGCGGAGCTGGTCGAACGCCGCGTCCGTCACGACGGTGCCACCAGCCCGAAGTCCGTCGACCAGGGCGTCGAAGATCTCGGCCTGCTCGCGCTCGAGCTCACCTCGTGAGGTGCGACCGTGGAGCTCGCGTGCGGCAGCCTCGAGCCACACGGCGCGGATGTCGTCCGCGCGGGTGGCAAGTGTCTGGGAGAGGGCTAGGTGTACTGACCTGACAGGTTGGTCAATCGGGTGGCTGGTGGCTTGTTCCCGCAGGCGGTGTGGGGTCGGTGGTGGTTGTACTCGTGGATCCATGCTGCCAGGGCGGCTCGTCGTTCGGCTTCTGAGGCGTAGC
>NZ_JOFV01000022.1 GCF_000718325.1 Oerskovia turbata
CGCCCGCGCCTACGACCCCGCCCTGTACCGCCGACTACGCCGCACCACCCTGCACCAGATCTCCAACCTCCCCGGCAGACCCGGACGCCACCTGTCCGTCCTGGCCTACAAAGCCGCACAACGCGTCATCGGCTTCAACTGAGCCTGGTGGTCGCGAGGTAGGACGTCGCGCGCCGAGGGAGTGCGCAGCGTGGCTGTCCCGGCGGGTCCCCGGATGCCTCAGTGTCCTGACGAGTCCGGCGGCCCCAGGATCTCGAGCCGTCGCCGCTGGGGTCGGGACCGGCTTCCCTCGGGGACCGGGATCAGTGCCCGCACCACGAACCAGTCGGACTCGGTGCGCACGGTGAGCGACCCGCCGTAGCCCTCGACGACCTGACGCATGTTCCGCAGGCCGTACCCGTGGTTGAGGGCGTCGCGCTTGGTCGTCCGCGGGATCCCGTCGTCGAAGTCGAGGTCGCCCACGTGGTAGTTCTCGAAGCGGACCATGACGAGCGAGCTCTGCGTGTAGACCGCGACGCGCACGAGCCGGTTCTCCGGGTCGGGCAGGGCGGCCGTGCTCTCGATCGCGTTGTCGAGCGCGTTGCCGAAGAGCGCGCTCAGGCCCATGGCGTCCATGAAGGACAGGGCTGCACCGTCGACCACGCACGTCAGGGTGATCCCGAGCTCTGCGCACTGCGACGTCTTCGACGTGAGGATGGTGTCGAGCACGGGGTTCCCCGTCTCGACCTGGGACCCGTATCCCTGGATGCTCTCCTCGAGCTGGTCGAGGTACGTCGCCTTGGCCGCTGGGTCGCTCTCGGTCCGGATCGCGGTGACGAAGTGCTTGAGGTCGTGGTACTTGCGGTGCACGATGTCGATGTTCCGCTTGGACTGCAGGTACTGCTCGTGCTGCGAGCGCAGCATCCGGTTCATCGCCTCGACCTCGACCGCACGCTGGAGCTCGAGCCGCTGGCCCTGCTGGGCGTAGAGGGCGACGTACCCGGCGAGGTCCACGAGCGTGCGGATGTAGAAGATCTCGGGACCGAACTGCGCGCTGAACGGGGTGTTCGAGCTGACGAAGCTCACGTTGCTCATGAGGAACGTGACGACGGCGATCGCGGACGCGCTCAGCAGGCCGCGCCGGTCGACCTCGAGCTGCTGGTCGGGCGGGAAGTGGCGCCGCTCGATGAGGTAGGCCCCGGTGAACGCCGTGCCGTAGACCAGGACGAGCAGGCCCGCCTGGACCCCTGCGCCCGTGAACCCCTGGTCGACGGCGTAGCTGTAGAGCTGCCAGTGGAGCGAGGCGACGAGCTCGGCGAGCACGAAGGCCCGTGCCGTGAAGTAGCCTGCCTCGCGCGTCGACACGTCGGCACAGATCATGACCACGCTGTACATCGCGGTGACCGCCAGCGCCATGCCGAACGTCCACAGGGGGATCGGCAGCTCGTCCGCGAAGGACTGGACTGCCCACAGGAGCCCGAGCCCCAGCCCGAGCAGGAGGGCGAGGACGGGCGGCGTGAACCTCTTGCGCAGCAGCAGGATGTACACGAGGCACGCGGACCACTCGGCGAAGGCCGTGAAGCCGCGGGGGATGTCGGTGGGGACCTCCGCGGTGGCGGAGAGAACGTCCTGGATCACGCGACGCGTCCGCCGACGTGGTCGGCGAGCGCGTCGAGGAAGGCGCGCTTGCGCGGTCGGCTGATCTGGAGCTCGTCGCCGCCGAGCATGACGCACGTGCTCTGGTCGACCGCCAGGACGTGGCGCATGTTCACGAGGTAGCAGCTGTTGCTGCGGAAGAAGCCCTTGTCGGCGAGGTCGGTCTCGAAGGCCTTGAGGGTGCCGGTGAACGCGTAGGTCCGGTCGACGGCGTGGACGACGACCCGGTGCTTGATGCTCTCGATGTAGACGACGTCGAGGAGGTCCACCCGGGCGAGCGCACCGTTCACGGTGAGCATGAGCGAGTCGGTGCCGCTGCGCCGGACACGGTCGATGCTGCGGCGCAGCTCCTGGGAGAACGCGAACCAGGGGACGGGCTTGAGGAGGTAGCTCAGCGCGTCGACCTCGTAGCCGTGGATCGCGTACTGCGCCATGTTCGTGACGAAGACGATGACGACCCGCGAGTCGAGCGTGCGGATCTGCCGTGCGGTGTCGAGGCCGTCGAGGTCGTTCATCTGGACGTCGAGGAAGAGGATGTCGAAGTCGGGGCGGTAGCCGGTGACGAGCTCACGTCCGTCGGTGAAGGTACGGACGTCGAACGTCACGCCGTTCTCGACCTGGAAGCGGTCGAGGTGACCGAGCACGACGTCTCTGCTCGCTGACTCGTCATCGACGACACCGATGCGGATCATGCTGCCGAACCTCTTTCACGACGACCCCCGACGACCCCCCGGTTGACCCCCCAAGATACCAAGCGATACGGCGCCGAGATCGGCGCGAAACGGCGGTTTCGGGCACCGGGCGGCCCGGGTCCGGTCCTGCGGGCGAAGGTCACACCCGGTCGGCCATCATGCTCCTGCTCGGTTGCGGCAGCGGCTTGACCCAGCCCGCGAGCACGATGCTCAGGACGGTGGCCACCGTGATGGTGAGCAGCGCGTGCCGCCCGCCGATCGAGTCGGCGAGCAGGCCCAGGAGCGGCGGTGCCGTGAGCTGGCCGAACGAGATGAAGGACGTCACGACCGACACGCGTCCCGGGGCCCGCAGGGGGTCGTCCGACGCGGCGGCGATCGCGATGGGGTTGGCGAGCGCGGCCCCGCAGCCCCACAGCACGATGCCGAACCAGGCGAGCGGGAGCCCGGGGGCCAGGCCGAACAGGAGCAGCCCGACGAGGGCAGAGATCCCGGAGGCCCGCAGGATCGTGACGCGACCGAACCGGTCGATGAGTCCGGTCCCGGCGAAGCGGAAGACGGTCATGGCCGCGACGAACGTGCCGTAGGCCATGGCGCCGACGGCCTCGCGCACGGCGAAGCCGTCGACCATCGAGATCGAGAGCCAGTTGCCGGCCGATCCCTCGGATAGGGACGCGGCGAGCAGTACCAGGCCGATGAGCAGGGTGCGCGGCTCGCGCCACGCCGATAGGGCGTTGCGCAGCCCGGCACCACGACGCCTGGTCGGGCGCGGGGTCGCCTCGTCCGCGCCGTCGGGGGCCTGCCGGTCGGGGGCGAACACGGTCGCCGGGCCGATGAGGAAGGCGCGGGCGATCGCGACGAGGGTCGTGATGACGACGAGCTGGACCGCGATGTGGATCTGCGCCCAGGAGAAGGCGGCACCGACGAGCGCACCGGCGCCGGCGCCGATCGAGAAGGCCGCGTGGAAGTGGGGGAGGATCGCGCGGCCGACGCGCTGCTCGACCATGGCCCCGTTGAGGTTGATCGGCACGTTCATCAGGGCGCCGCTGACGCCGTTGGTGAACGCACCGACCGCGAAGATGCCGACGCTCCCGGTCGCCGTGCCCCACGCGACGAGCAGCAGCGCGACGAGGTTGACGACGGTGGCCGCGACGAGGGTCCGGCGGCTCCCGAACCGGGCGACGACCGCACCCGTGGACATGACGGCGAACAGTGCTCCGACGGCGCCGACGATGAGGATCAGGCCGAGCTGTGCCGAGGAGACCCCGAGCGCCTCGCGGATCGAGGGCAGTCGCGTCATCCAGCTCGTGCCCACGATGCCGAAGAGCGCGAAGAGCGCCATCAACGACCAGCGGGCGCGACCGACTGCAAGGTTTCCTGACATTCGGTGAACTCTATGCCGCGTGCGGCTGCGTCCTCACCGGGTTTCTGTGGGCGGGACGCCCGAGTCCGGCGGTGCGGCCCCGCCGTGCCTCGGCGGGTGCACGGGTCAGAGCAGCACGGTCCCGTCGATGCAGGTCACGGCGTCGCCGCCGACCCACACGGTGTCCGGGCGACCGTCGTCGTCGCCGACGCGGCGCACGTGGACGCGCCCGGCCCGCCCGAGCGCCGTGCCCTGGCTCGCGACGTACTCGGCGGGCACCAGGCCGTCGGGCTGGAGCCACTGCGCGACGACGGCGTTGAGGCTGCCTGTCACGGGGTCCTCGGGGATGCCCATGTCGAGCGCGTAGCCGCGTACCTCGACCGCGGCCCCGTCGGGGCCGTCGTAGCTCCCGTCCCCGAGCGCGGTGTACGGTCCGACGACGCCGATCGCCAGGTCGCCCAGCCCCGTGAAGTCGGGGTCGAGCGCGAGGACCTTCTCGGCCGAGCCGAGCAGGAGCACGCGCCAGCCCGGCCCGTTGTCGAGGAAGCGGTGGTCGACCACGTCGTGCGCGTCGAGCCCGAGCGCGCGCGTGATCGCGGCCAGCGTCGACAGGTCGACGGGCTCGTCCGTCAGGAGGTCGGGGGCCACGAAGGCGAGCCTGCCGCCCGGGGAGGCTGCGCCGTCGGGCAGGGCCGGCACGGCGTCCGTGGGGGAACGGCGCAGCGGGACCAGACCGATCCCGCACTCCTGGACCACGACCCCGGGCTCGCGCGGAGTGCCGCCCGCGGCGAGCCACGCGTGGCACGAGCCGAGCGTCGGGTGCCCGGCGAACGGGAGCTCGCCCGCGGGTGTGAAGATGCGCAGGCGGTAGTCGGCCCCGGCGGCCGCGCCCTCGGGGGAGGGCGGGAGGAGGAACGTCGTCTCGGACAGGTTGGTCCAGCGCGCGAACGCGGCCATCTGCTCGTCCCCCAGCCCGACGGCGTCGCGCACCACCGCGACCGGGTTGCCCCGGTAGGGGGTCGTCGTGAAGACGTCGACCTGCGAGAACGGGCGAAGGCGCGGTGGGTTGCTCACGTGTCCGACGCTACTGCCGTGCCCGTACCTCCGCCGCGGACCCCGGGTCCGCCGCGGGTCGGCGCGCCCGGGGTCTCAGGCGCTCGGCGGCTGGATCAGGTCCCACGGCGCGCCGTACAGGTCCTCGAAGACCGCGACCGTGCCGTAGGGCTCGTGCCGCGGCTCCTCCCGGAACGTCACGCCGTGCGCGAGCATGCGGGCGTGCTGGGCCGCGAAGTCGTCCGTGCGCAGGAAGAAGGCCACCTCGCCGCCCACCGGTCGGCCCACGCGGGCGCGCGCGTCGTCGGAGGTCGCCAGGGCGAGGACGAGCCCGGTGCCCGGGACGTCGTCGCCACCCGGACTCACGACGACGCGCCGCCACCCGCCCTCGAACGTCTCGTCCTGGCGGAGCGTGAAACCGAGCGCGTCCGTGAAGAAGGCGATGGCGTCGTCCAGGTCGTGCACCAGGTACGTGGCGTTCTCGAGGCTCAGCATGACGTGGAGCGTAGCCGTGCCCTGCCGGTGCGGGCGCCCCGACAGGGCACGGCGAGGCGGTCAGCCGAAGACGATCACCTGACGTGCCCCCTCGCGGCGGCGCATCGCGTCGAACGCTGCCGCGACGTCGTCGAGCGCGATCTCCTGGCTGACGATCGCGTCGATGGGCAGCTGCCCCTCGATCGCGTGGCGCACGAGGCGCGGGAACGCCGTGGACGGGACGGCCGAACCGTAGATCGAGGCCACGATGCGCGCTCCCGAGAAGACGAACTGGTAGGTGTCGAGCGCCGCGGTCGCGCCGGCCCGGGTGAGGCCGACCAGCGTGGTCGTGCCTCCCGGCCGGACGAGGCGCGTCGCGAGCTCGATCGTGGACGTCAGACCGATGGCCTCGATCACGTGGTCCGGGCCGTCGTCGCACAGCTCCCGGACGGCGGCGGTCGTCTGCGCGTCGTCCGTCGCCAGGACGCCGTGCGTGGCCCCGACCCGGAGAGCGAGGTCGAGCTTCGCCTGCTCGCGGTCGACGCCGATCACGCGCGACGCCCCGGCGAGCGCCGCGCCCATGACGGCGGAGAGGCCGACCCCGCCGAGCCCGATCACGACGACCTCGTCCCCGGGCTCGACGCCGGCCGTCCACAGCGCGGCGCCGACGCCGGTGGTGATGGCGCACCCGACGAGCGACGCCTGGGTCGCGGGCAACCGGGGATCGACGCGGACCGCGGCCTCGGCCGCCACGACCTGGTGCGTCGACATGGTCCCGATCCCGCAGTGGATGCCGAGCGGGGTGCCGTCGGTGCGGCGGACCCGGACCTGGTCCGGGGACGTGCGGTGGTCGCCCCCGACCGGCGCCGCGCACAGGTGCCCGTCACCGTCGGCGCACCGGGCGCAGCGGCCGCACGGGGCGGTCCACGCCAGGACCACGCGGTCCCCCACGCGGGGGTCCTCCGGGTGTCGACCGACCCCCGGGCCGAGGGCCACGACGATGCCGGCGCCCTCGTGGCCCATGACGAGCGGGCTCGGCAGGTCCCAGTCGTCGTCGAGGATGTGCAGGTCCGAGTGGCACACGCCGCTCGCGAGCATCCGTACCGCGACCTCGCCCGGGCCGGGTGGGTCGAGCACGACGTCCTCGATGCTCAGGCCCTTGCCGGGACCGTTCCAGACCACGGCTCTGGCCGGGAAGGGAGCGGTGTAGTCGTCCGCGGGGTGCGTGTCGGGGGTCGTGCCGGTCCGTGCGAGCGTCATGCGGTCTCCAGGGTGAGGTGGTGGGAGCGGGTCACGCGTGGTGCAGCGTCGCCCAGTGCTCCTGGGGGAAGGACGTCGTGGTGTCGCCGAGCTGCAACGCGCGGAACGTCGCCTCGGCGGCCTGCTCGAGGTTGAGGGCGCGGCGGTAGGCCATGGCGATGTCGGGGCCGACGGCCGAGCAGCCGTGGAAGCCCTGGATCACGCAGTCGTGCGTCGCGGCCTCGGCCGCCGCGCTGTCGGCGAGCTCGTCCGAGCCGTTCGGGAAGTAGGGCGTGCGGCCGACCGACTTCACGTAGTACGCGTGGTCGAGCGTGAACAGGCGGATCTCGTGCCCCAGCGCGTCGAGCAGCACCGCGTACTGCGGGTGGACGTGGATCACGGAGCCCGCGTCGGGGCGCGCCAGATAGGTGCGCTGGTGCAGCTTCCACTCCGACGAGGGCCGGGGCGAGCCGCCGACGACCTCGCCGTCGAGCGTCATGACGGTGAAGTCGGCGGGGGTGAGCCTGTCGAGGAACGTCCCCGAGCCCGTCACGGCGAACACGTCGCCCCCCGGGAGGCGCGCGGAGAGGTTGCCTCCGCTGGCCAGGACGAGGCCCTTGTCGACGGCGTCGTGTCCGACGTCGCACAGCTCCAGGACGAGGTCGTCGAGCGTGGTCATGGTGGTTCCTTCCGTCGTGCGTCGGTGACTGCGTGCCCGACGCGGGTGCAGGGTCAGGCGCGGGCGGTGGCGGCGAGGACGTCGGGGTTGGCGATCGTCGCGGGACGCCCGCCGTCGAGCCACGTCAGCAGGCCGTCGGCGGCGATGCGCGAGTGCTCGGCGACGACGTCGTCGGACGCGCCCCCGATGTGCGGCGTGAGCGTCACGCTGTCGAGCGCCAGGAGGGGGTGGTCCGCCGGGACCGGCTCGGTCCAGAAGACGTCGAGCCCGGCGCCCGCGAGGCGTCCCTCCTGCAGGGCGGCGACGAGCGCGTCCTCCTCGACGACCGCAGCGCGACCTGCGTTGACGAGGTACGCGTCGGGGCGCATGAGGCGCAGCTCGCGGTCTCCGAGGAGCCCGATCGTGCTCTCGGCGAGGGGCACGTGGACGGTCACGACGTCGGACCGGGACAGGACCTCGTCGAGCGTGGTGACCGTGGCCTCGTCCCCGAACGCGTCGGCGGCGAGGAACGGGTCGTAGACGAGGACGTCCATGCCGAACGCGCGGGCGCGGCGCAGGACGCGACGGCCGATCGCCCCGCCCCCGAGGATGCCGAGGGTCCGGCCCGCGAGCTGGATGCCGCGGAACCGGGAGTAGGGCTCGAAGACGTCGTCGGGCGACCACGCGCCGCTGCGCAGCCAGCGCTCGGCCTCGCCCGCGTGCCGGACGGTCATGAGCATCAGGGTGAAGGCGAGGTCTGCCGTGACCTCGGCGTTGCGTGCGGGTGTCGTGAGAACGGCGATGCCGCGTTCCGTGCACGCGGCGACGTCGACGTTGACCGGGTTGGCGCGGCACGAGACGACGACCCGCAGCCCCGGTGCCTTGTCGAGCGTCGCCGTGTCGACGACGTCGAGCTCGGCGACGATCACGGTCGCGGTCGCGAGCAGGTCGTCGATGCCGCGCTCGGCGAGCGAGCCGCCGTCGAGCGACGGCTGGACGACGTCGACGGCGAAGTGCTCGCCGAGCGACTCGGCACGAGCGGCGTCGAAGGGCGCTGTCACGAGCAGGTGCGGGGTGGTCGGGGCGGTCATGGGAGCTCCTTGTCGTGGTTCGCCGTCGTGCGGGAGGTGCCCGACGGCGGGCGGGCGACGACCGTGTGCGCGGGTCGTTCCCGCCGGGTCGCTTCCTGGTCGATCTGGTGGGAGGCCTGGCGCAGGTCGCGCAGCGAGGCCCAGTGGTGACGGTTCGCCTCACGGACCGCGGTGAACACCGTGGCCTGAGCGTCGTGCAGCGTGCGGAGACGAGGGTCCGGCTCGAACCGGTGCGTGTCGGTGCCCAGCCGTCCGGTCGCGGCGCGCAGGTCCGGGGCGCGACCGGTCGCGACGAGGACGAGGGCGGCCACGCCTCGCACGCCCAGCTCGGCGACGGTGGAGCGCTCGACGGGACGACCCGTGACGTCGGCGACGATCTCGCACACGAGCGAGGACTGGGCGCCGCCGCCGCACAGGCGCACGGTGGCGTCGTGGTCGACGCCGAGGAGGTCCATGCACTCCCGCAGCGAGAGGGCGATCCCCTCGTAGACCGCGCGAAGCAGCTGGCCGGGTGTCGTGCGGACCGAGAGGTTGAGCCACGCGGCCGACGCGTCGGTGTCGACGAACGGGGCACGTTCGCCGCTGACCCCGGCGTAGGGGAGGTAGAGGACGCCGCCTGCGCCGGCGGGTTCGGCCCGCACGATCCGTGCGACGTCCTCCCAGTCGAGCGAGTCGAGCCCGGTGACCTGCCGGGCCCAGTCGAGGTTCGGGGTCCCGTTCATGGGGGCGAGGCACTCGACGACGTGGTCCGACTCGCCGAGCGCGACCGTGATGACGGGCAGGTCGGCCGGAGCACGCGGACCGTCCTGGACGGCACCCACGAACGCCGTGGTGCCGAGGATCGCGTAGACCTGCCCGGGGTCGATGACCCCGAGCCCGACGCCACCGGCGGGGGTGTCGACCATGCCCGTGGCGACGGGCAGGCCGACCGGTAGCCCGGTCTCCCGCGCGGCGGCCGCGGTGACGTGCCCGGCGACGGTTCCCGGGGGGAGCAGCGGCGGCAGCAGTCGCTCGAACCGTTCGTGGCCGAGCCCGGCCAGGAGTCTGGGCGAGTACGTGCCCTGCGCCACGTCGAGGTACGTGCGTGAGGCCTCGGACGGGTCGGTCGCCCGCCGGCCCGTGAGCCGGAAACGGATCCAGTCCTTGCAGTTGAGGTGGGTCGCGGCTGAGCGCACGAGCCCGGGGTCGTTCTCCTCCAGCTCTTCGAGGAGGACGGGCAGGGCGCCGGGGAACAGCGCAGACCCCGTGATCTCCCGGACGAGCGCGCCGCGGCCGTCGCGCCCCCACGCGGCGACCCGAGGCGCGGCGCGTCCGTCGAGCCAGAGCAGAGCGGGGCCGACGGGCCTGCCGTCCTCGTCGACGAGCCACGCGCCGTCACCCTGCCCGGTCACGGCTGCTCCGATGAGCTCGACGTCACCCGCCTCGTCGCACGCGGCGCAGATCGTGGCGGCGACGGCAGACCAGACCTCGTCCATGTCCTGCTCGGCCCGGTCGGGGCGGGGGCGACGGATGCGGACGGTGGACCGCGAGGATCCCAGCACCTCCCCGTCGAGCGAGAGGACGACGGACTTGACGGAGGTGGTCCCGGCGTCGATGCCGAGGACGGCAGGCGTACGAGTCATGCCCGATCATCTTCCCTTCGGGGGTCGCGGCGCGGGCTCAACGACCCACGACCGTGCTGTCGACCGCGGTGGTCCCGGGGCCCGAGGTGGTGGTCCGGGGGTCGTCGTCCGCGCTCGCTCCGAGGGTCGCGCCGTCGGAGGCCCCTGGGAGGTGGTCCGCAGCCTCGATGCCGGGTTCGCGCAGCAGGAACGTCAGGAACAGGCCGACGACGTAGAAGCCCGCGAGGATCCAGACGACAGGAGCGACGCCCAGCGGGACCACGAGGGCGGCGACCGCAGGCCCGACGAAGTTCGACAGCCCTGCGCCGAGGTTCAGGACCGCGACGGCGGCCGCCTTGTTCTGGGGCGCGAGGAGCGGCACCACGGCGGACAGCGGGACGTACATGCCGAGCGCCAGCCCGTAGACGATGCCGAGCGCCATGATCACCGGGAAGTTCGCACCCAGGCCCTGCGGCACGTAGTAGAAGCCGAGCACCGTGATGGCGGTCGCGAGACCACCGCCCCAGGCGATGACGTTGATGCGGCCGAACCTGTCCGACGCGTATCCGGAGACGAGGTTGGCGGCCACGTTGGCGAGCAGCATGGTTCCCCAGATCGAGGACCACTGCGCCTGGGTGAAGCCGACGGTGCCGACCATGTAGACGCCCAGGAACACCGCGAACGAGTAGTAGGAGATGGTGTTGATGAGGCGGACGGCGCCGCCCACCGCGACCTTCGGGCGGTCCCGCATGATCGTGATGCTCCGGACGAGGCCCTTGACCGTCTCCTCGCGGCTGATCTTGTGGGCTCCCGAGCGGGTGCGGACGAGCAGCGCGACCATCACGGTGGCGACGACGACGAAGGCGAGCGCCGACCAGAGCGTCCCGAGCGACCCCAGGGGGTCGATGGCGCCTGCGACGAAGTACCCGCTGATGACACCGAGGCCCATCGCGTTGAAGAACCAGTACCAGCCGACGGCCTTGCCCATGACGGCGTTGGGGGTCTCCATGGTGACCCAGACGAGGAAGCCGTACGCGAAGAAGGGGTAGCCGATGGCGCGGACGGCGTACGCGAAGACCATCACGGGGTAGTTGCCGGGCATGACGCCGAACGCGAGGAAGACGACCTCGAACACGATCCAGACGGCTGCCCCGAGCAGCATGACGCGGCGGGGGCCCCACGCTTCGGCGAGGGCTCCTGCGAGCCAGGCGGAGACGGCGACGACGATGCCGTAGGCGCTGAAGAGGCCCGCGACCTGTCCGGCGCTGAATCCGCCCTCGGTCAGATAGTTGGACAGGAAGCTGAGCTCGATCCCGTCGCCGACCATGAAGAGCATGAGGGCGACGAACCCCCAGGCGAGCGGTCGGGAGATCCCTTGAGAGGTGAGGAAGCGGGCGAACGCTCCGCCGGCTGGTGCTTCGACACTGGACATGCGACTCCTCCTTGAGTCATGTACATTTGTTCATGTGAACGAACGGTGGTTCAACCATTGTGAGCCAACTTCGCGTCGTGTCAAGACCGGTCGGGCGTGCCGACCCGGCAGGAGGTGCCTGCCGACGGGTGTCGTCGCAGGTGAGATAGCCTGAGGGCACCCGGCGAACGGAGGTGCGTGGATGCGAACGGATGATCACCAGATGATCGGACGCGTCGCGCGCCTCTACTACGAGCACGGGCTCACGCACGCGGAGATCGCGTCGATGCTCGACGTGTCCCGGATCAAGGTCACGCGCATGCTCGCCGACGCCCGGCGCCGCGGGATCGTCGAGATCACGGTCCACAGCGACGAACGGCCCTTCGCCGACCTGGAGGAAGCGCTCGTCGAGCGCTTCGGGCTCCAGAGCGCCTGGGTCAGCCCGTCGGGGAGGTCCGACGACGACCGCGCCGCCGCCTCGCTCGCGCTCTCGGGCGCCGACGCCCTCGGCGCGGTGCTGCCGCGCGCCCGACGCGTCGCCGTCGGGCTCAGCCGCTCGGTCGCAGCGAGCATCGCGCAGCTCCGGCCGCTCGAGCTGCCCGAGCTCGAGATCCTCCCTCTCGCGGGCAGCCGAGCCGGCCGCGCCAACGGCGCCGACCCCCACGAGCTCGTCACCTCGCTCGCGCACGTCACCGGCGGCACCCCCTTCCACCTGCCCGCCCCGCTCATCGCGGCCGGCCCCGACGCCGCAGCAGCCGTCCGCGAGGACCCCGACACCAGAGCGGTGCTCGAGGCCGCGGCCGCAGCCGACGTCCTGGTCGTCGGGATCGGCGGTAACCAGCGTGCTGCCCAGGCCCTGCGGAGATGGATCACCGAGAGCGAGTTCGAGGCGCTGCGCGACCTCGGAGCCGTCGGCGACGTCTCGGCACGCTTCTTCGACGCCGACGGCAACACGGTCCACGGTGAGGTGGACGAACGTGTCGTGAGCCTGACGCTCGACGAGCTGCGCTCGATCGACGTCCGGGTCGCCATGGCCGGTGGCCCCGAGAAGCGCGACGCGCTGTTCACCGCCCTCGCCTGCGGGCTGGTCAACGTCGTCGTGACCGACGTCGACAGCGCGACGGACCTGTTGGAGCGCACGGCGCCCAGCGCCCGGACGGCCTGACGGCTCGCTCCGAGGGCTCCGCGAGGCGTGGCGGTGCCAGGACCGGCACCGCCACGCCCCGCGCGCCCCAGGGTGCGCACCCGGGTCAGACCTCGCGCAGGACCTCGCGCGCGAACTTCGCGGACCGCTCGCGCAGACCCTCGATGCGACGCTCGACCAGGCCCGCGGGGTCCTGACCTGCTTCGACGACGGTCGGCTTGCGGCGGACGTTCTTCGAGCACTCGAACGTCGTGCAGATCAGGGTGCCGATCGTGTCGCCGTTGCGCCCGGCCGCACCGGCCCGGCGCACGACGTACAGCGACACGTCGTCGGTCGCGACGACGTCCTCGCACCACGCGCACACCGCGCGGCGGCGCGACGCCGCACCCTCGGGGGCGCGCAGCGCGAGCCCGACCAGCGTGTCGTCGACAGGCACGACCGCGTAGGCGCGCAGCGGCGCCTTGCGGTCGACCCAGCCCAGGTAGTCGAGGCGGTCCCAGCGGAGGTCCGCGAGGTCGGACGGGAGGGTCAGCTGCGAGGACTCGCGGCGCGAGGCGTTCACGAAGGACGCGCGGATCTGCTTCTCGGTCAGGGGGATCATGGTTCTACGGCTCTCGTGCAGGAGGGGGCCGTCCCGCCCGCAGCGGCCCAGGACCGACAGGTCGGGCGGGGGCGGAGGACGGCACGTCGGGGTACGCCGGTGGTCGCGAGGACCCACCGGGGAGGGGACCCGCCGAGGTACGCCGATCGTCCGGTGAGCCTCGAAGGTTCACCGGTGGGTGGCGCCGTCGGGCGTCAGGCGTGCTGGGCGGGCCTGCGGCCCGCGCCCGAGCAGGCCAGGACGGCCGCCCCGCTTCCTCGCTGCATGAAAGATGCGCTCCCGATCAGTGGCCGGGGCTCGTCCCACGGCACAGCTCACCGTCGATCGTACGCCCGGGCACCCGTATCTCCCACGAGAATTCTGGGGAGGTGCTGCGGAGGCGGGTCGCCGCCCATGCACGTGACGACGACCCGCCCGCTGCGCAGGGTCTATCGCTTGCGCACCTTCGCGGTGGTCTCGGCTGCCTTCTCGCGCTTCTGTGCGCGCTTGTCCTTCAGGGAAAGCGACGGCTGCTTCTTGTCGTTCTTGGCCATGTGGCTCACCTCCTTCCAGCCTGCAGGTGAACCGGCCACCATAGCCAAGACCCACAGGAAGTCCAGTCCGGCGTCGGGACGCGCCGAGGAACCACCGCGGAGGCCGTGAAAGGAGGCGTGGGGCCCCCGCGACCCCCTTCAGGAACGCGGACCCCTCAGGAACGCGAGCCCTTCAGGACCGCGCGCCCGACGACGACCCACCCTGCGGCGTGACCCCCTCGACGAGGACCAGCTCGTGACCGTCCGGGTCGAGCACGTGCGCGAAGGACTGCCCGCTCGTCGCGTCGGTCGTCACGGGGACGTGAGGCGTGACGCCCAGGACCGCGAGCCGCGCGACCGTGCCACCCAGGTCGTCGACGTACAGGACGAGGGCGGGGGCGCCGTCGGACCCGCCAGGAGACGTCCCGTCCTCGACACCGAAGAGCCACAGCCCCGGGTCGGGGACGTCGCCCGGGCCCACGTGCAGCAGCCGGAAGCCGTCAGGGCTCGCGTCGTGCAGCGTGCGGAACCCGAAGGCGTCCGCGTAGAACGCCGCCGAGGCGTCGAGGTCGCGGGACGTCAGGACGAGTCGACCGATCCGTACGCTCATGCCCCCACCGTAGGGGAACGGCCGGCCAGGGGACAGGGCCGGCTTCCGGGCGCTCGCGGCCGCGTCCCGGCGTAGCGTGACGGCATGACGGACGGCCCCACGGGCGGCGCGACACCCGCTCACCTCCTGCATCACGCCCTGGCCGACCTGTGGCGAACGGTCCGGCGGGCCGACCTCGCGATCGTCTACTGCTCCGTGGTGCTGCTCGTCGCGATCGTGCTGTGGATGCTGCCCGAGGGCACGCGGGACCAGGTGTACGAGGACACGAGCACCAACCTCGCAAACCTGCGCGACCGCCCGATCTCGGTGCTGCTCGCGAGCGCCTTCGTCATCTCCTCGCCGAGCGAGGTGCTCCTGGTGCTCCAGCTCCTCGTGGTCCTGGCCTACGCGCAGCGCTTCGTCGGGCGGCTCGCGTCGCTCGCGGTGGGGTTCATGGGGCACGTCGGCGCGACGGTGTTCACGGCCATGGTCCTGACGACCGGGATCTTCCACGGCTTCGTGAACCCGAGCGTCGCGACCGTCGACGACGTCGGCGTCAGCTACGTCATGGCGACCGTCATGGGCTTCCTGAGCGTCGTCGTGCCGAGGCGCTGGCGCTGGTGGTGGGTCGCGTTCGTCGTCGTCTACTGGGTGGGGCCGGGCCTCGTCGTGCGGAACTTCACCGCGGTCGGGCACACGACGGCGCTCGTCGTCGGGCTCACGGTCGCGTTCGTCGCGGGCCGGACCCGGCAGGCGGCCGGGTGGTCGGGGGACGTCCCGGGGCGGCGGTGACGGAGCCGCTCGACGGGTCGTCGGACCGGACGAGAGCCCGCACGGGACGCGGCCGGGACGTCCCCGGGAGATCAGGCCTTGCGCCGCACCGAGGGCGCACCGGGCGTGAGCCCGGCGACGAGGTTGAACGCCCCGGTGAGGAGGTTGAGCGCGACGACGCCGACGACGTCGACGATCTCGCGGTCGCTGTAGCCGTGGTGCCGGAGGGTGTCGACCTGCTCGTCGGTGATCGACGTCGGGTCGCGGTAGACCTGGACGCCGAAGGCGACGATCGCGGCGACCGCGGGATCGGCGGACCAGCCGTCGTGGGCCAGCGCGATCTCGTCCTCTCCGGCTCCGAGGGCCCGAGCGGCCCCGACGTGCGACGCGAGGCACAGGCCGCAGCCCTGCTGCGCCTGGACGGCGATCGAGACGAGCTCGCTGGTCCTGCGGTCCAGCTTGGCGCGCCTCATGGCACGGCTGAGCTGCAGGTATCCACCGAGCACGGCCGGGGAGTGCGCCATCGTCGAGACCATGTCACCCACGCTGCCGTGGCGGTCCACGAGCTCGGCGAGCAGGTCCTTCGAGGCGCCCACGGTGGTCTCCGGGGTCAGGCGGGAAAGGCGGGGCACAGCAGTCTCCTTCACGTCGAGGGGAACGGAACGGGGCGGTGGGTCCGGTGCCGGGTCCGCCAGGCAGGAGCGCCTGGCGGACCCGGGCGGTCACCGAGGAGCGGTCAGCCGGCGTCGGACGCGACACGGACCTCTGACGGGACCCGACCGTCCGATGCGGCCGGGCTGCCTGCGGCCCGGCTGGTGCGGCGGGCCAGCGCCACGGCGTCCGAGGGGATCACGAGGGTCGGGCGGGTGGCGTGGTGCAGGACGCTGGCCGAGGTGCTGCCGAGCAGGGTCGCCCTGAGGCCACGTCGGCCGCGGGAGCCGAGCACGATCAGGTCGACGTCGAGCTCTTCTGCGGCCTCGACGATGGCCTCGGCGGCCGTGGCCATCGTCGAGGAGACGTGGGGCTCGGCGACCAGCCCGAGGTCGCGGGCGACCTGCGCGCCGTCGGAGGCGATCCGCTCCGACACGTCGAGCGCCGCGGCGTCGAGGCCCTGCAGCTGCTCGAGCGCGGGGTGGCCCTCGAGGTGGGCCGCGAACCCCTCCATGGGCTGACGGGCGTAGAGCAGGACCGCGGTGGCGCCGGGGAAGAGCCCGGCGACGGTCTGCATCGCGCTGTGCGCGTTGGGCGATCCGTCGTAGGCGATGAGCAGGCGGGGAGTGGACATGGGTGTTTCCCTTCGAGGTGGTGGTGAGGGAGCCGGTCGGGACCGGGCTCCGTGCGGCTAGCGGCCGATCGACGTGTCCGTCGCGGCGGCGGGCACCCGGGGCCTCGACATCGCGACGGCGGTCACGATCGCTCCGACGAGGGCGAGGATCCCCGCCCCGACGAACGCGGCCGAGTAGCCCTGCGTGAGCTCGACCCGCGAAGGATCGGTGCCGGACACGACGTAGACGATGGCCGTGAGCGCCGCGAGCCCGAGCGCGGACCCGATCTGGTAGCTCGTGCTCACGAGCCCCGACGCGACGCCCGTCTCGGCCGCCGGTGCGGCGTTGATCGCCGTGCCGAGCGAGGGGACGAACGCGAGGGACATGCCGAGCGCGGCCAGGAGTGAGGCGGGCAGGACGTCGACGGCGTAGCTGCCGTCAGGCCGGACGAACGAGAGCCAGACGAGCCCGGCCGCGAGCAGCAGGAGGCCCGTCACGATGAGGGACTTCGCGCCGAACCTCTCCTGGAGCCGGGGAGCCAGCGCGAGCATGACGAGGACGACGAGCCCGGTCATCGGCAGGAGCGCGGCGCCGGCGGCGAAGGCGCTCGCGCCGAGGACCTGCTGCAGGTACAGGTTCAGGAAGAACCACATCGAGACCCACGCAGCACCCAGCAGGAGCTGTGCACCGTTCGCGGCGCCGAGCAGGGGTGCACGCAGCAGACCGAGACGGAGCAGGGGGTTGCGGCTGCGCGCCTGGATGACGAAGAAGATCACGAGCAGGACGATGCCCGCGGCCAGGGCGCCGAGCGTGGGCAGCGTGAGCCAGCCGACCTCCGGGGCGTTGACGACGGCGTAGACGACGGCTGCGAGCCCTGCCGTCACGGTGAGCGCACCCGCGATGTCGATCGACCCCGACGCCTTCTTCTCGGTGCGGGGGAGGGTCGACGCGGTGAACGCGAGCACGAGGACCGCGATCGGCACGGTGACGTAGAAGACCCAGGGCCAGCTCGCGTACTCGGTGAGGACTCCGCCGAGGAAGACTCCGGCGCTGCCTCCGACCGGTGCGGCCGCGCCGTAGACGGCGAAGGCCTTCGGAAGGTCACGTGTGCCGCCGAAGAGCATCATCAGCAGGGTCAGCGCGGCGGGTGCGATCATCGCCGAACCAGCCCCCTGGATCGCGCGGCCGGTGATCTCGAGCCCGATGGTGCTCGCGGCTCCCGCGAGGACCGACCCGACGATCAGCACGAGCCAGCCGAGCACGAAGATCTTGCGCGCACCGAAGACGTCGGCGAGGCGTCCTCCGAGCAGGAGCAGGCCACCGAAGGCGACCACGTAGGCGTTGAACACCCAGGACAGGGACTCCGGTGTGAAGCCCAGGTCTCTCTGGATGTCCGGCAGGGCGACGCCGATGATCGAGGTGTCCATGATGACGACGAACTGTGCCGTGGCGATGAGCGCGAGGCCGAGCCACCGCTTCGCCGGCGACAGTGGTGGATGGGTAGACATGAGATCTCCTCCTGAGGGACGGCCGGCACGCCCGGCGTCGGCAAAAGGTATACCCATGGGGGGTATGGGTGTCAAGACCGCCTGAACCCGTTGGCATGCTTTGTGGCGCCTCGAAGGTCCGTACCCCGTAGGGGTATGAGTGGACGCGCCTGGTCGGAAACTCGGGCGACTCGCCTGGCCCCTCGCCCTGAGCAGGGGGCCATGCTTGCGCGATACCCCCTTGGGGTATATGTTCGAGAGAGAGATACCCGGTGGGGGTATCAAGTCTCACGAGAGGAAGGCTCCGCCATGGCCACGAACGAGTACCAGGTGACGGGCATGACGTGCGGGCACTGCGAGCTGTCGATCCGCGAGGAGGTCGGACAGGTCGCCGGGGTCGAGGACATCCAGGTCAGCGCGCAGACGGGACGGCTCGTGGTGACGGGCCCCGTCGACGACGCGCAGGTCCTGGCCGCCGTCGAGGAGGCCGGCTATTCGGCGGTGCGGTCCGCATGAGGACGGGCGCACGACTGACCCTCTACGGCCTCGGGCTCGTGGTGGCCTTCGGCGGCGCGTTCGGCGTCGCCGGAGCCGTCGTGCCCGAGAGCACCGTCGCCGACTGGACCGAAGGGAGCGAGATGAACGAGCACGGAGAAGGACACGGTGCGGCGAGCACCGGAGCGGCGGGGGGTGCTGCGAGCGGCGTGAAGGGCCTCGCGCTCGGGGTCGACGGGTTCGCCCTGTCGTCCGTCGACGCACCCGCGGGGGTCGGCGAGCCCGGGGAGCTGAGCTTCCAGGTCCAGGACCACGCGGGCGCTCCGGTGACGCAGTACACGACCGCGCACGAGAAGGACCTGCACCTGATCGTCGTCCGGACGGACGGCAGCCAGTTCCGGCACGTCCACCCCGTGCTGGACGAGACCTCGGGCACCTGGTCGATCCCCTGGGAGTGGGCCGCGGCGGGCAGCTACCGCGTCTTCGCGGACTTCACGCCCGCGGGTGCGGGCGAGTCCTCCCGTACGGTGACCCGCACGGTCCAGGTGGCCGGGGGCTTCGTGCCCGTCGAGCAGCAACCGACCCGGACCGCCCAGGTCGACGGCTACACCGTGACCGTCGACGGCGAGCTGGCGGCGGGCGCCTCGAGCGGCCTCACGTTCACGGTCACCCGCGACGGCGAGCCCGTCACGGCCCTGGAGCCGTACCTGGGAGCGTTCGGCCACCTCGTCGCCCTGCGCGACGGGGACCTCGCCTACCTGCACATCCACGCCGACGGCGCGGACCCGGAGGCCGGTCAGACGGCCGGGCCGGACGTCGCCTTCGCCGCCGAGGCCCCGACCGCGGGCCGCTACCTGCTGTACCTGGACTTCCAGGTCGACGGCCAGGTCCACACCGCCGAGCTCGTGCTCGACGCCGCTCCCGGCGCCGACCCCACGGACCCCGAGGGCGGAACGCACCCGGAGGGGCACTGACCGAGAGGTCGGGCCCTTTCCCACCAGCCGAGAGAAGGAACTGCACATGAGCACATCAGCGCCTCCGGGCGTGATCACGGGCGTCGAGCTGGAGATCGGCGGCATGACCTGCGCCTCCTGCGCCATGCGGATCGAGAAGAAGCTGAACAAGCTCGACGGCGTGGTCGCGACCGTGAACTACGCGACCGAGAAGGCCAAGGTGACGGTCCCGGACGGGTACGACCCGGCGCTGCTGATCGCCGAGGTCGAGAAGACCGGGTACACCGCCGCGCTGCCCGTGCCCAAGGGAGCGAAGAAGGACGGTGGGTCGGACGGCGGGGGTGAGGGTGAGGACCCCGAGCTGACCTCGCTGCGCAACCGGCTGATCGGCGCGATCGTGCTGACCGTTCCGGTCATCGCGATGGCCATGGTCCCGGCGTGGCAGTTCACCTACTGGCAGTGGGCCTCGCTCGCGCTGGCCGCTCCCGTGATCGTGTGGGCGGCGTGGCCGTTCCACAAGGCGGCGTGGGCGAACCTCAAGCACGGCACCGCGACGATGGACACGCTCATCTCCATGGGGACGTCCGCCGCGTTCCTGTGGTCGCTGTACGCGCTGTTCTTCGGCACGGCGGGCACCCCCGGCATGACGCACCCGTTCGAGTTCGCTCTGGCGCCCTCCGACGGTGCGGCGAACATCTACCTCGAGGTGGGTGCCGGGGTCACGATGTTCATCCTCGCCGGCCGGTACTTCGAGAAGCGCTCCAAGAAGCAGGCCGGTGCGGCGCTGCGCGCGCTGCTCGAGCTCGGCGCGAAGGAGGTCTCGGTCCTGCGCGGCGACGTCGAGACGAAGATCCCCGTCGAGGACCTGCAGGTCGGTGACGAATTCGTCGTCCGCCCGGGCGAGAAGATCGCCACGGACGGCGTGGTCGTGACGGGCACGTCCGCCGTCGACGAGTCGATGCTCACGGGGGAGTCGGTGCCGGTCGAGGTCTCCGCGGGAGACACCGTCACCGGTGCCACGACGAACGCGGGCGGTCGGCTCGTGGTCCGTGCGACCCGGATCGGGTCGGACACGCAGCTCGCGCAGATGGCCAGGCTCGTCGAGGACGCTCAGACCGGCAAGGCCGAGGTGCAGCGCCTGGCCGACAGGATCTCGGGCGTGTTCGTGCCGATCGTGATCGTGATCGCGGCCGCCGCCCTCGGGGGCTGGTTGGGCGCGGGGTTCCCCGTGAGCGCGGCCTTCACCGCAGCGGTCGCCGTCCTCGTGATCGCCTGCCCCTGCGCACTGGGGCTGGCGACGCCCACCGCGCTCCTGGTCGGCACCGGCCGCGGCGCGCAGATGGGCGTGCTCATCAAGGGCCCGGAGGTGCTCGAGTCCACCCGCAAGATCGACACCGTCGTGCTGGACAAGACCGGCACCGTCACGACCGGCAAGATGACGCTCGTCGACGTGGTCGTGGAGCCGGGCACGGACCGCACGGAGCTGCTCCGACTCGCCGGCGCGCTCGAGGACGCCTCGGAGCACCCGATCGCGCAGGCGATCGCCAAGGGGGCGACGCAGGAGGTCGGCGCACTGCTCACGCCCGAGGACTTCGCGAACATCGAGGGCAAGGGCGTGCAGGGCGTCGTCGACGGGCACGCCGTCCTGGTGGGCCGCGAGTCGCTGCTCGCCGAGTGGTCCCAGGAGCTGAGCCCCGAGCTGGCCGCCACGAAGGCGCGCGCCGAGGGCGAGGGCAAGACCGTCGTCGCGGTGGGCTGGGACGGCCGGGCACGAGGCATCCTCGTCGTGGCCGACACGGTCAAGCCGACGAGCGCCGAGGCGATCGCACAGCTCAAGGCGATCGGACTGACCCCCGTGCTCCTCACCGGTGACAACGAGGCCGTCGCCCGGCAGATCGCCGCGGAGGTGGGCATCGACGAGGTCATCGCCGAAGTGCTCCCCAAGGACAAGGTCGACGTCGTCACCCGGCTCCAGGCCGAGGGGAAGGTCGTCGCGATGATCGGCGACGGCGTCAACGACGCCCCGGCCCTCGCCCAGGCCGACCTCGGCCTCGCCATGGGCACCGGTGCGGACGTCGCGATCGAGGCGTCCGACATCACCCTGGTGCGCGGCGACCTGCGTAGCGCGGTCGACGCGATCCGCTTGTCCCGCAAGACGCTCGGAACGATCAAGACCAACCTGTTCTGGGCCTTCGCCTACAACGTCGCGGCCATCCCCGTCGCGGCGCTCGGCATGCTCAACCCCATGCTCGCAGGGGCTGCGATGGCGCTGTCGAGCGTCTTCGTCGTGGGCAACAGCCTGCGCCTGCGCGGGTTCCGGAGCGTCGCCAGGTCATGACGCCCCCGGAACTCACACCACCACCCACAGAAGCACGAAGGGAACCACCCACGATGGCGAACGAACCTCAGGCGACCAGCTGTTGCAGCACCGGTGCGTCCAACCCCGCCGCGGCGGGCGACGGCACCGAGAACCTGCTCGGCGCTGCGAGCGACGACATGACCACCTGCCCGGTCATGGTCGGCAGCCCCGTCAGCAAGAAGGCGGCCGAGGCGGCCGGTCTGTACCGGGACCACGAGGGTGAGCGGTACTACTTCTGCTGCGGCGGATGCGGTCCGGCCTTCGACTCGGACCCGGCGAAGTACGCCGCCAACATGGCGTAGCGACGTGGACGCGGGGTCCGCGGCGCCCTCGTGTGCCGCGGACCCCGCCCGTCAACCTCGCCCTTCCCCGGAAGCCCGCAGCTCGCCGCCGCCCCTCGCGGGTGCGGCGCCCCTATCCGAACCTGGAGAACGCACCCCATGACCGCACGCCACGTCGTGATCCTCGGGGCAGGATCGGCCGGTACGGCCGCCGCCCGAGCCCTCGCCGGTCGGGGCGACGTCCGGACGACCGTCGTCGGACGGACCGGCGAGAGCCCGTACTCGCGGATGCTCGTCAAGAACGTCGCCTACGGGCAGGCCGCCCCCGAGCTGATCCGGCTGCCTGCCCCTCACGGAGAGCTCGTCGCCGACACCGCCGAGCGGGTCGACCCCGCGACGCAGGATGTCCACCTGGCCTCGGGGGCCACGATCACCTACGACGCGCTCCTCGTCGCGACCGGGAGCCGGCCCCGAGGCCTGGACCCCGACGTCGCAGGGGTGGAGCACGCCGTCCGGGCGGGCCGCCTGCTCACGCTGCACTCGCTCGACGACGCCGTGCGCATCCGGGAGGCGATCGCGGCGTGCGGGGAGTCCGCGCGCGTCGCGATCTACGGGGGCGGGCTGATCGCGTCCGAGACCGCCTCGACGCTGCAGGCGCTGGGGCACCGGGTCAGCCTCGTCGCCCGCAGCAGGGTCCCCGGCGTGGCCGGCTTCGGACGGCCGGTCGCCGAGCGCGTCGCCGCCGACCACGAGGCGCGGGTGACCACGTACTTCGGCCGCACCGTCCGTCGCGTCCTCGCGACACCGGACGCGACGGTCGTGACCCTCGACGACGGGACCGACCTGGAGGTCGACCTCGTCGTCGTCGCGCTCGGCACGACGCCTGCGGCTCCATCACCCTGGCGCGACGGGGTCGCCGTCGACGACCGGCTCCGTGTCTCCGGTCACGGGGCCGTGTACGCGGCGGGCGGCGCCGCCGTGCATCACGACGACCACCTCGGGACGTGGCGCATCGACCACTGGGAGGACAGCGCCGCGCAGGGGGTGCACGCCGCGCAGACGGTGCTGCACGACCTCGGCCGCGGCGAGGACCCGGGCCCGTACCGGCCCCGCAGCGCGTACATGGCGATGATCCACGGTCGGCTGATATCGGGGGTCGGGTACACGGGACACCCCGGGACGCGCGTCGCGCAGACCGACGGGCTCGTGGTCCTGCACGAGCAGGAGGGCACGGTCGTCGGCGTCAGCGGGGTCGAAGCGGTGGGCGAGGTCTACGGGTGGGGCAGCCGGCTCCACGAGGCGCGAGCCTAGATGCAGTCCTTCACCACCGGGGCACGACGCCGGGGCTCGCGTCTGGCCGTCGTCGGGACGTTCCTGCTCATGGTCGCGGCGAGCGCTCCCTCCCCCTTCTACCCGGAGCTGACCGAGCGGCTCGGGCTCGTCCCGGTCGCGACGACGTCGGTCTTCGCCGTCTACGCGTTCACGATGCTCGGCGCGCTGCTCGTCGCGGGCGGACTCTCCGACGTGGTGGGCCGCCGGCCCGTCATCACCGTGGGCTCCGTGGTCCTCGTCGTCAGCCTCGTGCTGTTCTGGCAGGCGGACGGCCTGGCCACGCTCCTCCTGGCCAGGTCGCTCCAGGGTGTTGCGGCCGGCCTGCTGCTCCCGGCGTTGTCCGCCATGGTGGTCGACCTCGCCTCTCCGCGGCGGCCGGGGGCAGCGGCGCTGTGGAACACGGTCGCGCCCATGACCGGGCTCGGGACGGGGGCGCTCGCGGGGGCGCTCGCCCTCGACCACGCGAGCGAACCCGCCGACGTCGTGTTCGGCGCGCTCGCCGCGGTCTTCCTCCTGGTCTCGGCCGTCGTCTGGTCGACCCCGGACGTCGTGCGCGCCCCCGCCGCGCGCACACCGTGGACGGTCCCACGGCTCGGCGTCCCCCGGCACGTGCGTCGGCGACTGGCGGTGGCGACTCCGGCGATCGTCGCGGGCTGGGCGACGAACGGGCTCTTCCTCGCCCTCGGGTCGTCGGTCGTCGCGAGCGAGCTCGGCGCGACGACGCACGTCGGGCAGAGCCTCGGCATCACCGTCTTCGCGGCCTCGGGGATCGTCACGTCCGTCGTGCTCCGCCGACGGCCGGCCCGGGTCGTCAGCGTCTTCGGCACGTCCGCCCTCGGTGCGGGCACCGCGCTGAGCGTGGCGGCGCTCGCGGTGCATTCATTTCCCGTCTACATCTTTGCCGCCATGATTCTCGGTGCGGGATTCGGGACCGCTTTCATGGGAGTTCTCCAGACATTGATGCCCCGCGTCGCGCCGACCGAGAGAGCGGCCGTCATGGCCGTCATGTACACCATCTCCTATCTTGCTTTCGGGGTCCCGTCGATCATTGCCGGGCTCCTCGTCCCGCTCGTCTCGCTCGCGGGGGCGATGACCGTCCTCGGCGCGGTGATCGTCGGGTTGTGCCTGGTGGCGACCGTGACACGCCTGCGCGTCCGGGACGACCAGGGCCTGGACGGCCCGCGGGCGCCGGCGTCGGTCTCGGACGGTTCCGTGCGGGCCGGTCGCCGATGAACGCGCGATCATCCGGATCTCGGTACCCGGCGGACCGCAGGAATGCGTTGAGCGCGTGTCGTGCGGAAAAGAGGTGATTGATGACGGCTGGTATTATGTCAACAGCCCGAGCATTGGTTGTCACCGATCTCGACGTCCTCGCACTGCCGGAACGTAAGGAATGCACGATGGAAAATTCTCGCGAGCCCTCGACGCAGCATCACGGGTACATGAGCGACAAGGAGAACTACCTCAAGCGCATGGGCCGCATCGAGGGGCAGGCCCGCGGAATCTCCAAGATGATCGACGACGAGAAGTACTGCATCGACATCCTCACGCAGATCAGCGCCCTCACGAGCGCCCTCGAGGTCGTCGCGCTGGCGTTGCTCGACGACCACCTCAAGCACTGCGTCGTCGACGCGGCCAAGATGGGCGAGGACGCCGGAGCGCTCAAGATCAAGGAGGCGAGCGACGCGATCGCTCGACTGGTCCGCTCCTGACCGGTTCCCGACCTCCTGACCGGCCCGGCGCTCCGGCGCGACGAAAGGCCCGCCTCCTCGCGACGAGGAGGCGGGCCTTTCGTGTTGCCACCGCGGCCGGACGGGGCGCGACGGGCGCGCGGTGACGGCCTGGGGGACCGTGCGGTCAGGCGGTGCGGCCGTTGCGGCCGCGGATCGCGCCGTAGACGCCCAGCACGATCACGGAGCCCACGATCGCGAGCAGCCACGTCTGGATCGAGAAGAACTCCTCGAGCGGCGCCGAGAACAGGACGCTCCCGAGCCAGCCGCCGAGCAGTGCGCCGAGGATCCCGAGGAGGATCGTCATCAGGATCGACCCGGTCTGCTTGCCCGGGAGGATGGCGCGAGCGATGAGTCCGGCGAGCAGTCCCAGAACGATGAATGCGAGGAAACCCATGTCATTCTCCTTTTGTCCCGTATGTGCCTTATTGGCCGGTGAGTCCCTACCTTGACACCGCCTCGGGCGGCTCGCACGTCGAAAGACGCCGAACGTCGGACACGTCACTTTTCGCGCTCTTCCGCTTGCGTGGGCCCGCGACGGGTGGCATCGCGCGCCCACGCACCTGGTCGTACCGTGAGGAAGGGCTCGGGTGCCGGCCACGAGCCCGCGGTGATCCGGATGCCGCATCGAACCGGGATGCCGGTACGGTGGAGCACTACCTGGACCGGCGGCCAGACGCCTCGCGTGCGTGCCGTCGTCGGGAAGGCCCTTCCTGCGGCCCGCAAGAACCACCCGTGAACCCACGACACGACCAGTACGGAGCGAAGAGCATGAGCAGCCAGACGACGCAGCGCAACGAGGCCACCGAGCGAGCCGGGGCCGTCGCCCGCTTCCTCGTGGCGATGGTCCTGTTCGTGGGCGGGATCGTCGCCTTCGGGTGGGCCTTCACGGTCGAGTCGAACCACGCGCTCATCTTCTCCGCCGGTCTCCTCCTGGTCACCCTCGGCTGCTTCGTCCCGATGGCGGGCCGCGACCGCTGACCCGGCCCGACGGCCGCCGCACGAGGGAGGGGCTCCGCACCGATGGTGCGGAGCCCCTCCCTCGTCTGTCGGGCGTCGTCCGCCTGTCGAGCGTCGTCGAGCGCGTCAGCCGAGCTGTGCGCGCACCGCGTTCGTCGCCGAGACGAGGTTCTCGAGCGACGCCACGGTCTCCTCGTAGCGGCGCGTCTTGAGGCCGCAGTCCGGGTTGACCCACACGAGGCGCGGGTCGATCGACTTCACGGCGAGCTCGAGCAGGTCGGTGACCTCCTCGGTCGACGGGACGCGCGGCGAGTGGATGTCGTACACGCCCGGGCCGATGCCGCGCGCGTAGCCGGCCTCGGCGAGCTCGGGCACGATCTCCATGCGCGAGCGCGCGGCCTCGACCGACGTCACGTCGGCGTCGAGGCCGTCGATCGCGCCGATGACCTCACCGAACTCCGAGTAGCACAGGTGCGTGTGGATCTGCGTCTCGGCCACGACCCCTGCGGTCGCGAGGCGGAATGAGCTTACCGACCAGTCGAGGTACGCGGCCTGGTCGGCCCTGCGCAGGGGCAGGAGCTCGCGCAGAGCGGGCTCGTCGACCTGGATGATGCCGATGCCGGCCGCCTCCAGGTCCGCGATCTCGTCGCGCAGCGCCAGGCCCACCTGGTTCGCCGTGTCCCCGAGCGGCTGGTCGTCGCGCACGAACGACCACGCGAGGATCGTGACCGGACCGGTCAGCATGCCCTTGACCGGCTTCTCGGTGAGCGAGGCCGTGAACGTCGACCAGTCGACCGTGATGGGGGCCGGACGCGTGACGTCGCCCCACAGGATCGGCGGGCGCACGCAGCGCGACCCGTACGACTGGACCCAGCCGTTCGCCGTGACCGCGAACCCGTCGAGGTTCTCCGCGAAGTACTGCACCATGTCGTTGCGCTCGGGCTCGCCGTGCACCAGGACGTCCAGGCCGATCTGCTCCTGGAGCTCGACCACGCGGCGGATCTCGTCCTGCATCGCGGTCGTGTAGTCCGCGTCGGACAGCTCGCCCTTGACGTTGAGCGCACGCGCCCGGCGGATCTCCGGGGTCTGCGGGAACGACCCGATGGTCGTGGTCGGCAGCAGCGGAAGGTTCAGCGTGGCCTGCTGGGCGGCCGCGCGCTCGGCGTAGTCGCCGCGCGAGAAGTCACCCTCGGTCAGGGCCGCGGCCCGCTCGCGCACCGCAGGCACGACGACGCCGCTCGCCTCGGCGCGGCTCGCGACGGCCGCGCGGGACGCCTCGATCTCGGCGCCGACGGCGTCGCGGCCCTCGGTCAGGGCGCGCGCGAGGACCGCGACCTCCCCGACCTTCTGGTCGGCGAACGCGAGCCAGTCGCGCAGGCGCACGTCGATCGCGCCGGTCGTCCAGTCCTCGTCCTCGACGTCGTGCGGGACGTGCAGGAGCGAGGTCGAGGTGCCGACGGTGACGGCGCCTGCTCCCAGGCCGGACAGCCCCTCGACCAGGGCGAGCTTCGCCGCGAGGTCGGCACGCCAGACGTTGTGGCCGTCGACCACGCCCGCGACGACAGTCTTGTCCGCGAGGCCCGCGACGGGGCCCGCCGGGACGGCGCCCTTGACGAGGTCGAGCGAGATCGCCTCGACGTCGGTCGCGGCGAGGAGCGCGAGGCCGTCGTGCTCACCCTGGAGACCGCCGAACGGCGCCCCCACGAGGATCGCGGGACGCTCGGAACCCACCGCGAGCTCGCTCGCGAGCACGCGGTACGCCTCGGTGACCGCGGCATGGACCTCGGCGGCCGGGACGTCGATCGAGTCGGACACGAGCGCGGGCTCGTCGAGCTGCACCCACGGTGCGCCCGCCGCGGCCAGGGCGCGCAGCAGCTCGACGTACACGGGCAGGACGTCCGCGAGGCGCGAGAGCGGGCTGAACCCGGGTGCGCTGTCGTCGGCGGCCTTGGACAGCGCGAGGAACGTGACCGGCCCGACGACGACGGGCCGGGTCACGACGCCCGCGTCCTTGGCCTCGACGAACTGGCGCACGATGCGGTCGTCCGCGAAGCGGAACGGCGTCGACTCGCTGATCTCGGGGACCAGGTAGTGGTAGTTCGTGTCGAACCACTTGGTCATCTCGAGCGGGGCGTCCTCGCCCGCGCCGCGCGCGACCGTGAAGTAGCCCGCGAGGTCCAGCGCACCCTTCTCGTCGGTGAGCGACGCGAAGCGCGACGGGACCGCCCCGAGGAGAGCGACGACGTCGAGCACCTGGTCGTAGTAGGAGAACGAGCCGGGTACGGCGCCCGACGAGGCGTCGAGGCCCAGGTCGACGAGGCGCTTCGCTGCGGCGACGCGCAGCGCCGAGGCCGTGGCCTCGAGCTCGTCGGCGGCGGTCCGGCCGGCCCAGAAGGACTCGACGGCCTTCTTGAGCTCGCGGCGCGGGCCGATGCGGGGGTATCCGAGGACGGAACCGGACGGGAACGTGGGTGCACTCATGGTGAATACCTCTGAACTGGTCAGACCGAGGAGCTGCCCAGGGCAGGCTCGGCGGAGGGAAGGGGAGTGCCGGAGACCCACGGCCCGCTGGCCAGGTCGGGGGTGCGGGACGAGACGCCGTCGGCGTCCCCCGCTGCCCCACCGCCGAGGTCGACTCCCTCGAGCAGGTCTAGAGCGGCTTGGTGCTTGTTGAACGTGTAGATGTGGAGGCCGGGCGCGCCGGCCGCGAGGACGCGGCGCGCGAGCTCGACCGAGTGCCGGATGCCCAGGGCGTGGCGCGCGTCCGGGTCCGGCTCGGCCTCAAGAGCCTCGACGACGCGGCGCGGTGCCGGGACGCCCGTGAGCTCCTCGACGCGCGCGAGGCGGGCCGGGTCCGTCATGGGCAGGAGGCCAGCGAGGATCGGGATGGTCACGCCCGCGGCGCGCGCCTCGGCGACGAAGTCGATGTAGGAGGACGCCTCGTAGAAGAGCTGCGTGATCGCGAAGTCCGCACCGGCCTGCTGCTTCTGCCAGAGGCGGCGCACCTCCTGGGTGCGGCTCGTCCCGGCGGCCAGGTTCCCGTCGGGGAACGTCGCGACCGCGATGGTCAGCGGGCGGGCCGCGCCGCGCAGCGCGACGCTCGGGCTCGCGGCGCAGCGCGACGCCTCGACCTCGCGCAGCAGGGCCACGAGCTCGGTGCTCGACCGCACGCCGTCCTCGGCGGGGCGCCAGTCCGGCTGGTCGCGCGGAGGGTCGCCCCGCAGGGCGAGGAAGCTGCGCACGCCCGCGTCGAGGAAGTCCGTGATGACGTCCTCGACGTCCTCGCGCGACGCACCCACGCACGTCAGGTGCGCGATCGGCAGCACGGGCGTGCCGTGCAGGAGCTGGCTGATGACACGGCGGGAGGTCTCGCGGTCCGTGCCCGCCGCGCCGTACGTGACCGACACGAAGTCGGGGGACGTCGCGACGAGGCGGCGAGCCGTCTCCCAGAACTTGGGCGCGGCGTCGGGACGGCGCGGGGGCATGAGCTCGAACGACACCGTGGGTCGCGGTGCCTCGTGCCCGAAGTGCCCCAGGTCGACGATGCTCATCGCGCGACCGCCGGGAGGGGCGTGCTGGTGGTGGCCAGGACGGCCGTGCGGTTGGCGCGTGGGAACCCGGTGCAGTGCGGGGTTGCGCAGGAAGATGCCTCGGTCATGAATCGCTCCATCGAACCTGGCTGTAGCACCCGTACCCGCGGGAGGCTTCCGTTGGGGGGTTGCTGCGGTGTCAACGAGCCAGGACTCTCGACCGCTCTGGATGGTGTTGACGATCGTAGGGGGAATCCATGATCTGAGCCAGTATCTGCTCGAAGCGTGAGACGGAGGGGTCCGGGGTGGTCCTGCGACCGGGTCCACGGTGCGTCCACGCGGTCGCGGGGCGCTCCCTCGGGCCCTGCGGTCGTCCTTCCAACGTACGCCTGTTCACGCGTTGGGAGGACTGGGGGGCCGACCTCGCTCGATCGCCGCACCGGCTTGTCGGTGCCGGGTGACTCACGCTGTCGAGTGCGGTTCAATGGTTGATCGTCGACACAGGCTCAGACATCGCGGACGCGGACTCGTGCGCGGGCACGGGTGAGTCAGCCATGAGCTGTACCGCGAAACTGGTCAGGGCGCCGGTCTCCTCGGTGATCCGTGTAAAGCAGGCCTCGGACACCGAGTTCAGCAGGTCGAGAGGTGACTGACAGGAGCCATCTGTCTGCTGAGGCAAACGTGGGTGTGGTGTCTGCCACCAGTCGAGCAGGGCCGCCGTGACGTGCACGGGTTGAGCGCCGACGCACGTGTCGCTGAGGAACTTGTTCACCTCTGCGAGCGCATCAATGATCTTCCCGTCACGGAACTGGAACGCGGGATAGTACTTCGCCCCGCCGATCTCGACCTCGAGCACCACCCCAAAATGTCGATAGGTCCTCAGCAGCTGTCGCTGGGCCCTCTTCCTCGCGCGTCCCGCCTGCTCCGACGGCGGTGGCGTCCCGGTCGCCTCGAATTCAACGTCAACGAGCGCTGCGCGGGTCTTGGCGGCGGTGAGGCTCTCGGTCTGATCGAGCAAGTTCGCCGCCAGCATGGGCGCAGAGTCGATCCTGAATCCGCGGTCCCAGACCGGACTTGATCTCCAGTCGGTGGGGAAGCCCAGCTGACCCATCGAGAACCGAAGCCCCAGCGACCGAGACTCGATGAAGTCGACGAGATCGACTACATCGGTCCGACCCGGCGCGATGCTCAAGAGCAGATGGCGCATGATCAGGACCACGCCGTAGAGCTTGTTGTTGACTCCTGTGTCGGCGAGGCAAGCGAGGTGGGTGTCGCCGGCCCCCTTCCGCGCCTGCCCCGGAGCGTCGATCAGAACGTCAAACGTGCGATTCCACAGTCGACCGTAGTGTGCGCAGATATTCCGCACGTTCCGAAGGTTGTTGAGCCAGTTTGCAAGTGCCCCACGGTCCCCGCGACCGTCAGCGGTGTGGACCTGAAATCGCGCAGCGAGAATCTCTTGGTCGACCTGCGGCATTAAGGTATAGAGGTTGCTGAGTACCCCGAACGACATCACCTCGGTTGCGACCCAGATCGGGAGATGTGGCCCGTACTTCTCGCGGAAGTGCAAGACGAACACGTCCCGTGCGCGTCGCTCGTGGCGGTCGTACTCCTCGAGCCATTCGCGATAGGCCGCAGTCGGTTCGGGAACCGCACCGGGTTCGGGATCGTGCACCGCTCCCAGAGTCTCCGGACACCTATGCGCGAACGTGCCGGCCCTGCCGAGCCTGTGGCCGATGAAGAACCGGAACGAGGTCTCGATCGAGCTGAGCATGTCGTTCAGGCGCGTACGGAGCTCGTGGTCAAAGTCGTAGAGGGCAACTACGTGCGCGAGACTGGTCCCGTCGACGAACGAGTCGAGTCGGATCTCGCGCCCATCATCGTCGAGCTGCGGTTCGGGAGGCGTCGGTCGTGCCCGATACAGATGCCAGTAGCCCGAGAGACGGTAGTACCCGTAGCGTTCCAGGATGCCGGATGCGAAGGACGCTGTGCTGCAGTCCATCCCGCGCTCGCGTAGACGACGAGCCTGCTCCGGCACCGTCAGGAACGGCTTTGCGTAAGTGCTGTCCAGGCTCGTCACGTGCGCAATCTACTGGAGCAGGCACTGGAGTGGTAGAACGAAAAAGAACAGGCCCGCGTCTCATCAAGAGAAGCGAGCCTGTCGTGTTGCCACCAGGTTACGGGCGAAGGGGAGGAGCGTCAAGGGTTGCGACGGCCATGGTCCCGGTGATCCCGGCGTTGAGAGGAACCAGGGCTGGCGGCTTGACGACGAGAGCCGGGCTCATCCGTCTGCGGGCTTCCGGCAGCAGCGACAGCATGTGCGAGCAGGGCCCCACCTGCGGACGGGTGGGGCCCTGCTCACCGCTGGTGCTGCGCGTCTGCCCGCCGGACCGCCGGACCGCCGGACCGCCGGACCGCCGGACCGCCGGCCCGCCGGACCGACAAGCGACTACTGCGCGAAGACCGCCGCCAGCCCCTCCCACGCGGAGGTGCGCACGTACACCGGGATGACGTCGCGCGGGACGTCCCGCGTCACGAGGACCCCGGAACCGTGGGCCTTGCCCGTGGCGGGCCGCCCCGTCCAGGCGTCGACCCACTCCCCGGCGGGGAGGTACGTCGTCCAGGTGGTTGCGCCCTCCTCGGTGACGGGGTGCACGAGCAGGTCGTCACCGAGCTGGAACTCGTCGGTGTGGGCCCACACGTTCTCGTCGTGCGGGTGGTCGACGAACAGCCCGCGCATGAGCGGGGCACCGGTCTCGATCGAGTGCCGCGCCTGCTCGGCGAGGTAGGGCACGAGGCGCTCGCGGAGCTGGGCGTAGGCGCGGAACACGTCGACGACCTCGGGGTCGTCGTTGGTCTCGGCCACGTACCAGGGGGTGCGGTCCCGCAGGGGGCGCTGGTGGTGGTTGAACTCCGAGTGGTACTGCATGACCGGGCTGAACGTCGCGGCCGCGACCCCGCGCAGGTAGAGCTCCGAGCCGGGCACGGGCCCGGAGAAGCCGGCGAGGTCCCAACCCCAGTAGACGATGCCGCACGCAGAGGCCGTGATGCCTGCGTTCATGGACCAGCGGAACGCCTCCCAGGTCGAGTTCTCGTCGCCCGCCCAGTGCAGGCCGTGGGCCTGCGACCCGGTGAACCCGGCGCGGGAGAACGTCACGGGAGCCTTGCCGTTCGCGCGCAGCAGGTCGCCGAACGCGCGGGCGTAGTGCACGGGGTAGAGGTTGTTGCCCTCGTCGCCCCGGCGCCCGTCGGCGTAGCGGAGCTCGTCTCCCCACGCGTGCTCGCCGCCGTCGGTCTTGAAGCCGTCGACGTCGAGCTCGCCCACGAGATACTGGCGGCGTGCGGTCCACCACTCACGGCCCTCGGGGGTCGAGAGGTCGGCCATGAGGGACTGCGGGAACCACCAACCGCGGTTGTGGTAGGGGCTGCCGTCCTCCTCGCGGACCGCGTGCCCGGCCGCGACCATGGCGCGCCCGTCGGCGAGCACCTGGGCCTCGTGGGGCACGTCGGGGCCGAGGTCGTGCTCGGTCTTGAGCAGCGGGATCTGCCACAGGACGACCTTGATGCCGCGGGAGTGCAGCTCGTCGATCATGCCCTTCGGGTCCGGCCAGGCGCCGTCGGCCGGGTACGTGAAGTCCGAGGCGGCGTGCGGGGCGCCGTCAGCGTTGGTCTCGTAGCGGGCGTCGCGGAAGATCGTGATGCCCTCCTCGTCGCTCCACGCCTCGATCACGACGACGCTCACGGGGACGTCGAGGTCGCGGTGCGCGTCCATCTGGTCCATGACGAGCTGCTGGGTGTTCCACTCGTTGCCCGACGCCCACAGGCCCAGGACCCACGACGGGAGCTCCTCGGCGCGGCCGACCTCGTCGCCGAACGCCTTGAGGACCTCCGTGGGGCTGCCCGCGTAGACGCCGACGTCGAGCGCGGCGTCGTCGCCCAGCGCCGTCTCGACGACGAGCAGGTCGGGCGAGGACGCGGCGACGTCGTACCAGGTGCGGCGCGACGTGCGGACGTGGAAGCCCCAGCCGGAGCCGCCCACGACGTGCGCGAACGGCATGGGCATGTAGGTGCGGCCCGTCGCGCCCTGCGACTTGTACTGCTCGAACACGACGGCATCGAGGCGCTTGCCGCGCTGGTCGACCGCGTCGAAACGCTCGCCGAAGCCGACGACGTGCTCGGACTCCGCGAGGCGGAACGCGAACCGCACGCGCCGGGCGCCGTCCTCGTCGGTCCACCACTCGACCGAGCCGGGGACGACGAGCGGGTGCTCGTCGGCGGGCACGCCGCCCACGGTCACCCCGCGGGCCCCGGCCGGAGCGGTCGAGGTCCACGTCCCCGCGCTGACCTCGAACCACTCGGTGCTCACGCCGTCGGCCGTGAAGCGGTAGCGGTAGCGACGCCCTGCGTCGAGGTCGGGGCTCGTGGCGTGCCACGCACCGTCGGCGGCGAGCTGGCCCGCCTGCGCTGCGGCGAGGTGACCGTCGCCGCCCGCGAGCGCGGCCGCGTCCGCGGGGGACACGGACCCGGGCGCGGCGGCGAACGTCGTGACCTGCTCGCCGTCGTCCCACTCGCACGTCACGGTGACGTCGGCGGGGGCGTCCTCGACGACGACGCCCAGGCTCACGGGGCTGCCGACGTTCGGCCGCACGGGCACGCGCTGGTCTGCGGACGCGGCGTAGGGGTGGCCGATGCCGGCCGGGCGGTGGATCAGGGTGGTCATGAGTGCTGCTCCGTCGTCGTGTCGGTCAGGAGGCCGAGCTCGTCGGCCAGGATCAGGTACATGCCGTGGGACCAGAGGAGCGGCAGGGCCACGGGCCCCCACTTCTCGATCCACTCGTCGCGCGAGGCGGGGTGCATCAGATGGTCGGGGACCTGCTCGGGCATCTGTCCGTCGGGCTGGGCCTGCGAGGCGATCCAGCGCAGGTGGCGCCACGCCTCGTCGGTCCGGCCCGCGATGGCGTGGTTCCATCCGAGGAGCGCGGACAGCAGCAGCCACTGGCCGCCGCCGTAGAACACGTCGGCGCGGAAGCGGTGCACGCCGCCGTCGACGTCGAGGTCGCGCGCGACGGCGTCGAGCGTGGCCTCCGCGACGGGAGAGCCGGGCTCGACGAGGCCGAACGGGACGACGCAGGCAGCGAGCGACGCGTCGACCGCGCCCGAGCCGAACCACTTCGCGAGGTGCGGGGCGTCGGGGTCGCTCGCGCGGCCCGACGTCATGCCCTCGGCGCGCACGAGTGCCGTGATCGCCTCGGCGACCTCGCGGGCGCGGGCCGAGCGGGCGTCGTCGAGCAGCGGGGAGCCGTCGGCGAGCCGGGCGCCCGCGACGGCCAGGAGGCCTGCGCGGACCGGGGCCAGGGTCGAGGGGTGGCGCTCCTCGACGTGCTCCTCCCACCAGTCGTAGCAGGGGAGCTGCCACGTCGCGAAGAGGTAGTCGACGGCGATCTGCACGGCGTCGCGGTACGGGTCGAGGGGGCGGTCGTGGCGCTCGGCGTGCGTCACGAGCTGCCACAGCCACATGCCGTAGCCGTCGGTCTGGAAGTCCCACCAGGGGTCCTGGCCGTCGGCGCCGTCGAGCAGGAAGCGCGTGGGGAGCATGTCGGTCAGGGGGAGCTGCTCGCCGCGGTCGGCCCGCGCGAGGAGGTCCGCGACGTGGTCGCCGCGGGACGCCAGGACGCCCACTGCCCACCGGTGGAACCGGTCGACGGACTCGACGTCGCCGTAGCGGGACATCCCCTCGGCGGTGAACGACCCGTCCCGGAACCACGCGTAGCCCTGGTAGGCGCTGAACGTGGGCGAGGCCGGGTAGGCGCCGCCCGTGTCCTGGTGCTGTGCGATCACCTCCGCGCTGGTCCGCGCCAGGTCGCGCAGGTGGTCGAGGTCGTCGGTCGTCGTGGGAAGGGCGAGGCTCATGGATGTCGTCCTGGTGCTGAGGGTGGGTGGTTCGGAGGTGTCGGGTCGTGGCGCAGGGGGACGCCACGACCCGCCGGCTGGGGGCGTCAGCCGAGCAGCGCGTCGACGCGCGAGGCGGCGTCGGTGAGGGCCTGCTCGACGGTCTTGCGGCCTGCGGCCGCGTTGGACAGCTCCTCGTTGATCGCGTCCTGCATCTCCTGCTGGGCTGCGATCACGGGCGGGAGCGCGACCGTGTCGAGGGCGTCGATCACGGCCTGACGGTTCGTGGGCGGCGTCTGCTCGAGGTACGGGGCGAGGGCTTCCTCGTCGGCGACGGGCGGAAGCTCCCACGAGCTCGCGAGCCGGGTGTCGACCGCGGTGGGCGAGACCGTGAGGAACTCCGCGAAGTCCTGGGCGGCCTCCTTCTCCTTCGAGGCGGCGGTCACGGCCACCCCGTTGGTGAACAGGGCCGAGGCCTTCGAGGCGTCACCGGGTTCGACGACGATGTCCCAGTCGAGGCCCTCGACCTGGGACAGGGCGTCGAACATCCAGATGCCCGAGTGCCACATGCCGAGCTTGCCGGCCGAGAAGAGGTCCTTGTCGAAGTCGGGCGTGCTCGACCCGTCGGCCTCGGTGGGCATGACCGTCCCAGGCTTGGTGACGAGCCAGGTGGCCGCCTTGACGCCCTCCGGGCTGTCGAACGCCGAGGCCGAGCCGTCCTCGGTGAAGAACTGACCCCCCGCCTGGTCCAGCACCTTGTAGAACTCGTGGAACGTCACGGGCTGGAAGTCGCCGTACACGCCTGCGGCGGTGTCGGTCAGCGCGGTCGCCGCGGCCTGCTCGTCCGCCCATGTCCAGTCGGCCGTGGGGTACTCGAGCCCGGCGGCGTCGAAGAGGGCCTTGTTGTAGTAGAGGACGACGTTGGAGTACGACGACGGGAGCCCGTACTGGGTGCCGTCGTGCGTGAAGGACTCCAGGAGCGTGTCCTTGTACGGGGCGGCGTCCACGTCCTCGAGGGGCGCGAGGGCGCCCGACTCGGCGTAGGACACGAAGTTCTCGTAGTTGAGGTCCACGACGTCCGCGACGGTCTTCCCGGCGAACGCGGTCTGCAGCTTGGTGAAGTAGTCCGCGTACGGGATCGTCTCGACCTGGACGTCGACGTCCGGGTTCTCCTTCTCGTAGGCCGCGACGATGGTGTCGAGGTCCTTCTCGTGCCCGTCGTTGGACGTGAAGTTCATGTAGCGCACGACGGTCTTGCCGTCCTCGCCCGTGGTCGTCGTGGCCGATCCCTGGGCGCAGCCCGTGAGGACGGTGGCGCCGAGAAGGGCGAGCGGGACCAGCGCGGCGGTGCGCTTGGCAAAGCGTGAGGTCATGAGACCTCTCCTTTCGGTGGGGGTGCGTGCTACTGCGGGGGACTACTTGAGGCCGGTGTGGGACATGCCGGCGATGATGTGGCGCTGCGCGAACATGTAGACGATCGCGATCGGCAGGATCGACACGACCGAGCCCGCCATGACGACGTCCCACTGGGTCGTGAACTGGCCCTGGAGCGTGGACAGGCCGAGGGGGAGCGTCATGAGCTCGGGGGAGCGGATGACGACGAGGGGCCACAGGAAGCTGTTCCAGGAGCCCATGAAGGCGAAGACCGCGAGCGTCGCGAGCGCGGGCTTGACGAGGGGCAGGACGATGAGGCCGAAGATCCGCAGGTGACCGGCGCCGTCGAGCGTCGCGGCCTCGTCGAGCTCGCGGGGCACGCCGTCGACGGCCTGGCGCAGGAGGAAGATGCCGAACGCGGACGCGATCGTCGGGGCGAGCAGCGCGAAGTACGTGTCGTTGAGGTTGAGCCGGGTCATCTGGATGAACAGCGGCACGACGAGGACCTGGAGCGGGATCATGAGGGTCGCCAGGTAGGCCGCGAACACGACGTTCTTGCCCTTGAAGCGCAGACGGCTGAAGCCGTAGGCCGCCATGGAGCCCGTGATCATCTGCAGCAGGGTCGCGACGACCGCGACCCCGAACGAGTTCGCGATGATCCGCCAGACCGGCATGGATTCCATGAGGGTCCGGTAGGCGTCGAGCGTCGGGTCCTCGACGATCAGCGACGGACCGCCCGAGAGCGATCCGGCCGGCGTGATCGACGTGATGACCGTCCACAGGAACGGGAAGAGCATGATGACCGCGCCGACGACGACGGACGCGTACAGGGCGATGCGTCCGAGGATCTGACCGGCGGAGCGCCGGGGGCGCCGCAGGGGATCGGCCGCCGCGGGGGCGGGGCTGACGGGGGCTGTCGGGACGAGGGTCTCAGGCATGGTTCACCCACCTGCGCTGACCGCGCATCTGGAGCGCGGTGACGATGAGGATCAGGACGAAGAGGATCCAGGACAGTGCGGACGCGTCTCCGGCCCGGCCGTAGCGGAACGTGAGGTCGTAGATCTGACCGACCACGACCTGGCTCGCGCCGGACGGTCCGCCGCCCGTCATCACGTACACCTGGTCGAAGACCTGGAAGCCGTTGATGAGCGAGATGACGAGCACGAAGAACGTGGAGGGGGACAGCAGCGGGAACGTGATGTGCCAGAAGCGCTTCCAGGCGCCCGCGCCGTCGACCCGGGCGGCTTCGAGCACGTCACCGGGGATCGCCTGGAGACCGGCGAGCAGGATGACCATGACGAACCCGAGGTCCTTCCACGCCGAGGCGAGGATCACCGAGGGCATCGCCCACTGCGGGTCGGTCCACCACCCGGGGGCCGTCATGTCGGTCCCGAAGAGCCCGTTGAGCCCGTCGAGCACCGGCTGGATGAGCTGGTTGACGAGGCCGTTGGACGGGTTGAGGAGCCACTGCCACACGAGGGCCACGACGACCCAGCTCGTGATGACGGGCAGGAAGTAGGCCGCGCGGAAGAACGTGCGGCCCTTGAGAGCCCGGTTGAGCAGCATGGCCAGGCCCAGGCCGCCCACGTAGACGAGGGGCAGGTAGCCCAGGATGTAGAACAGCGTGTTCCCGAGAACCCGCCACGTGTCGCTCGAGGTCAGCAGGTCGGCGTAGTTGTCGAGGCCGACCCACGTCATGGGCGAGACGAGGTTCCAGTCGTGCAGGCTCACCCAGAGCGAGTTCACCATGGGGGCGAGCGTGAACACGACGAGCGGGACGGCGCTGGGGAGCAGGAAGAACAGGACCCACCCCCGGTTGCGCCACCGCGACCGTGAGGACGTGCTCTGTCGCTGCGGGGTCGGGCGCTTCGGTGCAGCCGCCCGTGGCGGCGCCGTGGCGGGGACGGACATCACTGTCTCCTCGTGGGGGTGAGGGCCGGCGCGCTGCCGGTGTCGGTCTGCATGCGGGCGACGACGAGCCGTCCCTGCTCGCCCGACGCGCCCGCGGCGTCGAACGGGGTGGCCAGGACGAGGGCGGCGGCGCCCAGGGCCCACTTGTCGTCGGCCCAGGGCTCGACGACGAACGGGATGGCCCGGCGGGAGGGCAGGAGGTGTGCCCGGAACGTCTTCTCGAAGCCGCTCTGCCAGTGGGCCCAGGCGCCGATGCCCTCGCCGAGCAGGACGACGAGCTCAGGGTCGAGGAGGTGGACGACGCCTGCGAGGGTGCGGCCGAGCAGTCGTCCGGCCTCGTGGTACAGGTCCCGGGCGCCCTGGTCTCCCGCGTCGGCGCGGGCCACGAGCTCGGCGACCGTCCCGTCGGGGCCGATGACGCCTGCGGCGATCGCACGGGTGCGCAGTGCGTCGTCGCCGATGTACGCCTCGAGGCACCCGTGGTTGCCGCACCCGCAGAGCGGGCCGCCCTCGGTCACGGGGAAGTGGCCGATCTCGCCGGCCCCGCCCGCGGCGCCGCGCCGGATGGTGCTGTCGACCACGAGCCCCGAGCCGATGCCGCGACCGATCGTCAGGACGAGGAACGACGCGTGCTCGTGCCCGGTGCCGTACAGGTGCTCGGCGACGGCCAGGGTGTTGACGTCGTTCTCGACGAGGACGGGCACGCCCAGCGTGTGGCGCAGCGAGGCGCCGACGGGGACCGCGGTCCAGCCGAGCGTCGGGGCGGTCACGATCCCGGAGGCCTGGGCGTCGACCGAGCCGGGGATGCCGATCCCGACGCCGAGGACGGGGCCGTCCTCGGCCGCGAGGACGTCGCGCAGGAGGTGCCCGAGGGCGTCGAGCGCGTCGGGGCGTCGGGGGTCGAACGGGTGCGACGACTGCGAGAGCGCCTCGCCGTCGAATCCGACCGACACGACCGCGACGTGGTCGGCCGTGACCTTGGCGCCGATCGCGCGGGGGGCGGGGGCGCTGCTCAGCCCGAGGAGGCGGGCGGGGCGTCCGCCCTGGCTCGGCACGGTCTCGAGCTCGACCAGGAGGCCTCGCTCGACGAGGTCCTTGGTGATCTGGGTGACGGTCGCGGGGCTGACACCGAGCTCGCGGGCGATGGCCGCACGGCTCCTGGGGCCTCGCGTTCCGAGGAGAGCGAGCGTCGCGGCGGCACCGTGGTCGCTTCGAGCGGTGGTGGTCGGCACCGGAGAACTCCTTTGTTCGGAACTATCTTTAGCCCCAAACTAAGTCGGTCTGCCGAGATGTGTCAAACGTGCTGGTCGCCGTGGCGGATGGGCGTTCGGACCGGGCGGGCCATACCCTGGCCGATATGGACACCGAAGAACGTCTGGCCGTCTTCCTCGACTACGACAACCTCGCGCTGGGCGCGCGCGACCACCTGGGCGGGATGACCTTCGACTTCAAGCCGATCGCCGATGCGCTCGCCGCGCGCGGTCGCGTCGTCGTCCGCCGCGCGTACGCCGACTGGTCCTACTTCGACGAGGACCGCCGCTCCCTGACCCGCCACCAGGTCGAGCTCATCGAGATGCCCCAGCGCATGGGGGCCTCGCGCAAGAACGCGGCCGACATCAAGATGGTCGTCGACGCGATCGAGATGGCCTTCGAGCGTGAGTACATCTCGACCTTCGTGATGTGTACAGGGGACAGCGACTTCTCGCCCCTCGTGCACAAGCTGCGCGAGCTCAACAAGCGCGTGATCGGGATCGGCGTCGAGAACTCGACGTCCAAGCTGCTTCCGCCCGCGTGCGACGAGTTCCTCTTCTACGACCGCCTCGAGGGCGTCGAGATCCCCGACGAGCCCGTCGAGCGCAAGCGCTCCTCGAACAGCTCGAACCGCAGCACGACCCGCAAGTCGTCGAGCCGCTCGTCGGGCTCGAGCTCCGGCTCGTCGAGCACGTCGAGCAAGGCCGCGGCCGTCCCCGCGCCCGAGGCTGCGACGGCGCCCGCGCCGACCACCTCGGCCGCCGAGGCGGCGCCGTCGGATCCCGAGCCGACCCCCGCCCCGCTGGACGTCGAGGCCGAGCTCGGCTCCGCCGTCGGGCACGGGGCCTCCTCGACCAACGAGGACGAGGACCTCGCGGTCCTCGTCGCGCAGACCCTCGCCGACCTGTCGAGCTCGTCGAGCGGGGCCGTCGTGGCCTCGACGCTCAAGCGCACGCTGCTGCGCAAGGACCCCACGTTCAGCGAGGCCGACTACGGCTTCCGCAACTTCGGCGAGTTCCTGCGCTACCTCGAGGAGCGCGGTGTCGTGCAGCTCAGCGCGGGCCCCGCCACGGGTGACCCCGAGGTCTCGCTGCCCGAGCGCGGGCACGCGGGCGACGACTTCGCGCTGCTGCGCACCGTCGTGGGCGAGCAGGGCGACTCGGTGCCGTTGTCGGGCCTCAAGAACCAGCTCCGCAAGAAGCGCCCCGACTTCAGCGAGAAGGCGCTCGGCTACCGCAGCTTCCTCCAGTTCTGCAAGGCCGCGCAGACCGCGGGCGCGATCGACCTGCGCTGGGACGACGACGCCGACGACTACCTCGTGTCCGTCGCCACGCGCTGATCTCACCACCCGACAGGGCACGTCCGGCCGCTAGGCTCCGGGCGTGCCCTTTCGACGACGAGAGCAACCCCGCCAGATCGCCTTCGAGGCGGTCGACGACCTGGACGACGACCTGCTCGTGCCGCGGACCTCGCGTCCCGGCACGCCCTCCGACCGGCCTGACACCCCGCCCGACGACGTCGCTCCCGCCGGACCCGACGGCGTCGGCACGAGCGGTGGTGAGGACGGCATGGTCCCGGTTCCGCGCGACCCGAGGGCGCGCCGCCGCCGACGCCTGGTCGTCGCCGGCGTGGCCGGGGCCCTCGTGCTCGTCCTCGGCGGGCTCACCGCGGTGGACGTGGTCCGCGCCCGCCAGGCCGACGCGTTGCTGCGGACGGCGCCGGGCGGGGTCGTCGGGCTGACGCAGCCGCCCGAGGAGGTCTGGAGCGTGGGCACCGGCGAGGCACGGCCTGCGTTCGTCGACGACCTCCTGCTCCTGGGCCTCGAGGACGCTCTGGTCGGCCACGACCTGTCCACGGGGGAGGTGTCGTGGCGCCGGGAGGAGCTGGCAGGGTTCCGTTGCGGCACGGTGGGCCCGTTCGCCGAGGTGCCCTTCAGGACCTCGTTCGTCACCTGCCTGGGTGGTGGCGGACCGGTGGACGCCTTCCCGCGCGAGCCGTCCACGACCGTCGCCGTCCTGGGCTCCGACGGCGAGGTGCTCGCCCGACGTGACCTGGACCCGTCGCGTGGAGTCTCCGAGGTCCTGCCCGACGGCGACCTGGTCAGGGCGGCCCGGGACGGCAGCGACCTCGTCGTGACGGTCGAGGACGCGCGGACCGGCGAGGCCCGGTGGACGACGAGGGTCCCCCAGGTCGAGCCCGGTGAGGGACCTGGGCCCTGCGAGATCACGCAGGAGGACGGGTCGACCGTCGAGGACCGGGAGTCCGTGTACTTCTTGAGCCTGGTCGGCGTCATCTCGGTCGCGGGGTGCGGCGTGGACGCGTCGCTCACGGAGCAGGGCGAGATCGTGAGCGGCGCCGACCGGGGATTCACCCGGCCCCTGAGCGACGGACGGCTCGCCCGTACGTCATGGGACGGACGGACGACGGACGTCCTGGACGAGGACGGCACGCTGCTCTGGTCCACCAGTGCTCTCGTCAGCGAGCCCCTCGCGACGGACGGCACGGCGCCACCGCTCCTGTTCGCGCAGGGCGGCTCAGGGTTCACGGCGTTCGACGAGGACGGGCGCGAGCTCTGGTCCTTCTCCCGCTACGCCACCCGTGTCCTGCTCGTGACGAAGGATCTGACGGTCGTGGCCTCCTACCCCGGTGCGGTGGCGATCGACAACGCGACGGGTGAGGAGGTCTGGACGTGGAACGCCTCCGACAGCGGGGGATCGTCGACCAGCGACGTGACCGTGGCCTTCGCCGGCCGCGGTGCGCTGACGGTCGTCGTCGGGGTCGAGCCGGTCGAGAGGACGCGGTGGACCTCGATCGACCTGGCCGACGGCAGCGTGCGGTGGACCACGACGATCCCGGTCCAGGCCCACTCGTTCATGGCCGTCGGGGGCAGGCTCGTCAGCGCCGCAGACGGGAGGATCAGGGCATTCGGCTGACGCGGGCTCACCTCGTGCGGGCGCCCGAGCCATGCGCAACGGCCCACCATGCGTGAAAAACCGTGCACGGCTGCGCGTTCTCCCCGGCAAGCCCGGGGCCCGTCGGGGCGCCGGACCCCGGGGCTGGAGCCCCGCTGTCGGCCCCGCGTGCACGTCGGTGCACAATGGTCCGATGACGTATCGGGTGCTGAAGCTGATCCTGTCGCTCCTGGCCTTCACGCTGCTGAGGCCACGGGTGACCGGACTCAACAACATCCCCCGCCGCGGCCCCGTCATCCTGGCGAGCAACCACCTGTCGTTCGTGGACTCGCTCCTCATCCCCATCGTCGCCCCGCGCCACGTCACGTTCCTCGCCAAGGCCGAGTACTTCACGGGCACCGGGCTCAAGGGGCGGATCTCCCGCTGGTTCTTCACGACCCTCGGCCACATCCCCGTGCAGCGCGACGACCCGCGCGCCGGGCAGCGCTCGCTCGAGGACGCGCTCGAGGTGCTCAACCGTGGGGGCGCGTTCGGGATCTACCCCGAGGGCACGCGGTCGCGCGACGGCAAGCTCCACAAGGGACACACCGGGGTCGCCTGGCTCGCGCTCGCGGGCCACGCACCGATCGTGCCCGTCGCGATCCAGGGCACCGACAAGGTCCAGCCCGTCGGCTCGCGGATCCCGCGCATCCACCGTGTGACCGTCCAGTTCGGGGCGCCCATCGAGACCGCACGCCAGATCACGTCGGGCAAGCCCGCGCAGGCCCGCCGCGAGCTCACCGAGCAGGTCATGGACTCGATCCACGCGATGAGCGGCCAGCAGCGCGCGAGCTGACCGGCCGCCGGTCACCGATCGGCCAGGACACGCCACGTTCCTGAGAAGGACGTGCAAGACCTGCCCGGTCGTGATGTGCTCGGGGCAGGGCCACGTGCCCCAGGGATCGCGCCCGGCGGGTCCGCCCGCCACCGCCGCGCCCCGAGGGCTTCCGACTTGACCTCAACCACGGTTGAGGTCCTAGCGTGGCCGACACCGAACGAGAGGACTCACCATGGCTGTCTACACCCTTCCCGAGCTGTCGTACGACTACGGCGCACTCGAGCCCCACATCTCCGGCCGCATCATGGAGCTGCACCACTCCAAGCACCA
>NZ_JOFV01000023.1 GCF_000718325.1 Oerskovia turbata
CAGCAGAGCGACGTGTGGGTCACGGCTCTGGATGCTGACGAGGCGCTCGACACGCTCGCGGGTCGTGGCGCCGACGTGCGCCTGGTCGCCTCCCGCTCCACCGCGGACGGCCGTCCCGAGCTCGGTGTGACGCTCGACGAGGACGGACCCGTCAACGTGGTCGTCGACGGTCGGACGGTCGTCGCGCCGGACGGGTCGATCGGCATCGACGCACTGCTCGACCAGCAGGGCGTCGTGCTCGGCGAGCACGACCGCGTCTCGGTCGCCCGTGACGAGGCTGCGGACCCCGCGGTCTCGGTCGTCGTCCAGCGCGTCGCCGTGACCGACGTCCCCACCGTGACGCCCGTCCCGTTCGAGACGACGGTCCAGGAGGACGCGAACGTCTACGAGGACGAGGCGCAGACCGTCGCCCAGGAGGGCGTCGAGGGCGCGCACACCCTCGTCGAGCGGGTCACCGTGGTCGACGGCGTCGAGGAGTCCCGCGAGGTCGTCTCGGACGGCGTCACGGCCGAGCCGGTCGCCAGGATCGTCGTCCAGGGCACCAAGGAGCGTCCGAGCGGCCCGACAGCGGCCGGGTCGGCGCGCGAGACCGCTCGCCAGCTCGTCGCGGCCCGCGGCTGGGGCGGGGACCAGTTCCAGTGCCTCGACAGGCTCTGGACCAAGGAGAGCAACTGGAACTCCTCGGCGACCAACCCGTCGTCGGGCGCGTACGGGATCCCGCAGTCGCTGCCGGCCTCCAAGATGGCCTCGGCGGGCGCCGACTGGCGGACCAACCCGGCGACCCAGATCACGTGGGGCCTGAACTACATCGCGGGCAGCTACGGCACCCCGTGCGCCGCGTGGGGCCACTCCCAGGCGAAGAACTGGTACTGATCCCGCGCGGACGCCGCGACCCCTCCCGGCGGAGGGGTCCGTACCGGGCCAACCGGTAGGCTTCCCTGCATGAACGACACCCCCAACGCCCTGCTCGGTCCGGCACAGATCCGCGACCTGGCAGGGCGTCTGGGTGTGCGGCCCACCAAGACGCTCGGCCAGAACTTCGTGCACGACGGCGGGACCGTCCGCAAGATCGTCCGGACCGCCGGGATCGGGGCGGGGGACCGCGTGGTCGAGGTCGGACCGGGGCTCGGTTCGCTGACCCTGGGACTGCTCGAGGTCGGTGCGAGCGTGGTCGCTGTCGAGATCGACCCGCCGCTGGCGCAACAGCTCGCGGCGACCGTCGCCGTGCACCAGCCCGACGCGGCCGACCGCCTCACGGTCGTGGCCGCCGACGCGCTCGAGGTCACCGAGCTCCCGGGCGAGGCGCCCACGGCGCTCGTCGCCAACCTCCCGTACAACGTCGCGGTGCCCGTCCTCCTGACGTTCCTCGAGCGTTTCGACTCGTTGCAGCGGGTCCTGGTCATGGTGCAGGCCGAGGTCGCGGACCGGCTCGCGGCGCCGCCCGGCAGCCGGACCTACGGGGTGCCGTCGGTCAAGGCGGCCTGGTACGCCTCGGCCTCCCGGGCGGGCACGGTGGGGCGCAGCGTGTTCTGGCCCGTGCCGAACGTGGACTCGGCGCTCGTCGCGCTCGACCGGCGCGAGCCTCCCCGCACGACGGCGACCCGCGAGGAGGTCTTCGCCGTCGTCGACGCGGCCTTCGCCCAGCGCCGCAAGATGCTCCGCTCGGCGCTGGCGGGCATCGCGGGGTCGTCGGCCGCGGCGGTCGACGCGCTCGAGCGCGCGGGCGTCGACCCGACGGCGCGTGGTGAGCGGCTGACGGTCGAGGAGTTCGCGCGCATCGCGGAGCAGCTCCCGCTGGTGCGGGCCGAGGCGTCGGCTTCCGCAGGCGAGCACCCGGACCGACCTGGCACAGTGGACGCGTGAGCTCCCACCTGTCCGCTGCGCCTCCCGTCGCCGTGCGGGTGCGGGCGCCCGGGAAGGTCAACCTGTCGCTGCGGGTCGGGGCGTGCCAGGACGACGGCTACCACCCGCTGGTCACGATCTTCCAGGCGGTCTCGCTGGTCGAGGAGGTCGAGGCGACGCTCGCGACGCCCGGCGAGGGCATCTCGCTGGCGGTCTCGGGGGCGCAGGCCGAGCGTGTCCCGGTCGACGGGTCCAACCTCGCGTGGCGTGCCGCGGAGTCGCTCGCCCGCTACACCGGGGTGGATCCCGACGTCCGGCTGCACGTCCGCAAGGGCGTGCCCGTCGCGGGTGGCATGGCCGGTGGGTCCGCCGACGCTGCGGCTGCGCTCGTCGCGTGCGACCTGCTCTGGGAGACCGGGCTCTCGCGGGGCGAGATGGCGGACCTTGCGGCGGGCCTCGGCTCGGACGTGCCGTTCGGCCTGGTCGGGCACACCGCGGTGGGCACCGGACGGGGTCATCTGCTGACCCCGGCGATGTCCCGTGGCGAGTTCCACTGGGCCTTCGCGGTGCGTGACGAGGGGTTGTCGACGGCCAAGGTGTTCCAGACGTTCGACGAGGTCGTGGGCGGGACCCCGGACGTCGAGCTGTCGGACGACACCGAGCTCATGCAGGCGCTGCGTGCAGGCGATCCCGTGGGGCTCGGCCGGGCGCTGCACAACGACCTGCAGGCCGCGACGCTCGCCCTGGCGCCCGAGCTCGGGCGGACCCTGGAGGTCGCGCACGAGGTCGGGGCTCTCGGCGTGATCGTCTCGGGCTCGGGCCCGACGATCGCGGCCCTGGCCCGCAGCAGGCAGCACGCGCTCGCGATCGCGGCCTCCTGGACGGCGGCGGGCGTCGCGGACTCGGTGCACTGCGCCACGGGCCCGGTGTCGGGCGCCCGCGTCCTGCCCTCCTGACGCGCGCCCTCCTCGACCGGTCCGCCGCGTCGTGGCGCCCGTGCGCCGACGCGTATCCTCGCTAGGGCACCTCGACCCCTCGCGAAGGAACTCATGGCACACCTCCTCGGCGCCGACGACATCCGTCTCGTCGTCGGTACCCGCACCCTGCTCGACGGCGTGAGCCTGGGCCTCGACGACGGCGACCGCGTGGGCGTCGTCGGCCCCAACGGCGCCGGCAAGTCCACGCTGCTGCGTCTCCTCGCGGGGACCGCGGTGCCCGACGCCGGACGCGTCACCCGGGTGGGCGGGCTGCGGATCGGGATGCTCGACCAGCGCGACGAGTCGCCCGAGGGGACCACGATCCGCGACCTGGTGCACGGGGAGTCGGCCGAGCACACGTGGGCGGGCGACGCGGGCATCCGCGCGGTGCACGCGGGCCTGCTCGAGGACCTGGACCTGGACGCCCCGGCGAGCACCCTCTCCGGTGGGCAGCGTCGTCGGGTGGCCCTGGCTGCACTGCTGGTCGCGGAGCACGACGTGCTGTTCCTCGACGAGCCCACCAACCACCTCGACGTGGAGGGCGTCGCGTGGCTCGCCGAGCACCTCCAGGCGCGCTACGCGCGTCCCGGTGCCCGCGGGGCGCTCGTGGTCGTGACGCACGACCGCTGGTTCCTCGACGCGGTCTGCACGCGCATGTGGGAGGTCACGGGCGACGGGTCGGGCTCGGTCGAGGGGTACGAGGGCGGGTACGCCGCGTACGTCCTGGCCCGCGCCGAGCGTGCCCGCACGGCGGCCGTCACGGCCGAGAAGCGCAACAACCTGCTCCGCAAGGAGCTCGCCTGGCTCCGCCGCGGGGCCCCGGCCCGTACGTCGAAGCCAAAGTTCCGGCTCGACGCCGCGGCCGCGCTCATCGCCGACGAGCCGAACCCGCGCGACACGCTCGAGCTCACGCGCATGGCCACGCGCCGCCTCGGCAAGGACGTGCTGGACCTCGAGGACGTGACGGTCCGCATGCCGGCCCGCGACGGCGACCCGGGCGGAGCCGAGAAGGTCCTGTTCGACGACGTGACGTGGCGTCTCGGCCCCGGGGACCGCTACGGCGTGGTCGGGGTCAACGGCGCGGGCAAGACGACGCTCCTGCGTCTCCTGGCGGGGCGGCTCGCTCCCACCGCGGGCACGGTCAAGCGCGGCAAGACGATCCACGTCGCCGAGCTGACCCAGGACGTGGACGAGCTCGACGAGATCGGTGGCCTGCGGGTCGTCGAGGTCATCGAGCAGGAGAAGCGCACGGTGGCGGTCGACGGCAAGGAGCTCACCGCGGCCCAGCTCGTCGAGCGCCTCGGCTTCACGCGCGAGCGCTCCCAGACCCTGGTCCGTGACCTGTCGGGGGGTGAGCGCCGTCGCCTGCAGCTCCTGCGCCTGCTGGTCGGGGAGCCCAACGTGCTGCTGCTCGACGAGCCCACCAACGACCTCGACACCGACACGCTCGCGGCCATCGAGGACCTCCTCGACGGGTGGCCGGGGACGCTCGTCGTCGTCTCGCACGACCGCTACCTGCTCGAGCGTGTCTGCGACCGTGAGGTCGCGCTGCTGGGCGACGGGACCATCCGTGACCTGCCGGGCGGCGTCGAGGAGTACCTCGCGCTGCGCAAGGCCGCGATGGCGGCGGCTGCGGCGGGTGGGACGCGGGGGACGAGCGCGGGCGCGACGGGCGCCGGGGCCGGTGCGACGTCGTCGGGCGCGGGGAACCTGGGCGGCGCGGGCGAGCCAGGGGCTCAGGCGGCGCCGTCCGGGGCGGACGTGCGGGCCGCGAAGAAGGAGATCGGGCGCATCGAACGGCGCCTGTCCAAGATCGCCGAGCTCGAGGCGCGCCTGCACGACAAGATGGCGGCCCAGGCGACCGACCACGCGGCGATCCTCGACCTCGACAAGCAGCTCCGCGAGCTCGCGGACGAGAAGGAGACGCTCGAGACGGAGTGGATGCAGGCGGCCGAGCTGCTCGACTGACCTCGCGCATCGTTGAGTGCGGAGTTCTTGTGCGACACGCCGGGCGTGTCGCACAAGAACTCCGCACTCAACGGGAGAGGTCAGGCCTCGAACTGCCCCACGACGGTGCGCAGCAGGTTCGCGAGCTGCAGCCGCTCGGCGGGCGCGAGGGCCGCGAGGACCTCGCGCTCGACGGCGAGGAGGTCGCTCATGGCGGCGTCGACGCGTTCCAGGCCCTCGGGCGTGAGCTCGACGAGCACGCCGCGGCGGTCGTCGGGCGAGCGGTGGCGCTGCACCAGGCCGCGGGCCTCGAGGCGGTCGATCCGGTTGGTCATGGTGCCGCTCGTGACGAGCGTCTGCGTGATGAGCGCCCCGGGGGACAGGCGGTACGGCTCGCCCGCCCGGCGCAGCGCGGACAGCACGTCGAACTCCCAGGTCTCCAGGTGCCCGCGCGCGAACGCGCTGCGGCGCGCGAGGTCCAGATGGCGGGCCAGCCTGCTGACGCGGGAGAACACGGTGAGCGGCTCGACGTCCAGGTCCGGACGCTCGCGCTGCCAGGCGTCGACGATGCGGTCGACCTCGTCCGGGTGCGGGTGCTGCATGGACGCGAGATTACTCGACATTCCTCGACATCAAGAGTCTTGACGGGTCGGCCCGCTCCGGGCGGGCCCGGTCAGCTCGCGCGCAGGGCATCCGCGAGCCTGACCCGGCCGCCCGTACGCAGCACGGCGTTCGAGTAGATCCGGCCGGCGAGCCACACCAGGACGGGCACGAGCGCGAGCGAGAGCCCGACCGCGAGCAGGATCTCCCACGTCTCGACCGTGCCCAGCGCGATCCGGATCGGCATGAGCAGCGGCGAGCAGAACGGGATGTACGACAGCCACACGACGAGCGGGTTCTCGGGGTCCCACGGGCCGATCGAGATCCCGATGACGTACGGGATCATCATGAGCATCAGGACCGGCGTGATGACCGAGCCCACGTCCTCCTGCCGCGAGACGAGAGCCGCGAGCGCGGCCAACGCCAGCGAGTACATGACGAAGCCGATCACGAACCACACGAGCACCCAGGCGGCGGTCGCCCCCAGGTTGACGCTGCTCGCGTCGACGAGCCCCAGGGCGAACGCCGTCCCGACACCGCCCCCCACGACCACCACGAGCTGTACGAGGCCGATCGCGCCGATGCCCAGGACCTTGCCCGCCATGAGCTGCCAGGGGCGGATCGTCGCGAGCAGCAGCTCGACCACGCGGCTCGTCTTCTCCTCCACGACGCCCTGCGCCACGAGCTGCCCGCAGGTCATGAGCGCGATGAAGATGAGGATCCCGCCGACCATGCCCGTGACGATCTGCGCGGGGTCGCGCTCCTCGGCGGGTTCGAGCGTCTCGACCGTGGGTGCGGCGGACGCGATCTCCTGCGCGACGGCGGACGGGTCGCCGCCGAGGTCGGTGACGGCCCCGGACAGGGCCGCCTGCTGGGCGAGGCCTGTGAAGACGGGCGACAGGGCCGTGCCCAGCTCTTCCTGCACGACGACCGTGAACGACTCGGGGCTCCCGGTGACCAGGGCGTCGAGGTCCCCGTCGGCGACCTGGGTCCGTCCCTCGGACTCCGAGACCTCGGTGACGACGATCTCGGTCCCGACAGCGCTGCCCGCCGCCGTGAGCTGGGGGCCGAGGGCCTCGGCCTCCGACGTGACGCCGACCTTCTGGGCAGCGGGTCCCTGGTCGCCGACCACGCTCAGCAGGAACCCGCCCAGCACCACACCGACGAGCAGTGCGACCGTGGTCCAGACGAACGCCTTGGAGCGGATGCGGGTCGAGATCTCCCGCCCCGCCACGAGGGACACCGCGCCCCACGTGCTCACGGGGGAGTGGCGGGTCGTCGTCGGCTGTCGCGCGGCGCTCATGCCGAGGCCTCCTGTCGGGTCGAGGGGGGCGTGCGGGAGCCGGTCGTGCTGTCCGGCACGGGGGCGTCGTCGCTGCTCACGACGTGGCGGAAGAGCTCGGTCAGGGAGGGGCGCTGCGGCGTGAACTCCCGCACCGGGCCCGTGGCCAGGGCCGCGCGCAGGATCACCTGCTCGGCCCCGTCCTGCGGCGAGTCGACCTCGAGGAAGGTCCTGGCGCCGTCGTACCGCACGACGTGGACGCCCGGGAGCTCGGCGGCCCACCCGGGCGGTGCCTGCGGGGCGTCGACGACCCACTGGGGCCGCTGCGTCGCACGCAGCTCCTCGATCCCGCCGACCTCGACCATCTCGCCCGCCTTGACGATCCCCACGCGGTCGCACAGCCGCTCGACCAGGTCGAGCTGGTGCGACGAGAAGACGACCGGGACGCCCGCGGCGGCGCGGTCGCGCAGCACGCCGCTCATCACGTCGACCGCGACCGGGTCCAGCCCGGAGAACGGCTCGTCGAGCACCAGGATGTCCGGGTCGTGCACGAGCGCGGCCGCGAGCTGCACGCGCTGCTGGTTGCCGAGCGAGAGCTTCTGGACCTCGTCGCCACGACGCGAGTCGATCCCGAGGACCTGCGTCCAGTGCTCGGTCGCGGCGCGCGCCGCGGTCGGGCTCAGCCCGTGCAGCCGGGCCAGGTACTCGAGCTGGTCGCCGACCTTCATCCTGGGGTAGAGGCCGCGCTCCTCGGGCATGTACCCGACCCGACGGCGCATGGCCAGGTCGAGCGGTCGGCCGTCCCACCGGACCTCGCCCGAGTCGGGCGCGAGCACCCCGAGCGCGATGCGCATGGTGGTGGTCTTGCCGGCACCGTTCGAGCCGACGAAGCCGAAGATCTCGCCGGCGCCGACCGTGAAGGACATGTCGCGCAGCGCGCGCACCGTCCCGTACGTCTTGTTCAGCCTGTCGATCTCGAGAGTCGCCATGGGTCAACGAAACCATGCCGCGGAGCGAGTGTCCCAGGCGGAACGTCACGAGTCCGGGCCCGTGCTCCTCACGTCGACGCCCGGCACGACGTCAGTCGGCGGCGCGCTCCTTGGTCGTGAGCGACGGCTTCTTCTCCATGCCGGACAGGCCGTTCCAGGCGAGGTTGACCAGGTGCGCCGCGACGTCGGCCTTCTTGGGGCTGCGGACGTCGAGCCAGTACTGACCCGTCAGCGCGACCATGCCGACGAGCATCTGCGCGTAGATGGGCGAGACCCGGGGGTCCAGGCCGCGTCGCTTGAACTGGTCCGCGAGCAGGTGCTCGACCTGCGTCGCGACGTCGCCGATGAGGCTCGAGAACGTTCCCGTCGCCTGGGCCACGGGCGAGTCGCGCACGAGGATCCGGAACCCGTCCTCGGACGTCTCGATGTACGTCAGCAGCGCGAGCGCCGTGCGCTCGAGCAGCACCTTGGGGTGGCCACCCATCGAGAGGGCGCCCGTGAGGGCGCTGGTCAGGCCTTGGATCTCGCGGTCCACGATGACCGCGTAGATGCCTTCCTTGCCCCCGAAGTGCTCGTACACCACGGGCTTGGACACCTCGGCGCGCGCCGCGATCTCCTCGACGCTCGTCCCCTCGAACCCCTTCTCCGCGAACAGGACACGGCTCACCGCGAGGAGCTGTTCACGACGCTGGCTCGCGGTCATGCGGGATCTGGGAGGGCGTCTGGAGTCTGCGGGCACGGGACCATCATGCCGTGCCGGGTCGTCCGGGGGGCCGGGATGAGATGGTCCGCCGTGCGCCGCGGGCGCCGGGTGACTGCCTCCTCACACGTTTTCTCCACGTTCGGACCCCGTTCGGGCGCCGAGCACCGCGCGGGACCTGGCAGACTGTTCTCCGGACGAGCGATGGTGCGCGCGACCGAGGTTCACCCCCGGACGGCGTGCCGTGTCCAGTCCGTTCCGCCTTGGTGTAATCGGCAGCACAAGGGTTTTTGGTGCCTTTAGTCCAGGTTCGAGTCCTGGGGGCGGAGCACGTGCAACCAACCCGATGGGAACCCCAGTGACCGACCCTGTGCCCGACGCACCGCCAGTGCCCGCCGCAGTCATCGTCCTCGCCGCTGGTGCGGGGACGCGGATGAGGTCCGCGACCCCGAAGGTCCTCCACACGCTCGCCGGGCGCAGCATGCTCGGCCACGCGATGGTCGCGGCCCGCGACCTGTCGCCGCAGCGGATCGCGGTCGTGGTCCGGCACGAGCGTGACGTCGTGGCGGCCGCGGCCCTCGAGGTCGTGCCGTCGGCCCTCGTGGTCGACCAGGACGAGGTGCCGGGCACCGGTCGGGCGGTGCAGTGCGCCCTCGAGTCGCTCGACGTGCGGGCGCAGGCGGAGGCCGCGGCCCACGGGGTGCCGATCGGGCACGAGGGGCGCGGCACGGTCGACGGTGTCGACGGGTCGGTCGTCGTCCTCGCGGGCGACATCCCGCTGCTGGACGCGGCGACGCTGACCGGGCTGCTGGACGCGCACCGCTCGGGTGGCAACGCCGTGACGGTCCTGACGACCGAGGTCGACGACGCGACCGGCTACGGGCGGATCGTCCGCGACGACGCCGGGGGAGTCCTGGGCATCGTCGAGCACAAAGACGCGACGGACGAGCAGCGCGCGATCCGGGAGATCAACTCCTCGGTCTACGTCTTCGACGCCGGTGTCCTGCGCGGTGCCCTCCAGCAGGTCACCCAGGAGAACTCGCAGGGCGAGGTCTACCTGACCGACGTCCTCCAGATCGCCCGCGAGGGCGGCGGTCGTGTCGGTGCGCTCCGGGTCGCCGACCCGCTGCTCGTCGAGGGAGCGAACGACCGTGCTCAGCTTGCGACGCTGCGCGCCGAGCTCAACCGCCGCATCCTCACGCGCTGGATGCTCGGTGGCGTCACGGTGATCGACCCGGCGACGACCTGGGTCGACGTCGACGTGGACCTCGGTCACGACGTCACGCTGCTCCCCGGGACCCAGCTCCACGGCGCGACGACGATCGGGGCGGGGGCGACGATCGGCCCGGACACGACGCTGACCGACATGGAGGTCGGGGCGGGGGCCACCGTGGTCCGCACGCACGGCAGCCTGTCGGTCGTCGGCGAGGGCGCGAGCGTCGGACCCTTCGCCTACCTGCGCCCCGGCACGGTCCTGGGTGAGAAGGGCAAGATCGGCACGTTCGTCGAGACCAAGAACGCGACGATCGGCACCGGCTCCAAGGTGCCGCACCTGTCCTACGTGGGCGACGCGACCATCGGCGACCACACCAACATCGGTGCTGCGAGCGTCACGGTCAACTACGACGGCGTCTCCAAGCACCGCACCGTCATCGGCTCGCACGCCAGGACGGGTGCGGACAACATGTTCGTCGCCCCCGTCACGGTGGGCGACGGCGCGTACACGGCCGCGGGGTCCGTGATCCGTCGCGACGTGCCGGCCGGTGCGCTCGGCGTGAGCGGCGCCCCCCAGCGCAACGTCGACGGCTGGGTGGCCCGCCGCCGTCCTGGCACGGCTGCCGCCGACGCCGCCGCGCGGGCCCACGAGAACGACGACGAGACGCCCCCTCCGCTGGGTGCCCAGGCCCAGGCGCAGCTCGCCGAGGCCACCGCGGCGACCCCGGCCCCTCGACCGACCCCGGTGCCTGCGAGCCCGGGTGTCCCCACGGTCCCCGACGGACCCAGCACCACGACCAGCAGCACGAACGAAGGGCCTTCCCCACGATGAGCAGCACGATCGCCGGCAACGGGGACAAGTCCCTCGTCCTCGCGTCCGGGCGCGCGCACCCCGAGCTCGCCAAGGAGGTCGCGCGGGAGCTGGGCATCGACCTGCTCCCCACGACCGCGTACGACTTCGCCAACGGCGAGATCTACGTCCGTTTCGGGGAGAGCGTCCGCGGTGCGGACATCTTCCTCCTGCAGAGCCACACGGCCCCGATCAACCAGTGGATCATGGAGCAGCTGCTCATGGTCGACGCGGCCAAGCGGGCCTCGGCCAAGACCATCACGGTGGTCCAGCCCTTCTACGGCTACGGTCGTCAGGACAAGAAGCACCGTGGTCGCGAGCCGATCTCGGCGCGCCTCATCGCGGACCTGTTCCGCACGGCCGGTGCCGACCGTCTCATGAGCGTCGACCTGCACGCCGCGCAGACCCAGGGTTTCTTCGACGGCCCCGTGGACCACCTGTGGGCCATGCCGATCCTCACGGACTACGTCCGCACGCGCGTCGACACGTCGAACGTCACGGTCGTCTCGCCCGACGCCGGCCGTATCCGTGTCGCCGAGCAGTGGGCCGCGAAGCTCGGTGGCGGACCGCTCGCGTTCGTCCACAAGACGCGCGACATCACGCGCCCCAACCAGGCCGTCGCGAACCGCGTCGTGGGTGACGTCGAGGGCCGTGACTGCGTCCTCGTCGACGACCTGATCGACACGGGTGGCACCATCGCGGAAGCCGTCAAGGTCTGCCTCGCGGCGGGGGCCAAGTCGGTCATCGTCGCGGCGACGCACGGTGTCCTGTCCGACCCGGCGGCGCAGCGCCTGTCCGAGTGCGGTGCGAGCGAGGTCGTCGTGACCGACACCCTGCCGATCTCGGCGGACAAGCACTTCCCGCAGCTCACGGTCCTGTCGATCGCGCCGCTCCTGGCGCGCGCGATCCGCGAGGTCTTCGACGACGGCTCGGTCACGTCGCTGTTCGACGGCAACAGCTGAGTCCGGCTCCGTCCGACGGCCCGGCCCCTCCGCTCGTTCGAGGGACCGGGCCGTCGTCGTTCCCGGGCTGAGGCGAGCGGCGGGTGCGACGCGGCGGACGGGCGGCTCCGTCGTCGGGCTGGCAGGATGCCTGCTGTGACCCAGCCGACCCAGCCGACCCAGCCGCTCCTCGACCCGCTCGCCGGCGTGACCACCACGGGGCAGGGCGCGGCGTCCGCGGTGCCCGACGTCGTGGTGGTCGAGCTCGGTGCCGAGGCGTCCGGCGCCGACGTCCAGGTGGCGCTCGACGCCGCGAACGCGGGGGTGCGCGCGGCGCGCGAGGCGCTGCTCGCGGGCGGGGTCGCGGCCGCGGACCTGCGCACCGCGCAGACGTCCACGTGGACGCAGTCGTCCCAGCAGCCCGACGGCGCCGCGACGCTCTCCGTCACGGCCCGCCTGACGCTGCGGGTCACCGTGCGCGACGTCCTGGCGTCGGGGGAGCTCGTGCGGGCGGCGCTCGGTGCGGCCGGTCCTGTCGCGAGGCTCGACTCGATGCGCTTCGCGGTGAGCGACCCGGCGCCGCTCGCGGTCGCGGCCCGCGAGGGGGCGTTCGCCGACGCCCGCGCGAGGGCCGTGCAGTACGCGGCGCTCGCGGGGCGCACGCTCGGACCCGTCGTCGAGGTCAGCGAGCAGGGTGGCGGGTCCGCGCCGATGCCCCGCGCGATGTCGGTCGAGGTCGGGTCGTTCGACGCGATGGCGGTCGACCCGGGGCACGAGCGGGTCGACGCGAGCGTGACCGTGCGCTGGGCGTGGGCGGACTGATCGCCGCAGGATCGTGACATTTCTCAGGGGCTTCGACACATCGGCGCCGCTAGGTTGGATGCATGCTCATCATCGAGGACTACCTCCTGCTCGTGCTGGACGACGTCACGGGCCGTCCCGTCGGTGACGCCTCGTACCTCCAGCAGGTGGCGGCGGGTGCGCTGCTCGTCGAGCTCGCGCTGACGGGTCGCGTCGACCTCGCGGGCGACAGCTCGGGGTGGCGCTCGGGCCGCGTCGTGGTCCGCGACCAGGCGTCGACCGGGAGCGCGCTGCTCGACGACGCGCTGGTGACGGTCAAGTCGAAGGAGGGCTCCACACCCAAGAGCCTGGTCGAGGTGCTGTCGCGGTCCAGGCCCGCGGACGTCGCGCTCGACGGCCTCGTCCAGCGTGGCCTGCTGCGCCGCGAGGAGGGGCGCATCCTGGGCATCTTCCCGACGACGCGCTGGCCCGCGGCGGACTCGCGGCACGAGGGCGACGTGCGGCGCACGCTCACGCAGGTCCTGCGCGACGGCGTGGCCCCCGACGAGCGGACGGGCGCGCTCGTCGCGATCCTCGCAGCCACGAAGCAGGCCGGTCGGGTCATGGCCGCCGGCGCCGAGCTCTCGGCGACCGCGCGGCGCGAGATCGACCATCGCGCGAAGGAGATCGCCGAGGGGAGCTGGGCGGCGGGGGCGACCCGCCGCTACGTCGAGGAGATCACGGCGGCCACGGCCGCGGCCCTCACCACGACCGTGGTCATCGCGGGCGCCCAGCCCTGACTGCCCGCCCCCCCAGGTGGACCTCCGACACACCCGGGTTTCCCTTGACGTGGCGCGCCCGGGTACAGTAGTTCGGTTGCCTCGGCGAGGGACGTCTGACGGCCGGTGAGTCACCGGAAGGTCAGCAGGATCCTGATGGGTCCCCGTAATCGACTGGGCGGTCGACCTCGTGCGCCCGTCATGTGTCCCGCGCCGACGCAGCCGCCCCGTCCTCCGGTGCCAACCAGCCGGCCGGACAGCCGATCGCTTCCCACTGGTGGTCGGCCCGCAACCGTTCTTCAGGAGTTCACGTGTCCGAGACCAAGCTTGTCGCAGAGGCCCGCACCGAGTTCGGCAAGGGTGCCGCCCGTCGCATCCGTCGCGCTTCCCAGATTCCTGCCGTCCTGTACGGGCACGGCACGGACCCCGTCCACATCGCGCTCCCCGGGCACGTGACGACGCTCGCCCTCAAGCAGGCCAACGCCCTGTTCTCGATCGAGCTCGACGGCAAGCCGGTCCTCGCGATCGCCAAGGACGTCCAGCGCGACCCGGTCAAGGACGTCGTCGAGCACATCGACCTCCTCATCGTGAAGAAGGGCGAGAAGGTCGAGGTCGAGGTCAACGTGCACGTCGTCGGTGAGTCCGCTCCCGGCACGATCCACGTCGTCGAGTCGCAGACGCTGCTCCTCGAGGCCGAGGCCACGCACCTGCCGGAGTCCGTCGAGGTCTCGATCGAGGGCCTCGAGGCCGGGCACATCGTCCGCGCGGGCGAGATCACGCTCCCCAAGGGTGCCGCGTTCCACGGCGACGCCGAGCTCGCGGTCGTCGCGATCACCGAGCCGCGCAGCGAGGTCGCTGCCGAGGCAGAGGCTGCCGAGGCCGCCGAAGAGGCTCCCGCCGAGGCCTGAGCCTCACCCTCCTGAGGGCCGGTCCCGCTGCGCGGGGCCCGGTCCGCAGGACACGGACGGTCGAGGCGTCCGGTGCCGTACGGGCGCCGGACGCCTCGACCGTTCCCCGGATCTCCCAGACGTCGACGAAGGACCAGGTGACATGACCGACCAGCCGTGGCTCGTCGTCGGGCTCGGGAATCCCGGACCCACCTACGCGGGCAACCGTCACAACGTCGGCCACATGGTGCTCGACGTCCTGGCGGGGCGTGCCGGTGCGACGTTCAGCGCGCACAAGGCGCGCGCCGCGGTGGCCGAGGCGCGCCTGGGCGTGCTCCCGGGCGGGGCCCCGGGGCCCCGGGTGCTCCTGGCCAAGCCGTCGACGTACATGAACACGTCGGGCGGTCCGGTCGCGGGCCTCGCCCAGTACTTCGGGATCGACCCCGACCACGTGATCGTCGTCCACGACGAGGTGGACATCCCGTTCGGGGACGTCAAGCTCAAGTCCGGCGGCGGCGAGGGCGGTCACAACGGCCTGCGCGACATCACCAAGGCGCTCGGGACCCGTGACTACGTCCGCGTCCGCGCGGGCGTCGGTCGCCCCCCGGGACGCATGGACACCGCCGACTACGTGCTCAAGAACTTCTCGGGCGCGGAGGCCAAGGAGCTGCCGTTCCTGCTCGACGACGCCGCGGACGCCGTCGAGATGGTCCTCACCGAGGGGCTCCTCGCCGCCCAGGGGAAGTTCCACACCAAGGCCTGACGGTCGGACGCCGTGTGCGGCTGACCGGGCGCCGGTCGGCCGCTGGTCGGACGCTGACCGGCGCCCGTGGTGCGGGGGCCCGGACTTCACCCGGGTGACGTGTCCCCTTCGTCCGTTGTGGGCCGTTCGTTCGCCCTAGGCTGGATCGATATCCAACCTGGGCGGGCAGCCGTCTCCTGCCCCACGACGGAGGCACGATGACCGAGGGTGTGGCGCTCGCGCACGACTACGCGACGCAGCGCGGGGGCGCCGAACGGGTGGCCCTCTGGTTGGCCGAGGCCTTCCCCGGGTCACCGATGTACACGACCCTCTACGACCCGGCGGGCACGTTCCCCGAGTTCTCCCGCCTCGACCTGAGGACGTCCGCGCTCGACCGCGTCGGCGCGCTGCGCCACCACCACCGGCTCGCGCTGCCCCTCCTGGCCCCCGCGGTCTCGGCACAGCGGGTCGACGCCGACGTCCTGCTCGCGAGCTCGACGGGCTGGGCCCACGGATACCGGGGAGCGAGCCGGACGGTCGTCTACTGCCACGCACCGGCCCGGTGGCTCTACCAGCGGGACCGCTACCTCGGGGGCCGCGACGGTGCGAGCACCGGGGACCGGCTCCGGGGCGGCGTCGCGGCCGCGGCGCTGACCGCGCTGAGCCCGGCCCTGCGCGGCTGGGACCGGCGGGCCGCAGGGCGCGCCGACGTCTATCTCGCCAACTCGACCGTCACCCAGCGAGCCGTCCGCGAGGCGTACGGCATCGAGGCCGAGATCCTGCCCCCGCCCCCCGCGATGCTGCCCGCCGGGCCCGAGCGAGAGGTCCCCGGGATCGAGCCGGGGTTCCTGCTGTGCGTCGCACGGCTGCTGCCGTACAAGAACGTCGACGTCCTGGTCGAGGCGGCCCGCCTCGCCGGACGCCACCTCGTGATCGTGGGCGACGGCCCCGACCGGGCGCGGCTCGAGGGCCTCGCCGCGCGCGGGCGACCCGTCTCCGGGAGGTGGGGCACGCCGTCGGGAGCCGGCGGCGGGACCACGCTGCTCGGCCGGGTCGACGACCCCGAGCTGCGCTGGCTCTACCGGAGCTGTTCGATGCTCGTCGCCGCCTCGTACGAGGACTACGGGCTGTCCCCGCTCGAGGCGGGCGCGTTCGGGCGCCCCTCGGTGGTCCTGCGGGACGGCGGGTACCTCGACACCGTGGTCGAGGGCGTGACCGGGGCGTTCTTCGACGCACCCGAACCCGATCTCGTCGCACGGGCAGTCCAGGACGCCTCGGCCGTCCCGTGGGAGGATGACGTCCTGACCTCGCACGTCGAGACCTTCGCGCTCCCGCGCTTCGTCGCGCGGCTCCGCGAGGTCGTCGAAGAGCAACGAGGCCTCGTGCACGCCGGTGCCAGCACCTCAGGGGAGAGGGACTCATGACAGTCCGGGAGTTCGTCCGCACGGTGTGGGTCGGCAAGTACTACGTGCTCGCGGCGGTGCTCGTGGTGGTCGCCGCAGCGTTCGTCTACCTCGACCGGCAGGAGACCGTCTACAAGGCGACCGCGACCGTGCGGCTCGTCGGCGTGCAGTCGGCGCAGGGTGGTGAGCAGGTCGTCGAGGTCACGGTCGACACCGACCTGAGCGACGTCACGTCCGACCCCGTCGTGCAGGCCGCCGCGACCACGCTCGACTACACGGGCGACCCCGCGACCCTCGCCGCGCAGGTCTCGGCCGACTACCCCACCGAGAGCCAGAGCCTGATCGCCATCAGCGCGAAGACCCTCGACCCGCAGGAGTCCCAGGACGTCGCCAACGCGTTCGCCGAGGCGTACGTCGCCCAGCTGACGCTCGTGCGCGACGCACAGGTCGCGGCGCTCGACGCGAGGAGGCAGTCGCTCGCCGAGCAGCTCGCAGGCGTCACGGCCCGTCTCTCGGTCGTCACGGACGACCCGCTCGCGCTCGCCGAGCGGGAGACCATCGTGACCGACTACACGTCGCTCACGGTCCAGGCGAACACGCTCCGTGCCATCACGGTCCCCGGTGAGGTCGAGACCCCCGCCACGAGCGCCGAGGCCCTGGGTCTGGGGCGGAGCACGGTGGTCGCCCTCGCGGCGCTGGCCGGCCTCGTCGCGGGCATCGGGCTGGCCTTCGCCCGTCGCGGACTCGACGTCCGTGTGCGTGGTGCGGCCGACGCGGCGCGCCTCGCGCAGACCCCCGTGCTGGCCGAGCTCTACGGCGTCCGGTCGTCGGACCGGGACTACAGCCACTCGCACACGCTGCCCGTCTCGCGCAAGGTCGCGACCCCCTTCACCGAGTCGATCCGTGAGCTCAGGACCGCGGTCCAGGTCTCCCTCGCGGACGCCGACCGTGTCGTGGTGGTCGTCACGGCCGCGGACCCGCACGCGCCCCGCACGTTCATCGCGGCCAACCTGGCGGCGTCGTTCGCGCTCAGCGGGCGACGGACCATCGCGGTCTCGGGAGACCTCCGCCGCCCTCAGCTCGACCGGGTCCTGCCGCCGCCCGAGGGGTGGAAGGGCGACCCGCACACGCTGCGCCCCACGACCATCCCCAACCTGGGCGTCTTCCCGGTGCCCGAGGAGGAGATGGACCCGGCGGACTTCCTCGCGACGACCCGCGCGGGAAAGCTCATCGCCGACCTGAGCGACGACGCCGAGGTGGTCGTGATCGACGCCCCGCCCGTGCTCGCCGCCGCCGACGCGACGATCCTCGGGCGCTACGCGACGGGTGTGGTCCTCATCGCCTCCGCGGGGAAGACCGACCGGGCCGTCCTCGCCGAGGCCTCCGAGCGGCTGCGCATCAACAACGTGCCTCTGGTCGGGATCGCGCTCGCGGGCGTCAAGAGCGACCGGCGGATGCTCTACGCCTCGACCTACGGCGACCCGGACCGCCAGGACGACGGACAGGCCCCCCGGTCGGCCGGAGGTGACGCGGTCGCGCAGGCCCCCGCGCTCGCTGCCGAGCGGCCCGACGCGGGAGCCCCGGGGGCAGGCGGCGTCGAGCAGGTCGACGAGCCCCGGCGCGCAGCCCGTGAGCGGGCGGCAGCGGTCGTCACGGACGTCCCCGCCGCGGGGCCACGGGGCGCTTCGCCGCCGCCGACCGCAGGTCACGCCGCCGGGCAGGGGCAGGACCAGGGGCCCGCAGCCACCGACGGGGCCACGGCAACCGGGCAGGGCGCCGAACCTGCGGGGACCGCTCCGGCCCGACGAGAGGCGACGGGAGGCCGGCAAGGTCCGCGGCTCTCCCCGGAGTGGGGAAAGATCTCGACCTCTCCTGGTGGGCAGGGCGAGGCCCGTCCCCGCGCGGGCTCCGTCCGCAGGAGCGAGGAGGCCGAGCAGGGCGGTAGCAGCGCCGGGCGCAGGCTCCCGTTCCGTTGGTGACTGCCCGACGCGCGGGGGGGCCACCGCCCGGGCGGCCGGTGCGCGTCCTGGTCCTCGACCACACGGGCGAGCTCGGTGGTGCCGAGCTGGCCCTGGTCCGGCTCCTCGAGGGGCTGGGACCGGACGTCGACGTGCGCGTGCTGCTGTTCTCCGACGGTCCGCTGGTCGCTCGGCTGCGCGCAGCAGGGGTGGTCGTCGAGGTCCTGCCGCTCGACCCGCGGACGGCGTCCACGTCGCGGAGCGCGGTGGGGCGGGCGGGGTTCGCCCAGCTCGTGTCCCTGGCCCGGCTCGTGCCGTTCACGTGGGCGCTGTCCCGCCGGGTCCGCGCGCTGCGGCCGGACGTCGTGCACACGACGTCGCTCAAGGCCGACCTGCTCGGCGTGGTGCCCGCGAGGCGCGCGCGGGCCGCGCTCGTCTGGCACGTCCACGACCGGATCGCCGACGACTACCTCCCACCGCAGGTCGCGAGGGCCTTCCGCCGGGCCTCGACGCGGTTCCCCGCGGAGGTCGTCGTGAACTCGCGGGCCACCGCCTTGACGCTCCCCGGGCCCTCGACCGTGGCGTACCCGGGCTTCGCGGCGGAGCAGGTGCGCCGGGGTGGACGTCCGACGCACCCGACCGGTCGCCCGCCGGTCGTGGGCATGGTCGGGCGGATCAGCCCCACGAAGGGGCAGCTCGAGCTCGTGCGCGCGGCGCGCCGCGTGCTCGACGAGCACCCGGACGTGACCTTCCGGGTCGTGGGCGAGCCGAGCTTCGGCGCCGAGGACCACGCGGAGCGGGTCCGCGCGGAGGCGGTGCGGCTCGGTGTGGCCGAGCGTTTCGTCTGGGCGGGGTTCGTCGCGGACCCGTCGGCGGAGCTCGACGGGTTCGACGTGTGCGTGCACGCCTCTCCTGTCCCCGAGCCGTTCGGCCAGGTCGTGGTCGAGGCGATGGTCCGGGAGGTCCCGGTCGTGGCGACCCGGGCCGGGGGCGTGGTGGAGATCCTCGCGGGGACGTCGGGCGACCCGGCGCCGCTCGGCGAGCTCGTCGAGCCGGGGGACGTCGAGTCGTTGGCCCGGGGGATCTCGGCGGTGCTCGCCGACCCGGAGGCCGCGGCGGGCCGGGCCCGCCGCGCAGCGGACGTCGCGCAGGACCGGTTCGCGGTGACGCGTACCGCGGAGGTCGTCAGCGAGGTGTGGCGGCGGGTCGCCAGGCTCGCTCGATGACGTCGCGCATCGCGCGGCCCTGGGTGTCCCACGTGGGGATGTCGTCGTCCTGGTGGGTGTCGGTCGCGGCCGGCACGGTGAGCGCGGCGCGCACGGCCTGCGGGTAGTCCGCGGGGTCGGCGACCGTGACCCGGGGGTCGTCGGCGTCGCGAAAGCCCGCGACGGGGGTGGCGACGACCGGTCGCCCCACGGCCCGGTACTCGTAGAGCTTGAGCGGGTCGAGGCTGTCCGTGAAGTCGTCGACCAGGTGGGGGACGAGGAGCGCGGTCGCGTGCTGGAGGTAGGCGGGCACCTCGGTCCAGGGGCGCGCGCCGAGGATCCGCACACCGGCTCTCGTGAGGTCGTCGTACTCCTGGCTCGTCAGGTCGAGCACGGGCCCGACGACCACGACCGTCCCGGTCCCGGCCGTCGTGGTCGCGGTCCGGGCGACCAGGTCGAGGTCGAAGCGGTCGCGGTGGACGGTGCCCAGGTAGAGGGCCACGGGCCCGGCGGGCAGGTCCGCGGGGCGTTCCCTGGGCTGCCGGTAGCGGTCGACGTCGACGCCGTTGGTGACGAGGGTGACGGCCCGGTCGGCGCCCTTGCTCACTGCGAGGTGGGGCGAGCACACGGTCACCTCGTCGCACGCCTCGAGGAGGAGGGCCTCGTCCGCGAGGAGCCGACGGCGGACCTCGGGCGGGCGGTCGGCCGCGACCCAGTCGTCGGTCACGTCGTACAGCGACGGCCAGTCGGTGTCCCGGACCAGGGTCGATGCGGCGGGGTCGTTGACCCACAGCACGGGGCGTGCGAGCCCGACCCGGCGTGCGGCCCGGCGCACGAGCGACGCGAGGCGGGCGTCGACCCGGGGGTCCACGCGGCGCGGCAGGATCTTGGTGGGCTGGTAGAGCCACAGCTGGTCCGGGCCGACGCCCTCGACGGGCTCCGCGCGCCGGAGCCCGTGCCCGGCCCGGGGGCGGAAGCCACGGCGGGCCTCGTGCAGCGGGTCGGCGGCGGGCTCGACGAACAGGACCACGAGCGACGGGTCGGCCCGCAGGAGCTCGGTCACGAGGTACTGGTTGCGTCGCCACACGAGGTCCCACGATTCGAGCGAGACGACCACGAGCTCGTGCACCGCGGCAGGGGGAAGGTCGCTCACGTCGTGGGGCTCCGATGCTCGTCGTGCGGGCGGACCTCCGGGCGGACGACGGTGCCGTACACGGCTGCCGTCCCCTGGACCTGGGCCTCGGGCGTGAAGTGCGTGCGCTGGACCGTGCGGGCGGCCTCGCCGAACGCGTCGCGCCTCGACGCGGAACCGGCCAGGACCGCGAGGTTCTCCCCGGCGCGGTCGACGTCGGTCGACGGGTAGAGGGCGAGCGGGTCGAGCCCGGCGAGCGTCTCCAGGTGGCCACCGGCCCCGGCGGCGACGACGGGCAGCGCGTTGGACATGGCTTCCAGGACGCTGAGCCCGAGGCCCTCGACCGGGCAGGGCGCGAGAAGCACGGCCGCGCGCTGCATGAGGTCGTCGACGTCGGACCGGGCACCGAGGAACCGGACGTGACCTGCGAGTCCCTCGCGGGCGACGAGCGCCTCGAGGGCCGCACGCTGCGAACCGTCGCCCGCGACGAGGAGCTGCCAGCCGTCGTCGTGCAGGCGGGACGCGGCGAAGGCGAGCACACCCAGGTCGGTGCGCTTCTCGGGTTCGAGCCGCTGGACGAGCAGGACGGCCCGGTCGCGGTCGGCCGCGACCGGCGCGGTGGGACGGTCGTCGATCCCGGGGTGGACGACGACGCTCTCGCCGTCGACGTGGTCGGCGACGTACCGGCTGATGGAGATCTGCGCGCGCACCGGGCGGCGTGCGACCGCGGCGCTCAGCCCCGCAGCCGGCCCGCTGCCCCGGGTCCGCGCGAAGTGGCGCGTGGCGACGACGGGTGGCATGCGCCGGAGCGTCACGCCCGCGAGCGAGGCCGCGATCTCGGCCGACGTCATGTGCGCGTGCACGACGTCGGCGCCCGTCGCGGTCGCGCGGATCGTGCGCACGACCTGCGGGAGCGACCCCGCGGGCAGGACCTGCACCGTCGGGTCGTCGACGGTGGCCCGCATGCGGGGCACGTCACCGCCGACGACGACGACCTGGTCACCCTGCGCGGACTGCGCGCGTGCCAGTCGGGCGACGTGCCGTTCGACGCCCGCGAAGGCGTCGGAGTGCACGACGTGGAGCACTCTCACGTGGTCGGGTCCTTCCGGTGGCGGCCCGCGGGCTCGGGCTGGGGGGCGGGGATCGCGGCGGACGTGAGCACCAGGTGCTTCGAGGGGCCCGCGGCGTCGATCATCTCCTCGACCGACCGGAGGTCGTCCACGGGCAGCGTGTCGCCGGTCTCCTCACGTGCGGCTCGCCGCGACTCCGCATAGGCGTCTGCGCCCACGCAGACCCCCACGATGAGGAACGGCACGGACACCTGGACCGAGACCCAGAAGAGGTCGAACTGTCCCTGGATGAAGCGCATGAGGAGCACCGAGAACGCGAGCGTCCCGAAGCGCGGGTTGAGGCGCCACAGCACGACGAGGGAGCCGAAGAACAGCACGATGAACGCGACGAGCCCGACGATCCCGGCCGACGTGAGCACCTCGAGCTCGGCGTTGGGCGGCTGGAACGTGTACTCGGTGCGGTTCGCGACCCACCAGCGCAGGCCGACACCGACCCACGGGCTGCGTTCCCAGACGTCGATGGCCTGCTCGTACCAGGTGAGCCGCTGGTAGGCGGAGTTGAACTGGTCGTTGGTCGCGAGCTGCTCCTGGACGGCCGCCCACACGAAGTACACGGCGGGGATCGCGGCGAGCAGGATCAGCTTGGAACGCTTGCGGTCGGGGTCGGCGCGCAGGGTGATGAGGACGACCCCGATCGCGAGGCCGATCAGGGCCTGGCGAGACTGCGACGCGAGGACCGCGAGGCTCAGCAGCCAGAACGCGGGGTAGGTGAAGGTCTTGGGCCACCCCACCCACCACGGCCGGGCGTAGGCCAGCAGGGCCGCGCTCCCGAGGACGCACCCGATGAAGTTCTTGTGCATCGGGAACGGGATCTGGAGGTACACCGGTCCCGTGTCGCCGGCCGCGAGCTGCTGCAGCGCCGTGAAGCACGTGAGGACCGCGATGACGAGGCACGGGATCATGAACAGCGTCAGGCCGAGCCGCGCGCGTCCTGCCCGGCCCACGGCCCAGCCGACGAGCAGGGCCCCGCCGACCGAGAGCCAGGCGTGGAACCACTCGACGGTGTTCGCCGTGTACGGGTTGGCGATGACGGTGAAGAGCGTGGCGACCTGGTAGAGCGCCGAGAGCCACAGGAGCGAGCGCATGGGGCGCGACAGGGGCCGCTGGGTGAAGAAGAGCGCGAACCAGAACGCCCCGAAGAGCGCGAAGTCGCTCAACGACAGGTTGACGGCGTCGCCGCCGACGCGCTCGACGACCACCATCGCGGGCATCGCGAGGATCGGCATGGCGGCCGGCTCGTAGACCGTCATCCCGACGACCAGGACCAGCGCTGCGAAGCCGACGGCGATTGCGGTGTACTCGGGCACCAGCAGGCCGATCCCGACCAGGACCATGGCGACCGCGATCGATCCCGCGGCCCAGGCGAGGGACCGGCCGATCACGTCGTGGGGCCCGGGTCCGCGAGGCGGGCGAGCATCGCCGCCTCGGCCGAGAGGGGGCCACGCGCGTACAGCCGGAGCCGGAGCAGGGCCAGGTCGCGCCCGGTGCCCCGGAGCGCGAGGGCCCGCGCGGCCGAGCCCGCGAGGACCCCGGCGCGTGCCGTGTGCCAGCCCGTCGCGCCGAAGTGCTTGCGCAGGTACCGCTCCTGCGACGCGTGGAAGTGCGTCTCGCGACGGGTCGGGTCACCGCTCGTGGCGCCGCCGAGGTGCAGCGCCCGCACGTCGGGCACGAGCTGGTGGCGTCTGCCGAGGAGGGTCGCCCGGTAGGCCCAGTCGGTCTCCTCGGCGTAGAGGAAGAAGTTCTCGTCGAACGGCCCGACCTGGTCGAGCGCGTCGGCCCGCAGCATCAGGACGGACCCGATGACGAACGACCGGTCGGCCGGGGTGCGGCGCAGCGAGCCGAGGCCCACGGCCTCGATCCAGGTCCCGGCCGGCGACGGGTAGGGCCAGACGACGCGCGCGGTCTCGCCGTCGCCGTCCACCTGCGCGGGACCGACGCTCGCGAGGTCGGGTGACTCGTGGAGCCGGGCCTGGAGCGTCAGGACGTCCTCGGGGCTCACGACGGCGTCCGGGTTGAGCAGGAGGACGTCCGTCCCGGGGGTCTGGCGGTGGCGCAGCGCGTGGTTGACGCCCGCGGCGAAGCCGCCGTTGCGCCCGGGGTCGAGGTAGCGGGCGCCCGCGAGCTCGGCGACCTCCCTGATCTCCGGCAGCGACGAGTTGTCCACGACGGTCAGCGGGAGCTTGCCGACGAGCGGCCCCAGCGCGTCGCGCACCAGGTCGGGGGACCCGTACGCGACGAGGACCACCTCGGGTGGCAGGGGCCCGCCGCCCGACGGCGGAGCGCCGGTTCCCGTGGCGTGCTCGCCGCCCGCACGGGTCGGGGCCCCGGCGGGGGACGTGGGCGCGGGGTGCGCCACGGCGTGCTCGTAGAGGGCGGCGTAGCGGCGGGCGACCTCGGGCCAGGCGCAGGACGCGGCACGCGTCAGGCCCTGCGCGCGGAGCGTGCCGGCCAGGCCGGGCTCGTCGACGACCCGGACGAGCGCCTCGCGCAGCGCCCCGGCGTCACCGGGGGGCACGAGCAGGCCTGCGCCGCCCACGACGTCGGGCAGGGCGCCCGAGTCGCTCGCCACCACGGGCGTCCCGCACGCCATGGCCTCGACCGCGACCCGACCGAACTGCTCGATCCAGCCGGGGGTCTCGAGCGACGGGACGGCCAGGACGTCGAGCGACCGGTAGAACGCGACGAGGTCGTCACCCGTGAGCGGTCCGACGAACCGGACCCGGTCGCCCAGCGGCCGCGCCCGGTCGCGGAGCGCGGGGGCCGACGGGCCGTCGCCCGCGAGCGTCACGTGCAGGCGGTCGTCACCCTGCGCCGCGGCGAGCAGGACGTCCACGCCCTTGTGCGGGGCGAGGCGCCCCGCGTAGCCGACGTGCACGGGCCCCCCGACCGCCCCGGCCCCGGGGCGACCTGGACCGGGGACGGATGCGACGCCGTCGGGCAGGAGGGGCGACGGGCCGGGACCCCCCGGGGAGAAGACCGACAGGTCCACGCCCAGCGGGACCACCTCGACCGGCCCCCGCGCGCCCTTGTCACGGACGATGCGCGCCGCGGCCTCGTTGCAGACCGACACCGCGGCCGCGCCACGCAGGGCCGCGGCCTCGAAGGCGCGGAACGGCCACGGGTAGCGCTTGGCGATGTTCTGCGCCGAGTACAGCACGTAGGGCGGTGCCGGGCGGCGACCACGGCCCGGGAGGAGGGCCCGGAGCCGTCGCAGCGCCAGGACCTCGGCCGTCGCGAGCGCGAACGGTTCCTCGTGCAGGTCCAGGACGTCCCACTCCTGGCCCAGGGCGCGCCAGAGCGGGCCCGGGGCGTAGACGAACAGCGCGGGGTGCGACCCGAACGTCCGGACCCCCTCGACGGGCTCGCCCGGCCGGGGCGACAGAGGGACCGTCGTGCCGCCCTCGTCCCAGGCCCGCGCCGACAGGAGGGCGACGTCGAGCCCGGTCGTCCGCAGCGCGCGCTCCCGCTCTCGCCACGCGTCGACCACGGCGCTGTGCGAGACGCGGAGGATCCTCATGTGGGAGATTGTCCACCAGCGAGAGGCCCCGGCCCCTGCGATCTCACCGAATTCACCCCGACCGCACCGAGGAGAGCCGTGCCCGACCGAGGTCCTGACGCCACGGGCGCCGCCGTCGCCGAACCGCTCGTGAGCGTCGTCGTCGCCACCAACCGCGGCGGGCCGTTCCTGGCCGAGGCGCTGGCCTCGGTCGCGACGCAGACGTACCCGCACGTCGAGCTCGTCGTCGTCGACGACGGATCTCCCGACCCGGCCGTGATCCGCGGCCTCGTCGAGGACGCGGGCGCCGGGACGGTCGTGCGGCTCGACCCGTCAGGCGTGTCCGCCGCACGCAACACGGGCGTCCGGCACACCCACGGCGAGCTGCTCGCGTTCCTCGACGACGACGACCGGTGGCACCCCGACCGCCTGCGCCTCGCGGTCGACGCGCTGTCCGCCCGACCCGACGCCGTGATCTCCTACTGCGCGATGCGTACGGTCGACCCGACGGGCGAGCAGCTCGTGGCCGCGGACCAGCGCCCGGCCCGCGACGCACGAGACGTCGTCCGCGGCCTGACCGGGATCATGCTGCCCAACCTCGTGATCCGCCGCGGTGCCTTCGACGCCGTGGGCGGGTTCGACCCCGCGTACCGGCAGGGCGAGGACCTCGACCTGGTCCTCGCGGCCGCGACCCTCGGGCCCTTCGTCTTCGTCGACGAGGTCCTCGTCGACTACCGGTACCACCCCGGCAACACCACGCGCGCCTACCGGGATCTCGCGGCCGGCATCCGGGTGATCCTGCGCGAACGGCGCTCGCAGGCCCGCACAGCCGAGCGCGTCGGTCGTGCCACCCCTGCTGGACTGGACGCGGCCTACCGCGACCGGCTGCGCGCCAACGACCGCTTCGCCGCGTGGAGCGCCGCCCGGGCCGCGCGGGCCGACCTCTCGGAGCGCGGGGTCCGCGCCGCGCTCGGCCACGTCGCGTGGGCCGCGCGGTTCGCCCCGCTCGCGCCCCTCGACTGGGGGCGTGAGCGGGTACGTCGGGTCGTGAGCAGGGTGACGGGCGAGGCGACGGGCGCCGGTACCGGCTCGTCGACGGGCTAGGACGCGCCCTGCCGCCAGCCCGGCGGCGGGACGATCGGCGGAGCCGCCGGGACCCGCCCGAACCTCCACCCGGCGCTCCAGCTCAGCCGCCACACCAGGTCGGAGAGGTCCCCCGGGCGCCGGATCGTGGACGCCTTGCGGAACGCCTTCCGGACGAACGACCCACCGCGGACGGCGAGCGCCCGGCCACGCCGCGCGAGCCCCGCGAGGCGGCCCGGGATGCCCGCAGGCTGCGGGTCCTCCGCGGGGGCGAGGTCCGCCAGCACGTCGCCGCCCGTCGGCCCGCCGTCACCCGCCGACCCGACCTCGCCCGCCGGGGGAGAGGACTGCGCGTACAGCAGCGCGTACCGGTGACTCAGCCAGCGCTCGCCCGCGCCGTACGCGAAGGACTGCCGGGCGATGTTCCGCAGACCGTCCCGGCGTCGGACGTGCAGCACGATGTCCGGGTCGAACACCAGGTCGTGCCCCGCGAGCTGGACCCGGATGCAGAAGTCGTCGTCCTCCGCGGTCCTGGCCCCCTCGTAGAAGCCCCCGACCTCGTCGAAGACCGCCGCGCGCACGCCCATGTTGCCCGAGCCCGCCGTGACGAACTGCTCCAGCCCGGGCTTGACCGTCAACCGGTCCGTCTGGGCCGTCCACGTGACCGACGACGTCAGGTCGGCGTTGAGCCGGGACCCCTCGAACGGGCCCGCGACGAACTCGTGCTCCGCCAGGGCGCGGTGCATCGCCTCGACCCAGCCGTCCGCGACCATGTCGTCCGCGTCGCAGAACGCCAGGGCCTGCGACCTCGCCTGCGCGACCGCGATGTTGCGGGCCGCGCTCGGCCCGCGACGGGCCGAGGCGTCGACGAGCCGGAGCTCGGGCATGCGACCGGTCCACTCCTGCACGAGCCGACGGGTCCCGTCGCTCGACCCGTTGTCGCTCACGATCACCTCCCAGGGCCACGCGGGACGCTGCGCGAGCAGCGCGCCGAGCTGGACCCCGAGGGTCGCCTCCGCGTCGTACGCCGGGATGATCACCGAGAGCTCCGGGCGGGCCTGCGCGCCGGTGGGTGTGCTCATGTCTGACGCATCCTCTCGCGGGCCATGCTCATGACGGGCTGGTACGTCGTCACCAGGTCGTGGGCGGTCACGGTCCGGTAGCCGTCGGCCACGAGACGGTCGAGCAGCAGGTCCAGGACCCGGGCGCGGTCGAAGGCCGGGAACAGCTCGTCGGCCGCGAGCGTCTCCGGGTCGCCCCGGTCGTCGTGGAGCAGGAGCATGCTCCCGGGGAAGATCGTCGACAGGGCGCGCTCGGCGATCCGCTCCTCCTCGTCGTCGACCCAGTCGAACGCGTCGCCCGACCAGATGAGCACGTCCATGCCGAGCCCCGCGATGCCGTGCGCCTGACGGACCGTGTGCGCACCGTACGGGGGCCGGAACGAGACGAGCGGCGCCGAGACGATCGACTCGACCTCGTCCTTCGCGTCCCGCACGTACCGGACCGCCTCGGCGTCCCCCATCGTCAGCAGCGACCGGTGGTCCTGCCCGTGGAGCGCGAGCTCGTGCCCCTCGGCGAGGATGCGGCGGGCGATCCCCGGGTGCGCCCGGACCTGCCGGGCGAGCGCGAAGAACGTCGCGGTCTCACCGCGCGCGGCGAGCAGGTCGAGCAGGCGAGGCGTGTGCTCGGGGTGCGGGCCGTCGTCGTACGTGATCGACACGACCCGGTCCGACGTGTTGACGCAGAACGTGCCGAGCGCGCGCGTCAGGGCGCGGGGGAGCGGGAGTCGCGTGTACGCGACCTGCGCGAACCCGCCCCCCACGGGCGCGGGCCTGCTCTCGATGTCGCGGCGACGGACCACGATCCCGCGGGGAGCGCGACGGGCCGTGGTGCGGGATCCGCCGGGCAGGGACTCGGACATCGGCTGACCCTCTCTGGTCGTCCGGGACGGGGGACCGCGCCGGACCGGCCGGGCGGGGTGGTGCAGATGCTACGGGTGAGGCGGGACGGGCGCGTGCGCGTCCCGCCTAGGTGCGGACACCGTCGAGCGCCTCGAGCTTCGCGAGGGCAGCGGGGTCGCCGGCGCTCGCGGCGACGAGCCGGGGCCGGAGTGCGTCGACCGCGTCCTGGAGACTCACGCCGAGCATGTGGTGGAAGGACCAGTCGTCCTCGGGGTCGAACGCCGGGTCGAGGCTCCGGTCGCGCGGGCGCGGGTCGTTGCCCGTGATGTCTCCCGAGTCGAGGAACGGGATGCCCGGAGTCCGTGGCCCGAAGGTCTCGAAGTCGGTCACGACGGGCCTGCCGTCGAGCATCCAGATGTTGTGCGGCTGCAGGTCGCCGTGCAGGTTGCCCGTGAGGTAGATCTCGAGCAGGACGTCCAGGGTCCACGCCCCCATGTCGACGCGGCCCTCCCACGAGAGCTGCTGCCCGGCGATGTCGAGCCGGGACTCGTCGGGCAGGCGCGGGACCGTGAACCCGCGGCGGTGCCACCGCACCACGGGCATGCGCCACGGCCGGTCGCCGAAGAGGTCTCCCGTGGCCCTCTCGGCGAGGAACGCGTCCTTGCCGACGCGGGTGCGCGCGAAGTACTTCGAGACCGTGGGGCGCCCGCGGGTCGTGGTGTAGACGGTCACCGAGCGGTCGGTGGCCTTGACGAACGTCGCGCCGACGGGACTGCCGAAGATGTAGACCATCCGCGCGCGGTCCACGATCCTGCGGACCAGCGAGCGCGGCGGCCCCTCCGCCCGGACGGCAGGCATGCTCATGACGACTCCTCGACTGGTGGTGTGCGGTCGCGGACCCCCACGATCGATCCGGCAACGGTAGCGGTGAGCGCCGCGGCCGGTCCATGGCAGGACGCCGCGAGAGCGGGCGAAATCGGGTCGCCCGGCGCCTCGTCGGGCCTCGTCGGGCCCCGTGGTGCCCGGCGCCCGTCCGCTCAGGCCCCGCGGTGCCTGAGCGTGTGGACCGCGGAACGCAGCCGGTGGTATGCGCCCCGCACCGCGCGGGACCTGCCCACGGCCCTGGCCACGGGGCTGCGCTTCGCGGACTGCCACAGCTCGGCCGTCGCGACCTTGAGCGGCGGGTCGGCGAGCGGCGTGAGCCGGAACAGCGCGAGGAACTCGTCGTTGCGGTGCACCGCCGGGTCGACGGGCAGCGGGACCGTGAACCCGTGCCCCGCGAGGTACCCGTCGAGCTGGGAGGCTGCGACCGCGTCCTGCGTAAGGGTGTGCGCGACCTGCTCGGGCAGCCCGACGTCGAGGGCGAGCTGCGTGAGCCGCCCGACGTAGGCGGGCTTGACCGCCGGCTTCTGCACCTTGGCGTGGTAGAGCAGCGAGAAGAGGTGGTCGTCGTGCCGGGGCACCGCGACCGGGCCCTCCCGCCACTCGCGGCGCGCGAGGATCTCGCGCTGCCACTCGGTGTCGAGGTAGCCGTCGCCCACGTACCGGGTGTCGAAGAAGACCTCCTCGCCCCCGACGACGGTCCGGAACTGCGCACCCTCCGGCCCGGGGTACACCTCGCTCGCGTTGAGGACGGCCGCGAGGTCCGTCTGGTCGTCGCACAGCACGTCGATCTCGTGGTCGTCCTCGAGGGCACCGGGGAGGTCGTCGAAGTTGCGCAGCACGACGTACCGGGACGTCCAGCGCAGGGTGCGGAACACCTGGTCGAGGCTGTCCCACCCGTGGCTGCCCACGACGTCCTCCGCGAGCACCGAGGTGCCGTGGGCCGGACTTTCCTGCGCGATGATCTCGCGCAGGCGCTCGGGCCCCAGGACGAGCGTCGCGTCGCGGAAGAACTCGCGGATGTTGTTGCTCGAGTGGATGCGGTACCCACCAGTGAGCGCGCGGGCCGCGGCCTTGACGCGTGCGACGTTGACGTTGGTGAGCTCGACGTAGCCCGTGACGTTCTGCCGGTAGGAGTAGGCCGGGGCGTGGTCCTCCAGGATCAGCAGGAGGAACGGGCCGTCGCCCACCTCCTCGTGCTTGGGCGACGTGCCCCACAGCGTCTGCCCGTAGAGCCGCTCGAAGTCGTTGACCATCTTCTCGGCGCTCCACCGGACCTCGATCTGAGCGAGGATCGTGAAGTCGGCCGCGACGCGTTCGACGATCTCGGCCTCGTGCGCCCGTCCCCCGGACCACACGACCAGGAGCTGGAGGTCACGGTCGTACTGGTGGGCGAACGCACCGACCTCGGGCGACCACCGGTAGGTCAGGTCCGCGGGGTCGTACGAGGAGACGGGGATCCGGGCAGGGGGCTCGGTCCGCGCAAGGTCGGGCTCGCTGCCGGGACGGTTCATGGCGCGACAGTAACGCACACGTCGTGCGTCGTGCCGGGCTGCGACGCGCTGGGAGGGGGCTCTCGCCCGGGTGAACTTTGCTCGTCGACCTTCCGCCGGATTCCGCGCCGATGGTTCGATGGGATCTGGTGGCCGCTCCGGGGGTACGTCGCGAGCTGTCGCTCGACACGTACGGATCCACCGCCAGTGACTCCGGACAGGATCGATCATGACGGCACGCACCGACGGCCCGCACCGTCGACCGAGGACCGCACGCCGCAGGATCGCACGCGCCGTGGCGCCCCTCGTGGTCCTCGGGCTCGTCCTCGCCACGGCCGGTTCGGTCGTGACGAGCGACGTGGGGCCTGCGTCTGCGTCTGCGCCCACGCCTGTCCCCGTCACCGCCGTCGAGGGCGACAGCCGGTCGGAGAGCCGTGCCATCGGGGGCACGGTCGGGCAGGACGTCGTCCCGAACTTCTCGGCGGACGGGGCCGGTCCGCAGACCCCGTCGAGGGTCGCGTCGTCGCTCTGGTGGCGGTGGACGGCCCCGGCGTCGGGCCCCATCAGCTTCTCGACGAGCGGCAGCGAGCTCGACACGACCGTCGCGGTGCGCCGGGCGTCGGCCCCGAAGACCGTGGTCGCGACCAACGACGACGACGGCGACGTCTCGACCTCCCGGGTCACGTTCGACGCGGTCGAGGGCGAGGAGTATCTCGTCGAGGTCGGCACCAAGGCCGGCGAGCCGGGCCTCGTGACGCTGGCGTGGCAGGAGCCCGCCCCGTCGCTCGACGCCGTGCCGAGCGCGCCGGACGGGCCGAGCGCCCTGGCCGCCGAGACGGCTCTCACGACGACGGCGGTCCCGCTGAGCGGCAACACGGGGGAGAAGCCGCAGTCCAAGCTGTGGTTCGCGCACGACACGTGGTGGGTCGTGCTCGCGTCGACGAGCACGACGCCCGCGGGGACCTGGGTCTGGCGCCATGACCAGACCGCGGGGACCTGGACGAACGTCGTGCGGATCTCGGACCGCACCGACGTGCGTGCGGACGTCAAGGTCGTGGGAGACGTCGCGCACGTCCTGCTCCACGGCCCGACGACGTCGCTCGTCTCGGTCGAGCACGTCGCCTCCACGAACTCCTACCAGCCGTGGTCCCAGCGTCAGACCGCGACCGCGGTCTCGCTGCCGGGCAGCGAGACAGGCACGATCGACGTCGACTCGACAGGCCGGCTGTGGCTCGTCTCGGACACGAGCACGAGCATCCAGGCGCGCTACTCCGACTCCCCGTACACGTCGTTCTCGACCCCCGTCACGGTGGCCTCGGGCGTCCTGGACGACGACATCGGCATGGTCACGGCGCTGCCGGGCGGGAAGATCGGGGTGCTCTGGTCCAACCAGAGCACCAAGCGTTTCGGCTTCCGCACGCACGTCGACGGTGCCTCTCCGGCGACGTGGGCGGCCGACGAGAAGCCCGCGCAGTCCTCGGCCCTGAACCTCGGAGACGGGATGGCCGACGACCACTTGAACGTCGCGGTCGCGTCCGACGGGACCCTCTACGCCGCGGTCAAGACGTCGTACGACTCGTCGAGCGCGACGGTGATCGGGCTCCTCGTCCGTCGCCCGAACGGCACGTGGGACCCGCTCCACGAGGTGGACCGCCGCGGTACGCGACCGATCGTGGAGATCGACGAGGTCACGGGCCTCCTGCGCGTCGTCTACACGCGCAGCGAGCTGCTCGACGACATCATCGAGAAGGTGACGCCGCTCGCGTCGATCAGCTTCGCCCAGAGCGCCACGACCGTGCTCGACGGGGCGTACAACAACGTCACGGGCACCAAGCAGAACGTGCCGGGCGCGACGCTCGTCATGGCGGCCTCGAGCTCGACGGCCGGCACGGCCCGGCTGCCGTGGGTCGACCCGCGCGGGCCCGTCGCCACGGCGGGCCTGACCGCGACGTCGGTCGGGGTCGCCACGACCGGGACGCTCAAGGGTTCGTCGCCGGTGGGCGGTGCGCTGACGTTCGAGGTGGTCGCCGCGCCGTCGTCGGGCACGGTCACGCTGACGAACCCCGCCACGGGCGCGTTCACGTACACGCCCGCCGCGGGCTTCGTGGGGGCCACGAGCTTCACGTTCCGCGTGAGAGCCGGGACGACGTGGTCGAACGTCGCGACCCAGACCGTGCGGGTCACGGCGGTGGCCGGGGCCCGGGGCACGTGGGAGCTCGACGAGGGCGCGGGCGTGCTCGCGGCGGACTCCTCGGGCTGGGGGTTCCAGGGCACGCTGACCGGGGGGACGAGCTGGGTCACGGGCAAGGCGGGCACGGCGGTGCGTCTCGACGGGTCGACGGGCAAGGTGTCGGTGCCGGACGGGGACGGGTTGGACGTGTCGTCGGCGTTGTCGGTGTCGGTGTGGGTG
>NZ_JOFV01000024.1 GCF_000718325.1 Oerskovia turbata
TGCCTACCTGGCTCCAGCACTACAACCTAGAACGACCCCACCTCGGCATCGGCGGCCTACGACCCATCGACCGAGTCAACAACGCAACGAGTCAGTACAACTAGCGCACCGCGCCTCCCGCCTGGGGAGCGCACGGCGTTCGACAGGAGCGCAGCGGCCATCTGCCCTACCGTGTGGGAGGGGTACCCGCCCCGAGCCCGTCACGGGAAAGGGCAGTGCGATGAGCGACGCTGCGCAGGTCGGTGGTCAGGTCGGTACCAAGGCGGGCGGGGTCCTCGCGGCCACGTGCATCTCCACGCTGGTGGTCAACGCGAACACGTCGGCGGTCAGCATCCTGCTCCCGGCGATCTCCGAGGACACCGGGACGTCCGTGACCACGCTGCAGTGGGCCGTGACGGGCTACTCGCTCGTCGGGGCGGCCGTCATCGTCACCTCGGGCTCGCTGGGCGACGTCTTCGGTCGTCGTCGGGTGTTCCAGCTCGGCCTGCTGCTGTTCGTCGTGTCGTGCGTGATGATCGCGCTGGCCGGGTCCGGGGGCATGGTCATCGCCGGTCGCGTGATCCAGGGCGCGGCGGGGGCGACGATCCTCGCGTGCGGTCTCAGCCTGCTGTCGGTCGCGAACGCGGGCGACGCCCAGCTCCGCGCCGTCTCGCTGTGGGGTGCCGCGGCGGCCGTGGGTGCCGCGGCCGGTCCGCTGGTCGGCGGCGTGCTCGTCGACGTCACGGGGTGGCAGGGGCTGTTCTGGATCGACGCGGGGATCGCGGTCCTGTGCATGGTCCTGACCGTGCTGACGGTCGCCGAGTCGAGGGACCCCGACCGACCGAGGACGATCGACTATGCGGGCACCATGCTCATCGCGCTGACGCTGACCCCGCTCATCCTGGGCGTGACCAAGAGCGGCGACTGGGGCTGGTTCTCGGTGGCCACGCTGGGGTGCTTCGCGATCTCTGTGGGGGCGGACGTCGCGTTCGTCGTCGTCGAGGGGCGGGTGGCCGTCCCGCTCGTGGACCTCGCCCTGCTCCGCAACCGCGTGCTCGTGGGCTCGACCATCGCGATCCTCATCGGGGCGGGCACGATCAACGGCCTGATGTACCTTCTGAGCCTGTACTTCCAGGACCCCGCGACCCTGGGCTTCAGCCCGCTCCAGGCGGGGCTCGCGACGCTCCCGGCGACCGTGGGACTCGTGGTGATCGCCCCGCTCGTGCCGCGCCTCGCGGCGAAGATCGGCGGTCGGCAGACGATTGGGCTGGGGTTCGCCCTGACCACGGTCGGGTTCGTGATCGTGGGCTTCGTCGACGCGTCGTGGCTCTACCCTGCGTTCCTGCTGCCGCTCGTCGCGATCGCGGTCGGCATGGGCCTGTCCAACGGGCCCGCCTCGGCTGCAGCGACCGCGGCGGTGCCCGAGAACCAGGTGGGCGGAGCGTCGGGCATCTCCAACATGGCTCGCTACGTCGGTGCCGCGCTGGCGACCGCGCTGGCCGCCACCATCTACGGCAACGTGATCGCAGCCCGTTCCACCGCCGGGGCCGCGCAGAGCGAGGCCCTGGCCTCGGGGCTTGCGGCCGCCGCGTGGATGATGGCGGTCTTCAGCTTCCTCGGCGTGCTCATGGCGGTCGTGATCGGTCGTCACCGTGCCACGAAGGGGACGCTTGACGACGCGGCCGCGGCGGCCGCCGCGGTCTCCTTCACGTTGCCGACCTCGGCGACCGCGGGACAAACCGGCTCAGACCGGGGCTGAGCGCTCTCTCCCCGGACGGTGCGGTTCACTCGATCTGGATGACGTGCTCCCGGTTCCCCGGGCGGCACACTCGAACCAAGGCCTGACCGACGACGTCGACGGAGGCAGTGATGACCACGCAAGCACCCCCGCAGGACGCGCGATGAGCGCGGCGGACGTCCCCGCCGACCTTCCCGTCGACGGCGCCGCGGCGGTCCCGGCCGCCCGCACGCGCGCGACGAACACTCAGTGGATCTCCTGGGTCGCGCTCGCCATGATGACCACCAGCTCGGTCGCGAGCCTGCGCGCCGCGCCGACGATGGCCGTGTACGGCCTGGCCTGTGTGTTCCTCTATCTGCTGCCCGCGGTCGTCTTCCTGCTGCCGACCTCGCTGGTGTCCGCGGAGCTCGCCTCGGGCTGGACCGGTGGAATCTACAAGTGGGTCTCCGAGGGCATCTCGAAGCCCATGGGCTTCCTCGCGGTGTGGTGCCAGTTCGCCATGACGATCTTCTACTACCCGAGCCTGCTCGGGTTCGTCGCGAGCACGCTCGCGTACGTCATCAACCCCGCGCTCGCCAGCAGCGGGGTGTGGACCGCGGCCGTGATCATCGTCGTCTACTGGTCCGGCGTGTGGGTCTCCTCGCGCGGCACCAAGGGCGTTGCCGGCCTCGCGAGCGGCGGGCTCATCATCGGGACCCTGATCCCCGGCGTCGTCCTCGTGACCCTGGGTGTCGTGTTCCTCGGTCAGGGGAACGAGTCCGCGGCGCCCATGACGGCCGACAACCTGCTGCCGGCCTGGGCCGGGCTCTCGAGCCTCGTCCTCATCGTCAACAACTTCCTGTCGTACTCCGGCATGGAGATGAACGCGGTCCACGTGTCGTCGCTGAAGAACCCCGGGAAGCAGTTCCCGAAGTCGATGTTCCTCGCGATGGGCATGGTGCTGGCGATCTTCATCCTTCCCGCGCTGGCCATCAGCTGGATCGTGCCCGCCGAGGAGCTCTCGCTCACGGCGGGCGTGATGCAGGCCTTCGACGCGGTCTTCGCCAACTTCGGGTGGCAGTGGCTGACGCCGATCGTGGGGATCATGCTCGTCACGGCCTCCCTCGGTGGCATGCTCACGTGGCTCGCGGGTCCGTCCAAGGGCTTGTTGCTCATCTCCCGGCAGGAGGGTTACCTGCCACCGTTCCTGCAGCGGCTCAACAAGAACGGTGTCCAGCAGAACATCCTGGTCGTCCAGGGCATCGTGACCACGGTGATCGGCCTCGCCTACGCGCTGATCCCCGACGTCTCGAGCGCCTACTGGATCTTCTCCGTCATCACGACGCAGGTGTACCTGATCATGTACCTGCTGATGTTCGTGGCCGCGATCAACCTGCGCCGTCGTCAGCCCGACCACCCGCGCGGCTTCCGGGCCCCGATGCTCGTGAGCATGTGCGGCGTGGGCTTCGCGGCCTCTCTGGCGGCACTGCTGGTCGGGTTCGTCCCGCCGTCGCAGTTCTCCTCCGGCAGCCCGCTGGTCTACTTCCTCGTCGTGGGCGGCGGGGCCCTGGGCCTGGGCCTGTTCGTCCCGTTCCTGTTCTACCGGTTCCGCAAGCCGACCTGGAAGCAGGCCGAGTCGACGGAGGTGGCCTCGTGAGCACGCCGGAGGAGAACCAGCCGCGGCACGAGCGTCGGTGGATCTACATCGGCGCGTGCGTGATCCTCGTCGCGATGGGCGTGTGGGGGGTCCTCGCGTTCACCACCGTCAGGGAGTCGGCGCGTGCGTCGGAGAAGGCTGACGAGCTGATCGCGGCGATCGAGGACGCCGGGGTGCGCACCCCGGACAAGGACCAGGTCGTGCGCGTCCTGGGCGACGACGGCGGCGCGACGTGCGCCAACCCCAACGAGGCGCTCAGCCGGGCGACCCTGCTCGCGCAGCTCGCGAACGGGGCCACGGGCCCGGGCGCCCGGCCGGTCGTCGCGGACAGTCGGGTGGTCCAGGGGCAGCTGCTCATCATCGAGGTCTACTGCCCCGACGAGCTGGACGAGTTCCGGGCGTTCGTGGACGACCTCAAGACCGCAGACGTGGCGGGGTGAGGCGGTGACCGCCATGGCGGTCACGTTCGACGCCTAGTCCTCCTCAGCCACCCAGCAGCAACCCGTCAGCGTCCCAGCCGTGGTGTGCTCGGTTGCATACACTCGGGCGATGAGTCTTCTCGCTGCTGAGCACGCGCTCCAGGCCGCCCAGCGTGCGGGCGACGTCGACGCGCTGGACACGCTGCTGCATCCCCGGTGCGTGGGCGTCGGCCCCGACGGGTCGGTGTTCTCCAAGGACGACGACCTGGAGAGCCACCGCTCGGGTGCCCTGCGGATCACCCGCCTGGAGGAGGAGTCGCTCGACGTCCGGGAGGACGCCGTGAGCGGGGTGACCAGGCTGGTCGCTGCCGTGGAGGCGATCCAGGGTGGTGTCGCTGTCTCCGCGCGGTTGGTCTACACCCGCCTCTGGACGCGAAGGGACGAGCGCTGGCTGGTGCTGGCCGCCACGCTCGCGCCGGCCGCCGAGCCCGCCTCGCGCGACGTGGGCGGAACGCCCTAGGGCTGGGCGCTCTGCGCGCCCCACAGATCGTCGTCGGTCGGCGCGTCCTGCACGACGGCGTCCTGCGCTCCGGCGCCACCCGACGCGACCGGCGCCCCGCCCAGCCACCGTGCCTGCTCGGCCGCGACGATCGTCTGCGCGAGCCGGGCCTCCGACACGTCGACAGCGCCCGGCAGCGCGTCGGCCAGGACGCTGCGCCGCGCGTAGGCGTCGAACAGTCGGGCCTTGGTGCCGAGGATCTCGACCATGCGCTCGTCGACCGTGTCGGCGACGAGCAGCCGGTGGACCTGCACGGTGCGCACCTGGCCCATGCGGTGGGCGCGCGCGACGGCCTGCGCCTCGGTCGTGGGCTTGACCTGCGGCTCGCACAGGATGACGACGGACGCGGCCTGGAGGTTGACGCCGACCCCGCCCACGTCGATCTGGCTCACGAGCGCCCGGGGCACGGGCGAGGCCGTGAAGTCGTCGAGGACGGTCTGGCGGGCGCTCGCGCCCACCGACCCCGTGAGCGGTCCGGCCGCGAGGTCGCCCAGCGCGCGCACCACGAGGTCGACGACGTCACGGAAGTACGTGAACACCACGACCTTGCGGCCGTTCCCCGTGGCCTCCTCGACGAGCTCGACGAGCCGGCGCACCTTGGCCGAGTCCTCGGGGTGGTCGACGGCGTACGCGGCGCGACGCATAGCCATGAAGCTGCCCTCGCTCACCGCGGCACGGTAGGCGGCGCCGTCGGCTGGACCGAACGTCTCCCATTCCTCGACCTGGACGAGCTCGGGCAGCTCCTCGAGCACGTCCTCCTGGTTGCGTCGCAGGTACACAGGGGCCACCGCGAGCCGGAACCTCTCGGCCCCCGCGGCGCCGTGCGCTGCGCTGACCTGCTCGGCGACGTCGGGCTGGAGGTAGGCGACGAGGCGTCGGAACTCCTCGACGCGGTTCTCCATGACCGTGCCGGTCAGGAACAGCACGCGCTCGGTCCGTCCGGCCCAGGTGGCCACGGCCTGCGACCTCTTGGCCTCGGGGTTCTTGACGTAGTGCGCCTCGTCGACCACGAGCATCGCGGGCGCGGGCAGGTCGAGCGGCAGGAGCCCGACCTGCTCGAACGTCGTCACGGCCACGCCGCCCTCGCGCGCCCACTGCGCGGCCTCCTCGGCACGCTCGGGGCCGTGGACGTCGAGCGAGCGCAGCGTGCTGTGCCGCCTGACCTCGCGCACCCAGCTCGTCATGACGCTCGCGGGGCACACCACGAGGAAGTGCGTCGCGCCGTCCGCGGCGAGGTGCGCCATCGCGGCGATGGCCTGCACGGTCTTGCCGAGGCCCATCTCGTCGCCCAGGATCGTGCGCCGCTGGGCGAGGGCGTAGCGCGCCCCGAACACCTGGTACCCGCGCAGCGAGGCGGTCAGGAGGGTCTGGTCGAGGGGCTGGTCGTTCACCCGGGCGAGGAGCTCGGGCGGCAGGTGGCCCTCGGTCGCCTGGAGGTCGCGCCCGATGTCGACGACGTCGTCGAGCAGCGCGTAGTACGTGGCCGAGCGCGCCCGGAAGTCGGTCCACGCCTCGAAGGCGTCGACCGGCGCGGCGTCGAGGGCGGCGACGCGTCCGGCGGCTGCGACGGCTCCGGACCGCTCGGTGTCGTCGACGAGCCGCGCAAGGTCGCGCACGGCGTCCGCTGCCCGACGGCGCCGCGCGGGCAACGAGAAGAAGGTCCGGACCGCGCGGGTCGCCTCCTGGGCCGCGACCCGGTGCTCGGTGTGCCCCTCGAGGAACGTGACGACCAACTGTCGGTGGACCGTGGCGGCCGTGCGCGCCGCGTCGAGCCCTGCGAGGGCCTGGACGAGGCCGGTCGTGAACGGGTCGCCGGGGGCGTCGTCGATCCGGAACCGCAGGGTCTCCTGGACGGCGTGGGCGATCTGCGCCGCGGCCGCGAGGCAGTGCGTCGCGGTCTGCGGCCCGATCCCGGGCAGCCGTTCGAGCCCGGCGGGTCCTGCACGCAGCACGTCCCCGACGGTCGTGATGCCGCCGTCGACCAGGCGACCGACGCGCAGCCGCTCGCCGCTGACCTCGCGCAGCCGCTCGACCCCGATCGCCGAGAGCTCGCCCAGGACCTTGTCCTGCTGGCTCGACCCGAACGCGGTGCGCACGCGCTCGCGGAACCGGGCCGGCGCCCCGGCGAGACCCGAGAGCAGCGCGGCGACCTCGTCGGCCCGGGCGACGACGGCCCGCGCCTGGTCGGGCGTCGGGCGGGGGACGTCGAGCGCTGTCATCGGGCGGGCACTCCTGGGGGACGTCGGCGGGGGAGCAGGGCTACCTGGCGACGACCGGCGGGCAGAGGTGCCACGGATCGAGCGCCCCGCGACGCTATCACCGCGTCGCATCACCACCGCTCCCTGCCACCCGGCTGTCAGACGCCGAACCCGAGGGGGTCGGGCAACTCGGAGTTGCCCGACCCCCTCGGGTTCGGCAGACGGAGGCGAGCGACGCGTCAGGCGACGTGCGCCGGGACGTTCGCGACGCCGTCGGGCAGGAGACGGCGACCCAGGACCTTCTCCGAGTACCCCGTGCGGTCCAGGTACGGCGTGATGCCGCCGTCGTGGAACGGCCAGCCCGCACCCAGGATCATGCAGAGGTCGATCTGCTCGGGGCCCTGGACGACGCCCTCGTCGAGCATGTGGCCAATCTCTGTCGTGAGAGCGGTCAGGACCTGGTCGAGCACGCCCGCCTCGTCGAGCGCGCCCGGGCCGCCGGCCTCGCCCGTGCCGAAGTACGCCTGGATCGCCGGGTCGACGCTTGCGGGGATGCCGCGCGCCGGGGCGGGCAGGACGACCTTGGTGCCCTCGGCCACGAGCTTCTCGAGCCCGGGCGAGGACGGGAAGCGGTCGCCCAGGTCCTCGCGCAACGATGTCAGGACGTGCAGGCCCACGGCGGGGCCCACGAGGTCGAACAGCGCGAACGGACCCATGGGCAGGCCCAGGGGACGCAGCGCGCGGTCGGCGACCTCGACCGAGGTGCCGTTCTCGACGGCCTCCACGATCTTGCCCAGGAGCAGCACGAGCAGGCGGTTGACCACGAAGCCCGGGCGGTCGGCGACGCCCACCGCGGTCTTGCGCAGGGCCTTCGAGACCGCGAACGCCGTGGCGAGGGCCTCGTCCGAGGTCTTCTCGGCCCGGACAACCTCGACGAGCGGCATCTGCGCGACGGGGTTGAAGAAGTGCAGCCCGACGACGCGCTCGGGGTGCGCCAGGTCTGCGGCCATCTCGGTGACGGACAGGGCCGAGGTGTTGGTCGCGAGGATCGTGTCGGGGCCGATGATGCCCTCGAGCTCGGCGAAGACCTTCTTCTTGAGCCCCAGCACCTCGGTCACGGCCTCGATCACGAAGTCGCAGCGCGAGAACTCGGTGATGTCCGTGGTCCCGTGGACCGAGGACAGCACCTTGGCGCCCACGTCCTTGGTCATGCGGCCCGTCGTGACGAGCTTCTCGACCGTCGTGCGGACGTAGTCGAGCCCGTGCTGCACGCGCTCGGCGTCGAGGTCGCGCATCGTCACGGGCACGCCCAGGCGCTGCGCGAACAGCAGCGCGAGCTGGGCCGCCATGAGGCCCGCGCCCACGATCCCGACCGACGTGACCGGGCGGGCGAGCTTCGGGTCCGGTGCGCCCGCAGGGCGCTTGCCGTGCGAGACGAGCTGGAACGCGTAGACGCTCGCGCGCATCTCGTCGGACATGATCAGGTCCGCCAGGGCCTCGTCCTCGGCCGCGAAGGCCTCGTCCTTGGTCGCGGTGCGTGCCGCGGCCAGGAGGTCCAGGGCCCGGTACGGCGCGGGCCGGGACCCGTGCACGACCGCGTCGAGCTGCTTGCGCGCACCGGCCACGACCGCGTCCCACACCGGGGCGGGGTCGAGCTCGCGGCGCTCGACGACCGTGGTGCCGCGCACGACGTCGGCGGTCCAACGGATCGAGGACTCGAGGAAGTCGGGCGCCTCGAACAGCGCGTCGGCCAGTCCGATCTCGAAGGCCTCCTTGGCCTTGAACGGCTTGTTGGCGCTCGGGCGCGTGAGGACGACGTCCATGGCCTTCTCGATGCCCACGAGGCGCGGCACGATGTACGCGCCGCCCCAGCCCGGTACCAGGCCGAGGCCGACCTCGGGGAGCGCGAGCGCGGGGGCGTCGGTCGCGACCGTGCGGTAGTCGCAGTTGAGCGCGACCTCGAGGCCGCCGCCCAGGGCCAGGCCGTTGATGTACGCGAACGTCGGGACGCCCATCTCGCCGAGCAGGCGGTAGGCCGCGTGGCCGCCGCGGCCCAGCTCGAGCGCCTCGTCGCGGGTCCGCACCGTGGCGACCTGCGTGAGGTCGGCGCCCGCCGCGAGGAAGTAGGGCTTGCCCGTCACGGCGACGGCCGCGATCTCGCCGCGCGCCGCGCGCGCCTGGAGCGCGGTCAGCGCGGCCGTGAGCTCGGCGATGCCGCCCGGCCCGAGCGTCGTGGGCTTGGTGTGGTCGAGGCCGTTGTCGAGGGTGAGGAGCGCGAGCGTGCCCGCACCGCCCGGCAGCTCGACGTCGCGGACCAGGGAGTGGGTCACGCGCTCGGAACGAGGCGCTGTCGTCTGGGTGCTCATGGGTCAGTTCTCCCCGTCGGTCGAAGCGGTCGTGTCGGCGCTCGTGTGGCCCGAGTAGTCGGCGTGGTGCGGGTTCTCCCAGACGACCGTGCCGCCCATGCCCAGGCCCACGCACATCGTGGTCAGGCCGTAGCGGACCTCGGGGTGCTGCTCGAACTGGCGCGCGAGCTGCGTCATGAGGCGCACGCCCGACGCCGCGAGGGGGTGACCCACCGCGATCGCGCCGCCGTACTGGTTGACGCGCGCGTCGTCGTCGGGCATGCCGAAGTGGTCGAGGAACGCCAGGACCTGCACCGCGAAGGCCTCGTTGATCTCGAACAGGCCGATGTCCTCGATGCTCAGCCCGGCCTGGGCCAGGGCCTTCTCGGTCGAGGGGATGGGGCCGATGCCCATGACCTCGGGGTCGACGCCCACGTAGGCGAACGACACGAGGCGCATGCGGGCCGGCAGGCCGAGCTCGGCCACGACGTCGCCCGCCGCGAGGAGCGAGACAGCGGCACCGTCGGTCAGCGGGGACGCGTTGCCCGCGGTGACCTTGCCGCCGGGGCGGAAGGGCGTCTTGAGGTTCGCGATGTCCTCGACGGTCGTGCCCGGGCGGGGCAGCTCGTCGGCCGTGGCCAGGCCCCAGCCCTGCGCCGGGTCGCGCAGCGCGACCGGGACGAGGTCCGGCGTCACGTCACCGTTGGCGAGAGCCTTGGCGTACTTGGCCTGGCTCGCGACGCCGTACGCGTCCGCGCGCTCCTTGGTCAGGTGCGGGAAGCGGTCGTGCAGGTTCTCGGCGGTCGCGCCCATGACAAGTGCGGTGGAGTCCACGAGCTTCTCGGCGACGAACCGCGGGTTGGGGTCCGCGCCCTCGCCCATGGGGTGGTGGCCCATGTGCTCCAGGCCGCCCGCGAGCGTCACGTCCTGGGCGCCGATCGCGATGGCCGACGCGGTCGTGGTGACCGCCGTCATGGCCCCCGCGCACATGCGGTCGATCGCGAAGCCCGGGACGGACTTCGGCAGGCCGGCCAGCACGGCGACGCTGCGTCCGAGGGTCAGGCCCTGGTCGCCCGTCTGGGTCGTCGCGGCGAGCGCGACCTCGTCGATGCGCTCGGCGGGGAGCTCGGGGCGGCGGCGCAGCAGCTCGCGCACGGCCTTCACGGCCAGGTCGTCGGCACGGGTGTTCGCGTAGATGCCGTCAGGGCGGGCCTTGCCGAACGGCGTGCGCACCCCCTCGACGAAGACGACGTCGCGGACGGTCCGGCGCGAGCCCGAACCCTTGCTGGCCACAGTCATGGCTTCTCCTGATCTGGACGGCGGTGTCCCTGAGCGTCACCGCTCAGCGTTGGTACAGGCTACCCGCGGTACCAGGAAAATGCACGAAAGTGTGAGACCGAGTATCGACAACGAGCGACGGACCCGCTCGACCACACGGGTTCGAGCGGGTCGGTCGGGGTTCGTCGGGCGGGCGCGGGACGATACGCAGTCTCGCGCGCCCCGGGGTCCGGGCGCCCGCCAGGGGCTGTTCTCAGCTGCCGCCGCGCAGCTTGCGGACGACCTTCTTGGCGGTCGGCAGACCCTTGTTCCACGCCGTGTACCACATCGAGAACGGCACGTCGATGCTCCCGACCAGCTCGTCCTCGTGGGACGCGAAACCACGCTTGAACGTCGAGATCCCGTCGTTGAGCAGCCCGTTGACGTCGTAGCGCACCACCCCGCGCTCGCGCATCGCGTTGATCGCGTACCACTTGAGGCCGTAGTTGGCCCGCAGCCGCTGCCCCTCCTCGTCCATGCCGCCGTACAGCTCGAACGACGTGCGCGCCGAGGCCGCGAACCACACGAAAGACACCGGACGGTCGTGCGGGCCGCCCTCGGCCGAGCGCGCGAAGGCCGCGAAGACGGGGGAGTGCTCGCCCAGCTCGTCGAACACGCGCTCGTAGTACGAGTCCTCGTGCAGGCCGAAGCCCGCACGCTCAGCCGTCTGACGGTACAGGCGCAGGCAGGCCGCGAGCTCGCCGCGCGTCGTCACGGGGCGGAAATCGAGGTCCTCGCGCTCGGACTTGCGGATGTACTGGCGGGTCTTCTTCGCCATGTCGGACATGAGCTCGTCAGGCGTCCTGCGCAGGTCGAGGATCAGCGTCGTCGGGTAGAGCACCGGGTTGACCGCGGGTGCCGCGCCCTCGAGCTCGAGCGACGTCCCGGCGTCCCAGTCGGGCTCGAGCGTGATGCCCACGCCACCCACGTTCGTGCGGCACCACTGCACCACGGCCTCGGTCACGGCCGAGCGCGTCGCGGGATAGCCGACGCCGTCGGGCATGACGACAGGTCCGCGCGGGACGTAGCTGAGCGCCTTGAACTGCGCGGGCAGCGAACGGACCAGCACCTGGGCGAGGCCCAGCACGGTCCCGTCGGGACCCGCGACCTGCAGGCGGCGGGGCGTCCAGGCCCCGGCCCCCTTGACCTCGCCCCACCCCCAGAGCTGGAGCGGGTGACCGCCCATCGCGAGCACCTGCTCGTCCCAGGCGGCGCGGTCGGTGATCGTCGTGACGGTCAGGGTGGAGGACTCGGACAACATGCCCCTGACCTTACCGGCGAGGGGAAGCCCTGGACGACGGCGTCTGCGTCGTCCGGGACGGTGGGCTCAGTCCGTGCCCGGGTCGCCCTGGTCCCCGCCGTCGACCGCGCGGGTCGCGTCCCCCGTGCCCGTCGTGGGCACAGGACGCGGGACCGACCCGGGGTCGGCGAGGGCCGCAGCGAGGGGCTCGGCCACGAGCCCGACCTGCCACTCGCGGGCACCGCGCCCGCGCAGGAACTGCGCGACGTGCTCGGCGTCCAGCGGCGTGGGCGGCGTCCAGCACACGCGGCGCAGCGCGTCGGGCTGCAGAAGGTTCTCGAGCGGCACACCGTGCTCGTCCGAGAGCCGCTGCACGACGGCGCGTGCCGCCTCCAGGCGGCGTGCGGCCTCGGGGTCACGCTCGGCCCAGGCGCGCGGAGGCGGCGGGGCGTCGCTACGAGGTCCCCGCGAGCTCGGCAGCGCGTCCTGCGGCAGAGCCAGGGCCTTGTCGATCGCCTGCTGCCACGACGCCGCCCGGCGGGCCGTGTTGCGCCCCGAGAACGCGGGCAGCCTCACGAGCTCGGGCACCGAGCGCGGCATGGCCTGGGCCGCCGCGACGATCGCACGGTCGGGCAGCACCCGGCCCGGGGCGATGTCCCGACGACGGGCGTTCTCGTCACGCGCCTCCCACAGGCTGCGCACGACCGCGAGGCTGCGCGGGTTGCGCAGCGCGTGCACGCCCGACGTACGGCGCCACGGCTCCTCGCGGGGCGGCGGCGGGGGAGCGGTGCGCACGGCCTCGAACTCCTGCGCGGCCCACTCGGCCTTGCCCTGCTCCTCGAGCCGCTCGCCCAGGACCCTGCGCAGCGGGATGAGCACCTCGACGTCGAGCGCCGCGTAGCGCAACCAGTCCACGGGCAGCGGGCGCGTGGACCAGTCCGCGGCCGAGTGCTCCTTGGCGAGACCGAGACCCAGGACCTCCGCGATGACGGCGGCCAGCCCCACACGCTCCATGCCGAGCAGGCGGGCCGCGAGCTCGGTGTCGAAGATGCGGGCGGGGTGCAGGTTCTGCTCGGCGAAACCGGGCAGGTCCTGCGAGGCCGCGTGCAGGATCCACTCGGCGTCGCCCACTGCCTCGCGCAGCGGCGAGAGGTCGGGGACGCCGATGGGGTCGATGAGCGCGGTCCCGGCGCCCTCGCGGCGGACCTGGACGAGGTATGTGCGCTGGCCGTACCGGTAGCCCGAGGCGCGCTCGGCGTCGGCCGCGACGGGGCCCGACGCGGCGGCGAACGCCGCGACGACCTCGGCGAAGGCCTCGGGGGTGTCGATCACGGGGCCGACGCCGTCGGCGGGCTCGGTGAGCGGGATCACCGGTGCTGCGGGCGCGTCGGGCGTCGTGGACGCGACAGGCGTGTCCTGCGCGCCGGCCGGCTCGGGGGCGGACGCCGCGCGGGCGCCGCCGCGGCCGTCGGGCGCGTGCGAGAACGAGGGGGTGTGGGCCGAGCTCATGGACCCACGGTATTGCGTCGCGAGCGCAACGACGTCACGCCGTCCGGGAGCGGCGGCAGACCGGCGGCCGTGCACAGCAGCGTGGACCAGGCGTCCAGGTGCGGTCCGAGGTCGGTCGAGCGCGGCGTCCACGAGGCGCGGATCTCGAGGTCGACGCCGTTCGCCTGGCCCGCGAGGGCGCCGAAGCTCTCCGACAGGACGCGGGTCACGGTGCCGCCCTCGGCGAGCGCGTCGACGCCCGAGCGGTCGAGCGCCTCCTCGAGCCAGGTCCATGCGACCTCGCCGAGGAGCGGGTCGGTGGCCTGCTCGGGGTCGAGGGTCGCGCGCACGAGCGTCACGACCCGGAACGTCCCGTGCCACGACTCCTGGCCCGCCGGGTCGTGCAGCACGATGAACCGTCCGTTCGCGAGCGCCTCGCCCGCGGCGTCGGTCCCGTCGACCTCACCCGTGAGGGCCAGGGCGAACGGGGCGATGCGGCTCGGTGCCGTGACCTCGCGCAGTCGGACCTCGGGGCGCACCCGACGGCGGCCGATCGACTCCAGGGCACGCAGGAAGTCCGGCGGTGCGGGGGGTTCTCCGGACGTGATCACAGCCGCACAGTACGAGCAGACGTCCACATCCTGGAGGCAAGGCGCGCGGAGGAGATCTAATCGTGATCGCCGGACTAGGCTGTCCTGAGTGTCCGCCGGCGCTCGTCGTCGGCTCGTCTCGCCGGCGTCCGGGACTCCTGCTCGCCGGTGCCCGCACCTACCCCGAGGAGCACAGCAGATGTCAGCCCGCGCACAGATCGGCGTCACCGGACTCGCGGTCATGGGCCGCAACCTGGCCCGCAACTTCGCCCGTCACGGCTACACGACCGCGGTGCACAACCGCTCCTTCGCCAAGACGCAGTCGCTCATCGCGGACCACGGCAGCGACGGCGATTTCATCCCCTCCGAGTCGATGGCGGACTTCGTCGCCTCGCTCGAGCGCCCCCGCAAGGTCGTCGTCATGGTCAAGGCCGGCGCCGCGACCGACGCCGTGATCGCCGAGCTCGTCCCGCTCCTCGAGCAGGGCGACATCATCATCGACGCCGGCAACGCGCACTTCCCCGACACGCGCCGCCGCGAGGCCGAGCTCAAGGAGAAGGGCCTGCACTACGTGGGCACCGGCGTCTCGGGCGGTGAGGAGGGCGCGCTCAACGGTCCGAGCATCATGCCCGGTGGCGCCCCCGAGTCCTACGAGACCCTCGGCCCGATCCTCGAGGACATCTCGGCAAAGGTCGACGGCGTGCCCTGCTGCACGTACGTCGGTCCGGACGGCGCGGGTCACTTCGTCAAGATGGTGCACAACGGCATCGAGTACGCCGACATGCAGCTCATCGCCGAGGCGTACGACCTCCTGAAGCAGGGCCTGGGCGCCTCTGCCCAGGAGATCGGCGAGATCTTCGCCGAGTGGAACAAGGGCGACCTCGAGTCGTTCCTCATCGAGATCACGGCCGACGTGCTCCAGCATGTCGACGCCGAGACCGGCAAGGCCTTCGTCGACGTCATCCTCGACCGTGCCGAGCAGAAGGGCACGGGCCGCTGGACGGTCCAGAACGCCCTCGACCTGGGTGTCCCGATCACGGGGATCGCCGAGGCGACGTTCGCCCGTGCGCTGTCCGGCTCGGTGCCTCAGCGCACAGCGGCCGTGGGCGTGCTGCCCGCCGACGCCGGCACGTGGGAGATCACGGACCGCGACGCGTTCGTCGAGGACGTCCGTCGCGCGCTGTACTCCTCGAAGGTCGTGGCGTACTCGCAGGGCTTCGACCAGATCGCCGCGGCGTCCCAGGAGTTCGGCTGGAACATCGACCGCGGGGCCATGGCCCGCATCTGGCGAGGCGGCTGCATCATCCGCGCCCGCTTCCTCAACCGCATCACCGAGGCGTACGAGCGCGACGAGAACCTCCCGCTGCTGCTCGCCGACCCGTACTTCACGCAGACCGTCGGCGAGGGCGTCTCGTCCTGGCGTCGCGTCGTGTCGCAGGCCGCGCTCAACGGTGTCCCGACACCCGCGTTCTCGTCGTCGCTCGCGTACTACGACGGCGTGCGTGCGGAGCGTCTGCCCGCCGCGCTGATCCAGGCGCAGCGCGACTTCTTCGGGGCGCACACGTACCAGCGCGTGGACAAGCCCGGTGTGTTCCACACCGAGTGGACCCGCGACCGCAGCGAGAGCGCTGAAGGCGACGCGTGAGCCGAGGGGTGACCCGGCCGGCTGTGGTGCACCCCATCATCCTCGGGGGTGATGCGGGTGCCTACAGCCTGGCCCGCGCTTTTCACGAGGCGTACGGCGTGCACAGCACCGTCGTCTCGATCGTCTCGACCCGGAACATGCGGTACTCGCAGATCCTGACCAACGTGATCGAGCCCCGGCTCGACGACCCGGAGGTCATGGTCGCCACGATCCGTCGGCTCGCCGCACAGGCCACGGCCCCGGTCATGGTCGTCACGTGCACCGACTGGTACGTCCGCGCTCTCTCCGAGCAGCGGGCCAAGATCGAGGACGTCGCGGTCGTGCCGTACACGAGCGTGGACCTGCTGGACCGCGTCATGGACAAGCAGCGCTTCTCGGAGCTGTGCCACGAGCTGGGGGTCCCGCACCCCCGCACGGTCGTGCGCCGCGGGGGCGAGCATGTCGGCGAGCTCGGCCTGCGGTTCCCGATCGTGGCCAAGCCGGGCGACAACGTGGCCTACCACCACACGTCGTTCGCCGGGAAGCAGAAGGTGCACCACCTCACGGACGTCTCGCAGCTCGAGTGGCTGCTGCGGGCGGCGGGCGAGGCGGGGTACCGCGAGCCGTTCATCATCCAGGAGTTCGTCCCGGGCAACGACTCGCAGATGCAGATCATGACGACGTTCTCCGCGCAGGACGGCACGGTGCGCATGGCGCACGGCGGCCGCGTCCTCATCGAGGAGCACACCCCGGGGACGCTGGGCAACCCGGCGGCCATCCTCACCGAGGTGCTCCCGCAGGTCGAGGCCGACGCGCGTCGGCTCGTCGAGCACCTGGGATGGACGGGCTTCGCGAACTTCGACATCAAGGTGGACCCGCGCGACGGTCGGGCGCACTTCTTCGAGCTCAACCCGCGCACGGGCCGATCGAACTACTACCTGACCGCGAGCGGCATCAACCCGGTCACGTACTGGGTGGGGGAGCACCTGCAGCAGGGGCGCACCCCGGATCCCCGGCGCGTCCCGATCCTCTACCGGATCGTGCCCGGCCCGCTCCTGAAGAAGTACCTGCCGAGCATGAGCGACCCCACGGTCGCGACCCGGCTCAAGAAGGTGCGGCGCGTGGCGCACCCGCTCAAGTACAGCCGGGACCGCGACCCGCGGCGCTCGCTGTGGGTCTTGCTGTCGGAGCTCAAGCAGTACAAGAAGTTCGCGCAGTTCTACCCGGTGTCGGCCGCCCAGGCGGCCGCGCACCGGCAGGGCGGCGGGGCGTGACGCAGCCCGGCGAGCCGTCGATGCTCGCGGGGCAGGCGCCGTCGGGCCCGACGGTGCCTGCCCCCACCCCGGTGACCCCGGCCCCGGTCGGGGTCGTCGGGGGTGTGGGGCCGCTCGCGACCGCGTACTTCCTGCAGCTCGTCGTCCAGCTCACGCAGGCCGAACGGGACCAGGACCACCTGGACATGGTCGTGCTCAACCACGCGACCATCCCGGACCGTACGGCGTTCATCCTGGGCCGCTCGGCCGAGGACCCCGCGCCGGTCCTGGCGAACGACGCGCGCCGGCTCGAACGGTTCGGGGTGTCGTTCCTCGTGATGCCGTGCAACACCGCGCACTACTTCACCCAGCAGGTCATCGACTCGACGAGCGTGCCGCTCCTGTCGATCATCGACGTGACGGTCGCGGCGGTGCGCGAGCGGCAGCCGGACCTCACCCAGGTGGGGCTCCTCGCGACCGAGGGGACCGCGACGTCCGGCGTCTACCAGGACGCGTTCGCGGCCGTGGGCATCGAGACGCTGCTCCCGGACGCCGCGGACCAGGCGGTCGTCAACACGATCATCTACGACCAGGTCAAGGCCGGGCAGCCGGTCGACATCGACGCGCTGCACGGGGTCGCGCAGCGGCTCCAGGCGCGGGGGGCCGGCGAGATCGTGCTCGGCTGCACCGAGCTCTCGGTCGTCGCAGCGGACCACGCGCTGCTCGACGACCCGGTGTTCGTCGACTCGATGGACCAGCTCGCGCGGGCCACGATCCGCCGCGCGGGTCACCGCGTGCGCGAGGGCTGAGGCTCACGCTCGACCGTGCGCTCGCCGGTGAGCACCGGCGCGGGGGCGGCATGACGAGAGGGTGGGACGCGTGCGTCCCACCCTCTCGTGCGTCGTGGCCCGGAGGCCGGTCCTCAGCCCAGCTCGCTCGTGCCCGAGTACAGGTGCAGCACGGGCACGTGCAGCTCCTCGCGTGCCCGCGAGGCCCAGTCCTGGTGGAACGTGTCCTCGACCGCGTGCGGGTAGGTGACGATCGCGATCTCGCGGACGTCGCCGGCCGCGACGGCGGCGCGCAGCGCGGGCAGCGGGTCGTCCTCGGTCACGGCACCCTCGGCCTCGCGGCCCGCGGCACGCAGCTCGGCGACGCTCGCGTCGAGGCGCTCCTGCGCCGTGGCCGTGGCCTGCGCGTGCGAGGGCTCCTTGCCGAGCACCTCGTCCCACGCCTCCTTGAGCTCTCCCACGCTGAGGTGGTCGATGATCGCGGAGACGACGTTGCGCTCGGTGTCGGCGGGCACGAGGACCCGGTAGGCGAGGGTCTCGTCGGGGTGGAGGGACAGGATGTGCTCCACGTCCACGGCGGCGAGGGTGTCTTCGGTCAGGACGAGGATGGTGTCGGTCACGGGACCAGACTAGCGACCGTCGTCACCGCAGCGCCCATCGGGCGACCAGCGTGCCGTCGGCGTGCAGGAGGTGGGCGAGACGCGGGTGCACGACCGGGCCGCTAGCCGCGGGCCCGTCCGGGGTGCCGGTCTCACGCTCGGCGCGGGCCCCGGCGGGCAGGGCCGGCAGCCCGCCCACGATGCGTCCCGGTCCGGGGCCCACGAGCACGGGCGTCGTCGTGACGCACAGCTCGTCGAGCAGGTCGCGGGCCAGGAGGTCGGCGAGCAGGTGGGGGCCGCCCTCGCACAGCACCCGCGCGAGGCCGCGGTCGGCCAGGGCTGCGAGCCCGGCGCGCAGGTCGGGTCCGGGCGTGGGCGAGGGAAGGTCGCGCGCGGTGAGCGGCGCACCCGGGGGAGCGGCGTCGTCGGGCCCGACGACGAGGATCCGGTCCGCCGGCACGCTCGCCCGCGCGACGCTGGCCCCGTGCTCGCCCGTGACGACGAACGGCGGGCGGTCGCCCCCGGCGAGCGAGGCAGGCAGGTGCCCGCTGCGCGTGACGACCGCGAGCTCGAGCGGTCCGCGCCCCGCCCGCAGGTGCTCGAGGCCGCGCGGGACGTCGAGCGCGGTGTAGCCCTCGGCCCGGGCCGTGCCCGCCCCGACGAGCACGACGTCCGCCAGGGCCCGCAGCACGCGGAAGACGCGCCAGTCGGCCGCGTCGTTGATGGTGCCCGAGCGGTGGTCGGGCCCCCACGCCCCGCCGTCGACGCTCGCGACCATGTTCGCGCGCACGTGCGGCCCGGGCGGCGAGGCGTAGAACGCGGCCAGCGCCTCCTCGTCGGGCGCAGGCTCCAGGCGGGTGCCCGCGAGGTGACCCGAGCCTCCCGGGCCGAGCAGGACGTCCAGGGTGGGCAGGGACGGCGCGCGCGGGCCGGTGCTCGCGGGCGGCAGGGGCGGGGTGACGTCCGACACAGCACTCATCCCGCCAGGCTAGTGCGCGTAGGCTGGATCCTCGTGACTGCCGCACCTCCCGACCTCGCCGGGAACCCGTCCGACCCGTCGACCCCGCCGCGTGCGCGCGCCCTGGCCGACATCCGGCCCGTCGTGCCGCCCACGCGCCTGCTCGCAGACCTCGTGCCGCCCCGCCACTTCGCGGACGCCCGCTTCTCGACGTACCGCGCGAACCCCGCCTACCCGAGCCAGGGGACGACCGTCGCGCGTCTCGTCGAGGTCGGTGCGCAGCTCGCGCCCGGAAAGGTGCGGCGCGGCCTGTTCGCGAAGCGCAAGGCGGCCCCCGCGATCTACATGGACGGCGGGTTCGGTGTCGGCAAGACGCACCTGCTGACCTCCCTGGCCCACGCGGTGGGCCCCGACGCGGCGTACGGGACGTTCGTCGAGTACACCAACCTGGTGGGCGCTCTCGGCTTCCAGGCCACGGTCGACGCGCTCGCGACCAAGCGCCTGGTCTGCATCGACGAGTTCGAGCTCGACGACCCGGGCGACACCGTCCTCATGTCCCGGCTCCTGCGCGAGCTCGCCGACCGCGACGTCGCGCTCGCCGCGACGTCCAACACGCTGCCGGGCTCTCTGGGCGAGGGGCGCTTCGCGGCAGAGGACTTCCTGCGGGAGATCCAGGCCATGGCCGCACGCTTCGAGGTCATGCGCGTCGACGGCGAGGACTACCGCCACCGCGCGGTCGTGACCGAGACGCAGCCGCTGCCCGCCGACGTCGTCGCGCGCGTCGCCGCGTCGCACCCTGGGGCCACGCTCGACTCGCTCGACGAGGTCCTCGACCACCTGCGCGGCGTCCACCCCAGCAAGTACGGCGCGATGCTCGACGACGTCACGCTCGTCGCGCTCACGGGGGTGCACCCGGTCACGGAGCAGTCGGCCGCGCTGCGGCTCGTCGTCCTGGTCGACCGCCTGTACGACCGGGACGTCCCGGTGCTGCTCGCGGACGACGTCGCGGCCGACAGCGCGGCTCACGGCGGTCCTGGCACCGACGGCGTGAGGCGCGGGGCCGCGGTCTCCTCGCTGTTCACCGAGGAGATGCTGCGCGGGGGCTACCGCAAGAAGTACTTCCGGGCGCTGTCCCGCCTGGGCTCGCTCGCCGAGGACGGCCGCGCGCTCACGCGGACTCCAACCGCCTGAGCTCGGTCGCCACGTCGAAGTCGGCGGGCGGCCACCCCAGGTCCAGGCGGCGCAGTGCGTCGAGCACGAGCTCGGAGACCGCGACGCGCGCGAACCACTTGGAGTCCGCCGGGATCACGTACCAGGGCGCGACCTCGGTGCTCGTGCGCTCGATCGCGGCCTGGTAGGCCTCCTGGTACGCGGGCCACCTCCGGCGCGCGTCGATGTCCCCCGGGTCGTACTTCCAGTGCTTCTCGGGGCGCTCCAGCCGCTCGCGCAGGCGCGCCTTCTGCTCGTCGAGCGACACGAACAGCGCGACCTTCACGACGGTCGTGCCGGCCGCGACGAGCTCGGCCTCGAACGCGTTGATCTGGTCGTAGCGCGCTTCCCAGACATCGGGCGGGACGAGCTCGTCGACGCGGGCCACGAGCACGTCCTCGTAGTGCGAACGGTCGAAGACGCCGAGGTAGCCGGGGTCCGGCAGTGCGCGGCGGATGCGCCACAGGAAGTCGTGCTCGCGCTCCTCGGCCGTGGGTACCCCGAACGAGGTGTGCTGGACTCCCTGCGGGTCCACCAGGCCGATCACGTGCCGCACGATGCCGCCCTTGCCCGCGGTGTCCATGCCCTGCAGGACTAGCAGGACCGAACGGCCCCCGCCGCTGCGTCCCTCGGCGAAGAGCCGCTCCTGCAGCTCGGAGAGCTCGTCGGCGTGCGCGTCGAGCAGCCTCTCGGCCTGCTTGCGGCCCTGCGACCACCCCGGCGTGGCGGCGCGGTCGAACGTCGCGAGGTCGAGGCCGCGCGGGGCGCGCAGCGCCTCGACGGGTGGCACGTCCCAGTCGAGCGACCGTTCGTCGCCGGTCCTGCTGCGCGCGCGGCGTGCCGCCGGGTCGACGAGGACCTCGGCGGGCGGTCGGGCCGGGACGGTCGAGCCGGACGAGTGCTTTCCCATGCGGCGAGACTAGTCAGCCAGAGGTCAGTACGACAGCGGAACGGGCCCCGACGCGCACGGAGGACCCGCTCGGGAGACCACCTGCGGTGTGCCCCTCGGGGGGCGGCCACTGCGCGGCCACGTGCCACGCGCGGCGCGAGGCGGGCAGGAGCGTGGTGCGTGGCTGTGACCCGATGTTGACCGCCGTGACCAGCTTTCCTCGCTGCACCAGGACGACCCCGCTCGGGCCACGGTGCACCAGGCGGGGCGTGTCGTCGGGGACCGTGCGGCGCAGCGCCAGGAGCGTGCTCCACCACGAGTGCAGCCGATCGGAGACCGGGAGCACCAGACGTGGGACGAACGCCGAGGCGAGGACGAGGGCCGCGGCGAGCGCGCGGGCGTCGTCCACGTCCTCGGCGCCGCCGGTCGTGCCCTCGGCGCCCTCGGGTCTCCCGGCCGTGCAGGCCGCCGGGGCCAGGCCGATCATGATGCGGTCGGCGTCGGGGACCGTCAGGAGCCGGCTCAGGGTACCGAACCACGCCGGGTCGCTCGCGTGCGAGCCTCTCAGCAGCTCGTGGAGTGCGTCCTCGACCTCGTGGACCCACACCTGGCTCAGGCCGCGTCCGCCCTGCTCGGCGGGGACGAGGAGACGCGGGTCCTGCGTGTCGCACTCGCCGACGAGGCGGACCGGGCGCTGATGGGTCGTCGTCGCGGCGTCGGCGGTGCGTGCGACCTCGACGAGAACGTGGACCGGGGAGGCGTCCGCCAGGTCCTGGACGCGGGCGATGCGCAGGGCGTCGACATGGAAGTCGTCGAACCACCGCCTGGCGCTCGAGGTGATCCAGTCGTGGACCTCGCGGCTGCCCGCGCGGTCGAGGTTGATCCTGCGGCCGCTCGGTCGATCGGTGGGTGGCGGGGTCTCGTCGGGGACCGGAGGGGGCGGGGAGCCGGTGAGGTGGGCGGTCAGCGTCGGACGCAGCCGCGTGCGCTGGGGCGAGAGGTAGGGCGCGAACGACTGCAGGAAGGTCGCGCCGGGGGCGGCGCGGTGGTAGGCCACGCCCAGCGAGACCCCCAGCCCGCGGGCGTGCGCGGCGTCGACGAGACGCTGCAGGGCCCGCGGCCCGCCGAACTCCTCGCACACGGTGTACAGGTGCGGGCACACGACTCCCGCGACCGACCCGATCGTGTGGAGCTCGACGACCGCGACCCCCAGGTCGACGAGCTCGTCGAACCGGGCGGCGGCGGCGTCCAGGGTGCCCTCCGGGGTGAACGTCGCGACGTCGATCTCGAGGACCGCGCCCTGGGGCGAGGGGCCCGCCCAGTCGCCGTCGGTCCAGGCGAACCCGGGGTCGAACGAACGGCTCCAGCCCAGGAGGCCGTGCGGCTGGCGAGGGCTGCGGGGGTCGGGCAGGGGGCGCCCGCCGTCGACCGAGAACGCGTAGTCGGTGCCGGGGGCCAGGTCGTCGTCGGCGCTCCACCAGCCCGGGAGGTCCATCCCGACCAGGCGCAGGGGGCGGCGCTCGGCCCGCGTCCCGGTCGGGACGTGGTCGTCGGGCGTGACGCCGGCCTCGCGGGGGAGGACCACCTCGAGCGTGCGGGCCTGCGGCGCCCAGACGACCGGGCGGGGGCCGGGGACCGTGAGCGTGGGAGCGGGGTCGGGCGGTTTGGTGATGTTGCGGTAGCGCGACGTCATACGGCATGCACCTCGCCGGCCTCCCGGACCAGCAGGACCGTCGCGAACGAGGCGACCGTGATCTGCTCGCGCGCGGCGTGCACGGAGGGCTCGGGGTCGCCGGGGGACTCGGTGCGCACGAGCGTGCGCCACCGCTCGCCGTACGCGGCCTCGGGCAGCGTGAAGTCGAGCGGGGAGTCCGAGGCGTTGAGCAGCAGGAGGAACGAGTCGTCGACGATGGGCTCGCCGCGGCGGTCGCGCTCGGGCAGGTCGTCGCCGCCCAGGAAGACCATGACGGACCGGGCGTAGCCCTGGTTCCAGTCGGTCGTGTCCATGCGGCTGCCCGAGATGTCGAACCAGTCGATGTCCGGGATCTCGCCCTCGGGCGTGCCGGCCGGGCCCTGGAAGAAGCGGCGGCGGTGCAGCAGGGGGTGCGCCCGCCGGATCCCGACCATGCGCCGGGCGAAGGCCAGGAGGTCGCTGCGCTCGTCGTCGAGCCCGTCCGGCCCGCCCCAGTCCATCCAGGTGATCTCGTTGTCCTGGCAGTAGCCGTTGTTGTTGCCGTGCTGCGTGCGTCCGATCTCGTCCCCGTGCGAGAGCATCGGGACGCCCTGGGACAGGAGCAGCGTCGCGAGGAAGTTGCGGCGCTGCCGGGCCCGCAGCGCACGGACCTCGGGGTCGTCGGTGGGGCCTTCGACGCCGCAGTTCCACGACCGGTTGTGGTTCTCGCCGTCGGCCCCGCCCTCGCCGTTGGCCTCGTTGTGCTTCTCGTCGTAGGACACCAGGTCGGCGAGGGTGAACCCGTCGTGGGCCGTGACGAAGTTGATCGACGCGATGGGCTTGCGGCCCGTGTGCTCGTAGAGGTCGGAGGACCCCGTCAGGCGGCTCGCGAACTCGGGCAGCATCGCGGGCTCGCCGCGCCAGAAGTCGCGCACGGTGTCGCGGTACCGGCCGTTCCACTCGGTCCACAGGGGCGGGAAGCCGCCCACCTGGTAGCCGCCGTCGCCCAGGTCCCAGGGCTCGGCGATGAGCTTGACCTGGGACACGACCGGGTCCTGCTGGACGATGTCGAAGAACGCCGAGAGCCGGTCGACCTCGTGGAACTGGCGTGCGAGGGTCGCCGCGAGGTCGAAGCGGAACCCGTCGACGTGCATCTCGGTGACCCAGTAGCGCAGCGAGTCCATGATGAGCTGGAGCACGTGGGGAGAGCGCATGAGCAGCGAGTTGCCCGTGCCGGTCGTGTCGAAGTAGTGGGCCTCGTCGCCGTCGACCAGCCGGTAGTAGGCCGCGTTGTCGATCCCGCGGAACGACAGCGTGGGCCCCAGGTGGTTGCCCTCGGCCGTGTGGTTGTAGACGACGTCGAGGATGACCTCGATGTCGGCCTCGTGCAGCGCCTTGACCATGGCCTTGAACTCCATGACCTGCTGACCGCGCGTGCCGTACGCCGTGTAGCCGTTGTGGGGCGCGAAGAAGCCGATGGTGTTGTAGCCCCAGTAGTTCGACAGGCCCTTGGCGACGAGCCCGGGGTCGTTGACGAACTGGTGGACCGGCATGAGCTCGACCGCCGTGATGCCGAGCGCCGTGAGGTGCTCGATCACGGCCGGGTGCGCCATGCCCGCGTACGTGCCACGGAGCTCGTCGGGCACGTTGGGGTGGCGCATCGTCATGCCGCGCACGTGCGCCTCGTAGATCACCGAGTCGTGGTAGTCGTGCTGGGGCGGGCGGTCGTGCCCCCAGTCGAAGAACGGGTTGACGACGACCGACGTCATGGTGTGCCCCAGCGAGTCCTCGGTGTTGGTGGGGGCCGGTGGGCCCGACGGCGAGGGCGGGGCGGGGGGTGTGTCCGCGTCCTGGGTGTCGTCCGGGTCGTCCGTCGCCGCGTCCGGGGCGGGCTGACCGCCGGGGTGCGCGTCGTCGTCGGGCACCTCGCCGAAGCGGTACGAGAAGAGCGACTCGTCGCCGTCGACCTGCCCGTCGATCGCCTTGGCGTACGGGTCGACGAGCAGCTTCGACGGGTTGCACCGGTGACCCGACGCCGGGTCGTACGGACCGTGGACCCGGTAGCCGTACCGAGTTCCCGGGCCGAGCCCGGGCAGGTACACGTGCCAGACGTGCGCGTCGACGTCCTCGAGGACGACCCGCGTCTCCAGGGGACGGCCGGCGGTGTCGGTCTCGTCGCCGATCAGGCACAGCTCGACCTTCTCGGCGACCTCGGAGAACAGCGCGAAGTTCGTGCCGGTCCCGTCGAACGTCGCGCCCAACGGATACGGTCGCCCTGGCCAGGTCTGCATGGGTCGACCTTTTCATCCCGCGGGCGTGTTGTCGCCCACGGCACGCCCCGACGGGTGTGCGGGGGCTCACGTCCGGGCGGGCGCACCGGGAGGAACGGGCCACCCTTCCCGGCCCGACGGCGGCGCTCGCCGTCGTCGGGCGGCGTGCGTCGTGGCGGGAAGTACGCCCATCAGGTTGAAATAGTGTGCCAAGCGCGTCCGGTCCCGGAGCGCCGGCCGGACCTTCGGCCCACCAGACCGGCCCCGACGGGCCGGGGAGAGTGCGAGGTCGGCGCGGGGTCGTGCAACGAGCCGCCGGACCTGCTAGACCGGAGTCATGAGCAGCACGAGCGAGCACCGCACGCCCGACGCGGTCGACCTGAACGAGAGCGACGTCTCGTCCGCACGCATCTCCCCGCGCACCCGCATCCGGCTCGAGGACGAGGCGGAGGCCGACGTCCGTGAGGGCGGTGACGCCTCGAAGGCCCCGCACTCGCTCTCCGAGGCGGAGCGCCAGCCGAGCGACGGCATGTCGAGCGGACGGTCCTGGGACGACCCCGACGAGCTCTGACCCCTCCCACGACGCGCGGCCGACGCCGACCACCGCGAGGACAGGGGAGCGGGCGGTCAGTCGAGAGTGGGCAGCCGGTCCCGGTCGACCGCCACGAGCCGCGGCATGCCCGCGGGGGCGACCTTGCTCAGCGCGACGTAGCGCGCCTCGGCCCGATGGAGACGGATGTGCTCGTCGAGCGACCAGTCCGGGCCGTTCGTGAGCTGCATCCCGCACGAGCAGTCGATCGTGACGCGCCCCTCGGTCGTGCGGCAGACCTGACCGATCGTCACGTGCGACGTGTGCGCCTCGGCTTTGGCGCGTCGCATCGAGGCGCTGACCGGCTCGGCGGTGACAGGTTCGTTGACGGGGGACTCCACCCGCCGAGCCTAGACGCTGCCGGCCGGGCCGGCGGAATCAGTGCTCGTGGGCCAGGCCCAGGGCGTGCGCACGCTCGTGCTCGGCCTCGGCGGCCTCACGGGCCGCGATCCGGGCGCGCACCTCGGCACGACGCAGCGGCGGGACCGTGCTCGGTGGCTGACGGCGGTCCGGCAGGTCCGCGAGCAGCCTCGTGACGGTCGCGGCGATCTCGGCGACGGCGGCGTCGATCGGGCCCCGGGTCGAGGCGCTGACCGTCTGGACGCCGGCGACCTTGCGGACGAACTGCAGGGCCGCGGCCTGGATCTCCTCGTCGGTCGCCGGGGGCTCGAGCCCGCGCAGGGCAGTGATGTTTCGGCACATGCTCCCGACGCTACGGGGCGCCCGGCGCACCTTCAAGGGATGGACGGCGGGCTACGTCGTCTGCGCGTGCTTCTCGATGAAGGCGGTGATCGCCGTCTGCTCCGCGGCGACCGCGGCGAGGTCGGGCGTGAACAAGCGACCGTCGAAGTAGCGCGGCCGGCTGCCCTCCGGTCCGTGGCAGGCGTCGATCGACGTCCGCCACTTCTCGGCGTGCTCACGCCACTCGACACGGTCGACGATCGCAGGTTCGGTGAACCAGACGTTCCACGTCAGCAAGTTGCCCGGAGCGAGGAGGTTGCCCGACGACAGGTTGAACACGTACATCACGAGCTCGTTGAAGTCGTCCACGAGCTCGTCACCCGTCACGGCGATGGGCGCGATCTCCGCCGCAAGGTTCGCGACGGCCCAGGCCGTGTCGTAGTGCTCGGCGAAGGACGGGATCGGGAACCAGTCCGTCTGTCCCGAGCGCCCGGGCAGGACCGGCTCGGACGGCTCGCCGTGCCGGTGGATGGGCACCCGGATCGCCTGCTTCTTGTCGGCCGGGAACGGTCGACCGGTCGACGAGAAGAGGTCCCACAGGAGTTGCACGAGAGGGCTCTGGGCAGCGCTCGGGCTGAACCAGATCTTGCCCTCGACCGTCAGGTCCGCCGCGACCGTCCGGCTCGGCTCGTCGACCCACCCGCGCTGCCCCGTCACGGAGACCTCGATGTTGAGCGTCCCGAACGACGGCGAGCACGCACCCTGCTGCGGGCAGATGACCGAGTACACCCGGCCGGCGTTCGTGTAGCCGATGCGCGAGATGTCCGGGGCGAACATCTGGTAGGCGCGGGAGTCCGGCGTCCCGGGAACGGTCTCCCAGCTGAACTCCGGCCACAGGACCGCCTGCTGGCGATCGAGCAGGTCGATGTTCGCCATGTTCTCCAGCAACGGCAACGACGAGAGGTCCGGGTCCGGGTAGGCGAAGGCCGGGTTCGACTCGGCGAAACCACCGACCCATCCCGGCGGGACAGGCTCGTTCTGTTCAGGTGTCACGTTCTGCTCCTCGGTAGCTCGACTCGTCCGGCGGCGCCCTGCCTGCCGGGCCCTGAGGAAGGCGGTCCCTCAGGCAGTGCCCCCACGTGCGGCCGTGGATCACCGAGCGTGCCCTTCCCGGTGGGTGGCCCGCGCTCGGTGCTTCGGTGCTTCGGTGCTGGAGTCGCGCCCTGGCGTCGGCGACAGGGGTGCTCCGCGTCACACCGTCCCACGCGCGGTCCCACCGCGCGCGGGGAGAGGGGTGGGGTCTCAGGTGCTGGCGGGGCCCTCGCGTCGGCGACGACATGCGGGGAGCGGCGGCAGGAGTCGGGGGACTGGGGGTGCGGGGCCAGGTGCAGGGTCCGGGAATGGCGAAAGGCCGCCCCGGTGGGGACGGCCTTTTGTGTGGTGGGCGATACTGGGATCGAACCAGTGACCTCTTCCGTGTCAGGGAAGCGCGCTACCGCTGCGCCAATCGCCCA
>NZ_JOFV01000025.1 GCF_000718325.1 Oerskovia turbata
CGAGAGACCTCCGTTGGTCAGAGCCGGGTTCCTAGACAGCTCCCACTCGACACGGAGGTCTCTCTTCACGTCAACAACGATCCTGGTCAGTACACCTAGATCGCACAGTCGATCCGACGCGCGCGGCCCTACGCTGACCGGGTGCAACTACAACTGCGGGAAGACGCCCCTTCGAATCTCGTCGAGCTGGCAGTGGGCAAGTGCCTCATCGCCGAGATGGATGCTGGGCGCTGGCGTGAGCTCGGGCTCAAGACCGGAACGCGCGATGTCATCGTGGGACACGACCGGCTCCTCCGGTCGCTCAGCTGGGGAGACGATGACTACGACGCCTGCGTCTACAGCATCCTGCCGACCGTTCTCGGCTACGAGCCTGCTGAAGACCTGTGGGACTCCGAGCCCCCGCCGTCGCTGCGCGAGCGGTTCCCGAATCTGCCAGTGGTCATGGACTACATCGACTTGCCGGCGTGGCTCGCCCTGCATGACTCTGCGCTCTTCGCGCGCCTCTTCGAGACGAGCGTCAACGATGCCGCGCTGCCCGACGGGACCGTGATCACGGCAGCCGAGCAGGAGGCGGTCCGTCTCGAGATCCATGAGATGCGCCGTCAGATCGAGAGGATCCGCCGCGACTACACCACGGATCCTGAGGCTGCGATCGGTCAGACGAAGGACCTGATCGAGACGACGTGCAAGACGATCCTCGGCCAGACCGGCGACGATCGAACCAAGGACGAACTGCCCGCCCTGATCAAGAAGACGCAGATCCACCTGGGGCTCGATCCTGCGGAGGTATCAGTCGAGGACCCGGTCGCGGCACGAGCCGCGAAGCAGATCATGGGGAGCGTCGCGCAGATCCTGAACGGCGCCGTCCAACTCCGCAACGCCAAGGGAACCGGCCATGGCCGGAGCGGGACCTTGCTCGTCAACGAGGCCCTAGCCCGGATGGCCGTCGGGATGGCATTGCCCACGGTCGTCTACCTGATCGAGGTGTGGGAGGCCCGAACAGGCGGCCAGCCCCAGGACCAGCCCGCCCCCGTTGCGGCAACCGTTCCCTCATCGAGCGCCCTCGAGGCAGGCTCGATCCTGACCCACCCGACGTACGGCGAGGGGATCATCACGGGCGTCGCCGATACCGAGCACGGTGCAGTCGCAACGGTGAACTTCGGACCCTCGACGGGCATACATCGGGTCCTGGCCAACCGCTAAACGATCGGAGGCATCGACACGCCCGTCGACGCTCAGCACGACGACCAGGCGAGCGGTCAGCGCTTGCGGTATGCCTCGATGATCACGTTGGGGACGCGGCCACGGTCGGAGACTTCGTGTCCGTTGGCTCGGGCCCAGGTGCGGACGGCGGCGAGGTCTTCGCCGGTGCTCGAGCCGCGGCGAGCGGCCGCTGGCATCTTGCCCTGACGGCGTCCGGCGTCGATGTAGGGCTGGAGCGCACGCAGGAGCTCGTCACGGTGGGTGTCGTTCAGGTCGATCTCGTACACCGCGTTCTGCCAGCCGAACTGGTAGGACCTAACGCCTTCCTCGGTGCCGTCGAGGTCGTCGGTCACGATCGCGCGCGTCTGTTGAACCCTCCGGAAATACTCGCGCATCTTGCGCGGAACGCGCGAGGTGTTCTTGGCGGGGCGGCCAGCATCGCCCCGCCAAGGCGAGCTAGCGGCGGGCGACGGAGCCGTCGGGATCGGGAACGCTGCTGGGCGGGTCGTGTTCCTCAGGCTCGGGACAGGGCGCGTCGAAGTAGTAGTAGTAGTTGTTGGTGGTGGTGTTCGTCGTGGTGTTGACCGTCACCTCGCCGGGTGACGACGCTGCCGGCAGTACCAGCGGCAAGAAGATGCTGATGATCGCGCACAGGTTGGCCATTTTCTGGAGCACTGCATCCCATCGCAACGATCCTGTCGGGGGCGGCGTCGGGTTCTGGGTGGTGGGCGGAGGGGCGGTCAGGTAGCGAGTCTGGTTGCTTGTCATGCCGGGGAGTCTCGGGTGCGGCCGTACGTAACGTCGCGTCCTGATGCCCGCCGGCGCGCTGATCCACTCGGTCACGGTCGTGGTGGTGGTCGTGGTGGTCGTCATCATCGTGGGTACGCCCCGTGCATGAGGGGCCGTGGTGCATGCGAGCAGACGCGGAGCACTGCCGCGGCAGCCGCGCGCGGTCGTGTAGAGGTTGGGACTGTGTCGCCGCGACTTCGTGCGCGGGCTTCGGTTGGAGAGCATGGCCAGAGGGTGAGGGAACGACCCAGCTAGCGTCGCCTCGTGCGTGCCGCATCGGATCAGGGGCCCGGGCCGCTTCGGCCCCAGGCGCCGACTCTGCAGCAGCACAGCCAGGCCGAGACGTGTTTGCAACAAATGCCCCGATGGAGGACCCTCGATCCAACCTGCCTGAAGGGCGAACCGATGACGATCTTCTGCCTCCCCCCGACCGCGCCAGGAGTGGTCCGTGGCTGACATCACCAGGTGCAAGGACTGCCTGGCTGACATCGTCTGGCTGACGACCATCACCGGGCACCGCATGCCCTTCAACGCCACCGAGTTCGATGGGGCGACCGGTAGCGACATCGGTGAGCGCTGGTACATCCACCGCACCCGAGGCGCCATCCCTCAGGACATAGCGCAGGGGATCCCCAAGAACGCGCCGTTCTTGACCCGTCACCGCTGCATCCAGTCACGGATCTCGACCGGCACCACACAGCTGGGATGGTGGACCGAGATCAACCGCCAGCCCGGCCCCCGCATGGCCGACTTCCCGATCGAGGCTCCCTGGCGCTACGACTACCGCTGGGCCTCGAACTACGTCCACATCGCCCGGCACGCCTACATGGCGATCTGCAGCGCTCGGCTACCCGGGATGAACAGCGACCGGGAGGCCGACCGCATGGAGTCGATGCCCGTCTGCCCGAAGTGCATGCACCTCTACACCTCCGGGATGGCCGCACTCCAGCGCGAAGCGATGCGCAAGCCCCACTCCGAGAGCCAGCACTGACGTCATCCGCTGCGACGGCGGACACGCCCACCCAGATCGCGCAGCTCGCGCTATCCTCCTGGCGACAAGACCCCGAGACCACATTTCCGTGCGCGGTTCAGTATCGCCCGTTTCGCCGGGTGGCGGAGTCGAAGACGCCCAGCCTGCCCGCCTCCGCGGTCGCCGCGCCCGGCGGGCTCGTCCGCGCCCCAAACTGCGACGTCGTCGGGCGCGCACCTCAGGTCCTGCAGGCGCTTCGGCAGGATCGGGAACATCGAACAGTCGCCTGCCCCCGCACCAGGATGAACAGCTTGGTGGCTCGCGTAGGTACGCGGGTCTGGTTGGCGGTCGCGCCCCTCGGTCTGATGCTGGCGACCCGCGACCTGACCGCCGTACTACTCGTGAACAGAAACGCGCGACGGCGTCACGCGCGTCAGACCTGGGCTGCTGAGCGACCAAGTGCACCAGGTATCTGTTAGGCACTGAGGGATTGCCGGTCGACCAGCAACCAACCGCAAAACTGTTCTGACATTCGACCCCGATGGAGGACGCGCGTGCCATACTTCCGGCATGGCCGACGCCAAGCAGAAGCTGCCCGCATCCGGGTGGGCAGCGCCGCCCGTGTGGGCCCGGATTGAGATGTTCGGCCGGAACGAGGTCCGCCAGCTTCTTGTCCCCGCCACGACCTTCTCCGTCGCACATGCCGGGGCGGAGCCCGGTGCGCTCGAGGTACGCTCATCTGTCGGTAGTTGGCCCGCCGCACCGGTGGACCGCGCTCTCGGCACCGACCTGCTCTGGGCCGAGCTTCCGCTTGGCGCGGCCGACGGGTCCCCCCTCCGCCGCGGGACTTGGAAGCGTCCGTCCGTACTTCTGCGGACCTCAGCGGCAGATGTCGTCGAGTCTTACCGCGATGCACTGAGCTTTGCCGAGAGCGAGCCCGGCGCGCCTGGGCTCCGTACCCCCCAGCTCGGTGCTGTACACGCCGTGCTCGGTTACTGGACGACCAAGGCAACAACGCCGGCGACGGTGGTGATGCCGACCGGTACGGGCAAGACCGAGACCATGCTTGCCCTCCTGGTCGCTGCGCGTATCCCCCGGCTCCTCGTGCTCGTCCCCTCCGACTCCCTGCGCCAGCAAATCGCGACGAAGTTCGAGACCCTCGGGGTGCTTCAGGAGCTCGGCGTCGTCGCGCCAACGGCCTTGCGCCCTGTCGTGGGCCGCATCGAACACGGCTTCACCAACCCCGACCTCGCCGCGACGTTCGCCGCGGCATGCAACGTGATCGTCACGACCCCGTCGGCACTGAGCAAGTGCACGAGCGAGTCGCTCTCCGCGGTCGTGGACGCATGCACGCACCTGTTCGTTGACGAGGCACACCACGTCGCTGCCAGCACGTGGAGCGCCATCCGCGAGCGGTTCTCGGAGCGCCCAGTCGTGCAGTTCACCGCCACCCCGTTCCGAGAGGACGGCAAGCACCTGCAGGGCCGGTCAATCTACACGTTCCCCTTGCGCGAGGCCCAGGCGCAGCACTACTTCTCCCCCATCACATACGAGGCCGTCATCGCTTTCGACGATGTTGACGTACAGGTCGCACACCGCGCGGTCTCCCGGCTGCGTCGTGACCTTACCGAGGGGTACGACCACATCCTGATGGCGCGAGTCGACAACGTGAAGCGAGCCAAGGAACTACTGCCGACCTATCAAAGCATCGCTGGCGACCTACGCCCGCTCGTCATCAACAGCACGCTGTCGAAGAGAGAGCAGAAGGCCGCGCTCGCCGACCTAGCTACCCGCCGGTGCCGCGTCGTCGTGTGCGTCAACATGCTCGGTGAGGGATTCGACCTGCCGGCACTGAAGGTCGCCGCGGTCCATGACTCGCGGAAGAGCCTCGGTGTCACTCTCCAGTTCATCGGTCGCTTCACCCGCACGAGCGCCAACGGGTCCTACGGACCCGCGTCGATGTTCGTCGCACGGACCGACGTCGAAGTCGATACACGCCTACGCCAGTTGTACGCCGAGGACGCCGACTGGAACGCGCTTCTTCACGACGTGACCAGCGCGGTGGTCGACCAGCAGCAGGAGATCAGCGACTTCGAGGCTGGCTTCAACAGCGTGCCCGAGGAGATCACGTTGCGGAACCTGCTTCCCAAGCTCAGCACGGTGGTCTACCGCACACCGACCTCCGACTGGGACCCGATGGCGCTGGTCGACTTCTTCGGTGAGGCGAATCTCCTCACCAACCCGATCGGCATCAACGCAGAGGCTGGGGTCGCATGGTGCGTCGTCGAGCAGCGGTCCACCGTCCGGTGGGGCGACCTCCGGACGATCGAGGAGGTCGGCTTCGAGCTCTACGTCGTCTACTTTGACCGGTTCCGACGGTTGCTGTACATCAATCACTCAGCGAATGACGGCGTGTTTGAAGACCTCACCGCTGCGCTTGTCGGCACCGGGGCGACCCGCTTCACCGGGCAGACCGTATACCGCGTGATGGCCGGCATCGACCGGCTTGTCCCGACGAACGTCGGTGTGATCGACGCCCGCGACCGGTTCCGTCGGTTCTCCATGCACGTCGGCGCCGACGTGACCGCGAGTTTCTCTCAGGCTGAGGCGGGCACGAAGTCGCAGACCAACATCTCCGGGGGTGGGTACCGCAACGGCAAGCACGTGACAATCAGCGCATCGCTCAAGGGCCGGATCTGGTCTCACGCGACGGCTCACTCACTCAAGCACTGGCGCGACTGGTGCGACGATGTAGGTACGCACCTTCTCGACGACACCATCACGATCGACCAGATCATCGGTCAGTTCATCCTGCCCGAACTGCTGAAATCGCGCCCCGAGGGTGTCCTGCTCGGCGTCGAGTGGCCCTGGAAGCTGTACCTGCACACCGCGGAGTACACCCGGCTTCAACTCGGCGCGAGCATCCACCCGGCCACCCGGACCGATCTCCTCCCGGACACCTCAGTGACGACCGGCCCGTTCCGTTCACGGTGCACACGGGGGCGTGGTCAGTCAGGTACCAGGCGGACGTCCAAGACGGCAGCATCGTGTACTCATGCCGTGACGACGACGAGGTGACGGTGCTGCGCGCCCGCTCGCAGCAGCCCCTTAGCCAGTGGCTGAACGCGAACGGACTGAAGTTCATCCTCGACGATGACCGAATGGTCGACGGGCCAATGCTCTACCGCCCTACGTGGAACCGACCACCGTTCGACACCGACCAACTGACCGCGCTCGACTGGTCAACGACGAACATCCGCGTCGAGTCGCAGAAGGCGGCCAAGCTCACGCACTCTGTCCAGCACCGGGCGATCGCAGAGGTGCGATCCGACGCACACCCCTGGGACATCATCCTCGACGACGACGGTACCGGCGAGATCGCGGACATCGTTTGCTTGCGGGTCGAGGACGACACGCTCGTTATTCAGCTCGTGCACTGCAAGTTCTCCCACGGGGACCAGCCGGGGGCCCGCGTCGCGGACCTGTACGAGCTGTGCGGCCAGGCACAGAAGTCCGTGGCCTGGCGTCGCACCGACCTACAGCCGTTCTTCCGCACGCTCCGGGCCCGGGCACAGGCTAAGCAGGCCCGAGAGGGAGTCAGCCCGTTCGAGGTCGGCGACCCTGTCGCGCTGTACGCACTGCAGGAAAAGTCGCTCGTGCTGCGCTCTGAGGTGCGCATCGTCCTTGCACAGCCCGGGATGTCAATCACGAAGGCGTCCACCGCTCAGCTCGACCTGCTCGCGTCGACCCAGGCGTACCTGCGGACCACAATCGGCGCGCGGCTGACCGTTTGGGCCAGCCCGTGAGCACTGCGCGGGCGCGCTCCCTTCACCCGATGGTGAACGGTGCCCGTTAGCCGACCCCTCACCGGGCGCCCCGACACTCCCACCCGGCCCACGCGGTGTGGCCTTGGCCGTTATGTGGCGGGGTTCTGTCGCCGCTTCGTGAGTTCCCTGATGATCGGGCGAATCGTCCCGTGGGTCGATCCCCAACTGACACAGCCTCGTTCGCACGCTTAGCGACTCCGGGCTGCGTAAAACCACTTCAGTCCTCGCTGTATAGTTCAGCGCATGCTGACCATTGCTTCTCGCCTGGACGTGATGAACCGGTTGGGCCGCGCGCTGGCCGACCCGACCAGGTCCCGGATCATCCTGACGCTGCTCGACCGGCCGGCCTACCCGGCAGAGCTGGCCCGCGATCTGGACCTCACACGCTCCAACGTGTCCAATCATCTGGCGTGCCTGCGCGACTGCGGCATCGTTGCTGCCGAACCCGAGGGCCGCAAGACGCGCTACGAGATCGCCGATCCCCACCTGACGCAGGCGCTGACCGCCCTGGTTGACGTCACCCTCGCGGTTGACGAGAACGCCCCGTGCATCGATCCTGCCTGCTCGGTGCACGGATGCGACGCAGCAGAGGCGGGCGCGTGATCCTGGCTGCGGTCCTGCAGGCAATCGGCCTGTTCATCGCGACCAACATCGACGACATCATCGTGCTCTCCTTGTTCTTCGCCCGCGGCGCGGGCCAACGCGGGACGACCACCCGCATCTTGGTCGGCCAGTACGTGGGGTTCGCCTGCATCCTCGGTGCCGCTGTGCTGGTGACTATCGGAGCCGGAGCATTCCTGCCCTCAGCAGCTATCCCGTACTTCGGGCTCATCCCCCTGGCCCTCGGTCTCTGGGCTGCATGGCAAGCCTGGCGCGGAGACGATGACGACGATGACGCCAAGGTCACGGGCACGAAGGTCAGCGCGTGGACCGTCGCAGGAGTCACCTTCGCCAACGGCGGAGACAACATCGGCGTCTATGTCCCCGTCTTCCTCAGCGTGGAACCCATCGCAGTGGTCGCCTACTGCCTCGTCTTCCTCGCGCTCGTCGCGGTCCTGGTCGTAGTCGCCAAGTTCGTTGCCACCCGGCCGCCGATCGCTGAAGTCCTCGAGCGCTGGGAACACATCCTGTTCCCCATCGTCCTGATCGGCCTCGGCATCGTCATCCTCGTCAGCGGAGGAGCGTTCGGTCTCTGACGGAGCCAAAGCGAACGAGAGAGGTCGCCAGGCTCGACGCTCCGGTATAGGGATCCCTGTGCGGGTTCATGCTGCGCAGCAGGAGAGTTTGGTGATGTCGGTGGTGAAGGTTTGGGCGGTGAGTTTGAGGCCTTCGGCCATGGTCAGGTAGGGGCTCCAGAGGTTGGCGACCTGGTCGGTGGTCATGCCGGCCTCGAGGATGTAGACGCCGGCGGCGGCGAGGTCACCGGCGTCCTGGGCGAGGGCGGTGATGCCGATGATGCGGCCGGTGTCGGCGTCGGTGACGATCTTGATGAGCCCGCGGGTGTCACGGTTGACGATGGCGCGCGGGACGTGCGCCAGGGGCAGGACGCGGCTGTCGCAGCGGATCCCGGCAGTGCGGGCCTGCTGGTCGGTCATTCCGACGGAGGCCAGGGCGGGGCTGGTGAACACGACCCGGGGCAGGTGGCGGTAGTCGACCTCCCGGCCGGCTCCGGTGAGGGCGTTGTCGGCGACCAGGGCGCCGTGGGCCGCGGCGACGTACACGAACTGCGGGTGGGCGGTGACGTCACCCGCGGCCCAGATCCGCGGGTTCGTGGTGCGCAGGTGGCTGTCGATGATGACCTCGCCGCGCTTGCCGGCGCGCACGCCGATGGTGTCGAGGCCGAGCGTGCCGGTGACCGGGCGGCGGCCGGTGGCAACGAGGAGCTCGGCCGCGCGGAGCTCGTGTGAGCCGTCGGCGGTGGTGGCGGTGACCGTGACCTCGCCGGTGGCCGGGTCGCGGCGCACCGCGGTGGGCACCGCGCCGCGGATGATCTCGATGCCTTCGTCGGCGAGGATTTCTTCCAGGGCGGTGGCGGCCTCGGGTTCCTCGTGGGAGGCCAGCCGTGAGCGGACGAGCATGGTGACCTGGGCACCGAGGCGGGAGAAGAGCTGGGCCTGCTCCATGGCGACGTAGCCGCCGCCGATGACCAGCAGCGACTCCGGGACGTGGTCCAGCTCCATCGCGGTCGTCGAGGTCAGATAACCGGCCTCCTGCAGGCCGGGGACCGGCGGCGCCCAGGGCGTGGAGCCGGTAGCGATGAGGTGGTGCGCGGCCCGGACGGTTTCCGCCGTGCCGTCCGGGCCGGTCACGCGGAGTGCCGGCTCAGTCGGTGTGCCGACGAAGGTGGCCTCGCCGGGGTGGAGGGCCCACCCGTACTCGGCGGCCAGGGCCGCGTACTTCTCGCTGCGCAGCGATCCGACGAGCTTGTCCTTGCCGGCGACCATGGCGGGCATGTCGACCGGTGGGGCGTCGGGGAGTGGCAGACCGGGGAACCGGGCGGCGTCGAGTGTGACGTGGCGGGCCTCGGCGGCCGCGAGCAGGGCTTTGGAGGGCACACACCCGGTGTTCACGCAGGTACCGCCGATGGTGCCGCGCTCGATCATCACCACCCGCTTGCCCAGGGTGGTGGCGCGGATCGCGGCCGCGAACGCCGCCCCACCGGACCCGATCACTGCCAGGTCATACGACCTGCCCTTGTCCGTTGCCGTCATAAGTCCTCCCTTGTTGCCGCGCCTCAGGACCAGGATCGACCTTCCAGTGCACTGGAAGGTCAAGGCAGAATGAGTGGCATGCGGATCGGTGAGGTGGCTCAGGCGTCGGGCACGACAGCTAAGACCCTGCGGTACTACGAGGACGTCGGACTCCTCCCCGACCCCGACCGCAGCCCGGCGGGGTACCGGGACTACGGCCCCGAGGTGCTCGACCGGCTGCACTTCATCCGCCGGGGCCAAGCCGCCGGGCTGACCCTGGCCCAGATCGGCCAGGTGCTGGCCATCCGAGACCGGGGCCAGGCCCCCTGCCAGCACGTCACCGACCTGCTCGACACCCGCCTCGCGGTCATCGACCGGCAGCTCGCCGAGCTCGCGCAGCTACGCACCACGATCGCCATCCTGCGCGAGCACGCCACCACCGGCGACCCGGCCACATGCTCCCCCGAGGACGTCTGCCGCTACCTGTGACCCGCGAAGGTCACCGGCCCGTGGCACCATCGCGACATGGCCGATGACACCCAGCAACGATGCTCGTGCTGCGGCCGCCAGCGGCCACGAAGGTCGCTCCACGCACTCGGGAGCGAACCGGCCTACATCTGCCGAAGGTGCGCGCTCTGGGTCGCCCTTCGCATCGCTCGCGACTGAACGACTCCGCCCGCAACGCGGGCACGCCGCCGGCCGCGGCGAACATCGTCGGATGGTGCGCGAAGGAACCAAAGGGCGCGAATGACGACCAATCATCACGCCGCCAGCGCGATCGCGGGCGCCCGTTGCCGCACTCCTCATCCGACGGTCTGAGCTCCACCGCCTGGCAGCGGTCCGAAGCCTGGAGAGGGCATCGGAGCCGGACGGGACCCCCTAACGCTCAGTGGTCCGCCCTCGCAGCGGTTGCGGTCGGTCCAGTTGTCCGTCCCGTAGGAGGAACCCGTTGCGGAGGCGGTGCAGGTCATCGGCGGAAACCCACGCCCGAATGTTCGCAAGACCGCCCGAGAAGGGTTGTCCGGTGACGGTGCGTCATATGGGACGGCCTGTCGTCCCGTAAACGAACGATTCCGCTACAGCCGCGACGAGGGATCGTCGCCCTCTTCAGGATGCTTGACGCTTCGCGGTTCTCGGCCGATGCCGTCTGTAGCGAAACTCAGTGCCGGATTCTATGGCTCGATACTTCCCGTGCTGGATGAGTATCGCTACAGTCAGCATCATGGGGCATCTGCTGGGTTATGCGCGTGTGTCGACGACTGATCAGGACGCTGCGCTGCAGATCGATGCGCTGACTGCGGCCGGGTGTTATCGGGTCTTCGTCGACACGATCTCTGGCTCCCTGGATCACCGGCCCGAGCTGGAGAAGCTGATGGACCAGCTGCGCCCGGGGGACACGCTGGTGGTGTGGCGGCTGGACCGGTTGGGTCGCTCGATCAGGCATCTCATCGACCAGCTGCAGGTCCTGTCCGAGCAGGGCGTGGGGTTCCGCTCCTTGCAGGAGACGATCGACACGACCTCCTCGGGCGGGCGGCTGGTGTTCCACGTCTTCGCCGCGCTGGCCGAGTTCGAGCGTGACCTGATCCGTGAGCGCACCAACGCAGGACTGGCCGCTGCCCGGGCCCGTGGCCGCAAAGGCGGGCGACCGCCCGCACTGTCGCCGGACCAGGTCAAGGCGGCGCGTCGGATGTATCAGCAGAAGGAGATGACGGTGGCGCAGATCGGTGCGGTCTTGGGCGTCAGCCGCGCCACCATCTACCGCGTGCTCAACCGCCAAAGTGTCCCAGTGGTCGAACCACGACAGTCGAGAAGCGCCGTGTAGGTCATGGACGCGGCCGGGCGCTGGGAGATCCTCAGGCTTCACGTCGAGGACCAGATCTCGCTCGCCGCCCTGGCCCGTGACACCGGGATCGGGCTGCGCACGCTGGAGCGGTGGCACGCCCGCTACCGCACCGAGGGATACGCAAGCCTCGATAGGCGGCAGCGTGCTGATGCCGGCAGCCGCCGCCTGCCCGCCGAGCTCGTGTCGTTGGTCGAAGGGCTGGCGTTGAGGAAGCCTCGGCCGGCGATCATCACCATCCACCGCAAGGTCAGCACCATCTGCGAGGAGCAGGGATGGCCCGTGCCCTCTTATGGCGTCGTGCGCGCGATCATCGCCGACCTCGATCCGGGCATGGTCACCCTGGCCCTGGAAGGGCCGACGTCCTACCGAGACAAGTACGAGATCGCGCTGCGCCGACAGGCCGAGCGGCCGAACGCGATGTGGCAGGCCGATCACACCCTGCTCGATGTCCTCGTGGTGGGCACCGACGGCAAGCCCGCCCGGCCGTGGCTGACGACGATCATCGATGACTGCTCGCGCGCTATCTGCGGCTACACCGTGTTCCTCGGTGCGCCCTCGGCGATGAACACCGCGCTGGCGCTGCGCCAGGCGATCTGGCACAAGACCGACCTCGCCTGGCCGATGTGCGGCCTGCCCGATGTGCTCTACGTCGATCACGGCAGCGACTTCATCAGCAACCAACTCACCGGCACAGCCGTGGACTTGCATATCCGGCTCATCCACTCTGCCGTCGCGCGCCCGCAGGGTCGCGGCAAGGTGGAGAGGTTCTTCGGGACCGTGAACACCGAGCTGCTGGCTGGTCTACCTGGGTACATCGCCGAGGGTCACCCATGGCCAACGCCGAAGCTGTCCCTGGCTGAACTTGACGCTGCGCTGGAAGAGTTCGTAATCACCTACAACGACCGAGCTCACAGCGAACTCGGCACCTCCCCGCGCGCTGCGTGGATCGCTGAGGGCTGGCTGCCGCGAATGCCCGAGAGCCTGGAAGACCTCGACGGGCTCCTGCTCACCGTCGCCCAGACCAGGGTCGTGCGCCGCGATGGCATCCACTTCCAGGGCCTGCGCTACATCTCGCCCACCTTGGCCGGCTATGTCGGCCGGTCGGTGGTGATCCGCTACGACCCCAGGGACATCACCGAGGTCCGCGTGTTCGACCACGAGGAGTTCGTCTGCAAGGCCATCAACCAAGACCACCACGACCAGAAGGTCAGTCTCAAGGAGGTCCAGGCAGCCCGCAACGCCCGTCGCCGGGCGTTGCGGGAGGGCATCAACGAGCGGATCGCCGTCGTGGCCACCCACACCACCGAAACGCCACCAGCGACCCAGGCGCCGCCATCGGCGACACGGCGGAACTTGAAGGTCTACAGAGAGGACCTGAGGTGAGTCAGCGCTTCATCGTGACCAAAGAACACCGCCGCTTCACCGAGTTCGCCGACGCCGTGCGACGCGGGCACACCATCGGCCTGTGCTTCGGACCAGCCGGCGTGGGCAAGACGCTCTCGGCGCGCCGCTACGCCCGCTGGGACAAGGTCCACGACCTGCTGACCTACTGGGGACCGCGCTCCGACAGTGACGCGCAGGTCTACGCTGCGCTGGCCAAGAGCCGCACCGTGCTCTACACCCCCAGCGTGCTGACCACCCCACGAGCCTTGAAGGACGAACTCGACCAGGTCATCACCCGCACCAACATCTGCATCGAGCAGCACCTCGCGCCGGCCGGGCAGGTCACGCCAGAGACGCGCGGGTGGCGCCACAGCAGGAACTACGTGGAGCTGGTCATCGTCGATGAGTCCGAACGCCTCCGCCCCACCGCACTGGAACTGCTGCGAGACCGCTACGACCGCGACAACATCGCCCTCATCCTGATCGGCATGCCCGGTCTGGAGAAGCAGTTCAGCCACTACCCCCAGTTCTACAGCCGCGTCGGCTTCGCCCACCAGTACCGACCCCTGGGCAAAGAGGAACTGCTCTTCGTCCTGCAACGGCATTGGCGCGCCCTCGCCAAGACCCTCGACCCAGAGGACTTCACCGACGCCCAAGCCATCGCCGCCATCGCCCGGATCACCCGAGGTAACTTCCGACTCCTGGAACGACTCTTCCCCCAGATCGAGCGCGTCCTGAAGATCAACGAACTCCACACCATCACCAACGACGTCATCGAAGCCGCCGCCAGCACCCTTGTCATCGGCGTCAGCTGACTGGCCGCCACACACCACCGATAGAACCCCGCCACTTATCGGCACACGCCACAGCGACACGCCGACAGAACATGTCGCAGAACTAGTGTCCGAAAACCCCCGGTGTCGCAGAATGCGACCCGGGGGTTTTCGCTACCGTCAGCGCATGGCTCACATCTACGGCTACGCCCGCGTCTCCACGACCGCACAGAACCTCGACGCCCAGATCGACGCCCTCACCGGACCCGGCGGCGTCGACGAGCGCAACGTCGTCGTGGAGAAGGCGTCCGGCACCCGCGAGGACCGCCCCGAGCTCACGCGAGTACTCGCCGGCCTGCGCGAGGGAGATACCCTCGTCGTCACCAAGCTCGACCGCCTCGGCCGCTCCGCCGCCCACGTCGCACGCCTGGTTCGCGACCTCGACGAGCGCGCCGTCACCCTGCGATCACTCTCCGAGACCCTCGACACCTCCAGCGCGGCTGGCCGCCTTATGGTCCACGTCCTCGCGGCGGTCGCGCAGATGGAAGCCGACCTCGCGCGAGAGCGCACTCTCGACGGCCTCGCCGCGGCGCGCGCCCGCGGTCGGGTCGGCGGCCGCCCGAGCGTCATGACCCCTGACCGAGTTGCGGCCGCGCGCGTGGCCCTCGCGGGCGGCCAGTCTCGCGCAGCCGTAGCCAGAGCGCTCGGCGTCTCCCGAGACACCCTGTACCGCCACCTGGCTGTCGTTACCTCGCTGTAGGATCCGGCCATGCAATGGAAGCCTGGGAGGCGCAGCGCGCAGCGCGCGCTCGAGGACCCGTACGAAGACGTGCCCGCCCATCTCGCTCAGCCCCTCTGGAACTGGATCGACGAATCCCTGAATCCCGGGACCTTCGGAGGTACCCCGCGGTACGAGGAGATGGCCATCGCGCTCCGCATCCCTCTCCCGGCGAGGGTCAACCCTCGGCAGCACTTCGTGCAGCACTGCACAGACGATCCCGGTTTCATGCTCGATCTCGTCGATGCGTTGCTCGAGGCTTACGGATGGGACGACGGCAGAGCTCAGAACCTCGTCAATCTCCTCGAAGCGGCAAACTCGGCGTACCGCGTTCGGGACGACCGGCGAGGCCTTGAAGAACGCGTCGTCCCGGGAGTCAGGGAACTAGTCGCCGAGACCGTCAACTCTGCCACCGGATCCGCTGGAGACCACCTCGCCACTGCATGGAACGAGGCCTACGGGCGCAACCCAGATCCGGCAAAGGCCTACAGCGAGTCGATCAAGGCCGTCGAGGCCGCGTTCGCACCTCTCGTCTCCCCCCAGAACGCCGTGCAGACCCTCGGGACGATGATCAGAGACATCGGAGCGAAGCCGGCCAAGTGGAAGTTCGTCATCGCCGACGGGAAGGCGAGCGAGGGCGTTGAGACGATTCTGAACATGATGCGGGTGCTCTGGGATGGGCAGACCTCACGGCACGGTGGGCTGAACCCGACGAGGGCGGAGACGCGGGACGAGGCGCGGGCCGCAGTCCACTTGGCCGCGACGCTCGTCCAGCTCGGGGCGAGCAGGGCCTTCGACGTCGTGTGACCTCTAGGCTCGGCTACGGTCGCATCGTGCCGTACCCATCGCGTCCCGTGCTCGATATGCGGCCTTAGTTCCGCGGCGATTCAAAGAACGGGTACAACGTGTTTCAGCGGGACCGGTTCGACCGGTTCGTGGCCGAGCAGTACGCGGCCGGGCTGCGTGAAGTGGGCGAGCTGACGGGGCGTACGCAGACGGCGGTGCGGCGCAGCCTGGACCGCACGGGCACGCCACGGCGTGGCCGCAGTGCGCAGCCGATCGCGGAGGAACGCGCGTGATGTCGCTTCGCACGCCGGCGGGGCTCGCTGCGAGGCTGGGGTCTCGCGGGCGGCGGTGTACGCGTGCCTGCGTGCCACGTTCCCGCCGCCGCTCGAGGGCCGATGGGTGCTCGACGAGGAACGAGCGGAGCAGGTGCGCGTGCATTTCACGACGACGGCGGCGGCCCGCGGCCGCCGGGCGCGATCGTGCACGATCGACGGCTGCGACGAACGCGCGGCTGGTGCCGGGTGCACTACAACCGGTGGCACCGGACCGGGAGCGTCGACGGTGTCGGGTCCGGCGGGCGCCAAGACGTACTGCCCCCACGGGCACGAGTACACGCCCGACAACACGATCGGACCGGGCCACCGAGCTCTACGGCCTCAGCGATGACACCCGCAGCAAGGGCCTGCGCGAGCTGCGCGCCGTCGAGCTCATCACCGATCACCGCCGCGCTGCTTCACGTACCGCGTTCGACTTCAGGCGCTTGCGCAACACCTACCGCCTCAACCTCGCGTGCCTCGCTGACCGTACCGCCGTTCCCGTCCAGCCCAAGCCCGAGAAGCCCGTGAGTCCCAGCGACGCCGCGTGGGAGAGCCTCGTCGAAGGGCTGACCAAGCACTCGTCGAGCTAGACCTGCGGCGCGGGACCTGACAACGCCCTCGTCGCCTGCTCGTCCAGCCTGACGTCGATCTGCACCCGCGGGGGGACCTCAGACGGCGGTGTTCAGGTCACTGACGAGATGTCTCGGCTGGCGCGCAGCGCCGTGGGGGTCCCTCGTCCACTCGCGTTCGGTCTGCAGGCCTCGCGCGTTGCCTCTGTGCGGGGTTGGCCGGGTGCTGGTGGCGAAGCTCGTGGCGCTGCGGGTGCGCGCGGTGATGAGGCTGTGGTCGACGAGGTCTCCCTCGCGCTGGAAGCGTCCCTTGTCGGTCTCCACGCGCATGGGTGTGTTCTCGGCCTCGGTCCAGAAGCGGCGGTAGCGGACCACGGCCGGGCACGAGGCGGCGAGGGCGGCCGCGGACTCCTGGGAGCGGGAGCGCCCGTCAGGGCCGTTGAAGACGTCACGGGCGTAGAGGCTGGGGACCCAGCGGCCACCGAGCCCGTCGCCGGTCACGACGGCGCCCTCGTAGGACTGGCGCCAGCGCTGGGCGATGCGGGCCTGGGAGAGCTCGTAGGGCACTTCGACGTCCACGACCTCGACCTCGTACCCCGCGGCCGCCAACTTCTCGCCGAGCTCGACCGCGGCGGCTGGCTTGGACAGCACGGAGTCGATCACGACGTTCGTCCCCTCCCGCAGGGCCTCGTCACGCAGCACGCGCGCCAGGTGCGAGGACTCCTCGTGCACGAGCGCTGCGAGCTCGAGGGGGAAGAACGGCTCGCCGGCTTCCTCACGCTCGCGCACGCCGTCGGGCTTGAGGAAGGTCTCATAGCTGCCGTCGGCCAGGGCCTCGCGCAGCAGCTTCTCCTTGAACCGGTCCGCGTCCACGACCAGCCAGGCGTCCTTGTCCAGGCCCAGGACGTTGCCCTGGACGAATCCCTTGCCGGCCCCGGGAGGACCAGCCAGGACGATCGCCTTGCCCTCCTGACGGGCCCCGGGCGTCTCTGCCCGGGTCTCCTCACGCAGGCGCCGCCACAGGGCTCGACGGCGCGCGGTGGGCTGCTCGACCTTGCCGTCGATGAACCACGCGGGGTTGTTCAGCGTGGAGTGCGGTCCGTCCTTGTCCAGCGGTCCCCCCGAGCGGGAGAACTCCCGGACGGTCTACCGGTGGGCCGCGTGCTGATCATGGTTCTCGGTCAGCCGCCCATGTCTAGATGTACTGACCGGGGACGTTGGTCGAGAGGGTGTGACGCGCTGATCTGATCGATGGCGTAGGAGGGCCTCCCGCGGTGGAGTGGAACTGCCTAGGTATCC
>NZ_JOFV01000026.1 GCF_000718325.1 Oerskovia turbata
GGTCCGGCTGGCTGCGGGGCAGACCGGTTCGTTCACGATCGACACGGGTCTGGGGTCGGTCGAGGCCGGGCAGGTCGCGTTCCGTCAGTACCGGTGGGTCACGGAGACCGGGGCCCCCGGCAAGGGGTACACGCACTCGCAGAAGGCGCCGTTCGGCGAGGCCGTGATCGCGCCGAAGGCCACCGTCACCGCTGGGCAGTGCGTCTACGACCCGGCCGTGCACGCCTCCTCGACCCTCGTGACGCTGACGTTCGACAACTCGACCTCGACGCTGCCGGTGCAGTTCACGGTCTCCGGTCGCGACGACCTCACGCAGGTCGTGGCACCGGGGGCGAGCGTCCCGGTCGCGGTGACCGCCGGCTATCAGGGCGCCACGTTCACGGTCTCCGCCGACGGACGACAGCTCGCGAGCCAGGCCGTCCCTGCCGCGAGCTGCTACGTCCCGAGCTGGTCGGCGACGCAGACTGCTCGCGCGGAGGTGGCCGACCAGACCCTCCGCATCGTCGGCACGTACACCAACACGTCCCCGGGTCCCGTGCGCGTGCGCATGTACTCACCGGTGTACGGCTTCGCCGGGTCGGCGGTCGACGTCCCCGCAGGAGCCACCCACGAGTTCTTCCTGCCGACGGGCGTCACCAGGCTCCCCGCCGGGACCGTCCAGTTCCAGCAGTCGATCACGGCCGACGGCGTGGCCCGCAGCAACACCGTGACCGCCAGGTACGAGGCCGGTCGCTACGACGTCTTCGCGCCGACGGTGGCAGCCCCGATCCTCGGCGTCTGCTACTTCGAGGACAACGAGCAGCAGTCGTACCGCCCCGTGACGTTCGTGTACGACAACATGGCGTCGACCGCGGCCGTCACGTTCCACGTCGAGGTGAACGGCGTGGTCGCGCCCGAGACGCACCGGGTGGTGCAGAACCAGAAGCGGGTCCAGCTCAAGGTGCCGAGCGCCCCCGAGGGCGGCGCGACGTACCGTGTGGTGGCCGACTCGGGCCACTCGTGGACGTTCGAGGTCGCAGGGCAGTCCTGCCTGCCGAGCTGGCACTGGACCGAGGCCTACCGGGTGGGTGACCGCGTCACGCACGCAGGCCGGAACTACACGGCGACGGCATGGAGCGTCTCGGTCGTGCCGGGCTCCACGTTCGGTGCGTACTTCTGGCGCGACGAGAGCCGCGGCTGAGCAGAGGCCGCGGGCACGGAGCAGACGAGGGAGGGGCCCTGGCATCGCGCCGGGGTCTATCACTCGCCGCTCCGGGCGGTTAAGCTCCGCATCAGTCCCGGGGGCGGGCCGCCCGCACCTCGCCCTCGACGGGTACGGCGAGGGGTGCGAGGTGGTAGGACGCGAGGTCCGTGGCGGCGGTGGGGGCGCTGCCGTCACCGAACGGTGAACCGCCGAGCGCTTCGCGCCCGTGCGGTGTGAGCCAGCCGGACAGGTCCGGGCCGTCGGGCACGATCCCGCTCGGGTTGAGCTGGGAGTGCACCCGGTAGTAGTGGTGCTTGATGTGTTCGAAGTTGACGGTGTCGCCGAACCCGGGCGTCTGGAACAGGTCGCGCACGTACCCCCACAGGACCTTGTCCTCGGTGATCTTGTTGCGGTTGGTCTTGAAGTGCCCGTGGTAGACCGCGTCGAACCGGACCAGGGTCGTGAAGAGGCGCACGTCGGCCTCGGTGAGGTGGTCGCCGACGAGGTAGCGGCGCTCGGACAGCCGGTCGGAGAGCCAGTCGAGGCGTTCGAAGAGGATCCCGTACGCCCGGTCGTACTTCTCCTGCGAGTCGGCGAACCCGGCGCGGTACACGCCGTTGTTGACGTCGAGGTAGACCTTCTCGGCGACGTCGTCGATCTCGTCGCGCCAGGCCGCGGGGTAGAGGTCGGGGGCGCCGGGCCGGTGGTGCGCGGTCCACTCGGTCGACAGGTCGAGCGTGATCTGCGGGTAGTCGTTGGTGACGAGCAGGCGTGAGGGGACGTCGACGATCGCGGGCACGCTCACGCCGCCGTCGTCCTCGGGGTCGCGCGCGAGGTAGTGCTCGGCGAGGAAGTGGGAGCCGAGCTCGGGGTCGATGCCGTCGCGGTCGAGCGTGAAGCGCCACGAGCGGGAGTCCTGGATCGGGTCGACGACGCCGAGCGAGATCGCACCCTCGAGCCCGAGCAGCCGGCGCACGATGATCGACCGGTGCGCCCACGGGCACGCGAGGCTCGCGACGAGCCGGTAGCGGCCGGGCTCGACGGGCCACCGTCCGTGGTCGTCGCCCTGCCCGCCGGGCGTGGACGTGCTGTCCGCGGCGATGCGGTCGGTGAAGTGCGGGCCGCGGCGCTTCCAGCCGCGGGGGACGGGGTTCGATCCGGTGGTGTCGCTCATGGAGCGAACCTACGCCGGGCCTCCGGCGTCCGCAGCGACCAGCGTCACGGGGCGAGCGTGACGTCGGTCCGGACGGGGCGCAGGCGGGAGCCGACCACGCGGGACGTGCCGTCGTCGTGCGCCTCGACGAGGACCGTGACGGTCTGCGTGACGGTCCACGCCGACAGGCGCGCACCGGGCGGGACGGTCCCGAGCGTGCCGGTCGTGGGGGTGGGTGCGGTCCATCCGCCGGTGAGCGTCACGGACTGCGTGCACTCGACGGACGCGAGGGCGAAGACCCCGTCGGGGGACGTGAGCCAGGCAGGATCGGGGGCCTCGTACGCGCACGAGCGTTCCTCGGTGCCGCTCTCGGGGGACAGGTCGGCGACGGGGAAGCCCTGGGTGTGCGCGGTCGCGAGCTGGTCGGCGTCGGTGACGTCGAGGGCGGGCGCGGCCTCGCCGGTGCGGGCGAAGGCGAGCACGTCCTCGAGCGCGGCGGCCCCGCGGGCGAGGGCTCCGTCGTCGGGCCCGACGGCGGAGCCTCCTCCCAGCACGGGGTGCGGGAGGGCCACGGCCGGGTCGGTCGCGAGCTGGTAGGTCAGCAGCCAGGGGGCGTCCGCGGACGCGCGTGTGAAGAGCGTGGACTCGACGAACTCGCCGTCCGATGCCGCAGGGTCCCCTGGTGCGCCCAGGGAGTAGAACCAGTCCGCGGTCCCGGCCGCGGGGGCGGCGAGCGTGCCCGGCACGGACGTGTGGGGCGCGACGACGGCCGCTCCCTGTGCGGTCTGCGCGGCGAAGGCGAACGTCGACGACCGCAGGACGGGCCCCGTCGTGATGCTCGTGAGAGCGGCGGCGTCGCGGGCGGCGTTCGCGGTGTTGCGCGTCGTGGAGAGCGAGGCGAACAGCGTCGTGGCCGCTTCGCGGTCGATCACGGGCTCGCGCACCTGGGCGGGAACCGCGGCGACCTCGGCGCCCACGCATCCCGACAGGAGCCCGAGCGAGGCGACGGCCCCTACCAGGCCCGCGAGGGGGCGGGCGACGGGACGGGGCGCAGGCACGGCGGCGGAGACCTCACGGGAGGGGGCGGGCGGACGCCCTCATCCAACCCTGCCGGTGGCGCTCGACCAAACTCGTCGCGCGTCCGCGCAGCGGGGGTTCGTGCTGCCGGGCCGGACGGGATCCCCCACGAGATCGCGAGCGCACGACCTGGCAGCACGGGTCCTCAGGCGGCGTCCCCCGCGCCCCTGAGGACGACGCGGGTCTGCGGGTCGAACCGGTAGCCGAGCCCGCGCACGGTCGAGATGACGTGCTGGAGCCCGAGCTTCTCGCGCAGCCGCCGCACGTGGACGTCGATGGTCCGGCTGCCGTCGCGCACCGCGTCGGCTCCCCAGACGGTCGACAGGAGCTCGTCCCTGGTCACGACGCGGTGCGCCGACCGGGACAGGTGCGTCAGGAGCTCGAGCTCCTTGTGGGTGAGCCGCTGCTCGGAGCCGTCGACGGTCACGCGGCGGCTCGCCGGGTCGATGACGACCCGCGGGACGGGCGACAGGGCTGCGAGCCGGTCGCGGAAGGCCTCGACGTCGTCGAGCGGGGCGAGGTCCGGGGCGAGGTCCGGGGCGGGGACGGGGACGTCGGACCGGCGTGCGGCGCTGCGGCCGCGGGCCGTGCGGCGGCCCTCGTCGACGAGGTGCTCGTGCCGGTCCGTCGCGGGCTCCGACAGGGTCAGTGCCGTGTACGTCTCGGCGTCGGGCAGCCACTCGCGGGCCAGCTCGCCGAGGGCTTCGGCGAGCTCGACGAGCTCGGCCTGGGGGTGCTCCCCGGTCGCGGCGTCGACCCCGACGTACAGGACGAAGCCGGGGTGCGAGCGGCGGTGGGGTGCGTGCGGGCGAGGGGTCTGCTGGGTCAGGGCGGCCATGGGATGCTCCAGGGGTCCCGCTCGACGGCCTGGGCCGGAGCGGCGCCGACGACGGTCGGCAGGGTTGTCAGAGGGCTGAGGGAGTCAGGCCGGACAACAGACGCTGGGCATGCTGACGCTCGGGCGCCGGTCGGCACCTCGGGAGGTCAGCGAGGAGGTCACGTGGCGAGCATGGCAGCGACGCGGTGGGGCGCCAAGGGCAAGCGCCAAGAATCTCACCGGGTGAGACGTGAAATGGGGACGGACGCGACGCCGTCGGGCATCGGGGACGCGGGCGACCCGGCGGACCGGCCGCCCGCGCCCCCGAGCGCGCTGGTCTCAGACCACGCCGTAGAGGCGGTCGCCCGCGTCACCCAGGCCGGGCACGATGTACGCGTTCTCGTCGAGGCGCTCGTCCACGGCGGCCACGACGAGCTGGACGTCGACCCGGTCGCCGATCGCCTTCTCGAGGACCTCGATGCCCTCGGGGGCGGCGAGCAGGCACACGGCCGTGACGTCCCGCGCACCGCGCTCGAACACGTAGTCGATCGCCGCGACGAGCGTCCCGCCGGTCGCGAGCATGGGGTCGAGCAGGAACACGTGGCGACCCGTCAGGTCGTCCGGGAGCCGGTTCGCGTAGGTGACGGCCTCGAGGGTCTTCTCGTCGCGCTGCATCCCCAGGAAGCCGACCTCGGCCGTGGGCAGCAGGCGGGTCATGCCCTCGAGCATCCCCAGGCCGGCACGCAGGATGGGGACGACGAGCGGGCGCGGCTCGGCGATACGGACCCCGACGGTCGTGGTGACCGGGGTCTCGACCTCGTGTGGCTCGACCCGGACGTCCCGCGTCGCCTCGTAGGCCAGCAGGGTCACGAGCTCGTCCACCAGGAGGCGGAAGGTCGAGGAGGCGGTGTCCTTGTTGCGAAGGACGGTGAGCTTGTGGGCGACCAGCGGGTGGTCGGCGACGTGCAGGCGCATGGTTCGAGGGTACCGCCCGGTAGCCTCGGGAGCATGGTCCCCGACGACGTCGCCCCCGCCGCGAAACCCGGTCCCGTCGGGCTCGACCTGCCCTGGGCGACCGGAACGTTCCCGCCCGACACCGTCGTGGCCCGCCGCGCCGTGTGGGACGAGCTCATGGGTCTCGCGCTGCACGAGGCGACCCACGCCCTCGCCACGGGCGACGTGCCCATCGGGGCGCTCGTCGTCGGGCCCGACGGGCGGCTGCTCGGCCTCGGCCGCAACCGGCGCGAGGAGATCGGCGACCCCACGGCCCACGCCGAGGTCCTCGCGCTGCGCCAGGCCGCGGCCACGCTCGGCTCGTGGCGCCTCGAGGGGTGCACGCTCGTCGTGACGCTCGAACCGTGCGCGATGTGCGCGGGGGCGACCACGCTCGCTCGCGTCGAGCGGCTCGTGCTCGGCGCGTGGGACCCCAAGGCCGGCGCGTGCGGGTCGGTGTGGGACATCGTGCGCGACCGCCGCAACCCTCACCGCGTCGAGGTCGTCGGCGGCATCCGCGACGTCGAGTGCGGCGACCTCATCCGCGAGTTCTTCGAGACGCAGCGCTGAGCGGCCCGGGCCCGGGGCCGTGGGCCGGGCCCGTGGTCTCAGAGCCGGTCCGCGAGCGCTTCGAGGGTCTCGGAGACCCCGGCCTCGAGCTTGAGCGTGGCGAGCGGGTCGCCCCGGGTCGCGCCGCGGTTGACGATCACGACGGGCTTGTCGGTCTTGGCGGCGTGCTTGACGAACCGGAGCCCGCTCAGGACGGTCAGTGACGAGCCGGCGACGAGCAGCGCGTCGGCGTCGTCGACCATCGCGTAGGCCCGCTCGACGCGTTCGCGCGGCACGTTCTCGCCGAAGTACACGATCTCCGGCTTGAGCATGCCGCCGCAGAACTCGCACGCCGCGGGCACGAAGTGGGCGGTCGACTCGATCACGGCGTCGGCGTCGGGCGCGGTCTCGACGTCGTCGAGGTCGCCGATGCTCTCCAGGAAGTGCGGGTTGAGCGTGGTGAGCCGGTCGGCCAGGTGCTCGCGCGAGACGACGCGCGCGCAGGACAGGCAGATGACGCGGTCGTAGCGGCCGTGGAGGTCGATGACGTTGCGCGAGCCTGCGTCCTCGTGGAGCAGGTCGACGTTCTGGGTGATGATCCCTTCGAGGACGCCGCGTTCCTCGAGCCGGACCAGGGCCTTGTGCCCGGCGTTGGGGTGCGTGCGGTGCACGCGCTGCCAGCCCACGTGGTTGCGCGCCCAGTAGTGGCGGCGGAACGCCTCGTCCCCGACGAACTGCTGGTAGGTCATGGGGTTGCGGGGTGGGGAGTCCGGGCCGCGGTAGTCGGGGATGCCGGAGTCGGTCGAGATGCCCGCACCTGTCAGGGCGGTGAGCCGCTTGCCGCGCAGCAGGTGGACGACGTCGTCGATCGTGGGGCCGGTCTGCGGGGTCGTGGGGGTCTGCGGGGGCACGGTCCGAGCGTACGACGGCCGCTGGAGCGGTTCCACAAGGGCTGGTGGGTGGGGAGCGGCACCCCAGGGGTGGGGCGTGGGGCGAGCGGCCGGGGCGCCCTGGCGAGGATGTCGGCGAGACCGCAGGAAAAGGGGCGAGTAGGACACCTGTCCAAGGTGCAAATCGGGCTTATCTCCCGCGTTGTCCATCCATTGGTTAAGACCCTTGGCAAAGGGCCCGTTCAGGGCTACTGTGCGAGGCGTCCGAACAAAGTTCCGGGCACGCCCGGAGGAGAGCAACGAGGCCCTCACATGCAAGACACACCCAGACGCCGGCTCGCGCCGGTGGCGATCGCCGCAGCCGCGGTGCTCGCCGCTTCCGTCGCGGTGGCGCCGGCAACCCAGGCCGCCGCGACCCAGTCCGTCGCTTCTGCCAAGCCCACCACCACCTCGTCGTCCGCAGGCCCCGACGACATCAACGGCTACCGCAGCGTCGGCTACCTCATGGCCGACAGCCCCGTCACGCGCGACTTCCACGTCGCGGACCTCGTGTCCTCGGGTGCGATCAAGGACCTGACCCACCTCAACTACGCGTTCGGCAACGTCACGACCGACCTCGTGTGCGACATCACGGAGGTGCCCGGCGAGGGCGATGCGCAGAACGACTTCCTGCGACTCGTCCCGGCCAAGCAGTCCGTGGACGGCAAGGCCGACAAGCCAGGCCAGGCGCTCGCGGGCAACTTCAACCAGCTGCGCAAGCTCAAGGCCGTCAGCCCCGACACCAAGATCCTCGTGTCTCTCGGTGGTTGGACCTGGTCGGACAACTTCTCCGAGGCCGCGTCCACGGCCGAGGGGCGTACGAAGCTCGTGAACTCGTGCCTCGACATCTACATCCAGGGCAACCTGCCCCAGATCGGTGACAAGGGTGGCCCGGGGGCCGCGGCCGGGATCTTCGACGGCATCGACATCGACTGGGAGTGGCCCGTGACCGGGGGCGAGACGGCGAACGCCCGCCCCGAGGACAAGGAGAACTTCCTGCTCCTCATGGAGGAGTTCCGCACCTCGCTCGACGCGCTGGGTGCCCAGAACGGTGAGGACTACCTCCTGACGGGCTTCGCCCCCGCGGGCGGCTGGAACGCCGGCCAGGGCGGCTGGCTCGACCCGAGGCTCTTCGCGGTCGTCGACTTCCTCAACGTCCAGGGCTACGACTTCCACGGCGGCTGGGTCCCGAACAAGACGGGGCACCAGGGCAACCTGCACCCGGACGGCACCGAGAACTGGGGCCTGGCCCTCGACGGGGCCATGGGCATGTACGTCAACGCGGGCGCGGACCCGCAGCAGCTCAACGCGGGCCTCGCGGCCTACGGCCACGGCTGGTACGGGGTCGCGGACGGCAGCGCGGGCTGGAAGACCGCGACGGGTTACGTCGGCACCAAGACGTACGCCGAGCTGCGCACCTTCGGTGAGGCGTTCTTCGACCCCACGATCGGCGCGTCGTGGCGCTACGACGGCGACCAGTGGTGGAGCTTCGACGACCCGGCGTCGGTCAACGCCAAGTCCGAGTGGCTCGCGGTCCAGGGGTACGGCGGGGCCATGTGGTGGGACCTGAGCGGTGACTACGAGAACGAGCTCGGCGGGACCCTCGGCTCGACCCTGCGTGCGTCGACGCCCGGACCCGGGGTCGACGCGCAGTGCGCCGCCCCGTGGTACGGCTCGGGCGTCTACTCCTCGGGTGACGTCGTCTCGCACGACGGCGCCGAGTACAAGGCCAAGTGGTGGACGCGTGGCACGGCCCCGGCCGCGACCTCGGGCAGCCCGTGGCAGAAGATCGGCCCGTGCGGCACGGCCCCCGTCGTCGAGGTCGTCAAGTGCGCCCCGGCGTTCTCGCTCGAGGCGACGTACTCGGGCGGCGCGGTCGTCTCGCGTGCGGGCGTGAACCACACGGCCCAGTGGTGGACCCGTGGCGAGGTGCCCGGGAGCAACGTCTGGGGTGCGTGGGACGCGGGTCGGCCCTGCTCGGCCTGACACCTGCGTGAAGGTCCCGGGTCGGTCCGGGACGGCCAGGGGCGCCGCACCGTCGGGTGCGGCGCCCCTGGCGCGTGCGGGGGAGCGCTCAGGTGCCCGACGGCGTCACGCGCCGCTCGTGGTCGTCCCGCCCGAGGTGTCGGTCGAGCCGTTCGCGCCGGGCCCGCGGCCGCCGCCCGTGCCACCTGTGCCGCCGCCCGCGAACTCGCCCGCGACGGCTGTCGCGGCCTGCGTCGCGCCGTCGGTGGTGCCGTCGGACGAGAGCCCAGCGTCGTCCGGTGTGCCGAGCGTCCCGCCGGTCTCGACGACGTAGGTGGCGCCCGTCTCGATCTCGGGCGACGAGTAGACGACGTTCTGCGTGTCCTTGGTGACCTCGTAGGACACGAGGGTCGTGCCGTCCTCGGCGAGGACGTGGACCACGGTCCCGGTCGCGGCGCTCTGGTCGAGGTTCGCGGCGACCCAGCCCTGCGACGAGTCGGTGTCGGGGGCCACGGCCATGCCCGAGCTGCCCGCGGCGAGCAGCGTGCCTCCCGAGATCGTGAACGTGCCGTTGACGTCGAGTGCGCCGTTGCCGGCGTTCGTCGGCCCCTGGACCACGGTGGTCCCGCCCGTGATCTCGAGCGAGCCGTTGCTGTCCAGGCCGTCGCCGCCCGCGTCGACCAGGAGCGTGCCGCCCGAGATCGTGAGCGAGTAGTCGCCTGCCGCCTCGCCGCCCGGTGCACCACCGCCCTGGGCACCCGCCTGCCCGCCGGGAGCTGCGCCGTCGGGCATCTCGCCGGACGGCATCTCGCCGTCGGGCCCGGCCGGGGGAGCGCCGGCCGTGCCGTCGGGCGGGGTGGGGCGCTCGCCGTCGGCCGGGGGAGTGAAGTCACCCGGTGCCTGGCCGTCCTGAGCAGCGCTGTCCTGCGCGGTGCCGGTGCCGGTGCCTGTGCCCGTCGTGTCGGTGCTCGTCCCGCCCGCGGCGTTCACGCCGTCGTCGGACGCCGTGATGTCGACGTCGCCGCCCGCGAGCGTGATCGTGGCGCCTTCGAGACCCTCGACGGAGTCCGAGACGGTGAGAGTGCCGGCCGTGATCGTGAGGTCGCCGTCGGCGTGGACGCCGTCGTCGCCCGAGGCGAGCGTGACGTCCCCGCCCGAGACCGACACTGCACCGTTCGAGTGCAGGCCGTCGTCCGCGGCGGCGACGTCCACGGTCGCGCTGCCGCCGACCACGACCCCGACGTCGCCCTTGATGCCCTTGGCCGAGGCGTCCTCGGCGACCTCCGTGCCGGGTCCGCCCGCCGCGGCGATCGTCGCGGTCGCGTCGGCGACGATCGCGTCGGTCTCGGCCTGGACGCCGTCGTCGCCCGACGTGACGTCGACCGTCCCGCCGAGGACCGCGACGTAGCCCATGGTCTCGTCGTCGGCGTTGGTCGACTTGAGGCCGTCGGCCGCCGCGGTCACGGTGACCGACGCGTCGCCCGTCACGACCAGGTAGTCCTTGCCGCGGACGCCGTCGTCGCCCGCGTCGACCGTGACGTCGCCCCCGGCGATCACCAGGCCGTCCTTGCTCACGATCCCGTCCGTCGCGGCGCTGACCACGTCGAGGGAACCGGTGCCGCCGATCGTGAGGTCGGCCGAGGAGAACAGGGCGGCGTCAGGCTCGTCGGTGCTTCCATCACCATCCGCATCGACAGCCTCCCCCGTCGCCTCCAGGTGGTTCGTCGAGCCGTCGGCAAGGACCACGACTGCGATCGCGGCGTCCTCGACGACCAGCGCAGAGCTGGTCGAGGACGTGATGCTCGCACCGTCGAGCACGAGGCGCACCACGCCGTCGCCCGACGACGCCACGACGAGCTGCCCGTCGGTCAGGTCGCCCGTGACGCGGTAGGTGCCGGCCTGGGTGATCGTGACGGTCGAGCCGTCGACGGTCACGCCGTCACCGTCGGCCTGGGCCGAGTCGCCGTCGAGCGAGAGCGCGACCTCCTCGGACTCGTCCCACGAGAGGTCCTCGTCGTCGGCCCCCGAGGAGTGCGGGTCGGCGTTTGCGGCCATGGCCTCCTCGGGGGTCAGGCCCGCGACGGCGGTCGAGGCCGTGGTGGCCGAGGCGGCGTCGCTCGTGGTGGTGCTCGTGCCGGAGTCCGCCGAGCAGCCGACGAGTGCGGCGGCCGTGAGCGTGGCGGTCAGGACGGCGGTCGTGACGGTGGTGGGTCTGCGGAGTCGCATCAGGTGCTCCTGTCGGGAGAGGTGGTCAGGGAGGGTTCGACCCAGCGGCGGACGACACGTCGCCACGGGGTGCTCGGCAGGTCGGGGCGGAGGACCGCCAGACCCGTGCCGTACTTGGAGATGCGCTGCGGCCGGTGGCCGCTGCGCCAGAGCAGGTGGTCCAGGCACGACGGCGTCGACCCGGTCTTGGTCTCGACGACCACGAGGTCGGGGACCGCCGCGACCCGGTCCGCGGGCGTGCCCTCGTCGAGCAGCCACGTCAGGCCCGTGTCGAGGGTCGCGCGAGCCGCAGGTGCTCCGGGCCTCGTCCCGGGCAGGAGCAGCGTCGAGCGCCGGTACCTGGTCACGAGGCCCGCCGCGAGCGGCAGGTCGGCCGCCTCGGGGATCGCGGCGCCGTCGAGCGTCGCCGACACGAAGCGTCTGCCCTCGCCCAGCTCGCAGCGGCCCGCGAGGTCGTGCGCCACGCGGTCCTTGACGGTCGAGCCGCGCGCGGCCCGCGTCTTGACCTCGAGCCACGCCTCGCCCGAGTCCAGGTAGGTCCGGGTGCGGACCTTGAAACGCCGACGACGACGGTGCGCGGCCAGGTGGAAGCTCGTCAGGTCCGGGGTGTCGAAGTACACCGAATCGTACGAGAACTCCCGACGGCCGTCGACGTCGAGCACCCCCACGCCCGGCTCCCGCTCGGCCAGGTCGGCCAGGACCGCCCGTGCCTCCGCACGGCGCAGGACGTACTTGCGGTCGATCCGGGTCTGGAGCGACGCCGAGGCGACGAGCTCGTCGAGCGACACGAGGGAGAACCCCGCGTGCGGCGCGACGAGGGTGTCGGGCGCGGCGCCGTCGGGCAGGAGCGTGGTCATGCCGACACCCGGGCGGCGGGCGCGGCCGGGGTCGCGAGGGCCGCCGCGACGTCGGTCGCGCTGCTCGCCGCGCCGCCGCCCGGGGCGACCTCGAAACGGACGTCGACCAGGGTCGTGTCGTTCACGAGGTCGAGGCGCTGGACCGACGCCGAGTGGACGTGCGCCCCCAGGAGCTGCTCGAGGTAGGCGACGAGTCCGGCCTCGTCGGGGAAGGCGCGGTCGAGCAGGACGACCTGGCTGCGGTGGCGGCGCAGCAGGCGCGGGTGGTCCGCGACCGCCATGACCACGAGGATCAGGGCGCTGCCCGCGACGCCGAGCCAGCCCGCGGTCGTGCCGAGGCCACCCAGGAGCCCCAGGGCGAGGGCCGCGAAGTAGTACGCGACCTCGTGCTGGCTCAGCTCGGTCGAGCGCAGCCGGATGATCGACAGGACACCGAAGAGGCCCAGACCCAGGCCTGCGCCGACCGTGCTGCTCGCGAGCGTCGCCGCGACCGCCAGGACGCCCACGTTCACGCCCAGGTAGGCCACGACCAGGTCGCGGCGCCGATGACGCGGGAAGTAGAGGCCGAACGTCAGGACGAGCACGGCGACCAGGTCGACGAGGTACAACGCGAGCTGTGGGGGCTGGGTCACGGGTGACCTCCAGGTGACGGGGAACTGAACTCCTCCATGGAGCCGTCCGAACCTGTGAGTTCGCTATGACACGGGGTAGGTGAGGATGTGAGTTCGGGACGCGGCGTCGGTGCCCGACGGCGGGGCTCGCCCCTGGCGTCCGACGGCGGCCTCCTTCGGGTGCCGGCAGGCGCGCGGGGTGCCCGATTCGGTCCAGGCGCCGCGAGCGGGTATCCTTCTGCAGCCGGGACTTCCCGGCTGGGTAGCGTGTCCGAGTGGCCTAAGGAGCACGCCTCGAAAGCGTGTGTGGGTGAAAGTCCACCGTGAGTTCGAATCTCACCGCTACCGCAAGCACGAAGGGTCCCGACCAGTGGTCGGGGCCCTTCGTCGTTGGTGGGGCGCCGCGTCGCTCCGTTCTGCCGCCGACCTGTCGGACTAGCTGGTCGATGCCGACCCGCGGTCCGGGCCCTAGGTGTACTGACCAGGATCGTTGTTGACGTGAAGAGAGACCTCCGTGTCGAGTGGGAGCTGTCTAGGAACCCGGCTCTGACCAACGGAGGTCTCTCG
>NZ_JOFV01000027.1 GCF_000718325.1 Oerskovia turbata
TGCCTACCTGGCTCCAGCACTACAACCTAGAACGACCCCACCTCGGCATCGGCGGCCTACGACCCATCGACCGAGTCAACAACGCAACGAGTCAGTACATCTAGGCCTCCAACAACTCGCTGACTTTCGCGAACGTCAGCGTCGCCCCCGCGAAGCTGCAGGTACCGTTCTCGTCAGCGACCGCTCCACTCGTGAGTTCCTCTGCGACCTTGCACACCGCCGTGAACCTCTCCGAAAGTTTGGCCTCGACTCGACCGAGGGAAGCCGTGACCCAGGACCGGACCTCGTCCGCGCTCAGATCGACGTGACCGGTGCCGATCCGCCATTGGTCCAGGTCGCCCTGGTAGCCGCCTGGGATGTGGTCGTTGTACTTGTGGATCTCCGCCTTCGACCCGGCAAGGAGGAAGTCCAGCGCATCCTCTGGCCGATCGGCGAAGCACTCTCGCCAATAGCGGCGTGGTCCAGGTAGCCATGCGTTGGGCAGTTCTAGGAGTCCAGCGGATCGGGCAGTGTTGTTGTCATCCGCAAGATTCTGCCGGGGCGGCAGTCCTACTGGGACGCGCCAAGATTCATCACCCTGAGCGCGTCCGGGCAGTCACGGGGCTAACCCACCAGGCGCAGGCTCCGCGGGGAAGTCCGCCGGACCTCCCCGATGATCGCCGGCACCAGAGGCGAAGCAGGTGTCGGCAGGACCGCCGTGAACCGCGCCGGGACTCCAGCTGCCGTCCATCTGGTCGGAGCGCTGGGAAGTCGCGAGCGCGGTGAGGAGGAGGCTCGTCGAACCGGTGATGACGCTCGCCGCCCCGGCTGGGAGTGCCCCGCCGGGCAGGAGCTCGGAGATCGGCCCGGGCAGTTCGTCGACGACACCGGTCAACGCCATCACCCCCGAACTTGTGCCGCTGCGACCCCAGGGGAGCGTCTCTGTCATCGTGCGACGCTGTGGCCTACTCACGAAGAGCTCGTACCGGCACGGGCCGTGCGCTGGACCCGCGAGCACGTCATGGTCTCGATCGCCCCTATCGGAGACCCTGACGGGGCTCGCGCACTGTACGCGTGGCTCTGGGCCGATGACGTCTACCGCACCATCCCGCGTCGACCAGCCGCCCAGGCTGGCGCAGGTTCCGGCCGGCCGAAAAGCTCTAGGCTCCTCGTCATGACAAACGATGCGGCCAGCCCAGTGACGACGGCCGCGGAGATCGATGCCGCCAGAACACCTGCTGGGGGATGGACGCGAGCGACGCTCGCAGGGTGGGGGGTGCCATGGCCTCCACCGAAAGGCTGGCGCGAGGCACTGATCCATGGCCGCTCCGGGGAAGGCGGCAGGGCAGGTCTCGGGTCATGACCCGTCTCGAGATCCGGGATCCGCTACGGCGGCCACGGCATGTGGGTACCCCCTCGCTTCTGGGGTGGATCGGTGCTGTGGAGCGAGCAGGTAGTCGGCTCGAAATCAGGTTGCCCAAGGATGGAACAGAGTTCTCAGCTCAACCCCGGGTCTGCTGCATGGAGAGGTGACCGCGTGGGTCACCTCCCGGGCCTCGACCGGCCGGGCAGGGTCGACCCACACGAACTCGGACTCGGACTCGTGGAACGATGTCCCGTCCTCACGGACCGCCTTGAAGTACGTCGGCATGGTCCGGCTCCTTGCCGTCAGGCCCTTGCTGACTTTCTAGTGGGTCGGGCGCGGAGAACGGGCCAGGCGCAGGTCAGATCGTCGGCGCGTCCTTCAGCACTCCGTGGGCAGGCCCGACCAGTCAGCGGGGGTTGCTCCAGTGCTCGTTGACCAGGCGGATCGCCTCTTCCTTGCTGAGTGCCATGAGCTCGTCCTCGCTCAGGTGCATCTCGTCGCGCAGCACGCGGAGCAGTCCGAGGGGGACCGTGTCTACCTCGGGGACGACGGCGACGCGGACCGGTATGACACCGTCGTCGGCGCACGCCCAGAACTCGCCGGGAGTCACCTCTAGCTGTGCCCGCAGGATGAACGACGCCAGGTCCGGCCCGTATGGCACCGGCCGGACGGGGCGGGAGATGCGTGTCCGCAGCGTCCGTCCGTCCGGGTGCCCCAGCTCGTAGGTCACGTGGTGCGACACGTCGCGCCCTCGCGCGTCCTGGACGAGCGACCAGCCCTCGGTGTCGCAGAAGCTCTGGTGTGCGGCTCGCGTGACGGGCTTGACGTGGCTCACCGGGCGAGCCAGGCGCTCAGCTGTTCGTCGTCGGACAGCAGCACGACCTGGACGAACCCCCAGTTGTCGGCGTGGTTCGGTGCGTGACGGAGGTGGTCGTTCCAGTCGACGGCGTACTCCCGAGCTGCGGACACCAGGTCCTCTACCACCTCGTCGAGAGTGTCCCCTGTGGCCGAGATCGACGGGATCGAGGGGATGTAGGCGCTCCACTCACCGTTCTCGCTGAGCACCTGGGTGTCGGGCCGCAGCAGCGCCATGAGGGAGTGTCGCAGGCGCACCGCGTCGACCATCGCGGAGACGCGCGAGCCGCGCCGAACTGGCACCGAGACACCTGCCTCGGCACGGTCGAGAACGTCCTTGAAATTCGCCCGAGCCTCGGTAGCACTCTCGAACATCGCGGTGGACATGGAGACCTCCTAGATTCGGTGTCGACGTACAGACTGTACGTCTCGTGCGTTCCGTACGTCAAGCCTCCTTGGTCCGGGGCGGCATGGAAGGATGTCGACGCCAATTTTTGCGACACCCGCAACGACGTCCTCAACAGAGGTCTCGCCGACAAGATATGGAACGACGCCAAGAAGTGCGTCGTCGCGACCGGGGCGCCCGGACCCGTCCCCAGGTCTGGGCTCGGCCATGTCAGCAGCCCGTGGAATACCCAGACGCAAAACTCAGTAATGCACGACGAGGTCATTTCGCGTGGACCACTTGAATGCGATAAATGACAGCAAAGTGGCACCGTCAGCCAACCGGCAATTGAGCTTCTATTTCCTGGATGTCAGGGGTGTCCTGTAACCTGTCCTCAAAGGTGTCCCAATACTCAGCACGCGCCGACACAGAGCGGCACGGGGTGGCACGGGACCGGAGAGCAAAGACGCAGGTCACAGGAGGAAAGCCCACCGATTCCGCGGATCAGGAACGTTCGAGGGCCATACAAGGGGTCGCAGGTTCAAATCCTGTCAGCCCGACAGAAGCGAGAGGCTCGGAATCGTTGAGATTCCGGGCCTCTCGTCGTATGACGAGGTATCGGGTGGCCGTGCCGCACGGGCCTCCTCATCCGCGGAAGTAGTTGAAGCCGGATCTCTCCACCCGATGCGCGCTGTCCACCATGACGGTGACGTTGTCAGGATCTACCCAACGGGCCTTCCGGAACGCCTCCTGCACCTCGGATCGCAGGTCGAGCAGCCACGAGTAGTCGATGTCCGTCGGCCGCAGCGACTCGATCAGCAACGGCGACACCCTCAGCCATGCCGGGATCTGATCGTCCGGTCTGCCGTCCAGCAGCATCCAGACCACCAGGTGGCGTGGATCGATGTCGACGGCCCCGTAGTGGAGGAGGGCGACGACCTTCAGCCCGTCGTGCTCGCGACCTCGCAACGACCTGATCAGCCTGCGCATGACCTTCTTGGCCAACTTTTCGTTCCGTGGAGAGCGGGATGGCATGACGGGAGTCTGCCATGCGGTGCTCGCATCTCGTTCCGCGGGTTCACGTCTCGTCCTGCCCGTCCGGGGAGACGTGCCGTGGTGCACAGTCGCACCGCGTGCGAACGGCATCGACTGGAAGGCGTGGACCCGGGTGTCCACGGTCGCGACGGGGGCTTCCGCACCTGGGGTAGCGAGGCCAGACGGCGTCAGCGGGTCGTCTCGGTCAGCGCCTCGGCGAGCGCGGTGAGGGCGCCGTGGACGAGCGAGTAGTAGGCCCAGCGTCCGCGCTGCTCCCGGGTGAGGAGGCCGGCGTCCACGAGGATCTTCAGGTGGTGGCTGACGGTCGGCTGGGAGAGGCCGACGGGCTCGGTGAGGTCGCACACGCAGGCCTCGCCGCCGTCGTGGGAGGCGACGATCGAGAGCAGCTGGACCCGGGCGGGGTCGGCCAGGGCCTTGAAGGTGCGCGCGAGGTCACGCGCGGTCTGGGGGTCGGCTGCCTGGCGGACCAGCGGTGCGCAGCAAGCGGCGCCGGTCGTGCCGGCTGGTGCGAGGGGCAGGTCCGTCGTCGTGGTCATGGACTCCATCTTGCCACGCATCGATGCTTATGGATACGTTGTCGATGTGGCGTTCATTGATGGTTGTCGATGCGAGGAGTGGTGATGAGCGAGGTCGTGCGTGCGGATCTCCCGGTCGTGGTGATCGGTGGGGGACCGGTGGGGCTGGCCGCGGCTGCCCACCTGCTGGAGCGGGGTCTGGAGCCGGTCGTGCTCGAGGCGGGCGGCGGACCGGGAGCGGCAGTGGCGTCGTGGGGGCACGTGCGGTTGTTCTCGCCGTGGCGCTACGACATCGACGAGGCCGCATGTCGCCTGCTCGAGCCCACCGGATGGAGGGCCCCTGACCTGGACCAGCTGCCCACGGGCGGCGAGCTCGTGGACCAGTACCTGGCGCCGCTGGCCGCGACCGAGCAGATCGCGTCCCGGTTGCGGACCAGGACGCGGGTGCTGGCGGTGGCGCGAGACGGGGCCGACAAGACCCGGTCGTTGGGCCGGGAGCGGCGCGCGTACCGGGTGCGGACCGTGAGGGCGGACGGGCAGGTCGAGGACGTGCTGGCCCGTGCGGTGATCGACGCGTCCGGAACGTTCACGACGTCCAACCCGCTGGGCACCAGCGGTCTGCCCGCTCTCGGTGAGGCGCAGGCGCAGGCCTTCGTCACGGGCCCGTTGCCCGACGTCCTGGGAACGGCCCGCGAGCGGTTCGCCGGCAAGCACACGCTCGTCGTCGGGATGGGGCACTCGGCAGCGAACACGCTGCTGTCCCTGGTAGAGCTCGGAGAGTCCGCACCGGGCACCACGGTGACCTGGGCGATCCGGGGCGGTTCTGCGCGGCGCCTGTTCGGCGGCGGGGCCGACGACGAGCTGCCCGCGCGCGGGCTGCTGGGCACCCGCCTGCAGGACGCCGTCGAGGCGGGCCTGTTGACGTTGGTGAGGTGGATCTCGATCGAGCAGCTCGTCCCCGGCCAGGACACGGTGCGGGTCCTGGGCCGTTCGCGCGACGACGCGCTGGACCTGCAGGTCAACGCGATCGTGAACGCGACCGGGTTCCGCCCGGACCTGGACATGCTGCGCGAGGTGCGCCTGGACCTGGACCCGGTGGTCGAGTCCCCGCGCCGGTTGGCCGAGCTCATCGACCCGAACTTCCACTCGTGCGGCACGGTGCCCCCGCACGGAGAGAAGCTGCTCCAGCACCCCGACGACGGGTTCTACCTCGCGGGGATGAAGTCCTACGGGCGGGCCCCGACGTTCCTGCTTGCCACCGGGTACGAGCAGGTCCGCTCGATCGCCGCCGCCCTGGCGGGCGACCGGGCCGCGGCGGACCTGGTCCAGCTGAACCTGCCGGCCACGGGTGTGTGCTCGACCGACCTGGCCCTGGAGGCCGAGGGGGAAGCGAGTGGGTCGTGCTGCGGCGCCGCGCCCGCCGAGTCGCAGCTGGTCACCCTCGGGGTCGGGGCGCCGGCCGGGTTCGCGACCGGGGTGGTGCACGGGCGCTCCGGGGACGAGCCGGCGCCGTCGAGCACCTGCGGTTAAGCCTGCGACTGCGGGCAGGGCGCAGGTGCCGCCCGAGCGGAGGTGGCGCTTGCGCGAAGGGCCGGACGCAGACGCGTCCGGCCCTTCGGTGAGCCTGGGGTCAGGCGGTGGCGGGGATCTCGACGGGCTCGACGCCGAGCTCGGAGAGCAGGGTCAGGATGCGGGTGCGGATCTCGTCGCGGATCGGGCGCACGGACTCGATGCCCTGACCGGCGGGGTCCTCGAGCTTCCAGTCCTCGTAGCGCTTGCCAGGGAAGATGGGGCACACGTCGCCGCAGCCCATGGTGATCACGACGTCGGAGGCCTGGACGGCTTCGGTGGTCAGGACCTTGGGGGTCTCGGTACGGATGTCGATCCCGGCCTCGAGCATGGCTTCGACGGCGACGGGGTTGATCTGGTCGGCGGGCATGGACCCGGCCGAGCGGACCTCCACGGCCCCGCCGGACAGGGCGCGCAGGAACCCGGCGGCCATCTGGGAGCGGCCGGCGTTGTGGACGCAGACGAACAGGGCGGACGGCTTGTCGGTGGGGGTGTTCTGGGTGGTCATGAGGTTCTCCAGGAGGGTGGTGAGGTCAGGCGGGCAGGGTGAGGTCGGGCAGGAGGTCGGTGAGCAGGTCGCGGACCCGGGTGTCGAGCTCGTCGCGGATCGCGGCGACCCCGGCGGGAGAGGCCAGGGCGGGGTCTCCGACGAGCCAGTCCTCGTAGCGCTTGCCGGGCAGGACCGGGCACACGTCGCCGCAGCCCATGGTGATCACGACGTCGGCCGCGCGTACCGCGTCGTCGGTCAGCGGCTTGGGGAACGCGTCCTGGGCGGTGCCCAGGGCGACGAGGGCTTCGCGGACCCCGGCGTGGATCTCGGCGGCGGGGGTCGAGCCGGCCGAGCGGACCGTGACGCGGTCGCCCGCGTAGTGGCGCACGAGGGCCGCGGCGAGCTGGGAGCGGCCGGCGTTCGCGACGCACACGAACAGCACCTGTGGTCGGCCTGCGTGGTCGCGGGTGATGTCCGCCAGGCGCTGGCGGGCGAACCGGCCGGTGAGGGGGACCAGGTGCGCGGAGATCTTCGCCGAGCGTGCCAGGTCCGTGTAGGAGTCGCGCACGACCCGCTGGACGACCTCGAAACGCACGCCGGGGAACGTGGTCGCGAGCTCGGTGGCCAGGTGGTCCAGGGCCGGGTCGACGTCGTCGAGCCCGCGCAGCACCTCCTGGGTCACCGATGCCTCGAGCGCGGCCGGGGCGAAGGAGTCCAGCAGGGTGGTCACGGCCGCCTTGTACCCGGGGGTGATGCGGTACCAGACCCACGTGCCGCGGCGCTCTGAGGCCACGACCCCGACGTCACGCAGCACCCTGAGGTGGTGCGAGACGGTCGGCTGGGACACGTCGGTCAGAGCCGCCAGGTCGCACACGCAGGCCTCGCCCGCCGGGGCGGTGGCGATGAAGGACAGCATCCGCAGTCGCAGCGGCTCGGCCAGGGCCTTGAGAGCGGCCGCGACGACGGCGGCGATGTCGGCGCCGATGGCGTGCGACTCGATCTGTGGCCCGCAGTCCGGGTCACGCACCGTCAGGGGCAGGGGAGTGGTGGTCATGACGTCACTTTCTCGGGTTCGGCCGCCGGGGCGGCAGCGTAGGGGTCGACGGCGAACCAGCGGCGGGCGATCCACAAGGAGACGTAGACCAGGCCCACCAGGACCGGGACCTCGATCAGCGGACCGACGACACCGGCCAGGGCCTGGCCGGAGGCGGCTCCGAACGTCGCGATGGCCACCGCGATCGCGAGCTCGAAGTTGTTCCCGGCCGCGGTGAAGGCCAGGGTCGTGGACTTCGCGTACCCCAGGTGCAGGACCTTGCCGGTGACGATGCCCACGCCCCACATCACGGCGAAGTACACCAGCAGCGGCACCGCGATGCGGGCGACGTCGAGCGGGTTGGAGGTCACGGCCTCGCCCTGCAGGGCGAAGAGCAGCACGATCGTGAACAGCAGCCCGTACAGGGCCCAGGGCCCGATCACGGGCAGGAACGTGTCCTCGTACCAGGCCCGGCCCTTGGTGCGCTCACCGATCAGACGCGAGGCGAACCCGGCCACGAGCGGGATCCCGAGGAACACCAGGACATTGAGCGCGATCTGCCCCATGGAGATGTCGAGCCCGGCGGTGCCCAGGCCCAGCCAACCGGGCAGGATCGTGAGGTAGAAGTAGCCCAGCAGCGAGAACGCGAGGACCTGGAAGACGGAGTTGATCGCGATCAGGACCGCCGCGGCCTCCCGGTCCCCGCAGGCCAGGTCGTTCCAGATGACGACCATCGCGATGCACCGGGCCAAGCCCACGATGATCAGGCCGGTGCGGAACTCGGGAAGGTCCGGCAGGAAGATCCACGCCAGGGCGAACATCAGCGCGGGGCCCACGAGCCAGTTCAGGACCAGGGACGAGACCAGGAGCTTCTTGTCCCCGGTGACCGAGGCGACCTTGTCGTAGCGGACCTTGGCCAGGACCGGGTACATCATCACGAGCAGGCCGACCGCGATCGGCACCGAGATCCCCCCGACCTCCATCGAGGCCAGCACGTCCGACAGGGCCGGGACGAACCGGCCCAGCAGCAGGCCGGCGACCATCGCGAGACCGATCCACACCGGCAGCCACCGGTCGAGCGTCGACAGGCGTCCGGCGCCCTGGACGCTCGCGGTGGTGGCCGGGGCCACGGTGCGGCTCATGCCAGGACCTCCTCGATCGTGTCGGCGAGCTCGGTGAGGTAGCGCTGGGCGTCGAGGGCTGCGGAGCAGCCGGAGCCGGCCGCGGTGATGGCCTGGCGGTAGGTGTGG
>NZ_JOFV01000028.1 GCF_000718325.1 Oerskovia turbata
GTTCAGTGCAGAAACGTTCGTGTTGACGCTGAAGCCCATGATGAGTCCTCCGTGAGACGGGCGAGAAGAATGGTCCCCCAGCCCATCCATGGGCCGGTCGACCAAGACTGTCGGCACGTGTCACGCCGTCGTCGGTGTCGAGCGGGTGAGATCTCGTCGCGACCGTCACCCTGCGCTCAGGAGGCTGCAGGGGTGGACCAGGCGGCACGGCGCGTCGCTCCGCCGGCGACCCTGTCCCCCACGTCGGCCAGGTAGTCGCGACGCCGCGCGGAGAGCGGCGCCGCCGACACCCGCGACTCCCGGTCCGAGTAGTGCGCCTCGAGGCCCTCACGCAGCAGCCGGACCGCCTCGATGCGGGCGTGCGAGACCGTCGAGTGCCCGATCCCGAGCTCCTCCGCGAGCTCGCCCACCGTGCGGCCCGCGAAGTAGACCTCCTCAACGATGTACCGCAGCTGCTGGGGCAGGGCCGCGACGGCCTCGCGCACGACGTGCCTCTCCTCGGTCGCGAGCACCTGCTCCTCGGGGCTCGGGGCGTCGAGCACCACGTGCTCGTACATCGTGTCGTCGACCGCGACGATCGAGCGCCCCGCGTCGTCGCGGATCGCCCGGACGTCCGCGACCACGACACCCATCGCCTCGGCGACCTGGACGTCGGTCGGTTCCCGGCCCAGCGAGGCCGTCAGTGCGGCCTCGACCGCGGTGAGCTCCTTGATCCGCTTGCGCGCGGACCGGGGCGCCCAGTCCTGGGAACGCAGCTCGTCCGACAGGGCGCCGACGATGCGGCGTCGGGCGTACGCGCCGAAGGGCACCCCCCGTGCCGGGTCGTAGGCCGTCGCGGCCGTCGTCAGCGCGATCGCCCCCACCGACGCGAGGTCCTCCCGCGAGAGATGGTCCGCTCGGGCGCACAGGTCGGACACGAGGAAGCCGACGAGGGCAAGGTTGTCGACGACGAGAGCGTTGCGCTCGGAGAGGTTCACGCCGAAGCACCTTTCTGCTGGGCATCTGCTGGGCACCCGCGCCGCGTCGCGCCGGTGGGGCACCGAGGAGGACGCTGCGAGGTACGCGGTGGCGACCGCGTCAAGGACTCCCATGCGGATCGGTCGACGATCAGTCGCCACATCTGCGCCGCGGCGGCCGACAGTGGTCTCCGAGCGGGCCTCGTGGCCCGCCGTCCCGACCGACCACGACGTACGTAAGGGAGAGCCGCATTGGGCCCTCAGGAGCTGTCGACCCTGTTGTGGCGAGAGCGTGAGCTGCTGGAGATGCTGCTCTTCAAGCTCGAGGAGGAGCAGCTGCTCCTCACGGCCGGCCGCACGCGCTGGCTCGCGCACGCCAACCGTGAGGTCGAGACCGTCATGGAGAAGGTGCGCGAGGCGACCCTGGTCCGCACCGTCGCCTCCGAGACGGTCGCCTCGTCCTGGGGGCTGTCCCCCGACGCGACGCTGCGCGAGATCGCGGCGGCCGCGCCGAGCACCGGACCGTGGCGCGAGATCTTCGAGGGACACCTCGCGGGCCTGACCGAGCTGACCGTGCGCATCAAGACCGTCCGGGACACCAACACCCAGATCGTCAACCACGCCTCGCGCTCGACGCAGGAGACCCTCGCGACGCTCGGCGGTGAGGCGCGGACCTACGACGCGACCGGCGCCGCCACGGCGCAGTCCGCCGTCGCCCGCCTCTTCGACACGATCCTGTAAGGAACCGCGCACATGAGCTCGTTCGCCATCCTCAACACCGCCCGCCAGGGCCTGAACGCCGCACAGGCCGGTATCGACGTGACCGGTCAGAACGTGGCGAACCTCAACACGAACGGCTACACGCGTCAGCGCGTCCAGCAGTCGTCCGTCGCCCCGCTGGCCGAGATGGGCCTGGCACGCTTCGCCCAGCCCGTGCGCAACGGCCAGGGAGTGAGCATCGACGGCGTCGCGCGGCTCGGGAACCTCTTCCTCGAGTCCCGAGTGCGGCAGACCGCGTCGAACGAGGGGTACTCCGTGGTGCGCGCCACGGCCTTCAACGCGGTCGAGGACCTCCACGGCGAGCCCTCGGACACGGGGATCTCCGCAACCTTGCAGTCGTTCTGGAGCGGTTGGCAGGACGTCGCGAACGCGCCCGGGAAGGAGGCCCAGGCTCGCGTGGTCATCGAGCGTGCGGTGGGCATCGTCGACCGGCTCGTCGCGGGTCGCGCCGAGGTCGCCGGGCAGTGGCAGCAGTCCCGCACGAGCGCGACCTCCCTCGTCTCGGAGGTCAACGCGATGGCGGACAAGGTCGCGGCGCTCAACGCACAGATCCGCGACGCCGCAGGTCAGGGCGTCTCGGCGAACGAGCTCGTGGACCACCGGAACCTGGTGACGGCCTCGCTCGCGCAGGTCGCCGGGGCCCAGACGAGCATGAACCCGGACGGCACGGTCAGCGTCCTGCTGGGCGGCAACCTGCTCGTCGACGGCACCACGACCAACCCGGTCAAGCTGGCCGGCTCGCAGTCGATGGACGGCGTGACCACGGACCCTGTCCGCCTCGAGTGGGCGCACCGAGCAGGCGCGCAGGTCGCCCTCGAGGGCGGGGACCTCGCCGGGCACCTGTCCGCCCTGGCCCCCGCGTCGTCCGGTGGCGTGTACGCCCAGGCCGCAGCAGGCTACGACGACCTCGCCTCGACGATCGCCGCCCAGGTCAACGCACTGCACACGACGGCCCAGACCACGACGGGCGCACCGGGAGGCGACTTCTTCGTCTTCGACGCGGGCAAGCCCCCGGCGTCTGGCATCAAGGTCGCGGTCACCGACCCCTCGCAGGTCGCCGCGAGCGGGGGCGGGGGCGCGCTCGACGGATCCGTCGCGGACAAGATCGCCCAGCTCGGCGTCGCGTCCGACGGTCCCGACGCCGGCTGGTCCGCACACGTCGCGACGATCGCCGTGAAGTCGAGCTCGGCGACCTACGACGCGAAGCTCGCGACCATCGCGTCCACCGCGGCGTTCTCCGACCTGCTGTCCAACTCGGCCGTCTCGCTCGACGAGGAGACCGTGAACCTCGTCCAGTACCAGCACGCGTACCAGGGGGCCGCGCGTGTCCTCACCGCGGTCGACGAGATGCTCGACCAGCTCATCAACCGCACCGGCCGTGTCGGCCTGTGACCCGCAGTCCGCAGCACCGGCCCGCCGGCCCGTCCGCCCGTCCCGCCTCCTAGGGGAGAACCGTGCGCATCACCAACCAGATGCAGGCCTCGTTCGTCACACGAAGCATGCAGGCCAACCTCGCCCGGATGGCCGAGCTCCAGGAGCAGGGCACGTCCGGCCGCAAGCTCGTCCGCGCGTCGAGCGACCCGTCTGCGGCGGCCAACGCCCTGTCCGTGCGCAACCAGCTCGCCACCGAGAAGCAGTACCAGCGCAACATCGAGAACGGTGACGGCTGGCTCTCGACGCTCGACTCGGCGCTCACGTCCGTCACGGACGTCGTCCAGCGCGTGCGCGACCTCGTGATGCAGGGAGCCTCGGACACGGCGTCTCCCGACGCGCGCGAAGCCATCGCGGTCGAGCTCGACGAGCTGCGCTCCGAGCTCCTGCGCCAGTCGAACACGACCTTCCTGGGGCGCAGCGTGTTCGCGGGCACGTCTGACGAGGGGGTCGCGTTCCGTGACGACTACACCTTCACCGGCGTCCCCGGCAGCTCTGTCGAGCGGCGCATCGGTGCCGACTCGACCGTCCAGGTCGACGTCGACGGGGCTGCGGTCTTCGGCACCGGAACGGGTTCGGTCTTCGCTCTGCTCGACACGGTCGTCGCCGACCTGAGGGCCGGCACGAACGTCAGCAGCCACCTCGGGGCCGTGGACGCCCGGCTGTCCTCCGTCCTGACCCAGCACACCGCCGTCGGCGCCCGGCAGAACCAGCTCGAACGCGCCACGGACACCAACGCCGACTCTCAGCTCGCGCTCACGACCCAGCGCGCGGGGATCGAGGACGCCGACCTCGCCGAGATCGCGATCGACCTCCAGCTCAAGCAGGTCGCCTACCAGGCGACCCTGAGCATCGGGTCCAACCTCCTGCAGCCCACTCTCATGGACTATCTCCGATGACCGCCATCACCTTCGTGACCCCGCCTCCGGGCCTCACCGCGCGCCGCTTCGAGCTGCTCGAGGAACAGACGGACGGCGTCTACACGCTCGCGGCTCTCGACGCGCCCGGCGTCGAGCTCCTCGTCGTCGACCCGAGCCGCTGGGTGCCCGACTACGCCCCGGCGATCCCCGCGAACGACCTCGCACTCATCGGAGCGAGCGACCAGGAACCGGTCGTCCTCGTGGTCGCCACCGCGCGTGGCGGGGCCGTGAGCGTCAACCTCATGGCCCCGGTCCTCGTGCACCCGGACACCGGTGCCGCGATCCAGACGATCCTCGACGGGCAGGGCCTGGACCTGCGTCGGGAGCTCGTCACGGCCTGAAGCACGCCGTCGTCCCGCTCACGCCGCAACGACGCCCCAGAACGCAGAGAGGCCCGTCCGGATCCCCGGACGGGCCTCTCTGCGTCGGACGACGGGGCGCGGCCCGCTAGCGCAGGACCACCGTGAAGGCGCCCCCGCCGTAGCCCGCGACCTCCACCGCGGCATCGAGCCGACGCCCCGTGCTGCGCAGGAACGAGACGGCCGTCCCCGGCAGGGCGGCCCGCGTCGAGTCGAAGACGTCGGCGAGCACCAGGTGCGGCGCGTCCTCGGTGTTGAACAGCCCGGCCGTGACGTTGAGAACCTCCGAGACGTTCTCGAGCAGGACGTCGCTGAGCCTCCCGTCCGCTGCGGCGTCCTTCGCCGGTCCGGGCGGCATGAGGCCGATCGACGCTCCGAGGTACGCGCCCAGGGGGACGTCGACCACGACGACGGCCTCGACCTGGCCGCGGTTGCTCAGGTACGTGGCCGCGACGAGTCCCTTCGTCTCGGGCGTCATGAGCTGGCCGGCCGGCACGGCCGTGCACGCACGGCCGACCAGGCCCGCGTACAGGTCCTTGATCTCCTTGAGCTGGGGCAAGGGCGTGGTGGTCACGAGTGGGGTCCTCCGGGGTCGTTCGGTGGGTGGAGTTCTGGTGGGTGCGGTCAGCGGAAGTGGGGACGCAACGCCGACTCGAACGTGCCGGCGTCGAACGGCTTGGCGATGAGGAAGAGCGCCCCCTCGCTCTCGGCGAGCTCGCGCATCTGCGGCGAGCCCTCCGACGTGACGAAGCCGAACGGGACGCTCGAGCCGCCCGCGCGCAGGGCACGCAGGAAGTCGATCCCGTTCATCTCGGGCATGTTCCAGTCCGACAGGACGAGGTCCGGCTTCTCCGAATGGGTCAGGGCGAGCGCCTCCGCACCGTCACCGGCCTGGACGACGTCCCAGTCGCCGAAGCCTGCCTGGCGCAGGGTGCGCAGGACGATCTGTCGCATGACGCGGCTGTCGTCCGCAACGAGGATCTTCACAGGTCTTCTCCGTTCGTCGAGGTCCACAGCTGGATGAGGATCGGGCCGCCCCACCAGAGCAGCGCCTGCTCGTGGTCGGCCGGGCGGGAGGCCGAGGGCTCGACGTGCTCGACGACCGGCAACGTCAGCGACGACCCCTCGGGCATCATCGCCTTGAGGTTCCCCCCGACGACGTTCGCGACCTCCCCGAGCGCGTCCTGGACGTCCTCGAGCGTCACGGGTTCGTCCTCCTCCTTGAGCAGGAGCGAGCGGGCCAGCCGGTCCGCGGTCTCGCGGGCCGTGATGACCAGGGTGCGCGAGACCGCCGGTCCGACGATGTCGACCCAGGCGTACAGGGGGTCGGCGATCGGCTCCTCCAGGGCCTCCACGGGCAGGAGCAGACCCGGCTCGCCGTCGACCATCGCGGTGAACAGGTCCTGCGCCATCGGGACGACGCTCTGTGCGAGCGTCGAGGTGGTGTCGGTCATGCGAGCTCCTTCTGCGGCAGCAGCCCGAGCATGTCGAGCTTTGCCTCGAGCGCATCCGGGGTGAACGGCTTGATGAGGTACTCGTGCGCCCCGGCCGCGAGGGCACGCACGATCTGGTTCTGCTCGGACTCGGTCGTGACCATCATGAGCGTGAGGTCGCGCCAGTCCCTGCGCTTGCGGACCTCCTGGACGAGCTCGAGGCCGTCCATCACGGGCATGTTCCAGTCGACGCACGCCAGGTCGAAGCGTTCACCGGCCTCGAGCAGGTCGAGCGCTGTGCGCCCGTCCCCCGCCTCGGCGATCTCGAAGCCGAGACCCTTCAACGTCGACGCGACGATGCGGCGCATCACGCGCGAGTCGTCGATCACCAGCGCTCTCATGCGCTGCCTCCTCGGAGTCGGTAGATGGAGCCGTGTGCGCCGTCGACGCGCTCCCACGCGGGATCGACACCGACGGTCGTCTCGGCGGCACCCAGGATCAGGTAACCGCCAGGTCTCACCCGGCTACGGAGCCGGGCGAGGATCGACTGCTTGGTGGGCATGTCGAAGTAGATGAGGACGTTGCGCAGGAAGACCACGTCGAACGTCCCGACGCCGGGAGGCGGCGTGAGCAGGTTGTGCTTCTCGAAGGTCAGGTTCCGGCGGAGCGCGGGGTCGACCTCCCACTCGACGCCGGCCCGCCGGAAGTGGCGGACCAGCATCGGGGCGGGCAGCCCCCGGTTGACCTCGAGCTGGCTGTACCGGCCGCTGCGGGCGCGCTCGATCACCTGCGCGTTGATGTCGGTCGCCAGGATCCGGAAACGTTGGTGCCCGTGCTCGGCCAGGACCATCGCGATGCTGTAGGGCTCCTGACCGGTCGAGCACGCCGCGGACCAGATCGACAGGTCGCCGTCGCCGTGCGTCGGCAGCACGACGCGGCGCAGGGCCGTGAACGGCGAGGTGTCGCGGAACCAGGACGTCTCGTTGGTCGTCATGGCCTCGACCACGCGCACGATCTCGCCGCTCGAGCCGGTGCGCACGTACCTCTGCACGTACTGCTCGACGGCGTCGATCCCGTGCAGGCCCTTCTCCCGGGCCAGCGGGCCGAGGCGCGACTCGACGAGGTACTCCTTGCCAGGGGCGAGCTGGATCGCGCTGTGACGGCGGACCAGGTCGCTCACGAACGAGAACGACTGCGTGGACACGGTCATGCGTGTGCTCCTTCGATCGCCGAGACGACGGCTCGGGCGAGGTGGTCGAGCGGAAGGACCTGATGGGCATGCCCGGCCGTGACCACGGCACCCGGCATCCCCCACACGACGGACGACGCCTCGTCCTGGGCGACGACGTGGCCACCGGCCGCCGCGACCGCCCCTGCACCGTCGCGCCCGTCGGACCCCATGCCGGTCAGCACGAGCGCGAGCAGGTCGCCCCCGAGCACCTGGACCGCGGACCGGTACAGGACGTCGACCGAGGGGCGCGTGAAGTTGACCGGTGGGCCGTCCGTGACGGTGGTCGCCAGGTTGGAGCCCCGGCGCACGATCTCGAGATGACGCCCGCCGGGAGCGAGGTAGGCGTGCCCCGGCGCGAGGATCTCCCCTCCGACGGCCTCGACCACGGTCGTGGGCCCCTCACGGTCGAGCCGTTCCGCGAGCTGACGGGTGAACACGGGAGGCATGTGCTGGACGACGAGGACCGGCACGGGCAACGGTTCACGGATCGCCGAGAAGACCCGCCGCAGTGCGTCCGGCCCTCCCGTCGAGGATCCGACGACGACGGCCCGGACGGGGCGCCTGGGTGCGGCCCGGCGCGTGGTCGGCACAGGGGTCGCCGCGTCACCGCCCGGCCGCGCCGCTGCGGGCCGGTGGGCACCGGGCACGAGCGCCTTGATCTTGGGGACGAGCTCGAGGCCCACCCGTTCGAGAGCGGTCTGCACCGAGCCCGTGCCGCTGGGCTTCGTCACGTAGTCGGTCGCTCCGGCCGTGAGCGCGTCGAGCGTCGCCCCGGCCCCACGCTCCGTGAGGGTCGAGAACATGATGACGGGCATGCGCCGACCCGCGGCGCGCAGAGCGCGTACCGTCTCGATGCCGTCGAGCACGGGCATCTCGATGTCGAGCGTGATCAGGTCGGGTTCGAGCTGCTCGACCTTCGCCAGGGCGAGCCGGCCGTCCGCGGCGGTCCCCACGACCGTGATGTCGGGGTCCCGTTCGAGGGTCTGCGTGACGAGGCGTCGGATGACGACCGAGTCGTCCACGACGAGCACCCGGATCACGCGTGCCCCCCTGCGGTCGTGGGCAGGACCGTGCGTCCCGCCGGGCACCCCGTGGGGTGCCCGGCCGGGGACGCGGTCGACGTGCTGTGCTTCACCGGCGGGCTCAGATCCGGAACTGGGCGACGCGGGTGCGCAGCTCGACCGAGATCTGCGCGAGCTCGTCGACCGCCACGCTCATCCGCTGCATCGTCGCCGCACTGTC
>NZ_JOFV01000029.1 GCF_000718325.1 Oerskovia turbata
GCCAAAGGCCCACCCCGTGTGGGGTGGGCCTTTGGTGAATGGTTGTCCGGCGGCGACCTACTCTCCCACCCCGTCTCCAGGGCAGTACCATCGGCGCTGAGAGGCTTAGCTTCCGGGTTCGGAATGGGACCGGGCGTTTCCCTCTCGCTATGACCGCCGTAACTCTATGGAGATGTTCGGGGCCCCCGGTTACGTGGGGGTGTGCCCGTATCTCGGGAACCGCACAGTGGACGCGTAGCAATATGTTTGTGTGTTATCAAGTTGTCGGCTTATTAGTACCGGTCAGCTTCAGCAGTCGTTGGTCCTGCCTTACACATCCGGCCTATCTACCCAGTGGTCTAGCTGGGAGCCTCTCCCCCTTGCGGGGATGGAAACCTCATCTTGAAGCAGGCTTCCCGCTTAGATGCTTTCAGCGGTTATCCCTTCCGAACGTAGCTAACCAGCCGTGCTCCTGGCGGAACAACTGGCACACCAGAGGTTCGTCCGTCCCGGTCCTCTCGTACTAGGGACAGCCCTTCTCAAGTTTCCTGCGCGCGCAGCGGATAGGGACCGAACTGTCTCACGACGTTCTAAACCCAGCTCGCGTACCGCTTTAATGGGCGAACAGCCCAACCCTTGGGACCTACTCCAGCCCCAGGATGCGACGAGCCGACATCGAGGTGCCAAACCATGCCGTCGATATGGACTCTTGGGCAAGATCAGCCTGTTATCCCCGGGGTACCTTTTATCCGTTGAGCGACGGCGCTTCCACAAGCCACCGCCGGATCACTAGTTCCGACTTTCGTCCCTGCTCGACCTGTCAGTCTCACAGTCAAGCTCCCTTGTGCACTTGCACTCGACACCTGATTGCCAACCAGGCTGAGGGAACCTTTGAGCGCCTCCGTTACATTTTAGGAGGCAACCGCCCCAGTTAAACTACCCACCAGGCACTGTCCCTGATCCGGATTACGGACCGAGGTTAGATATCCAGAGCGACCAGAGTGGTATTTCAACGTTGACTCCACACACACTGGCGTGCATGCTTCACAGTCTCCCACCTATCCTACACAAGCCGCACCGAACACCAATACCAAGCTATAGTAAAGGTCCCGGGGTCTTTCCGTCCTGCTGCGCGTAACGAGCATCTTTACTCGTAGTGCAATTTCGCCGAGTTCGCGGTTGAGACAGCGGAGAAGTCGTTACGCCATTCGTGCAGGTCGGAACTTACCCGACAAGGAATTTCGCTACCTTAGGATGGTTATAGTTACCACCGCCGTTTACTGGGGCTTAAATTCTGAGCTTCGCTCCGAAGAGCTGACCCGTCCTCTTAACCTTCCAGCACCGGGCAGGCGTCAGTCCGTATACATCGTCTTGCGACTTCGCACGGACCTGTGTTTTTAGTAAACAGTCGCTTCTCCCTGGTCTCTGCGGCCGTCAACGCTCGGGAAGCTAGTTCCGTCACGCATCGGGCCCCCCTTCTCCCGAAGTTACGGGGGCATTTTGCCGAGTTCCTTAACCACGATTCTCTCGATCGCCTTAGTATTCTCTACCTGACCACCTGAGTCGGTTTAGGGTACGGGCGGCTAGAACCTCGCGCCGAGGCTTTTCTTGGCAGCATAGGATCACCCAATTCGCGCATACGCGCTATCTATCAGTTCTCAGGCTATGTGAACAGCGGATTTGCCTACTGTTCGCCCTACAACCTTGGACACGGTCAACCATCGCCGTGCTGGGCTACCTTCCTGCGTCACCCCTGTTAATACGCTTACCTAGTACCGGTTCGGGTCGCGCGCCGCTCCCGCGATGTCTCCCGAAGGAGACGGTGCGGGTTAAGGGCGCTTAGCATCACCGGGTTCGGTATGGGCGGTTCTTCGCCGGTAGGAGAATATCAACTCCTTGTCCATCGACTACGCCTGTCGGCCTCGCCTTAGGTCCCGACTTACCCAGGGCGGATTAGCCTGGCCCTGGAACCCTTGGTCATTCGGCGGACGGGTTTCTCACCCGTCTTTCGCTACTCATGCCTGCATTCTCACTCGTGTAGGCTCCACCGCTGGGTTACCCCGCGACTTCACTGCCCACACGACGCTCCCCTACCCATCCACACGCCTGGACCACGAAGGCCTAGCGTTTGTGTGAATGCCACAGCTTCGGCGGTGTACTTGAGCCCCGCTACATTGTCGGCGCGGAATCACTTGACCAGTGAGCTATTACGCACTCTTTCAAGGGTGGCTGCTTCTAAGCCAACCTCCTGGTTGTCTGTGCAACTCCACATCCTTTCCCACTTAGCACACGCTTAGGGGCCTTAGCTGGTGGTCTGGGCTGTTTCCCTCTCGACTACGGAGCTTATCCCCCGCAGTCTCACTCCCGCGCTCTCACTTACCGGCATTCGGAGTTTGGCTGACGTCAGTAACCTTGTAGGGCCCATCGGCCATCCAGTAGCTCTACCTCCGGCAAGAAACACGCGAGGCTGCACCTAAATGCATTTCGGGGAGAACCAGCTATCACGAAGTTTGATTGGCCTTTCACCCCTAACCACAGGTCATCCCCCAGGTTTTCAACCCTGGTGGGTTCGGTCCTCCACGTAGTCTTACCCACGCTTCAACCTGCCCATGGCTAGATCACTTCGCTTCGGGTCTAGACCCAGCGACTCATTCGCCCTATTCAGACTCGCTTTCGCTACGGCTTCCCCACACGGGTTAACCTTGCCACTGAGCACTAACTCGCAGGCTCATTCTTCAAAAGGCACGCTGTCACCCCTGCTAGGGAGGCTCCAACGGATTGTAGGCACACGGTTTCAGGTACTATTTCACTCCCCTCCCGGGGTACTTTTCACCTTTCCCTCACGGTACTGGTCCGCTATCGGTCACTAGGTAGTATTTAGGCTTAGCAAGTGGTCTTGCCGGATTCACACGGGATTTCTCGGGCCCCGTGCTACTTGGGATCCCCTTCGGGAGGCCACGTCATTTCGTCTACGGGGGTCGCACCCTCTGTGCCGGGCCTTTCAATGCCCTTCGACTATAACGCGACTTTCTGACTCCCTGACCGGGTACCAGCCCGGTCTGAAAGGTCCCACAACCCCGCCCATGCAACGCCTGGTAGCTATCACACATGAACGGTTTGGCCTGTTCCGCTTTCGCTCGCCACTACTCACGGAATATCTCTTCCTGTCGGTACTGAGATGTTTCACTTCCCGACGTTCCCTCCACACACCCTATATATTCAGGTGCGGGTCACTGGACATGACTCCAGCGGGGTTTCCCCATTCGGAGATCCTCGGATCACGGTTCGTTTGCCAACTCCCCGAGGCTTATCGCAGGCTACAACGTCCTTCATCGGCTCCTAGTGCCAAGGCATCCACCCTGTGCCCTTAAAAACTTGACAACAAAAAATTGCAGAGAACAAAGATAAATCTTTGATCTTACAAAGATGCTCGCGTCCACTGTGCAGTTCTCAAGCTACGGACGATCCCACCCGCTCCCACGGCCTACCAACACAACGGTCGGCGGTTCACCCAGGAGACGCGATGGCCCGTTCAGAGCGACCCCACCCATGCGGGCGGTTCCCTCAGGACCCAACAGTGTGCTTGGCAAGCCCTTCCCCCGTACCCGTGATGTTCCACCACCCACCCGAAGGTGAGCAGGTACTGACACGAACCGTCATGGACGAGCTCTTCGTCAACGTTCCACCCTTGAGCAACCATCCACCCACGCGTTCGGCGAGTGCCATGGCCTCTGCACAACCAACACCCTAGGGCGCCGGCCGTGAAGTGATGCTCCTTAGAAAGGAGGTGATCCAGCCGCACCTTCCGGTACGGCTACCTTGTTACGACTTAGTCCCAATCGCCAGTCCCACCTTCGACAGCTCCCTCCACAAGGGTTGGGCCACCGGCTTCGGGTGTTACCGACTTTCGTGACTTGACGGGCGGTGTGTACAAGGCCCGGGAACGTATTCACCGCAGCGTTGCTGATCTGCGATTACTAGCGACTCCGACTTCATGGGGTCGAGTTGCAGACCCCAATCCGAACTGAGACCGGCTTTTTGGGATTCGCTCCACCTCGCGGTATCGCAGCCCTTTGTACCGGCCATTGTAGCATGCGTGAAGCCCAAGACATAAGGGGCATGATGATTTGACGTCATCCCCACCTTCCTCCGAGTTGACCCCGGCAGTCTCTTATGAGTCCCCACCATGACGTGCTGGCAACATAAGACGAGGGTTGCGCTCGTTGCGGGACTTAACCCAACATCTCACGACACGAGCTGACGACAACCATGCACCACCTGTACACCGACCTTGCGGGGCAACCATCTCTGGAAGTTTCCGGTGTATGTCAAGCCTTGGTAAGGTTCTTCGCGTTGCATCGAATTAATCCGCATGCTCCGCCGCTTGTGCGGGCCCCCGTCAATTCCTTTGAGTTTTAGCCTTGCGGCCGTACTCCCCAGGCGGGGCACTTAATGCGTTTGCTGCGGCACGGAACTCGTGGAATGAGCCCCACACCTAGTGCCCAACGTTTACGGCATGGACTACCAGGGTATCTAATCCTGTTCGCTCCCCATGCTTTCGCTCCTCAGCGTCAGTTGCGGCCCAGTGACCTGCCTTCGCCATCGGTGTTCCTCCTGATATCTGCGCATTCCACCGCTACACCAGGAATTCCAGTCACCCCTACCGCACTCTAGTCTGCCCGTACCCGATGCAAGCTCAAGGTTGAGCCTTGAGTTTTCACACCAGACGCGACAAACCGCCTACGAGCTCTTTACGCCCAATAATTCCGGACAACGCTTGCGCCCTACGTATTACCGCGGCTGCTGGCACGTAGTTAGCCGGCGCTTCTTCTGCAGGTACCGTCACTTGCGCTTCTTCCCTGCTGAAAGAGGTTTACAACCCGAAGGCCTTCATCCCTCACGCGGCGTCGCTGCATCAGGCTTTCGCCCATTGTGCAATATTCCCCACTGCTGCCTCCCGTAGGAGTCTGGGCCGTGTCTCAGTCCCAGTGTGGCCGGTCGCCCTCTCAGGCCGGCTACCCGTCGTCGCCTTGGTAGGCCATTACCCCACCAACAAGCTGATAGGCCGCGAGTCCATCCCAGACCGATAAATCTTTCCAGACACTCCCCATGCAGGGGCATCTCGTATCCAGTATTAGACCTCGTTTCCAAGGCTTATCCCGGAGTCTGGGGCAGGTTACTCACGTGTTACTCACCCGTTCGCCACTGATCCACCCAGCAAGCTGGGCATCACCGTTCGACTTGCATGTGTTAAGCACGCCGCCAGCGTTCGTCCTGAGCCAGGATCAAACTCTCCGTAAATGCTTGCCATCAACCCCCGAAGAGGTTAACAACCATACGAAGCGGACCCGAAGGTCCATAATCATGGCTACAAACCGAAAACATGACGTTTTCAATTCATACCAAAAAGTAGTCTCCACACGAACACACAACACACACCAAACGATGCGCGCCACACGCCCA
>NZ_JOFV01000030.1 GCF_000718325.1 Oerskovia turbata
TGGTACTGCCCTGGAGACGGGGTGGGAGAGTAGGTCGCCGCCGGACAACCATTCACCAAAGGCCCACCCCACACGGGGTGGGCCTTTGGCATACCCGGACTCACCACGCGCGCGACGCCACGCCCCACCGAAGCCCCAGTCCCGGACACCGTCACGTGTCACGGGGCTCTTTCGCGTTCCGGCACGCGCCTCGTGCGCGGAAGGCGACCCCCTGTGCAGAACGCTGTCAGCGGGCTGTGAGGCGTGGGGCGTCGGCCAGAACCACTGCTGCCTGCACCCCTCTCGCCACAGTCGCTAGCCGGCGGGGACGACCCGGCTCCGAGCCGTGCGACGAGCCGGTAGCCTTCGAGTCAGGCGGCCCGACCCCGATGCTGCCACGCCCCCGGAGGAACACGTGGTCACCCGTATCAGCGCACGCAATGCTCGATTTCAGGTGCTGCAGACGCTCCTGTCCAACCGCTCCAAGCGTCACCGCGCAGGAGAGTTCATCGTGCAGGGGGTGCGGCCGATGAACCTGGCGATCCAGCACGGGTGGGAGATCCGTGCCCTGCTGTACGACGCCGACCGCTCTCTCTCGCCCTGGGCCAGGGACCTGCTCGCGTCACAGCCTCACGCCGAGAAGGTGGCGATGTCGGCGGACCTGCTGGCCGAGCTCAGCGAGAAGACCGAGGGCGCGGCCGAGGTGCTGGCCGTCGTCGGCATGGCCCCCGACGACCTGACCCGTATCTCCGTGCGGCAGGACTTCCTGGGCCTGGTGTTCGACCGCCCCACGCAGCCCGGCAACATCGGGTCGATCATCCGCTCGGCGGACGCCCTCGGTGCGCACGGCGTGATCACCACCGGGCACGCCGCGGACGCGTACGACCCGAAGTCCGTCCGCGCTTCGACGGGTTCCTTCTTCGCCGTACCGACGGTGAGGGCCGCATCGCCCCACGACGTCGTGGAGTGGGTCGAGGACCAGCGTGCGGCCGGCGTGCCGGTCGTGGTCGCGGCGACGGACGAGAACGGTGACGCCGAGATCTCGGCGTTCGACCTGACTCAGCCCGTGCTGCTCCTCGTGGGCAACGAGACCGCGGGCCTGTCCCGTGCATGGCGCGACGCTGCGGACGTCACTCTCAGCATCCCGATGGCCGGTGCGGCCAGCTCGCTCAACGCCGCGAACGCCGCCTCGATCGTCCTCTACGAGGCACGCCGGCAGCGTTCGGCGAGATAGCAGTCGTCGGCTGCACGGGGGGCCAGGCCGGTCTCGGGAGGGGCGGCGTCGGAGGTGCCGGTCGTGCTACGGGCACGGTCGGGCGCCGCATCGTGTCTGGGGCGCCGACGCCCTGGGGCGCCAACCGGAGCTGGATCGAGCGCGAGCACCCTGTCGGGCGTTGTTGCACAGGGTCGACCGGAAGGTGGGGAAGACCGTCGCGGGTGTCGACACGATAGGAATCTGGCTGCGGGACGCGCGGTCCGTCGTCCGTAGACGGGGGGCGGAGACCGTCGGAGACCCGGGTCCCCGCATCTCCCGGGGTGATCGCGTCCTAGAGAACGCGTCGGTAGAGCTCAGCAGGTGCGGCCTTCTCGAGCTGCTCGAGCTCCGCCACGAGTCGCACGAAGTGCTCCGTCCGGGTGTGGGCGTCGAGATCGTCCTGCGACTTCCACTCCTCGACGAGGACGAACCGGGTCGCGTCGTCCATGCGCTGGAGGAGCTCGTACGACAGGCAGCCGGCCTCCTGCCTGGTCGCGTCGACCAGCTCGCGGTAGACCTCGAGTGCACGAGGCTGGTGCCGTTCGTCGACCGAGCAGGGAACGAGCACTCGCACGGGCACTCCGTCATCCGGGCGGTGTCGGCCGGGGTAGGGACTACGGGTGTCCGTGGAGAGGCTCATGCCTCGACGCTACCGGTGCGGTCGAGGGAGTGTCGTCGGTTGCGCCGGGCCGTATGGGCCCCGATGGCGACCTGCCGGCGCCCGGTGACGGGGGTCACGGGGCACGGGTTTGACCGTTGGCCCTCGACCACCGTAATGTTCTCTGAGTCAGCCCGGCAGGGAGGAACAGACACCACTGCGAAGCTCTTCGGAGCCGCCGCGAAGTGGCTGGATCCCCCGGGTGAACCACACTTCCTGAAGATTCCTGGGGATACTTGTTTCCTTGAGGAGTAGGGAATCTGGTCGGCTTGTGCGGCTCACTTCACGAGAAATCGCGAGGTTGGAACGCCCCGGAGAGTCTGATAAGATTAACAAGTTGCCCCGAGTGAAGGCCCATGGTGGGTTGGAGTCGGTGCGTGTCGGTTGCTTGAGAACTCAACAGTGTGCTTGATAGTTAATGCCAATTGTCCTGCATGGGCGTGTGGCGCGCATCGTTTGGTGTGTGTTGTGTGTTCGTGTGGAGACTACTTTTTGGTATGAATTGAAAACGTCATGTTTTCGGTTTGTAGCCAT
>NZ_JOFV01000031.1 GCF_000718325.1 Oerskovia turbata
CAGCAGAGCGACGTGTGGGTCACGGCTCTGGATGCTGACGAGGCGCTCGACACGCTCGCGGGTCGTGGCGCCGACGTGCGCCTGGTCGCCTCCCGCTCCGGGGCCGACGGGCGTGCGGCTCTGCCGCTGCGCCTCGACGCCGACGGGCCGGTGAGCGTCGTGGCCGACGGCGAGACCAAGACGGCGCCTGACGGTTCGATCGGCGTCAACTCGATCCTCGACCAGCAGGGCGTCGTGCTCGGCGAGCAGGACCGGGTCTCGGTGGCACGTGACGAGGCAGCGGACCCCGCGATCTCCCTCGTCGTCCAGCGCGTCGCCGTGAGCGACGTCCCCACCGTCACGCCGATCCCCTTCGAGACGGTCACCGAGCAGGACGCGAACCGCTTCGCGGACCTGGACCCGGTCGTCAAGCAGGAGGGCGTCGAGGGCGCCTCGACCAAGATCGAGACCGTCACGACGGTCGACGGCGTCGAGGAGTCCCGCGTGCTGGTCTCGGACGGCGTCACGGCCGAGCCGGTCGCCAAGATCGTCGTCCAGGGCACCAAGGAGCGCCCGCAGGCGGCTCCTGCCCCCCAGCCTGCGACGTCCGCTCCCAAGGCACGCTCGCAGGCGGCCGCTCCCGCGGCGCCGAGCACCGTCGGCGGCGACGTCTGGGCGGCGCTCGCGAAGTGCGAGTCGGGTGGCAACCCCACGACGAACACAGGCAACGGCTACTACGGCCTGTACCAGTTCTCCGCCAGCACGTGGAGGGCAGTGGGCGGTTCCGGCCTCCCGTCGCAGGCGTCCGCCGAGGAGCAGACGATGCGCGCGCAGATGCTCCAGGCGCGGTCGGGCTGGGGCCAGTGGCCCGCGTGCTCCAAGAAGCTGGGCCTGCGCTGAGCAGCAGGACGGCCTGACGGTCCCGCAGGGACCGTCGGACGCAAGAGGGTGCGACCCGTGGCGAGAGCTGCGGGTCGCACCCTCTTCTGCGCCTGTGCCTGCGCCTCGCGCTCACCCGGGGTGCGCGGGGCGCGCGAGGTCTGCGAGGTCTGCTGGCGAAGGTCCGTTTCGTCGTGTGACGTGTCCCGCACGTCGCGCGACCGACTTGGTCTCCGATAACGAATCGGTTACGGTCGAGTGTCTCGCGTGCAGAGCTCACCGGAGTGTGACCGCCGCGAGTGGTGCCGACCGGGACGAAGCCCTGGGAGCGGTGCCCGGACCGCCGGATCGGCTGGTCGAGACCCGGAGCGACCTCGTCGCCCCGCGCACGGCGCGGAAGGGGACAGTGCCCTGACACGCCCTCGGCCCCCCGTGCCCGGACAGCACGACGACTGGACTCGAGTGAAGAATCCCTTCCGCACGACCGTGGACGCGCAGCGCACGGCGCGTCACTCCGCAACCACCCCTTCGACTTCTGGTGGTGTCGAGGCTGAGGCCTCCGCCACTTCTCCTGCTGTGCGGCGTCGCCGTTGGCCTTTGGTTGCTGGTGCGACTGCTGTTGCGCTCGTGGCGACGGGTGCGGTTGCGTACGGGTCTGTGAAGAAGACCGTCGAGCTCGATGTCGATGGTGAGATCACCACGGTGAGCACGTTCGCCGGTTCGGTCGAGGGTCTCCTTGCCGAGGAGGGGATTCGGGT
>NZ_JOFV01000032.1 GCF_000718325.1 Oerskovia turbata
AGGCGATCCAGCAGATGAACGACTCGATCGCCGAGCTCGCCCGGATGAGCGCCGACCTGCAGGCCGACGCCTCGAAGTTCGTCTACTGACCCACGCCCCCTACGCCCCCAACGCCCCCACGACCCCAACGCCCCCCGACCCACGACCCGCACGGGTCGGCACTGAGAAGAGGAACAGCACGTGAACCGGCAGAGCACAGCATCCGACGGCCTGGCAGCCACGCTCGAGCACGCACCTCAGGCGTTCGTCGAGACCTCCCCCGACCCTGTGTCCCCCCTCGGTGGGACGCCGGACGACAGGTCACCGAGCGCGGGTTCGGGCGAAGAGGGGGCGCCTGGCCCGGGCCGTGGCGTCCTGCGTTCGGTCCGTACCCGGATCCTGGGCCTCGTCGCGGCCCTCGTGGTCGCCATGATCGTGCTGGGCGCGGTGGCCGTCTCGACGACGGTCTCGCTCCGGGAGCGCACCGAGACGATCGCGACGATCCAGAGCACGCTCAACGCGCGCGTCATGGCTCTCCAGAGCTCCGTGTGGGGATACCGCCTCGCGACCGGCGGCCTGGGCGACTACATGGGGGAGGCGGACGAGGTCCGCCCGCAGATCGAGGCGCTCAACGCGGCCCTCGGCACGGTCAGGGCCGAGATGACCGCTTTCGAGGGGATCTACGCGGGGATCGGCGAGGCGGTACCCGACCAGTACGGCTCGTTCGCGCTGGCCGTGAACGAGTACATCTCGATCGTCGAGGACCGCACGCTGCCGGCCTTCGAGGCGGGGGACCGCGCCGCGTACCGCTCCGCCGACACCGACCTCGAGAAGGTCGGTCAGCAGGTGGGGGGCGCGCTCGACCGGCTCCAGTCCTACATCGACGACATCCTCGCGGGGGAGACGGCAGGGGCCGAGCGCGAGGCGTCGACGGCGATCATCACGCTCGTCGTGATCATCGCGGTCGGTGCCCTCGGTGGCCTGGCCTTCGGCTGGGTGACCTCCGGTCGGATCAAGACCGCGATCATCGGTGTGCAGCGCACGGTCGAGGCGATCGCGAACGGCGACCTGACCCGCGAGCCGGACGTCCGTGGTCGGGACGAGCTCGGAGACATGGCTCGCGCCCTGTCCTCTGCCCAGGCGAACCTGCGGGCCACTCTCTCGGGTGTCCTCGAGTCGTCGGTGACGATCGCGTCGAGTGCGGAGTCGTTGGCGGGGGTGTCGTCGCAGTTCTCGGCGTCGTCGGAGGAGACGGCGGCGCAGTCGGGGG
>NZ_JOFV01000033.1 GCF_000718325.1 Oerskovia turbata
GACAGTGCGGCGACGATGCAGCGGATGAGCGTGGCGGTCGACGAGCTCGCGCAGATCTCGGTCGAGCTGCGCACCCGCGTCGCCCAGTTCCGGATCTGACGCCCTCCCCAGCGTCCTGCGCACCCGCGGGACAGTCGCCACCTGCACCAACGGTGCAGATCAGCACGGCCTCGGGGCTCCCTGCCCCGAGGTGATCGACTCGGTCACGCCACGCGTGGCCGGACAGCAGGAGACAGAGGTCTCCCCAGAACGAGAGGCGAGCGATGAGCGAGCAGCAGAACGTACCGCGCCGGCTCTGGGCCGACCGCCCGGTGCTGATCAAGATCGTCATGTCCGTCCTCCTCATGGTCGTGGTGGCCGCACTCGTCGCCGCGGTCGCGCTCAGCTCGATGCGCACGCTGCGGGCCGACGCCGCGCTGATGTACAGCGGGAACGTCGTCCCGCTCCAGCAGCTCACCGAGATCCAGCGTGCCTACCAGGGTGACCGCGCCCGGGTCGTCCAGTACGGCATCGCCGACGAGGAGACCCGCGGGACCCTCGTGGACGAGCTGGCCGAGCGCAAGGTCGACCTCCACGCGCAGATCGAGGCCTACCGCCCCAACGCGGTGAACGAGGCCGACGTCGACGCCCTGATCGTCGCGCTGGACGAGTACTACGCGGCGGCCGAGGGGACGCTGTTCCCGTTCGCGGACGAGGGGGACGCCGACGGTTTCGCCACGTACTTCGACGAGACGATCCGTCCGTTGACGACGGGCGTCATGGAAGCCATGCAGGTGGAGACCCTCTCGCAGGGCGAGCAGGCCGCCGCGCTCGCCGACGAGACCGACGACCTGGCCGCACGGTCGATCCTCGTCACGATCCTCATCGCGGTGCTCGGTGCGGTGGCAGCGTCCGCCCTGACCTACTTGGTGGCGCGGAGCATCGCCCGCCGCATCGGTGCGGTGTCCGCGGCCCTGTCCGCAGTGGGTGACGGCGACCTGACGGTCTCCTCCGGAGTGACCGGGCGGGACGAGATCGGCACCCTGGCCGTCAACCTCGAACGCACGCAGGCGAACCTGCGTTCTCTGATCACGGGAGTGGTCGAGTCGTCGGTGACGATCGCGTCGAGTGCGGAGTCGTTGGCGGGGGTGTCGTCGCAGTTCTCGGCGTCGTCGGAGGAGACGGCGGCGCAGTCGGGGG
>NZ_JOFV01000034.1 GCF_000718325.1 Oerskovia turbata
CCGCACATTCTGAGAAACCTGCTCAGCAGCCGCAGCCACCACCCCCGACTGCGCCGCCGTCTCCTCCGACGACGCCGAGAACTGCGACGACACCCCCGCGAGCTGGTCCGTCCCGGTCGCGAACTTCCCGGCGGACTCGGCTAGCCGGCCGACCAGCACGCGGATGGTCGACACGCCGCTGTCCAGGGCGACGCCCGCGTCGCCGAGCTCGTCGGTCGCCGCCAGCCCGCAGGTCTGCGTGAGGTCACCCGCGCTGAGCGCCTCCGCCACGTCGCGCACTCGGTCGATGCGACCCACGAGGATGCGGTTCGTGCGTGCCGCCAGGAAAAGGGCCGCGACGAGCGCGGCCACGCCGGTACCGATCAGCACCACGATCGCCTGCGCCTGCGCCGTCTGCTGCTGCACGACGATCGCGTCCGCCCGCTCGCTCGACGTCGCCTGCGTCGCGTCGACGATGTCCAGGACCTGGCCGTACGCCGCTCCCGCGTCGCCACCGTTGATCGAGGTCATCGCCTCCTGCGCGCCTTCCGCGGTGCCGGACCGCAGCCAGGAGACGACCTGGTCGTCCCACTCGTAGAAGTTCTCCCAGGCGGGGACCAGCTGTTCGAACAGCTCCACGGACTCGGGGTCGTCGGCGTTGGCGCCGAGGTCGTCGAGCCAGGCCTCGACGGTCCGCCTCGACTCCTCCATGCCGAGCCTGTTGTAGGCGTCGTCGCCGAGGCCCGCCTCCACGCCGAAGATCACCGTGTCGGCCACGTACAGCGACTGCCAGCCTGTGGCATCGGCGATCAGGAACCGAGCCTCCTCCGCCGCCGTCCCGACACGCTGCGCCGCCAGGAGCTGCGTCGCGTACGACTTCTGCTGCACGACCGCCACGGCGCCCACGGCCGCTGCGACGATCACGAGGACGACGAGCACGGCGAAGGTCGTCCGGAGCCGACGAGCGACCGTGAAGCGTCGCGGACGATCAGGCGAGGGCGTGAGGCGGGCGGTAGTCATGGTGCGCTCTTCTCGTGGAAGCGAAGCGACGGGGCGTGGGTCAGTAGACGAACTTCGAGGCGTCGGCCTGCAGGTCGGCGCTCATCCGGGCGAGCTCGGCGATCGAGTCGTTCATCTGCTGGATCGCCT
>NZ_JOFV01000035.1 GCF_000718325.1 Oerskovia turbata
TGTACTGACCGGGGACGTTGGTCGAGAGGGTGTGACGCGCTGATCTGATCGATGGCGTAGGAGGGCCTCCCGCGGTGGAGTGGAACTGCCTAGGTATCCGCTCCGTACACAGGAGGCCCTCGTGTCCCACGCTAATGCCGCTTTGACTCCGCGCGCTCGACTCACGGTCGCGCGGCTCGTGATCGATCAGAAGGTCCCGATCGCGGAGGTCGCTGCCCGGTTCCAGTGCTCATGGCCCACAGTCAAGCGATGGGCCGACCGGTACGCCGCGGGCGAGTCGATGTGTGATCGGTCCTCACGTCCGCACCGGATGCCGGCCAAGACCGACCAGGCCATCACGCGGCAGATCGTGTCGTTACGTCTGCGCAAGCGCTTGGGGCCGGTCCAGCTGGCCGCGCTGACCGGAGTCGCGCCCTCGACCGCCCACCGGGTCCTGGTCCGGTGCCGGCTCAACCGGCTCTCGCACGTGGACCGGGCCACGGGTGAGCCGGTGCGCCGCTACGAGCACGACCAGCCCGGCGCGATGCTGCACGTGGACGTCAAGAAGCTTGGCAACATCCCCGACGGCGGTGGGTGGCGTTTCGTCGGGCGCGCTCAGGGCGACCGGAACCGTGCCGCTACACCGGGCAAGCCGAAGAACGCCCACCACAACCCGAAGATGGGGCACGCGTTCGTGCACACCGTGATCGACGACCACTCCCGGGTCGCCTATGCCGAGGTCCACGACGACGAGACCGCCGTCACCGCCACCGGCGTGCTACGCCGGGCCGTGGCCTGGTTCGCCGCCCGCGGGATCAGCACCCAGCGGGTGCTGTCTGACAACGGCTCTGCCTATCGGTCGCACCTGTGGCGCGATACCTGTGCCGAGCTCGCAATCACCCACTCACGGACCCGCCCCTACCGGCCCCAGACCAACGGCAAGATCGAACGCTTCCACCGCACCCTGGCCGACGGATGGGGCTACGCCCGCCGCTACGCCTCAGAAGCCGAACGACGAGCCGCCCTGGCAGCATGGATCCACGAGTACAACCACCACCGACCCCACACCGCCTGCGGGAACAAGCCACCAG
>NZ_JOFV01000036.1 GCF_000718325.1 Oerskovia turbata
TGTACTGACCAGGATCGTTGTTGACGTGAAGAGAGACCTCCGTGTCGAGTGGGAGCTGTCTAGGAACCCGGCTCTGACCAACGGAGGTCTCTCGTGTCCCACGCTAACGCCCGGTTGACGCCAGCGGGCAGGTTGATCATGGTTCGTCGTATCGCGACCGGGCGCCCGGTCGCGCATGTCGCGGCGGAGATGGGTGTCTCGCGCACGACGGCGTGGCGGTGGTGGCGCCGCTTCCAGGTCGAAGGTCGGGCGGGGTTGGTCGACCGGTCGAGCGTGGCGCGCTCTCATCCGCGCCGGACCCCGGCCTGTGTCGAGACCCGGGTACGGATCGCGCGGATGCTGACCCGTCGTGGCCCGCTCACGATCGCCAGGGTGGTCGGGGTCCCGGCCTCGACCGTGGGCCGGGTCCTGGCCCGTCACCACACCCCGCGCCTGGCTGAGTGCGACCCGGTCACCGGGCAAGTCATCCGCGCCACCAGACGCTCCGCGAACCGCTACGAGCACCCCTACCCCGGGTCGTTGATCCACGTGGACGTCAAGAAGCTCGGACGTATCCCGGACGGCGGTGGCTGGCGCGCGCACGGCCGCTCGGAACAGGTCCGAGGCCGCGGGATCGGCTACGACTACGTGCACGCCGCGATCGACGACCACTCCCGACTTGCCTATGTCGAGATCCACGCCGATGAGAAAGGCGCCACCGCGGCCAGGTTCCTGGCCCGCGCGGCAGCGTTCTACTCCGCCCACGGCATCAAGATCGAACGAGTGATCAGCGACAACGCGTTCGCCTACCGCAACTCCCGCGTCTTCCACCAGACCGCCGCCGACCTGGGCATCGTCCAGACCTTCATCCGCCCGCACTGCCCCTGGACCAACGGGAAGGTCGAACGCCTCAACCGCACCCTGGCCACCGAGTGGGCCTACTCCCAAATCTGGTCATCCAACGCCGACCGCGCCGCCGCCTTGCCTACCTGGCTCCAGCACTACAACCTAGAACGACCCCACCTCGGCATCGGCGGCCTACGACCCATCGACCGAGTCAACAACGCAACGAGTCAGTACA
>NZ_JOFV01000037.1 GCF_000718325.1 Oerskovia turbata
TCGAACGGGATCTCCGGCAACGGCGACCCGAAGTACCCCACCGCCCGATACACCGCCTGCACCGGCCACTCGAAGAACTCCCCCGTCCCACTGACCGTCCCGTCCCCGTTCAACCGCGTCCGCTCCGTGCGCAGCCCCTCGACCTTGCCCTCCCCCAGCACCGCGACCGGCGCATGCAGGAAGTGCAGGTGCAACCGCCGCGACGCCGTGAACTCCGACGGGTCCTTCAACGTCCAGTCCGTCAACGTCTTCACGACCTGCTTCGTCTGGTTCGAGGAGTTGATCGCCGCCATCGACCCCTCGTCGAACTCGAAGTCCTCCGGATACACGATCACGTCCACGTCCGGCACGTGCCCCAGCTCACGCAGCTCCAACGGCGAGAACTTCGCCTGCGCCGGACCACGCCGCGCGAACACGTGCACATCCGTCACCGGAGAGTTCTTCAACCCCTGGTAGACGTTCTCCGGGATCTCCGTCGGCAACAAGTCATCCGCATGCTTGGCCAGCACCCGCGCCACGTCCAACGCCACGTTCCCCGCACCCAGCACCGCGACCTGCTCGGCCTCCAACGGCCACGTCCGCGCCACGTCCGGATGACCGTCGTACCACGACACGAAATCAGCCGCACCGAACGACCCCGGCAGATCGATCCCCTCCACCGGTAGCGCCGCATCCCGGATCGACCCCGTCGAGAAGATCACCGCGTCATAGAACTGCCGCAGATCCTCCAGCTTCAGATCCACCCCGTACTCGACATTGGCGAGCAGACGCACGTCGCCCCGGGCAAGGACCTTGTGCAACGCCACGATGATCTGCTTGATCCGCGGATGATCCGGAGCCACCCCGTACCGCACCAAACCAAACGGCGCAGGAAGACGCTCGAACAAGTCGATACCCACCTCGACACCCGACTTCGACA
>NZ_JOFV01000038.1 GCF_000718325.1 Oerskovia turbata
CAAGCTGTTGACGATCGTCGTGCCGTGCTACAACTCTGCGGCGTACATGCACCGCAGCATCGACTCGTTGTTGGCCGGGGGCCAGCGGGTGGAGATCTTGATCGTGGACGACGGGTCCTGGGACGCCACCGGCGCGATCGCGGACCGGTACGCCGCGGAGCACCCGGGGGTGGTGCGCGTGATCCATCAGCCCAACGGGGGGCACGGGGCCGCGATCAACACGGGCCTGGCCCACGCGCGCGGGCGGTACATCAAGATCGTGGACTCCGACGACTGGCTCGAGGCCGGCGCCTACGCCAAGGTGCTGGACCTGCTCGACTCGTTCGTGACCCAGGACACCGGGGTCGACATGCTGGTCAGCAACTTCGTGTACGAGAAGGTCGACAAGCGCAACAAGACCGCCGTGCGCTACACCAACGCCCTACCCCAGAACCGGGTCCTGGGCTGGGACCAGGTCGGGCGCCTGCGCAAGAACCAGTACATCCTCATGCACTCCCTGATCTACCGCACCGACCTGCTGCGCGAGGTCGGCCTGGTCCTGCCCGAGCACACCTTCTACGTCGACAACCTCTACGCCTACGCACCCCTGCCCGCGGTCCGGCGCCTGTACTACCTCAACGTCGACCTCTACCGGTACTACATCGGCCGCGCGGACCAGTCCGTCAACGAGACCGTGATGATCTCGCGCGTGGACCAACAGCTACGCATCAACCGCACCATGATGGAACACCTGTCCGCGGCCCGCGCGAACCCGACCACCCCCCGCGCCCTCAAGCGCTACATGCTGCACTACCTCGACATCGTGTCCCTGGTCTCCTCGATGCTCCTGGTCCGCGC
>NZ_JOFV01000039.1 GCF_000718325.1 Oerskovia turbata
CACCCACACCGACACCGACAACGCCGACGACACGTCCAACCCGTCCCCGTCCGGCACCGACACCTTGCCCGTCGACCCGTCGAGACGCACCGCCGTGCCGTCGACCCCGGTCACCCAGGTGGTGCCGCCCGGCAGGGTCCCGGTCTGCCCCCAGCCCGACGAGTCGGCGGTCGTGGTCCCGGTCCCCTCGTCGAGGCCCCACAGACCGCGGATCCCCGCGACCGAAGTCACACGCACGGTCTGCGTCGCGACGTTCGACCACGTCGTCCCGGCCTTGACCCGGAACGTGAAGCTCGTCGTCCCGACGAAACCTGCGGCGGGTGTGTAGGAGAACGCGCCCGTGGCGGGGTTGGTCAGCGTGACCGTGCCCGACGACGGAGCGGCGACCACCTCGTACGTCAGCGCACCGCCGCTCGGCGAGCTGCCGGCGAGGGTGCCCGTGACCGCGACCCCAGCGGTGGTCGTGGAGGCCCCGTCGGTCGCGACCGGGGTCGTGGGCACGGGACCGTCGCCCTGGACGAGCTCGACGACCTGGGCCGCGGAGAGCGCCCGGTCGTACAGCCGCACCTGGTCGACCGCGCCCCGGAACGGGTACAGGCCGTCGGGCTGCGCACCGATCGTCAACGGCAGCGTGTTGACACCC
>NZ_JOFV01000040.1 GCF_000718325.1 Oerskovia turbata
CGCCGAGGGTCTCAAGGCTCAGGTGAACGGCTACTCGGTCGCTGCGCGTAACGCGCAGGACGGCATCAGCGTCGTGCAGGCGGCTGAAGGTGCGCTGGGTGAAGCCCAGTCGATCCTGCAGCGCATGCGTGACCTCGCGGTCCAGGCGTCCTCGGACACCAACAACGCCGACGCACGCACCGCGATCAGCTCGGAGCTCGACGAGCTCGCTGACGAGCTCAACCGTGTCGTCGACTCGACCAACTTCAACGGCATCAACCTGCTCACCGACACCGCCGCGGACCTCACGGTCCAGGTCAGCGCGGAGGGTGCCGGCAACGGCAACACCATCACCATCGCCCTCGCAGCCAACAACCTGCAGGACATCATCGCGGACACGGTGTTCGACGAGACGGGTGGAAGCGGCACCGCGCTGAACGTCGTGGACGCGGCGAACGCCCGGACGTCGATCGAGACGATCGACACGGCTCTCAAGGCTGTGTCGACGGCTCGTTCGAACTTCGGTGCGACGCAGAACCGTCTGGAGTACGCGATCTCCAACATCAACGTCGCCGCGGAGAACCTGACCTCTGCCGAG
>NZ_JOFV01000041.1 GCF_000718325.1 Oerskovia turbata
GGTCCGGCTGGCTGCGGGGCAGACCGGTTCGTTCACGATCGACACGGGTCTGGGGTCGGTCGAGGCCGGGCAGGTCGCGTTCCGTCAGTACCGGTGGGTGGTCGAGACCGGGTCGGAGGGCAAGGGGTACACGCACTCGCAGAAGGCGCCGTTCGGCGAGGCCGTGATCGCGCCGAAGGCCGTGGCGCCCACCGTGGGGCAGTGCGTGTTCGACCTCGGGTCGCGGACCTCGGTCGCCGACGTCGTGTTCTCGTTCGACAACTCGGCCTCGACGCTTCCGGTCGAGTTCGGCGTGGTCGGCCAGGACGGTCTGCGCACGGTCGTCGGCGCGGGCGAGAAGGGGACGGTGACCGCGCCGGGCCTGCTGCGTGGGCTGGACGCCCACGAGTTCACGGTGCTGGTGGACGGTCGGGTCGCCGAGTCGTTCACGCTCCGTGGTGCCAGCTGCTACGTGCCGCAGTGGTCGCAGGAGGTGTCGGTCGCTGCGGAGAACGTGGGTGGCCAGGTGCGTCTGACGGGCACGGTCGTGAACACGACTGCT
>NZ_JOFV01000042.1 GCF_000718325.1 Oerskovia turbata
GTCCGGATGGATGTACAACGACCGCTTGCCCTCATAGATGCAGTCCACCGGACACTCCTCGATGCACGCCTTGTCCTTCACGTCCACACAAGGCTGAGCGATCACATAGGTCACGGCGGACCACCTTTCTGGAGGGTTCTGGCTGCCCGCAGGAAGGCCCCGGCGGCGTCGCGCGTGGTGCGCGCCGCGGTGCCGGGGCCTTTCCCGTTCACGCGGGTCTCATGGTGCCGGGCGCGCGGCGCCCGGCACTGGTCACGAGGGTCAGGCGGGGATGATGAGGCCTTCGCCCTGGGTGCGGGCGCGGGCGAGGCGTGCGTCGGCGTCGGCCCAGTTGACGAGGTTCCACCAGGCGGTGACGTAGTCCGCGCGCACGTTCTGGTAGTCGAGGTAGTAGGCGTGCTCCCAGACGTCGAGGAGGACGATCGGGACCAGGCCCAGGGCGATGTTGCCCTGCTGGTCGTAGAGCTGGACGATGATGAGCTTCTTGCCGAGGGTGTCCCAGGCGAGGATGGCC
>NZ_JOFV01000043.1 GCF_000718325.1 Oerskovia turbata
GACGCGAAACGCGTCAGGAACGTGGCCTCCTCGACCGCGGAGTCCCCACCACCGACGACCACGACGTGCTGGTCACGGAAGAAGAACCCGTCGCACGTCGCGCACCAGGACACCCCGCGACCCGACAGACGCTTCTCGTCCTCCAGACCCAGCTCCCGGTACGCCGAACCCGTCGCCAGGATCACCGCCCGCGCCGTGTGGGTCTCACCGTTGCCCGTGACCACGGTCTTGACCGGGCCCTCGAGCCGCAGCTCGACCGCGTCGTCCCACTCGACCTGCGCACCGAAACGCTCGGCCTGCTTCTGCAGATTCTCCATGAGCTCAGGACCCATGATCCCGTCCGGGAACCCCGGGAAGTTCTCGACCTCGGTCGTGTTCATCAACGCGCCACCCGCAGTGATCGAACCCGCCAGGACCAAGGGCTCAAGACCCGCACGCGCGGCATACACAGCAGCCGTGTACCCAGCGGGGCCCGAACCCACGATGATGACG
>NZ_JOFV01000044.1 GCF_000718325.1 Oerskovia turbata
AGGACGATCGGGACCAGGCCCAGGGCGATGTTGCCCTGCTGGTCGTAGAGCTGGACGATGATGAGCTTCTTGCCGAGGGTGTCCCAGGCGAGGATGGCCCAGCCCGAGCCCTGGACGCCTGCGGCGACGGCGGCGAAGTGCTTCTTGAACTTCTCGAAGGAGCCGAAGTCCTCGGCGATCGCTGCGGCGATGTCGCCGGTGGGCTCGCCGCCGCCCTCGGGGGAGAGGTTGGTCCAGAACGCGGAGTGGTTGACGTGTCCGCCGAGGTTGAACGCGAGGTTCTTCTCGTGGAGGTTGACCGCGGCGAGGTCGCCGGAGTCGCGGGCCTCGGCGAGCTTCTCGAGAGCCGTGTTGGCGCCGGTCACGTAGGCCTGGTGGTGCTTGGAGTGGTGCAGCTCCATGATGCGGCCGGAGATGTGGGGCTCGAGTGCGCCGTAGTCGTACGACAGCTCGGGAAGGGTGTAGACAGCCATG
>NZ_JOFV01000045.1 GCF_000718325.1 Oerskovia turbata
AGCGCCCGGTCGTACAGCCGCACCTGGTCGACCGCGCCCCGGAACGGGTACAGGCCGTCGGGCTGCGCACCGATCGTCAACGGCAGCGTGTTGACACCCACCGACGCCGGACCCGCGACGTTGCCCTGCTCGACACCGTCGACGTAGATCCGCAACCGCTGACCGTCAAAGGTCCCCGCGAGGTGCACCCACGTCGTCCCGTTCGTCGGGAGCACCGACGTCGCATTGACCCGGAACGTGTCACCCGACGACTTCTGGTTGACCCGCAAGAACGGCTTCCCGGCACTCGAGATGCCCAGCTCGTACCCGTCAGCAGACCCCGACACCGCCTTCTTCACCACGTACTGCGTCGCCGACCGCTCCGGACGCACCCACACCGACACCGACAACGCCGACGACACGTCCAACCCGTCCCCGTCCGGCACCGACACCTTGCCCGTCGACCCGTCGAGACGCACCGCCGTGCC
>NZ_JOFV01000046.1 GCF_000718325.1 Oerskovia turbata
TGGGCGATTGGCGCAGCGGTAGCGCGCTTCCCTGACACGGAAGAGGTCACTGGTTCGATCCCAGTATCGCCCACCACACAAAAGGCCGTCCCCACCGGGACGGCCTTTCGCCATTCCCGGACCCTGCACCCAGACCCGTCTCGTGGACCTGTCAGCGGCAGCCTCGCGCTCCGGACCCGCACGGACCGAGCTCGACCGAGTCCCCGGACAGGCCACTTCGCCCATCGTCCGCGGGCCGTGAGCCGCGACACCAAGCCCTCCACCCCTCCCACCTGGGGCTATTTGGACTCTTGCCCCATCTGTCGGCTAGAGTCTGTGACGCGCCGAAAAACGCCGGAGAGATCCGGTCGAGGTCGGTCGCGCGGACGTGGCTCAGTGGTAGAGCATCACCTTGCCAAGGTGAGGGTCG
>NZ_JOFV01000047.1 GCF_000718325.1 Oerskovia turbata
GCCACCACGTACCAGAACGCCGCCCGCCAGATCGAGGTGTTCGACCTGAACGTCACGTTGCGCTGGGCGAAGAAGTTGATCACCTGCGCGATCAACAACGTCACCTGCACCGCCAAGAAGTACGCCAACCCGCCCCCACCCTCAGGCAGAGCCCCCGCCGCGTAGTCGAACACGAAGAACGGCGAACCATCAGGATTCGACCCCACCGCCCACACCTGAAAGCTCGTGTCCACCAACCCCGTCATCCCGAACGCCGCCTTGAACGCCGGCATCAACGCCAGCTGCAGCACCGTCACACCATTGCTCAACACGAAGAACACCACGAACTGCGCCGCCCCCGGACGCCGCTCAGCAAACCCCGACCACGCCTGACCCAACCGACCGAACATCACACACTCACTCTCAGGA
>NZ_JOFV01000048.1 GCF_000718325.1 Oerskovia turbata
GTTCCAGCGGCTGACGATCGCGCCGTCGCCGGTCACGATCCAGCCGCCGGACGGGTGGACGCTGGTCAACGTCGACACGATCACCTACACCAGCCCCGCGCCCCAGAACTTCTCGACCACGCTGCTGGGTATCCCTGTCACGATCGAGGCCACCCCGGACACCTTCACCTGGGACTACGACGACGGATCGACCCCTGTGACGACCACGGACCCGGGCCGGGCCTACCCCCACCACACCGTCGCGCACGTCTACGAGGAAGAGGCGGTCGCGACCATCACGTTGGCCACGATCTGGCACGGGCGCTTCCAGATCACCGGCACCGCCACCTGGACCCCCATCACCGGCACCGCCACGACCACCACCACCGCCCCACCCCTGACCATCCACGA
>NZ_JOFV01000049.1 GCF_000718325.1 Oerskovia turbata
GTTCCAGCGGCTGACGATCGCGCCGTCGCCGGTCACGATCCAGCCGCCGGACGGGTGGACGCTGGTCAACGTCGACACGATCACCTACACCAGCCCCGCACCCCAGACGTTCTCGACCACGCTGCTGGGTATCCCTGTCACGATCGAGGCCACCCCGGACGCCTTCACCTGGGACTACGACGACGGATCGACCCCTGTGACGACCACGGACCCGGGCCGGGCCTACCCCCATCACACCGTCGCGCACGTCTACGAGGAAGAGGCGGTCGCGACCATCACGTTGGCCACGACCTGGCACGGGCGCTTCCAGATCACCGGCACCGCCACCTGGACCCCCATCACCGGCACCGCCACGACCACCACCACCGCCCCACCCCTGACCATCCACGA
>NZ_JOFV01000050.1 GCF_000718325.1 Oerskovia turbata
CCCGGTGGGGACGGCCTTTTGTGTGGTGGGCGATACTGGGATCGAACCAGTGACCTCTTCCGTGTCAGGGAAGCGCGCTACCGCTGCGCCAATCGCCCAGGGCTGGTCTGCGAGAGAGCAGCGCAAGGGGGTACTACTGGGTACTGCTGTGCTGAGAGGTGGAGATGGGATTCGAACCCACGTGCACGGCTTTGCAGGCCGCTGCCTCGCCTCTCGGCCACTCCACCAGGTCGAACCCGACAGGTCCGAAGACCTATCCGAGCGGACGACGGGATTCGAACCCGCGACCCTCACCTTGGCAAGGTGATGCTCTACCACTGAGCCACGTCCGCGCGACCGACCTCGACCGGATCTCTCCGGCGTTTTTCGGCGCGTCACAGACT
>NZ_JOFV01000051.1 GCF_000718325.1 Oerskovia turbata
TGATGTTGGAGATCGCGTACTCCAGACGGTTCTGCGTCGCACCGAAGTTCGAACGAGCCGTCGACACGGCCTTGAGAGCCGTGTCGATCGTCTCGATCGACGTCCGGGCGTTCGCCGCGGTGTCGACCGTCAGTCCGGTGCCGGGGGCGGTGCCGGCAGCGGCACCCGTGGCGAAGAAGATGCTTCCTGCCGCGTCCCCGAGGATCGTCTCGAGGTCGTTGGCGGCGAGCGCGATCGTGATGGTGTTGCCGCTGCCGGCACCCTCGGCCCCGACCTGGACCGTGAGGTCCGTGGCCGCAGCCGTCAGGAGGTTGATGCCGTTGAAGTTGGTCGAGTCGACGACGCGGGTGAGCTCGTTCGCGAGCTCGTC
>NZ_JOFV01000052.1 GCF_000718325.1 Oerskovia turbata
GACGAGCTCGCGAACGAGCTCACCCGCGTCGTCGACTCGACCAACTTCAACGGCATCAACCTCCTGACGGCTGCGGCCACGGACCTCACGGTCCAGGTCAGCGCGGAGGGTGCCGGCAGCGGCAACACCATCACGATCGCGCTCGCCGCCAACGACCTCGAGACCATCATCGGTGCTGGGATCGCTGCCGGCGGTGGTGGGTCGTCGCTGACGGTCGACACCGCGGCGAACGGTCAGGCCGCGATCGAGACGATCGACACGGCTCTCAAGGCCGTGTCGACGGCTCGTTCGAACTTCGGTGCGACGCAGAACCGTCTGGAGTACGCGATCTCCAACATCAGTCGCGGTGGCGGGCGACGGTGTCCGTCCGTCGGCGCACGCGCCGGACGCCGCGCGCCGGTCCTGCGCCGATTCACCCGATCCCCGTTCACGGCGGTGCCCGTGATGCCGACAGTGGGAGGTGACCGGCCCATGGATGGGCTGGGGGACCATTCTTCTCGCCCGTCTCACGGAGGACTCATCATGGGCTTCAGCGTCAACACGAACGTTTC
>NZ_JOFV01000053.1 GCF_000718325.1 Oerskovia turbata
GGCCGACATGGTCACGATGATCATCAACAGTGCTCTATCGTTCTGGGTGTTCTTCCCGATCTTCAAGATCATCTTCAAGCGTGACCCCGAGCCCGAGCCCGAGCCCGAGTCGGCTGAGCCCGAGGCGCCTGAGGCCGAGGGGCCTGGCCCTGCTCAGGTGGCGGGTGTGCCGGTGGCCGGGGGCGCGGGGGAGTCCTCGTCGTCGGCCCGTGCGGGCCAGGAAGTCTGAAGAGTGCGCTGATGTCCAAGCTGTTGACGATCGTCGTGCCGTGCTACAACTCTGCGGCGTACATGCACCGCAGCATCGACTCGTTGTTGGCCGGGGGCCAGCGGGTGGAGATCTT
>NZ_JOFV01000054.1 GCF_000718325.1 Oerskovia turbata
AAGATCTCCACCCGCTGGCCCCCGGCCAACAACGAGTCGATGCTGCGGTGCATGTACGCCGCAGAGTTGTAGCACGGCACGACGATCGTCAACAGCTTGCACATCAGCGCACTCTTCAGACTTCCTGGCCCGCACGGGCCGACGACGAGGACTCCCCCGCACCCCCGGCCACCGGCACACCCGCCACCTGAGCAGGGCCAGGCCCCTCGGCCTCAGCCTCGGGCTCAGCCGGCTCGGGCTCGGGGTCACGCTTGAAGATGATCTTGAAGATCGGGAAGAACACCCAGAACGATAGAGCACTGTTGATGATCATCGTGACCATGTCGGCC
>NZ_JOFV01000055.1 GCF_000718325.1 Oerskovia turbata
GAAACGTTCGTGTTGACGCTGAAGCCCATGATGAGTCCTCCGTGAGACGGGCGAGAAGAATGGTCCCCCAGCCCATCCATGGGCCGGTCACCTCCCACTCTCGGCAGGGGCCTCTGCTTCGTGGGGGGTGAGTTCCTCGCGACCGTGACCGCCGCCGGCCGTCACCCGTCCCCGGGACGCACGACGGCGCCGCACCGGGAGTCCGGTGCGGCGCCGTCGTGCGTGGTCGCCTCAGGGCGACCAGCGGTGGCTGTCAGTCTCAGCCGAGGAGCTGGAGCACTCCGGCGTTGGACTGGTTGGCCTGCGCGAGCATCGCGGTCC
>NZ_JOFV01000056.1 GCF_000718325.1 Oerskovia turbata
CCCAGCGCACCTTCAGCCGCCTGCACGACGCTGATGCCGTCCTGCGCGTTACGCGCAGCGACCGAGTAGCCGTTCACCTGAGCCTTGAGACCCTCGGCGATCGACAGACCCGCGGCGTCGTCCGCCGCACGGTTGATACGAAGACCCGACGACAGCTTCTCGAGCGACTTGCTCTGGCTGTTCTGCGTGTTCGTCAGGTTACGGAACGTGTTCAGTGCAGAAACGTTCGTGTTGACGCTGAAGCCCATGATGAGTCCTCCGTGAGACGGGCGAGAAGAATGGTCCCCCAGCCCATCCATGGGCCGGTC
>NZ_JOFV01000057.1 GCF_000718325.1 Oerskovia turbata
GAAGAAGACCGTCGAGCTCGATGTCGATGGTGAGATCACCACGGTGAGCACGTTCGCCGGTTCGGTCGAGGGTCTCCTTGCCGAGGAGGGGATTCGGGTCACGGACAAGGACCTGATCGCTCCTGCGGGTGACTCTGCGCTCACGAACGGTGCTGACGTCGTCGTGCGGTACGGGCGTCAGGTGACGGTGCAGACCGATGGTCAGCAGAGCGACGTGTGGGTCACGGCTCTGGATGCTGACGAGGCGCTCGACACGCTCGCGGGTCGTGGCGCCGACGTGCGCCTGGTCGCCTCCCGCTCC
>NZ_JOFV01000058.1 GCF_000718325.1 Oerskovia turbata
GACCTGGACCGTGAGGTCCGTGGCCGCAGCCGTCAGGAGGTTGATGCCGTTGAAGTTGGTCGAGTCGACGACGCGGGTGAGCTCGTTCGCGAGCTCGTCGAGCTCGGACTTGATCGCGGTGCGTGCGTCGGCGTTGTTGGTGTCCGAGGACGCCTGGACCGCGAGGTCACGCATGCGCTGCAGGATCGACTGGGACTCGCCCAGCGCACCTTCAGCCGCCTGCACGACGCTGATGCCGTCCTGCGCGTTACGCGCAGCGACCGAGTAGCCGTTCACCTGAGCCTTGAGACCCTCGGCG
>NZ_JOFV01000059.1 GCF_000718325.1 Oerskovia turbata
CATCCACGGGGAGAACAAGGTCGAGTCCCTGACGCTGCGCGACACGGTCACCGGCCAGGAGCGTTCGATCGAGGCGACCGGCCTGTTCGTCGCGATCGGTCACGACCCGCGCTCCGAGCTCGTCAAGGGTCAGATCGACCTGGACGACGAGGGCTACATCCAGGTCGTCGGGCGCACCACCGCGACCAACATCGAAGGTGTGTTCGCGTGCGGCGACGCCGTCGACCACACCTACCGCCAGGCCATCACCGCGGCCGGCTCCGGCTGCTCCGCAGCCCTCGACGCCCAGCGCTACCTC
>NZ_JOFV01000060.1 GCF_000718325.1 Oerskovia turbata
ACCCACCGGTACTGACGGAACGCGACCTGCCCGGCCTCGACCGACCCCAGACCCGTGTCGATCGTGAACGAACCGGTCTGCCCCGCAGCCAGCCGGACCATCTCCGAGTCCTTCACACCCTCCAGACCCACCGGCGCGAGCATGCGCACGTCCATCGCCTCAGCAGTCGTGTTCACGACCGTGCCCGTCAGACGCACCTGGCCACCCACGTTCTCCGCAGCGACCGACACCTCCTGCGACCACTGCGGCACGTAGCAGCT
>NZ_JOFV01000061.1 GCF_000718325.1 Oerskovia turbata
GTGTCGACGGCTCGTTCGAACTTCGGTGCGACGCAGAACCGTCTGGAGTACGCGATCTCCAACATCAACGTCGCCGCGGAGAACCTGACCTCTGCCGAGTCGCGCATCCGCGACGTCGACATGGCCAAGGAGATGATGAACTACTCGCGCACCAACATCCTGTCCCAGGCCGGGACCGCGATGCTCGCGCAGGCCAACCAGTCCAACGCCGGAGTGCTCCAGCTCCTCGGCTGAGACTGACAGCCACC
>NZ_JOFV01000062.1 GCF_000718325.1 Oerskovia turbata
CTATCAGCTGACGATCGCCTCGGCGGTGGAGGAGCAGACGGCGACGACGACGGAGATGTCGCGGGGGGTGCAGGAGTCGGCGACGGGTGCTTCGGAGATCGCGGGCAACATCACCGGCATCGCCACGGCCGCGTCCTCGACCGCGGAGGCGATCCAGCAGATGAACGACTCGATCGCCGAGCTCGCCCGGATGAGCGCCGACCTGCAGGCCGACGCCTCGAAGTTCGTCTACTGACCCACGCCCC
>NZ_JOFV01000063.1 GCF_000718325.1 Oerskovia turbata
GTTGTTGATCGCGCAGGTGATCAACTTCTTCGCCCAGCGCAACGTGACGTTCAGGTCGAACACCTCGATCTGGCGGGCGGCGTTCTGGTACGTGGTGGCGTACGTGGTGATCACGTTCGCGGCGGCGGCGTTGCAGGGCCTGTACAAGGCGCCGATCTACGAGCTGTTGATCGACACGTGGGGTCTGGGCAGGACGGGTGAGACCGCGGCCGACATGGTCACGATGATCATCAACAGTG
>NZ_JOFV01000064.1 GCF_000718325.1 Oerskovia turbata
GTTGTTGATCGCGCAGGTGATCAACTTCTTCGCCCAGCGCAACGTGACGTTCAGGTCGAACACCTCGATCTGGCGGGCGGCGTTCTGGTACGTGGTGGCCTATGTGGTGATCACGTTCGCGGCGGCGGCGTTGCAGGGGTTGTACAAGGCGCCGATCTACGAGCTGTTGATCGACACGTGGGGTCTGGGCAGGACGGGTGAGACCGCGGCCGACATGGTCACGATGATCATCAACAGTG
>NZ_JOFV01000065.1 GCF_000718325.1 Oerskovia turbata
GGACTCGACCTTGTTCTCCCCGTGGATGCCCACGACCTCGCTGTTCCAGGCGAACTCGATCTTGGGATCGGCCTTGGCCCGGTCCGCCATGATCTTCGAGGCACGCAGCTCACCGCGGCGGTGGACCATGGTCACCTTCGACGCGAAACGCGTCAGGAACGTGGCCTCCTCGACCGCGGAGTCCCCACCACCGACGACCACGACGTGCTGGTCACGGAAGAAGAACCCGTCGCACGTC
>NZ_JOFV01000066.1 GCF_000718325.1 Oerskovia turbata
GACGTGCGACGGGTTCTTCTTCCGTGACCAGCACGTCGTGGTCGTCGGTGGTGGGGACTCCGCGGTCGAGGAGGCCACGTTCCTGACGCGTTTCGCGTCCAAGGTGACCATGGTCCACCGCCGCGGTGAGCTGCGTGCGTCGAAGATCATGGCGGACCGGGCCAAGGCCGATCCCAAGATCGAGTTCGCCTGGAACAGCGAGGTCGTGGGCATCCACGGGGAGAACAAGGTCGAGTCC
>NZ_JOFV01000067.1 GCF_000718325.1 Oerskovia turbata
TCAGATCCGGAACTGGGCGACGCGGGTGCGCAGCTCGACCGAGATCTGCGCGAGCTCGTCGACCGCCACGCTCATCCGCTGCATCGTCGCCGCACTGTCCTGCGCCGCGGTCGCGATACCGGTGATGTTGCCCGCAATCTCCGAAGCACCCGTCGCCGACTCCTGCACCCCCCGCGACATCTCCGTCGTCGTCGCCGTCTGCTCCTCCACCGCCGAGGCGATCGTCAGCTGATAG
>NZ_JOFV01000068.1 GCF_000718325.1 Oerskovia turbata
CCCAGATCATCGAAGAACTCCACGTTCGCCCGGTAGTAGTCACTCCACTCCGACGGCACGTCGTCCTCGTAGTAGATCGCCTCCACCGGACACACCGGCTCGCACGCACCACAGTCCACACACTCGTCCGGATGGATGTACAACGACCGCTTGCCCTCATAGATGCAGTCCACCGGACACTCCTCGATGCACGCCTTGTCCTTCACGTCCACACAAGGCTGAGC
>NZ_JOFV01000069.1 GCF_000718325.1 Oerskovia turbata
GGGGAGGTTGGAGATCTGGTGCAGGGTGGTGCGGCGTAGTCGGCGGTACAGGGCGGGGTCGTAGGCGCGGGCGTGGGCCCAGAACTCGTCCTTGGTGCGCAGGGACTCGCGGGTGCCTGCGCGGACCAGGAGCATCGAGGAGACCAGGGACACGATGTCGAGGTAGTGCAGCATGTAGCGCTTGAGGGCGCGGGGGGTGGTCGGGTTCGCGCGGGCC
>NZ_JOFV01000070.1 GCF_000718325.1 Oerskovia turbata
GGCCCGCGCGAACCCGACCACCCCCCGCGCCCTCAAGCGCTACATGCTGCACTACCTCGACATCGTGTCCCTGGTCTCCTCGATGCTCCTGGTCCGCGCCGGCACCCGCGAGTCCCTCCGCACCAAGGACGAGTTCTGGGCCCACGCCCGCGCCTACGACCCCGCCCTGTACCGCCGACTACGCCGCACCACCCTGCACCAGATCTCCAACCTCCCC
>NZ_JOFV01000071.1 GCF_000718325.1 Oerskovia turbata
CGCGACAGGCCGCTGATCGTGCCGTCCGGGTTGTTGACCCAGGTCTGCTTGAAGATCGGGTCCAACGCGACCTGATCCGCCTCGCACGCCACGACCAGCGCCCCCTCGCTCTCCCCCAACGCACACGCACCGACCTGCCCCAAGGACGTAGGAAAGTCCTGCGTGAAACAGATCGACGCAGGCATCCGCCGAAACTCCACCGACGCC
>NZ_JOFV01000072.1 GCF_000718325.1 Oerskovia turbata
GGCGTCGGTGGAGTTTCGGCGGATGCCTGCGTCGATCTGTTTCACGCAGGACTTTCCTACGTCCTTGGGGCAGGTCGGTGCGTGTGCGTTGGGGGAGAGTGAGGGGGTGCTGGTCGTGGCGTGCGAGGCGGATCAGGTCGCGTTGGACCCGATCTTCAAGCAGACCTGGGTCAACAACCCGGACGGCACGATCAGCGGCCTGTCGCG
>NZ_JOFV01000073.1 GCF_000718325.1 Oerskovia turbata
CGACGTGATCACCTTCACCACATCACCGATCTCCTGCGAGCTCGTCCCCAGCTTCTGCACCGTCACATTCGTCGACGCCGCACGATCCGTCGCACGATTCGCCACCTTCGCCGCCTCGTTCGAGTTCTGCGCGATCTCCCGAATCGACGCCCCCATCTGCTCAGCCCCAGCAGCCACCGTCCGCACATTCTGAGAAACCTGC
>NZ_JOFV01000074.1 GCF_000718325.1 Oerskovia turbata
CGACGTGATCACCTTCACCACATCACCGATCTCCTGCGAGCTCGTCCCCAGCTTCTGCACCGTCACATTCGTCGACGCCGCACGATCCGTCGCACGATTAGCAACCTTCGCCGCCTCGTTCGAGTTCTGCGCGATCTCCCGAATCGACGCCCCCATCTGCTCAGCCCCAGCAGCCACCGTCCGCACATTCTGAGAAACCTGC